>CAVVBX010000013.1:0-149974 GCA_963746675.1 uncultured Solirubrobacterales bacterium | reverse complement strand
CAAAGAGATCGTGATCGTGCCCGAGGGCGCCGATCCCGCGGAGGCGGTCGAGACGCTGGAGGCCTCAGGCGGACGCGGAACGGCGAAGCTCGAGACCTCCGACTGGGACCCAGGGTCCTACGACGCGGTGTTGACCGACGCAGACGGCGCCGAGATCGCCCGCGTCTCGTTCTACCTCCGCGATCCGCTGGCTCGGCTCGAGCTGTCCACGGACAAGCGAAGCTACGAGCGCGGGGAGCCGATCGAGGTCTCGTGGACCCAGGCTCCCGCCAACCGCTGGGACTGGCTCGGCGTCTTCAAGGCCTCGGCGCCGGACTCCGAGCACGACGACTACCTGATCTGGGGCTACGCCGCAGGACATGCGGCGGGCACCGTCCCGCCGACCACCGACGGCGGGACTTCGCTCGGCCCCGACAGCCAGGGCGCCCCGTGGCCGCTTCCGGAGGGCGACTATGTCGTCCATTACCTCCTCGCCGACCAGTACGAGTCGGCCGGCAGCGCTGAGTTCAGCGTTCGCGGCGGCGGGGGGTAGGCGACCCGGGGCGCGAGCCGAGGGGGTGGGATTCGAACCCACGGCGTGGCAGTAATCCCCCGAAACGGTTTTCGAGACGAGCGTCAGGAGAGCTGGAAGTGCGCGAGTTGCAGGCACTTGCGGGTCCAGGGCGTCCCCCCACTCGGCCCGGTCCCGGGCTCCTCTGAGGGCCGCCCGGTCGCCGAGGTCCCGGATCTCGGCGTACTCCGCGTGGATCTCGTCGAGAACATCGTCAAACTCACGAAGCCACTCGCGCATGCCCGCATGCCCCCGATGCACCGGCGCTTCCCACGCTCCGGTCGCGCTGTCCCTTCGGCCGAAGTAGAAGCGTCACGGGCTTCGTTCACCCCGCAACCTAGAGTGTGAGGTCGCATGCCAGCCGCGCTATTAGCCGTCGACGCTGACCCAGCCGCGCTGGGCCACGTCGAGCGGGAGCTGCGTGACCGCTACACAGGCAGCTATCAAGTCATCTGCACTCCCTCCCCGGAGGGGGCGCTCGAGATCCTCGGCCAGCTTTCGGAGGACGGGGAAGAGGTCGCCTTGGTGCTGGCAGGAAAGCAGTTCACTGAAACGACTGGGGGCGAGCTGCTCGAGCGGGTGCGCCAGCTTCATCCACACGCCAAGCGCGCGCTGCTGGTTGCTTGGGGGGAGTGGGGACACCGGCCAACGGCTGAGACGATCTTCGACGCGATGGCGCTGGGCCAGATCGACTACTTCCTGCTCAGGCCAGCGGTCTCGCCGGATGAGCTGTTTCATCAGGCAATCTCCAGCTTTCTTCTTGAGTGGACCGAGTCTCGGCGCATCGCTCCGCACACGATCCGTGTCGTCGGCGAGGCCTGGGCAGGCCGGGCGCACGAGATAAGGGGGGCCCTGCAGCGCTGCGCAGCCCCGCACGCCTTCTACCTGAGCGAGTCACGGGAGGGGCGCGTCGTCCTTGCCAAGGCGGGCCGGGGGGTGAAACTCCCACTGATGGTGCTTCCCGACGGTCAAATTCTGAGCGACCCAAGCAACAGGGAGATTGCAGACGCCGCCGGCGGGCCGGTCGACACGGAGCGGGAAGACTTCGACGTGCTCATCGTCGGAGCCGGACCGGCCGGCCTTTCGGCAGCCGTCTACGGTGCGTCCGAAGGCCTGAACACCCTGGTGGTAGACGAGGGAGGGATCGGTGGACAGGCCACCTCGAGTTCGCTGATCCGCAACTACCTGGGCTTCCCGCGCGGCGTCAGCGGCAGACGGCTCGCCCAGAATGCCTATGAGCAGGCCTGGGTCTTCGGCGCGAACTTCACCTTCATGCATCGCGTCACCGGCCTCGGTCGCGTCGGTGACCGACTTCTGTTGACCCTCTCCGACGACCGGCGCGTCAGCGCCCGAGCGGTGATCCTCGCCACCGGCGCCGCCTATCGCCGGCTGGGCGTCCCAGAACTGGAAGCGTTGAACGGCGCCGGGGTCTTCTATGGCGGCCCGGCGTCGGAGGCCCACGCGATGTCCGGGAAGGACGCTTACATCACCGGCGGCGCCAACTCGGCGGGGCAAGCAGCCTTGCACCTGGCGCGCTACGCCCGCCGGGTCACACTCGTGGTCCGTGCTCAGTCGCTCAGCGCCGGGATGTCGCACTATCTGGTGCACGAATTGGAGGGGGCGCCGAACGTGGAGGTCCGCACGGGCACGGAAGTGATCGCTGGCGGAGGGGACGGGCGACTCCAACACTTGGAGCTCCGCAAGGGCGCGACCGGAGAACACGAGACGGTCGCCGCCGACGGGCTCTTCGTGCTGATCGGGGCTCGCCCGCGGACCGATTGGCTGCCCGAAGAGATAGCGAGAGACGGACAGGGTTTCCTGCTTACGGGCGCGGATCTCCCAGACGATCAGCCGTGGCCACTCGAGCGCCAACCGTCGCTGCTCGAAACGAGCATGCCGGGTGTCTTCGCATCAGGCGATGTGCGCCATGGATCTGTCAAGCGCGTGGCCTCCGCGGTTGGAGAGGGGTCGGTAGCGATCCAGCTCATCCACACCCTCTTCGCAGGTGACCAGCTGGATGCCGGGCGCCCCGACGAGACGGCAGCACGGCCTCTGCAGTAGCTGGAGGCCGTCGTCTAGCGACCTCTAACTCGTCGGCCTTCCCCGGCGCACGGTCTCGACGTTCTCCCGGGACACCGCCCGCGCAGTATGCCGTTCCCTCAACTAGCTCTTGATGATGTTGTGGATCTCGATGAAGGTCGGCTCTCCCGGGTCGATCCCGACCTCGTCGAGGACCGGCGTCATGCGCTCGCCGAAGGCCTCGAACTGCTCCTGCGACTCCCAGATCTCGCTCACGTGGAGGCTCCCGTTCGCGCTGAAGCAGACGTGGTAGTCAACGCCGTCGGGCGGCCAGTTGCCCTGGGCCTCGAGCTTGCCGATTGCCTCGTCGTACTGCTCAGCCGTCAGGGCCGATGGGGTCCAGCGGACCAACATGCTCATAGCTCCTCCTGGGTATGGGTTCGGCGCGACTGTATCGCGCGATCGGCCAGCCGCCAAACGGCTTCTCGCTGCTCCGCCGCCGCGTCATTTGCGGCATCGTGATCGCGATGTTCGGGAGGCGGTCGTGTACTCGGGGAAGCATTTCAACATTAGGTCGGAGCCCTTTCTTCCGAGGCCAGTCCAGCGTCCCCGCATCCCCGTCTGGGTGGCGGGCTGGTGGCCGAGGCGGCGTCCCTTTCGACGAGCGGCGCGCTGGGACGGAGTCTTCCCCGAGCTCGTCGGCGGGTCGACACCGTCGCCCGAAGACGTCCGCGCGATCACCCAACTGATCGCCGCCGAACGTACCACCGACGCACCGTTCGACGTCGTCCTCGGCGGGTACACAGAGCCCGAGACGGCTGAGGCCACGGTTCACCGGTACGACGGCACCGGGATGACCTGGTGGATTGAGAAGATCGCTCCGGATAGGAGATTCTCGGTGGAGGAGGCGCGCGAGCGGATCTGCGCCGGTCCGTTTGTTTCGTAGCACTGCCGAGGCTCGCTCGCCGCTTGGCTTCATCCTGGCCCTGGGTGCGGGCGCGCCTCCTCGTTCACTGTCGGCGTCCATTCCGTGGCCGCTCGAAATGGCGCTTCATCGATTCACGCCTGTTCGAAGTACCGTCTCAGCTCGAAGTCGCCGACCTCGTCTGGATCGCCGCCCGCAGTGTGAAACACCATCCACTCCCACTCGCGGCTCCCGAGCCAGTAGTCGACGACGTCGCGGCCGAGCAGCTCGGCGAGGCGCTCGTCGGCCGCCAACGCGGCCGCCGCCCGCTTCAGCGAGGCGGGCAACCGCGGCGCGGCGTCGGGCGGCAGCAGCCACGCCATCTCCTCGAGCTCGGGCGGCGGCTCGAGGCGGTCCTCGATCCCGATCATCCCGCCCGCCAGGGTGCTTGCGAGCGCCACATAGACGTTGCAGTCGGACGACGGTACGCGATGCTCGATCCGGGCCGTGTCGGCGTCTCGGGTGATCGTCCGCAGCGCGGCCGACTTGTTGTCCTCACCCCAGGTGACGGTCATCGGCGGTCCGGTCAGCTCCACCAACCGCCGGTAAGAGTTCACGTTCGGGGTCAGGAACGACATCGCGGCGGGCAGCGTCGCGAGCATCCCGGCGAGCCACTGGCGCATCAGCTGTGACCGGTGCCCGTCGTCGTTCTCGCCGTAGAAGGCGTTGCGGCCCTCGCTGTGGACGGACAGGTTGAGGTGCATCCCGCCGCCCAGGTGGTCGTCGATGCCCATCGCCATGAAGGTCACGCTCCGTCCCATCGCGGATGCGACTTCCCTCAGCGCGAGCTTGGTGCGGGTGACGGCGTCGCCGGTGACGAGCGGATCGGCCGGCACCAGGTTGATCTCTGCCTGTCCCGGTGCTGTCTCGTTGCTCCACGACTCCCAGGCGATTCCGAGCTGCTCGAGCCGGCGCACGACCGCGGCCATGAACTGCGTCACCTCGCTCGAGCGCGACATCAGGTAGGTGACCCGCGTATTGCCGCCGAGCGGCGTCAGCTCGCGGTAGCCCTGGGCGCGAACGACCTCGATCGGCTCCTCGAAGACCATGAACTCGACCTCGGGCGCGACCGAGGCCGTGAAACCGCGCTCCGCGAGCCGGCCGACCAGCGCTTGCAGGAGGCCCCGGTAGCAGGCCGGGAGCCGCCGGCCGTCGAGGTCGGTGTAGTCGCAGATGACCGACGCCAACCCCGGTAGCTCGGGGTCCTCGACCAGCGTCGCCTGATCGGGTACGAGCTTGATGTCGGTGACCTCACCCCGCCAGCCCCCCCAATCCCAGCCCAGCGCGACCTCCCCTCCGGGGTCGACGCCGAAGCAGGTGTCGGCGAAGGTGAACCCCTTCTCCGCCGAGGAGACGAACTTCGGTGCCGAGACGTACTTGCCGAGCACGAGCCCGTCGTGATTGGTGGCAAGGAGGCGCACCGACGAGACCCCGCGCTCGCTGAGCCACCGCTCGACCTCGACCAGCTCAGGCATCCGCGGCTCGCTGGCGCTCGCCGCCGCCCACGGCGTACCTGACCCGGAACCCGGCTCCGCTGAGCACCGACAGCTCCGGAAACGAGCCGCGGACGAAGACCCTGCCCACAAACGCCGCGTCCACCACCGGGACCCGGCCGGTGAGCACCTCGACAAGGCCGTCGGCCTGACCGTGAAGCTCGTACTGACGGCCGCTCTCCGATCCGTACCGGCGGTCTTCCCCGGTCTGCAGATCGACGACGCGCAAGGCGGCGGGGGCGCCCGCCATCCCCGAGAGCACGGACCAGAACCTCTCCGCCGCCTCCGGCCACTCCGGCAGCGTTGCGTTCAGCAGGGAGCGCAGCCAGTCGGCCAGCTCCGGGTGCTGGCCGGCGCCCTGGAGCTCCGGCTCGCCCATTCCACGAAGGTCCACTTTGGCGCGAAGTTCGGCGGTCTCGGCGAAGCCATGGGTAACCGTGATCGCCTGCTCGCCGATGCGGATGGTTGCCGACTGCGGCGTGCTGACATCTCGCAGACTCACCGCTCCGCGGGCGCGGCACGTCGCCTCCGCGAACGCGCGGTCCTGCAACCGGGCGGCGAGATCGTTACCCAGCGCCCTGACCACGGGTGGCGGGTCATCCTCGATCTGAAGCGTGATCCCGGCGGCGCCCGGCGGGCGCGGATCGGTCTGGTTCGGGCGGGTCACCGAGCGACGATGCTATCCCGAAACGTGGTTCCGGCTTTGTGCCGAGCGGGCTCCGAAGCGGGTAGCTTGCGTCCTCGCGTGGGGTTAGCTTCCGACACCACCGGGCAGTCCGGCTTCAGGCACGACGCCCTCGGCTATTGGCTTCGGGAGGCGGGAGCCGTGCGGCCGACCCGGCCGCTGGCCGGCGACGCGCGCGCCGATCTCGTCATCGTGGGCGGCGGCTACGCGGGCATGTGGACGGCCTGGGCGATGCACGAGGTGGAGCCCGAGGCGAGGATCGCGCTACTCGAGGCCGGCATCTGTGGCCACGGACCCAGTGGCCGCAACGCGGGCTTCGTGAACACGTTCTGGCAGCGCTTCGAGGATCTCGCCGAGCACTTCGGCGATGCGGCGTCGCTCGAGATCTGCGCGCATGCCGCCCGAACGATCAATGAGATCGGTGCCTGGGCCGACGAGCGAGGGATCGACGTCTGGTTTCGCAAGGGTGGCCATCTCAAGGTCGCAACCAGCCCGGCACAGGACGATCGCTGGCTCGCTGCGGTGGAGGCTTGCGCCCGGGTCGGCGTGCCGGAGCAGTGCGCGCCGGTCGACGCGACGCAGGCGCGGGCGCGCTGCGCTTCGCCCACCTTTCGCGGCGGGGTCTTTACCCCCGATGCCGCGACCGTGCAACCGGCGCGTTTGGCGCTCGGCCTGCGCGCGGCGCTGCTCGAGGCCGGCGTCGCGATCCACGAGCGCACCCGTGCCCGGCGGATCACGCCCCTGGTCGGCGGTGGCGCGGTGGTCGAGACCGACGGCGGCTGCGTCGAGGCGCCGCGAGCCGTGCTCGCGATCGGTGGCGCGGTGGCCGGGTTCCGCCCCCTGCGTAACCGTCTCGCGGTCACCTCGACCCACATGACGATCACCGAGCCGGTGCCGGACGTGCTCGAGGAGATCGGCTGGACCGGGGGCGAGTGCATCTCGACCGCGCGCATACACGTGCACTACTTCCGGACCACCCCCGACGGTCGGATCGCCTTCGGCTCGGGCGGCGGCCGGATGGCCTACGGAGCCCGGCTGGGCGGGCGCATCGAGGTCGACGCCAAGGCGATCCGCCAGGTCCGGTCCGACCTGTTGGAGATCTTCCCGGCCCTGCGCGACCGGCGGATCGAGCACGCGTGGGGTGGCCCGGTGGACGTTTCACCGAACCACATGCCGATCGTCGGCACGCTGGCAGACGGCGCAATTCAGTACGTATGCGGCTTCACGGGCAACGGCGTCGGACCGTCGCGCCTGGCCGGCGAAATCCTCGCCAGGCTGAGCCTCGATCGGCGCGACGAGCTGACAAGGCTGGCGATCGTCGAGCCCTCGCTCTCGCCGGTGCCGCCCGAGCCCGTCCGGTACGCCGGCGGCACGCTGGTGCGCGCGGCGCTGACCCGAAAGGAGGCGAGCGAGGACTCCGGGGCGCGGCCCGCTCGCCTGACCGAGGCCGTGGTCGGGATCCCCCGCCGGCTCGGGATTCACATCGGCCGATGAGCGGGCAAATTGGCGCTTGGGCTTTATAAAGCAGAACGGCGTTCCGGCATACTGTCCGCGTGGGCCGTGACGGGCAATCCGCGGTCGAGAAGGTCAGGCGGGTGCTGGAGTGCTTCATCCGCGCCGGCACCTTCTCGATGAGGTTCGCAGAGATCCTCGAGGGCAGCGGCGTGAGCCGGGCCAGCCTGCACCGCACGCTGTCCGACATGGTCGCCAACGGGCTCCTTTCCCAGGCCGGTCGACGCGAGGAGTACCGACTCGGCCCGCTGCTGCGCTCGTCGGGAGCAATCGCAGCCACCGCCTCCAGCGTCCCGAGCGTCGCCCGGCCCCACATGGAGCGCCTGCGCGACGAGTGCCGCGAGACGATCGTGCTGGCCGAACTTCAGGGCGCGAGCGTGGTCCCCGTGCTGCGCGCCGACGGCCTGCATGAGATGCGGATGAACCAGGCGGTCGGTCTGCGGTATCCGGCGCACTCCGGTGCCACCGGAAAGGTGCTGCTGGCAAACCTGCCGGCGGGGGAGCTCGACGGCTTACTTGGCGACGGTCCGCTCGAGAGCCTGACCCCGGGTACCACGACCGACCGAAAGCAGCTGGCCGCCGAGCTGGAGCTGATCGCGAGCGCCGGCGTCGGGGTGAGCGTGGGCGAGCGGGTGCCCGATGCGGTCGCGATCTCGGCGCCGGTCTTCGATTCCGAGGGGCGGGTCGTAGCGGCGCTGACGATCAGCGGCATCGCCTCGCGCTACCGGCGCGAGCGGTTGGTCGCCGATGCGCTGGCGGCGCGCCGCGTGGCAGAGGCGATCTCGGTCGATCTCGGCTACCCGCCCCCCGCCGACCACGGTCTCGACGATCCGGCGAGCGCCGCCAGGCGCGCGCTCGAGATCATGTGCGACGCGGCATCGGAGCGCGCCAGCGGGCGAGCTGCCGCGCCGGCTCCCGCCTGACCGCGGGACCGGCTCAAGGCTCAGGCGCATCCGTCGGCAGCCGGCGCGCCAGGCGTTCGGCACGACGCTGTTGCCAGACGGTCAAGACCATCGCGGTCAAGGTGATCGCGAACAGCATCGTCGCCAGCACGTTCACCTCGACCGGGATCCCGCGCTGCGACGCGCCGAAGATGTAGAGCGGGAACGTCACCGTGGTGCCGGAGTTGAAGTTCGAGACCACGAAGTCGTCGATCGAGAGCGCGAAGGCGAGCAGCGCCGCCGCGAGGATCGCTGGCGCCAGCAGCGGCAGGGTCACGGTGCGGAAGGTCGTTAGCGGGCCGGCGCCGAGATCGGCCGCGACGTCCTCCAAGCTGCGGTCGAAGCCGATCAGGCGGGAGCGCACCACGACGACGACGAAGCTGATCGAGAACATCACGTGCGCGATCAGCAGGGTCGTGAACCCCCGAGCAACGCCGACGTAGACGAACATCGAGAGCAGCGCCGCGCCGATCACCACCTCCGGCGTCGCCATCGGGATCAGGATCAGCACGTTCGCCGCCCGCCTGCCGCGGAACCGGTGCCGGACGAGCGCTATCGCGAGCATCGTCCCGATCGCGGTCGCGATCAGGGTCGAGAGCGTGGCGA
This sequence comes from uncultured Solirubrobacterales bacterium, assembly GCA_963746675.1. GTDB lineage: Bacteria > Actinomycetota > Thermoleophilia > Solirubrobacterales > 70-9 > WHSW01. The sequence goes on along the minus strand of CAVVBX010000013.1, from coordinate 141,204 downwards.
GCTCGAGGCTCGTGACGAGCGCGTCGGTGAGGTCGCCCTGCGCGAACGGGTGCGCCCAGTAATCGAGCGTGAATCCCTCCCAGGTGATGTTGAAGTTGCCGGCCGGGTTGTTGAACGAGAACACGGCGATCACCACGATCGGGATCAGCATGTAGGCGACCGCGGCGCCGGCGTAGATGTTGAGCGCCCGCTCGCGCAGCCGGCGGACGAGCCCGCGCCCCTCCGAGCGGGTGCTCATTGCGCCCTTCTCGTGGACCGTGGCGCTCTCCTCGTCGCCGATCAGCGCCCCGGTCCCGGCCAGCCGCAGGTAGACGAGCACCCCGATCATGATCAGCGCCATGAGGACGAACGAGAGCGCGGCGGCGACCGGATAGTTGGACAACTCCAGGTACTGGCCCTGGATCACGTTGCCGATCATCGCCTGGTTCGGCCCGCCGAGGAAGTATGCGTTGACGTAGTCGCCGACCGCCGGGATGAAGGTCAGCAGTACGCCGGCCACCACGCCCGGGGCCGAGAGCGGCAGGGTGACCTTGAGGAACGCGCTGCGCGGCGACGAGTACAGGTCCTTGGCGACCTCGATCAGCCGCGAATCGAGCCGCTCGAGGACCGCATAGATGGGCAGGATCATGAACGGCAGGAAGTTGTAGGTGAGCCCGGCGATCACCGAGGCGGAGGTGTCGAGTACGCGACCGTCCTGCGGCACGACGCCGATCGTGCGCAGGGAGTCGACGACCGGGCTCTGATCGGAGAGGATCGTCTGCCAGGCGAGGGTGCGGATCAGGTAGGTGGTGAAGAACGGCGCCATGACCGCGAGCAGCAGGGCCGTCCTCCAGCGGCCGCCCCGAAAGGCGATCGCGTAGGCGAGCGGATAGGCGATCAGCAGCGCGCACGCGGTGGCGATCCCGCCGTAGGCGAACGAGCGCAGGAACTGCTCACGGTACGTGGAGATCGAGTCGGTGAAGTTCGACAGCTGCCAGCTGAACTCGAAGCCGTTGGTCAGCGACCCCGTTTCGAGCGAGACGACGCCCATGAAGTACATCGGCACGACGAAGAACAGCCCCAGCCATACGACGGCCGGGGCGAGCAGCGCGTAGGGCACCAGGCGGCGACGGATCACGGACCCCTGTCCCCGGGGTCAGTCGACCGCGATCCGCGCGCCGGGGGAGGGGTCAGCCGGCGACCAGCTCCCCCCACGCCTGCTCGATCTCCTGCTCGTCGTCCGGATTGAGCGACGGCTGGGTGGTGCAGCCCTTGGTGAATTCCTCGCTCGGGAAGATCAGCTCGTTGTCGGCGAGCTCCTGCTCCCCCTGGCGCGCGAACACCTCGCTGACGCCCTTCACCGGGGTCGTGTAGTTGACGTAGGCGGCGATCTGGGCCGCGTTCTTGGGATCGTAGACGTAGTTCATGAACGCGTAGGCCGCACCCGGGTTGGGCGCCCCGACCGGAATGATCATGTCGTCGGACCAGATCACGCAGCCGTCCGCGGGCATCACGAACTCGATGTTCGGGTTGTCGTACTGGAGCACCACCGCGTCGCCGGACCAGCCGATCGCGGCGACGATGTCACCGCGGGGCAGATCATCGATGTAGTCGTTGCCGGTGATGTCGCGGATCTGCCCGGAGTCGACCGCGTCCTTGATCTTGTCGATCGTCGCGAGCCACTGCTCCTTGGTCGCCTCCTGGGGGTCGATCCCCTCGGCCATCATCACCAGCGGCACCGTGTCGCGCAGCTCCTCGAGCAGCGTCACCTTGCCCTTGTACTTGGGATCGAACAGGTCGTCGACCGAGTCGATGTCCGGAGCCAGGTCCTTGCGGACGACGATCCCCGTCAGCCCGCTCTGCCACGGGACCGTGTACGCGCGGCCGGGGTCGAAGGCGGGATGGCGCAGGCTGGGCAGCAGGTTCTTCTCGACGTTCGGGAGCGCGGACTTGTCCAGCTCCTGCGCGTAGCCGAGGTCGTGGTAGCGCTTGGCCATCCAGTCGGTGGCGACGATGATGTCGCGGTCACCCGACTCGCCGTTCTCGAGCTCCGGCCGGAGCTTGGCGAAGAATGACTCGTTACCGTTGATGTCCTCGAGGTAGTTGGGCGTGACCCCGGTCGCGTGCTCAAATTCGGCCAGCGTTCCGCCGGGCCCGTCGACGCCGCCCTCGCCCTTGTCGATGTACAGCGGTCCGGTCGACATCGTGAACTCGCCCTCGGCGGGACCGGCCTCGGCGACCTGGGTCTCGCCGCCGTCATTTGAGTCGCTGCCGAGATCGTTGCCGCAGGCGGCCAGCCCCGCAGCAGCCGCCAGGGCCGCAATGGCCAAGCCCAGGCGAGCGATCGTCCCGGCCTCGCGATCCTGCGCTCGTGCACTCAATGATCCGTCCCCTTCTGTGATCGCTTGCCTGGGCGCCCGACATCCTAAAACAAGAACGCCGTTCCGATGTTGTTCCCGAGGAATGGAGCGAGTGCGGCCGACATGCGGCGAGCCGCGGGCCAGTTCGGGTTAGGGAGCGTGAGCGTCGCCGGATTCGGATCGGGACCTTGTCACCGAGACTTTGCCGATTCCTTGCCGGTGGGTTACGGGCCGTTGACCACCGGCTGTCTACGGTCGCGCGTTCAATCGATGCCACGAGGAGGACGATGAAGCCGAAGATCGCCGTGGGCCTGCTGGTCGCAGTGCTCGCCCTGTGGGCGGGCTCCCTGGCGCTGGGCGGATCCAGGTACGAGACGAAAGTCTCGATCAGCTACTCGCGCTCGTCGGGCGGGTACTTCGCCGGCAAGGTGAGGTCCCACGGCGGCTGCGTCGCCGGACGCGTCGTCGCCGTCTATCGCAAGCGCCCAGGGAGCGACCCGGCGGTCGGCAAGGACACCACCCGGTCGAATGGCAGGTGGCGGGTGGCGCCGAGCCAGATCGCGACCGGCGAGTACTACGCCAAGACCCCGGCCGTGCGCCTCGGGGGAGGCGCCGGCACCTGCGCCGGCGCGAAGTCGGCGACCACGCGAGCGTCCTAGTCCGCTGCGCATGCCGATCATGCTCACCGGTGCATCAAGGCTGCTCTCGCTTTCATGTGCCTCTCATCTTCGCCTGGGATAAGAGGCGCGTCAACGAACGAGACGCCCGATAGCGTCGTATCTCGACGCGGCATGCGGACTCGGGGCCGTCCCCCGGGCTGCGGGAAGTGAAGGTACGGAGATGAACCGCCCCCTGACGATAGTCAGCACCCTCGCGAGCCTGTTCGCGGCACTTGCGGTCTCGGCCTGCGGAGGCGACGAGTCGAGTGGCGGGCAGAGCCTGCCGCAGGGGAGTGAAACGGTGAGCCTCGACCCGACCGACTTCACCACCAAGATCGACAACCCCTACTGGCCGATGGCGCCAGGCAGCCAATGGGTCTACAGGGAGATCGACAGCGAGGGGGCGGACATGCGCGTCGAGGTGACGGCGACTCCTCGGACGAAGAAGATCGCCAATGGCGTAGAGGCCAGGGTCGTCCACGACGTCGTCACCGAGCATGGCCAGCTGGTCGAGGACACCTTCGACTGGTACGCCCAGGACTCGGACGGCAACCTCTGGTACATGGGCGAGGACACCAAGGAATACGGGAACGGCAAGGTCTCGACCGCCGGATCGTGGGAGGCTGGGGTCGACGGAGCGCAGCCGGGGATCGCGTTGCCTGCGGATCCGGAACCCGGCCTGACGTACAGGCAGGAGTACTACGCCGGCAAGGCCGAGGACAACGGCGAGATCCTGAGCATCGACGAGCAGGCCGAGGTGCCGGCCGGCCACTACAAGCCCGTGGTGATGACCAAGGACACCACCCCGGTGGAGCCGAAGGTGCTCGAGTTCAAGTTCTACGCGCGAGGCGTCGGCCCGGTGCTGGAGATGACCGCATCCGGCGGCTCCGACCGCGCGGAGCTGGTGAGCTTTCACCGTGGGAAGTAGCCCATTTCGGTGATTCAGGGCCATGGGTGGCGCCAGCCCGCTAACGAGCCGGCGCCACCGCCCGCGTATGACCTCAACCCGAGATTGCCGTACGAAGCCCAGTGGCCGCAATCGCCGTCGTTGGGGCGTTCGACCGGCGCCCATCAGCCAGCCCGAGACGGTGTCGATAGGTTGCGGAGGTGCCGCAGTTGGCCCTCAAGCGCGCCGGCGGGATCGCCTACCGCGAGGCGGAGCCCGCACAGGCGTCGGACCGTTTGCCGGCGCTCTGTATACATGGGTGGCCACAGAGCTCCTACATGTGGCGCCACCTGCTTCCCGCGCTCGCGTCAACGGGACGCAGAGCGCTGGCACCCGATCTCCCTGGCTTCGGCGACTCGCCGCCCCGTCCGCCCGGGACCCTTCGTCCACGACACCGGCGGCTTGATCGGCCTGCGCTGGGCATGCAATCACCCGGACGCCGTCGCCGGCATGGTGATCACCAACACTGGGTTCTTCCCCGACCACGAGTGGCTCGAGATCGCCAACACTGTGCGAACCCCGATCGTCGCGTTTCGCGGAGCAGGTTCCCGGCTCCAAACTCGTGTTGCTCGAGGGCGTTCGCCATTTCCTCTTCGAGGATGAGCCGGAGCGCTGCGCCCGGAGGTGATCGACTTCCTTCAGCAAGCGGGGAGCTGAGCGGGCGGCGGCTCGCGATGCCTCACTCAGCGATCACCGGTCCGGGCAAGATGACCTCTGGATCGTGACCGGGAAGGAGGGTCGCGCCCCGCCCCCGCATCTCCTGCAGGCGCTTGGCTGACTGGCGCTGGCGAGCGTGATCGTCGCCGTAGGGCGGAAACCGATAGTCATCGAAGCCGCTGGCGAAATATGCGACGTCCGCACCGATGACGAGATTCCCGACTTGGACCGACTGGTGGCCTGGCGTGTGGCCGGGCGTCGACAGGAGGATGACCGAGCCGTCTCCCAACAGGTCGTGGTCGCCATCGATCAGTACCACCTCCCGTTCAGTGGCGTAATCGCGGCGAAAGTAGAAGTTACGGGCGACTACGGCGTCGTCCTTCCCACCCTCCCACTCGGCACGCTGGACGATCACGGGGACGGACTCCGGGACCAAAGCCAGTCCGCCCGCGTGGTCGAAGTGCAGGTGTGTGAGCACGACCATCGTCAGCTCTTCGAGCTCGATCTGATCGACGATGCTCGACTCCTGCTCGAGAGCGAAAAAGCTGAGCGACTCGGCACCTCCGTAATGGCGGTTCGCATCCGCGACCGCTTCCGGATTCAAACCCGTGTCAACGAGGATCCGCTCTCGCCCGCGCTCGATCATGTAGACAGGGACCGGGAAGCGGACCGGTCGTTCGGGGTCGTCGCCCTGGCGCCACATCGCGGCCGGCGCCGTCATCGCGCCTGCGATGAATCTCTCCACCGCGGTCGCGCTATCTGAACTGCTCGTCATACGACCTCCGTTTCGCGGGCCAAACTATTGAATAGGTTCTCGGTGTGCGCGCGTCGAGGAGGCCGGCTCTCCGACGACCTCCCGCGGGTCTAGCCTTGCCCGGCAAACTCGATTCCGGCTGCCCGCGCGACTAACTACGCCACCCAGAGCGTCCCGAGCTCGACGACCACGACGCTCGCCTTCGACTCGGAGCGCTACGACACGGCGAACCTGCACGACACCTCGAGCGACAACTCACGGCTCACGGCGCCGGTGGACGGGATCTACGTCGTCACCGCGCAGGTCGACTGGGAGGCCAGCTCGGTCGGGATCCGCGAGCTGTTCATCGATACCAACGACGGCGGGGTCGCTGTCGATGATGCGGTGCCCACGGGCGTTGCCTTCCGCCAGGAGGTCACCACCCAGGTCAGGCTTCAGGCCAGCGACTACGTCGAGGCGCGGGTGTATCAGAGCAGCGGCGGCGCCCTGAGCGTTGCCAAGACCGACCAGTACAGCCCCGAGTTCTCCATGACCTGGCTGGCGCCGGGGCCGTAGGGCGAAGGTCTTCACGCGGAGGGCCTTCGGGTTGCGGCGGGTCCGCAGGGATTACTCGCCTCGATTCCGTGCCCCCCGGGATATGCTGGATCTCGTGATCGGACTCAAGAGTGCACTCGCGGCGGTGGTGGCGAGCCTGCTCATAGCGCCCGCGGCAGGGGCGCTCTCGATCAGCGTTTCGGGAAACCACTTCGTCGACGGCAACGGCGAGACCGTGCGGCTGATCGGGGTCAACCGCTCCGGTTCGGAGTACGCGTGCTCGGGGCCCGACGGCAGGGGCGGCAACGGCTACGCCTTCTTTCAGGGCGCGGTCAACGGGCGCGCGATCAAGGCGATGCGCAAGTGGAAGGTCAACGCCGTGGCGCTGCCGCTCAACGAAGCGTGCTGGCTTGGCGGCTACGGCGGGCTGAAGCCGAGGTTCAGCGGGGCTTCCTACCAGGAGGCGATCGAGAGGTACGTAAGCCGACTCAACGCCCGTGGAATCTACGTCGTTCTCAGGCTCTCCGGCTCGGGCCCGGGCGAGCACGTCTACGGGGCGGCCAAGGGCTCCTCGGAGATGCCGATGGCCGATCAGGACCACTCGCTCGACTTCTGGCGTTCGCTCGCCGCCCGTTTCGCCGGCAACCCCGCCGTCCTCTTTCACGCCTATGACGAGCCGCACAAGATCTCCTGGCAGTGCGCGCTCAGTGGCTGCACGACCAACGCCAACGGCTCGGAGGGTGAGGCACACTTCGGCCCCTTCCAGGCGGTCGGCCACCAGGCGATCGTCGACGCGATTCGCTCGACCGGCGCGACCCAGCCGATCATCGTCTCCGGGATCGACTTCGCGGGAGACCTGAGCCAGTGGGAGGCCTTCGCGCCGGTCGATCCATTGAACTCACTCGTCGTCGGCTGGAACGACTTCGACTTCGCCAAGAACCTGCGGCGCTCGAGGTCCGACCTCCAGGGCCTCTCGGCCGCCCACCCGATCGTCGTCGGCGGTTTCGGCGACACCGACTGCGATTCGGACTACTCGACCAAGCTGATGAAGTTCGCCGACGGGCTTGGGATCTCGTATCTCGCCTGGACCTGGAACACCGAGGCCGACTACGGAGGCTGTGAGAACGCGCTCCTGGGACCCGGGCGCTCCGCCTATTTCAGCGGCCACCCCAGTGGTTTCGGCAAGGGGATCCGCAAGCACTACCGCGCCCTGGCCAGATAAGCCGAGAGGGCGAGGGCGCGCGGACTCAGGCAGAGCTCGGTGTGCGCGGTGCTGAGCGGGCCGGGGGCAGTGTCGCCGGGCGCGGCGGACGGCCGCGGGTGAGCCCGTAGCGCCGCGCCAGCAACACCACGATCGGGAACGCTGAAGCGGCCACCAGCAGCTGGAACCACAGGCTTGCCCCGTCGGTACCCGAGCCGAGCGAGTGCACTACGGCGAGCGCGTAGACAACCACGGTCGCCTTGTGGACCTGGCGCCAGCGCCTCGGCCCGATCCGGCGGCGCAGGTAGAAGGTCGGGCCCAAGATGGCGGCCAGGTAGCCGGCGGTGATGCCCAGCCCCGTCCAAAGCGGCCGGTAGCCCATCGTGAACGGGACCGCGATTCCGGTGACTCCGGGGTGCAGCCACTTGTCGCCCAGCAGCAGGAGGCCGTGGGCGGCTATCGCCGCAAGCGCCGCGAGCGCGACCTGCTCGTGGACCTTGACAAGGGTGCGCTTGGCTCCTGGGCGGCGCGACATCCCCGAGGCCATGAACAGGCCGAGGATCACGGCGGTTGCGACCAGCACGAAGGCGATCACGCCTGCCGAGCGGGAGGCGAGCCAGAAGGCATACTTGGAGGGGTCCGGCTCAGTCACCGCCCTCGCCTCCGCGCCCTTCGTCGGGCTCCCCGCCGGGGGTCGCCGGGCCGGTCTTCACCGGTGCGGCGCGCTGCGCGCCCGGGCCGAGCGGGACCGTTGTCGGCGGCGCGAACACCGCATAGAGGGCCAGCGCTCCCAGCGCGATCGTCACGAGCACGGCTGCGACGCGGGTCCGGGCGCCGGGGCGGGCCACCGGCCGCGGCATGGGCGCAGGCGTCGCTGCTCCAGCGCTCACGGTTGGGTGGGCGAGGTCTGGGTGACGATCTTGGCCGCCTGCTTGGCCTGGGTCGCTTGCGAGCCCTTGGCGGGCTGGGCGGTCTTCGGAACGACCGGTCCCGCGCCCAGCGCGGGATCGCGACCGTTGCGGACCTGGATCGCCATCAACGTGAGCACGACGAAGAAGAGCCCAAGCGCGGCGGTGATCACCGCCAGTGGGCTGGGCAGCGGGCGCCGAGCCGGCCGTCGCGGCGTCGGCGCCGTGGGTGGGGCCGGCGGCGTCGGCGGCGTCGGGGGCGTCGGTGGGCTGGTCTCGTCGGGCTCGTTCATCGGCTCAGCCCTCTCCGCAGACCCGGAAGCCGTAGGCACGGGCGAAGCCGAGCAGCGACTGGGTCAGGCTGTTGAGCTGGGTCCGCAGCGCCTGCAACTCCTCGACGTCGCTGGCGGCCAGCCCCGCGCTCATCTGGCGTCGCACCTCCAGCTGGTGCTCGAGCACGTCGAAGACGTTGGTGCGCAGCAGCTTGCCCTCGCCCGGAGGGGGCGGGATAGCCTTGATCTGGCGTAGCTGCCGCTCGCCGAGGGCGATCGAGTCGTCGTAGGCCTTCGACTGCCCCGCAGCGTCCTCGATCCCCTCGGCGCTTTCCCCGGCGGAGGTGCGCTCGGGGTCCAGCGTCTTGCACACGCGGTCGACGCGGTCGATGTAGGCGCGACGGACCGGATCGCTGACGGTGGCGATCGCCGGCCTCTTCGCCAGTTGCGTGGTCGTCGTATACGGGGTCGTTGCGGCGACCGAGGTTTCGGCGCGCTGCGAGTCGCCCCCGCACGCCGCGAGTCCCACGCTCACGAGCGCCACCACTCCCGCGAACGCAGGTCTATGGGTAGACCTGCTCACCCGTGTCCTCGTCGATGACCGTGATCGCGACCGAGGGACAGATCTCGGCCGCCTGCAGGATCAGGTCGTCCGGGCCCTCGCCGATCACGTGGGCGACGTCGTTGAGGGCGAACACAGTTGGGGCGACCTCGACGCAGTCCCCGTGGCCGGCGCAAGCGCTCTCATCGATTTGCGGCAAGTACCTCATCGCTCGTCTCCTCGTCGTCGGCCGCCGCGCGAATGCGGCGGCGAAGCTCCGGCAAGGCCCTCGGCCTGCCCGCGATCAGCGCTCCGATCGGTCTGCCGGCGCGGTGTGCGATGGCACTGAAGTCGCGCTCGGCTGGGTCGCCGTCGAACTCGAGCTCGTCGGCCTCCCGCAGTTCTCCGACTGTCTGCACGCGGATCCCGTACTGGTCGGTCCAAAACGAGTGCAGGGCCTTCGGCGCCGGCTCGATCCCGAGCATCGCCCGGGCCACCTCGGCTCCTTGCGCGGCCGCGGCCTCCCAGTGCTCGCTGCGCTCGTAATCGCCCGTCGCCGGGTTGAAGATCCGGGCGGCATCGCCGGCCGCGTAGACGTCGGGGGCCATCGTCCTGCCGTTCGGATAGGCGCGCACGCCGTCGGGGTCGAACCCGCTCTGCTCGAGCCACTCGGTGTCAGGCTCGATTCCGACCCCGACCATGACCATCCCGCAGGCGATCCGCCGGCCCCCCTCGAGCTCGATCGCATCGATCCGCCCGGCGCTCTCGGCGAAGTCCGAGATCCGGGCCGATAGCAGCACCTCGACTTCCTCTGCGCGGTGCAGATCGGCGAACCAGTGGCCCAGCTCGGGGCCGAGCACGCGCATCAGCGGCGCCGGCGCCGCCTCGATCACCACAACCTCGACGCCGAGCTTCCGCGCCGTGGCCGCGACCTCGAGCCCGATGAAGCCCGCCCCGATCACCACCAGCGGTCCGCCGTGCAGGAGGCCATCGCGGATCCGCTCGGCGTCGTCGACCGACCGCAGCGTGTGTGCGTTTGAGAGGCCGCCGAGGCCGGGCAGGTTGCGCGGCCTGCTGCCCGTCGCGATAAGGGCCGCGTCGTAGGCGAGACTCGCGCCGGACTCCAGCCTCAGGCGGTGCGCCTCCGCGTCGAGGGCGACCGCCCGCTCGCCGAGCAGCAACTCGATCCCGCGTTCGGCATACCAATCGGGCGGGCGAAAGCCGAGCGTCGCGGGATCGCGCTTGCCTGCCAGCACGTCCTTCGACAGCGGTGGGCGATCGTAGGGGGCCAGCGGCTCAGCGCAGACGACCGTGATCGGCCCCTCGTAGTCGCGCGAGCGCAGGGCCTCACAGCATCGCTGCGCCGCAAGGCCGCCACCGGCGATCACCACACCGCCTGCGCCTGGGCGATCCCACGCTGATGGATCTCGATCGGTCATATCGCCGAGGCTAGGAGGGCGGAGTTGAGATTCCATCCGCAGTGCCTACGGAGTCCGCCCAGCACTCCCCGCCCACGCCGCGGCGGAGCGGGGAGTTGGATCGGGTCCACGCGGCTACGGGTGGTTGCCGCCGTGGTGGTGTCCTCCGTGATGGTGGTGGTGCTCGCCGTGGTGATGGTGTCCTCCGTGGTCTCGGTTTGCCACCGCGGTGCCGGCACCGATCCCGCCGAGCGCGATCATCAAGCTCGCTCCGCCGGCCGCCAGTACGCGCATTGCTCGTGCGGTCATCGTTGAACTCCTTCCAGTGAGGGCCCGGTCGTTGCCGGGAACGCACTCAAATCTCGCACCCGCCGGGTTAGGGGCTGGCAAACTCCGCGGAAATTCTCGGCAAGCCATCGTGCTCGCGTTCGGTCGCGGTCGCGGCCGTCGCCTGGTTGATCACCGACGGTCCTCCCACGACGGGGGCGGCGAAGCGGTGATGGCGAGGGCGGCTAGTCCTCGGATGAGTACGCGAAGTCGGACTCATACGCGCAGCTGCCGGTGAACTCGAACTCGAGCGGGGCGGCGTCCACGGCGAGAGTCTCGGCGTATACCTCCCTGCCTTGCTGGTGATGGCCCGGGATGATGCACGTCGTGGGCTCCTGGTCGGCCACCGGCCCGCGGATACGGACCGTGACCTCGTTGCCGGCACGGAACCACCCGCGTCCGGGCGTATGGTCGATCTCGATCGGGACCGTGTGGACGCCGAGCAACTCGCTCGCCTTGAAGGCCCAGGGGAATTGCCTCTGCGGCGTTCCACCGAGGCGTCCAAGGAAGATCTCGGTCAGCGCTTCGCGCTGTCGCTCCTCGCCGCGCTCGTCGAGGTAGAGGTGGAAGCGCCACGGTGAACCGGGCTCGTCGTCGTCGTACTGCTGTGCGAGGACGATGTTCAACCCGGAAAGGTCGACGTCAGCGGCGTGCCCCCGCTCGATCGCCCACGAGAGTGTGCCGAGGCAGATGCCGTAGGTCGAGCGCCCCCCCTGTCTGCCTCCGATCCTCCGGCAGGGACAGATCACCTCGCAGTTGCACGACTCCAGGTACGTGCCCGACAGATCCCAGGGAAGAAGGCTCCTCACCGGCGGCGAGCCTAGCGCGAGGGACGGGCGCCTTAGCTTCGATCGATCTTCGTCAGGAAGCGCGCGAGCTTGTCGACGAAGTCGTTCTCCGGGAAGGCGGAGCTGGGATCGTTGTGGGAGTAGGTCTCCGCGCGGTTGACCAGCTTCAGGTTCCGCTGCGGGATGCCCGACTGGCCGGCCAGCGCGCTCGCGGCGTCGAGGACCCGCTGTCCACCCAGGGCGGCACCGAAGGCGAGGATCCGCATGCCCCTCCTCAGGTCGTCGCCGTGGGTCGCCCGCACGTCGAGCACCTCCTGGGCCGGATTGGCGTTCCCGGCTGCGACCGCCCCCGAGTCGATCGTCAGCCGCATCGGGTGGTACCACGCGGTGCCGTCCAGGCTCAAGAGCCCGGTCCCCGAGAACATGTCGGCGAAGCGCTGCACCGGGGTCAGCTCGCCGGCGTCATCCCAGCCGCGCGGGTCGCCGCTCGAAGCGAGGTGCCCGAGGTGGGCCTGAGCCGCGGCCAGGCTCGGAGGCGACGTCTCGGTGTCGAGCGCGTAGCCATAGGCACCCTCGTTGTTGGCCGGCACCGGCGGTTTCAGGTTCGCCGGCAGCAGCGACCACGTCTGCAACTCCCCGACCCCGTCGGGCTCGACGTGAGTGGTGGTCGAGCCGACCACGTTGAAGAGGCCCGCGAACGGGGCGACGATGCCGCCGAACGACAGCCAGGGCGAGTCGGTGTCCAGTTCATCCAGCTCCTGGCTCGCCTCCTCGGGCGTCACCGGATCGGGGCTGCTGCCGCCGTCGATGTAGACGAGGCCGGAGAGGCCCTTGGCCCCGGGCTTGCCGTTGAAGTCCCAGGTCGCATACGCGGTGGTGATCGACCCCCCGAGCGAGTGACCGCCGACGACGACCTTGCCGCCGAGCTTGCCGGCCTGCTTCACCACCCGCCTCAAGTCCTCGACCGTGACGCGCATGCCCCACTCGCGGGCGAACGACACCGCCGAGTCGGGCACCGCCTGATAGTGGTCGGTGACGCTCGGGTCGGTCAGGTAGCCGAGGTAGTAGTCGAAGAGTTGCTGCGTCGTCGCGGTGCCATCCTTGACCTCGTCGACGACGGAGTGGTCCTCGAGCAGGTTCTCCCGGCGCTCCACCGCCCATACCTGCCAGCCCTCCGTCTCCGCGACGATGAAGCTTGCCAGTGGCCGGAAGTAGGCGGCGCTCGCCGAGGTTCCGGGGTTGAGCACGAGGACGTTCTCGGCCCTCTTTGGGCCGACCTTCAGCACTCCGACCCGGTCGAGGCTGTCGGGTGTCGTGGGCGCGTTGAACCCATCCATCCGCTGGAACCTGATCGCGCCCGTCGCCACGGACGTGGCCGCGAACAGCGTCAACCCGATCGCAGCCGTCGCGAGCGGTAGCCAAAGCCTCCTGCTCCCAACGAGGATGCGCCCCTGTCGGGCCCGTTCAGCCACTCGCATCATGCCCTCAGTCGATGGCGTCGATCTCCGCCTGGTAGATGCTCATCGAGCTGCCGATCCCCTCGCCAAGGGCCGCGTCGACGACGCCCTGGTTGTCGACGATCAGGTCGGCGCGCGCGATCCGTCGCTCGAACTCGTCGTCGCTGCGCAGCGCGGCCATCTGTGCGGCGCTACCGCGAAGGAGGGCGAAGCCGGCGAGGTCGCCTCCGTGCGGAGAGAGCAGCACGACCTCGAAGTCCTCGATCTTGCCCTCGCTCTGCAAGCCACCCCAGTAGGCGACGCTCTCGTTGAAGACCTCGACGGCGCGCTTCTCGCGCCCGCGAACGACTTGCCCCCATCCAATGAACAGTCCTGCGTCGGCCATGAAGAACCTCCTTGCTTGCTTGCGGACCGACCCTATTCGGCATCCGTGGTGAGAGCAAGGCCCACGCGGCAAACCGTGGGGCCGGGCTGATCGAGCTGGAAGCCGCCCGTTCGACCCGCGAGAATCCCAGCATGGCCCAGATCGTGAAACCGAAGCCGGAGTGCCGGCACTGCGGTGCGGTGCTCGACCGCAAGCTCAGCAGCTGCCCCCGCTGCGGCAGGCGCTCGTGGCTCAACCTGTTCCTCTCCGGCTGGGGCCAGAGGTACTGAGTTGCGTTACCTGGTCGACGGCATGAACGTGATCGGGACCCGTCCCGACGGTTGGTGGAAGGACCGTGACGCGGCGATGGCGAGGCTCGTCGACAGGCTCGAGCGCTGGTCGGCGACGACGGGCGACGACATCACCGTGGTCTTCGAGCGCAAGCCGAACCCGCCGCTCTCCTCGCCCGTGATCGAGGTCGCCCACGCCCCGAAGCCGCGCCCGAACTCGGCCGACGACGAGATCGTCCGCCGTGTTCGCGCCGATCCGGACCCGAGCTCGATCAGGGTGGTCACCTCCGACCACCTGCTCACCGACCTCGTTCACGGACTGGGTGCGACGGTCGAGCCTGCGGCTTCGTTCCGCGATCGGATCGAGTAGCGGTTGGGCGCGGTGTCGGCGCGCATCTGATCGGGGTATCCGGCAGCCGATCGACCCGACGCCTCAGCTCGGCGCCTGCGGAAAAGGGCCCCGATCGTCCACGAAGACACCACGAGACGTGTACGTGGCGTCGTAATCCGCCCGAGTCCCCCCGGTCCGGGCCCACAGCCCGCGTGGGTTGCGCGTCGGTGAAGTAGGCGAGCACGTCGTCGAGGAAATCGGCCCGCCCGCGATCGCCTCGGCGACCTGGGCCGGCGCCGTATCGGCGAGAGCGGTCTGTAGCAACGCCGTCGTCCGCCCGTAGTTGTCGGGCGTCTCGAGCACGTGCGCCGCCTGCCAGCAGGTGATCCGCAACTCGCTCACCCGGCGGAAGCCGTCGTAGGTCGCCCTGACCGTCTCGGCCCGGATCACCTCGCGCTGTGAGTGCAGCGAGATCCACGCCGCCAGGACGGAGACGGCGATCGCAACGCCGGCGAGGGCGATCCCGACGTTCAAGCGCGCGCCTGCCGCCACATCGTCGCCACCGGGGGCCCGCCCTGGGGGAGGTTGAACTCGCCGATCTGGGCGAAGCCGAAGCGTTCGTAGCGGGCGTTGTTCGCCGGGTTGGTCGACTCGAGGTAGGCGGCTACTCCCTCGGCGTCGATCAGGGCCAGGTTGTCGGCCACCAGCCCCATGCCGATGCCCTTGCCGCGGTGCTCCGGATGAGTTCCCAGCAGGCTCAGGTAGTAGTGGGGCTCGCCCTGCGGGTGGGCCGCCTCGAAGCGCTCGAAGGTCTCGAGCACCAGCCCAGCCTGCATCTCCCCGAGCAGGTCGGTGAGCATCGGCTCGACCCTGACTTCGTCCTCCTCGGGGATCTCGGGGCATCCCGGCGGGAGCCAGAGCGCCGCGGCGCCGCGATCCTCGGTCAGCCAGACCCAATCGTGGGGCAGGGCACCCTCGACGAAGAAGCGCCAGAAGACGGTGTGCTGGGCCGCTCGCCGCTCCGGGTCGGGGAAGACCCAGCCCCAGACCGGATCGTGGTGGAAGGCCTGCGTGAAGATGTCGGCGACCGTCGCCGCGTCGGCGACGCCGGCCACGCGGGGCTCGGTCCGAGAAGCCACTCACGTGGAGCGTAACCCCGCGATCGATCTCCGGTCGTTTAGGGTCGGTTGGAGGCTCGATCGGGGCTGGGTTGAGTCGGCAACGTAATCCAACGAGAAGGCCGGTGCCCGCCGGGCCAGCGTCGGCCGCTACGAGGTCGCCCTCCGCAAGGAGCGCGGCTAGCGTCGCGATGTGACGTCGACGGCGGTGCAGCCGGCCAGCGCCGTGGCTGTGCCTCAGAGGCCGAGCGCGGCGACGCCGGGCTCGCCGTAACCGAGATGATGGGCGAGCTCGTGACGGAGCGTGCGCTCGACCTGGCGAGCCAGCAGGGTGCGATCCGAGCCGAAGTCGCGTTCGAGCGTGTCCTGGAAGATCACGATCCGATGCGCGGCGCGGTCGCGGGCGATGGTCGCGCCGTAGTACTGGCCGTAGGCGTGAATCTCGGCACCGCGGTCCGAGACGACGACCGGCACGTGTTCGATCACCTCGGCGAACTCGGGCGGGAGACGATCGATCGCGTCGGCGACGAGTTGTTCGAAAGCCGTCAGCTCGCGACTCTTCGCACGCAGGTCGTGTGCCAGCTCCTCGCTGTGCTCGACCAGAGCATCGAACTCGTCATCGGTCATCTCGGAGGGCTCGCGCCGACCCGGAACCTGGCGACCTGGGAGGAAATGGCGGCTCATCGGAATCTGCGAGCGGATCATCGCACCGAGCGAGCGCCGGACGCGATGGTGGGGATAGGATCGCCCCGATGGGTTACGGCGCACGGATGCTCCCGGCCGCGCTTGTCGCCGTGCTCTCGGCGGCGCTGATCCCCGCGACCGCTGTCGCCAAGCACGATGCTCCCAAGTACAAGTTGACTTATGAGGGCTCGGGCGACTACGCCGTGGACCTGCTCTCGCCGGGCGGGTTGCGGGGGCACGTCGGCGCCGACTTCCACTGGCACATCGCCTACCGCGCGGTTCCGGTTCACCATCGCATTTTCGCCTGGCAGAAGGGCACACCCGGAGGTTCCGGAACGTGGTCGATGTCCAGCGAGGAGGACGACTGTTCGCGCACCGGTGGCCTCGAGCTCAAGGGCGACGGGGGCGGGCTCGGCGATATCGAGGGACGGTTGTTGGACGTGATCGTGTCTCCCGCGGAGGGCGACTTCTCGTCCACCGACCCCGCCGGAGGCGGCGGCCCGTGCGACACCACCGCCTTCTGGAACCAATGGGTGGTCGGCTTCTCGCAGGTCGGCGCCTCCGACGCGGTCGATCCTCTGACCTCCTATTTCGAGATTCCCAAGGACCGGCTCACACACAAGAAAAGGATCCGTGTGCAGACGAGCAACGACACGCCGACCTTCCCCAGCCTCACCCCGAGCCCGTTCTGCGGCTTCACGCAGACCGGTGACTGCACGCAGAGCTTCTCCTGGCAGGGAGAGGTGACGATCAAACGGGTGAGGTGAGCCGTTGGCCAGCTCGCGGCACGGCTCGAAGCCCGGCCTCGGCCTCAGCTGCTCTCGGCGCGGTGCCGCGAGCCGTTCCGCTTCTTGTGCTTCTTCCCCTTGACCCGGATCGAGCCCCGCATGAACGGGTGGATGCGGCAGAAGTAGGTGTAGGTCTTGCCGGGCTTGGTCAGCGGCGGCGTCGTGTACACGTTCGAGCCGGTCGTTACCTCGGAGCTGGTACCCGTGCCGAAGCCCAGCTGACCAGAGTCGAACTTGATCTTCCCCCGGGCGAGCGGGTAGCCGATCCCGGCGCCGCGGTTGCAGGGCGCCGAGCATGAGGTGATGCTGTGCCATGCCTGCTCGGTTTGGGACATCGAGGGCAGCGCGTCGAGGTTGGTGAAGGTGACGCTCTGGCCGGGCTTGATCACCGGCGGGCGCATCAGGCTCGAGGGGTAGCCGCGAAACGCCGAGTAGCCGCCGAGCGAGAAGCCGCCGAAGCCGAAGCCGTCGATCGCGAGCCCCGAGCTGGGGACCCGCCCCTTGCTGCGCAGCTTGCGCGGGTCCTTGAGCTTGAGATCCTTGTTCGCCTTGAAGTCGATGTTCTCGGGAAGCTGGCCGTGGGTGAGGATCCCGCCCTGGTCGTACATCGCCTTGACCGCGGCCTCGTCGTCGAACGGATCCTTGGCCGCGGGGTCATCCGCGGTGGTGACGCTGAGCGGGAGGATTCCCATCGACTCGTACCAGGACGCCCGCTTGACGTCGTAGGTGGCGTCGATCGAGACCGTGTCCCCGCCCTTCAGCGAGATCCGCCAATCAGGCCTCGTCGCCGTCATGCTGACGTCCCAGCTCACCGCGCCGGCGGGCTCGTAGTAGTGGGCCGCGGAGCGGAAGAGGGGCCGGATCTCCGATGGCGTGTCGCCATCAACCGAGCCGGCGTCAGCGCCGTCCCGGGCCACCTGGAGGTCCACATGGAGCCCTCCGGGATGCAGGTGGCCGGCACCGAACACCAGGGTTCTGTCCCCTTGCAGGGTCCAGCTGGCGGACTTGCTGATCTTCGACCGTTCCTCGTAGCCGGGCGCCGCCGGATCGCTGGGGACGTCGTCGGGGAAGACGAACTCGCCGTCGCCGTCGGTGTCGAAGCCCCGCTCGGCGTCGAACACGGGGTAGAGCTGCGGCGCGCCCGCGACGTCGAGCCACCTGACCGTGGCCGGCTTGATGTCGGTGCGCGCTGGGTTCGTCTCCGGAACCCAGTCGATCTCCCAGGTGATGTAGACCTGTCGGCCGCTGTCCGCCGTCAGGGCGTGGATCATGTAGTTGAGTCCCCAGGTCGCGTCCCCACCGACCTTGAAGCCGTAGCCCTGGGGCAGCTTTGGGTTCGTCTTCTCCTCGCCTGAGGCGAAAGTCGGGCCCGCTCCCGGCGCGAGCCAGACCACGTGATGCAGATGCAGATCCCAGACGCTCGGGGTGACGAGCTCGCCCCCTGGCTTGATCTCCACCATGCTGGGCTTGAAACGTGTGACGTAGCCCTCCGCGGTGGAGCCCGGGCTGAAGACGCTGGTGTCCCCGGGGCCGCTGACCTTCTCCGCGTTGGGGCAGGTCTTGGTCGTCGCGTACAGGTTCAGGTTCTGCCCCGGGGAGAGCGGGATCGCATTGGTCCGGCACGTGTAGGTGGTCATGCCCGGGTAGCTCGCTGCGGCGAGGATCTCGTCGTCCGCGCCGGCGGGCGCCGCCGATCCGAGCAGCGCGCAAAGGGAGGCAATTAGGGTGCCCGAAAGCTGAACGCGGCGACTGCGCATCCGGACATTCTGACGCATCGGCGCGGCGGCGCGGCTCCTGCGTTGCCTCGGGGGCCGGCGCCGCTGGGCTTCTGAGCCTCGGCGGCCGCGCGCCGCAGCGCCGCAGCGTTGAGGTTGACCACGGCGTTGCGGAGGATCATCGCCGTGCACTTTCTGCACGCCGCCTTGGCAAGATGCGGCGAGCAAAGTTGATGAAATCCGACAATTCAGAGGGGATATATGAGTGCCCAGCCAGAGAGTGCCCCGCCGGGGCTAGGGGTGGACGAGTTGTTCGGGGCCCTGCAGAAGACCGATCGAGCCTGTCGCCTGATCGTCAAGCAGCTGCGTGAGTCACACCCGAACATCCTCGAGGGACCGGAGCTCGAGAGGCTGGTACTGCTCGCCCGACGCCAGTTCCGCGACAACCGGGAGCTGCTCGGCACCGGGCCGCCTGCGAACGAGCCGGCCGACCCGGAGCCCTCGGCCGGGACGCCTGAGGCCGTTTGATCCCGCAGGACGAGTCTGTCCCTAACCGGCGTAGCCGAGCTCGGCGAGCAGTTCGCCCGCCTCCTCCTTGAACAGCCTGCGGTCGCGTTCGGTGAACACGCCCTGCCAGTCGCCGACGATGCCCTTGCGGGCGAATGCAGTCGAGTCCTCGGTGCCAACCGCGCGTCCGCCGGAGAAGCGCTCGAACCGCGCTCGCTCGACGCAGCGCGCGGCCAGAGCCGGTCGCGGGTCGGCACCCACTACCGCGAGCATCTGCTGGGTCTCCGCGATCGGATCGCTGGCCAGCCGCTCGAAGCGCACCTCCGTGTAGCGATCGCCAAGCAGTTTACGACCGTTCGCGATCGCGCGACTAACGTTGGTTTGCCAAGCGTTGGCGAGCGCGACGATCCGCTGCTCGGTGAAGATGCTCTCGCCCGAGTCGAGGAACCGCTTCGGGTCGTCGCGATAACGATCGCGAATCGTCGCCTCGTGTGGCGCGAGATCCAACCCGCCGCTGAGGTCCAGGCGGTGGTTCCACAGATGGTGCATCGCCGAGACCGCGACATCGCGTCCGTCGCGGATGACGTGAAGTACTTGCGCGTCGTCGATGAGCGAGGCGAGCTCGACGATCGTCTCCTCGCTCAGGAACGGTGTCTTGTCGCCAACGATCCGCTTACCGGTGCCCTCGAGGGATCGGCGCAGGATGTGTCGGATGGAGACCCCGACCAGCTCGTCGAGCAGGGCCTCCGTGTGATCGTCGCGTGTCCACACCGAGCGCTCGATCCAGACGCGCAGATACTCCGCGTCCAGAAAGGCGCGGTGTAGCGAGCTCGGCTGGAGCGTCGCGCTCTCCATCCGCTTGATGTCGGGGCGCTTGTAGCTGCGTCCGAAGAAGCGTCCTTCGCCGCGCGCGACCACCTCGGGATGGGCGTCGAGCAGGCGCATCGCCCATGAGGTTCCGGACTTCGCCTGTCCAACTATGAAGAACGGTGGCAAGGGCTCTTTGCCAACGGCCGCGGGGGCGCCCTCGCCGGCCGCGTTCTCGGCCCGCGCGAGGCGCTTTTCAAGCGCCTCGGCCCGGCGCCGCAGCTTGTCGATGCGCAGGTCTCGTTCGTGCAGCAACCGGCGAAGCTCTGCGGGGTCGCCCTTGGCGGCGGTGCTCCTGCGTTCGTTCACGGGCTTCGCGACCTCAGAGGCGGGCCGCGGCTCTCTCGTCGGCGATTGATCGCAGCACCTCGCCGAGACGATCCACGAAGCGCTCCGGATCGTGGTGCTCGCGGACGCGAAGCGCCCCGCGTGCTCCCATCCCCTGAAGCTGGCCGGGATCCATCCGCAGCACCGCGTCGATCGTTGCCGCGAGGTCGGCGACGTCGTTGGGCTCGTAGAGGATGCCGTCGAGGCCGTCGGAGATCAGCTCCGGCACACCGAAGACACGGGTCGCGATCGCGGGAGTTTCGAACGCCATCGCCTCAGCGAGCGCGATCGGCGCTGACTCGATGTCGGAGGCGAGGACGAAGATGTCGGCGGCCGCGTGCCAGCTCAGCGGGTCCATCGTCGGCGGTAGGAGAGAACAGGAGGCGGAGATCCCGGCGGCGTCGATGTAACGGTCGACCGCCTCGCAATAGGGTGTCTCTCGCGCCCCGACCATGTACAGGCTCGCGTCAGGGTGACTCGCGTTGACCAACGCCCAGGCCCGCGCGAGCACCGCGTTGCCCTTGCGCGGCTCGGCCATTCCGAGTGCGAGCAGGATGCGCCGGTCGGGGTCCAGCCCGAGCGAGCGGCGCGCGGCGCTCGGCTCGACGCTCGAGCGGAACTCGTCGATCTGGGCGAACTCGACTCCGCACGGCGCGGTCAGCGAGCGCTCCGCCTGAACGTAGGGTTCGAACAGAGCGCGGGTGGCATCGGCGGGGAAGATCGTGGCCGCGGCGGAGAAGAGCGCCTCCAGGCACCGCTCGCGCGCGTGAGCCTGTGCCGGTCCCGGGTGGCCCATCTGCCACCAGACCGGGAACTCGTAGCTCTCGTGGATGATCCAGGCAACGGGCAGGCCCAACCGGGTGGCCGCGTCGGCGCCGGCGAAGGAGTCGATCGCGTTCGCGATCACCACGTCCGGCGCCTCCTGCTCGAGCACCTCGGATAGCTCCTCCACGCATTGCTCGTAGGCCTCGGTCGTCTCACCGTCGAGACGACCGGTCACATGCAGGGGCATGCCGATGCTCTCGAATCGCCGGGCCCATGGCCCCCGCTGGCCGGCGACGACGGCGGCCGTGAAGTCCTCGGAGGCGGTCAGGCGATCGAGTTGCTCGAAGAGCGTTCGCTGGGCGCCGCCCGGCGCGAGGCTGTGGGCGAACGCGACGACGTGAAGAGAGCCCGGGCGATCGCCGCTGGGCGCGTCACCGTTGTCACTGCCGCTCTTCTGAGTGAACCGGCCGGTGCGCGCGACACGGCGCACGCCCCACGCCGGCACGGCGGTCGCGGGGTCGGTCAGCTCGATCTCCTCCGGGGCCGAGATCTCGAGGCGCGTTTCCCGGACGCCGATCACGACGGCCTCGATCCGGGCACGGCGGACCCCGGCCGGCAGGGTCGACGGGGGCACCCTGAGGTCGAACCCCGAGATCACCGTTTCGGGGTTCGCCGCGTCACGTACGCGGGGCCGCTGCAGGCCGAGCCTGGCGCGCCCGACCGTCGCCCCGTTGATTCGAACCTCGACGCGGGCGACGGGTTCGGCCTGCAGGACGGCCCAGCCGCGGACGCGAACGGCGTCGCGCGGCACGCTCCCCGTGACCGGTTCGAAGATCGCCCCCTGGCTGGCGCTGCGGGGCGAGTGCCAGGTGCCGAATCGATACGCCCAGGGCGCGATCCCTCGATTCGGCGTCAGGTTGCCGGTTGCCGGAGCGGTCGCCTCGACAAACCCGAGCCGGACCGGCTCGGGATAGCCGAGATCGTGGGCTTCCTTCGGCCGCGTCGTGAGCAGCTGATCGCCGGTGATCGTGTGAACGCTCGAGAACAGGCCGCGACGCTGGCCCCCGGGTGCGGGATACAGGTAGCCGAGCGTAGCCTCGGTATCAGAGGCGGAGCCTCCGCGCCACGGTCGCGATATCAGTCGCCGCGCGCGCCCGGCCGAGGCTCGGACTCTGGCGCCGAAACCCGCGTCAGCGCGCCAGCGGAGTGGGGCGGCGATCCAGCGCAAGCGCCGCGCCGCACCTGCCCGGGCGCGTGTGGGCTCGTACTCATCGGTGGCGACGAGGCCGTCGCCACGGGCGCGCAGGGCAATCAGCTCGGGGTCCTGGCTCGCCGCCAGCGCCCCGAGCTCGGTGACGGGCGGGCTCGGATCGCCCTCGCGCACGGCGGGCAGCTCGTCCACCGCGTAGGCGTGTCGCCAGCGCCGGTAGTCGATCGTCCGCAAGAGACCGCGCGACGCCGCCGAGACCGGCTCTGGACGACTGGTCGTGGCGCGAGCCGGGGTGTCGCCGTCGAGGTAGTCGAGGTCCTCGAGCACGTCGGCGAAGATGCTGCTCGAGCGCAGCTGAAGCGTCGGCTCCATGTCGCGCCGCCATCTGCCGATCGATTCGTTGACGCTGCCAGAGGCGGTGCGATGGTGGCTCAGGTGCTCGGCCGACTCCCACGCCGAGTCGATCGTCTCGGCGATGCTGGCCTCGCCGGCGTCGAGATCGAAGTGGGCGAGGATCCGGCGCAGCGTCGGCTCCGGATCGAGGATCAGGTCCTCGTAGCGAACCGCGAGCGATTCGCCGGGGCGGGCTCGCGACTCCTCCAACAGCCCGCGAAACGAGGCCGCGACCGTCTCGAGGTACTCGTCCCCGCCGTCGGGGCGGTCGCTGACCAGCGCCGCTCTCGGGTTCTTCTCCGTGTAGGAGAGGATCGAGCAGATCGTGTCACGCGGATCCCGGAAGAGCGTCACCTCCTTGGTGTCCGGTAGCAGGTCGCTGAGCAACTCCGAGCGCACCCGCCCCATCGGCGCCTTCTCGACGAAGAGCTCGGCTTGCCCCTTGCCCTGCTGGTCGGCGACGCCGCGGTAGAAGTCGTCGATCTGTTCGCGGGCGTGGCGCGCGAGCGCGATCGTTCGATCCCTGCCGAGGAACCTCCGAGTCCACTCGTCGCGGATCGGCTGGCGGCCCGCCTCGGGCCACTCGCCGAGCCACCAACGGTCGCGGTCCAGGTTCGTCCGCAGGACGCGCTTGTAGCTCCCCGGCTCGCTGAGCGCGGCGAGCACCTCGAGCCAATAGCTGGCGGCGCGCGGCTCGACTCCGTGCGGCGGGTAGGCGACGATCTGAGGGTGGTGGCCCAGCAGGTGCACGACCCAGGTCGTTCCGGTCCGCCCGGTCGGCGTCGAGACGAAGCCCGCTCGCAGATTGTCGGGGGAGCCGGCGTCGGCGAGCGACTCGCGCCGCCCGCTGATCTCGGCGAACGGCGCAGTCGCGCCGCTCTCGAAACGGGCCCGCACGACGAGCGAGAACCGGGGAGGGAGTCGCAACGCTCCGAGCACGCTGAAGAATCGGCTCGGCGCCGCGTCAGCGGCACCGGCTCCAGCCGCCGGCCCGCCGATGTCCAGTGGAACCTCGCGCAGCAGCTCGCCCTCGCAGACGAGCTCGATCGTCCTCACCCTGGCCTCGCGCCCCACGGCCCAGCCCTTGACCTCCAGCGCGAGCTCGACCGAGGATTCTCCGGCCTTCGGGCTAGTGAGGCCGAAATCGCGAAGCGCGGCGTGCCCCTCCCCGAGCAGTGCCACGTCCTCGATCTTCACGGCGGTCGACAAGTCGTTTGTCTCTATGGTGGCCCGGAAATCTGTCGCGATAATAGAACGTAGAGCCGAGGCGGCGAGCCGCGATCACGCAGAGTTTCAGCCCCCCCGATAATTGCCGATCATGTCCTTCCGCAACCACCCTACCGGCCGAGTCTCCCGAACCCGGCTGAAGTCGCTAGCCCTGGCTGGCGTCGCCCTGGCCTTGTCGGCCGGTGGTTGCTCGGGGTTCGGGGATCCCGGCTCGAGCGACACCGGCGAAGTTCCACCACCACCGAGCGCGCCAAAGCCGCCGGGACCTCCGGCGATGAGCGAGACGGTGAACGAGGCGGTGGAGCGGATCGACGGTGTCTTGAGCAACGGCGAGTGCGAGCAGATCTATGACCTCAACCCGCTCTCGAGGCCCAAGCTCGCGACCGAGTCGAGGTGCGAGGCCCTGCGAGGGCTCGCCGGACTCCCGGTGAAAGCTGCTGCTGCGTACGGCAAGGTCGCCGCGGTCGTCGACTACCAACGCGGCGACCGTACCGTCAGCGCCCTGCTGGTCGGCGATGCCGATGGCCGCTTCCATATTGCCTTCATCGATCCCTTCCTGGGCACCCCGAGCGTCGGCACCAAGCGTGAGCCCCGGCTCGACGTCGCCGCCGAACGCGCGGTTCGCGCTCTTCGCGGCCGCGACTGCGCGGCGTTCCTCGACGTCGCCTACCGGCGCTTCGGGTTCGGCGGCGGCACCGACGCCGAGGTCTGCGACCGAGTCGAGACCAATCCCGTGGCGGCGCTGGCAGGCGGCGGCAAGACGCGCCTCGAGCGACTCGGTGGCAACGCCCATTACGCCTTTTACGGTCTCGAGACCCGCGACTCGTTTCTGACCGTGATCGCGGCGCGGCAGACGGAGGCCGGGATTCCGGAGGCATTGCCGCAGGAGATCGCCCGGCTTCCGGACGGGGCTCCCGAGTACGGGTTTGTCGACGCCCTGCAGACCGGCCCCCGTTAGGCCGGCGCGAGCACCCGTCGCCGTCACCGGGGTTCAGGCCTCCACGTCGTGCTGAGTGCGATTTCCTGCCCAGGATCGCGCATTTTGCGGGATTTACTCATGTGACGAACGCCATTCCGCGGCACTGTAGGCAGGAAATCTGGGACACGCCGGGGCGGCAAGGAGGCAGATGGACATCGGCACGGATACGGACGCGACCAGCTCCCCGGCCAGGACCCTATCCGGAGCCAAGGCCCTCCACGGAGCCGAGGCCGGGAACGGCGCTCGCCCACGTCTGTCCATGATGGGTGCGATCCTCGACGCGATCCGGCCGCGAGGCGCGGCCCTGCGCATCCTCGAGGCGGCGGACGATGGGGACGGCCTCGACGCGATCTCGACGCCCGACGAGATCGTCCGCGTCGGTGACCTCGGTCGTAACGGTGCCGCCGGCAGATTCGAGGAGAAGGCCTTCGACTGCGCGGTCTGCACCGACATGGTGCATCGGCTCGATGCCACTGAACGGCATGCGCTGCTCGCGCGGCTGCGGCGTGCCGCGCGGGGCGTGGTGCTGGTCGAGGCGCCCCGCGCGACCAACGGGCACAACCCGCTCGAGGAGGTGATTGAGCTCTTCCACGAAAGCGGCGACTCGGTGCTCGTGCTGTCGGATGAGCACCTTCCGGCGCTGCTCACCCTGCGCGAGCTCGGACTTGGTGGGGATTCAAACGGCCGGTCGACGGGGCCAAACATGGAGACGATCGCGCAGCACCTGTTCGGGCCCTCCTCGGCCTCTTCGCGGGCGGTGCTGGTCTCGATCATCGACCCCGACGCGGGGATCGACCTCTCCGCCTTGCAGTGGTGCTGTTCGGCATCGAGCGCGGCGGGGCGCGATCCCGCCGGCCTCGCGGTGCTGCCGCTATCGCTCGAGGTGCGCCGGCTCTCGGATCGGCTCGACGCGGAACGGGTGAGGGGCAACCGAGCCGAGGCCGAGGCGGGCGATCTGAGGCGCAAGGTTGCGGAGCTGGCCCGGATTGCCTCCGAGGATCGCAGTGCGCGCGAGTCGGCCGACCAACTGGTCGAGATCGTGGCGGCCGCGCGGGGGTACAGGATTGGACTCGCGCTCTGCCGTGCACGTGCTGTTGTGCGACGTCGGGCGGGCTCAGCGTGGCGTTTCGTCACCACGCCGTGGCGGGCAGCCGCCGCGAGGCTGCGCTCCGGCCCTCCCTCAGCCGCCGATCAGTGAGCGCCGGCCTCGACTACGAGCTCTGGTGCCTTCAGCAGGCAACCGGCGAGCTCGAGCTGGAGTCTCTTCGCGCCGAGGTCGGCGCCATCCCGCGGCCGCCACTGATCAGCGTCCTGCTAGTCGCCGGCGAGCTCGACGAGCTCTGGGTCGCCGAGGGCGTCGGCTCGCTCGCCCGCCAGTCGTACCCTCGCTGGGAGCTCTGCGCTGCCCAGTTCGGGACGCGTTCGGCGATCGATGACGCAATCGCAGCGCGGATGCCGGACCAGGTCAACGTCCGAACCTGCAACGGCTTCGCCGCCGCCGGCACTCAATCGGCGCTCGCCCGCGCCCTCTCCCTCGCAACCGGTGACTACGTCGTCGTTCTCGGCGAGGGAGACGAGCTCTCGAGGGACGCCCTCCTGCGTCTTGCCGACGCGATCCACAAGACCGGCGCCGACCTGATCTACTCCGACGAGGATCGGATCGATGCGCATGGCCGTCGCTCGGAGCCCATCTTCAAGCCCGGCTTCTCGCCCGATCGCCTGCTCTGCACCCCCTACCTCGGACGCCTGTGCGCGATCCGTTCGGAGCTGGTCAAGGAGGCGGGCGGAATCCAGCCGGCCCTCGGCCCGGTTGCCGAGCACGACCTGTTGCTGCGGGTGGCCGAGCGCGCTCGGCGGGTCGCCCACCTGCCGCGGATCCTCTATCACCGCCGGGTGCTTGGCGATGCCGGCGGTCGTGTCGTCGGTGGCGCGCTCGACCCGGCGCCCGCGGACGCGACGGTCGCCGTCGTCGAGGCGGCGCTCGAGCGCCGCGGAGAACACGCCGTCGCGCGGGCGCATCGTGAGCCCGGAATGACACGGGTGATCAGGCAGCCGCCGGCCGACGCCCGAGTCAGCCTGATCATGCGCGCCGACCGGCGGGTCGCAGGCTTTCCCCTGCTGCGCCAGCTCGAACGTCGGTCGCAGGTGCGAATCGACGAGGTGATCGTCGCCGGGGAGCGCCCGGCCCGCGATCCGAGCATCGACGTCGTCGAGGACGTATGCCCGGCTCGGGCGGCGAACCGCGCCGCGCGCCAGGCGACCGGCGACGTGCTGATCTTCTGCTGTCACTGTGCCTCACTTCCCACGACCGCCGGCCCCAGATGGGTCGGCGAGCTTGTCGCCCAGGCGACGCGCCCGGAGATCGGGGCAGTCAGCGGAACCGTGGTGGATGCCGAGGGGCGGCTGCGCCACGGCGGCGTCCGCGTCGATCTCGAGGGGCTTGCCGGCCCAGTGCCGCGAGACCCCGATCTCGAGCTGCTGAGCACCGCCAGCCCACTGAATCCCGGCGGAGCCAGCGGTGAGCTGCTGGCGATCGACCGGGAGACGTTCGAGCGTGCCGGCGGTTTCGATGCTGAGCACCTGCCCGGCTCTCTGTTCGCGCTCGACCTGGCGTTTCGGCTCGAGGAGGAGGGCTTGATCAGCGTCTACACGCCGGTGGCCCAGATTCAATGCCGCGACTCGCGCTCGTTCCCGAGCCCGCAGGAGATCGAGTACATGTGGTCGCGCTGGAGCTCGCGGATCGACCGCCTGCTCGACTACGAGCAATCGCCTGTCGACCCGCATCGCCCCCCGCTCGCCGCCGAGCGACCCGCCCACGCCACGTTCGCGACCGGGGGAAGTGAGCTCACCACGTGAGGGTCCTGCTCACGACCCACCAGTTCTTCCCGACTCATTTTGCCGGGACCGAGGTCGCCGCTCGCGACACGGGCCTCGAGTTGCTCAGACGCGGTCATGAGGTGCACGTGCTGACCGTTGATCCGAGCCCCGGGAACTCGGGGCCGGAGGTCGGCGCGACAGACTACGGGCACCGAGGCCTGCGCGTCCACGCGCTTCGCGTCCCCGATCGACTGCCCGCGCGGCAGGCGGGGGCGGAGCCCGTGCGCCTCGAGTACTCAGACCAAGCCGTGGGCGAGCACGTCCGGGAGTGGGCACGCGAACTGGCGCCGGACGTGGTCCACATGTACCACCTGGCGCGGCTGACCGGCTCGACCCTCGATGCCCTGCGCGAGCTTGAAGTCCCGCTCGTCTTCACCGCCACCGACTTCTGGTCGATCTGCGTGCGCAGCATCCTGATGCGGCCCGGGGGCGAGCTCTGTGGCGGGCCCGACAAGATCTCGTCGAACTGCCTCGAGTGCAGACGGGTGGACAAGTGGCACGGGATCGAGCCACCATCCCATCCCACGCGCCGGCGCGCCCTCTACCGGCAGTTCGCCCGCGATGCCGTCGCTGCCAACGGCGCGGGTGGGTCTCGCAACGAGGCGGTGCGAGCGGTGCTCGAACGCGGCGACTTCCTCCGGAGTCGGCTTGAGCGAGTGGACGCGATCGTCGCCCCGACGGTGTTGATGCAAGAGATGCTGGTCGCCAACGGCCTACCCGAGAACCTGATCCGGATCCATCCCTACAGCATCGACGTCTCCCCGTTCAACGCCGTACGGCGGGCGCGGCGCAAAGCGGGGGTGGGCATCCGCTTCGCCTACGTCGGCACGGTGAGGCGCCCGAAGGGCGTCCATATCCTGATCCGGGCGTTTCGGCAGGTCCCGGATCCGGAAGCGACTCTGGAGATCGTCGGGGACGTGGACCTGGAGCCCGACTACTTCCGCGACCTCTACGCGCTGGCGCTCGGCGATGATCGGATTCGCTTCGCCGGTGGGATCCCGAACGAGCGCATCCCCGATCGCCTGGGGCGGATCGACGTCCAGGTCGTGCCCTCGATCTGGTACGAGAACGCCCCGCTGACGATCTACTCCGCCCAGGCTGCGGGCGTGCCGGTTGTCGCCTCCAACCTCGGCGGGATGTCGGAGCTTGTCTCCCACGAGCAGAACGGACTGTTGTTCGAGCCCGGTGACGTCGCGGGCCTGGCGACCCAGATGCGCCGTTTGGCTGCGGAGCCCGAGCTGATCGAGCGACTCGCGGCAAACGCCCGGGAACCGATGAGCGCGGCTCAGGGAGTTGACGAGCTGCTGGCGCTCTACGAGGAGCTCCAAGCAGACGGCCCGGTTTCACCTGAAGGCGGAGCCGGCCGCGGCCGAGTGGTGCCGCGCAGCCGGACGGTCCCTCGCCCGCAGATGCCGCCAGCGCCGGCGCCGAGACCCGAGACGAGCGAGCTCGAGCCGGTTGCTTCCTCGAACGGTCACGGCTCGAACGGACACGGCTCGGCCGGTCGCGGTCCGGGGTCGATGGGAGGACCACCAGTGGCCGACCGCGAAGGACACGCGCGCTCGACCATGCGCGGCCCGCGTCGCTGGGCGGCCGCCCGCCGCAAGCGTCGCGAGACCCCCTCCTTCTTCTTCTTGATCGGCCGAGCGAAGTCGGGCACGACGTGGCTGATGCGAACGCTCGACGCCCACCCCGAGATCGCCTGTCGCGGCGAGGGCCGGTTCTTCGCCCGCGACTACGTGCTCCCCGGCGCCGAGACGGCGACGATTCCCGCCCGCCCGCTCGCCGGAGCGCTGGCGAATGACGCCTCGCTTCGCTCGTGGCTCGAGCGCTCGGTGTGGGCTCGCGACCGTGACCCCGACCAGCAGATTGCAGAGCTGACGAGGATCGCGATCGACTACTTCCTCACCCAGACGGCCCTCGAGACCGGAATGCCGATCGTCGGCGACAAGACACCGTTTCTGAGCCCCGATATCGTCCGCGAGATCGCTCAGATCCACCCAACGGCGAAGGTCGTACACATCATCCGCGACGGCCGTGACGTCGCGATTTCGGCCAGGCACCACGTTTGGAATCGCAGCTCGGACGCCGGTGGGATCCACGATCTGGACGCGGCTGATCGCGCGACCCGCGACGCCTACCGGTCCGATCCTGGCGGGTTCCGGGGCAGCGGTCGCAGCATCTTTTCCGCCGAGTGGCTCGCCGGTACCGCGCGCGAGTGGGCGGAGATGATCCGCCGCGCGAGGGCGGACGGTCGCGAGCTGCTCGAAGAGCGCTACCTCGAGGTCCACTACGAGGAAATGCTGGCCGACCCGATCGCCTGCACCGGACGGGTGCTCGGATTCCTCGATGCCGACACCGAAGCGCCCGCGATCGAGGCGTGCGTGGAGGGCGCCAGCTTCGAGCGTGCGACCCGCGGGCGCAGCCGCGGGGACGAGCGGCCGACCGAGTTCCTTCGCAACGGTCTCGCCGGTCAGTGGAAGGACGTGTTCACCGCGGTCGATCGCGAGACCTTCAAGCGGGTGGCGGGCGACCTGCTGATCGAGCTCGGCTACGAGACCGACGCGGCATGGTGAGCGACCAGGTGGGACCGAGCCGCTCCGCGATCGAGGTCGATCGGATCGAGAAGTCCTTCCGGGTCGCGAGGCAGCGCTCGGAGTCGTCGAGGCTCCGCTGGCTGCCCAACCGCTACGAGCCGCTCGAGGTGCTCCGCGGCGTCAGCTTCACCGTCGAGCAGGGGGAGCTCTTCGGCATCATGGGCAGGAACGGCTCGGGCAAGAGCACGCTGCTGAAGATCATCTCCGGCGTCTATCCCGCCGACGCCGGAAGCGTCCATGTCGAGGGCACGCTCGCCCCCGCCCTCGAGCTCGGTGTCGGGTTCAGCCCGGAGCTGTCGTCGAGCGAGAACGCCGCGATCAACGCTGTCATGCTCGGGCTCTCGCGGCGCGAGGCGCGCCGGCGGGTGGCGTCGATCCTCGACTTCGCGGACCTCGGCGACTTCTCCGAGACGCGGCTCAAGGATCTGTCGAGCGGCATGAGGATGCGCCTCGCCTTCGCGGCCCTGATCGAGACCGACCCAGACGTCCTGATGATCGACGAGATCCTCGCGGTCGGCGATCGGGCGTTCCAGGAAAAGTGCACGGAGGCGTTCGCCGCCTTCCGCAAAAAGGGGCGGACGATCGTCCTGGTGACGCACGCGACCGGCCTGATCGAGCGGCTCTGCGACCGAGCCCTGCTGCTGGAGAACGGCCAGGTCGAAACGGTGGGCGATCCGGGCGAGGTGGCCGCGCGCTACATCGAGGTGAACCTTCCCGACGGCCCCGGTGAGGCCGAGATGATCGACGATGGCGACGATCGCCGCGGGGCGATCCAGATAACCGACGCGTCCCTCTCCGCCGCGCAGGGTGTTGAGCGGACGAGCGTCGGGATGGATCGCGAGATCGCGATCGAGGCGACGCTCGAGGTGCAGCAACCGGTCGAACGTCCCGGACTTCGGATCGAGATCCACAACGAGCGCGGCGGGCGCACCTTCCTCTCGCCGACGATTCCGCTGGGCTCGCTCACTGCGGGGGAGAGCCCGCGTGTGCGCGCCTGGGTCGAGAATCGGCTGCATCCCGGCGAGTACTCGGCTCAGCCTCGCCATCGTCAGGCCCGGAGGGCGGGGCAACGACGTGCCGGCCTCGCCGGTCGCGCGTCTGCCGCTGCGGATCCCGGGTGTCCGGGCCGGTGGCGGAGCCGTGGCACTGCGGCACGGCGCCACCCTCGAGCGATCTACCGAGGACACGAAGGTGGCCGCGGGATGAGCGACGCGGCCGCAACGCTGGAGCGGGTGCCGCCGCCGGCTCCGGAGAACGCGGGCTCGCGCCGGCGTTTCTGGGACCTCGTCCTGATCATGGCGCTGACCGAGTACCGGCGCCGCTACGCGGGCTCGGTGCTCGGCTACGCCTGGGCGCTGCTGCGCCCGCTGATGCTGTTCGCGGTCCTGTACATCGTCTTCACCCGGGTGATCCGCTTCGGCGGCTCCGTGCCCGACTATCCCGTCCTGCTGCTGTTCAACATCACCCTCTTCTTCTTCTTCCAGGAGGGAACGAACGCGGGGCTGCGAGCGTTCGTGAACCGCGGCTCGATCATGCGCAGCCTCAAGGTTCCGGCGCTGGCGACGCCGCTCGCCGCCATCCTTGCGGCCGCGTTCACCTTCGCCGCCAGCCTCGTGGTCGCGATCGTCTGGGTCCTCGCCTACGGCGTCGAGCCAACCTCGACCTGGCTTCTGCTCCCCGTCCTGCTTCTGGACCTCGGAGTGATCACGGTCGCGGTCGGAATCCTGCTTTCGGTGCTCTTCGTCAGCTTTCGCGATGTCGGTCAGGCGTGGCATCCGATCAGCCGGCTGCTGTTCTACGCCAGCCCGGTGATCTTTCCTTTCGACTACATCCCGGCGGGGATCCTGCGCACGATCGCCGCCACCAACCCGCTCTCGCCGCTCTTCGTCCAGGCCCGCCACTGGATCATCGACCCGACGGCTCCGACCTGGACCGAGGCGACGAGCAACACCTTCCAGACAGTGGCGCCGTTCGCGGTCACGCTCGTGCTCTGCGCGCTCGCCGCGATCACCTTCCGGCACACACGAAGCCGAATCGCTGAGCGGTTGTGAGCAGCGTTCTGGAAGGATCGGTGTAGCCATGTTCACGGGTCCGCCACCGCCAAGAGGGCTGTTCGTATGGGCGCTCTGCGCCTGCCTGCTCGCGCTCGGAGTCCCGGCCGCGGCCGCCCACGGTGTCGACGACTACATCCCCGCCGGCGCCAGCGAGGCGCAGATCAGGGCGATCGAGACCGCCCTCCTGGGGCCCGAGCACGCCGCCGAGCACGCCGCCGCGCGCCGCAGCGCGCGTCTCGCCGAGCGCGGGGTGACGGTCCGAGTCGACGGCACGCTGATGGCCTACTCGTCCGAGGCCGTGGCGGCTCCAGCCGCCGCCGGCCCGCCGTCGCAGGTCGGCGAATGGACCCAGGCCCCGTTCCAGATTCCCAACTACGCGATCCACACCGTCGTCCTGCCGACCGGCAAGGTGCTCTTCTGGGGCCGCCCTCCGGTCCCCGTGGGTGGGGGGGCCCGCCCCAACAATGGTGAGGCGGCCCTCTGGGATCCGTCGCTGGGCACCGGCCCCGGGGCCTTGACCGAGGTCGACCCGCCGATCGTCGACGTCGACGGGCCCGGCGGCCAGCCGCCCGCCAAGGCCCCGATCTTCTGTTCGGGCCAGACGCTGCTGCCGGACGGCGAGGTGATCGCCGCCGGGGGCACCCTGGCGTACGCCGGCACCCTGCCCGACGACCCGTACACCGACTGGGGCGGGTTGCCGATGATCTTCACCTTCAACCCGTGGAGCGAGACCTGGACCCGCCAGCCCGACATGGAGCAGGGGCGCTGGTACCCGGGGCAGGTCCTGCTTCCGGACGGGCGCACGGTGATCCTGAGCGGGCTCGGCGACGAGCCGCCCGGGGGGCTGATGACGAACAGCGTCGAGGTCTTCAGCCCGCCGGCGACGCTTGGCGGGCAGGGAACGGTCGGGCAGGAGCCGAGCGCCTATCGCAATGGGCTCGGCCTTTACCCACGCACGTTCACGTTCGGCGACGACGTCATCGTCACCGGCCCGAGCAAGGCGCTGACGGCGACCCTCGACACCACCAGCTTCACCTGGAACGAGAGCCTGCAGACGATGTCGCGCTCACGAATCGCCGGCAATGCCGTGCGCCGGCCCGGCGGACCGGGCGGCTCGGACACGATCACGACCCTCGGCGGCTTCGACCGCAACCTCGATCCGGGACCGTTCTACCCGGGGACCACGACCTCGGAGACGATCAACGCCCGGGCCACCCCCGCGACCTGGAAGGCCGACGCGCCGCTCAACGTCGGCCGGGCGAACGCCAACACGGTGCTGCTTCCGGACGGCTCGATGGTCGAGGTCGGCGGCGGCAGCGGCTACCAGCTCG
The DNA here is from genome assembly GCA_963746675.1 of uncultured Solirubrobacterales bacterium. Lineage (GTDB taxonomy): Bacteria > Actinomycetota > Thermoleophilia > Solirubrobacterales > 70-9 > WHSW01. Next base: position 107,979 of record CAVVBX010000013.1, on the reverse strand, counting down.
GCGGCGACCCCGAGGCCGGCGCGGCAGGCGGCTACATCACCTACGCCGACGGCCGAGCGCGCCAGATCGAGGTCTTTGACCCGGCATCCGACAGCTGGCTGCTGGGGCCCGCCCAACAGGAGGACCGCACCTATCACTCCACCGCGGTGCTGCTGCCCGACGGCCGCGTCTTCTCGGCCGGCGACGACCACAACCCGAAGGAGCCCAACGGGGACTTCAGCCTCACCGACAACGCGGAGATCTACTCCCCGCCCTATCTGTTTAAGGGTCAGCGGCCGGTGATCGACTCGGCCCCGCAGACGGTCAACTGGGGCGACGCCTTCGGCATCCACAGCGACAGCGCCGCGATCGACCGGGCGGTGCTGATGGCCCCCGGCGCGGCCACCCACGCCTTCGACATGAACCAGCGCAGCGTCGAGCTCAAGCTGCTCAACAAGGTCGCCGGACAGGGCGTCGACGTTCTCGCCCCGCCCTCCTCCGCCGTCGCGCCCCCGGGCTACTACATGCTCTTCTTGCTAAACGACGCCGGCGTCCCCTCGGTGGCCAGCTGGGTGCGGATCGACCCCACGGCGCCCGACCAGCCGCTGCTCGGGCCGCCCCCGACGCCCCCGGCTGGCGATTTCAACGGTGACGGCTTCGTCGATCGGGCAGTCGGGGCTCCACTCGAGGACGTCGGATCCGCGAACGACGCCGGAGCGGTCAACGTGCTCTACGGCTCGGCCGGTGGCCTCAAGGACGGCGGTAACCAGCTCTTCACCCAGGCGAGCCTGAGCGGTGAGGCCGCGGAGGACGGCGATCAGTTCGGGGCCTCGCTGGCGAGTGGGGACTTCAACCGCGACGGGTACGCCGATCTCGCCGTCGGCACACCACACGAGGACATCGGATCGGCCGCGGACGCCGGGACGATCAACGTTCTCTACGGCTCGAGCAGCGGGCTGGCGGCCTCGGGCGGTCAGGCTTGGAACCAGGAAACCGCCGGGATTGCGGACGCGGCGGAGGCCGGCGACTCGTTCGGCGCCGCCCTGGCCGCCGGCGACCTCGATCACGATGGCGACGACGACCTGTCCGTTGGAGCGCCGGGCGAGAGCGTCGGCGCCCTGGCCGGCGCAGGGGCGGTGAACGTGGTCTATGGCTCTGCCGGCGGGCTGAGCTCGACCGGCAATCAGCTCTGGACCCAGGACAGCACCGCGATCACCGACGCGAGCGAGGCCGGCGACTCGTTCGGCGCCGCGCTCGCCGCCGGTGATCTGAACGGCGACGCCCGCGACGACCTCGCGGTCGGGGCTCCCTCGGAGAGCATCGGCACGGTCACCGCCGGCGCCGTGAACGTGATCTACGGCTCGGGCGGCGGGCTCGCCTCAACCGGCAACCAGCTCTGGAGCCAGAACAGCGCCGGCATCGCCGAGGCCTCGGAGGCCGGCGACTCGTTCGGCGCCGCGCTGGCCGCCGGTGATCTGAACGGCGACGCCCGCGACGACCTGGCGGTCGGCGTTCCCTCCGAGACGATCGGAACTACCGCGGCCGGCGCGGTGAATGTGATCTACGCCTCCGCCGGCGGGCTGGCCTCGGCCGGCAATCAGCTCTGGAGCCAGAACAGCACCGACATCAAGGACGCGGCCGAGGCCGGCGATCGGCTCGGCGCCGCCCTGGCGGCCGGCGACTTCGACGGCGACGGCGACGGCGATCTCGCCGCGGGAGCGCCGGGCGAGAGCGTCGGAACCCTGGCCGGCGCCGGCGCCGTCAACCTGATCCTCGGCTCGGGCGGCGGGCTCGCCTCAACCGGCAACCAGGTCTGGAACCAGAACAGCGCCGCCATCAACGAAACGGCGGAGGCCGGCGACTCGCTCGCCGCCGCCCTCGCCGCCGGGGACTTGAACGGGGACTCACGCGACGACCTCGCCGTCGGGGTGCCCTTCGAGAGCATCGGCACGATCGCGGCGGGCGGCTTGAACCTGATCCTCGGCTCTGCCGGCGGTCTGACCTCGACCGGCAATCAGCTCTGGAGCCAGGACAGCACCAACATCCTGGACGTGGGAGAGGCGGGCGATCGGTTCGGCGCCGCACTCGGCGCCGGCGCTCACTGACGGTCGCGACAGGAGCCTCAACCTAGACCTGAGCGTCAGATCAGGTAGTCAACCCCTACTTTCGCCAAGTTTTGCGCGGTTTACTCATGCGCATCCGGCGGTATGGGCGCCACTGTCGTTCCATGGCTGGGGACATTAGTCGTCTCAATGGCGGATCGATGCCGAGGGCGGCGGTGCGTGCCGCCCTCGGCATCTCGGCCTGTGTCCTCGCCCTCGCACTCGATGCCGGGACCGCGCAAGCGGCTCCGTGCGACCTGCCGATCGAGAACGAGATCGTCTGCGAGAACTCGAAGCCGGGGGACCCGGCGAGCGAGTGGGACGTCAGCGGCTCGGGCGACTCGAGCATTCAGGGCTACGCCACGGACATCAGCGTCGATCAGGGCGAGACGGTCCATTTCAAGGTCGACACCGACGCTGACGACTATCGCCTCGACGTCTACCGCATGGGCTACTACGGGGGCGACGGCGCTCGCCAGGTGGCGACGGTCGAGCCCTCGGCGAGCCTGCCCCAGGCGCAGCCGAGCTGCTGACGCCGAGACAGCGACCGGACTGGTCGATTGCGGCAACTGGGCGGAGTCGGCGTCTTGGGCGGTGCCGGCCGACGCAGTCTCCGGGATCTATTTCGCCAAGCTCGTGCGCGAGGACGCGACGAGCGGCGCGAGCCACATCTACTTCATCGTCCGCGACGACGACGGCGCCTCGGACCTCCTGTTCCAGACTTCCGATACGACCTGGCAGGCCTACAACCAGTACGGAGGCAACAGCCTGTACTCGGGCTCGCCCGCGGGGCGGGCATACAAGGTCAGCTACAACCGACCCTTCACCACCCGCGGCCCGATTCCTGAGGACTCGCCGTTCAACGCCGAGTACCCGATGGTGCGCTGGCTCGAGCGAAACGGCTATGACGTCAGCTACTTCACCGGGGTCGACAGCGATCGCCGCGGCGCCGAGATCCTCGAGCACGAAGCATTCCTCTCGGTTGGCCACGACGAATACTGGTCAGCGGGCCAGCGCGCCAACGTCGAGGCGGCCCGTGACGGCGGCGTCAACCTCGCCTTCCTGAGCGGCAACGAATCCTTCTGGAAGACCCGCTGGGAGGACAGCATCGACGGGTCCGCCACCTCGCATCGCACCCTCGTCTCCTACAAGGAGACGCACGCGAACGCCAAGATCGACCCGACCACCGCCTGGACCGGGACCTGGCGCGACCCGCGTGCGTTCAACCCGGAAGGGCCGAATCCGGAGAACGGCCTGACGGGAACGATCTTCACGGTCAACTCCGGTACCTCGGAGATCGAGGTGCCGGCGGCCGAGGGCAAGCTGCGACTGTGGCGCAACACCGGCCTCGCCTCGCTGGCGCCCGGGCAGAGCGCGATGCTGGGCGAGAGCACGCTCGGCTACGAGTGGGACGAGGACCTCGACAACGGAGCTCGCCCGCCGGGGTTGGTGCGGCTGTCGTCGGCGACCCGGAGCGGGATCGAGAAGCTGCAGGACAACGGATCGACCTACGGGCCGGGCACGGCCACCCACCATCTGACCCTCTACCGCACCGCCAGCGGTGCGCTCGTATTCGGCGCCGGCACGGTGCAGTGGTCGTGGGGGCTCGACGGAAACCACGATCGCGGCTCGTCGACCCCCGACCAACGGATGCAGCAGGCGAACGTGAACCTGTTCGCCGACATGGGCGTCCAACCCGACACGCTGCAGTCGGGCCTGGTCGCGGCGACCGCCTCGAGCGACGTGGCCGCGCCGACCTCGCAAGTCACCTCCCCGAACGCCGGCGCTGAGATCGAGGCCAACCAGCAGACGACGATCAGCGGTACCGCCACCGACTCGGGCGGGGGCGAGGTCGGCGGGGTCGAGGTTTCGATCGGCGGCGGCGCCTGGCACCCGGCGGATGGACGCGGGACCTGGACGTACATGTGGAGCCCGGACCAGACCGGGCAGACCACGATCCGCACGCGAGCGGCCGACGACAGCGGCAACCTCGAATCGCCGGGCGCCGGCGTCACCGTCGACGTGGTCCCTGCGACCTGCCCATGCTCGATCTGGAGCGACTCGGTTGTCCCGCCGCTCGAGAACGACTCCGGCGCGGTCGAGCTCGGGGTCAAGTTCCGCTCCGACGTCGCCGGTGAGATCACGGGTCTGCGCTTCTACAAGGGAGCGGGCAACACCGGCACCCACACGGGCCACCTGTGGACGGCCGGTGGCTCGCTGCTCGCCCAGGCCACGTTCACCGGCGAGACCGTCTCTGGATGGCAGCAGGTCGAGTTCGCGTCGCCGGTCGCGATCGACGCGAACACCACATACGTCGCCTCTTATCACGCGCCCAACGGCGGCTACGCTGCGACCAACGGCTACTTCTCCGGCCAGGGAGCCGACAGCCCTCCGTTGCAGGCGCTCGCCGACGGAGTTGACGGCTCGAACGGCGTCTACCACTACGGCCCCGCTGGAGTCTTCCCGACCGACACCTTTGAGGCCAGCAACTACTGGGTCGACGTCGTCTTCGACGACGACGTCGGTCCCGACACGACTCCGCCGGCGATCAGCTCGGTCTCCCCGAACGCCGGGGCCTCAGGCGTCGGCCCTGGTACCAACGTGAGTGCGACCTTCAACGAGGCGATGAGCGCGGCGACGATCAACTCCGCGAACTTCGAGCTGCGCGACCCCTCGAACGCCCTCGTACCCGCCACCGTCGCCTACTCGGCCGCGACCCGAACGGCGACCCTGGATCCCAACAATGCGCTCGCGAACTCGACCACCTACACGGCGACTGTCAAGGGTGGGCTCGGCGGGGTCGCCGACTCGGCGGGCATCCCACGCGTGTCTGACCACACCTGGTCGTTTACCATCGCCGCCGCCCCGCCTCCGCCACCGGACGAGGGGCCGGGCGGGCCGATCCTCGTGATCGGCAACTCGTTGAACCCGTTCAGCCGCTACTACGCCGAAATCCTGCGCGCCGAGGGGCTGAACGAGTTCAACGTAACCGAGCTATCGGGCGTCAACGCCGCCACGCTCGACGACTACGACGTCGTCATCCTCGGTGAGACCGCGCTCAGCGCAGCGCAGGCGCAGATGCTCTCCGACTGGGTCACCGCTGGCGGCAACCTGATCGCGATGCGACCCGACACCCAGCTCTCCGGGTTGCTCGGCCTCAGCACCGCCGGTGCGTCGCTGTCGGAGGGATACATCGATGTCGACACCGGCTCGAGCCCGGGGGCGGGGATCGTCGGACAGACGATGCAGTTCCACGGTACGGCCGATCGCTACACCGCCGCCGACACGACTACCGTCGCCCAGCTCTACTCCGACGCGAGCACCCCGACCGCAAACCCGGCCGTGACCCTGCGGAGCGTTGGCGCCAACGGAGGTCAGGCGGCCGCCTTCACCTACGACCTGGCGCGCTCGATCGTCTACACGCGCCAGGGGAACCCGGCGTGGGCGGGACAGTCGCGCGACGGCCAGGCAGGCCCGATTCGCTCCGACAACCTCTTCTTCGGTGATGCCGCCGGCGACCCGCAGCCGGACTGGGTTGACCGCGACAAGATCGCGATCCCTCAGGCCGACGAACAGCAGCGGCTGCTCGCGAACCTGATCGGGGAGATGAACGTTGATCGCAAGCCGCTGCCGCGATTCTGGTACTTCCCGCGCTCGGAAAAGGCGGTCGTGGTGATGACCGGCGACGACCATGCCAGCGGCGGCACCGGGGGTCGCTTCGATCAACAGAAGGCACTCGGTCCGGCCGGCTGCTCCGTCGCCGATTGGGAGTGCGTGCGAAGCACCTCGTACATCTACTTGAACTCGCCGCTCACCAACACCCAGGCCGCCGCGTATGAGGCCGACGGGTTCGAGGTCGCCCTGCATCAGACGACGAACTGCGCCAACTTCACGCCGCAGTCACTCGATCAGGGCTATGACGACCAGCTGGCGGACTTCGCCACTCAGTACCCGAGCGTCCCTGCGCCGACGACCAACCGCACGCACTGCATCGCCTGGAGCGATTGGGCCTCGCAGCCGAAGGTCGAGCTCGACCACGGCATCCGCTTCGACACGAACTACTACTACTGGCCGCCAGGGTGGGTCGAAGACACGCCCGGCTTGTTCACCGGCTCCGGGATGCCGATGCGCTTCGCCGATCTCGACGGCTCGATGATCGACGCTTACCAGGCGGTGACGCAGATGACCGACGAGTCGGGGCAGTCCTACCCGTTCACCGCCAACAGTCTGCTCGACAGGGCGATCGGCAGCGACGGCTACTACGGAGCCTTCGTCGCCAACATGCACACGGATAGCGCCTCCTCATCGGGCTCCGACGCAATCGTTTCGTCAGCGCTTGCGCGCAGCGTGCCGGTCGTCTCCAGCAGGCAGATGCTCGAGTGGCTCGACGGCCGTAACGGCTCCTCGTTCGAGGGGCTGTCGTGGAACGACAACAAGCTGGAGTTCTCGATCGACGTCGGGGCCGGGGCCAACGGGCTGCGCGCGATGGTGCCGACGACCTCCGCGGCCGGCGCCCTCACCGGCGTGAAGCGAAACGGCAGCACGGTTGCGACCACGACGCAGACGATCAAGGGAGTCGAGTACGCGTTCATCGACGCAGCCCCCGGTAGCTATGAGGCGACCTACGCGGTCGACGAGACCGGACCGGTGATCTCCAACGTCGCCGACGCCGCCGGCGCCGGCACAGCGACGATCACCTGGGACACGAACGAGGCGTCCGATTCGCGGGTCGACTACGGCACCAGCCCCTCGTCGCTGACCTCGAGCCAGAGCAACGCCGCGCTCGGCACCTCGCACAGCATCGAGCTCACCGGCCTCGCCCCGAACACCACCTACCACTACCGGGTGACCTCGGCCGACGGGGCCTCGAACTCGACCACCGACCCCGGTGGCGCCCAGGCGCCTCGGAGCTTCACCACTCCGGCCGCCAGCCTCACTGACACCACGGTCGCCGACTTCTCCGCCGGGGCCACCGGCGCCGACGGCTACGTCTCGCAAACGGCCGACGGCGAGGTGACGCTGAAGCCCTCGGTAGGGGAGGAGTTCTCCGGAGCTCTGGTCCTGCCGACCGGATGGTCGAGCACCAGTTGGGAGTCGCAGGGCGGCGGGGCCGGCGGCAGCGCCACGGTCTCCGGCGGCAGCCTGCACGTCAACGGCGCCTTGGCCGGCACCGACGCCACCTTCGGCCCGGGTCGCTCGCTCGAGTTCACGGCGACCTTCGGCGGGGCGCCGTTCCAGCACGTCGGCTTCTCCGACAACTTCAACAGCGTCTGGGCGATCTTCAGCACCAACAACACCAGCGATCAGCTCTTTGCCCGCACCAACACCGGATCGGGCGCCACGAATACTCCGATCCCGGGTTCGCTGGTCGGCTCCGAGCATCGCTACCGGATCGAGTGGGCCGCCGGCGAGGTCAGGTTCTTCGTCGACGGCAGCCCGGTCGCCACCCACGCTGCGAGCATCGGAACGGCGATGAGCCCGGCGGCCAGCGAGTTCAACGCGGGCGGCCCCGAGGTCTCGGTCAACTGGCTGCGGATGAGCCCCTTTCCGGCCTCCGGCAGCTTCGATTCGCGCGTCTTCGACGCCGGGCAGAGCGCCGACTGGGGCGCCCTGGCCTGGGACTCCGCCACCCCGGCCGGCACCGACGTCGCGCTCAGCGTCCGCACCGGCAACACGCCGACACCCGACGGAAGCTGGACCGCCTTCACCCCGATCGCAAGCAGCGGCGCCGACATCCCCGGCAGCTCCCGCTACATCCAGTACCGCGCCGCGCTCAGCAGCAACGATGCGGACACGACTCCGTCGCTCGAGGAGGTGTCGATTGGCTACGTGCCCGGCGCCCTCGACTTGACGCCGCCGACGATCAGCCAGCGCACCCCGAGCCCGAACGCGACCGGCGTTGCGGCCGACACGAACGTCGCGGTCCAGTTCAGTGAGGTGATGAACCCGGCGACGATCGACGGCTCAAGCGTGCGACTGCGCAAGCAGGGGGCGGGCGCCGACGTGTCGGCGAACGTCAGCTACGCCGGGGCCACTGCGACGCTCGATCCGAACGCCGATCTAGATCCCAATGCCGCCTATGAGGTCACGGTTGCCGGTTCGGTTGAGGACGCCGGCGGCAACGCGCTGGGCGCCGCCGACAGCTGGACCTTCACCACATCCGGCCAGGCGGTCGGTTTCACCGATACGACGGTCGCCGACTTCTCCGCAGGCAGCACCGGCGTCGACACCTACGTCTCGCAGACCCAGGACGGCGAGGTCACCCTGAAGCCGACCGTGGGCGAGGAGTTCTCGGGCGGGCCCGGGCTCCCCTCGGGCTGGGAGGGCGGCCCCTGGACGGGCGGCGGCTCGACCATCTCGGGCGGCGGTCTCCATGTTGACGGCGCCTTCGCTCGGACGATCGCCACATACGGGTCGGGACGCTCGCTCGAGTTCGTGGCCAACTTCGGCGGCCAGAACAACCAGCACGCCGGCTTCGCCGTGGACCTCAACGACTCGCCGAACTGGGCGATCTTCAGCGTCAGGTTCGACGGCACCTTCAGGGCTCGCACCAACAACAACGGGAGCGCAACCGAGTCGGCGCCACTCTCGAGCAGCCTGCTCGGATCGCCGCACCTCTACCGGATCGAGTGGGATACGACCGAGGTCCGTTACTACGTCGACGGAGCGCTCGTCGACACGCACGCCGCCAACTTCGGCGCCACCCAAATGCGCCCGATCGCCAGTGAGTTCACCGCCGGCGGTCCCGAGCTGTCCCTCGACTGGCTGCGGATGACCCCATACCCGGCCTCCGGGAGCTTCGATTCACGCGTCTTCGACGCCGGCCAGGGCGCCAATTGGGGCTCGCTGACGTGGAACGCCTCGACGCCCGCGGGCACGGGCGTGGCGCTCAGCGTGCGCACCGGCAACACGCCGACACCCGACGGAAGCTGGACCGCCTTCACCCCGGTCGCAAGCAGCGGCGCCGACATCCTCGGCAGCTCCCGCTACATCCAGTACCGCGCCGCGCTCAGCAGCAACGACCCGAGCAAGACTCCGGACCTGAGTCAGGTGGCGATCAACGGGACGCAGGACATCAACCCCAGCGCCGTCAACGACACCAAGACCGTCGCCGAGGACTCAGGCGCGAGCTCGATCGACGTCTTGGCCAACGACCTGAACGCCGACGGCGGCCCGATCTCGATCGCTTCGGCGACCCAGCCCACCCACGGCAGCGTCGTCGTCGCCGGCACCGACGACTCTCTTGCCTATGAGCCCAACGCCGACTACTGCAACGAGCCCGGCGCCGAGCCCACCGACGACTTCACCTACGCCCTCAACGGCGGCTCGGAGGCGACCGTCGCGGTGACCGTCACCTGCGCCGACGACCCGCCCGGGGCGCCGTCGATCACAGGTACCGCCCCGCCCTCGCCCGCGAACGACAACTCCCCCGAGGTGCAGGGAACGCTCGGCGCCGGCGCCGCGGTCGGGGTTCTGATCTACACGAGCAGCGACTGCACCGGGCCGGCCGCCGCGTCGGGCACGACGACGACCTTCACCACCACCGGGATCACGGTCGGTGTGGCCGACAACACGACCACGGCCCTCTCGGCGAAGGCTGTCGGCGACGGCGAGTCGGGATGCTCGAACACGACCTCCTACGTCGAGGACTCGAGCGCCCCGAACACGACGATCACCTCCGGACCGTCGGGCCCCACCAACAACGCCTCGCCGAGCTTCGGCTTCACCTCGCCGCAGGCCAACACCACGTTCGAGTGCCGCTTGGACTCGACCCAGGCGAGCGCGTGGCAATCCTGCAGCTCGCCAAAGAGCTACTCCAACCTCGCCAAGGGCAAGCACACCTTCGAGGTTCGCGCGATCGACCCGGCCGCCAACGCCGACGCGACTCCGGCCAAGCGCAGCTTCTCGGTCGACACCGTGGCCCCGAACACGACGATCACCTCCGGACCGTCGGGCCCGACCAACAACGCCTCGCCGAGCTTCGGCTTCACCTCGCCGCAGGCCAACACCACGTTCGAGTGCCGCTTGGACTCGACCCAGGCGAGCGTGTGGCAATCCTGCAGCTCGCCAAAGAGCTACTCCAACCTCGCCAAGGGCAAGCACACCTTCGAGGTTCGCGCGATCGACCCGGCCGCCAACGCCGACGCGACTCCGGCCAAGCGCAGCTTCTCGGTCGACACCGTGGCCCCGAACACGACGATCATCTCCGGACCGTCGGGACCCACCAACAACGCCTCGCCGAGCTTCGGCTTCACCTCGCCGCAGGCCAACACCACGTTCGAGTGCCGCTTGGACTCGACCCAGGCGAGCGCGTGGCAATCCTGCAGCTCGCCAAAGAGCTACTCCAACCTCGCCAAGGGCAAGCACACCTTCGAGGTTCGCGCGATCGACCCGGCCGCCAACGCCGACGCGACTCCGGCCAAGCGCAGCTTCTCGGTCACTGCCTGACGAACCGAGGCCGAGGTGGGCCTCAGGCTCCCCCGAATCAGGGCGCGGGACCACGCATGGGCGGGAAGGTCAATCGCCGCGACTGATGGAGCCCGAGCCGACTCGCGTGGCTCGGGGGAGTTCAAAGCTCACGATCGTGCCTCCCTCGGGTCGGGACGTTGCCCAGGCTCGGCCGCCGTGAGCCGCGACGATGCTCGCGCAGATTCCGAGTCCGAGGCCGCGGCTTGGACGGTACGGCTCCGCGGGATCGGGTTGGGCTGAGTCGAATGCCCGCGCAGCTAGCTCGGGCGCCATGCCACGCCCGTTGTCGGCGACCTCGAACAGCCAGCCGGATCCTTTGGGTCGCGCGCCTATCCGCACTCGCGGTGGACGCTCCGGACGCCGATACTCGATCGCGTTCACAATCAGGTTCTGGAACAGGCGGGTGAGGCCGGCTGCGTCGCCGGCCACCCAAGGCAGTGGCTCACAGACAACCTGCGCATCCGTCTTGGACGTTCGCGCTTCGAGGTTGGCGAGCGCCTCACGCACGACGACGTTCGTGTCAACCGGCCCGTGGCGATCAGCGTGCCTGGAATCGGCGGACGCGCCGAGGGTCGCCGTGATCAGCGAGTTCAACCGCTCGAGGCCCGCCCGGATCCCATCGAGGTCACGAGCGGCCGCTGGATCCAGGTCGTCACCGAGATGCAGTTCGAGGGCCCCGGCGAACAGGCCGATCGTTCCAAGCCCTTCGCGTAGGTCGTGGGCGAGCCCGCGCGCCTGCTCGGCGGGATCGTCAGCCGCACGGTCGATTGCGGGAGCGCGATCGCCTGCGGGCGGCTGAGCTGCAGGAGCCTCCACGAGCCTCTGTGCGCGCCTTCTCGCTTTCCGCCGGCCGGCGTCCTGGCGACTCGAGTCTCCAAGCGAGCCGAGGTCTACACGGTCGACGCCGGTTCCCTCCGTGGACCTGGTGACTCCCTCTCCCATCGCGCCCACGAAACGTAGCACCCGCCCGATTCACCGCAAAATGCGGAGAATGCCAATGGTGAGAAGGGTGCAGCTGCCCGCCGTCGCGATCGGTGTCCGTTCGTGCGGGCGACAAGGAGACGCAAGGAGCGGCCGGTGAGCGTCCGCGTGCTGATCGCCGACGATTTCGAGCTCGTCCGCGAGGGGATCGGGGTTGCGCTCGAGTCCCACCCGGAGATCGAGGTCGTCGGGCACGCGGAGGACGGACGCGAGGCGGTCAGTCGTGCTCGCGCGCTGCGCCCCGACGTGATCGTGCTCGACCTTCGCATGTCGGGTCATGGCGGCATGGAGGCGCTGGATTCATGTCGCGAGCAGCTGCCGGAGGTCAAGGTCCTCGTCCTGACCGCGAATGAGAACCCCGACAACCTGCGCGCGGCGATCGCGGCCGGTGCGGCGGGATACCTGACCAAGCAGACGCGCGGAGAGGAGCTCTGCGAAGCGGTCCTGGAGGTGCACCGCGGAGGCCTTGTCGTCGCCCCGTCGCTCGCGAACCAGCTGTTGTCCGAGAGCGCGCCCCGATCCGACGGGCCGCAGGCCGAGCGGCCGACCCTGACCGCCCGCCAGCGGGCGATCGTGCGCTTGCTGAGCGCGGGCCTCACCGACGATGAGATCGCCGAGAGGCTGTTCGTCTCCGCGCGCACCGTGCAGTACGACCTCAGCGAGGTGAAGGCGAGGACCGGGCTCTCGCGCCGATCCGAGATCGCGCGCTGGGCCGTCATAAACTCACTCGGGTAGATCGGTCGCGCGCGCCGTCCCCGGCGATCGGAGCCTTCTCGATGGACATTGCCGTTCTCATCGTCGATGACTTCCCCCTGATCCGCCGCGGGATCGTCTCGGCGCTCCGAGCCGATCCGGCTATCAGGGTCGGTCGGAGAGGCCGAGAGCGTTGCGGAGGGACTCGAGCTGGTCGCGCTCGCTCCGGCCCGACGTCGTCTTGCTCGACCTACGGCTCTCCGACGGCGATGGCATCGAGCTGATCAAGCGCCTCGTCGCCGACGGCCGGGACCGCCCGTCCTGGTGTTGACCGCGATCGAGAAGCTCGACACGATGCGTGATGCCGCCGCGGCCGGAGCCCGTGGCTACCTGACAAAACGGGTTGGGCCCTACGAGCTTCGCGATGCGATCGTCACCGTGTTCGGCGGCGGGACGGTCTTCGACTCCTCAACCGCAGCCGACCTCTCGCGCGACTACCCCCAGATCGCACCGGCCAGCCGGCGACCTCGCGGCCGCTGTTGACGGCTCGCGAGCGCGAGGTGCTCGCCCTCGTCGCCCGGGGCCACACCGACAAGGAGGTCGCGCAGCGACTATCGCTCTCGGTTCGCACGGTCAACAACCATCTGACGGCGGTCCGGCGCAAGACCGGTCTGCGGCGGCGCTCGCAACTCGCGAGCTGGGCGGTCAGGCACGCGTTCGACTAACCGTCAGACGCCGGCCAGCTTCTCGAGCCGCTCCGCCAGCCGGTTCATCCCTCGTCGCCCGCGCGGCCGCAGCAGCGCCGACCAGTCCGTCGGTGCGTCCGGCGGTCGCTCGACGCCGGCGTCGCGCAGGGTCGCGATGTCCTTGAAGCGCGAGCAGCTCGTCGCGGGAGCCGAGCAGCGAGGCCCGGAGCTTCGGCCGCGTCTCGCTCGATCGCGTGCTCGAGCACGCGCCTCGAGCGAGCCGTGGCGGCGCAGCAGCTCCGCCGCCGTCTTCTCGCCGACGCCCTTGGCGCCCGGCAGCCCGTCGGAGGGGTCGCCGCGCAGGGCGATGAAGTCGGGGACGAGCTCCGGGCGCGACCCCGTAGCGCGTCCCACCTCGTCCGGCGTCACCTGCTCGGCCCCCCTTGACCCGGTCTTGACGTAGAGCACCGTGACCGCATCGCTGGCGCACTGGAACATGTCCCGGTCGCCGGTCAGGATCGGTGCCCTGCCGCCGGCCTCGGACTCGACGCGAGCGTAGGAGCCGAGCAGGTCGTCGGCCTCGAGCGAATCGTGCTCGGCGACGATCCAGCCGAAGGCGCCGAAGAAGTCGCCGCAGGCACCGAACTGCGGTGCCAGGTCCGCCGGCATCTCGGGGCGCTCGGCGTGGTAGCCGGGATAGAGCTCGACCCGGTAGGTGGCGGCGTCGGGGCCGAAGCAGAGGACCACGGCGCGCGGCGCGTGCTCCTCGATCTCGGCCAGGATCAGGTTCGCGGTGCCCAACAGGGCGTTGACCGGCTTGCCGTCCGACCCCTTGATCGAGTCGCGGCAGCGCGTAGAAGGCGCGGTAGAGCAGCGACGGGGCGTCGACGGCGAGCAGCGGGGCGGTCAACAGTCGGCTCAGGCGAAGCGGCCGTGCTCGTCGGCGGCCGCGAGTGCGTCGGGGTCGTATGCGGCGAGCTCGCCTGCCCGCTCGGTGGCGTCGACGTATGCCTGCATCGCCTCGATTGCCTCGGGGGTCGCGATCGCGCTCATGAACTCCGCGGCCTCGACCCGCAGGCCATCCGGCAGCGGCAGCGAGCCGCCCTCGTAGATCGCCCGCTTGCATGCCCCGATTGCCACCTTCGGCCGGCTTCCCAGTCGCGCGGCTTCGGCGATCGCGGTGTCGAGGAGCTCGGAGGATTCGAGCACCCGGTCGACGACGCCGGCCTGCGCCGCCTGCTCCGGCGTCATCGGCATCCCGTCGAGCACGATTCGCAGGGCCGCGCCCGTGCCGAGCAGCCGCGTGAGCCGTTGGGTGCCGCCTCCCCCGGGCGAGAAGCCGAGCAGGATCTCGGGCTGGCCGATGCGATGGTCGCCGGCGGCCATGAAGCGCATGTCACAGGCGAGCGAGAGCTCGCAGCCGCCGCCCATGGCGCTGCCGTTGAGCGCGGCGATCCAGACGGCGGCACAGCGCTCGATCCCGAGCAGGGTGTTCTTGAAGCCCTCGACCAGCGCCAGCCCGGCGGCGGGCGTGCGGGCGAGCGCGGCGTCGCCGCCCGGCACCCGACGGAGCGCACTGGTCGCGCGCAGCGAGGCGCGCGCCACGGCGGGCGTGAGATGCGGGCTGGCCTTGGCGCCCTCGAGCAGCTCGCCGACGTCGTAGTGGGCCAGGAAGCGAGACTCGTGTGCGCCCGTGAGCACGACGCCGCCCACCGAGTCTTCGGTGTCGGCACGGGCGACGAGCTCCCCGAGCTCGCCGACGATCGTGTCGTCCATGAGCCCGTGTGGAGGGTTCGAGAGGGTCGCGAGCAGCACCCTGCCGCGCTGCTCGACGTTGACGGAGCCGGTCACGACCTCAGTCTCCTCGCTCGACGAAGCCCTTGAGCTTCCCCGGCATCGTCTCGATCAGCTGGCCCCGCAGGACACCGACCAGCGGCCCCCTGATCACCATACCCAGCATTCGGCCGAGGTCCACCGAGAGCGAGTACGTCGCGCGGGTACGGCCGTCGCCGAGGTCCTCGAGCTCCCAGCTTCCATGGACCGAGCTCAGGTCTCCCTCCTCCTGCTCCCAGGAGATCCGCTTCGGCTCGTCATAGGAGAAGCGCAGGGTGGAGCCCAGCCTGCGGACCTTGGCGTCGGTCTCGGTGTGCACCAGGACCTGGTTGCCGTCGTGGTCGCGGTCCACGCACTCGGCGACCTTGATCTCGGGTTGCCAGCGCGGCGAGCCCTCGACGTCCGCGGCGACGGCGTAGACCGCGGCGATCGGCGCCTCGATCTCGGCGCTGGCTGAACCCTCGATTGCGATGGTGCCAGCCTATCCGGCCGGGGGAGCCCCCGCCGCCGTTATGCTCCGAGCCTTCGAGCGGGAGGTTTCGAGCTGAGGCGCACAGTCGCATCTGTCGTACTCGCGGTGGTCGGATGCTTGGCCGTCTCGGCAACCCCGGCGGCCGCCGTGGACAAGGTCGTCGCCTTCAACTCCGACGGGCCCGGCCCGGAGCAGTTCGACCACGTCTACGCCCGCCAGATCGGGCCGAAGAAGGCCGATCGGGTGCTCGTGCTGATGCCGGGAACTCAGGGCGGAGCGGGCGATTTTACGCTGCTTGCCCGCGATCTGATCAAGCGCGTCGACGATCTCCAGGTGTGGTCGATCGACCGCCGCACGCAGGCCCTCGAGGACACCGCCATGTTCGCGAAGGCGCTAGACGGAGACGCCTCGCTGCAGGAGATGTTCGACTACTACCTCGGCTGGTTCACCAACGGAGGCACCCCCGCCGACCACTTCGACTTCCTCGATGCGAGCACGGTCCCGTTCGCCCGCGAGTGGGGGATGCGGGTGGCGCTCGACGACGCGCGCAAGGTGGTCCGCGCCGCGGGCAGGAAGGGCCGCCAGGTGATCCTCGGCGGTCACTCGCTCGGCGCCTCGCTCACCGCCGCCTACGGCGCCTGGGACTTCAACGGCAAGCCCGGGTTTAGGGACGTCGACGGGCTGGTGCTGATCGACGGCGGGCTGCTCGGCAGCTTCGACGCCTACGATCTCGCCCAGGCCCAGGAGCAGATCGCCGCGCTCGAGACCGCGAACCCCTTCCTCGAGCTGCTCGGCCCCCCGTTCCCCCAGAGGCGGCCGGGGTGCTGACCGAGACGGGCGCCGTCAACGCCATCCTCGACCCGACGGGCCCCGCGACGGCTCTACAGACATTCCCCCTGCTCCCGGCGGTCTTCAACCCGGGCTTTCCGGTGACCAACCGCGGCCTGGTCGGCAACGCCTTCGACCGCGAGACCTCGCCGCCGGACCTCGCTCTCCTGCATGTCAATGCCGGCCAGCTCGCCACCAGTGGCGACCCGCGGGACTGGGTCGACGGCGGCGTGACCCCGGTCTCGCGCCTGGCCGAGAACTTCGGCCAGGAGCCCTCGAACGGGGTCGAGTGGTACTTCCCCAAGCGGCTGACGATCGACACCAACGGCGCCGACGAGCTGGTGCAGAACGACGTCGCGGACTTCCTCGGTCTGCGGTTGTTTCACGCGCGCGGGATCAACGTCCCCATCTACGCCTTCCAGACCGACCTCACCGACGGCGGCGTCCTGCGCGGCGCCAGGGCGCTGGTGAAGAAGGCGAAGACGAAGAAGAAGGACTCGATGCTCGTCAACGGCGCGCCGGAGCAAAGCCACCTCGACCCGCTCACCGCGGCGCCGAAGAAGAACGAGTTCCTGAAGACGCTGGTCGACTTCCTCGGCGAGGTCGAGTAGCCATAGAGCGGACCCGCCGCCGCCAGGCTCGCTTAGGATGCCCTAACCTGGCGCTCGCGCAGTGGCGACACACGACGAGGAACGAAAGGAAGGGTCGGTTGATGAGTGACGCGGCGGACTGGGCGGAGGCGATGGCCCCGTATGAGCAACCACGGATGTCGCGCAGCCTGCTCGACATCGCGACCTCGGTCGTGCCCTACCTGGCGCTCGTGGTCGCCATGTACCTCACCCTCGACGTCTCGGCGCTGCTGACGCTGGCGCTTGCGATCCCCGCAGGCGCCTTCCTGATGCGCACCTTCATCCTCTTTCACGACTGCGGCCACGGCTCGTTCTTTGCCACCAAGCGCGCCAACCGCTGGTTCGGTCGCTTCTGCGCGCTGCTGGTCTGGCAGCCCTACACGAACTGGCGCCACGACCACGCCGTCCACCACGGCACCTCCGGCGACCTCGACCGCCGCGGCGTCGGCGACGTTCCCACCCTGACCGTCGAGGAGTACCACTCCAAGGACTGGCGCGGGCGGCTGGGCTACCGCCTGTTCCGCAACCCGCTGGTGATGTTCGGAATCGGCCCGCTCTACTCGCTGATGGTGATGCCGCGGCTGACCTCGATGGACAAGCGCCCGCGGCTTCGCAACAGCGTCCTGCTGACCAACCTCGCGCTCGGAGCGATGGTGGTCGGCCTGTGCGTGCTGTTCGGCTGGCAGGAGTTCCTGCTGGTGCAGATGCCGGCGGCGATCATCGCGGCGACCACGGGCGTCTGGCTGTTCTACGTCCAGCACCAGTTCGAGGACGTCTACTGGGAGAGCTCGGACCAGTGGAGCTACGCCGACGCCGCCCTGCGCGGCAGCTCGTACCTGAAGCTGCCGAAGGTGCTGCAGTTCTTCACCGGCAACATCGGCCTCCATCACGTCCATCACCTGAGCGCCAAGGTTCCCAACTACAACCTGCAGCGGGCCCACGACGAGAACCCGGTGTTCCACGACGTGCCGGTGCTGACGATCCGCGACGGGCTCCGCTGCCCGCGGCTGAAGCTGATCGACCCGGCGAGTGGCAGGCTGGTCACCTTCGCGGAGGCGCGGGCGATAGTCCACGCCGGCGCCGCCGCCGCCACCCCGGCGCCCGCTGGCGCCTCGGCCTAGCTCTCGCTCAGAGCTTCTTCTCCAGCTTGGTGACGAGCTTCGAGAGCTCGTTGACCTGGCTCTGGAGCTTCTTCACCGATTTGTCGAGCGAGTCGATGTCGGCCGTCTGATCGGCCTGGGTCTGGTCGAGTCGCCTGAGCTTTGACTCGACCTCGTTCAACCGCGCCGCGGTCGAGGTGTTGGCCTTCTGCTGCTTCTTCTCGCCCTTGCTGAGCTTGCTTAGAGCGCCGCCCCGCCCGCGATCAGCGCGACCACGCCGATTATCAGGGCGATCCAGCGAAAGCGCGCCTCGTCGAGGTACATCCGGTCGCCCCCCGTCTCGGCCTAAGCGGATCCGAGGATCCGTGCCTTCTCCGCCGCGAACTCCTCCTCGGTCAGCGCGCCGGAGTCGCGGAGCCCGGCCAGTCGCTCGATCTCACCGAGGCGCGCGTCGCCCGCCTCCGCGGCGGGCCCGCCGGCGGTCGCGACGCGGCGCTCGCGCGCGTCGCGCATCCGCTCGGCGATCCCCTGCGCGGCGCCGGCCGGTGAGCCGGTCGTCACGTGTTCGGGGAACTCGCGGATCACCTGGCGGCGAAGCATCTCGGTCCCGAGTACCGCGAACGCGATCAGCAGCAGCGAGGGGACGAGCCTGTGCGTGGCCACCACCGGATCCCACCAGAACAGCAGCAAGAGGAGCACCGCGAGCCCGCCGTAGGCGAAGCGCGGCTGGCGCAGGTAGGGGGTGATCGCACGGCGGATCGAGGTTGCCCAGGACGTCGGGCCGGCGAGCCATGCCGCGAGCACGATCACGATCCCGTAGGCGACGATCGCCTGCCCGGTCTCGAGCAGCAGCGAGGTGCCGATCGAGTAGGTGGCGGTCACCGCGGCGTCGCTGGACGCCGCCTCGCTGAGCGAGCTGACGACGGCGTTTCCGGCCGCGCTACGGGCGAAGAGGACGATCGCGCCGACGATCACGAACGAGAAGCCGACGGCGCGGAGCGTCTCGCGCCGGCGGTCGCCGGCGAGGAAGATCGCGGCCGCGTAGAGGAGCAGGGTCAGCGCGGTCAGGACCCAGGCGGCGGTCTGCAGGGCGTTGACGCCCTTCTGCGCGGCGTCGAGCTCGCTCGAGTCCATCACCTGGATCGAGGTGGCCTCGGGAGGCAGCTTGGCGACCAGCTTCGATCCGATCCCCAGCTGGGCGGTCACCGACTCCAGCAAGCGACTTGAGGTCGAGCGTGACCACGCCGCCGGTGGTCGAGACGAACTCGCCCTTGTCCTCGATCAGGGCGATCAACTTGCTCTGCGCCGCCGCGTTCGCATCGACCCAGAGCTGCTGGACCTTCGGCTGCTCGAGCGCCTTCAGGGTGACGTCGTCTGCGGCGCTGCGAAGCGCTCCGGCGATCGGGCCCGGCGAGCGGTGCGAGCTCCGGCGGCAGCCGCTCGGCGATCGCCGCGTCGACGTCGACGTTGTCGTAGATGGCGGTGACGATGAAGGTGGAGAGCGCGTCCTGGATCTCGGCGTTCTGGATCAGCTCCTCGCTGGTCGTGCTCCAGGTATCGGTCTCGAGCAGCTGGCGCTTGGCCCACAGGGCGAACACCGAGACGACGCCGACGATCGTCGCGAGGACGATCAGGATGATCGGCAGCGCCCGGCGCCCGGTCTTCTTGGTGGCCTCCCTCTCGGTCATCCGCGCCGCGAACCCTATCCGCCGGGCACGTTCTGGCGCAGGAAGCGCCGAATCTCGCGCGCCGCGTCGCCGTCCTTGTAATAGAGGGCGTTGACGTGGCCGGCATTGCGGGCGAGGAAGAACTCGGAGTTGGGGAACTCGGCCGCGACCTTGCGCCCCTCCTCGGGGGTGGTCAGGTTGTCCATCTCGCCCGAGACGACGAGGACCGGAGCCTTGGTCGGCTCGTCGCCGGGAGAGATCGGCGGCTCGTAGACATCGGTCGGTTGCGGCCAGACGAGGCAGTACTGGTAGCCGAAGTTCACCGAGAGGGCGATCTCGCGGGGGGTGAAGGGTGCAAACGTGTCCGGGTCGTGATTGCGGATCGCCCGCTCGAGCTGCTCGCGCCGCTCGGCCTCGGGGGAGGCGCGGTCCCAGATCAACGGGTAGTCGTTGCAGCTGACGGCCATCTCGCCGGCGCGGACGTACTCGAGCACGTCGCCGGAGTCCCACTTGGTCGTCACTTTCGTCAGCTTCTTCCACGGCTCAGGGTTGCCGGCCCGAAGCTCGCGCCCGGCCTCGTCGAGCTCCAGGTAGGAGTCGGGGGTGCCGTACGTGGCGCCGCCCAGCACCCCGAGCAGTGGCTCGACGGTGCGGCCCGTGTCGCGCAGGTGCTGGGCAAGTTTGGCGAGCCGCTCGAGTGCCCCCGGCGGGCATTCGGGCGAGCGCTTGCAGGCCAATTCCAGGGCCCGGTTGCCGGTCTCGATCAGGCTCGGGTACCAGGCCGACTCGCCCTCGGTCGGGTAGGCGGAGTCGAGCACCAGGGCGTCGAGGGTGTCGCCGTGGCGAAAGGCGTAGGACTGGCCGAAGAAGGTGCCGTAGGAGTCGCCGTAGAGGGCGATCTTGTCGAACCCGAGCGCCTTGCGGACGGCGTTCATGTCGTCCGCGCCGGCCGAGGTCCGGTAGGAGACGAAGTGCTTGCCGAGCCGGCTTGCGCACTCGGAGAGGGCGATGAAGTCCGGTCCCCGTCCCCTTTGTAGATCTGGGCAGTTGATCGGGTCCGAGAGGCCGATCCCCCGCATGTCGACCAGCACCAGCTCGCGGCGCTCGAGCAGGTCGCCGAACAGCTTCGTGTACGCGTTGGCGGTCCCGGTGCTCGAGTAGCCGGGGCCGCCCTCCTGCGGCGAAGATCGCACCCAGAGAGGGCTTGTCGCGCCGGTCGCGGCGTCGCACCGCGAACCCGATCTCGGTCTTGCCGTATGAGGGGTCGGAGCGTTCGAAGGGGACCTCGATCGAGCCGCAACGAAAGCCCTCGGGCTCGATGGCCTCTCCGCACGGTTCGAGCTCGGATGCCGAGATCCGCTCGGGCGGCTGCCGATCGTCGCCCGGATCCTCGCTTGCTTGGCATCCCGTGAGCGCCATGCCAAGCGCGAGCGCGAGTACCCCCATGGACCGCCTCATCGGTTCCGAGGCTAGCGCCGCCGCCGGAACCGTAGGTGACTGACCTCTCGGTTGCCAGCGGCGTCGATCGATGGTTGGATACCCGGATGGGCAGGAGAGGAGCTCTGGCGGCCGGCGTCGCAACGATTGCCGCTCTGCGCCGCCCTTGCCGTCGCCCCTGCGGCCGCCGCCAGGAGCCGATGCCGGCAGGCGCCGGGGCGAGCAGCCCACGCCCCGAGGCGGCGCCCGATGAGCAGGGCGAGCCAAAGAGCGGCGACGGGCCGCACGTGGTCCGGGTCGGGATGCTGATCAACGACGTCCAGCAGCTCGACCTGCAGACGAAGTCCTACGCCGTCGACCTCTACATCTGGTTCAAGTGGGACGACCCGCAGCATCGATCCCTCGCGGTCAGCTTCGAGTTCCTCAACCCGTACCAGCTCTGGGGCCACATCCGCCGGTACGCGGGGATCAGGCCCGAGACCCTCGCCGGACGGGACCCAGTACTCCTCCCTCCACGTCCAGGGCCAGTTCAACGCCAACCTCGCGATCAACGACTACCCCTTCGACAACCAGGAGTTGATAGTCACGATCGAGGACAAGTCGAAGGACGAGTCGGCGCTCGTCTACGTGCCCGACAACCGGACCCGATAGCCGTCTCCCCGGACATCTCGATTCCGGGCTGGGACATCGGCGATCGCGTCCTTGGAGGTGGTCTCGAACCAGTACCCGACCGACCTTCGGCGATGCCGGGCGTCACCGCCGACATCTACTCGCGCGTGATCGTCGCGCTCGAGGTGACCCGCCCGGCGAGCACCTACTCGCTGAAGCTGCTGTTGCCGATGCTGCTCGTCGCGCTGACCGCGGCGCTGGCGCTCTCGGTGCACCCGCAGTACGTCGAGGGCAGGATCGGGATCGGGATCACCGCGCTGCTCACCATGGTGGCCCTGCAGCTCACCAGCGATGCCGGCCTGCCCGACGTCAACAACCTGATCCTGCTCGACAAGCTCTACGTGCTCAGCTACGTGTTCGTCGTCTTGACCTTGGCGGTGGTCGTGCGCAACTCATGGGTCGACGCCACCGGTGACCTCGTGGCCGCCACACGGGCCGACCGGCGGGGCCTGGTCCTGCTCACGGCCGGGTACTTCGGCTCGGCCGCGCTGATCCTCGTCGTCAACCTCGCCTGAGCCGCTGCCGGCTCACCCGTAGACCTCCGGGTTGACGCAGTGCGGCATCCGCTCGCCGGCCAGCCCGGCGAGTAGGTTGTCGACCGCGATGCTCGCCATCGCCTCCCGCGTGCGGTGGGTCGCCGAGCCGACGTGGGGGAGGACGAGCAGGTTGGGCGCCGCCAGCAGCGGGTCGTCCGGTGGCAGTGGCTCGGGGTCGGTGACGTCGAGGGCGGCGCCCGCGATCCATCCTTCTCGCAGCGCGCGCTCGAGCGCCACCTGGTCGACGATCGGCCCGCGGGCGGTGTTGACGAGATACGCGGTCGGCCTCATCGCCCGCAGCTCGGCTTCGCCGACGAGGCCACGGGTGTCGGTGGTGAGCGGGCAGTGGAGCGAGACGAAGTCGGATTCGGCGAGTACGCGCTCGAGTCCGGCACGGTCGTCGCGCCCGGCGAACAGGACCCGGCAGCCGAAGCCCTCCAGGCGCCGGGCCACCGCCTGGCCGATCCGCCCGCCGCCGACGATCCCCACCGTCGCCCGGTTGAGGTCACGTCCGAGCATCCACGCGGGCTCCCAGGTCAACCACTCGCCCGCGCGCACGGCGCGCTCGCCCTCGGAGAGCCGGCGCGCGCTCGCCAGCATCAGCGCCAGCGCCAGGTCGGCGGTGGAGTCGGTGAGCACCTCCGGGGTGTTGCCGACCGGGATCCCGCGCGCGGTCGCAGCCGCGATCTCGATGTTGTCGACGCCCACTGCGCAGTTCGAGATCGCTCTCAGGTTCGGGCAGGCGCCGATCAGCTCGGCGTCGATCGGATCGGTGAGCAGCGAGAGCAGGCCGTCGGCGGACCGGGCGCCGCGAACCAGCTCGTCCTGCGGCGGCGGCATGCGCTCGGGCCAGACCTCGACCGCGTGCTCGGCGCGCAGCCGCTCGAGCGCCGGGCCGGGGAGCTCGCGGGTGACGAAGCAGTCGGCCATCGCGCCTAACGCTGTCACACTCGGGCCGATGGACCTCGCAATCCTCGAACAGCGCCTCGCGGAGCGCGGCGAGCCCGCTTATCGTGCCGGCCAGGTGTGGGAGTGGACCGCGGCCGGCGCCCGCTCCTACGCGGAGATGTCGAACCTGCCGCTCGAGCTCCGGGAGGCGCTCGAGCGAGAGGTCCCGTTCTCCTCGCTGACGCTGGAGCGCACCGCGCGCTCGAGCGACGGCACCGAGAAGGCGTTGCTCGCAACCGCCGACGGCCGGCCGGTCGAGGCGGTGCTGATGCGCTACCGCGACGGGCGTCGCTCGCTCTGCCTCTCGAGCCAGTCGGGCTGCCCGCTCACCTGCACCTTCTGCGCCACCGGCGCGATGGCGTTCGGTCGCAACCTGACCGCGTCGGAGATCCTCGACCAGGCGCTTCACTTCCGTCGCTCCGAGCCGGTCAACCAGGCGGTGTTCATGGGCATGGGGGAGCCGCTGATCAACCTCGATGCCGTGCTCGGCGCCTGCGAGCGCCTGCCCGAGATCGGCGTCGCGACCTCACACACCACGATCTCGACCGTCGGCTGGCTGCCCGGGATCGAACGGCTGGCCGACGAGGGGCCGAGGGTGCGGCTGGCGCTCTCGCTGCACGCGCCCGACGACGCCCTGCGCTCGGAGCTGATGCCGGTCAACCAGCGCTTCCCGCTTGCCGACGTGCTCGAAGCGTGTCGTGCCTGGCGCGCCGCGCGGCGCCGGCGCGTCTACGTCGAGTACGTGATGCTCGAGGGGGTCAACGACCGTCGCGAGCAGGCCGTCGCGCTGGCTCGCCTGCTGACTCCGAGGGCCGCGTTCAAGGTCAACCTGATCCCCTATAACCCAGCCGGCGGGCCGTTCACCGGATCCGCGCCCGAGGCGATCGAGGCGTTTCGCTCGGCGTTGGTCGACCGCGGGGTGCCCGCGACCGTGCGGCTGACGCGCGGCCGCGACATCGCCGCCGCCTGCGGCCAGCTCGCCGCGAACGCCGCTTAGTCCGCGTCCATCATCTCCTCGGCCCCGAGCCCCTCTCCGGGTGGGACGCGCAGCGCGATGTCGCCCCGCCCGTACTCGTCGAGTGGCCAATCGGCCGTCAGCACGGCCTTCAGGCCGCGGTCGGTCAGCGACTGCTTGAACGCCCGCGCGGTTTCCAGCTCGCCGAAGTCCTGAACCACGTCCCAGTCGTCATAGGCGGCGTTGCCGACCTGAAGCTCCGCGAGCCCGTCGGGGTGCTGCTCCGATGCGGCGACGCCCCAGGCCCGCTTGATCCTCTCACCGAATCCCATCCGCCGCCGGACGCTACCTGCTCGTGGTGTTCGAGGCTGGACCGTCGGTGATCCGTGCCGAGGCCGAGTGCAGGTTGGTGCCCAGCGCATCGAGGTGCTTCTGGATGCCCCCGAGCAGGCCCTCGACCCTCTGTCGCGAGGAGGCGAGGTCACGCAGGGTCGCGTTCAGCGAGACGCTTTCGACGTTGCGGCCGCGGCACCCGCGGCACGGCTCGATCTTGTCGGCGGCCCACGTCGTACCGCAGTCCCTGCAATTGAGCCGGAACACGTCTGCGACCTCGGCGCCGGCCGCGGCGGCACGCTCGGCGCTGATGTCGGTGAGGATGCCCTCGATAATCGGCCGGCCCTCGGCGTCGGCGCTGACTACGGCGCGGTCGCGAACCCAGACGACCCTCCCGGCGCGATCGCGAAGCCGGTACTCGGAAACCACGTCCGTACTCGCCGGCGCCGTCGCGAGGTTGTTCTCCTGGTGCTCGATCCGCTCGCGGTCGTCGCCGTGCAGGCTCGCCCGCCACAGTGTCGGGTCGGCCATCCACTCCTGCGGCGTGTAGCCGAGAAGCGGCTCGATCTGCGAGGAGACGAACTGCCACCGGCCCACCATGCCGAGCTCGGCGCGGTAGACGCAGGCAGGCAGGCCGTCGACGACGCCCCGGTGGCGCTCATGGGCGGTGGCCAGTGACTGCTGGGCGCGTCGCTCCGCGGTGATGTCGATGAACACGCCGCGCCAGTACGGGGGCTCGCCCGGCTCGTCGTGGATGCGGGCCACATCGCGACACCAGATCGTGTGCCCGTCGCGATGCACCATCCGGTACTCGCTGGCGTGCCTGCGATCCGTGTCCCGGGACGCCCGTTCCTGCTCGCGCTCGATCTCCATCACCGCGTCGCGATCGTCGGGATGGATGCACTCGTACCAGAGCCGGTCGTCGGCCAGCCATTCCTCGGCGGTGAAGCCCACCATGTCCTCGATCTGCGGGCTGACGTAGCTGAACGCGCCGTCGGGGCCCGTCTCGGCCTCGTACACGACGGCGGGCAGCCACTCGACCAATGCGCGAAAGCGCTCCTCGACTCGGTCCTGTGCATCGCCGGTCTCGACTCGCGCTGTCGCCTCGCGTGCCACCGAGGCGATGAACAGTCCGCCCGTCTCGGGGTCGCGCGCACACCGACCTGTGACATCGATCCATAGCGACTCCCCGTCGCCGCGCCGAACGCGGACGGTCATCCGCTCCTGGTTGCCCTCGGCTTCGGCGATCCGGGTTAGACGCTCGATCGCCTCTGCCCGATCGATCGGGTCGACGATGTCGAGCGCGACGGTCCCGACCAGCTCCGCCGGCTCGCGGCCGTAGAGCCTGCCCGCGGCGCCCGATACGTAGAGCCAGGTGCCGTCCGGGCCTATGCACGCGATCACCTCCGGGACGCTGTCGAGGAGCAGCGCGAGATTCGGCTCGCTGAGCTGATCTTGCGCCGATTCCTCCATCCGCGCGAACCCTAGACTGCCCGCCGATGAAGTGGAGGCGATCGAAGGGCGACGATCGGGACGTGATCGACGTCCGCGGCGCGTCGTCGAAGGGCGGCTCCTCCTCGGGCGGCCGCGGCGGCGGCGGCCTGCCGATTCCCGCCAACATCGCCGGGATGGGCGGCGGCGCCGGGATCATCGTCCTGCTGGTGATCGTCGGCATCCAGATCTTCGGCGGTGGCGGCGCGAACTTCGACCTCGGCCCCGCATTCGGCGGGGGCGTCCAGGCCCCCGGTGCCGACAACGAGGCCGCGATCCCGTCGGGCGAGGACCCCCAGCGCGACCTTCGCGACTTCTCGAGCTACGTCTTCAGCGACGCCCAGGACACCTGGGACGGCACCTTCAGGGAGGACGGTCAGGGCTATGACCGGGCCGAGCTCGTGCTCTACAACGGCGCCGTGCGCACCGACGGCTGCGGCGGCGCCACGTCGGCGGTCGGCCCCTTCTACTGCCCCGCTGACGAGCGTGTCTACCTCGATCTCAGCTTCTATGAGGACATGCGCCGGCAGCTGGGCGCGCCCGGTGACTTCGCCTGGGCGTACGTGATCGCCCACGAGATCGGCCACCACGTCCAGAACATCACCGGCACCAGCGATGAGGTCGCGCGGCTCGGTGGCTCGGATCCCGAGAGCCGGAACGAGCTGTCGGTGCGAACCGAGCTCCAAGCCGATTGCTACGCGGGGGTTTGGGCCGCGACGGTGTTCGCGGAGGGCGCCCTGGAGGAGGGCGACCTCGACGAGGCCTTCACCGCCTCGGAGGCGGTCGGGGATGATCGCCTTCAGGAGCAGGCGGGTCAGCGGGTCAACCCCGACAGCTTCACCCACGGCACCTCCGAGCAGCGCCGGACGTGGTTCGAGAAGGGCTATGAGTCCGGCGATCCGGCGGCCTGCGACACGTTCTCGGTCGACGAGGTCTAGACGATGGGTTTCTTCAGCAGGCGGCGAAAGCGGGAGAGTCCGCCGCCGCCCACCGAGCAGCCCGGCGAGGCGCTGGGCTCGTTCGCGAGCTCCGAGGGCCAGCCGGTCGTCGGTCAGCAGCTCGGGGGCACCAGCGGGATCGAGGGCGCCGCCGCAACGGCTGAGGGGCTCGCGGCCCTCTCGGTCCTCGGCCCGATGATCCAGCAGGCGATGGCCCAGGGCAACGTGCAGATCGAGCAGGACGCTTCACAGACGATCGACATGCGTGGCACCGGGCTGCGCGAGGAGATCCTCGAGATCATGCGACAGCACGGCGTCGACGCCGAGGCGGGCACCGCCGCTCGGAACGTCGACGCAAGCGCCTACGGCGACATGCAGCAGCAGATCCTGGCGGCGCTTGCCAAGTACGGCATCGACCCCGGCGCCTCCGGCTCCGCGATCAACTTCCAAGTCGAGCCGGACGACGAGAAGTCCTAGCCGCCCGTGCCGCCCGCGAGCTCGGGCCGGCTACTCGCTGAGCTCGATGCGCTCGATCACCTGCGGCTCGACCGGTCGATCGCCGGCGCCGGTGGGGGTGGCCTCGATCGCATCGACCGTGTCCATGCCCTCGCCGACGCGGCCGAAGACCGTGTGCTTGCCGTCGAGCCACGGGGCGGCGTCGGTGGTCACGATGAAGAACTGCGAGCCGTTGGTGTTCGGCCCCGAGTTCGCCATCGCCAGCGCCCCGCGGACCACCTTGTTCTCGTTGAACTCGTCCTCGAATGTGTAGCCGGGGCCGCCGGTGCCTGTGCCCTCGGGGCAACCGCCCTGGATCATGAAGTCGGAGATCACCCGGTGGAAGCCGAGCCCGTCGTAGAAGCCGTCATCGGCGAGCTCGCGGAAGTTCGCGACCGTCTTCGGGGCGGCGTCGTCGAAGAGCTCGATCGTGATCGAGCCGGCATTCGTATGCATGATGGCGGCGGACACGGCCGCGCACTCTAGAACATCCGCGGGCCTCCTATCCTGGGCGGCAGATGCGCTGCCCGTCATGCGGCACTCTCAACCGTCCGGAGGCGCGATTCTGCGACTCGTGCGGATCGCGCCTCGAGGCGCCCGAGCCCGACCGGCCGAGCGAGACCTCGGCGCCGGCCGACGCGCCGGCGGTGATCGCCGGGCGCTACGAGGTCGAGGGCTTCCTCGGCCGCGGTGGGCGAAAGCGCGTTTACAGGGCTCGCGACACGGAGGCCGGCGAGCGCGAGGTGGCCGTCGCGGTGTTCGAGACCGAAGGGCTCGAGGAGACGGTGCTCGCGCGGGCGCGACGCGAGGCGCAGGCGATGCGCAAGCTCGGCGAGCACCCTCACGTGGTCCGCGTGCTCGACTCGGGCGAGGAGGGCAGGGTGCCCTACATAGTCAGCGAGTACGTCGGTGGCGGCGACCTCGCCGGGACGCTCGAGGAGAGCGAGGGCAGACGGCTCGAGATCGAGCGCGCGATAGCGATCGCGGTCGACGTCTGCCGCGCGCTCGAGCACGCCCACTCGCGCGGGATCGTTCATCGCGACCTCAAGCCCGCCAATGTCTGGCTGGGCGACGACGGCGCTGCCCGGCTCGGCGACTTCGGGCTCGCCACCACCGACCGCCGTTCGCGCGCGGCGGTCGAGGGAATGCTGGTCGGGACCGTCGCCTACCTGCCGCCCGAGCAGGCTCTCGGGCGCGCCTCCGACGCCCGCTCCGATCTGTACTCGCTCGGCGCGATGCTCTACGAGCTGCTCACCGGCGAGCCCCCCTTCCCGGGCGAGGACGCCGTCGCGATCATCGGTCAGCACCTCAATGCGGAGCCGGTCCCGCCCTCGCGACATCGCCCCGAGATTCCGTTGGCGATCGATCGTGTGGTGCTCGAGCTGCTCGCCAAGTCGCCGGACGACCGTCCCCCGGGCGCCGCCGCCGCGCGCCGGGCGCTGGAGGCCGCGGCGACCGAGCCCGAGCCCGCCGACGAGCCGGCGACCGCCGAGAACCCGCTCGAAGGGCTCGCCGGGGGCATCTTCGTCGGCCGCGAAACCGAGCTCGACGAGATGCGGGCTCTGCTCGAGGATGCGCTCGCCGGGCAGGGACGGATGGTGCTGCTGACAGGCGACCCTGGAATCGGCAAGACGCGCACCGCCGAGCAGCTCGCAACCTACGCCAGGGTGCGCGGCGCGCGCGTCCACTGGGGCCGCTGCCACGAGGCCGAGGGCGCACCGCCCTACTGGCCCTGGTCGGAGGCGATCCGCTCCTACGTTCGCCAGGCCGACCCCGTCGGCCTGCGGTGGCAGCTCGGCAGCCGCGCCGCCGACGTCGCTCAGATCGTCCCCGAGCTTGGCGAACAGCTCGGTGAGCTGGGCGAGCCGCCGGCGCTCGAACCCGAGCAGGCTCGCTTCAGGCTCTTCGACTCGATCGCCGGCTTCCTCGGCGGCGCGTCCAAGACGCGGCCCCTGGTGCTCGTCCTCGACGATCTGCACTGGGCCGACGAGCCGTCGCTGCTGCTGCTGCGGTTCGTCGCCCGGCGGCTCTCCGACACCGGGCTGGTGATAGTCGGCACCTACCGTGACGTCGAGCTCGGCCGGCATCACCCGCTCGCGGAGACGCTCGCCGACCTCGCCGAGGTCGAGGCGACTCGGCGAGTCGCGCTCCGGGGCCTGGACGCCGACGACATCGCGAGCTACATCGAACTCACCGCGGGCGTGGACCGCCCGCCGCCCGACCTCGCCGCGGCGATTCGCGAGCAGACGGGCGGCAACGCGTTCTTCGTCGGTGAGGTGGTCAGGCTGATGGCCGCCGAGGGCCGCCTCGGTGAGGACGAGGCCCGTCGCGAGGTGGCGATCCCGCAGGGCGTTCGCGAGGTCGTCGGTCGCCGACTCGACCGGCTCTCGGACGTCGCCAACGAGATCCTCCGCCTGGCCGCTGTCTGTGGCCGCGAGTTCGAGCTCGCGGTGCTCGAGCGGATCAGCGATCGGCCCAAGGCAGAGATCATCGCCGCTCTCGGCGAGGCGATCGACGCGCGCGTGATCGTCGCATCGGCCGAACGGCCCGGCGCGTACGCGTTCACTCATGCGCTGGTCAACGAGACGCTTCACGCCGAGGTTCCGGCGGCCCGCTGCGCGGCGATCCACCGCGAGGTTGGCGAGGCGATCGAGGCAGTCCACGAATCGGAGATCGACCTTCATCTGGGGCTGCTCGCCCACCACTATCTCGAGGCCGGCCCGGCCGGCGACACGAATCGTGCCGTCGACTACGCCGCCCGGGCGGCGGCGCTGGCCAGCGATCGACTCGCGCACGAGGACGCCGCGAACCTCTACGCGCGCGCGCTCGAGGCACTCGACCTCGCCCCCTCGACCGACCCCGAGCGCAGGCTCGCGCTGCTGCTCGAGCTCGGCACCACCGAGACCCGCGCCGCGCGCGGGCGCCAGGCCAGGGCGACGCTTGAGCGGGCGGCGGAGTTGGCGCGCAGCCTCGAGCGGCCGATCGACTTCGCCCGCGCGGCGATCGCGACCGCCTTTCTCTCCGAGGCAGGGGTGGTCGACGAGCCGCTGATCGCGCTGCTCGAGGAGGCCCTGGACGGGATCGGCGAGCAGGATTCGCCTCTGCGCTCGCAGCTCCTGAGCGCGCTCGCGCAGGAGCTCAATTGGGTCGATCCGGCCGGTCGGGCGACAACCGTGGGCCTCGAAGCCGTGGAGATGGCACGGCGCGTCGGCGATCCGATGTCGCTCGCTCAGGCGTTGATGAGGCGCCAGTTCACCGGCGAGATCGGCCCCGTCGACACGGAGCGCCGCCTGCGCGAGTGCGACGAGCTGCATGATCTGGCGAAGCAGCTCGGCGACCTCGAGCTCGAGCTTCGCGCCCATGTCTACCGGCTGCGCAACCGGCTCGAGCTGGGCGACATCCGGGGCGTCGACGCCGACCTCGCGGCGTACGAGCGGTTGGCTGGCGTGCTGCGCCAGCCCGGCTACCTCTGGCAGGTGCCGCTGCTGCGCGCCACCCGGGCGCTGATCGATGGCCGCTTCGCGGACGCCGAGAAGCTGGCGGCCGAGGCGCGCGCGGGCGGCGAGCGCGCCCAGGAGCCGATCGCGGTGATGCTTCACGCGACCCAGGACAGCCAACTCCGGCGACTGCGGCGGACGCCCGAGGACATGCGGCGGCTCGAGCAATCGCTGGCGGTGCTGGGGGAGCTGGCCGAGCGCTACCCGGCGCTCCCGGTGTGGCGCTGCTCGCTCGCCGCCACCCATGCCGAGCTCGGCCACGCCAGCGAAGCGCGTGCGGCGTTCGAGCCGCTGGCCGCCGGCGGTTTCGACCTCCCTTATGACGGTCAGCTGCCGATCTCCCTCGCGCTGCTGTGCGAAACGGCCGCATTCCTCGGCGATGTACCACGGGCCGGGCGTCTCTACGAGCTGATGCTGCCACTCGACGGGCTCGCGGTGATCAGCGGCCGCGCCGCCGCCTGCAATGGCCCCGTCGCCCGTGTCCTTGGGACGTTGGCGGTGATCACCGGGCGGACCGACGAGGCCGAGCGCCATCTCTCGGACGGGCTGGCGATGGCCGAGGCGATGGGCGATCGACCGATGATCGCCCGGATCCGTGTCCAGCTCGCCCGCCTGCTGCTCGAACGCGGCGCCGAGGGCGATCGCGAGCGAGCGCTCGAGCTGCTGGCGAGGGGACTCGCCGAGGCGCAGGAGATCGGCATGGTCGGCCTCACCGAGGAGGCGCTGGCGGCGCGGTTCGAGGTTCAGGGCCTGACCGCGATCGACACCACCACCTCGATCGACTTCATGGCCGACGCGGTCACATCCGAGCAACCCGACATCGCCGCCCACGCAGCCGCCGACGGCCAGGTGACGATCCTGTTCTCGGACATCGAGGACTCGACCCTGATCACCGAGCGGCTCGGCGACCAACGCTGGCTCGAGGTGCTGCGCGCGCACAACTCCCTCTTTCGTCGCCTCGTCCCCGAGCACGGCGGCTTCGAGGTCAAGAACCAGGGCGACGGGTTCATGCTCGTGTTCCCGGACTCGCGGCGGGCCGTCGAGTGCGCGGCCGCGATCCAGCGCGCCCTCGGCGAGGCCGACCTGGTGGAGGGCGAGCGGGTCAGGGTGCGGATGGGGATGCACGCCGGCGAGGCGATCCGCGAGGAGGGCGACTTCTTCGGCCGCAGCGTGATCGTCGCGGCGCGGATCGCGGCTCATGCGGACGGTGGGGAGATCCTCGTCTCCGAGGCCCTCAAGCAGCGCGCCGAGGACGGCGGGTCCGAGCCCTCGGCGCTCGGCTTCGATGCCGGCCACGAGGTCGAGCTCAAGGGCCTGGCCGGCACCCACCGCGTCTACCGCGCGGACTGGGAGCAGGCCGTCCCGGCCTAGGCCCGGCCGCCCTAGCCGCCGGTGAGCCAGGCCGCGGGGTTGCGCACCGTCATCGTTTCGAGCTGCTCCCCGGTCATCCCGGCCCGGCGCAGGTCGGGGATCACCCTCGCCGGGACGATGCGGATGTCCCAATCCTTGGCCAGCCCGGCGGCGAGCATCTGCTCGGCCGCCGCGGCTGGAAACCAATCGATCGTCGCGCAGGAGTCCGCGGAGATGAACATGCGTTCCGCGTGGCCGCGCTCGAGCAGCGCCAGCGTCGTCGCCTGACGCTGCTCGTAGGGGAGGAACATCTCCAGTCCGTAGCGGTCGAGGCCCACGTACACACCGCGGTCGAGTAACCGCTCGATGTAGTCGAGGTCGTCGGTGTCCCCGCAGTGGGCGATCTGGATCTTCGCCGGGTCGACGCCCTCCTCCTCGAAGATCTCGATCTGGCGCGGGCCGGTCTCGCTCGCCGGCCGCGAGTGGGCCATGATCGGCTTCCCCGTGCGCAGGCTTGCTCGCGCAGCGGCGCGATGGACCTTCTCGACGTTCTCGGTCACGCCCGGCTCGTCGGCCGCGCACTTGATGAACGCCGCCTTGATCTCGGTTCCTTGGATGCCCTGCTCGATGTCTCCCACGAACATCTCGGCGATCTGGTCGGGATCGCGCGAGATGAAGAAGGGCGGGAGGTGGTCGTAGGTGTAGATCCCGGTGCAGGCGACCACCTGGAGCCCGGTCGCCTCCGAGACCCGTCGCATGAAGCCGGCGTCACGACCTAGGAACATCGCGGTCGGGTCGGCGATCGTCCGCACCCCGAGCTCGACCGCGGCGCGCGCCGCCTCCAGCGCCGCGTCGTACTCCTCGCCCGGCCCGATCGAGCGCTCGGGCAGTCCGCCAAAGCTCTCGGCGGAGGGCCATTGGACAAACACCGCCTCGTCGCGGTTCAGCAGGTGCTCGTGGATCAGGGTGGTGCCGAGCGCGCCGACGTCGACTGCG
This sequence comes from uncultured Solirubrobacterales bacterium, assembly GCA_963746675.1. Taxonomy (GTDB): domain Bacteria; phylum Actinomycetota; class Thermoleophilia; order Solirubrobacterales; family 70-9; genus WHSW01. The sequence goes on along the minus strand of CAVVBX010000013.1, from coordinate 74,895 downwards.
CCCGTGACTGTCTCAACGGTCGCCATGCTGGCGCGCAGTCTATGTCGACAGGCGGTTCAGAACAGCCGGATGACCGCGATCACCATCGAGGCGATCAGGCAGGCGATCAGCACGGCCATCAGGTAGATCCAGCTGCGGGGCATCGAATCGGCGGGAGGTCGCGTCTCGCCGGGATAGTATGCGCACGCAAGCCCGGGAGCGATAGGAGGCTGCCTTGTTCGAGCGGATCGTTGTTGGCACCGACGGGTCGGAGACCGCTGCGGAGGCCGTGCGCCAAGCGGCCGAGCTCGCCGGTCTGACGGGCGCGAGCCTCGACATCGTCAGCGCCTACGAGCCCGTCTCGGCGAGCCGCTTGCGCGAGGAGGCGGGCGAGATTCCCGGCGACGTCGCCCACGCGGTCGGTCCGCGCGAGGACGTCAACGTGATCCTCGAGGCGGCGGCCGGGCCGGCGAGGGCGAGCGGACTGGAGGTCAACGTCCACCCGCGCGAGGGCGATCCGGCCGACGCTATCCTCGACGTCGCCGAGCAGATGAAGGCCGACTTGATCGTGGTCGGCAACAAGGGCATGACGGGCGCTCGGCGGTTCCTGCTCGGCAGCGTGCCGAACAACATCAGCCACCACGCGCCCTGTGGCGTCTACATCGTCCGCACGACCTAGAAGCCTCTAGGGCCTGTCGCAGCCGCGCGCCGGATCGGTCGCGCGCAGCGCGTCGAGCGTGCCCGGGCCGTAGAACCTCCGCGGCAGCCCGGGCCGCGCGGTGCAGGAGAGCCGCTCGGCGAGGCGCGCGGGCGACGGGTCGGCGCCCGAGACCCCGCTGGCCCTGATCAGGGCCGCGACCCCGCTGGCGTGGGCAGCGGCCATCGAGGTGCCGAGGTCCGCTCGGATGCCGAACCGGCCGTACCCCGTCGAGCAGGTCCCCGGAAAGCAGTCGAGGCTCAGCTGAAGCACCGGCCGGGAGTCGCCGTCGCACGCTTCGCGAGCGGCGTTCGGTCTGGGTCTGCCACCCCCGGGCGCGAGCAGGTCGGTGCGCTTGTCGAAGTGCGAATACGCGGCCAGGCAGCCGTGCTCGGTGGTGGCGGCGACCGCGAACGCCCCGGGCGCGGCGCCCGGGTAGAGGGCGCGGCGCTTGCCCTTGCCGCTCACCGCGTTGCCGGCGGCGGCGACGACCAGCGCCCCCCGCCGCTTCGCCTTCCGCGTCGCCTCGCACACCGTCGGCACGTCGGCGCACCCGGAGACCTCGGGATCGAACTGCAGCGAGACGTTGATGATGTCGGCACCGTTGCGCGCCGCCCAGAGGATCCCTGCACCGACCGCGGCCGCGCTGCCGACCCCGGTCTCGTCGAGCACTCGAACCGGCAGCAGGTCGACTCCGTAGGCGATCCCGGTGAGGTAGTCGTCGGAGAGGGAGGGCTCACCCGTGGTCACCTGCTCGGCGATCGTCCCGGCGACGTGCGTGCCGTGACCGTTCTCGTCGAGCGGGACCCCGTCGTCGTCGACCAGATCGATGCCGGGGAGGAACTGACCGGGATCGAAGTCCGGCGATGCCTTGTAGCCGACCACGCTGTCCGTGTAGGCGATCCCCGTATCGACCACGGCGACGGTGGTGCCGGCTGCACCCGGTGCTCCCGCTGCGATTGCCCGATCCCATGCCTCGCCGACCCGGATGCCCCCGGGGCGCCCGACAAAGCTCCACTGATCCGCCTCCCATCCCCCGGGCTCGCCCGACGTCCCGCGGTCGAGCGGTGCCAGCGACGCCCTCGCGATCCAGTTCGGCTCCGCGAACTCGACCGCCGGGTCGCGTCTGAAGGCGTCGATCGCCTCGCCGACCGAGGTTCCCGAGGGAAGCTCCGCGACCCGGGTCGCTCCGTCCTCGAGGCCGACCACGACCTCGCCGGCTACGAACCCGCGGTCCGCGGAGGCAAGCGCGGGCATGGCGGCGAGCGCCAGCGTTGCGCCGGCGCATGCGAGTGCCGATCTGACTCCGATCCTTTGCATGGGTGCGTGAACCTGCCCTGCTCCAGCAACACGAGAGGATTGCGGAAGTTTCCGCCCGTCGTCCGCCGCGATACTTCGCCGGTGGCCGCGCCCAACCACCTCGACCGCGACGCGCACTTCATGCGCGCGGCGCTGCACGAGGCCGAGCGCGCGCCCGCGCACGGCGACGTTCCGATCGGCGCCGTCGTCGTCCGCGACGGAGAGGTGATCGGCGCCGCGCACAACGAGCGCGAGCTTCTCGGTGACCCGACGGCGCACGCGGAGGTGCTCGCGCTGCGCGCTGCGGCCGCCACCGCTCGGCGGCTGGCGGGTAGCCGACTCGGTCCTCTACGTCACCCTCGAGCCGTGCGCGATGTGCGCCGGCGCGATCGTCCTCGCCCGCGTGCCGCGGGTCGTCTTCGCCGCTCCGGACCCGAAGGCCGGCGCCGCCGGCAGCGTCCTCGACGTGCTCGGCGAGCCGCGGCTCAATCACCGGCCGAGCGTCGAATCGGGTCTGCTCGCCGCCGAGTCGTCGGCGCTGCTGCGCGATTTCTTCGGTGACCGGCGCGGATAGGCTGCGGCGCGTGGAATCATCGGGTCCACGCACCGGGCCACAGCGGGCTCGCCGCTACGACCGCGGCACCGACGAGTTCACCCGCGCCCTGGCTTTCAGCGACGCCCTGTTCGCGATCGCGATGACCCTGCTGGTGGTCGGGATCGGGGTTCCCCACCTCAGCGACACCGACAGCGTCCACGAGCTCGCCGAGGCGCTCAACGACGACCTCGGGCAGCTTCATCAGCTTCTTCATCAGCTTCGCCGTGATCGGCCGCTACTGGCTCGCCCACCACGCCTTCTGCTCGCGCCTGATCGCGATGGACGGCGGGATCATCGGCCTCAACCTGGTCTACCTGATGTTCGTCGCCTTCCTGCCATTTCCGACCGGCCTGCTCGGCAACTACTTCGAGAACCCGCTCTCGATCGCCGTCTACGCGGTCGCCGTCGCGGCGGTGAGCGGGATGGAGGTCGTGCTGTTCCGGCACGCCCAGCGCCACGCATTGTTCGAGCGCCCGCTGCCCGAGGATGTGTTCCGTTGGGGGGTCAGGCTCTCGCTCTCACCGGTGATCTTCTTCGTGCTCTCGATCCCTCTCGCCTTCGTCAGCACAACCCTCGCGGTCGCGGCCTGGTTCCTCGGGATCCCCTACCAGGCCGTCGAGGAGCGCAACAAGCCCGCGAACGCCGACGAGTACCTCTAGCCGCGAGCCTGAGCGCTCAGTAGAGGGACATGCCGAGCCCGTCGGCAAACTCCAGGCCCCCGGGAACCCCCGACACCCCCTGATCCCACAGCTGGTCTCCCGAGGAGGAGAGCCCGGCGCTCGTGCCGTAGATCACGTTGACCGTACCGGCATCGACAATCGCGGATGCGCCCGAGCCGCTGTCCTCGCCCGGCACGGTGATCGCGAGGTCTGCCTGCGCGGTCTCACCGGCGTTCTTACCGAAGTTCCAGGCCGAGAGCGCCTCGCCGAAGCGGTCACCGGCCTCCGCCTTGCCCTCGATGCCCGAACTGTCCTGCGTCCAGCGGACGCAGGACGAACTCTGGAACAGCCCCGGAATGTTCGCACCGGGGCATACGGTGACTGCGCCGCTGTCTGCCAGGGAGCCTAAGTCAGCGCCGGCCGCGCCGATCGCGAGGTCGTCGAAACCGTTGCCGTCGAAGTCGGCGAACACGACCGAAGGTCCAAACCCCTGCTTGGCAAACGTGAACCGTCCGGCGAATCCATCACTCTCGAGGCCGTTGACGGTTCCGTGGAATACTTCGACCGTCGAGTCGAACGTCGACTTTTCCGAGTTGCCGACCGCCAGGTCCATCAGGCCGTCGGCGTCCGCGTCGCCGAGGGCCACCGAGCTGCCCAGGCGGCCGAAGGACGTGTCGGGAAGGTCGGCGACGATGGAGGTGCCCTGGGTCAGCGTGGTGGTGCGGCTTGTCGTGCCGCGGAACCACGCCACCTTGCCGTCGGCCCCCGTGGACGGCGCGCCAACGATCAGGTCATCGACGCCGCCGTCGCCGCCGCCGTTCATGTCGCCGGCGGCGAGCGTGATCGGCGAGGGGGCGGTGGACGTCGTAAGTCCCGTCACCCGCGTCGCCCGCCGGTCGGCCACGAGCCCAAACACACCTTGGCCGCCGAAAAGGATCGTGAACGCGACCCCGCCAACGCCTTGAGTCTCGACGGCGAGGTCGGGGAACCCGTCGTCGTCGAAGTCGGCCCAGGCGAGTGAGTCGCCAAGGATCGGAATCGTCCCGGAGGAGGTCGGCAGCGATGCGCCGGTGATGACCTGGTCGAAGGCCGGCAGGCCTTCCGAGGAGCCTGACCCCATGAACAGGTGAATGGCGCCTTTCGCCGTCGCGGTGCTGCCCGCGATCGCCGAGCTCTCACCGGGCACCGCGACCGCGAGGTCGGTGCGTCCGTCGTGGTTAAAGTCGCCCGCCGCCAGCGCGGCACCGAACTTGTCGCCTGTCTCCGTCGCGTCGAGCACGCCCGGCGTGTCCTGGTGGAGCAACACCGGGGCGGGGCGGGGCACCGTCGGATCGGCGCTGGACGTGAGACCGGAGCTGGACCCGAAGATGATCAGGACGGCGCCGGCGTCGGAATGGTTTCCGACATCCTCGCCGGGGAGGCCGATCGCGAGGTCGGCGAAGTTGTCGCCGTTGAAGTCGCCGCGCGCCGCGCCGGCGCTGCTCGGGAGCGGTGTGCAGCGCTTCGAATGGCGCTTGGAATGGCCATGGCCGTGGCCATGGCCGTGGCCCGGATGGTGGCGCCGCCCGCAACGTTTCTTGTGCGGGCGACCGAGTCGGGTGTTGACCATCGCCCGCTCGCCTGCCGAGACGGCCTCCTGCGAGTAGCCATCACCCGCCAGAGCGCCGGTCGTAAATTCTTGCCCAAGCGCGCCGGTCGCAAACTGCGCGCCCAACGCGCAGACCGTGACCATCACCACGCACGCCAGATACGACCTCTTCATCCCTGACCTCGTCATCGAAAGGGTGCGAGTGCCACCAACACTATCCGAACAGCGGAGAGGGTGGGGTCCCCTCCGCCGAGCGTCCCGGAGTAGCGGCTATCGGGGCGAGTCCGGGACGTTGGGTGAGGGGGACAGGCTGAGGAGGCGGTGCGGACGTTCGTAGACGTCATCAGAGGGAACCCGTCGGACCGTCCAGCCCGCTCCCTCCCAGGTGGCCCGCTTGCGCGCATCCTCTCCCACGTCGAGATGGAACGGCTCGCCGTCGATCTCGACGATCAGGCGCGGGGCCGACCAGCTCAGGTCGGCTTCCTCACCCGCGATCCGCAGGTTCAGCCTGGGAAGCGGACGCCCGGCGGCGCGCAGGATCTCCAAGGCCCGGATCTCCGCCCCGCTGCGAGCCCGTCCGACCGGAAGGCCGGCGTAGCGCGCGATCGTGGCGGCGAGCCGCCGCGATCCGCGCCGGCCGCGATAGCTTCCGAGGTCGTCGCCGAGCGCCTCGATCGTGGTCAGCTCCATGCGAACTGCTTCGCGCACCGCCCGCGCGAGCGCTCGGCTGCTCAGCTCGCGTGCGAGGTCGAGCAGGGTTCGCGACACCGACGTGATCGGGATCCCCCGCAGGACCGAGCACTCGCCCTCCAAGGTCGAGCTCCGGAATGCGAGGACACCGCCGTGGCGTCGAGGGCCGCCACTCCCGTCGCGCGTGATCGTCTCGAATTGGCGTGGCAACGACCAGAACCCCCAGGCCGCTGCGGCACTGCCGTGGCTGAGCAAGCTTCCGGCCGCGGTTAGGGTCGCCGCCATCCATCGACCCCAGTCGTCGTGCCTGAGCACGGGCGCGACCGCGAACACCCCCTCTTCGACGATCACGAGCCGCCCGGCGGCAAGGCGATGCTCAATCGCCGATTCGCTCAACCCCAGCGCGCTGAGCTGTTGGCGCGACACGCGATTGAACTGCCGGCCGGCCAACTCAGCTACTCGAGCGTCCCACATGCCCCTCTAAGGGCTGCAATGCAGGACGTTCGCCCCCCGACGGGGCGCTCGAGGTTGCTGGTGTAAGCGGAGAGGGTGGGATTCGAACCCACGAGGCGGATTGACACCGCCCACGCGATTTCCAGTCGCGCACCTTAAGCCACTCGGTCACCTCTCCGGGGCGGCTTGAAGATACCGGCGCGGGCGCTTGCTCAGGCGGGGACCGGCGCCTCCGGCAGGCGCTCGAGCGCGGCGTCCATGTCGGCCTCGGCGAACTCGAGGTCGGCGAGCTCGCCGCGCAGGTAGGCGTCGTAGGCGGACATGTCGAAGTGGCCGTGGCCGCAGAGGTTGACCAGGATCACCCGCTCCTCGCCGGCCTGCTTCGCCGCCTCGGCCTCGTCGAAGACCGCCCGGAGCGCGTGCGCGGGCTCGGGCGCCGGGATGATCCCCTCGGTCCGCGCGAAGCGGACCGCCGCCTCGAAGGCGCCGGTCTGCGGTACCGCGACCGCCTCGACCACGCCCTCCTTGACCAGGGCGCAGAGGCTCGGCGCGTCGCCGTGGTAGCGCAGGCCGCCGGCGTGGACCGGCGGCGGGACGAAGTCGTGGCCGAGCGTGTACATCGGCATCAGCGGCGTCAGCCCGACCGTGTCGCCGAAGTCGTAGCGGTAGACGCCCTGGGTCAGCGTCGGGCAGGCGGCCGGCTCGGCGGCGACGAACCGTGTGGTCTTGCCCTCGCGCAGGTTGGCGCGGATGAACGGGTAGGCGATGCCGGCGAAGTTCGAGCCGCCGCCGACGCAGCCGACGACGACGTCCGGGTACTCGCCGGCCAGCTCGAGCTGGTCGATCGCCTCCTGGCCGATCACCGTCTGGTGCAGGCAGACGTGGTTGAGCACCGAGCCGAGCGAGTAGTTGGTGTCGTCGGACTGCCGGCCGCCACCTCGACCGCCTCCGAGATCGCGATCCCGAGGCTGCCGGACGCGTGCTCGGCCTGCGAGCGCCCGGCCTCGGTGAGGTCGGAGGGGCTGCGGTGGACGGTCGCGCCCCAGGTCTCGATCATCGCCCGGCGGTAGGGCTTCTGGTCGTAGGAGACGCCGACCATGAACACCTCGCACTCGAGCCCGAACAGCTGGCAGGCCAGCGCCAGCGCCGAGCCCCACTGCCCGGCGCCGGTCTCGGTGGCGAGCTTGCGCACGCCCTCCTGCTTGTTGTAGTAGGCCTGCGCGACCGCGGTGTTCGGCTTGTGCGAGCCGGCCGGGGAGACGCCCTCGTACTTGTAGTAGATGTGCGCCGGGCGTGTCGAGCGCGCGCTCGAGCCGGCGGGCGCGCAGCAGCGGGGTCGGGCGCCAGAGCTTGTAGACGTCGCGGACCTCGTCGGGGATCTCGATCTCGGGCTCGGCCGAGACCTCCTGCTCGATCAGCGCCATCGGGAACAGCGGCGCCAGGTCCTCGGGCCCGAGCGGCTCCTTGGTGCCCGGGTGAAGCGGCGGCAGCGGCTCGCCCGGCAGGTCGCCGAGCAGGTTCACCCAATGGGTGGGGATCGCGGACTCCGGCAGCGTGAACTGGGTCTGCTCGCTGGCGCTCAACGTTTCTCCTCTCGCTCGGGCCGGTGGCCGATTCTATGCGCCCGCGCGCGGCGGACGGATTGGCCACTGTTCAGGCTGCCGAACGCGCGCTACCCTGGGCCCATCGTGCGTGTCCTGAGGGGATTGGAAGCCCCGCTTGGATCCGTGGACGGCTCGGCGGAGAGCCCGCGGTTCACATGGCTGATGGGCGCCCTCCTCTTCGGCGCCGGCGCCTCGGTGGGCGCGCTGTCGCTGCTCGTCCCGCACCCGGAATCGTTCAACGAGGCAGCCCTCTGGAGCATCGTCGCGATCGCCTGCGTTGGGGGGGTCGCCGCTCTGCTGCTCGCGGGATCGGCACCCGCCTGGCCGGTGCACATCCTGATCTCGGGGGCAATCGGGCTGGTCACCGCTGCCGCCTACTTCAGCCACGACCCGAGCGGCTTCTACACCCTCTTCTACGTCTGGATCGGGCTCTTCGTCGTCTTCTTCTTCTCCCGCCGTACGGCCCTGCTCTACGTCGGGTCGATCGCTCTCGCCTACGCCGCGCTGCTGATCGCGGAGGGGACGCCGGGCGGCCCCGCGCGCTGGATCGCGACCGTCGGCACGATCGGGCTCTCGGCGATCGTGATCGATTGGTTGGTGCGACGGGTGCGCAGCTCCGCCCGCGAGCGGGCCGAGCTGCTCTCGGCCCTCGCCGAGGTCGCCCACACCGACGACCTGACCGGTCTTCCCAATCGTCGCGCCTGGGACGAGGCGCTCGACCGCGAGCTGGCCCGCGCCGGGCGCGAGAACACACCGCTGTGCATCGGCCTCGTCGACCTCGACCGGTTCAAGCTCTACAACGACGACCACGGCCACCAAGCCGGCGACCGGCTGCTGAAGGAGATCGCCTCCGCATGGCGATGGGAGCTGCGCTCGACCGACGTGCTCGCGCGCTACGGCGGCGAGGAGTTCGCCCTCGCGCTGCCCGGCTGCGATGTCAACGACGCCGGCGTCCTGCTCGAGCGCCTGCGTGTCGCGACCCCCGAGCGAGCAGACCTGCTCCGTGGGGCTCGTGCTCTGGGACGGCGAGGAGAGCGCCGAGCGCATCTTCGGCCGGGCCGACACGGCGCTCTACGCGGCCAAGGAGGCTGGGCGCGACCGGATCGTTGCCGCCTGAGGACGAATCAGCCAGGCCGTGACGCCTAAGATCGGCGCCGGTGGCGAGCTGGAGCGAGATCGAGGCGGAGAGCCGGAGTTCGCGGCCGCGGTCAAGGCCCGGTTCGAGGCCGGCAAGCACAAGACGATCGCCACCCTGCGCGCCGACGGCTCGCCCCGGATCAGCGGCACCGAGGCGGACATCGCCGCCGGCGAGCTCTGGTTCGGCTCGATGTGGGGGGCGCGCAAGGCCCGCGACCTGCAACGGGATCCCCGCTTCGCCCTCCACAGCGCTTCCGAGGACCCGCCGGGCTGGAGCGGAGACGCGAAGCTCTCGGGCCGCGTTGAGGAGATCACCGACCCCGGGCGATTCGACGCCTACCGCGAGGCGCGCGCGGCCGAGGCGGGGGAGGGCGAGCCCGAGCCGCCCTCGCGATTTCACCTCTTTCGCGCCGAGATCGCCGAGGCCGTCCTCGTCGGCCTCAACGAGTCCCGCGACCGGCTCGTGATCGAGCACTGGGCCGAGGGTCGCGGGCTGCGCCGGATCGAGCGCGAGTAGACGCTCCGGCGGTTGCCTAAGATCGGATCCGATGAGCGAGAACGGCACCTGGCACGTCTACCTCTCGGGCGAGATCCACTCCGACTGGCGCGAGCGGATCGCCGAGGGCGTGCGCGAGGCCGGGCTACCGCGTCGAGCTGATGGCGCCGGTCACCGACCACGCCGCCTCCGACGACGTCGGCGTCGAGATCCTCGGCCCCGAGGCCGCGGGCTTCTGGAAGGACCACAAGGGCGCCGGCGTGAACGCCGTCCGCACCCAGACGCTGCTGCGCCGCGCCGACGTGGTCGTGGTCCGGTTCGGCGACAAGTACAGGCAGTGGAACGCCGCCTTCGAGGCCGGCTACGCGGCCGCGCTCGGCAAGCCGCTGGTCACCCTGCACGACCCCGAGCTGACCCACGCGCTGAAGGAGGTCGACCGGGCGGCGATGGCGACCGCCGAGACCCCCGAGCAGGTGGTCGAGATCCTCGGCTACGCGATCAAGGGCCCCGGCGTTCGCGCCTGAGCCACGGCTCAGTAGCTCCCGATCCGAAGTCGCGCCTGCATCCGCTCGAGCCAGGCGAGCGCGTCCGGGTCGGCGGCGCGCCGGGTGGGTCGCCGTGCCGCCGCCGGGCGCGCGGGAGCCAGGGGCGGCGGCTTGCCGGCCGTGAACAGCCAGGTCTGGAACAGGTCGTCGAGCTGGCGACCGGCGACCCGCTCGGCCGTCGAGATGAACTGCTCCGTCGTCCCGTGGGCGCCGGCCTTGCGCTTCGCCCAGCGCCGCAGCAGGGTCGAGAACGCCTCGTCGCCGATCCTCTCGCGCAGCGCCACCAGCGTCATCCCGCCGCGCACGTACACGGCGTCGTCGAATAGATGCTGCGGCCCGGGATCGCCGATCACCACCGACCACAGCGGGTCGTCGGCGGGGTAAACCGCGTACGCGGCATCGAAGACCTGGCGCGGCGTCGCCTCGCCGGTGTGGTCGAGCCAAAGCCACTCGGCGTAGGTCGCGAACCCCTCGTTCAGCCAGATGTCCCGCCAGCGCTCGATCGTGACGCTGTCCCCGTACCACTGATGCGCCAGCTCGTGAACGACGACGTAGTCGGCGTTGGTCGGATTCCCCTGGCGGTTGATCCAGAACAGGCCCGAGTAGATCGGCCGGGTCTGGGTCTCGAGCGCGAACGCGATCGGACGCTCCGGGTCGACGATCCCACCGACGGCGTTGAACGGGTAGGGGCCGAATGCGGCGCTGAGCGTGTCGACGATCTCGCCCTGACGCGCGAGCGACGAATCGATCTGCCGGCGCACTTCGCCCGTGATCGCCGGGTCCACGGCGTCGTAGACCGGTAAGCCGGAGTCGGTCCGCCAGCGAACCACGTCCCACTGCCCGATGTCGATCGTCGCCAGATAGGAGGCCATCGGCTCGCGCGCCTCCCAGCGCCACGCCGTCCAGCCGCCGGGGCGCTGCTCCTCGCCGTGCGGCTTGCCGTTCGCGACCACCTCGTACCCGTCGGGGACCGTGATCTCGAACGAGTACGACGCCTTGTCACGCGGGTGGTCGTTGACCGGGAACCAGGTTGCCGGGCCGTCGGGCTGCCCGGCGACGTTCGCCCCGTCGGTGGTCGGCATGAAGCCACTCAGGCCGGAAACGAGCTCGACCGGCACACCGCTGTATGTGACCGCGACACCGAAGCGGGCCCGCTCCTCGATCCGATGCCTGGGTGTGATCGTCAGCTCCTGGCCGCTGCGAGCCCAGGCGGCGGGCTTGTGCTCGACCTCTACCTTCTGCACCTCGAGCCCGTTCAGGTCGAGGTTGAAGCTGCACAGGTCCTGCTTGGCCTTGGCCTCGATCCGCGCCCTGCCCGCGAGCTGATCCGTCGCCGGGTCGTAGCTCAGGTCGAGGTTGTAGTGGCGGACGTTGTAGCCACCGTTCCCGTAGGTCGGGTAGTAGGGGTCTCCGGCGCCGGGCGCCCCGGCGCACTGAGGCGCCCCGGCGTCCGCGACGGCGGGCACCAGGGCCGACGCAAGGACCGCGATTCCGACCGTGAGCACGCATCGGGCCGACGCTCGATCCGCGTCGTCGCTTCGCCTGCCTGCGAACATCCCACCTCCGATTCCGATCCTGGGGCACCGACTCTATGTCGCGCGCCGCGTCGGGTCAACTGCCTGGTGCCGTCGCCACGCGAGCTGCCGGTAGCCTTGAGATCCGTCACCTGGAGGGGTGGCAGAGCGGTTGAATGCGGCGGTCTCGAAAACCGTTATGGGCGATTTCTCGTCCATCGAGGGTTCGAATCCCTCCCCCTCCGCTGAAGCGTAAACCCCCGCACACGGGCGCTTTTCCGGCGGGGCTCGCCGCGAATACGATGCCCATTTCGGCGCAGCCCGCTCGGCGCGGATAGGCCGTTAGGCGCCTGCGTCGCCCAAGCTGCCGATCGCACGCCGATCGCACGTTCGCAGCAACGACTTCCAATCTCCGGCGATCAGAGCTAGATGTCTTGCGATGTCCTCCAGAACCACATGTAGGTTGCAAGCGTGGAGGTCGGTGCGGCGAACGGACTCGCGATCGCGTCCGGCGTCGTCGGCAGAGCCCGCCGCTCGTGTTGTTCCACGACGCCGCCCGGACCACCCGTGCTGCGGCCCAGCGAAGGCTCAAGCGCTAATCGAGTCTTGCATTGACTTTTTCTTTGGCCCAGATTACGATGCCCGTCCTGTGAGGCTGCCTGTGCGGGATGGAGAGGGCGCGGGCTGGAAGATAGAGCGCCGCCCCCAATCGGAGTCGCAGGAGCCTGGCGCAGGTGGCGGCCGTCGCTCTCGGAAACCCGCATCGCTTGCCTTCGGGGTCATCGTCTCGGGCTCGAGCTTGGTCGTCTTCGAGGATCTATGGCTGTTCAGCTTCGGCAGCCCAACGGGGATTGAGGACGTGGCGACGCTGTCTATTCCCCTCATCCTGACCGGCCTGGCTGCGGCGATTCCGATGCGGCTCGGGCTCTGGAACATCGGCGCTGAGGGCCAACTCTTCATCGGCGCATGGGCGGCCGCGGGGATCGGGTTCTTGTTCCCGGACCTCGGGTGGCCGTTACTCGTTCGTTGATGCTCGTGGCCTCGCTGATCGGAGGTGCGGTCTGGGTGCTGCTTCCTGCGATTGCCCGAGTTCACTTCAATGTCAACGAGATCATCACCACGCTGTTGCTCAACTTCGTCGCCGTTTTTTGGGTCATCTACTGGGCCGGGGAGCCGTGGCGCGACCCGACCTCGGTCGGGGGGGTGAAATCGAGACTGATCCCTGACCAAGCTGAGCTTCCCCTCATTCCGTTTGGATCGGCGGAGGTTCCGATCGGCTTCTTCCTCGCCACCGCCGTCGCTGTCGCTGCCTGGCTAATCCTGCGCCAGACGACGGTCGGCTACGAAGTCACAATGCTCGGTGCCAGTCCGGGGAACGCGCGGTTCGCCGGGATCCCCACCCGCAAGCTCCTTATCTATTCGCTGCTGGTGGGAGGCGCGATGGCCGGGCTCGCCGGCACGATCGAGATGATGGGCAACCAGTTTCGCTTCGGCTCGGCGCTGTCGTACAACACCGGCTACACGGGGATCGTGGTGGCGGTCTTAGCCGCGGGATCGGCGATCGGCGTCGTCGCAATGGCGATCGTGTTCGCGCTGATCGCGATCATCGGCGGCATCATGCGGGCCGAGGGCACGTCCTTCGACATCATCTTCGCGATGTACGGGATCACGCTGATCGTTGCCTCGATCGCACAGGGCCTCGCGGGCTTCAAGCTGGTTCGCCACCGCCCTTCTTCCCCTCAGAAGGAGCTGACGACCGAGCCCGAGTACATCGACAAGCAGCCTGCAGCGGAGAAGCCCGGTGTCAATTGACTGGCAGCTCATCTTCGTCTCACTCGGCACGGCGATCCTGGCCGCGACGCCGGTCCTGATCGCAGCCACGGGCGAGTTGTTCGAGGAGACGGTTGGCGTCTACAACCTCGGGATCGAGGGCGCAATGCTGATCGGTGCGCTGGCCGGCCTGATCGCCGGCAACGCCACCAACAGCCTCGTGCTGGCCCTGCTGGTGGCGATCCTAATGGGGGCGCTGGCATCGCTGGTATTCGGCGTGGGGGTCGTCTACGTGCACGCCGACATGGTCGTGGCTGGGCTTGCGCTCACCTTCCTAGGGATCGGTCTGACAGGCGTCCTCGGGGTGGACTACGTTCGCGAGTCGGCCGAGGTGAGGATTCCAGCGTGGGACGTTCCGTTGCTCTCGGACATTCGCTATCTCGGGGACGCTTTCTTCGATCATCTCTCCCTCACCTATCTCGCATTCCTGATGCCGATCGGGGCGTGGTTCATCCTCTTTCGGACCCGCCATGGGCTGAACATGAGGGCGATTGGGGAAATTCCTGCGGCCGCCGACATCTCCGGCATCAACGTGAACGGCTGGCGAATTTTTTACGTTGGCGTCGGCGGTGGCTTCGCGGGCTGCGCGGAGCCTTTCTCTCGCTGGGGCCGATCGGCACCTGGCTGCCGCAGATGACGGCCGGGCTGGGCTGGATCGCCCTGGCCATTGTGATCTTCGCGAACTGGCGGCCGCTGCGGCTGATCGCGGGCGCGATGCTCTTCGGCGCGCTCGGCACGCTCGGCAACGTCGCGCAGGCGCTCGGCTGGAGCATTCCCTCCGAGTTCTTGTCAGCGCTTCCATACCTGGGGACGATCCTGGTGCTGGTGGCCTTGGCCGCACGTCGGAGCCGTCGCGCCGAGCAACCGCCCTGGCCGGCCGCCCTCGGTACTGTGTTTACCCGCGGCCAGAACTGATGGGTACGGCGGCCGGGTCAGGAAAGGTCGGAAGGCTCGAGGGCAAGGTCGCCTTGATCACCGGCGCGGCGAGGGGGCAGGGTGCCGCAGAGGCGACCTTGTTTGCCGAGCAGGGGGCCGCGGTGCTCCTCGGTGACATTCGCGATGAGCTCGGCCGCGACCAAGCCGAACAGATCGCCAAGAGCGGCGGGACGGCGCGCTATCTCTCCCTCGACGTGACCGAGGCCGAGCAGTGGGGCGACGCCGTGGCCTATGCGGAGTCTCAGTTTGGCAAGCTCGACATCCTGATCAACAACGCGGGGGTGGCGACCTTCTCGGGGGCCGTGGACACGAGCGACGAGGAGTGGCGGCACAACATCGGTGTCAACCAGACCGGCAGCTTCTACGGCCTTCGCGCCTGCATCCCTGCGATGCAGCGAAGCGGCGGCGGCTCGATCGTCAACATCGCTTCCTGCTTCGCGTTCGCTGCCGTGCCCGGCTACTTCGCCTACCAAGCCAGCAAGGGAGCCGTCGTGATGATGACCAAGGCCGCGGCCGTCGAGTACGCGACGCACAACATCCGCGTCAACACCATCTGCCCAGGTCTGATCATCACCCCGATGACCGAGACCGAGCCGCGGGACGCGGTCGAGGCAAACATCCGCGAGACGCCTCTCGGCCGGGCCGGCGAGGACATCGAGATCGCCTACGGCGCCCTGTATCTCGCATCCGATGAATCGTCGTTCGTCACCGGCACGGAGCTGATCATCGACGGTGGATACCTGGCGCACTGAGGAGAGAAGCTGACGTGATCAGTCGCGCTGTCGAAGCTCGGCTTGAAGAGGAGCTGGAAGCGATCCGGGAGGACGGTCTCTACAAGAGCGAGCTCGAGATCGCGTCGGTTCAGGGCGCGCGCGTGTGGCTCGACGATGGTCGGGAGCTGCTCAACCTGTGCGCCAACAACTACCTCGGGATGGCCAGCCATCCCGAGATCCTCCGGGCGGCCCACGAGGCGATCGACCGCTGGGGATTCGGTATGGCCTCGGTGCGCTTTATCTGCGGAACGCAGAGCGTGCATCGAGAGCTCGAACAGCGGCTGGCGGGATTTCTGGGCACCGAGGACGCGATCCTCTACTCGTCGTGCTTCGACGCCAACGCGGCGCTGTTCGAAGCGCTGCTCGGACCCGAAGACGCGGTCATCTCTGACGAGCTCAACCATGCGTCGATCATCGACGGGATCCGCCTGTGTAAGGCGAAGCGTCTGCGGTACTCGAACCGAAACATGAAGGAGCTCGAGCAGCGCCTGATCGAGGCGGGCGAGGACCGCAGCAGGATGATCGCCACCGACGGCGTGTTCTCAATGGACGGCTACGTCGCTCCCCTCGACCAGATCTGTGAGCTTGCCGACAGTTACGAAGCCCTGGTGATGGTCGATGACTCGCACGCGGTGGGGTTCGTCGGCGAGCACGGAGGTGGGACGCCGGAGCTCTTCTCGGTCAAGGAATCAATCGACGTTCTCACCGGGACCCTCGGTAAGGCGATGGGTGGCGCTAGTGGCGGCTACATCGCCTCCCGAGCAACCGTCGTCGACATGCTTCGGCAGCGGTCGCGGCCCTACCTGTTCTCAAACAGCATCGCGCCGCCGATCGTCGGGGCGAGCCTCCGGGCGCTGGAGCTGATCGAGGACTCCCGTCAGCTACGGCGCGCGCTGAGCCGCAACACCGCTCACTTCCGCCGCCGAATGGGCGACGAGGGCTTCGAAGTGCTGGAGGGCGACCACCCGATCGTTCCGATCATGGTGGGCGATGCCGTCGAGGCCTCCCGAATCGCCGCCGGGCTGGTCGATCGCGGCGTCTACGTCGTGGCCTTCTCACACCCCGTGGTACCACAAGGAGCAGCCCGCATTCGAGCCCAGATGTCGGCCGAGCACAGCATCTCCGACCTGGACTTCGCCGTCGAGCAGTTCGTCGCCGTCCGCGACGCCTGAGCGCTGTCCCAGTTAGCTAGCCGAACCGGATCGGGAGATCCGAGATCCCTCGGATGATCACCTGAGGCAGACGCCCCGGCTCGCCGACCTCGAACTCGACATCGCGGGCAAGTAGCGCCTCCAACACGACCCGACTCTCCAGGCGCGCCAACGGAGCGCCGAGGCAGTGGTGGATGCCTTCACCGAACGCCAGATTGCGCTGCGGCTCGCGAGTGGTATCGAAGCGG
The DNA here is from genome assembly GCA_963746675.1 of uncultured Solirubrobacterales bacterium. Taxonomy (GTDB): domain Bacteria; phylum Actinomycetota; class Thermoleophilia; order Solirubrobacterales; family 70-9; genus WHSW01. The sequence continues at coordinate 58,701 of CAVVBX010000013.1, read as the reverse complement.
TCAGGATCCTCCCAGCGCCGCTCGTCGCGGTTTGCTGACGCCCACAAGAGCAGCACCCGGCTTCCTGCGGCAAGCGTCTGATCGTGAAGCGTCGCGTCCGCCAGCGTGAGGCGCGCAAGATGCTGGACGGGCGCGTCGAAGCGGAGCACTTCCTCGACAGCGGCCGGGATCTCGTCGGGGTTCTTGCGCAGGCGTTCTCGCTGCTCGGGATGCCGGGCGAGCAGCCAAATCGCATTGGTGATCAGGATCGAGGACGTTTCCCAGCCGGCGATCATCAGCAGCACAGCCATTCCGGGAATCTCCTCGCGGCTGACTCCGCCGGTCTTCTCGGACTCGACGATGTGTGTGAGCAGATCGTCGCGTGGGATCCTCCGCCGCTCCGCGGCGGCCACCTCGATGTAGGCGTGCAGCTCTCCGCGGGCCTGGACGGCGGCCTCAGGAGGCTCGGTCGCACCCGGAGTTCGCAGCTGCACCGCGTAGAGGAGCCGCTTCAGTGCGTCCAGGTCCTCCCTCGGGTAGCCGAGCAGGTTGAAGATAACCACTAGGGGGATCACTGAAGCGAACTCGCCCACCAGCTCCCCATGACCACGTTCGAGCATGGGCGCGAGCAGTTCGTCGACCTGCCTGCGAATGTCGCCTTCCATCTCGGCGGTCGCGCGGGGTGAGAAGGAGTTCTTGACCACTCCACGAAGCCGCTCGTGCCGAGGCGGGTCGGAGTCGACGAAGTCCCCGACGCCGAACCATTGGGGGCCCACATCGATGTCGGCGCCGCCGCTGTTCGCGAACGTCCGCCAGTCACGCGCCACATGTTGGACGTCCTCGAAGCGCGAAACCGCCCAGAGGTCGCGCTCGGGGTTGTAATAGGCGGGGTGATGGTCCCGGAGCTCGCGATAGAGCGGATACGGGTCGCGGACCATCGCGTGGACGAATGGGTCGTAGAGCCCGACTGGCTCCGGAATCTCGTCGACCGTTATGTCCATTTGCCATCTCCTGGTTGTCCCGGCGGGGGCGCAGGATACACCGATCGGCGTTAAATACGTATTGCATCGGGCATTGACATTTTAGGCGTCGAAGGCTAGGCTCGCCGCCATCGGAGTGGCTGGTAAGGCAGCGCGTCGCCGGGGCGAGTGATCAGATGGCCAAGGAGACTAAAGTCGTTTCTTCACCGGGTGACTCGCCTGCTGATGACTTGTCCGCCGCGACGATCGCCGCGCTGCGAGGTGCCCCCACGCTGCGCGAGCCATTCCTGGTCGACGTCCTCTCGAGCCTGGTAAGAACTCGAAGCGTCAACCCGGGCACCTCGGAGAAAGCGGTAGCCGACCTGGTCGAGGGCTGGCTGGCCGAGCCGTCGATCTCGAGTACCCAGGTCGAGTTCGCTCCCGGGCGACCCTCGGTGGGAGCGGTGATCAAGGGCGCTCGACGAGGGCCCCACCTTGGTCCTGAACGGACACATGGACACGGTGCCGATCGACAACGAGGCGCTGTGGACCACTGATCCGTTCGGGGCTGAGATCCGCGACGGCTTCCTCTTCGGCCGAGGGGCTTGCGATATGAAGGCGGGTCTCGCCGTCCAGATCGGCGTCGCGCACTACCTCAGCCAGATCGATCCCGGTGAGCTGAAGGGATCGCTCGTATTGCACTTCGCCAGCGGCGAGGAGCGAGGTGAGCCGGGGACCCGATCACTTCTCGAGGCGGGGTTCAGCGGCGACTACGGGATCACGACCGAGCCGACGAGCCTCAGGGTCGCGACCGCGACCCGGGGGGTAGCGACCTATGCGCTGCGGATCAAGGGTCGCTCGGTCCACGGAAGCCGACCCGAGGCGGGCGTCAATCCCATCTGGGCGCTCGCACCGGTTCTCGAAATGTTCAATGAGTACGACGCCGAGGTCAGGTCGCCGACTCCATCCGCTGCTGCCGGGAGGCTCTTGCACGCCCACTCGGGTGCGGGCGGGGTCAAGGAGAACGCTGTTCCTGATGACTGCGAGATCTTCGTGGACAGGAGATCGCTCCCCGGAGAGACGGCCGAGGCGGAAAGGGCGGACCTGCTGGCGCGCGTTCAGGGCCTCGAGGGCTTGAACCCCGAACTCGAGTACGAGCTCGTCACCGACTACGTCGTGGAACCGGCAGAGATCGCCCCCGATAGCGCTTTCGCCGAGCAGATGCTCACAGCCGTCAGCGAGGTGACGGGCGAGCCGAGCGAGGTCTGGGGCGCTCCCTTCTCGAGTGATGTTCGCAACCTCGTTAAATGACGCGGCGATGATCGCCGTTACCTTCGGGCCTGGGGACACGCGCTTCTGTCATTGCCCGGACGAACGTGTGCCGATAGCCGAGCTTGAGCAGGCGTCAGTGACGATCGCAAAGGTGGTCACGGACCTACTCGTCGGGGGTCGCGCAAGTGGCTGAGCCCGAGCAGGTCGACACCCTGATCACCGATGCCCACGTCTTAACGATGGACGAAGAGCGCTCAACCTACGAGCGGGGGGCAATTGCGATTCGGTCCGGCGAGATCGTCGGTCTCGGGCCCGAGCCAGAGGTGACCGTTCGATTCGCCGCAAAGCATGGCATCGATGCCGCCGGCGCGATCGTTCATCCGGGCTTCAGGTCTCGAGTCCCATGTGCACATCACGCAGCACCTCTTTCGTCATGCGTTCTCCGGAGCGGCGACCTGGCCGGACATCCTTTCGTTCTTCTGGGGTGGATGGCTGCCGCTGATCACACCGGAGCAGGAGCACGCGTCAAGCCGTTTGGCCTGCGTCGAGATGGCTCGCAACGGCACCACCGCGTTCCTTGAAGGCGGAACGGTCTTCGACAATGACGCCGCGGCCGAGGGCGTGGTAGAGGTCGGGATCAGGGGGAACCTCGCCGACTCGTGGCGTCGGGCTGTGGCAGCGACTCAAACGGGGGCGACAGTGGAGGCGAGGCCCAGGTGCAGTTCTCCCAGCTGCTCTATGGACCCGAGGACGATGGCGAATTGAACCTCGCCGACACGGAACCGCAAAGGGCGCTTGACGAGGAGTTTGGTGACAAGGTCTCGATCACCTACACCGACAACGTGCCTTTCGCAGAGGAGGCTGCGCAGATCGTTCAGCGTCAGATCGACCAAGGCGCGACTGCGGTGGTTGACACGGTGGGTCTCGCCGACATATTCAACAAGGTCTGCGAGGACAATCCAGACGTTGATTGCATCGCCTACGGGGCAGCGGGAGAATTGCCCGAGAACGTTCAAGGGGTGTGGGGCAAGTACTGGCTGAAGGAGTACGCGGCCGGCCAGCTCGCCGGAAGACTGACTAAGAGCAACACCGTCGGGTTCGTATCGCCACTCGATGTCCCGTTCATCAGGAGCATCGTGAACTCGTTCGCGATGGGTTGTCGCGACACGAACCCGGACTGTGAAGTCCGAGTCGTGACCATGAATGAGTACTTCAACCCGCCGAAGTCGTCGCAGGCGGCGAACTCCCTCGTTGACGCGGGCGCGGACGTGCTCCGTGGCGGCATCGACGATCCGAGCTACTGCACGGTAGCTGAGGAGCGCGGCGTCTACGCGATCGCCGAGTTCTGGGACGGCTCCCCTCAGTGTCCGACATGGATCGCAACCTCGACGGTGTGGAACTGGTCCGACTACATGGTCAGGACCGCCGGCGAGATGCTCGATGGAACCTGGAAGCCCACTGGCAAGCTCGAGCTCGTTCCTGCTGACGAGCTCTTTACCCTGGGACCATGGGGGCCGAAGGTTCCCGACGACGTCCAGTCTGAGACCGAGAAGTCGTTTGCCGCTTTGGTCTCCGGAGAGGAGAACCCGTTCGTCGGGCCGATCAAGGACAACCACGGCAAAGTAATGGTCAAGAAGGGCGAGGAGTTGACGGTGCCTTTCTTCTTTAATGAGTGGGATTGGTACGTCGAGGGCGTGGTCGCCGGCTAGCCGCGAGCAGCGGAGACATGGACCGATGAGGATCGAAGCCGCGGAGGCACCGACCGGCAAGGGACGGAACCACGCGGTGAAGGTGCGTATGCGAGGGATCACGAGGCGATTTGGAGACCTCGTGGCCAACGACTGCGTCGATCTTGAGCTGCGGAGCGGCTCGGTCCATGCTCTGCTGGGCGAGAATGGAGCAGGCAAGACCACGCTGATGAACATCCTCAGCGGCGTCTTGGCCCCGGACGACGGGTCCATCGAGGTCGATGGTCAGTCCGTCGAGCTGCGATCGCCGAAGAGCGCGATCAAGCTCGGAATCGGGATGGTGCACCAGCACTTCAGGCTGATCGAAGGCCTGACGGTGTCAGAGAACATCCATGCTGGATGGTCGGAAACGCCTCCGGTGTTTGGTCGACGCGCGGTGCTCGACGATCAAACCCGGAGGCTCGCCGACCGCTTCGACCTGGCGGTCCGTCCCGATGCCGCCGTGTGGAAGCTCTCGGTGGGCGAGAAGCAGCGAGTTGAGATCCTTCGAACGCTGGCGCGCGGAGCGGGCGTGGTGATCCTCGATGAGCCAACCGCGTCGCTGGTGCCGGCAGAAACGCGCGCTCTCTTCGGATTGATCGAGGCGGTCAAGGCGGAAGGCAAGGCGGTCGTCTTCATATCGCACAAGTTCCAGGAAGTGCTGGCTATCGCTGACCGGATAACGGTGATGCGGCATGGCAAGGTCGTTGGCAATCTCGAGAGATCGGAGGCGAACCCAGACAGTCTCACCGAGATGGTTGTAGGGGGTTCGGTGAGTCGGCCGCACCGGCCGCCGGCGAAGCCGGGCAAAGACATGATTGTGATCCGGGATGGCTGCGCTGCGAACGACCAGGGGCTTGCCGCTCTAAGCAATGTCAATCTGACCGTCCGCGAGGGCGAGATCGTCGGGATAGCGGGCGTTGCGGGCAATGGGCAACGCGAGCTGGCGGAGGTTCTCACCGGCTGCCGGTCCTTGACGAAAGGCGGGATCACGATTGACGATGACGACTTGACTGGCGCCAAGCCCCAACGGTTCATCGATGCAGGGGTCGGCTCGGTGCCCGAGGACAGGCTCAACACCTGGACTTGCGAAGACCGAGACGATCTGGCGAAACGCGATCCTTAAGGCGTACAGGGCGCCGCCGATAGCCGGCCGCGGTCGTGTTCTCAAACGGGCTGCGGCCCGTCAATACGCACATGAACTCTGCGAGGCCGCGGGGCTCGGCAGCAAGAGCGTTGATGACGCCGCCAGCAGCCTCTCGGGTGGCCAGGCGCAACGCCTGTTAGTTGGCCGAGAGATGCGCATCGGAAAGCGAGCATTCGTGCTTGCCTACCCCACCCGGGGACTAGATATTCGCGCGGTTGAGAGCCTCCACTCCGAGATCCTTACGGCGCGCTCACAGGGCCTTGCCATTCTGCTGATCTCAGAGGACCTGGACGAGCTGACGGTTCTCTCCGATCGGACGCTGGTCCTCTACGAAGGGGAGATCGTCGGTGAGTTCGAGGAGTTCGACCGCGACGCGATCGGCGCGCTGATGGGCGGGATGAACACGACCGGGAAGGCGGACGGTGACGCGCCTCGGGGTGGACATCGGCGTACGTTCACCGACGCGGTCTTCCAAGATGCAGATGGGAGTGTTCACACGGCGAAAGCCTCGACCACCCCGTCGGACATCACTCTGGGGGTGATGGAGGCGGTCGAGAAGGTCGCGTCTCGACCCCGGACCTCGACACATTCGTGCACGGGACCACCGTCGCTCTCAACGCGCTGCTCGAGGGCAAGACACCGACAGTTGGACTGATCACGACCCGCGGTTTCCGTGACGTGCTCAAAATCATGCGGACGAATCGCCCGGACATGTACAACCTGCAGCAGCAGAAGCCGACTCCCCTGGTCGCCCGTCGATGGAGGTACGAGGTCGGCGAGCGCATGAACCATCTGGGCGAGACGGTCGAGCCCATAGATGCTCGAGAGGTTCGCTCGATCGCCGAAGAGCTCTCGGCCGCCGGGATCGAAACTGTCGCCGTCTGCCTGCTGCATGCCTACGCGAACGCTGAGCACGAGGAAGCTGTTGAGCTCATCCTCAGAGAGAACGGCGCAGACCTCGCGATCTCGATCTCAAGCGAAATCAGCCGGATGTCCCGCGAGTTCGAGCGAACCTCTACCACTGTGATTAACGCCGCCACCAAGCCGATCGTCTCCCGCTACCTCGAGGGGCTGGAGCGCTCGCTCGGCGAGGCGGGCTTTGCCGGCGAGGTCATGATCATGCAGTCCAATGGCGGTCACATGTCGGCCTCCGACGCTCGCCGCCGGCCTGCGGCGACCCTGATGTCCGGCCCGGTGGGCGGAGTCGCCGGCGGGGCCGCTCTGGCAAGGCTTGGTGAGGAGGTCCTCGATCTCGTCACCCTCGATATCGGCGGGACGAGCGCCGACGCCGCGATCGTGGACCACGGCGACCCCGTCACCCGGACGGTCGGGCACGTTGGTCGCTGGCCGGTGATGGTGCCGATGGTCGACATCGAGGCGATCGGCGCTGGAGGCGGGTCGATTGCAACGGTCGATGAGTTCGGGGCGCTTAGCGTTGGCCCACAGAGCGCCGGTGCGGTCCCGGGTCCGGTGAGCTATGCGAAGGGGAAGAGCCCACGGTAACCGACGCGAACCTGCTCCTGGGACGCATCAACCCGGACAACTTTCTCGGCGGAGCGCTCCAACTCGATGTGGATGGCGCCCGAGCAGCGATGGACGACAAGATCGCCGCCAGTTATTCGATGTCCTGGGAGGAGGCAGCCGAAGGAGTCATCACTGTCGTGAACTCCAACATGGTTCGCTTCCTGCGCGAAGCGGTGATCGGGAGAGGGTATGACCCCAGAGCGTTCTCGCTGCTGGCCTATGGCGGTGCCGGTCCCCTTCACGCCTGCGAGTTGGCGGCCGCCCTGGAGATGAAGCAGGTTGCTCGTGCCCGTACATCCTGGGACGTTCTCGGCCTTTGGCATCCTCACCGCCGACGCCCGTTATGACCTCGACAGGATGGTGATGGGCCTCGACATCAGTTCAGACGGCCTCGAGAGAATGCTCTCGGAGCTCGAGGAGCAGGGTCGCGAGCAACTCGAGACCGAGCGCATTGCTCACGCGCGGGTCGACTGTCTGCGTACGGCCGAGCTGCGCTACGCAGGACAGGACCACCCGCTCGCCGTTGAGCTGTCGGGTTCCGCTGACGGGGTCTCGGTCCGGCCAACGGCGACGGCAACTTGATCGAATTGGCGCAGGGCCGCTTCCACGAAAAGCATCGCAGGCTCTATGGGTTCCAGCGCGACGACACGCCGGTGGAGCTCGTTCGCCTACAAGTCTCGGTGATCGGAAGAACCCCGGCGTTGGCCGAGGTGCGTCGTGGGCTGGCCACCTCGCAGGCCACCACGTCGCCTGTGCCGCACACCTCCCGCCAGCTCTTCGCCCGGGGTCGGTGGACCGACGCGTCGATCTACGACCGCGGGGAACTGAAGTGGGGGGACGCGCTCGTTGGCCCGTCGGTGGTTGAGGAGGGGGGATCCACGACCTATGTCCCGCAAGGGTGGAGCCTGGCCGTCCTCGAGGATGGCACCCTGCAGCTCGTGCCTGCGCTCGGCGAGCAGGGCGATGGCACAGGAAGATAGACCGAATGGAGAGAGCGGTGGAGAAAGCAGTCCCTAAGGACGTCGACCCGATCACGAGAGAGGTGATCCAGAACCAGCTGACGACGGTCGTCCGGGAGATGAGTCTCACGCTTGCACGCGCGGCATACTCGCCGATCATCTATGAGGTCAAGGACTTCAGCAGCGTCTTGCTGCGACCTGACGCCTCGGTGATCGCACAAGCAGAAGGCATCCCGGTGTTCCTCGGATCCATGCACCAGACGCTGCCGCCCGTCCTCGACCGGTACGAGCTCTCAGAGATGAAGCCCGGGGATCTCTACATCTCCAACGACCCTCATAGTGGTAACGGCACCCACAAGAACGATGTCAACCTGCTGCGCCCGCTGTTTTGGGAGGACGAGCCGGTCTACTTCGCTGTAACCAAGGCCCACTGGACTGATATCGGCGGCAAGGACCCGGCAGCTGGTCGCCGGACGCGACGAACATGTACCAGGAGGGGATCTCCATCCCGCCCCTGCGACTGAGCAGCGAGGGCGTGATGTCCGATGAAGTGCTGGAGCTGATCCTCGGACAATGTCCGCCTCAGAGAGGCCAATCTGGGCGACCTCATGGCCCAAGTGTCGGCCGCACACACTGCGGACGTCCGGTTCCAAGAGCTGATGGCGCGGTTCGGACGCGACGAGGTTGAGCCGGTACGTCGACAGCATCCTGGATTACTCAGAGGCGCGGATTCGGGCCGCCCTGAGGGAGGTGCCGGATGGCGTTTACCGCGGCGAGGACATGGTGGACTCAGATGGTGTCAGCGACGACCCCGTCAAGGTCGTAGTCGAGGTCAGGGTGGAGGGCGACGAGATCACCTTCGACTTCTCCGAATGCGAGGATCAGCGCTTGGGCGCCTGCGGGAATGCCCACCACGCCTGCACGCACGGTGCCGCGCGTGTGGCCATGAAGTGCCTGTTCGGGCCGGAGATTGATCCCAACGCAGGCTTCTATCGGCCGCTCACGATCATTACCCGCCCGGGTAGTGTCACCCACGCGATCGATCCGGCGCCGGGGACGCCGTGGGACAACATCGGCCGAGCGATCATGGAGGCGATCTTCTTCGCCCTCGCACCGGCAATGCCCGACCGAGTCTCGGCCGGGATCTTCGGAGGTGTGCAGGCGATGGCCATCGCGGGGGAGGTTCCCACGACGCGGACCATACATCCACTTCATGCCCTATGCCGGCGGATGGGGGGGCCGAGCCACGATGGACGGCATGAACGCTCTATGCCCGCTGCTCAACGGCGACAACTTCAACGTCCCATGCGAGGTCGATCGAGGCGAAGTACCCATTGACCGTGGAGCAATACAGCTTGATCTCCGACTCGGGAGGACCCGGCAAATTCCGCGGCGGATTGGGCGTTCGCGTCGACTACCGCATCCTCAGCGAAGACGCGACGATCTCGGCTTCGATCGCTCGCTTTCGCTTCGAGCCCCCGGGCCTGTTTGGCGGCGGTGGCGGCAAACGGTCCGCGCTGATGCTAAACCTCGGGACGCCGGACGAGGAGAACCGCCCCATCATCGGTGGTGTTCGCGTCCCCGGCGGGAGTGTCGTCTCCCATCAATGCGGCGGCGGCGGCGGCTATGGGGATCCCAAGGAACGCGACCCCGCGCGAGTCCGCGACGATGTCCTGGACGGCTACGTCACACCGGAAGCGGCGCGCACCGAGTACGGCTTCTCGGATGCCTAGTGGAGACGACACTGGCGACCGACGGTAAATCGAAGGTGGACCGGGACGCTCGCGTTGATGCCTTCCGCCCCCTGCGCCCCAAGAACCTCGCTGAGTCCGTCGTCGTCGCCATCGTCGATGCAATACGAGGCGGCCTACTACGAACCCGGGGAGAAGCTCCCGTCGTCGCGCGAGCTCGCAGCGGCGCTCGAGGTGCAGCGGGGCGGTGATCCGGGAAGCGACCGGGATCCTCGAGCGAGCGGGCATCGTCTCCGTGAAACGCGGCGCCCGCGGCGGCACCTTCGTCAAGACACGCTGGATCCCGAGGGAGGTGATCGCTGAGATCGAGGGTGAAACCTACGAGGGCATGAGATCTTTGTTGGAAACCCGACGAGCTCTCGAGAGCCACGCCGCTCAGCTCGCCGGAAGACGTCGAACCGACGACGACATCAGCGCGCTTCGCGCGCTTGTCGACAAGTTGCCCAGCCTCGTGGACAACGAGGAGGAGTTCCTCGCGGTCGACATCCAGTTCCACATAAGGCTCGCTGAGGCGTCACATAACGAGGTTCTCGCGCGGTTGCTCCGCGAGATCATGAGCCAGTACGTCACCGACCGGGGGGACTATCCCGTCGGGCACATAGACATCGACCGCGCTCTACGAAATCAGCAGGACACTCTGGAGGCGATCATCGATGGTTCGCCGGCGAGGATCGCCACCTCGATCGATGAGCATCTCGGGAGCGCCGAGGAGTACTTCTTGGGCGAGCGCCTCAACGACGATGACTCTTCGGAGCTGGCAACCGGTGGGAATGCCGAGGAGGATTCAACCTGAGGTGATATCAGCCGCTCACCAACCCGTTGCGTTGATCACCGGGGGTGGCCGCGGCCTCGGGCTCGCCTGCGCTCGGCGGCTGGCCGACAACGGTTCGGCCGTGGTCATCGTGGACCGGAACAAAGAAGCGGCGTGCTCCGCGGTTGCGAGCCTGAGCGGAGGCGAGCAAAGGCACCGTGCTCTCGAGGGCGATGTGACCGATCGCGCGAGCATGGAAGCCGCTGCCGCGCATGCCACCAAGGAGCTCGGCCCCCCGACGGTGCTTGTAAATGGGGCGGGCATCCTTTTCCCCACGCCTTTCATGGAGATCTCCGAAAGCGAGTGGCGTTCGGTCGTCGACGTCTCGCTGACCGGATCGTTCATCGCATCCCAGGTCTGTCTGCCCCGGATGCTCGATGCCGGGTTCGGACGGATCGTCAACTTCTCCTCGACTGCCGGTAAGAACGTTTCGACGCTGGGAGGTGCTCACTACACGGCCGCGAAGGCGGGTGTGCTCGGCCTGACGCGAGCCCTCGCGAACGAGATGGCGCGGTTCGGGATCACCGTCAACGCCATCTGCCCAGGGCTTTTCGACACCGACATGGCCCGGGAGAATTGCACCCCCGAGAGGCTCGCTGCATACGCGGATTCCTTCCCCGTCGGTCGACTCGGTGAGCCCGAGGAGGTGGCCGCCCTGGTCGCGTTCATCTGTAGCCCCGATGCCGCCTACATCACCGGTGCCGCATTGGACATCAACGGCGGAGACCTGATGGTCTGAGCCGGGGGATCGTGCGCGGCTCTGGGCGCACGCATCGCCACCTAACAGCTTGGGACTGACGTCCCGCGGCGTGTGTAGCTCGGTTTTCCTCTCCGGGGCTGCCACGCCGACCTCGGAACTCCCGATGCACTCAGCTGCCCGCGCGTTGACCGCACGTTGCCGCAGGCCTTGAAGAGAGAGCGACGCCTGAGAACCTGGCGTAGGACTCTCGAAACTCCCAAAACGGGACGATCGCAAACCGATCGCATTGGGCTTGTCTCGCCGCGGAAGTGCCTGCAACTCGGGCACATCCAGCTCTTCTGACGCTCGTCTCGAAAACCGTTATGGGCGTCTTCTCGTCCATCGAGGGTTCGAATCCCTCCCCCTCCGCTCGAAGCCCAAAACGCCCGCTCAGGCGCCTTTTGAGCGGGACGAATGCGAATCTGACGCCCGTCGGTCGAGGCTAGTACCCGCCCCGAGACCGGGACCTTGGCGTCTGTCGCCCGAGCTGCCGATCGCACGACGATCGCAAACTCCTTGATCGTTTGCCCAGCGCCGACGCGTATGCCGCGGCTGTTCTGTGGCGGTTGAGGGCGAAGCTGTCTCCCCTTCGCAACGGTTCACCGCAGTCTGTCACCCCGCGGACAGCCCAGCCAATCCCGCCCGTCCAGTACTTCCGTGAACAAGAGTGCGCGATCGGGGGCGGTCGACACGGATCCGGAACCGGGGGAGTTGACAATTTTCGAGCCGTTTCCGAAGCCCTTGGCTTCAACTACTCGGTGTTGACAGCTCGGTGCCTGAATGGGGCGACGTGTCGCTTTCGATGGCGGTTTCAAACCACCGCCGCACCACCCACCAGAGTCAGCGACTCGCTGACCAACGAAGGAGGTGCGGTGATGCCGAAGGGCTACGCGATGGCCGAGACCACAAAGGACGCAATCTGGGAGCTCCGAGCACAGGGCCTGAGCGATCGCGAGATCGGGCGCCGGCTCGGCCTTCCTCTGGGGAGCGTGAGCAACCACCTGGCGAGAAGCGGAGGCATCCGGCCCAGGGCCCACCGGCGCTCGGAGAGGTGCCTGAGCTTCGAAGAGCGCGAGGAGATCTCGCGCGCGATCGCCCGCGGCCGATCGGCCCGCGCCATCGCCCGGGCGCTAGGCCGCTCACATACGACGATCGCGCGTGAGATCAACCGCTGCGGCGGCGGCGGCGCTACCGCGCCCACGCCGCCCAGCGCGAGGCCTGGCGACGCTCGCGGCGCTCGCGGCGACGAAGCTCGAGCTCTGCCCCGAGCTTCGCCGAGTGGTCGCCGAGCGTCTTCGAGAGGACCGCTCCCGAGCAGATCGCGGGCTGGCTTCGGATCCAATACCCCGACAATGAGGCGATGCACGTCTCCCACGAGACGATCTACCGGCGCTTTACGTCCAGGCGCGAGGCACGCTGAAACGCGAGTTGACCCGGCACCTGAGGCGAGGCCGGTCAAGGCGCTATGCCCGCTCGCAATCGTCAAAGCGCCAGGGCCAGGGCAAGATCTCCGAGATGGTGATGATCTCCGAGCGCCCGCCCGAAGTCGATGACCGAGCGGTCCCCGGCCACTGGGAGGGCGACCTCTTGATCGGCACGAGAAACAATGCGATCGCGACCCTGGTCGAGCGCCAGACCCGCTATTGCCAGCTCGTCGCTCTGCCCGAGGGAGCCGCCGCAGAGCGCGTCTGCGAGGCGCTTTCGCAAAGCATCGCCACCCTGCCCGCCCAGCTTCGCCGCTCGCTCACCTGGGATCAGGGATCGGAGATGTCAGAGCACCGGCGCTTTTCGGTCCAGTCCGGCGTCGACGTCTACTTCTGCGATCCCCGAAGCCCCTGGCAGCGGGGATCGAACGAGAACACCAACGGCCTGCTTCGCCAGTACTTCCCGAAGGGCAAGAGCCTCGAGGGGGTGAGCCAAGAGCGCCTCGACGAGGTCGCCGCAAAGCTCAACGGGAGACCACGCCAGACGCTCGGCTTTCGGACCCCGGCCGAGAAGCTCGCCGAGCTGATCGACGGCCTCTCCGAGACCGGCGCCGAGCGCTGACTCGCTTCGGCCTACGGCCTTCCTCGACAGCGCTCGGACTAGATGAGACGATGCGAGACGTCAGGGGTGGTGCATTGACCGGTTGAGGTCAGGATGCAAAGGGGCTAAATCGAGTCCGCCCGAGCTAGTTGCGTGCGCCGTGGACACGCCTAAGGCACGCGCAGGAACTCCATCGTTGTCCGTACCGGGCGAAAGCCGAGCCGCACGTACAGATCCTTGGGTCGGTCGTTCTCATCCGCGACGATCCAAAGGTCCCGGGTGTCGCTTGCGGCCTCGATCGCCGCACGCGTCGATGCTGTGCCCCGGCCAGCGCCCCGGTATTCCTGGTGGACGTAGACGTGGGTGATCTCGGCCGCTGTACCGTCGCGCTCGGTCTGGGCGAAGGCCACCGGTGCGCGGCCATCCCTCACGGTCAGCACCCGCACGCCGCGACGCAGCGCGATCTCGCGGGCCTGTGAGTGGTACTCGGCGGGGTCCTGGTCCGGGAAGTCCTCGCGGTGCCAGGCGTACGGAGATCGTGGACGGCGTCGTAGGGAACCTCGTCGACCGCAATCGCCGGTCCGGGCGGCGCTGGGCCCTCGTGGCGCATCCACAGCAAGCACGAGGCCTTCCAGCCCTTGGCCTCGAAGTCGGCCCGCAGCGACTCAGCGGCATCGATGTGATCGAAGTCCACGCGCCGGTGCGCGAGCCCGACGAGCGCCTCATCCGCGAACGCAATCAGCGCCTCCGCGCTCATTGCCGGGTCCTCCTCGACCCGAACGACGTTGAAATCCCAGTAGCCTCGGATGCCGCCTCGCTCGCACGACCGTGCCATGCGCCCACGGCTCGTGCACGTCGCAGACCGCGGCTTGCGCGGCATCGCGCCAGCGGCGTGCGCGGACCGCCACGTCAACGTTCGAGAGGCCCGCGGGAGTCACATCGGCAGGTTATGTGAGGCAAGTGCGAAGCGGAGCGGACGATGGCGCGCCAGCTCCCGCTCTGCTTGAAAAGCGGTAGCGCCAACTCCAAGTGCCGCTCTCCATGCAGAGCGCAAGGCTTCGGAATCGCTGGTACGGCGCATCAGCCGATCCGGAGGCCTGTTGTCGAGTTCACATCGTTCGGAGCCGGGTACAAGGAGATCAGGGTTCTCATGGCCGCAGGTGGGACACGTTGGCATCGCCGCAGCGTATGCGGGGTAAGAGCCTTCAAGCTCCCGGCACTCCTGGTGAGCTTCTCGCTGGACTCGTTCAGTTGCCTTCGCAGAGCTGACGCGGAGTACGGGCAGGGAGGAACTGGTTCCACTCGGCCTCCGTCAGATCGCGTCCTGCGATCGCGCATGCCGCCCGACGCCACGCCTCGGGGTCGAGGGTCCACGACACGGTTGCGTGCTCGAAGCCCGGGGTGACGAGGCGATCGCCTTTCGGGGAAAACGCGGGACGGCTGGCGACGAAGTGGTGGATGGTGAAGGTTCGCTCTGTGTACGGCGTTCGGCCCGCCACGAACGTGCCGCCGAATTGTGCGCCGTCGTCGGCCTGCCAGAGCTGGGTGGTCGAGAAGCCCAGGCGGGTGGTTGCCAGGAGCTTGCCGTCCGGGCTGTACGCGACCCCCGCGATCGCACCCACGTCGCCCTCGAGGGAAGGCTCGATTTCACGCCGGTCCGCCGTGTTCCACTGGATTACGCGCCCGGAGGTGGTGCCGGTTGCGAAGCGCTGGGAATCCGGGCTGAACGCCGTCGCGAGGAACGCGCTGTCGACGCTGTCGATGGGGTCGCCGAGGGGATCATGAGTCACGGCGTCATAGAGCACCAGGAGGTTGTTCTGGACGGTGACTGCAAGGGTGTCACCATCGGGGCTGTACGCCACCCCGATTGGCGGCCCCCCTCGGAAGACGAGTCGCGCGGCCGTCTCCTCCCCCGTATCGGGATCGACGAAACGTACGTGGCCGACGTCGGGTCCAACTCCCTCCCAGACACCGCGCTGGTTGTCGACCGCGATCGCGAGAGTTCCGCCGTCCGGCGCATATGCGACCTGCTGAGCCCAGCCCCGGTCCAGGTCCACGACCAACGGGTCGGCGTCAGGATCGCCGGCAGGCCACAACTCGACCGTTCCGGACGTCCCTCCCGCGGCGACCGTCGAGCCGTCGGGGGAGACCGCTGCTGTGAGCGCCTCCCCACCCAGTTCGAACCTGCGATCGATCGATCCACTCTCCGGATCGCGGGCGGCGACCGACCCATCCGTGCTCGCCGTCAGCAGCTCCCCGCCGTCGGGGGTGAAGACGGCGTCGGTGATCGCGCCGCCCTGACCGCCCAGCTCGGTGCCGATCGCGCGGTCGCCGTCGAGGCGCCAGAGTGCCCCCGTGCGATCGAGCCCGGCGGTGGCGAGCAAGGCGCCGTCCGCGGTGAACGAGACGTCGTTGATCGCCGCCGCGTTGGCGCCCAGCGGGGGTCCGAGAGCCTCCCCGGATGCAACCTCGAAGATCTGTGTGCGACCGTCGATGCGGCCGATCGCGACTCTGTCGCCGGTCGGTGTGAACTCAATCGCGCTTGGCGAGCTCTCGGAGAGTGAGATAGGGGCCGCGCGCTCCGCGGCCGAGCGCGGATCGAAGAAATGCACATCGCCCGTCTCGTCACCGACGGCCAGGGTCTTGCCGCTCGGGGAGAAGGCCAGCGCCTGCGCGGGGGCGGTGCCCGCGAGCTCGCCAACCGGCCGGCGGCTGGCGGTGGCCCACACCTCGGTGCCACCTCGCGACTCGGGCACCGCGATCAGGCCGCCGTCGGCGCTGACCGCCACGGTCCGATCGCCGACGTATTCCGGATTCACGACCAACGGCTTGCCGCGCGGTTTCCAGGTTCTGGTGTCCCAGGTAACGACCTCGGTGCCGAACGGACCCGGGCGAGGCCCGCCCTGGGTGAACAGGCTGCGGCCGTCGGCGCTGAACGCCGCGCTTGAAAGGGCCCCGGCGGGACTCGGCAGCAGGTGGACGAGCCGTTCTCGCTCGAGATCCCAGATCTGCAGACGCGACCGGGGTTGCGGCTTCTCATAGATCGCTGGCACGGCGAGCCAGCGCCCGTCGGGGCTGATCGCGGCACCGAGGGCGATGCCGTCACCCTTGTCCAGCACGGCTAAGCGATGGTGGCTCGCTGTGGACCAGAGGATCGTGCCGGTGCCATCGGATGTCGGGGTCGCCAGGGTTCGGCCGTCCGGCGAGAAGACCGCCGCCTCGAGCCCGGAGTCCACACCATGCAGAAGACCGAGAAGCAGTGGGTTGGCCTGCAGGCCGTTCAAGAGCGCGCTCCGCGTGTCGTCGTTGTCCTCGAGGTCGAAGGCCGCGACGGCCAGCAGCAGGCCGAGGTCCGGTTGCCGTTCGACGACGCTGCGCGAGACCGCGGCCAGGCGGCTGATGTCGGCTCGATCCCGCGACGAGGCTGCGTCGTGCTGCTGAATCAGGGCGAATGCTCCCGCCACCAGCGCGACGAGCAGAGCGACGCTCACGCCTGCGACCAGGATTCGGAGTCGCCGCGTGCTGCGGGCCCTGGCCCGCTCGATGCGCTCGGACTCGGCCCGGCTCGTCTCCGCGAACTCTCGCTCCGAGGCCGAAAGCGTCGGACCGGTGGTGAGCCACTCGAGCAGGGCCGCGAGACGCGGACCCCGGTAGAGCTCGTTGGGGTCCTTCCCGAGCCGCTCCCAAGCGGCGGCGGCGCCCGTCAGATGTCGCTGGATCGCGAGCGCCTCCCGTTCCTCGTCGAGCCACTCGCGAAGCCGAGGCCACTCCCTGATCAGTGCCTCGTGGGCGAGCTCGACGCTGCCCTCGTCGACGATCAACAGCCGGGCGGCGGCGAGCGCATCGATGACCGGCGTCACGGAGGTTCCGGCAGCCCCTGAGACGATCTCGTCAACGCCCGCCCGGCGGCGAGCGTCCTCAGCCCCTTCGCCGGGTTCGACCAGACGCAACAGGACGTTTCGAGCCGAGGAGCGCTGCCCCGCGTCCAGACGGCCGTAGACCGACTCCGCTGTCTCGGCGATCGCCGCACCGACTCCGCCGACCTCTCGATAGGCGTCAAGCGTCAAGGTGTGGCCGTCGCGACGTTCCCAGGTGGCCAGCAGCGCATGCGAGAGCAGGGGAAGCGCGCCCGGCCGGCCGGCTACCTCCCTGACGAGCACCTCGACGAGACCCGCTTCAACCCGAAGCCCGAACGCCTGCGCCGGCCCGGTGATCGCGCTGCGAAGCTCGTCCTCGTCCATCGCTCCGAGGAGCAGCTGATGCCCGGCGACCGCGGCGCGCAACGCGGCATGATCGCCACACCGGCCGTAGAAGTCAGCTCGGATACCCACCGCCACGGGACCCGCGCGCGCCAACAGCGAGTCGATGAATGCGACCCGCGCCTCGGGATCGGCGCAAACCGTCCACAGCTCCTCTAACTGGTCCACCACGACCAGGCCGTCGCCCGGCGGTAGCGGAGTCGGGGCGGCGCCCGGGGTCAGGACCAGCGCGTCCTCCCAACGCGTTGCCACACCCGCTCGTAGAAGCGAAGACTTGCCGCTGCCTGAGCTGCCCACGACGGTGAGCCAACCGTCCGCGCGGAGCATCGCCGCGGCGTCCGCTATCGCCCGATCTCGGCCGAAGAACCGATCGCCGTCGCCGGGACCGAAGGGCAGCAGACCCTGATATGGGCAAGCGGTCGACGGCGGCGGCGGCAGATCACTCGCGGAGAGGGCGTAAACCTCCTCACGCGCCGCCAAGCCCTTCACCGTGTGCGGTCCGAGATCGACGAGCGTGCACCCTGCCGGCAGTCGATCCATCACCTGCGCGCGCGTCGCCGATGAAAGGAAGACATGGCCTCCATCGGCGAGACCTCGCACCCGCGCTGCGAGGATGACGGCCGCGCCGAAGTAGCTTCCGTCGCGCTGCTCGGCCTCGCCGGTGTGGAGTCCAACTCGTACCGCGAGCCCGAGCTCGTTCTCGGTGTTTCCCCTCAGTTCCCGCTGAATGTCGACTGCGGCGGTGACGGCGCTGCTCGCGGAGCTGAAGACCGAAACGGTGGAGTCGCCCTCTCCCATCGATTGGATCAGATAGCCGTCATGGCGCTCGACCAATTTGGCTACGAGCTGGTCATGCCAGACCAACGCCTGCGCCATCGCTGCGGGCTCTTGCTCCCAGAGCTCGGTGGACCCCTCAATGTCGGTGAAGCAGAAGGTGAGAACCCCGGTCGGAAGGGACATCGGGGGCGAGTATCGCAGGGGGTTCGCGACGCACCCGTCACAACTTGCTCAGATCTCGAAAACCGTTTCGGGGGATTACTCCTCCGACGTGGGTTCGAATCCCACCCCCTCCGCTAGTTCCTGAAACCCGCGCACACGGGCGCTTTTCCGGCGGGGCTCGCCGCGATTGATGCCCATTTCGGCGCAGCCCGCTCGGCACGGATAGGCCGTGAGGCGCCTGCGTCGCCCAACCTGCCGATCGCAAGCCGATCGCATGTTGGCCGCCAAGGACTTCCAAGCTCCGGCGATCAGAGCTAGATGTGTTGCGATGTCCAAGCGCCGAGCCGAGGGAATCGTGGTTCGCCACTCGCCTCGCTGCGCGAGCAACCGCGGGGATCGCTGCGACTGTCGCCCCGGCTATCAGGCCCAGGTCTACTCGGCTCGCGACGCAACGACGATCCGAAAGACCTGCCGAACGCTCTCTGATCCCATCAGCCGCTTCCCGGCTCCGTCGACGCTGACCACATGAGCGCTTAGCCCTCCGCGGAGGTAGGGCGAGCGGCGTCTTGTGTTCGTCAGGGCCGCTGCTTCTTGCGCTTCAGTTCGGCCGTTAGCTCCTTGGCCGTCGTTCCGGTGACGCTCGCGCTGTCGCTGGGATTGTCGAAGGCTGGCGTCTCGGCACGGTCCGTGTCGCTGAGCCGCTTCTGCCTCCCGTTGAACAGATCGGCGCGCGAAAACAGCAGCGGGTCCTCTGCTTCGGTCTGGAACAGCTCGACCAGGCACGCGTCGTCGATCTCGTTCAGCTCGCCCTGGTTCGCCGACACCTGGACGTAGGTGCTCTCCTCGCTTCCGGACGTGCCCCCGATGTTCAGAGTGGCGGGCAGGGTTCTCTCGACCGTGCAGTTCACCGGCGACGGCTCGTAGACGCAGCCCGGGTAGGTCTCCCCTGTATCCGGATCGACATAGGTGCTCTGCTCGTAGGTGGCCGAGCGCGAAATCGTCACCTCGCCCGGCACCTCGACCACGGTGAAGTTGCCGGAGAAGGTGGGCTTCGAGGACCAGGCCACCCGCGCCCGGCCGTGCGCCTTGCTGGTAAAGGCATAGGCGGTGGCCCGCTTGGTGCTGTGAAAGCTGACGCGCTCCGTCTGTGTGAAGGCGCAGGTGTCCCCGTTGGGGGAAGGCTCGTAGACCACGTCGCGAGAGCTATTCGTACCGCCGCTGACGGAGAGCACCTTGAACTTCTCCGTCTTCCGGGCCTGGGCTTGCGGCGCGAGCGCGAGGACTGTCGCCACCAGCACACCCGCGATCAGGCCGATGGTCGATCTCGGATTCATGTGACTCCCTTCTCGCCCGAGTGGTCGGAGGCAACCAGGGGCTGAGGCGACCGTATCCGGCGAGTTGAGCAAACGCAAGCGCAGGCATGATTCGACCCGCGTCGGTAGTCGCCCCCGAGGCGAAATCAGGGGGCACAGCTGATGCGATCGCCGAGCCCCGGCGAGATCGTGACGGAGACTCAGGAGGTTCGGCATGCCCACCAAGCGCGTCGTCGTCGATCATTTCGGAGGGCCTGAGGTCCTGGAGATTGTGGAGGAGGAGGACCCGCGACCGGGCCCGGGCGAGGTCCTCGTCAAGGTTCTGGCGGCGGGGGTGTCGTTCACCGATTCCCAGCTTCGCGCCGGCACGTACCTACCGGGCGCCCCGAAACCGCCCTTCACGCCCGGCTATGAGCTCGTCGGCGTCGTCGAAGAGCTCGGCCCGGGCTGCTCGCGGCTGCGGGCGGGCGATCGCATCGGCGCGCTGACGGTCTGGGGCGCGGACGCGGACCGCGTCTGCGTGCCGGAGTTCGGCGCAGTCGACGTTCCCGAGGACCTCGACCCGGGAGAGGTCCTGAGCCTCCTCTTTCCCTACATGACCGCCTACCAGGTGCTCCACCGCACGGCCAAGGTAAAGCGCGGGGAGACGGTGCTTGTGCACGGCGCGGCCGGCAGGGTCGGAGTCGCGGCCCTCGAGCTGGGAGCGGTGGCGGGGCTCCGCATCTTCGGGACGGCGTCTGTTCGCGACCGCGCCAAGGTCGAGGCGCTCGGCGCTGTGGCGATCGACTACCGCAACGAGGACTTCTTGGAGCGCGTGCGCGAGGAGGCCGGCGGTGTAGACGTAGTCGTCGACAGCCTGGGTGGTCCGATCTCGCTGCGCTCGTTCCGGGCGCTGCGGCCCGGCGGCAGGCTCGTCGTGTTCGGCCGCTATGACACGCTCAAGGACGGACACAAGGACTGGCCCGGGGTGATCAAGTGGTACGCGGCGATCGCAGCCGTCTGGCTCTGGGACAAGCTGTCACCCCGCCGGCGGGTTTCCTCTTACCATGTCCAGAAGTACCGCGACCGGGCGACGAGGCGAGAGGGAGCGGTCGGCGGGGAGCCTTTCGACGCGCAGCAGTTCCGGGAGGACTTTCGCGCGCTGATCGAGCTGCTCCGTGAACGCAAGATCCACCCGGTGGTGGCCGAGCGCCTGCCGCTCAGCGACGCGCGCCACGCGCACGAGCTGTTGGAGAGCTCGGCATCCAAGGGCAAGCTCGTGCTGGTCCCGTAAGCCGCGGGGACGATCGCTGATGACGCTCGACGTGCGTGCTGATCGCGCAGGGCAGGTCGCGCCCGCGGGAACTCGGCGGGCGCACTACCTGCCGGTCGCCGAGCACGGCCTGATCGGCGACCTGCATACCGTCGCGCTCGTCGGAACCGACGGGACGATCGACTGCTACTGCTGCCCGCGCTTCGACTCGCCCAGCGTGTTCGGGTCGATCCTCGACGCCGACCGCGGGGGCCTGTTCAGGATCGCGCCCGAGGGCGAGGGCTGGAGCTCCAAGCAGCTGTACCTCCCCGACACCAATGTCCTCGGTGGCGTTCTGGCGGCGGTGGCTGGGTCACGCGCGCTACAGCGGGCGCTGGCGCGAGATGGTGCATCGCGCGGCGCTGACGCTCAAGCTGCTCACCTACGCGCCCACCGGTGCGATCGTGGCCGCCCCACCGCCAGCCGCTCTTGGCCGAGAGGAGGCGTGCGGCCTAATTCCGCATGTTCCGCTTCCTCTTCTTCTTGAGCTTCAGCTTCGCGGTCTCGGTGCCGGCGTCGTAGCAGGCGCTGAAGGACTCCAGGCACTGGCCGCTCGGGGTGAAGCTGATCTTCGCCCTCACCTTCGCCCTGCCCTTGGCCTTGAAGTGCCGCTTCGCCTTGCCGGCGAGCCTCAGCGCCACGGTGATCTTGCCGGCGCCGCCGCTGGCGCTCGAGGGCCTAATCCCCGGCTTCCTTTCCTCGTTCCTCGTCGCCATCTTGGCGGTCCCCGACTTCGCCGCGCTGACCCCGACCGTGCCCGCCACCGGGGCGGTGAAGATCAGCCTCTTGCCTCGCAGCCTGAACATGAACGGGGCGCGCGGCGCGAGGGCGAAGAGCTCGGCGCTCTGCAGGTAGTTGGCGCTGTCCTGGCCCCCGGCGACCAACACCCGCCCGTCGGGAAGCGGAGCGGCAGCGGCGCCGGAGCGCTCAGTGCCGAGCGAGCCGATCCCGACGGAGCTGAACGTGTTGGAGTTTGGATCGAAGGCCTCCACGCCCGACGGGTCCGACGTGGCGTTGGTCCCGCCCGCCACCAGCACCCGGCCGTCCGGGAGTGGGGCGGCGACGGCCCCGACGCGGGCGGTGCCCATCGAGCCGATGCCGGCCGAGCTGAAGGTATCGGTCTGCGGATCGAAGATCTCGGCGCTCGCATGGATCGGGTCATCGTCGCGCCCACCGGCCACCAGCACCCGCCCGTCGGGCAGCGGGGCGGCGACGGCGCCGGTGCGCACGCTGCCCATATCGCCGACCGGGACAAAGGTGTTCGTTCGTGGATCGAAGACCTCGGCGCTATCGAGGAAGCCAGTGTTGTTGTTGCCCCCCGCCAGCAGCACCCGCCCGTCCGGGAGAGGGGCGGCGGCCGGGTTGCTGCGCGGCACGACCATCGGGCCGATCCCAGCGGAGCTGAAGCTGCCGGAGGCGGGATCGAAGATCTCGGCGTTCGCGTTCGGGAGAATGCTGGCGCCTTGGTTGCCGCCGGCCACAAGCACGCGGCCGTCCGGGAGCGGGGCGGCGGCGGCGTTGTAGCGCCCCGTTACCAGCGGGCCGATCCCCGCGGAGCTGAAGCTGCCGGCTGCGGGATCGAAGGCCTCGGCGCTGTCCAGCGTCATATTGGAGCCGTCGATGCCCCCTGCCACGAGCACCCGCCCGTCGGGGAGCGGGGCGGCGGCGGGGCTGCCGCGCACGCTCCCGAGCGAGCCCGTTGGGCTGAACGAGCCGGAACCGGCGGCCGCTGCGATCGCCGGGGCAAGCAGCGCACACGTCAAGACCGCCACCGCGAGCAGGATCACGCTCGCCGCCGGATCTGGGCACTGCCCCCGACTGGGGACTCTCCGCTTCTGGTGTCCTCCGCTCATTGCCCCGACTCGTCCTGTCGGCCCTTCTCGACACGACCACGCCCTTGAGCAACCTAGCCGCGCCAGCGCTTCGCTGTCAACTCACCGCATCGTCTACGAAACCGAAGGACTGTCGCGCGGGGACTAAAGCGGCGGCATCGCCGACTCAGCCCAATCCACCGGGATCCGCTGGTCCCGGTCGCCGAGGATGAAGACCTCGTATGCCGTCGCGCGATAGAGCGGGTGCTCCGCCGGTGCGCACACGTCGGCCCGGTCAACCGGCCCGTTGCCATGGCGCAGCGAACGCTCCGAGAAGACCGAGACGAGCGCGGTCCACTGCGTGGCCACTAGCCCCGGCGCTCGAGGAAATAGGTCGACATCGGACCCTTCCCCTTGATCGACAGCTCGCCACGAGGCGTGAACTCGAACTCACCGACCAGCTCGCTGCGGACGCGCTCGGTAACGTGAATGCGGCCCGGCTCGCCGCTCGACTCCATGCGACTGGCAGTGTTGACGGTGTCGCCCCATAGGTCGTAGGTGAACTTCGAGCGGCCGATCACTCCCGCCACCAGCGGTCCCGTGTCGATCCCGATCCGCACCTGAAGCCCGGTGCCGTCCCGGTCGCATTCGGCCAGCGCCGAACACATCTCCAGCGCCATCGCGCCCACCGCCGCGGCGTGGCCCGGTTGTGGCTTGGGCACCCCGCCGACGGCCAAGTAGGCGTCGCCGATCGTCTTGATCTTCTCCAGGCCGTGAACATCGGCCAGCGTGTCCCAGCGGCTGAAGATCTCATCCAGCATCAGCACCAGCTGGTCGGGAGATGTCCTCGCCGCCAACTCGGTGAAGCCGACGAGGTCGGCAAAGAGCACGGTCGCCTCGGGATAGCCATCGGCGATCACGCCCTCGGACTGCTTCAGTCGCCGGGCGATCGGCTCGGGCAGGACGTTGAGCAGCAGCCGCTCGGACCGGGCCTGCTCGAGCTCGCGGGCCCGAACGAAGTACTGGACCAACAGAAAGACCGTCGTGGAGACGGCGAGCAGGTTGAGCCCGAAGAAGGTCAAGCGGACCGCCTCGGGGATCTCCGGGGCCGAGTCCGCGATCACCGGGTCGATGAGGACCGAGACCACGACCAGCGCCGCGAAGCCGGCAAACCACGGAATCCCGTAACCCGGCCCGGCGAAGAACATCGCACTCAACGGCGCGGTGAGCGCCCACAGAGCCACGACGGAGCTGTTCGCGAATCCGCCCAGGCTCCACTGCAAGACAAATGGGAAGACCAGCATCATCAGGAGGGCGCTGAGGCGGAACGCACGGTACGACCCGGTCCGCGCGTGCCCGATGATGAACCCCACCGCCACCGCCATGTAGATGAGCGGGATCGCCGCAGACACCTCCAGCCCCAGCGCGAGATAGGTGAGTGCCCAGATGGGAGTAAGCGCGGCCATCAGCGCCGTCGCGAGATTGAGCACGCGCCTGCGCAGCCGCAGCTCCTCGCTGTCGGACGGGATCGAGCCCACGTCCGCAAGGCGCTGGATCGGACCGGGGAGTCGCTCCCAGCGACTCGACGCTGCCACCGGTCGGCCGGCCTCCGCGGGCGAGCGCTGCATGCCGGTCTCCACCGACCCCGAATCTAGTCCGATCCGCGTGCGCGCGCTCGGCGGGGGGCGGGTCTTGAGAAAACCGAGAGCGACGCCTGAGAACCCGGCGTAGGACTCTCGAAACTCCCAAAACCGGAGCGATCGCAAACCGATCCCATTGGGGCCGGCCTCGCTGCGGAAGCGCCTCCAACCTGGGCACTTCCAGTTCTCCTGAGGCTCGTCTCGAAAACCGTTATGGGCGTTTTCTCGTGCAGCTAGGGCGTCCGCAGCTTGATCTTCCGTTTCGCCTTGGCCTCGCCGGCCTCGTTGGTGGCGACGCCGCGCACGATTACCTTGGCGCGCGCTCCCTGGTCGAGCAGGGCGCTGACCTGTTGCGCGGTCTTGCGCGCCTTCTTTGGCTTCAGCTTCCTCTTCGCCGTCGCCCCCGCGTTCAGCATCAGCGTCAGCGGCTTGAGCTTGATCGAGAGCTTGTCGCGCTTGCCGCCGCCCCCTCCCTTGACCATCACCTTGCCCGACAGGCGCACGTTGCAGGGGCCGCTTTGGCAGCCGGCCGTGACCTTGAGTCGCTTCAGGTCCTGGCGCCGCTTGCCCACGAGCTCCAGCGCCGGCGTGCCGGCGAACTTCTGCACCCGGTTGTTGAAGGAGTCGACGACGTAGATGTAGCCGGGAGCGTCGACCGCCACCGCCATCGGTCGGTAGAACTCGCCCGGGCCGGCGCCGGCCGTGCCGTCGCCGCCGTTGGCTCCCCAGCGGCCGCGGAACTCGCCTGTGGGCCCGAAGGCCTCAACCCGGTTGTTGCCGATGTCGACGACGAACACGTTGCCGGCACCGTCGACGGCGATGTCGCCCGCCTGCTTGAACTGGCCGTCGCCGACGCCGGTCCCTCCCCAGGCGGTGATCAGGCGGCCGTCGGCGTCGAACTTCTGAATCCGGTCGTTGTTGCCGTCGGCGACGTAGACGTTGCCCTTCGGGTCGGTGGCGAGCCCCTCCGGGAACGAGAACTGCCCGGGTGCATCGCCCGGCGCGCCCCAGGTGCCCTCGAAGCCGCCGATCGCGCTGAAGCGCTGCACCCGGTTGTTGTTACCCGCCTCGAGCACGTAGACGCTGCCGCCGCGGCCGACCGCGACGTCGACGGGGTCGTCGAACTGGCCCTGGGCGGGGCCGGTGCTTCCCCAGGCGCTCAGGGCCGCGCCGGACGAGTCGAAGCGCTGCACGCGGTCGTTGCCCTCGTCGGCGACGTAGACGTTGCCGTCGGCGCCGGCGGCGATTCCCGACGCCCCGGAGAACTGGCCCGGAGTTACCCCCGAGCTGCCGAAGCGCTTGACGAAGCCGCCCTGGTTGTCGAACTGAAGCACCCGGTCGTTCTGGTCGGTGACGTAGACGCCGCCGGGGCCGGCGGCGATCGAGATCGGGATCTGGAGCGTCTTCGGCTGCGGGTCGCCGAAGCGAGCCTGGAAGGCGCCGAGGCCGGTGAACCTCTGGGCGCGAGGAGGCGAGGTGTCGGTGACGATCACGGCCCCCTGGTTCTCGGTCAATCCGTCGGGGTCTTGGAACTCGCCGTCGCCGGTTCCGGCGGCGCCGAACTGGCTGATGTAGCCGAGGGCGCCGTTCCAGCGCTGCACCCGGCTATTTCGCTCGTCGACGATGAAGACGAAGCCGAAGGCGGGGTTGACGTCGATCCCGCGAGGCTCGTCGAGCTCGCCCGGCCCACTCCCGCGCAGCGCGGCCTGACAGGCCGCGACGCAGGTCTCGCCGATCTGGGCGCCCCCGGGCTGGACGTCGCGCCCGCCCATCACCTGAAAGGCGCCGGTGGTGGCGTTGAAGCGGGAGATCCGCGCGTTGCCGTCCTCGCTGACGTACACCGCGTTCCCTGAAACGGCGATCGAGGTGGCGCCCGAGAGCTCGCCCGCTGCGGGCCCGGTCTCACCCTCCTTGCAGCCGGCGACGCACGTCTCGGGCCCGGTGCCGCCCCCCGGGACCACATCCTTTCCCCACATCAGCTCGAACTGGCCCGCGGAGTTGAACCGCTGCACGCGATTCTGCTCGGTTGTGAACACGTCGCCGCTGACCTGCTCGACCGCGATCCCCGTCACGACTCCGAACTGGCCCGCGTCCTCGCCGAAGCTGCCGAACTGTCCGATGAAATTGCCGTTGGCATCGAAACGCTCGATCCTGGTCGGATTCACCGGGTCGAGCTCGTTGAAGTCGGCGACGTAGACCTCGCCGGTGGCCTCGTTGACTCCGATCGCGATCGGGACGCTGAACTGCCCTGGACCGGTCCCGAACGAGCCCCAGCTGAGCTGGAAGTTGTTGGCGGCGTCGTACTTGAGAACCTTCCGGGCGAGCGCGTCGACGACGTAGGTGTTGCCGGCGTTGTCGCGCTCGACATCAAACGGGCTGACCAGGTCGCCACCTGTTGGCGAGCCCCATTCGCCGACGAACTTGAATTCGGCGCGGGCAAGAGGGGCAAAGGCGAGCGCGAGTGCGGCGCCTGCGACCAATGCGGCGATCGCGCCCCCAACGAGCCGCGCGTTTCGGTCCAGCGTGCTCCAGCCCAGAGGCCCTGGAGCCTCCATGCGCAGAGCGTACACTCGCTTCACGCTCGGCCGTACGAATTCGCAGAATTGCGTTTGTCTTCCGGCCGTGAACGGTGATCCCGGCCGCCGCAGGGGACCTCGGACAGCTTGCACGGATGCGCCGAGGGACAGAATCAGTACTCGGCCCCGATGACAGCCGTCGCCCTAGGAGGGAGGCTCGCGCAGGAATGACGCCAAAGCGCAACGCGGCGAGGATTCGGCCCCGTTGGGCAGGCTGCTGATGGAGCCCGTGTCGAGGCACGATCGGGATGAACCCGCTGACCGCACCCCGCTCGAGCCGGTGCCGCGAGATGTGGGCGTGCCGGGACGGGGACTAACCAGACGGCGACTTCTTGGCGGAGCGGCGGCGGCTGG
This sequence comes from uncultured Solirubrobacterales bacterium, assembly GCA_963746675.1. Classification (GTDB taxonomy): domain Bacteria; phylum Actinomycetota; class Thermoleophilia; order Solirubrobacterales; family 70-9; genus WHSW01. The sequence continues at coordinate 31,625 of CAVVBX010000013.1, read as the reverse complement.
GCTTGCGGGCGCCGTTCCCGCCACTGCACATGGGCGGGGGAAGGTCGGCTCGAGCCGGCGGGTGGATGTCGCAATCGTCGGCGCTGGCCTGGCGGGACTCACGGCGGCCCGTGAGCTCGTCCGTGCCGGTCACTCAGTGACGGTTTTCGAGGCCGACGACCGCGTCGGCGGCCGGACCGAAAATCGCAAGCTCGGCCACGGCAAGGTCACCGAGTTGATGGGAGAGTACGTCGGGCCCACCCAGGATCAGGTCATCGCACTTGCCAAGTCATTGGGAATTGAAACCTTCAGGACTCACAACGAGGGCGAAAACGTTCAATACCTCAACGGCCAGAGAACCACCTACCCCGCATCCGGACTGCCGACCGACCCGCAGGTAGCGGGCGACCTCCTCTCGGCGATCGCGAGCCTCGACTCGATGGCTGCCCAGATCCCGCTCGACGCGCCATGGAACGCTTCGCAGGCCGCGGGTTGGGACTCGCAGACGCTCGGCGGCTGGAGCTCCACGGCCTTCTCGACCGAGGGCGCGCGTGCGCTCTTCGACGCAGCGGTGAATGCGATCTGGGGCTCCGAGGCGCGCGACCTGTCCCTGCTGTTCGCGCTCACCTACATTCGTGCGGCCGGCAATGAGTCAAACCCCGGCAGCATTGTCCGGCTCGTATCGACGGGCGGCGGCGCGCAGGAGAGTCGCTTCGTCGGTGGATCTCAGCTGATCTCGATCCGGATGGCGGAGAAGCTCGGCGATCGCGTCGTCCTGAGCTCACCGGTATACCGGATCGCCACAGCCCGCAATGGCGCGACCGTGGAGTCGCGGCGGCTGACGGTAAAGGCGCGCCGGGTGATCGTTGCGATCCTGCCTGCCCTCACCGCGGGGATCCACTTCAGCCCTCCTCTGCCCGGGCTCCGCGCCCAGTTGATCCAGCGCATGCCGCACGGCACCCTGATCAAGGCAGAGGCCGTTTATGACCGTCCGTTCTGGCGCGATCAGGGCCTAAGCGGCCAGGCGGTCTCGGACATCGGACCAGCAAGAACGACCTTTGACAACTCTCCGCCCGACGCCGAACCCGGCGTCCTCTTCGGGTTCATCGGGGGGCGCGACGCGAGGATATGGATGCGCAGATCGAAGGCGACCAGGCGAGCGGCGGTGCTCGAATGCTTCGCGACCTACTTCGGCGACGAGGCGCGTAATCCGCGCGACTACACCGAAGATAACGCCGCCGAGGAGCAGTGGATCCGCGGCTGTCCGACCGCAATCATGCCGCCGGGCGTGCTTTCGGACTTTGGCCCCGCGCTACGCGAGTCCGTTGGCCGCATCCACTGGGCCGGGAGCGAGACCTCGACGTTCTGGGCCGGCTACATGGACGGCGCGGTTCGCTCGGGCCGCGAAGTGGCGCACGAGGTGCTGACCCGCCTCTGATCAGCGAGACGCGCCACCGCGAGGGATCGTCCTAGTGAGCGGGTCCCTCACCGCGGGCGACGGTAGGCGTTTCGACTCGCACCACGGTCGCTACGAGGCCGCTAGACAGGCGCCCCGGCAGGCTGAGAAGCAGGGTGAAGACCACGAGCACCGGAGCCGGGGGCGATGCGCCGGTTGGACCGGTCCCTTCGCCTAACCGACCGCGCCGGTCCGAGGCGCCCGTCCCGCGGCGGTCACTTTGGCACCTTTCTTGACTAGTTTAGTCTAGAAAGAATGACGGCCGAGGCCAGCGAGGAGTAGAGGGATTCCAACGATCTCGATCATCGGCGGTGGCACAGGCGGCAACCTGCTCGCCGCGCGGCTTCTCGAGGGCTCGGATGACGGTCAGCGGCTGCACGTGATGCTGATCGAGGCGCGTGGGCGCGCCGCCCCGCGGCTGCGCGCGGTAGTGAGACAGGCTGAGCGGGTGGCTCCGGGCGCATTTCTCACCCGGATCCGCGGCGAGGCGACGACCGTTGGCAGCGCGCCAGGCGAGCGAGTTCGCGTGGTGATGCGCTCTGGTCGGACATTGGACGTCGATCGAGCCGTTGTCCTCACCGGCAGTGTTGCCGCCGGCTCCCTCGATGGGCTCGATGTCGCCGGCGTGCACGCACTGCCCTCGGAGGGCGACGACGAGGAACTGCGCCTCGGTGTCGACGCGCTCGCCTCGGTGTTGATCGACGAGCTGCGCGTCAGCCCCACCGTAGCCTGAGGTCGGGGGCCAGCAGTCTCTTGTCCCGACCGACGACAAGGACCCCGATTCGATTCGTGGCCGCGAGGACTTCCCGATGCTCGGCTGACTTCAGCCGATGACGTCGCGTTCACTTGCATGGCATTTACCCAGCCGAAGCGTCAGTGGGTGTACTTGACGAGCTCCTCGCGCTCTGATCCGCCGGAGACGTCGACCGCGAGAACGGCTTGCCCGCTGCCCTTGGCATAGAACTTGAGCTCGGACACCTTGGGCTCGATCGGAGAGAAGTCCTCAGTCATCAGCACCTTCGCGTAGTGGCCGGCGGGGACCTCCGCCTGCTCGTCGAGAGCCAGGACTCGCGACTGATCCTCGGCCTCGCCCTTGGAGTACTCCTCGCGGTAGGACATGCCGACCTTGGGCTTCGCCGGCAGCGCGACTCCGGGCAGCGCCCCGTCGACCCCGGCCTCCCAGGAGCCGTTGTCGATCGGCTTGCCGTGCCTGTATTCGATCGTGTCCTCGCCGAAGTACCAGACGTTTCCATCTGAGTCCTGGGCATACCAGTCCTTGGTCACCTCGGTCGGCTTGCCGTGATCGCGGACGATGTCGCTCACGACCCGAGCCTCGATGCCGTCAGCGATCATCTTCGTCTGGTCGGTGACCGTGATCACGTCGCGCTGCTTCGAGCCGTCGGAGGAGTCCGTGACTCGGTAGACCCAACGGCTGCCCACCCTCATCGGCCAGCGGCGATTGTTGATCTTGGCGCTGAAGTCAGCGGGATCGAGGTTCACCGGGTCGCTTCCCTGGGGCAGCCCCGAGTTGTTGTGAGACGCGCCGACATTCGCCGCAACGCCGAGGCCGATGATCAGCGCCGCGGCCAGGGCGCCGCCGACAGCCGCGGCCGGCTTGATGCTCATGTTCCCGTTCAGCATCATTCCGCTCCTCCATTCGAAATCGCTTGTCCGGCACTTATTGCCGACCGCGATGAGAGTGGCATGAGAGCGTCCGAGTGGAGGCCGCGTGGCTTGCCTGGCGGTGCTCGATCGGATATCCCTCACCCTGCCCACCGGGACCCAAGAGTAAACGCCGGCTTCGGAGGCCCACCGACGTCAAAGTGGCATGGGAACTGGGCTCAGGGCCACGGAGCTAGTGCAGGAGTGCGCAGTACGCGGAGGCACAGGGGCCGATAGCGGAACTTGGGAGAACCGCATCCGCCGGTGGCTTCGACCACGCCGGTCCTGTTTGACGGGCGGATGCGATGGTCTTCGTAACCGCGCGCGCCGATTGCCAGGCAATATTCGTACGGGGCGTGCCGATTGAGGCCTGCGACGGTTGATTGTCCGGGCACCTGGAGGAGTTGCGTTTTCGACGAGAAGCGGTGGGCTCCGACCGAGTAAATTGCCCGCTCGCACCCGGAGTGGGCAGCTAGGATCTGCGCTTCACCGAGCGAGAGGAGGCTCTCATGTATGCACGTGCCGTCAGGTTCACCGGGGTGACCCCCGATCGGATCGCGGAGATCGTCGGGCGGGTCGAGGAGCAGGACGGCCCGCCGCCCGGAGTAGATGCCAGTGGGATGAAGCTGCTGGTCGACGAATCGCAACACACAGCCATCTTCGTTGGCTTCTTCGAGACGGAGGAGAAGATGCGCGATGCGAGCGCCGTTTTCGATCAGATGGACTCGTCCGAGACTCCCGGGACACGGGCTTCCGTCGACTTGTGCGAGGTAAAGGTCGAGCGCACGATGAGCTGAGCAGCCCGCACGATTGTTCGCTGCTGGCGCGGCGTACCGCTTCGGACTGCCATGAAGAAGGGCCTCTTCGGTGACACGCTTGTCGTGTTCACCGAAAACGAGCACCGAGGAGGACCCGCTCGACATGTTGCACGCTGGACTCGGCGCGCGATCTAGGCCCGGAGTCAGAGGGCGTGCGGAAAGTCTTTCGGATCGTCCTCTTCACGGGACGCAGCTCGGCATCGCGGCGCTGACGCTTCCCAGTCCACCGGGTAGAGCGTTGCCAGGTTCAGCGCAAAGCCCATAGAGCGCCGCGCTCGGCAGGTGCTGTGCAACGGCAATCGTTTCTGAAAGCAGATCTGAGCAACTAAATCACTTGCGCTCGGGGGTTAAGATGGTGTATAACCGCACCTAGGACGCATCCTGCGATACGCGCCGCAGTGAGGAGCACCGCGATGGCGAAGTGGCCCAAGTTCGCGACGTACCTGCCGGCAGCGGCGGCCGTGTCGCTCGTGCTCGCGGCGTGCGGGAGCGATGATTCGGGCACCCAGGCCTCGATCGACGGGCCCGAGTCCTGCGACCCAACCGAGGGCGGCGAGCTGGTGCTTGCCTATTCGGAGGACCTGCCGACCTTCGATCCCGCCAACAACCCGATCGTCGGGCCCACAGCGTTCAGCGCCACCCCGCTCGTGTTCGATCGCTTGCTGAGTCCAAGCCCGGACCTGAAGAGCACCGAGCCGGACCTCGCAACCTCGGTCGAGCCCAATCAGGACTTCACGAAGTGGACGATCGAGATCCGCGACGGCGTCAAGTTCCACGATGGTTCGAAGCTCGATGCCGACGACGTCGTCTTCTCCCTCAACTACAACCTCGAGGGCTTCAACGGCTATGCGCTAGGGCCGGTTTCCAAGATCACCAAGACCGGACCGCTGACGGTCGAGGTCGAGATGGACAGTCCCTACGCCGATCTGCCGACCGAGGGGCTCTCAAGCTGGCTCACCGGCTTCGTCTTCCCGGACGATTTCGGCGGCCAAAGCCCAGAGGACTTCTTCCGCCAACCCGTTGGCACCGGACCCTTCTCCGTCACGTCCTACAAGCCGGGCACGGGCGTCGAGTTCGCTCGCAACAACGACTACTGGCGTGAGGGACGGCCGTACGTGGATTCGATCTCGCTGCGGATCGTGCCCGAGGCCAACGATCGCGTGCTCGGCCTCGAGAGCGGCGACTTCGACTTCATCGACAAGGTTCCGGCCGACCAGGTGGACAACCTCCCAGAGGGCTCAATCGCCCGCGTGATCGAGCCCACCGCCCAGACCGAGGACCTGTTCCTTGGCAAGCAGCAGCCGCTCTGGCGCGACAAGAAGGTTCGCCAAGCCGTGTCGCTTGCGCTCAATCGCGAGGAGATCGTCGACGGAGCGTACGCCGGGTTCGCGCAGCCGGGCGAGACACTTGTCCCGGTTGCGCTTCCCGATGTCACGGCCCCGGACCCCAACCCGTACACCTATGACCTCGATCGGGCCAAGCAACTGATGGCCGAATCGTCCTTCCCCGACGGCGGGACCGCGGAGCTCACCTACATCCGCGGCGACGCGAACACCGAGCTCGAGGTTCAGCTGATCCAGGAGGACCTCTCCAAGATCGGGATCGACGTAAAGCCGAACCCGGTTGGGGCGGGTGAGTATCTTGACCTGGCCCTCCAGGGCAATCGGACTTTCACGCTGTTCCAGAACATTGCCGTCTCGCCGGACCCGATCGACTTCCTGAGCTACTACGCGTCGTCAGATGGCTACTACGGAGGGTGGCCGGTGGCCCCGGTGAACCGGATCATCGAGCAACTCCAGGCGACCGATGACCCCGCGCGACGAAGCGAGCTGCTCGCCGACTATGAGACGTTCACGGTCGACCTGTCGGCGCAGATCCCGGTCCTGTCGGCGCTGACCCTGAACGCGCAGTCGTCCGACGTGTCCGGGCCTCGACATCGACCCCCTCGCCGAGGCGGATTTCACAGACGCTTGGAAGTGCGCCTGAGGCGGTGCCGGCGCCGGCGCCGCCGGGTGGTCCTAGAGGCGCCCGCGGTTGCCGACTGCGCCCTACGCTTCTCTTAGCGCCGGGAGCACCTCACGGGCGAAGATCTCGAGCCCGTTCATGAACGGCTCGAATCCGTTCATGTCGATCGTGTCGATGCAGAAGACCAGCTCGTTGACGCCGAGATCGACCGTGCGCGCGCGCAGCTCGTCCGCGCAGCGTCCCGGCGGCCCGACGTAAGACAGCACTCGGTTGTGCTCGTGGATGAGGCGATCTGGCTCGACGCCGATCTGGCGCGCTCGAGCGGCGAGCGCCTCGTCGCGAGCTTCGGGGGGAACCTCCTCTTCGGTGAGCACGATCGAGGCGAGCCGCCCCGCGACGAGCTCGGCGGGGTCACGGCCTAGCGACTCGCAGCTCTCGGCAAGCGCCCGCAGGGCCCATTTGACCTTCTCGTCGTCAGCGCCCAGCAGGTTGACGCGGGTCGCGAACTCGGCGGCGAGCGGCGGGAGGAACTTCGGGCTCGCGAAGGCAAGCAGGACCTCGGGATGGGGCTCGCTGATCGGCCTCGGATTGCAGAGCGCGTTGGTCAGGTGGTAGTGCTCGCCCTCGAACGTGCACCTGCCCTCGGTCCACAACGACCGCATGATCACCAACTCCTCGCGGAGCATCGCTGTGCGCTCGGAGGGCGGCGGATACGGTTGGCCGAGTGATGCCTGTTGCTCCGGGGCGTTGCCCAGTCCGCGCCCGACGATCAACCGGCCACCGCTGATCAGGTCGACGTTGGTCGTCATCTTGGCGAACAGCCCTGGGTGGCGGCGCCCGACCGGCGAGACCAGGGATCCGATCCTCATCCGCTTCGTGGTCGCCGCCATCGCGGGGAGCAGCGTCCAGGGCTCAAAGACAGCGACGTCAGCGTCGTCCTGGTGGGCGAACAGGTCGTCTCCGAGATAACAGATGTCGTAGTCGAGCTCCTCGACTTGCATCCAGCCGGTCCTGATCTGGTCATAGGTCCAGCCCCAACCGACCAGCAACACCGCTACATCCACGGGCCCTGCCCTCCGCTCGGCCTGCGGTCGCGTCTCAGCGAGGGCGTCGGCTCCGGCGCCCGCTGCGCTTCGCGCTCGAGGGTCCAGGGGAAGCCGTGGCGCGTTCGGTCCGACCACCCCAGGCGAACACCTGCTTCTCGATGTGCAGATAAATGAAGCTCTCCGTCTGGACCACGCCCTCGATCGCACGGATCTCGTCGTTGATGATGTCGAGAAGGCGTGCCTCGTCCTCGCAGACGATCTCGGTCAGAAGGTCGAACGACCCCGAGCTGATGACGACGTACTCGATCGCATCGACCGAAGCCAGTCGAGCGGCGACGGCGCGAACGTCGCCCGAGACCCTGATCCCGACCATCGCGACCGTTCGCAGCCCGAGAGCGATCGGATCCGTCACCGCGACGATCCTCAGTGTGCCGGCCGACCGAAGCCTGTTCACGCGCTGCCTGGTTGCCGCCTCGGAGAGATCGACCTCGCGGGCCAACTCCCCGTAGGTCCTGCGGCCGTCCTCCTGGAGCAGGCCGATGATCGCCTCGTCGATCGCGTCGATTCGGCCGATCGCCTTGTCGCTGCCTGGTTTCTCGCGGGGCATGGGTTGGCGTGAGGCTATCGCCGCCGGGAGCTGGACTCCTGCTGCTCTGACGGCGATGGATCATCTCTGAAGCGAAATCTAGCGAATCAGCGTGCCAGGCCGCGATATTCGCGGGTAACAATGATAATCTGCAACGAAAATCGTTACCAGCGATGACGGAGATTGGTTGCTACATCACCGGGCAGGGCGAGGCGTGGGGCTACGGCGAGCTGCGCGACGCCTTCGTCGAGGCCGAGCGGCTGGGCTTTGACGCCGGCTGGACGATGGACAACTGCGTCGGATCGTCGGAGAGCACGCGTGAGCGCCCCGTCCCCGACACCTGGACCGTGCTGCCGGCGATCGCCGAGGCGACGAAGCGGATCAGGCTCGGGCCGCTGGTAACGCCGGTGGGCCGGCGCCCGTTCGCGCTGTTTGCAAAGACGACGAGCGTCTTTGACCAGATCAGCGGCGGGCGCTTGGACCTCGGCCTGGGGGCCGGCGATCACGCCGACTACTTCGTCCCCTGGGGCCAGGAGTATCCGGAGGGCAAGGTGCGCGTGGCGCAGCTTCGCGAGCAGATCGAGGTGCTGAAGCTGATGTGGAGCGAGCCCCACGCCGACTACGACGGCGAGTTCGTAACCCTGCGCGGGGCGATCAACGAGCCCAAGCCCGTGCAAAAGCCCCACCCGCCGATCTGGATTGGGCTGACCCGCTCGCGCACCCGGATGCCCAGGCTCGCGGCCCGCTACGCCGACGGGATCAACATCTATCTGCCCGAGCCCAAGGACCGCGAGATGCTCGAGATCTTCGAGCGCTGCTGTGAGGAGATCGGCCGCGATCCCGGGGAGGTTCGGCGGTCGCGGAACTTGATCGTCGCGGTGACCGACAGGGAGATCGACCTCCCCGAGGTCATTCGGAGAGAGGCCGACGAGGGCGTGGGGAAGTTCGAGTACCTGCTTCCGAACATCACCGAGTACGAGAACCCGATCATCGGCCCCGCCGAGCACTGCATCGAGGAGATCCGCCGGCGCGGGCAGGGCTTCGATCAGGTGATCGTCAACAGTCCCGGCCTGGACGCGGAGGACCGCCTGTATACGACCACCCCGGCGGGCACTCGGCACGCGATGCACCGCTTCGCCGAGGAGGTGATGCCCGAGCTTCGGGCCGCTGCTGATGGCTGATAACGCCGGCCATCACGGATCGACGCGCAGCAACCTCGAGGCGATGGCGGCGGTCCTGCGGGGATACGTCGCCGTTGGAGGAGGCGAGTCCGTCAATTGGGACGAGCTCCTGTCGGAGGACTGCGTATATGAGGACTGGAGCACGGAACCGATCGTGGGCCGGGAGAGGATTGTGAAGGAGATCCTCGCTCCCTACCGCTCGTCGTTCGCCGGACAGCATCACGTACTCAGGGAGACGATCGTCGACGCGGAACGGCTCGTGGTGCTTGGCGAGTTTCATGGGCGCTTCGTGGGCGCCTACCTCGGGATCGAGCCGACCGGTTCCGAGGTGAGCTGGGCGGTTCGCGACGTCTGGACCTTTCGTGAGGGCGATGTGGTGCGAATCGACATCGCGAGCGACACCAAGCGGGTCACCGAGCAGATGGGCGTCGACGAAGCGGCGGACTCCGATTGAGCACGCGCGCGCGCCCCGATTTCGAGGTTGCCGCCGAGTGGTTTCGGGTCGAGGAGCTCGGCGACTCGGTCTTCCGGATCAGCGAGCCTCATGTCCACGAGCTGATCAGCTCGAACTCGTTCCTGGTCCTGGGCCGCGACCGGGACCTCTTGATCGACTCCGGGCTGGGAATCGCGCCCCTGCGACCGGTGATCGACCGCTACCGGTCGGCCGAGCACCCGATCATTGCGGTGGCGACCCACTCCCATTACGACCACGTGGGCTCGATGCCCGAGTTCGATGAGAGGCTCATCCATCCCGCCGAGGCCTCGGCGATGGCATCGGCCGAGGACGAGGGCACGCTCCTGTCCGCGGACTTTCCGGAGTCGTTTCGGCGGATCTGCGCGGAGCTCGGGATGGTCCTGCCGCAGGTGTTGATCACGGCGGCGCCGACGTCGGGGTACGACCCCGCCGAGTACAGGCTCCAACCCGCCGAGCCGACCGGCCTGCTCGAGGAAGGGGACACTGTCGATATCGGCGATCGCTCCTTCGAGGTTCTTCATCTCCCCGGGCATTCCCCCGGCGGCATCGCCCTCTACGAACGCGACTCAAAGATCCTGTTCTCGGGTGACGCTGTCTACGACGGGCCGCTGCTCGACGAGGGCATCCCCGGTGCCGACATACCCGCCTACTGCGAGACGATGCGGCGGCTCGCGGTCCTACCCGTGACGGCGGTCCACGCGGGTCACAACGAGAGCTTTGGACAGGAGCGCCTGAGGGAGATCACGGCCGCCTACCTGCGGTCTCGGGACCATTCATGAGGCGTCAGTCGCCGAGCGGAATCTCAATCCAGACATGCGCCTCGGCGTAATGCCCGCGATCGTTCTCCCGATCGACCACGAGCGGTACCTGACCGCCGGGAATCACGTACTCGCCGGACGCCGGGAAGCGGATCCCCGTCCACGCCTCCCAATCGGCGACGCTCCCCTCGATCACCAGGGAGTCCTCACAGACGCCCAGCAGCTCGACTCCCGCTCTGAGCCAGACTCGCAACCAGGGATCGAAGGGCGCGCCGTCGTCCTGGCGCCACTCCACGTACTCGGCCATGGGAGTGATTGGGTAGCGGTCCTTGAGCAGCAGCCTGAGCGGCGTGATCGAATGCTCCATTCCCTGCTCTTTGGCGCGTTCAGGAGAGGCCCTGACGAATGCATCGCTGAGTCCCGTCCCCTTGGCCTCCTCGGTGGCGATCGCCTGCACGCCGCAGACCGTGTTCGGCTCGACCCCGCGCTCGTGCTCAGAGATCGCCCGTTGGAGGGCGGCGTGAGTGCCGGCCGGAAGGTCCTCGAGGCTGCCGTCCCAACGGAGCGGGACCGCGTTGGCGGCACCGACCACCGAGTCTCGGTCGGCGTCATAGAGAACGAACTGAAAACGCGCGAAATCGGAGATCACACGCGGCCAGGCGCCGTTCCAGATCGGATCGTGAAGGAGGAACTCCGGAAAGGCGCCGGCGTCGGCGTCGTCCATGCGGGCAGCGAGATCGGGCCGCTCCTCGTAGCTGAACCGTTGCAGAGACAGTTGATTGGTCCCTTCTTCGTTGAGCACTGTACAAAGATCGACGAATCAGGTGAAACAGGCTGGCTTGCCGTTTGTTAAACGTTGATTATGAGGGCTTCCGACCTTATCCGGATCCCGGAACTCGGTCCGGTGCAAAAGCGCTCGGTTGCCCTCGCGGCGCTTGCCCTGTTCGCAGAGAACGTCTTCTACACGGCGGTGCTGCCCCTGCTGCCCGAGTACGGGGCCCGCTTCGATCTCTCGAAGACGGGCGTCGGAGTGATCGTTGCGGCCTACGCCGTCGGCGTGATCGCGAGCTCGATCCCTGCACCCGCCCTGGGTCGGCAACTCGGCTTCCGGGTCGTGGCGGGTTGCGGGCTCTGCCTCCTGGGCTCGATGACCGCCGTGTTCGGACTCGCGGGCGAGATCGCGGTCCTCGATCTGGCCCGGTTCCTGCAGGGCGTGGGGGGCGGTTTCGTGTGGATCGGAGCGCTGGGCTGGATCGCCTCCCAGGCTCCGCCGAACCGGCGGGGAGCGGTGATGGGAGTGGCGCTCTCGCTGGCGGTCACCGGAGCGGTGCTCGGGCCGGTCGTGGGCGGGATCGCGGCCGCCACGAGCACTGTCGCGGTCTTCGGCCTGCTCGGCGTCGCTCAGGTGGCGCTCGGAGTGATCACCATCCGGGCGCGGGCATTCGCGGACGAAGCGATCGCCGAGCCGCGAACGGCGCAGCCGGCCCCGGCGGCCGCGATCAGGTGGGCGATCGTGTTCCTGGTGCTTCCGTCCCTGCTCGCGGGTGCCTACGAGGTCCTGATGCCCCTGAGGCTCGACCAACTGGGGGCCGGCGTGGGTCTGATCACGGCGGTGTTCGTGACCAGCGCGCTTGCGGAGGCGATCATCGCGCCGCTGGCCGGACGGGTATCCGACCGGGTTGGGCGGCTGGTTCCGCTTCGACTGGCGCTCGTTGTGGCCCCCGTCCTCTGCGTGATCCTCACGGCCGATCTCGGACTCGGGGTGCTGACCGCGGTTGCGGTGGCAGCCTGGGTGGCGATCGCGAGTGCCTGGACCCCCGGGATGGCGCTGGTCGGCGACCTCTCCGAGGGGGATATCCGCGGTGCGAGTCGCAATTGGGCGCTCGTCAACGTGGCGATCTCGGTCGGCGTAGCGGCCGGATCGACACTCGGCTCGGTGGTCGCGAGCGGCTTGGGTCAGGCGGTGCCGTTCCTGATCATCGGGGCGGGGTGCGCGGTGACGCTGTTCCGGCTTGCCCGAACGTCATCGCCGCCGGGTCCTTTCGGCGGTCCGGCGGGGACCGAGCCGTGGGTGCGAAGGTAGGTCGGGAGCTTCGATGACGGCCCGCGGCACGTACGTAGCCAAGCGTCTGTTGCAAACGATTCCGCTGATCCTCGGTGTGCTGCTGCTCGTATTCTTGCTTCTCGAGGTCACCCCAGGTGATCCCGCCCGTACCGTTGCGGGCCCGCGCGCCTCGGAGGCGGAGGTGCAGCAGGTGCGCGAGAATCTTGGCCTCGACGAGTCGCTTCCGGAGCGCTATCTCCTCTACGTCCAGGACGCGGTGACGGGTGACCTCGGCACCTCGATCCGCCAGAGGATCCCGGTCACCGAGGTCATCGGCGATCGGTTTTCCATCACGATCGCGCTGATCTTCTTCGGCTCGCTGTTCGGGCTCGCAATCTCGGTGCCGATGGCGCAGTGGGCAGCTCGACGCAAGGACCGCGCTCCAGACCACTTCGTGCGCGCGTTCTCGATGGTCACGCTGACGATGCCGGCGTTCTGGGTCGGGATCCTGCTCTTGGTCCTCGTCGCGCTGCCGACTGGCGCATTTCCCATCTCCGGTTACGGCGAAACGGTTCCAGACCATCTGCGTGCGCTGGTGCTCCCGTCGCTGACGTTGGCGATCTCCCTGGCGCCATTGCTGATTCGAAGCCTGCGCGCGGAGTTCATCAGCGTTCGCGAGTCGGACTACGTCGCGCTCGCCAGGGCGTCGGGAATCTCGCCGCTTCGCGTCGCGCTCAGGCACGAGCTCCCCAACGCGATCCTCCCAGCGATCACGATCGTCGCCGTATCTGTCGGCTTCCTGCTGTTCGGCGTCGTCGTCGTCGAGGACACATTCGGCCTGCCGGGCCTCGGCAGCGCGATGACCGCCGCGGTCGATGACAACGACTTTCCGGTCATCCAGGGCATCACGCTGGTCTTCGCCCTGATCGTGATCGCCGTCTATCTCATCGCCGACATTCTCTACACGCTGATCGATCCGAGGGTGGAGCTGCGATGAGCGGATCGGTCTCGTCGACGTCGGCAGCCGAGCCCGGTCGCGAGCTGTCGAATGTTGCAGCGGAGCCCGAGGCCGATGCCGCGCGCCGGCCCTTGCCGCGAAAGGTCATCGTCGGCGTCGGCATCGTTGCGGTGTTCGCGATCGTTGCGTTGCTGGCGCCCGTCCTCGCGCCCTATGACCCGAATCAGCCGGACATCCCGGAGCGCCTCGAGGGCCCCAGCTCAGCGCATTTGCTCGGCACCGATCAGCTCGGCCGCGACGTCCTCTCGAGGATGATCTTCGCGGCGCGAGTCGACCTCCCGGTCGCCGTTCTCGCGGTGTTGTTCCCGGCCCTGCTCGGGACCGTCCTCGGCAGCCTGGCCGCCTACCGCGGAGGCATGGCCGACGCGACGCTCAGCGGTGCGGCCAGCGTCACCCAGGCCTTCCCGATCTACATCTTCCTGATCGCCCTCGTCTTCGCGCTTGGCGCGGGAATCGGGTCGGTGCTGATCGCCTACACCGTGATCGGGTGGGTGGTCTACGCGCGGCTCATCCGCGGGGAGATCTTGAGAACCAAGGGCCTGGAGTACGTCCAGGCGGCCGAGGCGGCTGGGATCGCCTCCCGGCGGACGCTACTGCGCCACATCATGCCGAACGCGATCAAGCAGACGTACGTCTACGCATCCTCGGACGTCGTGCTCGCGATGATCGGATTCGCGACCCTCTCCTACTTCGGGCTCGGCATTCAACCCCCAACGGCGGAATGGGGCTCGATGATCGCTGGCGGTCAGGACTACCTGCGGACCGAGCCCTACCTGTCCCTGCTACCCGGGTTCGCGATCATGACCCTCGGTACCGGGTTCGCCCTGATCGGCGATGGCCTCGACGACTACCTTCGCCGATGACCGATCGCGTACTCGAGGCCACTGAGCTCAGGGTCGAGGTCGTGGAGGGCGATCGTGCGTTCTTCCCGGTCGACGGCGTATCGCTGGAGGTCAGCCGTGGCGGAGCGCTGGGCATCGTCGGGGAATCAGGATCCGGCAAGACGCTCACGATGCGGGCCCTCCTCGGTCTACTCCCCTCGACCGTTCGTCTGGTCGAGGGTCGCATCCGGTTCGCGACCAACGGGCGCCTCGAGGAGGTCGCTCCGACCACGCTGCGGGGGTCCGGGATAGCGATGGTCTTTCAGGAGCCGATGGCTGCCCTCAACCCCCTGCTTCGGGCCGGGGACCTGGTTGCCGACGCGTATCGGGCGACCCACGACTGCTCCCGGGCCGATGCGCGCGTCCAGGCGGTTCGACTGCTGGGCGAGGTGCAGATCCCGGCGCCCGAGGAGCGGGCGCGTGCCTATCCCCACCAGCTCTCCGGTGGTCTTCGCCAGCGCGTCATGATCGCGACGGCCCTGGCCAGCGAGCCCAAGCTACTGCTCTGCGATGAGCCGACGACGGCCTTAGACGTCACGGTGCAGCAACAGATCGTGGAACTACTGAACCGGATCCGGCACCAGCGCGGCCTCGCTCTCGTCTACGTGACGCACGACTTGGCCTTGGTCGGCGACATCTGCGACCGGCTCGCCGTCATGTACGCCGGGCGGATCGTCGAGCTCGGCGCGGTCAAGGAGGTTCTTTCAAGGCCGGCACACCCCTACACGCAGGCGCTGCTGCGCTCCGTCCCAAGGCTCGACACCTCGGCCGACGCACTGAAGTCGATCCCCGGTGCGCCGCCCGATCCACGGCACTACCCGGTCGGCTGCCGGTTCGCACCCCGCTGTGGCTTCGCCCAGGAGGATTGCCGCGGCGCCAGCTTCCAGCTGGAGCCCGTCCGGGCAGAGCGCGCGAGCGCTTGCATCCATCACGAACGGGTGTGGGACGCCCGCGAGGAGGCGCCACGGTGACGCCGTTGCTGGAACTCTCGGAGCTGACGGTCGAGTTCCAACTCGACAGCGGCCGCATGCGTTTCCGGCGTGAGCGCTCACGCGTCCTTCGGGCCGTGGATCGGGTCAGCCTGCGAGTGGAGGCGGGGACGACGCTCGGACTCGTCGGCGAGTCCGGCTCGGGGAAGAGCACTCTCGCCCGAGCCGCGGTCGGACTCGTCGGGCCGACCGCAGGCGAGGTCGCGATCGACGGTCGGGTCGCGGACCGAAACCGTGATCGAGCCCTGCGCCGGCGCGTGCAGATGGTCTTTCAGGACCCGACCGGCTCCCTCAACCCCGCGCTCACGGTCGAGCGGGCGCTGATGGAGCCCATGGTCGCTCACAAGATGGGCTCGCAGGCCGAACGCAAACGGCGCTGTCGTGAGCTGGTCGATCTCGTCGAGCTGCCGGCTTCGGTGCTAAGCCTGAGGCCGCGCCGCCTCTCGGGCGGTCAGCGCCAGCGGGTGGCCATTGCGAGGGCGCTCGCGCTCGATCCCGAACTGCTCGTCGCTGACGAAGCTGTCTCCGCTCTCGACGTGTCCGTGCAGGCCGCCGTGATCAACCTGCTGCGCCGACTCCAGCAAGAGCTCGGGCTGGCCGTGTTGTTCATCGCACACGACCTCGCCGTCGTGCGGCAGATCTGCGATCGGATCGCGGTCATGTACATGGGGTCGATCGTCGAGGAGGGCCCCGCCGATCTGGTGCTCGGCGACCCCCAGCATCCATACACCCGCGCCCTTCTGGCCTCGGTACCGCGGCTCGAGGCAGGCGAGGCCCCCGTCACCCGGCGCGCGACCGGGGAGCCCCCGAGCCCGCTTGAACTTCCTTCGGGATGCCGATTCCATCCGCGCTGCCCGCTCGCGCAACCGGGTAAATGCGATTCACAGGAACCGGAGCTCCGGAGCCAGGGATCGCACGCGGCGGCATGCCACTTCGCGTGGCAGGCGGTTGAGCGAACAGCCCCGACGGTGGGGCCCGACCCGGAGCCCGCAGAGGAGTGAACAACCAAACAGGAGGTAACCGATGTCAGACAGCAACGAGCGCGCCATGGATGACTTCGTCAAGAGTTTCGATCGCGAGCTGCGCGATCTCGAGGGGGCGGAGGAGCTCTACTCCGACGAGATCGTGGTCAGCGACTGGATGAACCCCGGACATGACCTGACTGGGACCGGCGAACAGGTGACCGAGTTCATAGCGCCGATCCTCGACAGCTTTCCGGACGTTCACTTCGAGGTCACCGACACGATGCGAAGTGGTGACCGCCTGCTGGTCTGCGGCTTCTTCACCGGCACGATGAAGAAGGACTACTGGGGCTTTCCCGCGCACGGTCGTCGCGTTCGCTGGGAGGCGCGGGACCTCTACCGCTTCAAGGACGGAAAGATCGACCGGATCTGGTACGCCAACGACACGTTGACCGTCGCCAGGGAGCTCGGCGCCGCGATCGACGACAAGCGGCTTTGGTGACGCAGGCGCCGTCGCGCCGCCGCGCTCTCACAGGTGTGGCATCACCTCGTCGGCGAACCTCTGCATCGCGGCGGTGAACGCCTGCTCTGATGTGAGCCAGAGGCCTTCGGCCGAATCGGTGCCGGCGAAGTTGACGATCACCTGATCGAAGCCCTGCCCGCGCCGGCGGATCTCCTCGATGCAGTGCTCGGCGGGGCCGATGATCGGGTTCTCGTACTCGGTGATGTTGTAGAGGATGTCCTCGTATGTGCCGATTCCCTTCGCGGCCTCGGCCCCGGCGAGCTCCTCCACACTAAGGATCCTGTCGGTGACGGCCGCGAGAACGTTCCGCGACCGCCGAACCTCCCCGGGATCGCGGCCGATCTCCTCACAGCAGCGCTCGAAGATCTCGAGCATCTCGCGGTCCTTGGGCTCGGGCAGATAGATGTTGATCCCGTCGGCGTAGCGGGCCGCGAGCCTGGGCATCCGGGTGCGCGAGCGGGTCAGCCCAATCCAGATCGGCGGGTGGGGCTTTTGCACGGGCTTGGGCTCGTTGATCGCCCCGCGCAGGGTTACGAACTCGCCGTCGTAGTCGGCGTGGGGCTCGCTCCACATCAGCTTCAGCACCTCGATCTGCTCGCGAAGCTGCGCCACGCGCACCTTGCCCTCCGGATACTCCTGGCCCCAGGGGACGAAGTAGTCGGCGTGATCGCCGGCCCCCAGGCCGAGGTCCAAGCGCCCGCCGCTGATCTGGTCAAAGACGCTCGTCGTCTTTGCAAACAGCGCGAACGGGCGCCGGCCCACCGGCGTTACCAGCGGCCCGAGCCTGATCCGCTTCGTCGCCTCGGCGATCGCCGGCAGCACGGTCCAGGTGTCGGGGACGGGCAGCTCACGAATCGTCTCCATTGCGCCGACTGAGTTGTCCATCGTCCAGCCGGCGTCAAAGCCCAGCCGCTCGGCCTCGACGAAGGCGTCGCGGAAGGCCGGATACGGCCAGGAGTGGCCGGGGATGTAGACGCCAACTTCCATCGATCTCGTCTCGAACCTTGTTTTTCGTCGAGCTTCCTCTGATCGGCCACTATAATCGTCTTTGTGCTCTTCCAGACGCTATACGCGGGCGAAGGGCCGTGGCGCTGCGATGCGGAAGGTCGACTGCCGGGTTACAGGGGGCTCAGGCGATCCTTCCGGTCCCGCCCCGCAGTCCGTAGACGCCAGGGCGAGTTCGGATAAGAGGAGAGCCTTCCGCTTCACGTCGCGAACGTCCCACTGGGGAAGCCCGGCGCTACGGCTGCAGGGCGAACGAAGCCTGGCTGCTCGCGAACGCGGGCTCGCCGATGGTCTTCCCGAGGGCGACCGCGTTGACCTGGATATTGAGAGCGGGCCTGGAAGCGGACGGCATCGAGAATCCGAGCGACTGGTAGCACTGCGTGAGGTTCAGCTTGGCGGTGAAGGCGTTCTGCTTCGCAAAGGGGTCGTAGCCGGGAGCGTTTGGGTCTACCGGCTGATCGTCGCTCAGATCCTCGAACGCCGTCTCGCTCTTCATGAAACCCGGAAGCGTGATTCCCGGCGGGAGTGGTTTCAGCGCCGGGTCCAGCTGTGTGTAGCTGCTCTGCGGGCACGTATCTTGCCGCGTGCCGTCCAGGGAGTCCTGTACCCCGAGCGCGTACGCCAGGTGACCGACGTTCATCCACGTGGTGTCGCCGGGGTCGCCCTCGATCCACGGGCGCTGGGGTCGCCAGAAGGTCAGCTTCAGCACCAGATCACCGTCGGGACCGACGCGCACCGGCTCGAAGCACCCAGTCGGCCTCATAGGACACGGAGTCGGCGGCGGGTAGTCGAAGGTCCCGGAGTTGCCCTGCCCGTCGTCATAGGCGGCGACCACGGGATGGGTGGCAAAGACGAACCCGACGGTGGCGGTGGCTTCCTGTGCCACCCGGTTGACCGTCCCCCGCTCGATCAGGACATCGCCAGCTCGGATCTGGTCGGGGCTCGCGCCGTGGGAGATCGACCATGAGGTCGGTGCCGTCCCCGAAGCTGAGGGTGGCGCTCAGCGAGGCGAGGCCGTCATCGTCGGCGTCGCAGCACCCTGGCCGGGTGACCCCTTCGGAGTCGACGTAATCGAAGAGCGGCGAGCTGCTTTCCCGCGGGTCGGACGGGTCGATGTTCGACGGCATCCATCTGCCGGTGCCGCCGGCCGAGCAGTACACGAGGGCTCCGCAGTTGAGCTCCCCGGACTTGCGGTCGAGCCCTGACCAGAGGACGTCGAGCGCCCCGAGCCTCTGGTTCTGAGCGGCGATCTCCTCGTCGGTCGAACCGCCGTTGACGCCATTGACGTTGACCGCCCATCCGTCGCGCACGCCCACCCCGCCCAGGCTCGTGACGAGCTGAAAATCGACTGGGCCGCCGTCGGGCGACTTTGAAACGACCCGAGACGAACGCGCGCCGCGCGCGCGTTCGCCGCGCGCGCGTTTCTGGTTCTTGGGCGGGCGGTCGTAGTCGTCGAGGATGAGATCCCCGTCGTCGTCGATGTCGAGCGGATCGGGGATGCCATCGACGTCAAGGTCGCCGGGAATGCCGCCCTTCGTCTTCTTCGAGCGCACCAGCCCGGCTTTCCCGGCGCCGATCGGGATCCCCCTCTTCGCCCGAGCAGTGCGCTCGGTGTCGATCCACTTCTTCGCCGGCTCTTTGGTGGTCTTCGCGTAGCCCTTGGCGGACTTGACCTCGATCTTCCCGAGCTTCGCGCCGGCGTTGACGCCGACGATCGCCTTCTTGCCCTGCTTTTTCTTGCCGATCGTGATCGGACCGCCGTACCTGCCGTCCTTGGCGCGCAGGTGAAGGGTGAACTTCTTGGTCGGCGGGCGGAGCTTGAACTTGCCCTGGGGCGCTCGGTCCGTCGTCGCCTTGCCGTTCGCGGCAAGCGCGATCACCGTGTAGCCGGGCGCAGACAGCTTGCCGGTGATCTTCGCCGGCTTCGCCGTCGCGCTCCCCGGGGCCGCCAGTGCCAACGCCGACAGGGCAGCGACACACGCCGCACCGACAAGGCTTCGCCCGTTCATGAGCACAGGACAGCACCCGGCCCAGCGCGCGGCATCGGTGGCGACCCCCCGAAGGGACTCGCGCTGACTACGTAGTACCTGGGCCCGACGAGCAGGACGCCGGCGCCGTCAAGGCCGACTGGTCTTATCTGGCGACAGACAAGGACCTGTATACGAAGACCAGAACGGGGGACTTCGACGTTGCCAGCCCCTCGAGACGGGAGAGGAGTCAGATGCCGAACGAGAGTATCTCCACCGAGACGGTTGCGCCAATCCCGGGCCGCGATGTCGCCGGCAAGGTTTCGAGCGGAGGCAGGCTTGTTCACGTGAGCGGGCAGCTCTGCGAGACCGCGGACGGTGAGCGACCCGCCGCCGGTGATCCGGAGGCCGAGGCTCGTCAGATCTTCGCCAACATCGCAGCGATCCTCGAGAAGGCGGGCGGAGGCCTTGGTGACGTCGTGAGGCTAGGGATCTACCTGATTGACCTCGAGGTCCGCGCCGCCGTCGCCAAGGTGCGCGCCGAGTTCTTCGCCGACGACCACAACCTGCCAACCAGCACGATGTTCGAGGTGGCGGGTCTGATCTATCCGGACTGTCGCGTCGAGATCGACGCGGTGGCGGTTATCGATTAAGACGGCGACCGTCGTCGCATTGCCTCGGCGTCGCGGTCACCGCGCAACCCCCGTCCGCATCACGGCCGCAACCTGGGCTCTGAGGCGCTCGCCGAGCGAGTCCACGCGCTGTCGGCGGCGAGGGCTACCTCGTCGACGTCTCCGGCTTCATCGCACATTGCAGGAGCTCGCGGATACTTCGCTTGTGGAACGCCTTCGTGATGCGATCCGGCTCGCAGGGGTCGTGATGACCGGCGTCCTGTCGCGGCGCCCGGTTCGACCGCTGGGCGACGAGGCTCGGCGACCGCTTCCGGGCGACGAGCTGCCGCCGAGCGCCAGGGTCCGGTGGACGCACGGCATTACGATCCGCGCACGGCCGAGCGCAATCTGGCCCTGGCTCGTACAGATGGGGTGCAGGCGCGCCGGCTGGTACAGCTACGACGGCCTCGACAACGGCGGCGTTCCAAGCGCCGATCGGATCGTCCCCGAGCTCCAGCGGGCCGAGGTCGGTGACATCTTCCCCTACACGCCAGCGGCCGACGACGGCTTCGTCGTACGTGGCGTCGAGCCGGAGCGGGCGCTCGTCCTCGGCGACGATGCTGGCTCGGTCACCTGGGCATTGGTCCTCGAGCCTATCGACGAGACGAGGACCCGCCTCGTCACCCGCGTCAGGGGAGAATATGAACGCTTCGCCGTCGGACTGATGCTCGGACTCGTCTGGCGCCCGATCCACTTCGGCATGCAACGACGGCAGCTGCTCAACCTCAAGCGGCGCGTGGAGGCGGCGGCCCGGTGACCGGTTCACGGTCATGCTCAAGCTGAAAGTGACGCCTGAGAACCTGGCTTAGGACTCTCGAAACTCGCGGCGGCAAGAAGATCACCAGCACCAGCTCGGGGTCGAGCTCCACGTTGGGCACTGCGGGGAGGTAGCCGAGTGGGATCGCCCCGAGTACGAGCACAATCGGATACGGGACGTCGAGCAGCCCAGCGATCACGCCCAAGATCGGGATCGCGACGCACAGGCCGAGGATCAGGAGCTCGGTCTCGTCCATCGTCAACCTTCGAGGCCGAAGCGCTCGGCGCGAATCCGCCCTCGTGCGAGTTGCGGCAGCTCGCGTGTTGCCGCTGAGTCCGCAGACGAGGGCGCTCGTAGAAGGCGGGTAACCCGCGGCATGGCGGTGACGTCCCGGACCTCGGTGGTCACAACGACGATTATCCGCGACCCCGCCGCCCGGAGGCGGATCGAGGCCCTTGACGAGGGCCTTCCTCCTTCAGCGGCTGATGACGGCGCGCGCCTTCGATGTCGCGATGCGGCTCCTGGCTCCGATCGGCTTCGAGGTTGACCGTGGACATAGACTCGCCAACCACGCTGCCATCGACCGCGTTTGAGGAGGTCCATCTTGAGACACAAGCTCAACTACGCCAACGTGATGGCGACGCTCGCGGTCTTCGTCGCTCTCGGAGGCGGCGCCTATGCGGCCAGCCAACTGCCGAACAGTTCGGTGGGGACGAAGCAGATCAAGAAGCAGGCCGTGAAGCGCAAGAGCATCGCCAAGAACGCGATCAACTCCAGCCGGATTGCCGATGGCGGCGTGAAGACCTCGGACCTCGCAGCCCGGGCGGTCGACGCCTCGAGGATCACCGCCGGTGCGGTCGGTACCGAGCAGCTCTCGAACGCGATCCCGGCCGCCAGGCTGACCAACTCGACGACTCAGGTCATTCCCTCGGACTCGAACAGGCCGCTGGCGCTTGATACGGAGATCTACGACGTGGCGGACATGCATACCGACTCGGCTGATAACTCGCGGCTCACCGCGCCGGTCGACGGCATCTACGCTGTGACCGCCCAGGTCAGGTGGGCACCCGGCACGGGTGTCCGCGTCGCCCGGCTGATCAAGAACGGCTCCGAGCTCGTCGCAGAGGAGCTGACGCCATCCGCCGCCGGCTTCGGCGGCCCCTTGGATCAGTCGCCCGCAACCCAGGCGGTCCTAAAGGCGGGGGATTTCGTTCAGGTCGTAGTCCGCCAGAACAGCGGTTCCGACACGACCGTTTTCAAGGACGAGGATCTGACCCCGGAGTTCTCGATGGCTTGGCTCGCGCCAGGGCCGTAGCCCCGGTCCAATGTGCCGCCTGCCGGTCCTCGAGCCCTCCGCGAGGCGCGGTCGGACGAGCCCCTGCCGGACTTCACGGGCGGCGTGCAGTGAGTCCAAGCCCGCCTCGGCGAGCGGCGCACGTTTCCGTCCCGACACGTTTGGGCGAACCGAGGACATGACCACTCACGAGCAAGGGAATAGGCCCGAATCAGATCCGTCGCAAGCTAGAGCGCTTGCCGCAAGGGCCCGGCCCTGTGGTGTCACGCCCCGATCCTCGCAGAGGACGCCGACCCGCTCGACCGGTGCGGACAGCGGGTAGGCTGGGGTCAGCGATCTGGCTATGAGCGGGAAACGCAATGCGACCCGCATGAGGAGTGGAGCAAGATGAGCAAATACGCAGTCATCAACCCGGCAACCGGCGAGACGGTCAAGGAGTATCCCGAGATCTCCGACGCGGACCTCTCCGCAGCGATCTCGGCGGCGGATGACGCCCACCGGAACTGGTCGCTGAAGACGTCCGTTTCCGAGCGGGCCTCTTCGGTCCGGCGGGTGGCCGAGCTTCACTCCGAGCGCAGGGAGATGCTGGCGGAGACCGCCGTGCGGGAGATGGGCAAGCCGATGGAGCAGGCCCTCGGCGAGGTGGACTTCTGCGTCGACATCTACGGCTACTACGCCGAAAACGCGGAGGACTTTCTCAAGGACGAGCCGATCTCGCTTCTGGCGGGCGACGGCACGGCGCTGATCCGGCGGACGTCGGTCGGCCCCCTGCTGGGAATCATGCCCTGGAACTTCCCCTACTACCAGGTGGCGCGGTTCGCGGGGCCGAACCTCGTCGTCGGCAACACGATCCTGCTCAAGCCGGCGCACCAGTGCCCCGAGTCGGCGGAGGCGATGCAGACGATCTTCAGAGACGCCGGTCTCCCCGACGGTGCCTACCAGACCATCCTCGCCACGAACGATCAGATCGAGGAAGTGATCGCCGATCCGCGAATCCGGGGCGTCTCGCTGACCGGCTCCGAGCGGGCCGGAGCCGCGGTGGCCGAGATCGCCGGGCGCCACCTGAAGAAGGTCGTGCTCGAGCTCGGCGGATCCGATCCGTTCATCCTCCTGGGAGCGGAGGACCTCGACGAGGCGGTCGCGGCCGCGGTCGCCGGCCGGCTGGACAACACCGGCCAGTCCTGCAATGCCGCGAAGCGGTTCATCGTCGCCGACGAGCTCTACGACGACTTCCTCGGGAAGTTCAAGGACGCGATGACCGCTGCCGAGCCCGGTGACCCAACGTCCGAGGACGCCGAGATGGGACCGCTTTCGTCAGCGAATGCTGCGGAGACCCTGCAGGATCAGCTCGATCGTGCGGTCGCCCAGGGCGCCGAGATAGTCGCCGGCGGGGATCGGGATGGCAACTACTTCTCGAGCACCGTGCTGGTCGGAATAAGTCCGGAGAATGACGCCTACCGCGAGGAATTCTTCGGGCCGGTTGCGAGCGTGTACCGGGCCGGCTCCGAGGAGGAGGCGATCGAGCTGGCGAATGACACGCCGTTCGGACTCGGCTCCTACGTCTTCTCCGACGATCCGGAGCAGGCGCTCCGGGTGGCGGACAGCCTCGATACGGGGATGGTCTACGTCAACGGGGTGGGCGCCGACGGAGCCGAACTGCCCTTCGGCGGGGTCAAGCGGTCGGGCTTCGGAAGGGAGCTTGGCCGCTACGGCATCGAAGAGTTCGTCAACAAGAAGCTGATCCGCGTGCTGAAGTAGCTGGGCCGGCCGAGCGGCCGGGTTCCCCGCGACGCTGGCTGGACTTTCGGCTGCAGCCTGAGCGCATTTGGCACGCCACACGGGGGAGTAGTTGTGTAACCGGGGAGACCTCCCCGAGGCCACGGTGACGCTCCTCGTGGACTCAACGCGCGCGCGTGGAGGGCTCTCAAGCCGAGCAATGGCGCTCTTGTTTCCCATGGGGAAGCGGCCAAGCGGCTCGCAGGCGCAAGCAATTGTGATTGGGCGATCCGATTCAGTCGCGCATCGTTAGATCGCAGCGCCGTTGATCCCGCACGGGCGTCGGTTCACGGATGGACCGGCGCCTGGCTTGTTGGCCCGGGACGCTCGGGCGGGTGGCGCCAGGCGGGGTCGCGCGTCGCCTTGCGGCTCCTACGCGCTGAGCCGGAACGGGGGGTAGCGGTCGGTGACGAGTGTCACCGCGTAGCAGACGACGCGGTTGTGCCAGCGAATCACGCCCTCGACGAAGTCGAACAGGCCTCGCGGGTAGCGCCCGGTGAACAGGATCGCGAACCAGGCGACGATGACCGCGAAGAAGACCCCGATGTCGAGGAAGAAGAGGACGATGTAGTGGGGAATCGCCAGCAGCCACTTGATCAACGGCATGCCGCGACTCAGCTCCCTTTCGGCGTCGGGGTATGGGTAGTCGAGGTGCACGGCCTGCTCCTCGTCGGTCGACGGGTAGCGGTCGTCCATCAACAGCACGTAGATCCCGATCCGGTTCACGAACCGCTGCAGGTTCAGGTTCCAGTCATACCACCAGCGCGGGTACTTCTGTCGGAACAGCAACATTAGGAGCACCGGGATGAACAGCAGCCCGATCCCGCCCGCTACGACGGTCGTTGTGGTGCCGTCCGGATCGGAGTACGAGGTGTGGTACCCCGTGATCGTGGCGAGCAGGATCGCGATCGGGATCACGGTGAAGATCCGGAAGAAGCTGGTCAACCGGTTGAGGTTGCGGTCCGGGTAGTCGACCGAGAACAGCATGGGGTAGGGCTCCACGGCTCTTGGTTCGTCGTTCGGTCCGGGCCTCCTGCCGGCGCCACCCCTTGCGTGGCCCCGCCTCCGCCATTGACGTGCCGAAATCGAGCTCGGTTTGAAGCCGTCAGCCTGCGCACAACTTGCTTACGGCTGATGCGGCGCGACCGCGAAGGGCTCCGAGTAGCAGAGCCAACGGTAGTAGCGCCAGCCCTTCAGGACCGAGAGCGCAACCACCTCAGCGCCCAGGATCCCGACGGCGAGAGCGGTGGTGCGACTCATCTGTGCCATGCCTCAAGAACGCGACAGGAGCCTGCACGCTTCCGGATTCGAGCGAGATTCGGTCATAGCGCACGAGGTAGGCCCGGATCTCGTCGCAGGCCGGGAACAGTCCGCCCCTGCGGCCCGATGGCTCCCCCAGCGGAAGGCTGAGGCGGTTGTACGTCTGCATCCGCATGATCATGCGGTTCTAGTCGCGTTGCGCGAAAGCCTCGAAAACCGCTTCGGGGGATTACTCCTCCGACGTGGGTTCGAACCCCTCTGACTACGGACCCCTGATTCGACGCATCTCGTTCTCGATCTGCTGATCAGAGATCGGGCGCTCGCCGTTGATCTTGAACAGGTCAACTACGAGGAAGACGCCCCAGATCGCGCTAACCACGGCGGGCCAGAGGTCCTCGGTGTCAGCGCCGTCGTAAGCCCAGAATGCCCACAGCCCGGCGTTGACGAGAACGTAGATGACGAGGTTCCTGAGGAACTCCCGCTTCTGCTTGATCCGCCTGACCGCCTGGCTGCGGAGTTCCTCGTCCACAGCTTCTGCGTCGCTCATTGAATGCTCCCTCGTCGGTCGAGTCGCATACTCCCGCTGCGGATCGTAAGAAGCGGCGTGCGCGGCGCCATCGGTGGCGAGTCGCTGACTGCGATCCGGGGCGACTACGGACGTCGGTCACGGGCTGGGGCCGGATGCGAGCTCGGCGTGCTGAATCTAGATTCGATGCCGATATGCAAGTGCTGGTCGTCTACGCGCACCACAACCCCGGCTCGTTCACGCACGCCATTCTCGAGCAGGTCACGAAGGGACTCGAGGATGGCGGCCACAGCTTCAAGGTCAGCGACCTGAACGCGAGCGGGTTCGACCCGGTCTTCACACTCCACGACTCGGTCCAGTTCGCGCACGAGTCAGTCCCCGAGGAACTGCTCGAGGAGATGGACCCCCGTCAAGCGATCCTCGATCTCGCCGGCGGGCCGATCCGCCGCTTGATGGCGAGGCGATGGCTGCGCGGCAAAGCTACCCACGAGATCGTCAGAGCGATCGGCGGGCACAAGCCCGAGGATGTGCGCGAGCAGCAGGCGCTGGTCGCCGAGGCCGAGGGGCTGATCTTCGTCGCTCCGGTGTTCTGGATGGGATTCCCGGCGATCCTCAAGGGTTGGCTCGAGCGCGTCTTTGCCTACGGATTTGCCTACACCCTGACCCCGGAGGGTTGGCAGGGGAACCTGGACGGCCGAGTTCCCCTGCTCTCGCAGGAGAAGGCTCTCATCCTCACCCCGACGTTCTTCACCGAAGAGGAGTACGACAAGGGATGGCGGGACGCGATGGACACGGTGCTGTGTTCGTGGGGCCTGAGGATGGCCGGCGTCAAGGAAGCCCGCCACGTCTACTTCTACGCCGCGCCGGCCGTCGGCGACGAGAAGCGGCAGGCGTACCTTGACGAGGCCTACCGACTGGGAAGGGACTTCTGATATGTCCCGACGTTTGTCAAGTCCCAACCGCCGATAGCCCACCTTTGGGCGGGCCTTGATCGGCTCGGGGGGCGGCGACTCCGGCTTGTTTGCGCGACGCGCGGTCAGGCTGATATGCGCGGATCCGGGTGGCCGCAGGACCGGGTTTCGTCGTGAGGGCCGCTCTCTAGGAACGAGCGTGACCGGCGATCAGGTCGGCGGTTGCTCATAGAAGTCGCGCGGATCCCTCGCGCGAAGGCCGGCGTGTCGCCGCCCCCCGAGCCGTCAGCGGTGGATCAGATTCACTCGATCCGGGCGATCGCCCAGCAGAAGCCGGCGAGCTCACGGGCGACCGCGACCGTGGTCACCGTCGCCCGCTTGTTGCGCTTGCGCAACCGCGAGTAGGTCCGGTGAAGGCGCCGTTGCGCCGACCAGCTGAGCGCGACCGCCGCCGCGGGCTGGCCCTGCTGGCGGCGCTCGATCTCGCGGCCGACCCGTGGCGGGTTGCGGTAGTGCCAGGCCGCCTCGACCAAGAGCCGGCGGGCATGCCGGGAGCCCGACTTGGTGATCGAGCCAAGCCGGCGGAGCTCGCCGCTTGAGTGCTCGCAGGGGACCAGGCCCAGGTAGCTCATCAGCTGCCCGGCCTTGCCGAAGCGCTCGAAGTCACCGACCTCGGCGCAGAGGCCGACCGCGGTCAGGGTGTCGACCCCGCGAAGGCAGCGCAGTCGGCCGACCTCCCTGGCCCAGGGTGAGCTCCAGATCAGGCCCTCGATCCGTCGCTCGAGCTCACTGCGACGATGAAGCAGGGCCTCGACCGCGCCCCGGTAGTCCTCGAAGGTGGCCTGCGCCGCAGCGTCGGCGAACTCGAGCTTCGCCAGCCACTCGCGGTGGCGCTCAGTCCAGCTCTTGCCCGGACCCTGGAAACGGATCTCGTGGCGCGACAGGAGCTTGGAGAGCCGATGGCGGGCCCGCATCAAGTCCATGCGGACGTCCTCGCGGGCGCGGACGAGGTCGCGCAGCGCCTCCTCGGGCGGCCCCGGGACGCGGACCGCCGCGAGCTTGCCGGCCAACAGCAGCCGGACCAGGTGCTCGGCGTCGCGGCGATCGGTCTTTACCCGCTCGCTCGCTCCCCGTGGGATCTTGCCGGGGGCGGCAACGATGCACTCGGTCCCGGCCCCGAGCAGACCTCGAGCGAGCCCATAGCCGGTCGGCCCGGCCTCATATGTTGCCCGCACGGGCCCGGGCAATGATCGGCAGAGATCGACCACTGCGCCGCTCTCGCCGCCGAGCCGCTGAAAGCGCAGCTCGCCGGTCTCAGAATCGAGGATCGCCGCGACTACCTTCGCGGCATGGACGTCCAGACCCACCAGGGTCCTAGCCTTCGCCATGTCGGCGCCTCCTATTGAGTTGGGTCGCGTCGCAGGTTTCAGCTGCGACGCACTTGTTCACCCCGCTTGGTGGCGGGGTGCCGACCTATGGCTATCGCCCCGGTCGGATGTTCACCGGGACATAGGGTCTAGCCCCACCCCAGTGCGCGATGGGACCGTGACTATCGCGCTCTATCGATAGAACCGTCTGCGCCGCCGGTGCTCAGACCTTCTTCGCCAGTAGCGACACGCTCTTCACGCCGTACTTCTCGCTCGCGCTCAGCGCCCGGTCGGAGATGAACTCATACGGGTTCTCGCGCACCTCCTGGACGCTCAAACCCGCGGCGCCGATCGCCTCCTGGAAGGCGTCCTGCTGCGCCGCGCCGCCGATGCACGAGGCCCAGAGGTCCGCGTCACAGACGATCGATTCCTTGAGCTGCTGCTCGCTGACGAAGGGCGCGCGACTCTTCCGCGGTGAAGCAGTAGCCCTGAACCCCGAGGTTCGAGTTCATCCAGGTCTCCGGGCTGCTCCGATTGGCGCCTCCGGTCGGCATCGCCCGACGAAGCTACCGCGCCTGAGCTCTATTCTGCTAGGTGAATCGTCCTATCGATGCCTTTCCCAACCGGCATAGTTGACGCTCTCGACCCGGCACGGCTGCGGCTGCTGCTCGAGGTCGATCGCCGCGGCTCGATCTCGGCCGCGGCGGATGCGTGCCGAATCAGCCAACCGTCGGCGACCAAGCAGCTGAAGACGCTCGAGGCGGCGATCGGCGAGAAGCTCGTTGAACGCGACGGCCGTGCCAGCCGCGTCACCGAGGCCGGCCAGGTCGTGGTCGCTCACGCCGCCCGGGTCCTCGACGCACCGCAGGGGCTCGAGGAGGAACTCGATGCGCTGCGCGGAGCCGAGACCGGAACGCTGGCGCTGGCCGCCTCGACGACCTCGGGGCCCTACGTGCTCCCGTCGATCCTGCGGTGCTTCGCCGATCGCCACCCCGGCGTCGACGTCGACATCGCGATCGGCTCGAGCGCCTGGGTCGCCGATCGAGTCGCCAAGCGTGAGTTCTCGCTCGGCATGGCCGGCGAGACCGAGCTTCCCGACGGGGTGCGCGCCGAGCCCTTCCTCGACGATGAGCTTGTCGGGATCGCCGCCCCAGGGCGGATCAAGCTGAACCGCGGCAAGGCGCCGGCGCCGGAGCTCGAGCGCTTCACTACTCGGGCTCGGTCTGCGGACGGGGCCTCTCCGGCCACCCCGCCTCGACGATCGGCTTCGAGCGCCGCCACAACGAGGCGCTCGGCTTCGACACCGAGGACGCTTTCGTCGCCTCGCTGATCGAGGACATCCCGCCCGCGCCCGAGCACCAGGCCGAGATCGTCGCAGCCAACCGCTCCGGACAATCCCGCCCCGCGCTCGCTTGACTCGAGCCCGAGTCGAGCTGGGGCTGCGTGAGAACGCCCCCCAGTTCGCGCTTCTGGTCGCCGTCAACGCCCTGGTCGGGGCGATGGTCGGCCTCGAGCGCTCGACCCTGCCGCTGATCGGCGAGGACGAGTTCGGGCTCAGCTCCAGTGCCGCGGTGCTCTCGTTCATCGTCGCCTTCGGGCTGGCGAAGTCGTTCACCAACCTGGGCGCGGGCGTGTTGGCGGAGCGCGTCGGTCGGCGAAGGCTCCTGATCCTGGGTTGGGCGGTGGCATTGCCGGTGCCGCTGTTGATCGCCGTGGCGCCGAGTTGGACGTGGATCGTGGCCGCGAACGTCTTTCTCGGTGTCAACCAGGGTCTCGCCTGGTCGATGACGGTGGTGATGAAGATCGACCTCGTCGGCCCCCAGCGTCGGGGCCTCGCCCTGGGGTTCAACGAGGCCGCGGGGTATGGCGGGGTCGCCGTCGCGGCGGCGCTCAGCGGCTGGCTTGCGGCCGAGTTCGTGGCCCGAGACGTCCTCGTGATCGCGGGCTTCGCGATCGCGGCTTCGGCGCTCCTCGTCTGCGTCCTCTTCGTTCGTGACACCTCCGATTACGTCGCCCTCGAACAGGCGCGCCATCACGCTGATCAGAGGACGACGGCGCCGCGACTGCGCGATGCCTTTCCCGACGCCACCTACCGCGTCCCCGCGCTGCGGGCCTGCTCGCAGGCCGGCCTGGTCAACAACCTCAACGACGCGCTCGCCTGGGGTGTCACGCCGCTCTTCCTCGCCTCCAAGGGTGCGAGCGTCGGCCAGATCGGGGTGATCGCGGGCCTGTATCCGGCGATCTGGGGACTTGGTCAGATCTGGACCGGACACTGGTCGGACAACGTCGGTCGCAAGCCGCTGATCGTCGCCGGCATGCTCGTCCAGGCCGCGTCCTTGGCGGTGCTCGCGGCCTCTGATGGCGAATTGGGGCCGGCGGCACTCGCCGCCGTCGGCCTCGGGGCTGGAACAGCGCTCGTCTACCCGACCCTGATCGCAGCGATCTCAGACGCGGTCACGCCGGTGGCGCGGGCGGCGACCGTGGGTGTCTATCGGTTCTGGCGAGACATGGGCTACGTGGTCGGCGGCCTGCTCGCCGGCGTCCTGGCGGACACGATCGACTTCAGCGGGACGATCGCCGTCGTCGCCGTCCTGACGATGTGTTCAGGGCTGTGGGTAGCGGCCGACCTGCGGGCGCCAAGCGACCTACGAACCGGGGTGGGGTAGACGGCGCAGTCCCGTCAGGGAGCGCGCAAGCGTCTGCGGTGCTTGACCACGAGCAGCAGCGATCGCCACATCCCCAACTGGCGCGCAAGCTCCAACGTGTCGCTCGAAGCCCAGTCTTCGACGATCTTGCCATCCTCGAAGCGGCTGATCACGATCCCTCTCAGCCGTATTGCGCGTCCGCGGTGCGTGCCGGTGAGGGTCCAGCGCGATGCCACCCGGTCGCCTTCGGACAGCTGCTCATCGACGACGAAGCGCAGGTCCGGGAAGAGCTCGCGATAGAGGGCCACCGACTGGCGAGCGCCTTCCGTCCCGTGGTACTCGAGGGCGTTGACGTGGTCGACGAACTGGGGGTGGTAGACCTCGGCGATCCCCGCTCGGTCGCGGCCCGAGCAGACGTCCTCGAGCGCACGGCGTGCAACCCGTTCGTTGTCCACCGCCAGAGGATGGCGCATTGGGTCGAGGGCGTCAGCCGGGCTCTCGGGCGAGCTCGAGCCAGAGGCCCGAAGACCTGCGTCGATCGATCCTCCAGCGTCCGACGAGATCCTCGATACGTGGGCTGACGAGCGCTTCCCAGAAATCGGGATCGTCGACCGGCGGATCGCTCGAGATGTCCACGCGCAGGTTCGATGCACCCAGCGCAACCTCCGCGACCAGCATCCGGTGTGAGGGCCCGTGTTCGCCGATCCATTGGGCGGCCATTTGGCCGACCAGGATCCTTGCCTGCCGGCGGTCGGGTGGAGCGAGTCCGCCGAGCTGCGCCTCGACGCTGCGCAGGTGCTCCGCGAATCGCTGGGCCTGCAACGCCATCTCACACCTGGCGACGCTCGGCGCGCGCCGGTCGTGCTCGGTGCCCCAATCGGCTTGCCCCGTTTCTTCGCTCACAGGAAGCGAACGGTATAGCCCACGGCAGAGCGAACGGTATTGCGAGGGCCGAACGGGTCGGTTCGTTGCGACCGCTGATGGGGCGGGCGACACCTGCCGATAGAACCAGGGTGCGCGCCACGTTCAGATCCTCCGCGATCGCTCTCGGGGCGCTGCTCGCGCTTCTCGCCCCGGCCGGCTGCGGAGGGGGCGATGACGAC
>CAVVBX010000012.1:0-30540 GCA_963746675.1 uncultured Solirubrobacterales bacterium | reverse complement strand
GAAGCCGCGCGTCGCCGGCGTGATCACCGCGACGCCGCCGACCACCTCGGCCGGGCCGCTGACCTGAACCGCCTCGCGCGGTGCGGGCACGTAGGGCGGCACGATCGCCTCGTACGCTCGCGGGCGTACGAAATGCATCACCCCGGCGATGGTGAAGAAGGCGGCGAGCGCTCTCTGGGACGCGGACACGGTCGCCATCCTCGCATCCAGCAAGGCTCGGGGACCGTGTTCGCTCCCCGCTAAGGTCACCGCGGTGCCCGACCCGACCGGTTTCAAGCTCAACCCCGCCTACTCGCCGACGGCCGACCAACCGCAGGCGATCGACTCGATCGCCGAGGGCCTCGACGCCGGCGAGGAATTCGTCACCCTGCTCGGCGCCACCGGGACGGGCAAGACCTTCACCATGGCCGGGGTGATCGAGCGCGTCCAGCGCCCGGCGTTGGTGATCGCCCACAACAAGACGCTCGCGGCGCAGCTCTGCAACGAGTTCCGCGAGTTCTTCCCCGAGAACAAGGTCGAGTATTTCGTCAGCTACTACGACTACTACCAGCCCGAGGCCTACGTCCCCGCGCAGGACCTCTACATCGAGAAGGACTCCTCGATCAACGACGAGATCGACCGCCTGCGCCACGCGGCGACCGCCTCGCTACTCGCCCGCCGCGACGTCGTCATCGTCGCCTCGGTCTCCTGCATCTTCGGGATCGGCTCCCCTGAGCTCTATCGCCGCCAGATGCAGCTGTTCAAGGTCGGCGAGTGGATCGACCGTCACGAGCTGTTCCGAAAGCTGGTCGGCATGCAGTACACGCGCAACGAGACCGCGCTCACCCGCGGCACCTTCCGCGCCCGGGGCGAGATGCTCGAGATCTTCCCCGCCTACGCCGAGTCCGCCTACCGGGTCAACCTGTTCGGCGACGAGATCGAGTCGATCCACCATTTCGACCCGCTCTCCGGCGAGATCTTCGATCAGATCGATCACGTGGCCGTGTGGCCTGCGAGCCACTACGCAACCGAGGAGGACACCCTCGAACGCGCGGTGATCGAGATCAAGGCGGAGCTCGACGAGCGCCTCGCCCAGCTCAACGAGAGTGGCAAGGAGCTGGAGGCGCATCGGCTGCTGCAGCGGACCCAGTACGACATCGAGATGCTGCGCGAGCTGGGCTTCACCTCAGGGATCGAGAACTACTCCCGCATCCTCGACAACCGCCCGCCGGGGTCGCCACCGCATACGCTGATCGACTACTTCCCCGAGGACTTTGTCGTCTTCGTCGACGAGTCTCACCAGACGATTCCCCAGATCGGCGGCATGTACGAGGGCGATCGCTCGCGCAAGCAGACGCTGGTGGAATTTGGCTTCCGCCTGCCTTCGGCGATGGACAATCGGCCGCTGAAGTTCGACGAGTTCCTGCCCCGGGTCGGCCAGCTGGTGATGGTGTCGGCGACGCCGGGCGAGTTCGAGCGCGGGACGTCGAAGCGAATCGTCGAGCAGATCGTCCGCCCGACCGGGATCGTCGATCCGGCGGTCGAGCTGCGCGAGACCAAGAATCAGATCGACGACCTGATGAACGAGGTCCGCCGGCGGGTCGAGGTCGAGGAGCGCACGCTGGTGACGACGCTGACGAAGAAGATGGCCGAGGACCTGACCGGCTACCTGCTCGAGCACGGGTTCAAGGTTCGCTACCTGCACTCGGAGGTCGACACGCTGGAGCGGATCCAGATCATTCGCGACCTGAGGCTCGGGGAGTACGACGTGCTGGTCGGAGTCAACCTGCTCCGCGAGGGCCTCGACCTGCCCGAGGTCTCACTGGTGGCGATCCTCGATGCGGACAAGGAGGGCTTCCTGCGCGGCGAGACGAGCCTGATCCAGACGATCGGCCGAGCCGCGCGCAACGTCCGCGGGACGGTGCTGATGTACGCGGATCGCGAGACCGACGCGATGCGAAAGGCGATCTCCGAGACCGACCGCCGGCGCGAGATCCAGCTCGCCTACAACCTCGAGCACGGGATCACCCCGGAAACGGTGCAGAAGGGGATCTCGGACATCGCCGAGTTCCTCTCGATGGAGTCGAAGGTCGCGCCCGACCGGCGTCGACGCCGGCGCTCGGGCGACGGCGAGGCGATGAGCCAGGAGCAGCTCGAGAAGGTCGTGGTCGAGCTCGAGGAGGAGATGATCGCCGCCGCCGAGGACCTGCGCTTCGAGGAGGCCGGCCGGATCCGGGACGAGCTCAAGGAGTTGCGGCGCGACCTGGAGGCGCTGCGCGCGTAGGGGGCGCGGCTCGGTCGTCTCGATGGGGCACGGTAACCTCGCCGCATGCCTGACGCCGAGCAGATCGTTCACGAGGTCGCCGAGCGGGTGCGGGAGGTCCTCTCGCAGGCCGAGGAGAAGGCGACGCAGATTGTCCGCGAGGCGGAGGAGGAGGCGCGGCGGATCCGCGAGCGCGCCGAGACCGAGGGCAAGGATCGCCTCGAGGAGGTCCGCAAGGCGCTCGGTGAGCTGGAGGGCAAGCTGTCGGGCCCGCGCGCCGAGATCGCGCCCGGCCCGGTGGTGGTGCCCGAGCCCGAGCCGCAGCCGGTGCCCGAGCCGCAGCCGCCCCCGGTGCCGGAGCCGACACCCCCGCCAGATGAGGGCACGCTTCCCGAGGGGACGGACAACGGTGACGCCGCCGCGGCCCGCCTGGTGGCGATGAACATGGCGCTTGACGGTGCCGCGCGGGAGGCGATCGAGACCCATCTGGCTGAGAACTACTCGCTCGATGACGTCGCCGCGATCGTCGACGACGTCCTCGCCCTCGCCGCCAAGTAGCGGACGGGAACAGCCGTTCGCCCTCGTAGACTGAAGGGGCGATCTCCCGCTCCGGCCAGATAGTCATCTCGGGCGCGCGCGCCCACAACCTCAAGGGCGTCGACGTCGTCTTGCCGCGCGAGGCGCTGGTGGTGGTGACGGGGCTCTCGGGCTCGGGTAAGTCGAGCCTCGCCTTCGACACGATCTATGCCGAGGGCCAGCGCCGCTACGTCGAGTCGCTCTCCTCCTACGCACGCCAGTTCCTGGGCCAGATGGAGAAGCCCGACGTCGATTCGATCGAAGGGCTCTCGCCGGCGATCTCGATCGACCAGAAGACGACCTCGCGCAACCCTCGCTCGACCGTCGGCACGGTGACCGAGATCTACGACTATCTGCGGCTGCTCTGGGCGCGGATCGGCAGGCCCCACTGTCACAACTGCGGCGAGCCGATCGCCGGCCAGTCGATCGAGCAGATCACCGACCACGTAATGACCCTCGCCGAGGGGACCCGGTTCATGGTCCTGGCGCCGGTCGTCCGTGGGCGCAAGGGGGAGTACGGCAAGCTGCTCGAGGAGATGCGGGCGCAAGGCTACGCGCGCGCCGTCGTCGACGGCGAGCTCCGCCGACTCGACGAGGACGGCGGCGTCGAGCTCGACAAGAAGTTCAAGCACGACATCTCGATCGTCGTCGACCGGCTGGTGATGAAGGAGGGTCTGCGCAAGCGGCTCGCCGAGTCGCTCGAGGCGGCATCCCAGCTCGCCGAGGGGATCATCGAGATCGAACGTCTCGATCGCGATTCCGGTGACGCGGGCGCGGCCGAGGGCCCCGGAGCGAAGGTTCTGTCCGGCCCGAGCGCCGGCAAGCGGGGCGAGGTGCTGGTCTTCAGCGAGAAGTTCGCCTGCCTGCACTGCGGCACCTCGATGCCCGAGCTCGAGCCGCGGATCTTCTCCTTCAACTCGCCCCACGGCTGCTGTCAGCGCTGCCACGGCCTCGGCTTCCAGCGGGTGATCGACCCCGAGCTGATCGTCCCCGACCCGACGCTGTCGATCTCCGAAGGGGCTCTGGAGCCGTGGACGAAGGCGGCCTCGCTCTACCACCGGCGGCTGCTCGAAGCGGTTGCGGAGGCGAACGGGATCGACACCGACGTCGCCTGGCGCGAACTGCCCCAGGGCGACCGCGACCTGCTGCTCGAGGGCACCGGCGACCAGCGACACACGGTCTCCTATCGCAACCGCTTCGGCCGCCAGCGCAAGTACACGGTCCGCTTCGACGGGCTTCTTCACAGTCTCGAGCGCCGCTACGAGAACACCGAGTCCGAGAACACGCGCGAGCGGGTCGAGTCGCTGATGGCGCTGCAGCCGTGCCCCGCGTGCGACGGCGCGAGGCTGCGCCCCGAGACCCTCGCGGTGACCGTCGGCGGGCTCAACATCTACGAGTACACGCGGCTCTCGGCGCGCCGGGCGCTGGAGTGGATCGAGGCGCTCGAGCTGACCGAGACCGAGCGCGCGATCGCGCGCCTCGTGGTGCGCGAGATCGGCGAGCGGCTGCGCTTTCTCGACTCGGTCGGGATCGGCTACCTCTCGCTCGAGCGCACCGCGACCACGCTCTCCGGCGGCGAGGCGCAGCGGATCCGGCTCGCGACGCAGATCGGCTCCAGCCTCGTCGGCGTCCTCTACATCCTCGACGAGCCCTCGATCGGGCTCCACCAACGCGACAACGAGAAGCTGATCGGCACGCTGGAGCGCCTCCGCGACCTCGGCAACACCGTGATCGTCGTCGAGCACGACGAGGGCACAATCCGTGCCGCCGACCACGTGCTCGACCTGGGGCCGGGAGCCGGCGAGCACGGGGGAGAGGTGGTCGCCGAGGGCACGCCGAAGGAGGTCGAGGGCCAGCCCGGCTCGCTCACCGGCCAGTACCTGTCCGGCGAGCGCGAGATCCCGGTGCCGGCGGATCGGCGCTCGCCGCGCGGCGAGCTGGTCGTCCGCGGCGCTCGCCAGCACAACCTCAAGGGCATCGACGTGGAGATCCCGCTCGGGGTCTTCTGCGCGGTTACCGGCGTCTCGGGGTCGGGCAAGTCGACGCTCGTCAACGAGATCCTCTACCGCGCGCTCGCCAACCGCCTGCACCGGGCGCGGCTGCGGCCGGGTTCCCACGAGCGCATCGACGGCATCGACAAGGTCGACAAGATCATCAACATCGACCAGTCGCCGATCGGCCGCACGCCGCGCTCCAACCCCGCGACCTACACCGGGCTGTTCGACCACATCAGGGCGCTGTTCGCCGGCACCCGCGAGTCTCGGGCTCGCGGCTACAAGCCGGGCAGGTTCAGCTTCAACGTCAAGGGCGGGCGCTGCGAGGTCTGCCGCGGCGACGGACAGATCAAGATCGAGATGCACTTCCTTCCCGACGTCTACGTGCCCTGCGAGCAATGCCACGGGCGCCGCT
The DNA here is from genome assembly GCA_963746675.1 of uncultured Solirubrobacterales bacterium. Classification (GTDB taxonomy): domain Bacteria; phylum Actinomycetota; class Thermoleophilia; order Solirubrobacterales; family 70-9; genus WHSW01. Next base: position 25,313 of record CAVVBX010000012.1, on the reverse strand, counting down.
ACAACCGCGAGACGCTCGAGGTTCGCTACAAGGGCAAGTCGATCGCCGATGTGCTCGAGATGTCGGTCGGCGAGGCGGTCGAGTTCTTCGATCCGGTGCCGAAGATCGCCCGCCGCCTCCGCACCCTCCATGACGTCGGGCTCGACTACATCCGCCTCGGCCAGCCCGCCACCCAACTCTCCGGCGGGGAGGCGCAGCGGGTCAAGCTGGCGACCGAGCTCTCGAAGATCGCCACCGGCGACACCCTGTACATCCTCGACGAGCCCACCACCGGCCTGCACTTCGCCGACGTCGGGCGCCTGCTCGAGGTCCTCGGCCGCCTCGTCGAGCAGGGCAACACCGTGGTCGTGATCGAGCACAATCTCGACGTGATCAAGTCGGCCGACCACATCGTCGACCTCGGTCCCGAGGGGGGCGAGGCCGGGGGCGAGGTGATCGCAATCGGGACGCCCGAGCAGGTCGCCGGTGTGCCGACCTCCTACACCGGTCGCTTCCTCAGCGACATGGTCGAAGCCGAGGAGCCGGCGCCGAAACCGCGACGGACCGCCAAGCGCCGCCAGCCGGTTGCCGCGTAGAGGCTGCCGCTGCATGAGCGATCTCGCGGCCTGGCGAACCTGGTGGACGAAGCGGCGCTGGTATGAGCGCAACCGCCGTCCGGTTCGCCGCTTCCGAATCAACCGGCACATGGCCCGGGCCGGGGCGTTCATCCGCTGGCCAATCGAGGGGGAGGTACTCGAGGGGCTCGATTCGGGCCGGCTCAGCGTCGGCGAGGGAACGCTGCTCGAGCCCGGCTGCTGGCTGACGCTCGGTCCTCGAGCCGAGATCCGGATCGGTGCGGGCTGCTTCCTCAATCGCGGCACGATGCTCGCCGCCCTCGAGCGAATCGAGATCGGCGACCACGTGATGTTCGCCAACGGCTGCTTCGTCGGCGATGCGGATCACCGCTACGACGACCCGGACAAGCCGATCACCTGGCAGGGGTTCGTCCCTCGCGGGCCGGTGCGGATCGGCTCCAACGTCTGGTTCGGGGTCAACTGCGTGGTGACCGGCGGGGTCGAGATCGGCGACCGGGCAGTGATCGGCGCCAACTCGGTGGTCACCACGAGCATCCCGGCCGCGACGATCGTGGCCGGCGCGCCGGCGAAGGTGATCCGGGAGATCGAGTTCAAGCCGGGCGGGGCCGGGTAGCGTTGCGGGCGCTGCGGATCACGGTGATCGCGCTGCTCGCGGCGCTGGCGCTCGCGGGCTGCGGGGACGACGGTGGTGTCGCCAATGAGGCAGGGTCGACCCAGACGATGTCCGACCCGGTGGGCCCGGTGGCGACGACAGCCGATGGCGCCGACAGCGAGGCCGGACAGCCGGACTCGACGGTCGCCGACGACCAGCGACCGCTGACGATCGAGCAAACGGTCGAGGCCGTTCTCACCAGCTCGGCGGAGCCGGCGGTGGTCTGCGACGAGCTCGTCACCGCCGAGTACGTTCGCGTCGCCTACGGTGCGCGCGAGGGCTGTCTCGCTGCGCAGAAGCCAGGAGCGCTCGCCGACTCGGTGAGCGGCGGCGTGGGGACCCGCGAAGGTGACACGGCGACGGTCACCGTGGTCCCGCGGGGAGGCCCCTACGACGACGTCGAGGTCCGGGCTGAGCTGGTTCGCGACGCGGATGGCTGGCGGCTCGACTCGCTGCTCGCCGACGTCCCGGCTGGGCCGTGAGCGTCCGGAGCGGCACCTACTCGATCGTCGCTCGCGATCCCCGGTCCGGCGAGTTCGGCGTCGCGGTCCAGTCGCATTGGTTCTCGGTCGGCTCGATCGTCACCTGGGCGCGCCCGGGCGTCGGCGCGGTCGCCACGCAGTCGATCGGCGAGCCCTCCTGCGCGCCGCGGCTGCTCGACCGGCTCGCCACCGGACAGGAGCCGGGGGCGGCCCTCGCTGCGGAGCTCGAGGGCGACGAGGTGGGCCGTTTCCGGCAGGTCGCGGTGGTCGACGCCGCCGGCCGGGTGGCCGCCCACACGGGCGACGGCTGCATACCTCACGCGGGCGATCGTCAGGGCGACGGCTTCAGCGCCCAGGCGAACATGATGGCTTCGCCCGATGTCTGGCCGGCGATGGCCACGACCTTCGAGAGCGCCGAGGGTCCGCTTCCGCGGCGCCTGCTGGCGGCGCTCGACGCCGCCGAGGCCGCCGGCGGCGACCTGCGGGGGCGCCAGTCGGCCGCGTTGCTCGTCGTTCCGGCAGCGGGCGAGCAGTGGCGCGTAAACGTCGAGTTGCGAGTCGAGGACGGGACCGACCCGCTCGGAGAGCTGCGCCGCCTGCTCGACCTCCACGACGCCTATCAGCTCGCCGACCGGGCCGATACGCTCGCGGGCGAGGGTCGCCACGAGGAGGCGTCGGAGCTCTACGCGCGCGCTGCCGAGGCGGCGCCCGCGAGCGTCGAGCTCGCCTTCTGGGCGGGACTCGGGATCGCAGCCGCCGACGATGTCGCTTCCGGTGTCGAACGCGTTCGCGCAGCGCTCGAGGCCGACGAGGGCTGGCGGGATCTGCTCGCCCGGCTCCAACCTGAGATCGCGCCAGCGGCCGAGGCGGTGCGTGAGGCGCTCGGCGTCAAGCCGTTCGCTTAGGAGATGACCTGAACGACCACCGTGCGATCGCGCGGGCGGTCGTCGAAGTCGATCAAGACGAGCTGCTGCCAGGTTCCGAGCGCGGGCCGGCCGCCGGCCACCGGCACGACCTCGGATGGGCCGACGATCGAGGCACGCTGGTGTGCGTGGGAGTTGGAGTCGTGGTTGAGGCGGTTGTGCTCGTAGTCGCCCTCCACCGGGATCAGGCGGTTGAGCAGGGCGCGGAGGTCCTCGACGCCGCCGGGCTCGTACTCCATCGTCGTCACGGCCGCGGTCGAGCCGCGGACGAAGGCGCTCACCTGGCCCTCGGCGATGCCGCTCTCGGTGACCACGGTCGAGACCGCGCCGGTGAGGTCGACCACGTCGGTGTCGCCGCGCGTCGAGAGATGGATCTCGGATGTGTGCACTGGCAAGCGACCGGGCTCAGATCTCGGTCGCCGACCAGTCGCCACCGAAGGTGGTCGAGAGGCTCTCGTGTTCGAGGTATCGCCGGAACGCATCGAGCTCCTCGGGCTCGATCGAGTAGGTGTGCTCGAGCCCGGGGAACTCTCGCGCCCGGACCTCGCGCGCGTACTCACTCACCCCGCGCAGCATCTGCCCGCGCAAGTCCGCATAGCGCTTGACGAACTTCGCCTGGTGCCCACCATAGATCCCGAGCAGGTCGTGCCAGACCAGCACCTGGCCATCGGTCTCGACGCCGGCGCCGATCCCGATCACCGGTACCGCCAGCTTCGGCACCAGCACCGCGCTGAGCGCAGCCGGGATCGCCTCGAAGACGATCGCGAAGCAACCCGCGGCCTGTAGCGCAAGTGCCTCCTCGGCGATCTTCACCGCTTGGTCGGCGGTCTTGCCCTGAGCCTTGAAGCCACCCAGCGCCGTCGCCGTCTGCGGCGTCAGGCCGACATGCCCCATCACCGGGATCCCGGCGCGGACGATCGCCCGGGCGCGCTCGACCGAGACCCCGCCGCGCTCGAGCTTGACCACGTCGCAGCCGGCCTCCTTGACGTAGCGCATCGCGCTCTCGATCGCCTGGTCGTTGGAGCGCTCGTAGGAGCCGAACGGCAGGTCACCGACCAGCAGCGCCGTGCGCAGGCCGCGGCGAACCGCCCTCGCCAGCACCAGCATCTCGTCGAGGCTCACCGGGGTCGTCGACGAGTGCCCGAGCATCGTCATCGCCGCGGTGTCGCCGCAGAGGACGAGATCGACCCCGGCGGCCTCGGCAATCTCGGCGGAGGGGAAGTCGTATGCCGTGACCATCACGATCGGCTCGGCGTTGAGCTTCATCTCGGCCAGTTGCGGGAGCGTCATCGGCACTCGCCCGGGCTCGTCCTCGACCGTCTTCTGCGTGTGAGAGCTCATCTCATCTCCTTGGTTGGCTGATGATCACGTTGTCGACCAGGCGCGCGTTCCCGATCCGCGCGGCCACGGCCACCAGCACGGGCCGCCCGTTGAAGCTCTGCGCCGGCGCCAGCGTCTCCGCGTCGCGGGCCTCGAGGTACTCGGGCTCGATCCCCTCCGCGGCGAGCTCCGCCCGGGCCACGGCAAGCGCGGTGGCCGTCGACGCGGCGCGCTCGGCGGCGCGCTCGGCGGCGGCAAGCGCCCGGCTGAGCGCCGCGGCGCGGCGTCGGTCCGCGTCGCCGAGATAGGCGTTGCGGGAGCTCAGCGCGAGCCCGGTCGGCTCGCGAACCGTCGGCAGCACCTCGATCTCCACCGGGAAGTCGAGGTCGCGGGTCATCCGTCGGATAACGAGCGCCTGCTGGGCGTCTTTCTGGCCGAAGAAGGCGACTTCGGGCTCGACGGTGTTGAAGAGCTTGGCGACCACCGTGGTGACGCCGTGGAAGTGGCTCACGCCGCGCTGCCTCGGGTCGCCGTCGAGCACCGCGGTCAGCCGGCCGCCGACCTCGACGGTGGTCGCGAAACCCTCCGGGTAGACCTCCGTCGCATCGGGCGCGTAGACGACATCCGCACCGGCGGCGGCGGCGAGCTCGAGATCGCGCGCCTCGTCGCGGGGGTAGGTGCCCAGATCCTCGTCGGGCCCGAACTGGGCCGGGTTGACGAACAGGCTCATGACGACGACGTCGCAACGCTCGCGGGCCGCCGTGAGAAGCGCCAGGTGGCCGCCGTGCAGCGCCCCCATGGTCGGCACCAGGCCAACGCTCCGACCGGCAGCCCGGGCGGGCGCGAGCTCGCTTCGGAGCTCGGACTTGGTTCGCAGCAGTCTCATCGCCGCCGCTCCGCAAGCGCCCGGGTGCGCTCGGCCAGCGCTTCGTAGAGCGGGAGCAGCTCGGGCGCCGTCTCTCGGAGGGCCTCGAGATGGTGGCGCACGGTGGCGTCGTCTCCGCGAGCGATCGGTCCGGTGAGGGCAGCGGCGCCCCGCTCGGACCAGTTCGCGGCCGTGCGCAGGACCAGTGGCGCGAGCAGCTCGCGGCCGGCGTCAACGCCGGCAGCGCCCAGTAGCTCCGCCGCCGACTCCTCGAGCGCGACGAGAAAGTTCGAGGCGATCGACGCGGCGGCATGGTAGGCGGCGCGGTGCTCCTCGGAGACCTCGAACGGGCGCATCCCGAGCGACTGCGCCAGCCGGCGGGCGAACTCGACCGCCTCCGGGGTCGAGCCCGCGACCGCGCAGTGACAGCCGCTGAGCTCTCCTCCGCCGTCGGGCACGGTCTGCAGCGGGTGCATGGAGAAGGTCGCTGCGCCGGCTTTGGTCGCCGGGGCGAGAGCATCCAGCCTCGTGGCGCCGCTCGTGTGCCCGACCAACTCCAGTGGCGGCACGGCGCCGGCCACGGCGCCGGCGCACTCGGCGATCTCTGCGTCGGGAACGCAGAGCAACGCCGCCTCGGCGGCCCGACAGGCCACGAGCGAGTCATCGCGCCCCGAGAGGGTGGCGTCGAGCCCCACGAGCTCGGCCGTGACGGCGAGCGAGGTACCGACGCTGCCGGCGCCGATGATCGCCAGCCTGGGCATGGCGGGCAGGCCGGCGCCGCCGGCTCGAGCGCCTGCCTTGGTCGGGAGATCCCGTTCCAGTTCCCGCATCGAGATACCAGACGGCTTGATGGGTAGTTCCGAAAAACATGCCGGCCCCAAGGCCGGCTCATGTCCGCGCCCCTCGGGGGTCGCGGCGTGCCTCGAATCTTACTTGGGCGGCCGGCCCTCGGTCACGGACGCAGCCGGGGTTACCATCGGCGGGTGCCGATCTACGAGTTTCGCTGTGACTCGTGCGGGGAGCGTTTCGAAGCGCTCGTCGGCGCGGGTACGGAGTCGGTCGACTGTGGGATCTGCGGCGCCGGAGAGTCGAAGCGGGTCCTCTCGGCACAGGCCGCGCCGATGAGCCACGTGAGGTCGGGTGGCGCGGCGCGTGCCCAGGAGCGCGCCAACGCCCAGCTCCAGGCGCGTGCAAGGGCGGACTTCAAGGCCAAGCGGGACCGCGCCCGCCAGGCGCCCAAGGGGCGCGACAGGTGAGCGGCTCCGCCGAGCAACGGCGCGAAGCGCTGGTGGAGCTGTACCGCGAGGTCTCGACCTGTACCCGCTGCCCGCTGCACTCGGAGCGCACCCAGGCCGTCTTCGGCGCCGGCAACGCCGACTCCGAGCTGATGTTCGTCGGCGAGGCGCCGGGGGCGGAGGAGGACAGGCAGGGGTTGCCGTTCGTCGGTCGCGCCGGTCAGCTGCTCAATCAGCTGCTCGACGGGGTCGGCCTTGCCCGTGATGACGTCTTCATTGCCAACATCCTCAAATCGAGGCCGCCGGGCAACCGCGACCCACAACCGGATGAGATCGAGGCGTGCTGGCCATACCTGGAGCGCCAGATCCAGTTGATCGAGCCGCGAGTGATAGCGACCCTCGGAAACTTCGCCACCAAGAGGATCACCGGCAGTCAGATCGGGATCACGAGGGTGCGCGGTGCTCCCCAGGTGCATGAGCTCGCCGGCAGGACGGTGTTCGTCTTCCCGCTGCTGCACCCGGCTGCGGCGCTGCGGACGCCCTCGTTGGTCGACACCCTGCGCGAGGACTTCGCCAAGCTCCCCGGGCTGATCGCCGGGCCGCCGCCCGAGCTCGGGCGGCCCGAGGAGGCGACCGAGGGCGACCGGATCGTTGCCGGTGGCGACCCGGCAAGCCAGCTCGATCTGTTCGGGGGTTGACGGCCACGATCACCGGCGGCGCCGAGGAAACCGAGGCGCTCGGGGCACGGCTGGCTGCCGAGCTCGAGCCCGGCGACGTCGTCCTGGTCAGCGGGGAGCTGGGCAGCGGCAAGACCACGCTCATCCGCGGCGCCTGCCGGGCGCTCGGGGTCGAGGGCGTGGTGGCCTCGCCGACGTTCACGATCGGGCGTCGTTACCGGGGCCGGATGCCGATCTCGCACCTCGACCTGTACAGGCTCGCGGATCTGGGACTCGAGGACCCGGGGCTGCTCGATGACTACCTGACGCCCGACTCGGTGGCGTTCGTCGAATGGCCCGAGCCGGCGCGGGCGGAGGTGCTCGGCGACGGCGTGAAGATCGCCCGCCGGATCGCGATCCGCCACGCGGGCGGCGACCGCCGCGAGATCGTCATCGCAACGGTCGCCTGAGCCGCGGCCGGCTCAGGGTCGGGTGGAGATGGCTCAACCGCCGACGGCGGCGCGCGGGGCCTAGTCTGCCGACCGTGACCTCGTCAACGGGTCCGGACGCAGTGCTGGGGGTCGACACGTCCACCGCGGAGACGGCCGTGGCATTGACCCGCGGTGCGGACGTGGTCTTCGAGCACGAGGCGGTGCCCGCCGAGGACGGACGTCCCCGCCATGCCTCGGCGCTCCTGAGCGAGGTGGCAGCGGCGCTCGACGCCGCCGGCGGTTGGGGCGAGGTCGGGCTGATCGCCGTCGGCGTCGGGCCCGGAAGGTTCACCGGATTGCGGGTCGGCCTCGCCACCGTTCGGGCGCTGGCCCAAGCCCGCGGGCTGCCCGTCGCGGCGGTCAGCTCGCTGGCCGCATTGGCCCGTGGCATCGACCCTCCTGGTGCACTTGCGGGTCGCCGCCGGCTGGCGCTGATCGACGCGCGCCGGGGCGAGGTCTTCGCCGCCCTGCATGAGCCCGAGGGTGCGGTCGTCTGGGAGCCGTTCGTGGCCGCGCCGGGAGCGCTTGCCGAACGCGTGGCACAACTCCCGAGCGCCCCGGTGGCCGCGGGCGACGGCTCGCTACGATTTCGGGCGCAGCTCGAGGCCGTGGGCGTGGAGGTTCTCTCCGACGCGGATACGGCGCACCGAATGGCGGCACGGCAGGTCTGCGCGCTGGCCGCCTCGGTTCGACCGACGCGGCCCGAGCAGATCAAGCCGATCTACCTGAGACGACCCGACGCAGAGGTTTGGCGTGAACGAGGAAATCATGACCCCGATGAGACAGGCTGAGGATGCCGGCGCCCCGTTTGCGGTGCGCAGGCTGGTCTACGGCGACCTGCCCTCGGTCCTATCGATCGAGCGGCGCTCGTTCCAGACTCCCTGGTCGCTGGCGATGTTCGTGCTCGAGCTCTCGAAGCCGTCGGGAATCTGCCTCGCGATCGAGAGCGAGAACGGGATCGCCGGATACCTGGTCTGCTCGCGCTACGCGGACGTCTGGCATCTGATGAACGTCGCGGTCGTGCCCGAGCGCCGCCGCAGGGGTATCGCGACCGAGCTGATGGAGCGGCTCTTCGACGAGGCCGGCAACGAGGCCCGGTTCACGCTCGAGGTTCGGACCTCTAACCGCGGCGCGATAGCGATGTACCAGCGCTTCGGTTTCAGGGGCGCCGGCCACCGCCGCCGCTACTACCACGACAACGGCGAGGACGCGCTGATCATGTGGCTGGAGTCGGCCGGAGTGAAGGCCTGACCGCAAAGCCTCCGAAGGCGCAGCGAACGAGGCGGCTCCGGTGTCCGTGATCCTGGCGCTCGAGACCTCCTGCGACGACACCTGTGCGGCGGTCGTCGAAGGGGCGGCGATTCGCTCCAACGTGATCTCCTCGCAGGCCGCCCTGCACGAACGCTTCGGCGGCATCGTCCCGGAGGTTGCCGCTCGCCACCACCTCGAACTGGTCAACCCGATCGTCGACGCCTCCTTGAGCGATGCCGGGATTGGGCTCGAAGGGGTCGACTTGCTCGCCGTCACCCGCGGGCCGGGCCTGATCGGCGCGCTGTTGGTAGGGGTCAGCACTGCGAAGGGCCTCGCGTCCGCTTCCCGCAAGCCGCTGACCGGCGTCGATCACCTGCAGGGACACGTCGCCGCGAACTTTCTCGACCCAGACCCGATCGAGCCTCCCTTCCTCTGTCTGGTGGCGAGCGGCGGGCACACGCTGCTGGCCGGGGTGACCTCGCACGATGATCACGAGGTTCTCGGGCAGACGCTCGACGACGCGGCGGGTGAGGCGCTCGACAAGGCGGCGAGGTTGCTCGGTCTCGGATACCCGGGCGGCCCGGCGATCGAGCGCGAGGCCGAGACGGCGATCCCGAGGCCTTCGATTTCCCGATCTCGATGACCAACGAGCCGGGGCTCGACTTCAGCTTCAGCGGCCTGAAGACGGCGCTGCTCTACGCGGTCCGCGACCTCGGCGAGGAGCGCGCTGGCGAACGCCGCGCGGATCTCGCAGCCAGCTTCCAGGCGGCGGTCGTCGGCCAGCTCGTCGCCAAGCTGCGGCGCGCGGCTCGCGGCGGCAGCCGCCGGCGACGGCTGCCCGGCGGCGGCTGGGAAGCGGTGGCGATCGGCGGCGGGGTCGCCGCGAACTCGCTACTGCGGGAGCGGGTCGCGGAGCTCTGCGAGCGCGAGGGGCTGGCGCTCAAGCTCGTCGCGCGCGAGCTCTGCACCGACAACGCAGCGATGATCGCCTCGGCGGCCCGGTTTCTCGAGCCGACCACGTATCCCGGCTATCTCGGCTGGGACGCGCGAGCGTGATGGTCGCCAGGGTGACGCTTTACGGCCGCGACGGCTGCCACCTCTGCGACGAGGCGCGCGATGCGCTCCTGGCGCTGTCGGCCGAGCTCGGCTCGATCGAGTTGCGCGAGGTGGACATCGAGCACGACGATCGGCTGCTCTCCGCCTATCTGGAACGGATCCCCGTGGTTGAGCTGAACGGTCGCCGGGTGAGCGAGCTCGAGTTCGACGCTGACGCGTTTCGCGACGCGCTTCATACTGTCGGGCCGTGACCGACCCGTCCGTGAGCGAGCGAACCATCCCGGAGGCGGGCCAGGCGGACGTGCCGATCGCCGAGGCCGACCGGCTCTCGCTCGGTGTCGCGGCCCGGCTGTCGCGCTACCTCCAGGTTCTGATCCAGGCGCGGAAGATGGGTCGCGAGACGATCTCCTCGCAGGAGCTCGCTGAGTACACCCATATCAACTCGACCCAGATTCGCCGCGACCTGTCGGGGTTCGGCAAGTTCGGCAAGCGCGGGGTCGGGTACAGGGTCGAGTCGCTGGTGGGAGAGATCCGCAAGATCCTCCACACCTCCGGCCAGCACAACATCGCCCTGTTCGGCGCCGGCAACCTCGGCCAGGCGATCGCCAGCTCCGACATCTTCGCCGACCACGGGTTCCGCATCGTGTCGATCTTCGACGCCGATCCCGACGCTCGTCGGCAAGGAGTTCGGCGGCGTTCCGGTGCGCGCCCTGTCCGAGCTCGACCAGGTGGTCCGCGACGACGAGGTCGTCGTCGGCGTGCTCGCCGTGCCGGCAGAGGCAGCCCAGCAGGTCGCCGACCAGCTCGTCGAGGCCGGCGTGAAGATCATCTTCAACTACTCCGAGCAGCTGCTCCAGGTGCCGCCCGAGGTCACCGTGCATACCTCGAGCCCCGCCGTGGACCTGCTCTACGCGCTGTACTTCTACCTCGCGTAAGCCGATGGCCCAGGGCGCGCCCGAGCCGTCACGGACCCTCGACCTGGAGCGCACGAGGGAGGTCTTCGAGGCCTCCCAGGACTTCACCATCGGCCTCGAGGAGGAGTTCGCGCTGGTCGATCCCGACAGCCTCGAGCTGCGTCCACCGCTTCGAGGAGCTCTACGGGGCCTGTCTGGAGGACGACCTGCTCGCCGAGTCGGCGGCCGGCGAGCTGATCGACACCGAGATCGAGATTCGCTCCGGCCGGGCGGAGAGCTTCGCCGAGGCGATGGAGCGTCAGCGCGCAGCGCCGCGACCGACTGTTCGCGGTCGCCGACGGGCTCGGGATTGGCGCTGGCCGCCACCGGCACCCATCCGTGGGCGAGCTACCTCGACCAGCAGATCATCGACACCGCCGCACTACAACCGCCTGCGCGAGGAGCTGCGCTGGGTCGCGCAGCGCAACAACACCTGGAGCCTGCACGTGCACGTCGGCATCCAGCGGCGCCGATCGGGCGATCGCCGTCTGCGACCACCTGCGCGAGCGTGCTGCCGCCGCTGCTCGCGCTCTCGGCCAACTCGCCGTTCCTCGACGGCCACGACACCGGGCTCGCCTCGGTGCGGACCGAGATCTTCACCCGCACCTTCCCGCGCTGCGGCGTCCACGAGCCGTTCGGCGACTGGGCGGCCTACGCGCGGTTCATCGACCTGCTGAGCGGCCACCGGATCGATCGTCGAGGCGACGCAGCTGTGGTGGAGCGTCCGCCCGCATCACCTGTTCGGGACCGTCGAGCTGCGGATCTGCGACGCGCAGACGCGCGGCGAGGAGTCGTTCGGGCTCGCGGCCATGATCACCGCCTGCATCGCGCAGGCGGCGCTCGACTACGACGACGGCCGGCTCGGCGAGCCCCTGCGCCAGCGGGAGATCGAGGAGAACCTCTGGCGGGCGATTCGCCACGGCCTCGACGGGACCCAGATCGACTTCGCGGCGGGCGAGGTGATTCCCACCCGTGCGGCGCTGGAGCGGCTGATCGAGTGGACGGCGCCCGCCCGCGAGGCGCTCGGCCTGGCGTCTCGAGCTGCCGGAGCACAACGGCGCTCAGCGGATGCCGGAGATCGCTCGAGGCGGGCTGCCGTTGGTCGACGTCTACCGCGAGGCCGTCGGGGAGACGCGAGCGCACGTACGCACCCGGATAGCCGCGCTCGGGATAGATTCGGTCCAATGGAGGAGAGCCAGACGCCGCCGAGCGAGGAGGAGCTGCAGCAGCGGCTCGAGGAGCAGCTGCGCAAGGTGCGCGTCCAGGACCTGCTGCTCGAGAGCGTCGTCAGCATCCTCAACCTCTCCGCGCGCCGGATCGCGAAGGAGGACGAGCGCGACCTCGAGCAGGGCAGGGTCGGGATCGAGGCGGTCCGGGCGGTTGCTCGACCTGCTCGAGCCGGAGCCGCGCGGAGCAGGTCCGCGAGGCGCTCTCGCAGGTCCAGGTGCTCTACGCGCGCAGGCCAGGGCGGCGCCGGGAGCCGACGGCGACGAGCCGGGCGCGGCGCCGGCCGAGCCCGCCCGCCGAGCAGCGCGCAGCCGGAGCGCTCCGTCCGGGCTCTGGACGCCGCCCGGGACGTCGTAATCGCCGACCTCGCTCGCTAAGGCTACCGAGCGCCTCGCGGCCGGACGTCCCCGGCCGCTTCTGACTGAAAGCCCCTCGACGGAGGACATGTCTTGACCGATTTCCTGACCGACAACGGCGTCGTCGATCGCGCTCGTCTGCGCCGGCGCCGCCGTGCTCTACGGGGCGCTCGTCACCCAGCGGCTGCTCGCGCGCTCGCCCGGCAACGAGCGCATGCAGGAGATCTCGGCCGCCGTGCAGGAGGGCGCCAAGGCCTACCTCAACCGCCAGTACACGATCATCGCCGCTGGTCGCGGTCGTCCTCGCGATCCTGATCGCGATCCTCCAGGACGTCGACGACGGCGATCGGCTTCGTGATCGGCGGCGTGCTCTCCGGCGCGGCCGGCTTCATCGGCATGAACCTCTCGGTGCGCGCCAACGCCCGGGTCGCCGAGGCGGCCCGCGGCGGCGTGCCGCCGGCGCTCGACGTCGCCTTCAAGGGCGGCTCGGTCACCGGCCTGCTCGTCGTCGGCCTGGCGCTGCTCGGCGTCGCCGGCTACTTCGGGATCCTGATGCTCGCCGACAAGACCGACAAGGAGGCCGTCGACGCGCTGATCGGCCTCGGCTTCGGCGGCTCGCTGATCTCGGTCTTCGCCCGGCTCGGGCGGCGGCATCTTCACCAAGGCCGCCGACGTCGGCGCCGACCTGGTCGGCAAGGTCGAGGCCGGGATCCCCGAGGACGATCCCGCGCAACCCGGCCGTGATCGCCGACAACGTCGGCGACAACGTCGGCGACTGCGCCGGCATGGCGGCCGACCTGTTCGAGACCTACGCGGTCACCGCGGTCGCCGTGATGCTGCTCGGCGTGCTCACCTTCGCCGAGGACTTCGCCCGCGAGGTGGCGATCTACCCGCTGGTGATCGGCGGCGGTCGCGATCATCGCCTCGATCATCGGCGCGCTCTCGGTGCGGACGACGCACCGACAACGTCGAGGGCGCGCTCTACAAGGGCCTGATCGTCTCCGGCGGTGATCTCGGCGGTCGCCTTCTACCCGATCACCGACTGGCTGATGTGCGACCCGCTCGAGCTCGGCGTGCTCGACCCCGGCAGCGCCCTCGCCGGCGCCGGCGTCACCGAGCTCTGGCTCTGCGCGCTGATCGGCCTCGCCGTCACCGGCGGCCTGTTCGTGATCACCGACTACTACACCTCGACCCGCTTCCGGCCGGTGAAGACGATCAGCCAGGCGTCGGTCACCGGGCCACGCGACCAACATCATCCAGGGCCTCGCCCAGGGCTTCCAGTCCGACGGTCGCGCCGGCGCTGCTGATCGCGCTCGCGATCCTCGGCGCCAACGAGCTCGCCGGGATCTACGGGATCGGCGTCGCCGTGATGGCGCAGCTCTCGCTGACTGCGGGCTGATCGTCGCGCTCGACGCCTTCGGTCCGATCACCGACAACGCCGGCGGCATCGCCGAGATGGCGGAGCTGCCCGAGGAGGTCCGCAACGTCACCGACCCGCTCGACGCGGTCGGCAACACGACCAAGGCGGTGACCAAGGGCTACGCGATCGGCTCGGCGGCGCTCGCGGCGCTGGTGCTGTTCAACGCCTTCAAGATCGAGCTCGCCGAGGAGCCCGGCGGAGATGCGACCTCGCTGCTTCTCGATCTGCCGACCCGGCGGTCCTGATCGGGCTGCTGATCGGCGGCATGATGGTCTACCTGTTCGCGGCGTTCGCGATCGAGGCGGTCGGCCGCGCCGGCGGCCAGGTCGTCGAGCAGGTGCGCAAGCAGTTCCGCGAGCACCCCGGGATCATGGAGGGCACCGAGAAGCCCGACTACGCGCAGACGGTCGGAATCGTCACCGCGGCCGCGCAGCGCGAGATGATCCTGCCGTCGCTGATCCCGATCGTCGTCCCGGTGATCGTCGGCCTGATCAGCGTCGAGGCGCTCGGCGGCCTGCTGATCGGCGTGATCGTCGTCGGCCTCTTCATGGCGCTGTCGATGACCGCCGGCGGCGGCGCCTGGGACAACGCCAAGAAGCTGATCGAGGACGGCGCCTTCGGCGGCAAGGGCTCGGAGGCCCACGCCGCCTCGGTCACCGGCGACACCGTCGGCGACCCCTACAAGGACACCGCCGGCCCGGCGATCAACCCGATGATCAAGGTGGCGAACATCGTCGCCCTCCTGATCATCCCGATCGTCCACTTCTGAGACGTCCGATCAGCTCGATCCGGTAGGCCAGGGGCGTCGTGAACGGCTGAGGCTCTCGGCTCGTACCATTGCGCGGTGGGGTCCCGGTGCGCCCGATACTGGAGGAACTCACGGGCCGCCGCGTCCCGGGTCTCGCTGCGGTCGTGGTGCGGAAAACCGTTGTTGAGGAGGCCTGCGCTGCTGGATTCACTGATCTGGCATCCGGGAGTCCCACCACGCCGGACTCCGCTCAGCTGTGGTTCTCGATGACCAAGATCGTCACCGCGACCGCGGTGATGCAGCTTGTCGACCGTCAGGCCATTGGCTTGGACGATCCCGTCCGTGATCTGTTGCCGGCGTTTCCAGAGGCCAGAGCGGGGTGGCCCGTGGTGCGGGTGCGCCATTTGCTGAGCCATAGCTCCGGTCTCGTCAATCCGATCCCGGTCAGGTGGGTACATGCCGCAGAGGAGCCAGGCCGTGAGAGCCACGAGTTCGCGTTGGCGTTACTCGAGCGCCACCGCAAGCTTCGTTTCCACGCCGGCTCAAGAGCGGCGTACTCGAATCTCGGGTACATCGCCCTGGGTGAGGTGGTCGCCGCCGCTTCGGGCCAGCCTTATGAGGCTTACGTCCGCTCACAGATCCTCGAGCCGCTCGCGATGAATCGGACGGGGTTCAGCTACGAGGGCATGGGTGATGACGTGGCCACCGGTTACCAGCTCCGCTTTCATCCGATGATGCCCCTCTTTCGTTTGATCTTGCCCAAGGGGATCGTGGGGCCAACCACCGGACGGTTCGTGGCGTTCAACCCCTTCTATGTCGACGGCCCCGCGTATGGCGGTCTGATCGGATCGGCGTGCGACGCAGCGCGCTTCATGGCTGCCCATCTCAATCGCGGCGAGCTTGAAGGCCATCGGTTACTCAGTCCGGACAGCGTTGCTGCAATGCAGACCATTCAGGCTCGCGGTCGCAAGCTCGACGTTGGCTTCGGCTGGTTTCGGCGTGGGCCGAAGCGGCGGAGCGTCGACTACGTCGAGCATCTGGGAGGCGGCGGGGGCTTCTGGACGATGATGAGGATCTATCCGGAGCGCGGGCTCGGCATCGTCACGATGGGAAACTCGACGAGCTATGACCACGAGCGCATTGCCTCGGCTGTGGTCGCGGCATAGCCGGGAGCACGCGTGGATGAAGTTCGCTTTGGAAGCAGAAGCCCTGCGCCGAGCGCGATCAGACTCCGCGACGGCAAGATTGTTCGCGTCGAGCTCTATCCCGGCCGCGCCGAGGCCGTTGACGCCGCCGGCTGCGGGAGTAGCCGTGGCGAGTTTCGCCAGACGCCCTAGCGACCGCCCCCCGTTCAGGCCCGCTCAAGTATTTCGACTCGATACCCGTCCGGATACGGCACGTTCGATGAGTGCTCGATTGCGTCCAGCTTCCCGCTTTTGCGGCGCAGCCGCCGCGCTCCGTCGGCGATACTGCGCGGGCGATGTCGCAGGAGAACGTGGAGATTGTGCGTCGCCTGTACGACGCCTGGAATCGCCGGGATGAGGAGGAGTTGGTGGCGCTCAGTGATCCCGAGGTGGAGTTCGTCAACTCTCCGACCGCGGTTGAGCCGGGAACGAGGCGCGGTACCAACGAGGTTCTTGCCGCCGCTCGAACCCAGTGGGAGTTCCTGCGCGATGGCCGCCACGAACTCGACCGAATCTTCGATAGCGGGGAGGAGATCCTCGTCCTGAGCCGTCTTTCTCGTCTCATGCCGGAAGGCGAGACCCGAATCGAGGACCGTGCCTTCATTTCGTGGAGGATCCGCGATGGGAAGGTCGTGCGGGTCGAGATACTCGGCTTCGGCGGTGCGGAGGTCGACCGGGCCCTCGAAGCCGCCGGGCTTTCGGACTAGCCGTTCGCGAGTTTCGCTCGACGCCCCGAGCGACCCCGCCCCCGTTCAGCCCCGTTCAAGTATTTCTATTCGATAGCCGTCTGGGTCTCGCACGAAGCAGATCCGGGAGCGGCCCTCGCCGACGCGATACGGCGGCCTCTCGGGCTCGATCCCCCGGGTCGCGAGGCGCTCGAGCGTTCCGTCGAGGTCGTCGGTGGTGATCGCGATATGGCCGTAGCCGGTGCCGATCTCGTACGGCTCGGTGCGGCCGTGGTTGAGGGTCAACTCGAGCCGCGGACCATCTCCGGGCAGGCCCATGAACAGGTTGGTGGCGTCGTCGCCGATCGGCATCCGTCGCATCTCCTCGAAGCCGAGCTCGCCGTAGAAGGTGGCCGACCTGTCAAGGTCGAGGACTCGGTAGCAGGTGTGGATCAGCTCGCTCACCCACCGCACGTTATCGCGGCCGTATAGTCGCGCCGTGCCCGAGGCCGAACCGATCAACGTCGCCGACTACGAAGCGCTCGCGGCGGCGCGGCTCGACCCCGGCGTTCACGGCTACTTCGCCGGCGGCGCCGGGGACGAGCGGACTCTGCGCGAGAACGTCGCGGCCTACGCCCGGTGGCGGCTGCGACCGCGGGTGCTGGTCGACGTCTCGGAGGTGAGAACCGCGACCAGGGTGCTCGGCACCGAGATCTCGATGCCGCTGATGGTCGCGCCGGTCGCCTTCCAACGGCTCGTCGACCCAGACGGCGAGGTGGCGATGGCTCGCGCGGCCGCGGCGGCCGGCACGATCATGTGCCTGTCGACGATCGCCACCTCGCGGCCGTCCGAGATCGCGGCCGAGGCGCCGGCGGCGCCACGCTGGTTCCAGCTCTACTGCTTCCGCGACCGCGGGGTCACCCGGGCGCTGATCGACGAGGCGGTTGAGTCGGGGTTCGATGCGATCATCCTGACCGTCGACGCTCCACGCGCGGGGCGGCGTGAGCGCGACCTGCGCACCGGCTTCACCGTTCCCTCGGGCGTCAACGCCCCCGCAGTCGCCGCGGCGGTCGGATCCGAGCGGGCGATCAGCATCGAGGAGGTGTTCGCGCTGGTCGACCCGTCGCTCGACTGGGACGAGTTCTCGGCGCTGGCGTCGGAGTGCCGACTCCCGATTCTGGTCAAAGGGATCCGACGCCGGCGAGGACGCGCGGCTGGCGGTCGAGCACGGCGCCGCCGGAGTGGTCGTCTCCAACCACGGGGGGCGCCAACTCGACGGCGTGCCCGCGACGCTCGAGACGTTGCCCGAGGTCGTCGAGGCGGTCGCCGGTCGCTGCGAGGTGCTGATCGACGGTGGTGTCCGCAGGGGAACTGACGTCGTCACCGCGCTCGCGCTCGGAGCGACGGCCGCCCTCGTGGGCCGGGCGCCGCTCTGGGGGCTCGCGGTCGGTGGCGAGCCCGGTGCGTTGCGGGTGCTCGAGTTGTTGCGCGACGAGATCGAGCTGGCGCTGACGCTCCTCGGCTGCCCGTCGCCCGACGAGGTGACCGCAGAGCACGTCCGCCGCGGTCCTATATTCGGTAGCTAGATTGGCTGAGCGGCATCCACGCGAGGCGGCCCTGCGCCGCGTCCACGGTTCCGGGGCGTTGTTCGCGGCCGCCTACGGCAACGTCGGCTCGTCGATCTACTACGCGCTCGGCGCTGGTTGCGCGCTACGCCCTCGGGCTGACTCCGGTGACGTTCATGATCGCTGGGTTGATCTTCGCCTTCACCGCCGCCACCTACGTCGAGGCGACGGTGCTCTACCCGGAGGCGGGTGGCTCATCGAGCTTCGCCCGCCATGCCTTCAACGAGCTCGCCTCCTTTCTCGCGGCCTGGGCGCAGATGCTCACCTACATCGTCACGGCGGCGATCTCGGCCTTCTTCGTTCCTCATTACCTGGCCGTGTTCTGGGAACCGCTCGGCGAGGGGCCGGCCGATGTCTTCTTCGGCATTGGTGTGCTGGCCATGCTCGCGGCGCTCAACGTCAAGGGCACCGAGGAATCGGCGCGGCTCAACCTGGTGCTTGCGATGGCCGACCTGTTCACGCAGGCGGTGCTGGTGATCATCGGCCTCACGCTGGTCTTCAATCCCGACCTGCTCGTGGCTCAAGTAGACCTGGGGACGGTGCCGAGCTGGGGCGACTTCGCGCTCGGGATCGCGGTCGGGATGGTCGCCTACACAGGGATCGAGACGATCTCGAACATGGCCGAGGAGGCCCGCGACTCGGCGCGCACGATTCCGCGCGGGACCGGTTTCACGGTGATCGCGGTGATCGGTATCTACGCCTTCCTGCCGGCGATCGCGCTCTCGGCGATGCCGGTGACCGAGGGGGCGAACGGCCAGTTCACCACCGAGCTCGGCACCACCTACGCCGACGACCCCGTGCTCGGCATCGTCCAGAACATCGGCCTCAGCACGGGGCTGACGGACGTGCTCGAGATCTATGTCGGTGTGCTCGCCGCGGTGATCCTGCTGATCGCCACCAACGCGGCGCTGATCGGGCTCTCGCGCCTGACCTTCTCGATGGGGGTGCACCGCCAGTTTCCCGAACTGCTGCGCCAGGTGCACCCCAAGTTCAAGACGCCCTACGTCGCGATCATCGTCTTCTCCGGCGTCGCCGCGCTGGTGATGGCCCCGGGCCAGACCACCTTCCTCGGGGCGATCTACGCCTTCGGCGCGACCCTCTCGTTCACGGTCGCGCACGTCTCGGTGATTCGTCTGCGCAAGCTCGCCCGCTGGCCGACCGACCTCCAGACCGCGACGGCAACCCACCGTGGAGCCCGCTCGGCAATTTCTGGATTGGCGGCGTGCAGGTCCGCCGATCAGCGCGGTGTTGGGCGGACTGGGGACGTTCGCGGCGTTCGTCGTCGCGATGGCGCTCGACCCGGTGATCCTGGCCGCCGGTGGCGGCTGGATGATCGCCGGGACGCTGCTGTACGTCGCCTACCGGCGCCACCAGGGACTGCCGCTGCGCGAGACCCGCAAGGTCGGGGCCCTGATCCCGCTCGGGGTCGAGGAGGTCGAGTACCGGAGCGTGCTGGTCGCCTTCGACGAGGACGTGCCGTTCTCCGAGGAGGCGGTGGCGACCGCGAAGGCGCTCGCCGCACGGCGCCGCCGGGCGATCCACGTGATCTCGCTGGTCACCGTTCCATCGGACCTGCCGCTCGACGCCGAGCTGGCGCGGCAGGAGCGTGCCGCGCAGACCAAGATCGAGCAGGCGAAGCTGATCTGCGGCCAGCGGGTCAGCGGCCACGTCGCAGCACGTCCGCGAGGGGCAGGCGGGCCCGGCGATCGTCGACGAGGCGGAGGAGATCAAGGCGGCGGCGATCGTGATGCCGCTGCGCTACCGCAACGGCGCGCCCTGTACGGAAAGACGATGCAAGACGGTGCTCGCGAAGCGGCCCTGCCGGGTGATCGTCTCGGCGAACCCCGGCGAGCATGCGGACGGCTCGGCGGTCATGCCGGCGGGCGAGCCGGTGAGTTACGGGCCTGTCCGGCATCGGGCGGCGTTCGACGACCGGCCGGTGCGCGCCCGGCGCCGACCTAGAATCCGCGCCGATGGCCACGCCCGCGCCCGACGAGGTCTACCGCGGGGTCACCCGCATCTTCGCCCTGGTCATCCTCGCCTTCGGGCTCACGATCATGATCGTCACGCTTGCCAACGGCGGCGGGGTGACCTCGTACGGGTTCCTGATCGGGGTGGTGTTCACGGCGCTCGGCGCCGGTCGCCTCTACCTTTCGCTGAGGCGGGCCGGTTGATCGACCCGCCCGGATCGGAGCGCGAGGAGTCGCGGCTCACCACCCGCTGGTTGGGGGTGCCGCTGCTGTTCGCCGTCGGCTATTCGGCCGTTGGGTTCTCGCTCTACTTCTCGCTCGGCTTGGTGGCCGACCGCGGGCTCGGGCTGACGCCCCTGATCTTCCTCGGGGTGGGCCTGGTCTTCCTGCTCAACGCGATGACGTACGTGGAGGGCGAGGCGATGCTGCCCGAGCGCGGCGGCTCGGCGACCTTCGCCAGGGCGGCGTTCGACAACGAGCTGGTCAGCTTCATCGCCGGATGGGCGATCCTGATCGACTACATGATCGTGATCGCCCTCGCGGCGATCTCGGTGCCCCATTACCTGACGCCGATCTGGTCGGGATTCACCCATGCGGGCGGCGAGATCGTCACCGCCGGGGTGGTGATCGCGCTCGTCGCCGGGATGGCGATCGCAGGGTTCACGGGCCTCGGGCGGACGCGGTTGCTGACCATCGTCGCGCTCTCGGGCGTGCTGCTGTTGGTCGCGGTGATCGTCGTCGGCGCCGCGACCGTGTTCGACCTCGAGCGCGATCACGGCGAGCTCGACTCGTTCACCAGCCGCGAGCCTCGAGGACGTGATCTACGCGGGGGTGATCGCGACGGTGGCCTTCGCCGGAATCGAGGCGGCCGCGAACCTGGCCCCGGATCTCGACCTGGGCAAGGTAGGCCTGCGACAGCTGCTCACCGCCTCGACGACGCTCGTGCCGTTGATCTACTTCGGGGTGGCGGTGATCGCGTTGATGGCGGTGCCGGTGGTGTCAACGCCCGACGGACCGCGGACGGAGCTCGGCGGCGCATTCATCGAGGACCCGGTGCTCGGAGTGGTGCAGAGCTTCGATCCGCCGTGGGTCGCGAGCGCGATGGAGGTCGCCGTCGTCGCGATCGTCCCGCATGGCGCTGATCTGGGCGGCGAGCACGGCGATGCTCGGCCTCTCGCGCCACGTCTACGTGCTGGCAACCAATCGCCAGATTCCGAGCTGGCTGGGAAAGCTCAATCGCTCCTTCCAGACTCCGCACGTGGCGATCACCATCGCGGGGGTGCTGGCCTTCCTCCTCGTCCTGCCGACCGATATCGAGCTGCTCGGCGGCCTGTTCGCATTCGGGGCGACGATCGCGTTCACGATCGCGCACGTGTCGATGATCAGGCTGCGGGTGACCGACCCGGACGCCGAGCGGCCGTTCCGGATTCCGTTCGACATCCCGGTCGGCGGCCACAGGCTGCCGCTGCCCGCGATCGTCGCCGCGGTGCTCACGGCGCTCGCCTGGGTGAGCGTGGTGCTCTTCCACGAGGGCCGCGCTCTGGCTCGGCGGCGGCTGGATGCTGTTCGGGCTGGCGTCGTACGTGATCTACCGAAAGCGGGTCGAGGGGACGACGCTGACCCGGCGGATCGAGGTCCCGGCCGAGGCGCTGGTCAAGCGGGTTGCCGACGCCGAGTACGGCGACATCCTCGTGCCCGTGTTCGGCACCAAGCTCGACGACGACATCGTCGGGACGGCCGGTCGGCTCGCGGACGCCGCCGAGCTGCCCGGCGATGCCGCGCCCGCCCTGGAGGTGATCTACGTCGTCGAGATGCCGCTCACGGTGCCGCTCGACTCACCGCCGCCGCCGGATCTGATGGCCGGCGCCGACGCGGCGCTGGAGCGGGCTCGCGAGGTCGGCGGCGAGTACGAGACGGTCGACGTCAACACGGCGGTGGTCCGTGCGCGGACGGTCGGCGCCGGGATCGTCCAGGCGGCGCACGAGCGCGATGTCGAGCTGATCGTGATGGGCGCCGAGCCGCCGACCCGGATCCGCGGCGGCGCCCTGCTGGGCGGAGTCGGCGGCTCGCGGCCGGATGAGATCGGGCCGGTCACCGAGTACGTGCTGCGGCGGGCGCCATGCCGGGTCTTGGTGACGGCGCCGACGACCGACGGGTCGCGCAGGGAGTCGACGGCCGGCGTCGCCTAGGGGTCCCGATCGCCCTCTAGACTGCCGCCCATGTTCGTCCTCATCGTCGGCGCGGGACGGGTCGGCTCGTCGCTCGCCCGGGCGATGCTCAACGACGGCCACGAGGTCTCATGCCTCGACGAGGATCCCGAGTCGCACGCGCGGCTCGAGATCGGGCTCGAGAAGTCGTGGGAGGACATGGGGGGGCAGTTCACCGTCGGCACGGCGCTGGAGACGGACGCGCTGCAGACGGCGGGGATCGAGCGCGCCGATGCGTTCGTCGCCGCGACCGACGGCGACAACACGAACATCGTCATCGCGCAGATCGCGAAGCGGCGATTCGACGTCCCGACGGTGATCGCCCGGATCCTCGATCCGTACCGCGCGGAGTGGTACGAGCAGCAGGGCCTGCACACGATCTGCCCGACGCGGGTGGCGATCGACATGCTCGAGAACGAGGTGCGCGGCGGCGACACGGTCGGCCAACGGCGCCGACCGGGTGGCGCGGTCGATCACGAGGAGGCGACGAGTAGTGGCCGAGCGGATGTACGTGATCATCGTCGGGGCCGGCAAGGTGGGCTGGAACCTGGCCCGCGAGCTGCTCGACAAGGGCCACGAGGTCACGCTGATCGAGAACGACCGCGAGCGCTACCTGACGGTCGAGCAGGAGCTGGAGCACAACGTGCAGTACGGCGACGCGTCGGAGCTGTGGGTGCTCGAGCGGGCGGGGATGTCGCGCGCCGACATGGTGATCGCGGTCACCGGCGACGACGAGGACAACATCCTGATCTGCCAGGTGGCGAAGGAGAAGTACCTGGTCGATCGGATCATCGCCCGGGTCAACAACCCCCGGAATCGCGAGCACTTCGACCTCCTCGGGGTCAGGCCGGTCGTCTCGGCGACCGACCTGATCCTGCGCCTGATCGAGCACGAGGTGCCGGAGTACGGGCTCGTGCACCTGCTCGACCTGCCCGAGCAGCGGCTGGAGATCATCGAGATGCTGCTGCCGAACGACTCGCGGGCCGCCGGGCAGAAGGTGGGCGACCTGGAGATGCCCGAGGGCAGCCTCCTGATCTCGGTGGTGCGCGAGGGGACGGGCTTCGTTCCCGGCCCCGACACGGTGCTGCGAGCCGGGCGACGAGGTCCTCGCGGTGCTCGACCCGACCGTCGAGGAGGACCTGACCGGGTACTTCGGCCCCGGTTCGCCGGCGCCGGCTTCGTGAGCGCACGCGAAGCCGACTTCCTGATCGTCGGCGGGGGGATGGCCGCCGCCTACTGCGCCGCTGAGCTGCGCGGCGAGGGCGCCGAGGGCTCGATCCTCCTGGTCGGGCGCGAGCCCGAGCCGCCGTACGAGCGCCCGCCGCTGTCGAAGGAGTACCTGCGCGGCGAAGCGAGCCGCGCGGACGCGTACGTCAAGCCGTTGGAGTGGTACGGGGAGAACGACATCGAGCTGCTGACGCGGACGAACGTGATGTCGCTCGACCCCGGCGAGCGGACGGCGAAGCTGCAGGGCGGCGACGAGGTGCGCGTTCGACAAGGCGCTGCTGGCGACGGGCGCGAACGTGAACATCCTCCGGGTCGAGGGCGCGGAGCTGGAGGGGATCCACTACCTGCGCGCGTTCGGCAACTCCGACGCGATCCGCGAGGAGGCCGAGGCCGCGGAGCACGTGGTCCTGATCGGCGGCAGCTACATCGGCAGCGAGGTGGCGGCGTCGCTGACCGCGAAGGGCACGCGATTGCACGATCGTGATGATGGAGGAGGTGGCTCTGTCGCGGACGTTCGGCGAGGAGGTCGGGCGCGGTTCTTCGGCGAGCTGCTCGGCTCGAACGGGCTCGAGCTCGTCGGCGGCGAGGAGCTGGAGGCGTTCGAGGGCGACGGGCGCGTGCAGGCGGTCGTCACGAAGAGCGGGCGCACGGTCGAGGGCGACATGGTCGTCGTCGGCGCGGGGGTGCGGCCGGACGTGATGCTGGCGCAGCGAGCGGGGCTCGAGGTCGACGACGGGATCGTCTGCGACCCGAGGCTCGAGACGCTCGGCGAGGGGATCTTCGCGGCGGGCGACGTGTGCTCGTACGACAGCGTCGTCCACGGCCGGCGGCTGCGGGTCGAGCACTGGGACGTCGCGCTGCAGCAGGGCCGGCACGCGGCGCGCGGCGATGCTGGGGGAGGACGAGCCCTACCGCGAGCTGCCGTACTTCTTCAGCGACCTCGCCGACTGGACGAGCCTCGAGTACGTCGGCCCGGCGGACGAGTGGGACGAGGTGGTGTGGCGCGGCGACCGCGACGCGGGCGAGTTCAGCGCCTGGTACCTGGACGGCGGCGGGGTCGTGGGGGCGCTCGCCGTCGGCCGCTCCGAGGACCTCGTCCACGCCCGCCGCCTGATCGAGACAGGGGCGGACGTGTCGGCGCAGAAGGGCGCGCTCGCAGACGCGGATTCGGAGCTGGAATCGGTCGGCCGGGCCTAGCTGAGCTTCAATGTTCCGCTGACCCTCGCTAGGCTTGAGTGCGCCGTCTGATCGGGATTGGGGTAGCCGGCAGCCCGCCAGATTCTGGATCTGGAAGCCCAGGTTCGAGCCCTGGATCCCGAGCTCCCGCTGTCACGTGTGGTTCGGGTTCGAGTTCCGCCACGAATTGGGCCGCGGCCCGTTTTCCGTCGGTGGGGAGTGCGAACCTACGTTCGATGCCGAGAAAGGGAAGGACGGGACCTCGGCTCGCTCCGGGCGAGATGCGAGAGAGAGTTCGGAAGCTTCATGTGGAGGGGCTCTCAGGGCGCGAGATCGCCGAGCAGCTTCGAGTCACGAAGAGCACCGTGGCGTTTCATCTGCGGAGGCTCGACGTACCGATCGACGAGCGCTACGCTCGGCGCTACGACTGGTCAGCAATCGGGTCGGAGTACCGAGACGGCGCCACGATGGCGGAACTTCAAGAGCAGCATGGGTTCTCTCGGTTCGCTTGGTATGAGGCCGTCAGGAGAGGTGAGGTCGCTCTCCGCCCCTGGGTCATGTCCATGGATGAGCTGCTGGTCGTCGGCCGCAGGACGAGTCGATCGCATCTGAAGGGCCGGCTTCTGCGTTCTGGCCTAAAGGATGAGCGCTGCGAGCGCTGCGGGATCACGCATTGGCAGGGCGAGCGCCTGAGCATGCACCTCCACCACCTCAACGGCGACGGGCTCGACAACCGGCTCGAGAACCTGGAACTCCTCTGCGCGAATTGTCACTCGTTGACGGACACCTACGGCGGCCGCAACGGCCACCGGCGCAAACGACCGAGGGCCGCGTAGCTCCGCTCAGTCCCGCGGCGGCGGCGGCGAGTCGTTGCGGTCGGGCCCGTAGCGGTAGACGCGCAGAAAGCCCTCCTCGAGCACCTGCGCGACGTCGCTGTCGCGGTGGCGGTTGTCGAAGTCTGCTTGCGCGGCCATGCCGGCGACGAGGTTGACGTACAACGTCTTCGGCGAGTCGCGGGTGATCTCGAGCACGCCCACCTTGCGCGCCGT
>CAVVBX010000011.1:0-46172 GCA_963746675.1 uncultured Solirubrobacterales bacterium | reverse complement strand
AAACCCCTCGTCAGCAGCGGCGGTTGACGCGAACACACGTTCGCTTTCCGTCCGGGGTGGGCGGGAGAATGCATGGATGGATCGGGGTCTCCTCAAGCGCTACTTGGACGATGGTCTCTCGCTGGTTGAGATCGGCGCGCTCCAGAGTCGAGATCCGTCAACGGTCGGGTACTGGGTTGCGAAACACGGTTTGACGGCGAACGGCCGCGACAAGTACGCACCGAAAGGAGGGCTCAGCCGAGAGGTCCTGGAGCCTTTGGTGACCGACGGGCTGACCCTCACGGAGATCGCTGTGGCCATCGATCGGAGCACGTCCACCGTTCGCTACTGGATGAGGAAGCACGGCCTAGAACTTGAGCTGCGCGCCGTAATCGCGAGGAGTTCCGCGAGCGGAGGCGAACGGCGAAACCCGGACCCTTGGCACCTGCCGACGGCACGGGCTCGTCGTGTTGGCCCGCCGCCGAGCGGCGGCTGGCGATGTCTTCGGTGTTGGTCCGAGCATGTCACCAACTGGCGTCGGCGAACCAAGCGGCGGGCTCGTCGAGGCCGCCGGAGGAGCCTGCAGCCGATGCGGGTATGACCGGTACCAAGGAGCGCTCCAGTTTCATCATTTGGACCCCGACACCAAGGAGTTCGTGATCAGTCAGCAGGGCGGCACGCGCGCACTTGCCGACATTCGCGAGGAGGCGGAGAAGTGCGTTCTGCTGTGCGCCACTTGTCACGCGGAGGTAGAAGCAGGCCGCACGGTTCGTAGAGTTGACGCTCGCGCGCCCATCCCTGGTAGCGCTACGGCTTAACCCGGTCCGGGGTAGCTCAACTGGCAGATGCGCTCGACTGTTAACCGAGAGGTTGTGGGTTCGAGTCCCTCCCCCGGAGCTTCTCGATGTGCTCGCCGCCCTGGCGGCGGCGCTCATGGTCCGCGGACAGTCGCCGCGATCGATCTCCTCGGCCCGGCGCCGGTAGCTCTCGTCCTCGAGCAGCGCCGGACCACCGCCCACCGGAGCGGGCCGCGCAGTCGCCGGGCACCGTCAGCCCGGCGCCGGCCCAGGCGACCCGCTCGGCGTTCTCGGCCATGTCGCCGACCGAGGGGGAGAGAGCAGCGGCCTGCCGAGCGCGAGGGCCCGGGCAGACGTGCCGTGGCCGCCGTGGCAGACGACGAGGTCGGAGGCCGCCATCACCTGCGAGTAGGAGAGCCAGTCGACGAGCATCGCCGTTGGCCGGCACCGTCGATCTCCCGCTCCGGGCCGTGGCCGTTCGTGGTCGCGACCACCCGGACCGGCTCGAGCTCGAGCCCCTCGAAGCAGCCGCGGATCAGATCGCAGCCGGGGTCCTGGGCGGTGCTGCTGGCGACGAGCACGAGCGGCCCGTCGCCGGACGGCAGCTCGATCAGGGGGTGGGGCAGTTCGAACTCGAGCGGCCCGGTGACGACCGCCTCCGGCGGCCAGGTGCGCGGGTACTCGAGCTGCGGAAAGGTACCGACGATCACGAGGCGGTCGCTGATGCCGCCGTGGAAGCGCGTCCTGCGGCGGCAGCCCGATCCGCGCCCGCGTCTCGTTGAGCTCGGCGGCGCCCGATCCGCAGGCCGGTCTCGAGGATCGGCAGCGCCGCGGTCCATCCAGCGCGCGGCCGAGGCCGGTCCGAGGCGGTGCCATCCCCATCCCGAAGAAGGGCATGCCCGCCTCGTGGACCGGGTAGAGGTGCGGGATCAGCGTGACGCGCGGGACGCCCGCGCAGCTCGGCCGCCAGCGACGGGGCGAGCGTGAGGATGTCGCTGACGACGACGTCCGGTTCGAAGCCCTCCAGCAGCGGCAGCATCGCCAGCGCCGCGTCGCCGGCGCCGGCCCCCTCGCCGGGCAGGGGCGGCGGGAAGACCTCGTACTCCTCGGCCGCCGCGAACGCGAGCCCGAGCGCCCTCGATCGGCTCCCGCCAGCGATCCCACGTCTGGACGGTGACGTCGTGGCCACGCTCGGCGAGCGCCCGGCCGAGCGCGATCGCCGGGAAGGCGTGGCCGGCGTCGCCGAAAGCCGCGACGAGTGCCCTCACGCAGACCCTGCAAGCCGCTCCCGCGCCGGTGTCGCCCGCTTGCCGCCCCGCGCCCGATCGCGCCATCCTCGGTCGGCCCGATCTTCGGACGTCGCAACAGGAGGCCGCGGAACGCCTGCCTGCGCCTGCGGGCCGCGGTCGAGGCGATGCCCCGGCACACCCGCGAGGCGATGCTGCGCGGCATCGCCGACAACACGATCATCGTCGGCGCCTACACCGATCCGCAGAGCGGCGGCATCTGCCCGATGCTCGCCGCCCACCGCAACGGCGGGCGCATCAGCCTGGCCAGCTTCGCGCGCAGCTGGGACAGCTACACCGACGCCCGGCGGCCCCGGCCGGCGACCCGCGCGAGATCCGCACCCTGCGCCCTGCTCGAGTCAGCCTCGTCCGCGACGAGCGAGCCCGTCCCGGGCCGCGCTCGCGCGCGCAGCGTCCGCGCCGACCGCGTCCGCCGCGCCGCCGCCGCGCGATCGCCCCGCGGCGCGGTTCCGTGCCCCAGCCCGATGCGCGCCGATCGCGATCAGGCCGCCGCATGGCACGCGCGCGCGGCGACGCCTGCGCCTCGGCCTCGAGCGCCCCCCGGCCCCGCTCGCGAAGCCGCCGGAGGAGCTCCCGCCCGGACGGGTGAAGACGATCTCCGGGATCAGGCAGGCCGGCGAGGTCGCGCAGCAGCAGCCGCACCGTCTCGGCGAGGTCCTCCGGGCGGATCATCTCCTCCGGCTTGACCTGCCCCTGGACCCACTCGGTCATCGGCGTGTCGACGAACGCGGGGCAGAGCGCCGTCACCTGGATGCCGGCGTTGCCGACCTCCATCTGGATCGCCTGGCTGAGCCCGATCACGCCCGCCTTCGTCGCCGAGTAGACCGCGAGCCAGCCCTGTCCCGCCTTGCCCGCGATCGAGGCGGTGTTGACGATCAGCGCCTTGCCGTGCTCGGCGCCCGCCTCGCGCAGCATCGGCATCGCCTCGCGCATCGCCGAGCACGTAGGAGCGCAGGTTGACGTCGAGCTGCATGTCCATCTTCTTCGTCTCGACCTCGTCGATCGCGCGCCGATGCCGACGCCCGCGTTGTTGACGAGCACGTCGAGGCGGCCGAAGCGCTCCCGGTGCGATCGACGAGGCCTTCACCTCGTCCTCGGAGGCCACGTTGGCCGGCGACGGCGGTCACGTCGATCCCGTCGGCCTCAGCGTCGTGGCCGCCGCCTCGAGCTTGTCGGGGCGGCGCGCCGACATCGTCACCGCGTAGCCGTCCTCGGCCAGCGCGCGGCGATCGCCAGCCCGATCCCGCTCGATGCGCCCGTCACCAGTGCTGCTCGCTCCGCCACGCTTCTCCTTCCTCTCGCTTCCGGCATTTCGCCGGGAGCCTAACCGCCGAGTAAATGTGTAACCGGCTGTCCCTAGGATTGGCCGCCGTGCCCGACCGCTATCCGCCGCAGACACGTGATCGCGCCCGCCTGCGCGCGCTCCCGTTCGCCGTGGCGCTGTTCGCCGGCTGCGGGGACGACGAGGACGCCGGCCCCGACGCGGCCACCGCGGAGGCGCCGCCGGCGTCCGCCTTCCCGGAGGCCAACGGGCAGACGCTCGACGAGCTGCTGACCACGGCCAGGCCGACGAACGACATCATCGCCCTGCCGTCGGGCTCGGTGTTCACACCGGGGCCCAACCGCTATCGGCTTCGGCCTCTTCAACGTCGATCGCACGCAGATCACCGACGGCGAGGTCGCCCTCTACGCGGCCCCCGGTCCCAAGGGCGTCGCCAAGGGGCCCTATCCGGCCGAGGTCGAAAGCCTCGAAACCGATCCCGCCTTCGAGGCGCGCACCACCGCGAATGACCCCGACGCAGCCAAGGCCGTCTACCTCAGCCATGTCGACCTCGACCGGACCGGCGAGTGGCGGCTGGTGGCGATGATCCGCGACGGCGACCAGTTGGTGGCCACCAGGATGCCGAGCGTCATGGTCTCCAAGAACGGGAGGATCCCGGCGGTCGGCGACCAGGCCCCGTCGGTGCACACGCCCACCGTCGACGACGTCGGCGACGTCTCCCAGATCGACACCCGCGACCCCCACGACTACGATGCACGACGTCGACCTCGCAGATGTCGTCGGCAAGAAGCCCGTCGTCCTGCTGTTCGCGACCCCGGCCCTCTGCGTCAGCCGCGTCTGCGGGCCGGTCGTGGACATCGCCGAGCAGGTGAAGTCCGAGGTCGGCGACGATGTGGCCTTCATCCACATGGAGATCTTCACCGACAACGACCCGAACCAGGGAGGCGCCCGCAGCTGGCCGCATACGGGCTCCAGACCGAGCCTTGGCTGTTCGTGATCGACAGCGACGGCAAGGTGGTCGCGCGCATCGAGGGCGCCTTCAGCGCCGACGAGCTCAGCGAGGCTCTCGCCAAGGCCAGCGCCTGAGCGACCGTGCGTTCTGAGAGGATCCGGCCATGACCATGGGCACGGGACTCGTTCTGATCGCCGTCGGCGCGATCCTGCGCTTTGCGGTCAACGACAGCTGGGACGCCGTCGACCTTCCCACCGTCGGCCTGATCCTGATGGTGGTCGGCGCTATCGGCTTCGTCGTCGGCCTCTTCCTGGCCTTCGACCGCCGTCCCGGCGCCGGCCCGCCGCCGCCCGTCTAGCCGACACTCCCCGAGCGCGCTGTCGTCTCGAACTGCGAGCGGCAGTGCTCCGAGCAGAAGTAGAGGGTGCGTCCGTCGGATTCGAGCGTGAGCGCCTTCGCCCGGTCGACCTTCATCCCGCAGACCGGGTCGGTGGCACCGCGGCGGATGGTCAGCGAGAGCAGGGCGACGAAGGCGATCGTGGCGAGGGCGTTGAGCACGAGCTTGTAGTTGGCCTCGATCTCTCCGAATACGTCCTCGGCGTCCGGTCGGGTCTGCGGGATCAGATCGAGGGCGGTAAAGAGCGCATCGACGATCAGGGCCGCGATCACGATCGTGACGAACATCAGCGCCGTGATCCGCAGCGCGAACGGTCAGCCGTAGTACTTGCGGTAGGCGAGCACGATCGGCAGCACGATCAGGTCGGCGAAGATGAACGCCATCACGCCGGCGAAGGAGATCCCGCCCGACCACAGCACCGCGGCGAGCGGCACGTTGCCGATCGAGCAGACGAAGCTGAGCACGGCGATCAGCGGCCCCGCGATCACGTTCTCGATCGTCCGCAGGCCGGCGGGCGCGTCCTGGAGAAGAGGAAGTTGAAGAAGTCGTCGCCGAGCAGGCCGATGAAACCGGCCAGCAGGAAGCCGATCGTGATCTCCTTCCACAGCATCTGCCAGTCGCCGCGGAAGTTGTGCGCGACGTCGGACCAGGCGTCGGCTGAGGTGAGTCGCTGCCGCCAGCCGAGCATGCTCGCGCTCCGGCCATCGTGGTGCTGGTGGCCGGAGGCGGCCTCCTGCGCGTGCGCGCGCGCCTCCCGCTCGAGCCGCGGGGAGACGAAGGCGCGCAGCAGCACCGTCATCAGCGCGATCAGCACGGCGCCGCCGACGAACTCGGCCAGCGTGAACTGCCAGCCGATCAGGACCCAGAGCACCAGGCCCAGCTCCCAGACCAGGTTGGTCGAGGCGAACTGGAAGGCGAGCGCCGAGGCCGCCGACGCTCCCTTCGCGAACAGCGACCTGGCGATCGCGATCGCCGCATACGAGCACGACGACGAGGCGGCGCCAAGGCCGGTCGCCTTGGCCACCGGCGCGGCCGCCCGAGCCCGCCAGCGCGCGCTCGATGCGCTCGCGCGGCACCCACGCCTGGACCATCGCCGAGATCGAGAAGCCGAGCACCAGCGCCCACCAGACCTCCCAGGCCATGAGCACGGCATTCCAGAGGCCGTCACCGATTGTCGAAAGCGCTTCCCCCATCGGTCCGAGCCAGGGAGCCTAGGGCGGGTCCGCCACGGCCCGCATAATCAAGCGGTCAGGGCCGGTAGCTCAGTTGGTAGAGCAGCGGACTCATAATCCGTAGGGCGGAGGTTCGATTCCTCCCCGGCCCATGTGGAAACGGCGCCGGCACTCTCAGCGAGGGGGCGACGCGGGCTGGTTCAACGCGCGCACGGCTACAACCTGCGGCGCAAGGGCCGATAGGAATCCGTGTAAGGGCCAGAGCTCTGGTGTCAAGGCAGGGCAAGCAAGGCCAAGAAGGGTCTCAATGCTCCACAAGCTCCGTCAACGCAACCAAAGCGAGTCCGGGTTTTCCCTGGTCGAGCTGCTCGCCGTGATGCTGATCATCGGCCTGCTGGCCGCGATCGCCATCCCGGCGTTCTTCAGCCAGCGCGACAAGGCTCGCGACGCGAGCGCCAAGGAGTCCGTCCGCACCGCGCAGACCGCGACCCAGGTGTACTCGACCGACAACCACGGCTCCTATGTGGGCGCCGACGTTGCCAGGCTGCAGGCGATCGAGCCGACGGTGCGTGACGGCACCGCGGTTACCGGTCCGGCCGGTGCCGGCGCGCCGACCGCCTCGGGTTACCGCGTTACCGTCACCTCGGCCACCGGCAACGACTTCAGCATCAGCCGGCAGGGTGGCTCGACCACCTACACGTGCACGGTTCCCGCTGGTGGGGATCGCGGCGGTTGTCCGAACAGTGGTGACTGGAACTA
Organism: uncultured Solirubrobacterales bacterium; assembly: GCA_963746675.1. Classification (GTDB taxonomy): domain Bacteria; phylum Actinomycetota; class Thermoleophilia; order Solirubrobacterales; family 70-9; genus WHSW01. The sequence continues at coordinate 39,527 of CAVVBX010000011.1, read as the reverse complement.
GCTCCAGGTCCTTTCAGTCCAGCGATTCTGCGGCGATCTGACGCCCTCGGGCGCCGCCAGGCATGTCGAGTCGAGCGGCGATCAGACGCCCGAGCCGGCGATCAATGTGGCGATCCTCAGCGACCGCAAGATCAGCTTCACGATCTCCGAAGGGTGACCGAGGCAGTGACGACCGAGCTCCCCTCCGGTCGGTTGCGAAGCTCGGCCCTCTTCTCCTCCAACTAATCGGCCGCGACAACTAGGTCGATGTAGCGATGGCGGCCGAACGTTATGTTCCAGAGGATGGTGAGCGGGTTCGCGTTGGGCGCACACGACAGCCGCGCCTGCTCGCCGTCGGCAACCTCCACCTTGACGGGGATGCTGCGGGTCCAGTCGACCTTCATCTGCACCAAGTGTGCGCCCGCTGCCACCGGGGTCTCGACGCTCTCGCCGCGCTTGACTTTGCCGACCTCCGCGCCGTCGACGAGCACGGTGTAGGCACGCAACCGGTCGGTGTAGCCGCCCGCTTCTCGCTCGACGCGGATGGTTGCCGAACCGCTGCCCACGCGGTCAAGATTAACCGGGCCCGGGGTCCCTCGCAAGCGGCTCAACGGTTGCCGTGGCCCTTCTTAGACAAGCCGCTCGCCTCCGGCCGCGTCGCTCGATCGTCCTGGTTCATAATCCGTAGGGCGAAGGTTCGATCCCTCCCCGGCCCATCCTTGACGCCCGCCTGACCCGTGCTAGCTTGGCCGTGTCACCGAGCCCGGAGGATTTCAACAATGAAGCGCCTTGCCCTTGCATCCATCGTCGTCGCCTCGCTCGCCATGGCCGCGCCCGGTCTCGGTGCGCCGCACAGGGCTGCGACGGACGTCAACTTCGACGGCATTTCCGAGGGCGATCAAGGCGTCGCGTTCGCGCGGTTCTACGGGACCGTCGACTCGTCGAGCAAGTGCGAGGCCGATCGCAAGATCACGATCAAGAACGACCAGGAGAATGGCTCCTTCGCCAAGACGCGCAGTGATTCCAACGGCAACTGGTCGGTCGAGTTCCCCGACGCGGAGCTCGTCGAGGGTGTCTACACGGCCACCGCCGCCGAGACCAAGAAGTGCGCCAAGGGCGTCTCGAACCTGTTCCCGCTCCTGTAGGCCACATTCTGGATCTGCCAGAGGCCTCGACAGCGCGCTCCCCGCGGGGTACGGTTGGCCCATGGCCAGGGGTCGCTTGGGAAGCTGATCGTGCCGACCGTGGCGGCGCTCGCACTGAGGGCGAGCAGGCCTGGGCCGTGACGCGCTGATCAGCAGCTCTGCGGCTCGGGGTCGAGCACGTGGTCGTACTTCGCCTTGCGACTGGGACTGCATCTCGTCCAGGATCAGCCCAAACGTTGGTGACTAGGGCAACTGTGCCGATGGCTTCAATGTGGAGCTCTGGCATAACGCGGCCACCAACCGCACGCGGCTCGTCTGCGCCAGGGGCGCGCTCGCCCTGTGGGTTGGCGTCGCAGGGGCTGCGGCGACGTTCGCGGCCTGCGTCGCGACCGCGCTCGCCACGGGTGGGCAGCCGGCGGCCGAGGGGCCCGGCGCAGCTCGCTCGGCGCCCCCGACGGCGGCCCAGGCGCAGCGTTGGGAGCGGCGCTTCCTCGAGCAGGCCACCGCGGCGAAGCCGGTGGCGGCGCCGCCGGCCACCAGCCGCGGCACACGCACCCTGTTCCCGCAGAACCGGGTGCTGACGCTCTACGGGGCCGCTGGCGGCTTCGGCGTGCTCGGCCGCAAGTCGCTGGACGGGGCGGCGAAGAAGCTGCGTCGAGCAGCTCGAGCCCTATCGGAACGTCAGCCACGAGCCGGTGATCGGCGGCTTCGACCTGGTCGCGGTGATCGCGACCAGCTGTGAGAGCCGCCGGGACAAGTGCCGCACCCGCGTATCCGACACGGTGATCCGCCGCTACCTGGACAAGATCCGGGAGATGAACGGCCGCCTGGTGCTCGATATCCAGCCCGCGCGCTCGAATGTGCTCAGCGAGATCGATCACCTGCGCAAGTTCATCCGCGAGCCCGACGTGGACGTCGCCATCGACGCCGAGTGGAACGTCGGCGGGCACGGGACTCCAGGCCAGACTCAGGGATCGATCAGCGCCAAGAAGCTGAACAAGGCGTCGCTCGAGATCCAGTCGATCATCCGCAACCAGGGCCTCCCGCAGAAGCTGATGGTCGTGCATCAGTTCCGCAAGGCGTCGATCTCCAACGACGGCAAGGTCAAGCGCCGCGACAACGTCGACGTGGCCCTCAACTTCGACGGGATCGGCAGCCCCTCGGCGAAGAAGGCGGGCTACCGCCAGCTGAGCACGCCGCGCCTGTTCAACGGCTTCTCCCTGTTCTACGAGCTCGACAGCGACATGATCCCGCCCAAGGGCGTGCTCAAGCTCGACCCGAAGCCCGACTACGTGATGTACCAGTAACACTAGGCTGCCGCGGAGATGGAGTATCCGCCGACCGAGCGCAACGGCCGACGCCTCGGGTGGATCGCCCTGGTGATCGTCGTCGCCGGAGCCCTGGTCGCCCTGATGCTGCTCCTCGACCTCGGGCCCGCCGCCGACGGGGGGCTGCCGGAGGGCGAGTTCCTGGCCCAGGGCGACCGGATCTGCGCCCAGGCGCGACGATCCTTCGAGGAGCTGCAGCGCGACAAGCCGACGACCGGGGGCGAGGCGGCCGCGCTGACCTCCGAGCTGCTGCGGATCTCCGAGGACGAGCTCGATCAGCTGGGCGACCTGGGGCCCCCGGGCGCCCTGCAGAGGTCGCTCGACCGCTACCTGGATGCTCGCGAGCAGGGGATCGATCAGATCCGGGCGGGCCTCGACGCCGCCAACCAACGCGACGCCTTCGCGTACGCGAAGGCGCAGGCGGCGGTCGCCGACGGCCAGCTGCGCCGCCTGCAGCTCGCCAAGGATGTCGGCTTCGACCACTGCAGCCGGGTCCTCGGCGAGCGCGATCAGCTCGCCGCCGACGCCCGGCCGCCGGCCGCGCCGACGCCGGAAGGAGCGCCGCCGACGATCGAGAACCCCCCCACGGGAGCTCCGTAGGACCGCGCCGCGGACCCGGTGCGGGTGCAACCGCGTAATCGCCTGCAAGTCGCGCAGAAGGGAAAGAGGCTACGGGGGCGAAACATCCGGCCGTGAGCAAGACTGCGACAAAGACACGCCCGGCCGCCGCCCGCTCGACCCGCAACGGACGCCCGAAGACGCGGCCGAACGGCAAGACACTCTCGACCTACATCACGGAGCGCTTCGACGAGTTCTCACGCTCGCAGAAGGACGTCGCCCGCTACATCGTCGATCACCTCGACGAGGCCGCCTTCCAGACGGCCGAGGAACTGGCGCGCCGCGCCAATACCTCCTCGTCCACCGTCGTCCGCTTCTCGCAGGCGCTGGGCTTCGAGGGCTACCCGGAGCTTCAGCAGGCAGCGATCGAGGAGTACCGCCACCGCGAGGCGGACGAGGGCGGTGATACCGCCGGGCCCCTGTTCGACTTCGACCACTCCGACTTCGAGGCCTCGCTGGCCGCCGATCACGCCAACCTGGAGGAAACCGTCCGCAACCTCACCCGCGAGCAGGTCGAGGCGTGCGTGACCGCGCTCGCCGGTGCCCAGCGGGTGATGATCGTGGGCCTGGACCAACTCGCCTTCTTCGGCAGCTACCTGCGCCATCTGCTGGCGCTGCTCGACCTTCGCGCCGAGGTGATCGCGAGCCCGCGCCAGGACTCGATCACTCGCCTCAGCCGCGTCGACGAGGACAGCCTCGTGATCGCCTTCTCGGCGGGGCGGGCGCACCCGATCGTGGTTCGCGCGATGAAGCTCGCCAAGCACCGCCGGGCGACGACGATGGCGATCACCGATGCAACGCTGTCGGAGATCGGTGAGCACTCCGATCTGACGCTCTACTACTCGTCGAACGGCCCCTCCTTCACCCGCTCGAACACTTCGTTGCTGGCGATCGTGCAGGCGCTCGCGCACGGCGTCTACGCCCGCGACAAGGGCGCCTTCAAGGACCGCATCCGCATCCTCAAGCTGAAGTAAGGTCCGGGGGTTCCTCCGCTCTCGTATCCTTGGGCGCGTGACCGAGCGAGCCACATTCCGGGTCAAGCGGGGCCTGGCCGAGATGCTCAAGGGCGGCGTGATCATGGACGTGGTCACCGCCGACGAGGCCCGGATCGCCGAGGACGCCGGCGCCGTCGCGGTGATGGCGCTCGAGCGTGTGCCCGCTGACATCCGCCGCGACGGCGGCGTTGCGCGGATGAGCGACCCGGCGATGATCAAGCAGATCCAGGGGGCGGTGACGATCCCGGTGATGGCCAAGGCCCGGATCGGCCATTTCGCCGAGGCGCAGGTGCTGCAGTCGCTCGAGGTCGACTACATCGACGAGTCCGAGGTGCTGACGCCGGCCGACGAGGCCAACCACATCGACAAGCTCGCCTTCGAGGTGCCGTTCGTCTGCGGCGCCACCAACCTCGGCGAGGCGCTGCGGCGAATCGCCGAGGGCGCGGCGATGATCCGCTCCAAGGGCGAGGCCGGGACCGGCAACATCGTCGAGGCGGTCCGCCACCTGCGCGACCTCGTCGGTGGGATCAAGCGCCTGCAGGCACTGTCCGCCTCAGAGCTGCCGAGCGCGGCCAAGGACTTGCAGGCGCCGCTCGAGGTCGTGCGCGAGGTCGCCGAGAGCGGTTGGCTGCCGGTGCCGATGTTCTGCGCCGGCGGGATCGCCACGCCGGCCGATGCGGCGCTGACTATGCAGCTCGGCGCCGAGGGCAACTTCGTCGGCTCGGGCATCTTCAAGTCATCCGATCCCGAGCGGCGTGCCCGGGCGATCGTCGAGGCAACCACTCACGCCGACGACCCGGAGCGGGTCGCGGCCGCCTCGATGGAGCTGGGAGAGCCGATGCGCGGTGACGACATCGCGCAGCTTGCCGCGGAGGGCGAGCTATTGCAACATCGCGGAGCCTGAGATGGCCCCAGCGCAGCGCGGTTTCGGGGACGCATCGCCGCCCTGCCTTCGAATCGGCGTCCTCGCCAGCCAGGGCGACTTCGCCGCCCACGTCAACGTCCTGCGCTCGCTTGGTGCCGACGCGACCGAGGTGCGCGCCGCGGCCGAGATCGAGCCCCTGGACGGGCTGGTGATCCCCGGCGGCGAGTCGACCACGATCACCAAGGCGATCGAGCGGGACGGCCTCGGCAATACGATCCGCGCCCACGTCGAGTCGGGGCGGCCGCTGCTGGGCACCTGCGCGGGGATGATCGTCTGCGATCGCGATCACCTCGGCGTGCTCGACGCTACCGCGCGCCGCAACGCCTTCGGGCGCCAGATCGCCAGCTTCGAGGCGGACCTGGAGATCGAGGGCATCGGGCCCGAGCCGCTGCGGGCCGTCTTCATCCGGGCGCCGTGGATCGAGTCTCACGGCCCCGGCGTCGAGGTGCTCGCCTCGCTCGACGGCCACCCGGTGGCCGTCCGCGAGGGCCCCGTCCTGGCCTGCTCCTTTCACCCGGAGCTGGCCGATGATTCACGCGTCCACGCGCTGCTGATGGCGATCGCGACCGCCCGAGCCGGGCAGGGGGCGGGGGAGATAGGGTCGGCGGATACGCCCAGGTGAAGGAGAAGAGGATTTGAGAGACCCCAGGATCACGAACTTGGCCCGGATTCTCGTCGGCTACTCGACGAAGGTCGGGGAGGGCGACACCTGTGTGGTCGAAGGACCGTCGTCGGCCGAGCCTCTGGTCGCCGCCGTCTACGAGGAGGTGCTCGCCGCGGGAGGCCATCCGATCGTGACGATGTCCTTCGAGGAGCAGGCCGCGGCCTACTTCGGCCGCGCCTCCGATGCCCAACTCGAGTGGATCTCGCCGCCGGCTCGATGGGCCGCCGAGGAATCCGACTGCCGGATCGCGATCGGCGCCGACACCAACACCCGCCAGCTCTCGCAGGTGGACCCCGAGCGCCAGATCAAGCGCCAGGCCGCGACCCGCGAGCTGATGGAGCTGACCATGCGCCGGGCGGCCGAGGGCACCCACCGCTGGGTCTACACCTTGTTTCCCACCAACGCCTACGCCTCCGACGCGGAGATGAGCCTTCGACAGTTCGCCGACTTCTACTTCGGGGCCTGCCTCGCCAACGACGGCGACCCCCTGGGCGCCTGGAAGCGGGTATCGGAGGAGTGCCATCGGCTCGCCGAGTGGATCGACGGCCGCAAGGAGGTCCACATCACCGCCGAGGGGACCGACATCCGCTTGGGGATCGAGGGCCGCACCTTCATCCCCTGCGACGGCGAGCACAACATGCCCGACGGCGAGTTCTTCACCGGGCCGATCGAGGACTCCGTCGAGGGCATCGTCTCGTTCGACCTGCCGGCGGTGATCGGGGGCCGCGAGGTGACCGGGGTCCGCTTCAGGTTCGAGGCGGGCAAGGTCGTCGACGCCAGCGCCGAGCGCGGCGAGGAGTACCTGATCAACCTGATCGACACCGACGAGGGCTCGCGACGGCTCGGCGAGCTGGGGATCGGCACCAACTACGGCATCGACCGCGGCACCAAGGACGTCCTGCTGGACGAGAAGATCGGTGGCACCGTCCACATGGCCGTCGGCGCCTCCTACCCGGAGTCCGGCGGCGTGAACGAGAGCGCCGTCCACACCGACCTGGTCTGCGACCTGCGAAAGGGCGGCAGGATCGAGGTCGACGGCGAGCTCTTCCAGGAAAACGGCCAGTTCCGCGTGTAGCCTGCTTCCAAGGAGGCGATGGGGGATTCATGACTGACAAGCCGAGGGAACGTGCAGCCTCAATCGCCTCGCTCGCGCTCGCGCTCTGTCTGCTCTCGGTATCGCCCGCCTCCGCCGACACCTTCAAGCCGACGCGCTTCGACGATCCGGTCCCGGGCAAGTGCAAGCCCGATGATTGTTCGCTGCGCGAGGCGCTCAAGGCGGCAAACGCCGAGATCACGACGAATGACAAGGTGATCCTCGCCAAGGGGACCTACGAACTGGAGCTGCCCTACGGCGGCTCCGGCACGTTCTACGAATCGAGTGACTTCGACATCTGGACCGGCGTCACGATTCGCGGCCAGGGCCCCGGCAAGACCACGATCGATGGCAACGGCATCGACCGGGTGATCGAGATCGGCGAGGGAATCCAGACAGTCGGCAAGGCCAGATTCGAGGACTTGAGAATCATCGGGGGCGACTCGGGCGCGGCGAGCGCGCTTCACACCAGCACCGGCGGCGGCGTCGTCGTCTACGGCGAGCCCCTCACCCTCGATCACGTCGTTCTCAAGGGCAACGCGGCCGGCCTGGGCGGGGCGATCGAAGCCATGTCCCCGAAGCTGACGATCCTGCACTCGACGATCATCGGCAACAACGCCTCCGAGGGAGGCGGTATCCACCTCCGGTCCGGAGGCGGGTCGTCGCCGGTGACGCTTCTCCGCTACTCGACCGTCTCCGGCAACTTCGCCTCCAAGGGCGGGGGGGTCCTCGCCGATGGCTCGGCAACCTTCGGCCCGGCCGTTCCGATCCTTCAAGCCTTCAACTCCACCGTGGCCGGAAACATGACCAGCGCCGAGGGCGGAGGGGTCATGAGCGACAACGGGGCCTCGGTCATCTTCTCGAACTCCACCATCGCCTACAACGTCGCCGACGACGACAACACCGGGGGCGCGGTCGGTGGGGGAGTCCACCAGCACAGCGGCGCCTTCTTCAACCTCTACGACTCGATCGTCGCCTCGAACAGCGTCGGGAGCGGCAGCACGGATCCGGCGTGCTCCGGCAACTTCGCGGGGGACGGGGACGTCGTCACAGCCTCCGCCGGGTGTGCGAGCCTCTCGGCCGCCACGAACCAGTTCGTCGGCTCGGCTCTGATCGGGCCGCTGGCCGCGAACGGGGGGCCGACGAAGACGATCGAGGCGCTCGCCACGAGCCCCGCGCTCGGGTACGTCGACGACTGCCCGAAGACGGACCAGCGAGGCGTGAAGCGGCCAGCCGTCCACTGCGACTCGGGTGCCTACGAGCGCAAGGGCCCGTGAGGCGGGCGCTCGCGGTCACGGGCCTGGTGTCGCTGCTTGCGGCGCTCGCCGCTGCGCCTTCGCTTGCCGCCAGCTTCAATCCCACCCGCTTCGACGACCCCAATCCGGGGAAGTGCAAGCCCGACGACTGCTCACTGCGCGAGGCGGTGATCAAGTCGAACAAGCACGATGGCCCGGACAAGATCGTGCTGCGGGCCGGCACCTACGTGATCGAGCTACTCGAGACGCTCGGCGACGACAACCAGGGCGGCGACTTCGACGTGATCGACCAAGTTGTGATCACGGGCAAGGGCCCGGAGAAGACCGTGGTCGACGGCGACGACGTCTCCGGCGTGTTCTCCCTGCTCACGTTCTCGCCGCACACGATCAAGAACATGGCGATCGAGGACGGCAACCGCGACGCTGGCGCCGGGATCTTCGCGGGGCCGAGCAAGGCCGTGATCAAGAACGCGGTGCTCCGGTCGAACCACGCCACCGAGCACGGCGGCGGGCTCTTGACGGTCTCGCAGGACCTCAAGATCTCGAACAGCACCTTCGCTTTCAACGATTCCTCGGGCGGCGGGGGGATCTACATGCCCACCGGGGTGACCGGGAACCCGAACCCGAGCGGCAGGATCGAAAACTCGACCTTCACGGAGAACGACGCCGAGCTCGGTGCAGGCCTCTACCTCGACGGCGCCGAGCATGACAGCATCTTCACCGAAGATCCGTTTGTCGACGTCATCAACTCCACCTTCGCCAACAACCAGGCGTTGGTCAGCGGCGGGGGTGTAGCCGCGATTCTGGGGGCGACCGCTCACCTCGACAACACGACGGTCGCCTACAACGGGGCCGACGTCGACTCCAGCGGCGGCGGCAGCGGCGGGGGGCTGTTTCAGTCCAGCGGCGCGATCTTCCAGATCGACGACGTCGTTCTCTCCCAGAACACCGTTGGAAGCACCGGAGGGGGCCCCCAGTGCAACGGGACCTTGATCGGAAACGGGCTGGTGGCGCCAAGCGCCGCCGACTGCACCACCTCTGCGACCGTCGTCGCGAACGCGATGATCGGCCCGCTGGCCGACAACGGCGGGCCGACGCAGACGATCGCCTTGTCGGCGGGAAGCCCCGCGATCGACCCCCCGCTCCCGACAAGCTGCCCCGAATTCGACCAGCGGGGCCGCAAGCGCGACGCCGCCTGCGATTTCGGCTCCTTCGAGCGCAAGCCGAACGACCCGTAGAGGCACTTCGTGCGGGCCAGTTCGGCCGTACCCTGGCCACAAGGTCAGCCGTGGGCGGCTCAAGCAACCGCGTCGCTGCTACTCGGACGAGAGCGGAAGGCCGCCGAACCCGACCTCGTTTCCGTCGGGATCACGGTAAGCCGCCTTTCGCACGCCGTTCGAGTACGTCTCCTGTTTCGCAGGCATGAGTCCTCGATCCCCTATCTGCGCGACGAGTGCGTCGAGATCGTCGACGATGATGGTGTGCCTGGCGTGGCCGGCATGTTCCGGCCGCTCCTCGATGAAGACCGACCGATGCTCCGCCAGGTCCCACACCGCCTCGGTCTCGTTCGGGACGAACGTTGGCGGGCGGCCCAGCAGGCGTTCGTACCAGGCCAGAGCCGCGGTGTAGTCCGTGACCGAGATTCCCGCGTACAGGTCGACCGCCACGCGCCAAGCCTAGCCCGCCCACCGCGAAGGTTCCGGTTTCCATGCGGCACGCGAGGCAGCTCGACCCGCGGGCTTGATCCGCCCTGTTGAAGTGCTAGAGACGTTCGAGCTCGAGCCCTGAGCCCTAAGATCAGGGGCCATGTCCGGCCATTCCAAGTGGTCATCGATCAAGCACCGCAAGGCGGCCACCGACGCCAAGCGCGGGCAGCTGTTCACCAAGCTGGCGAGGGCGATCACGGTGGCCGCGCGCGAGGGCGGGGGAGACCCCGAGGCCAACTACACCCTGGCGGCGGCGGTCGAGAAGGCCCGCAGCTACTCGATGCCCAAGGACAACATCCAGCGGGCGATCGACCGCGGCACCGGCGAGAGCGACGGCGGCGATATCGAGCGCGTCGTCTATGAGGGCTACGGGCCCGCGGGCGTCGCGGTGTTGGTCGAGGCGCTGACCGACAACCGCAACCGCACCGGCGCCGAGGTGCGCAACGCCTTCGACAAGCACGGGGGCAGCCTCGGTGAGCCGGGCTCGGTCGCCTGGCAGTTCGAGCGCAAGGGGTCGGTCCTGGTCGACGGCTCGCGCTACACCGAGGACGACCTGATCCCGGCGATCGATGCGGGGGCCGAGGACGTGATCGCCGACGGAGGGTCGCTGAAGGTGCTGAGCGAGCCCCAGAGCCTGGCCGCCGTCAGGGCCGCGCTCGCCGACTCGGGAGTGGAGGTCGAATCGGCCGAGTTGACGATGGAGCCGAAGACCACGGTCGACGTCACCTCCGATGCCGATGCCCGCGCGGTGATGCGGCTGCTGGACTCCTTCGACGACCACGACGACGTCGACTCGGTCCACGCCAACTTCGACATCCCCGAGGTGCTGCTGGAAGGTGCCGAGGCGACGCTGCCCTAGGCTGGCTCACATGAGCCGGGTGGCGAGAAGGGGAAGCTCCTCTGGCGGGCTGGCGTTGCCGCCGCCCTAGCCACGATCTGGAGGGCTGGCCCGAGAAAGAGGCATCCGAGGCCGGTTACAGAATCAGTACCCATGATCGTGGTCATGGGCATAGACCCAGGCGTCGCGAACACCGGCTTCGGCGTGGTCCGGGTGGCCGGCGGGCAGATGAGCGCCATCGACGGTGGCGTCATCGAGGCGCCGGCGGATGAGTCGCCAGGCGGGCGACTGGCGCGCATCCACGGGTCGCTGACCGAGCTGATCGGTTGGCACGAGCCGGTCGCGGTGGCGATCGAGGACCTCTACTTCGGCAAGAACGTGCGGTCGGCGATGGGCGTCGGCCAGGCGCGGGGGGTGGCGATGCTCGCGGCCGCCCAGCGGCAGGTCCCCTGTTTCGACTACAACCCGCAGGCCGTGAAGGTGGCCGTCTGCGGCAGCGGCGCCGCCGACAAGCAGCAGGTCCAGCAGATGGTCGGAACCCTGCTCGGCCTGCCGCAGGCTCCCTCCTCGGATCATGCCTCCGACGCGCTCGCCGTCGCCATCTGCCACGCCAGCCACACGCGTCCCTCGCACGCCTTCGCACCGGTCGCCCGCGACGCCGACGCGGCCCCGGGGGCCGTCGGCGGGGCCAGGGCGGCAACGTGATCGCATCGGTCGCCGGCGAGGTGCTGGTGCGCCGGCCCGACCACGTCGTGATCGACGCCAGCGGCGTCGGCTACCGGCTCGCCGTCTCGTCCGAGACGCTGAAGGCGGTGCCGGCGAGCGGCAAGCCGACGACGCTGCACGCACACCTCGTGGCCCGCGACGACTCGCTTCAGCTCTACGGGTTTGCCAGCGAGGAGGAACGCGACCTGTTCCTCAACCTCACCTCGGTCTCCGGGATCGGCCCCAAGGTGGCGATCGCGATCCTCTCCGGCGGTGCACCCCGCGAGCTGCTGCGGGCGATCGCGGCGGGAGACGCCAAGCGTTTCCAGGCCGTGCCGGGCATCGGCAAGCGCACCGCGGAGCGGGTGATCGTCGAGCTGCGCGAGAAGGTCGCCGGAGAGCTAGAGGAGTCGGTGGCGCTGGCAGCGACCGATGACGATGACCCCCGCTCGCTCGCTCGTGACGGATTGATGCACCTCGGCTACACGCTGACCGAGGCCGACAAGCTGCTCGACGGAGTCGACGGCGAGTCGGCCGAGATCCTGATCGGCTCGGCCCTTCGCAAGGCTGCTCAGAAGACCGCGTGAGATGACGATCGCCCGCGACCCGAACTTCGACCCCGATGGCAGCGGAGCGCCACCGCCCGCCGCCGAGCCCGGGCCCCCCTTGATGGCGGAGATCCGCGTCGATGGCCCCGACGACGAGCTCGACCGCTCGCTGCGGCCGCGGACGCTGGGCGACTTCGTCAACCAGAGGCAGGTGACCGGCCAGCTCGAGGTCTTCATCGAGGCCGCCAAGCGCCGCGGTGAGGCCCTCGACCACGTTCTGCTCGCCGGGCCGCCGGGCCTCGGCAAGACGTCTCTGGCCCACATCGTCGCCTGCGAGCTGGGGGTGCCGCTGGTGCACACGGCCGGCCCGGCGCTCGAGCGCAAGGCCGACATCGCCGCCTTCCTCACCTCGCTCGAGCCCGGCTCGGTCTTCTTCATCGACGAGATCCACCGCCTCAACCGGGCGATCGAGGAGACGCTGTACCCGGCGATGGAGGACCACCGACTGCCGGTGGTGCTCGGCCAGGGCGCCGGCGCCCGCACGGTGACGCTTGACCTTCCCAAGTTCACCCTGATCGGCGCGACCACCCGCTCGGGACTGTTGACCACACCGCTGCGCGACCGCTTCGGCGTCTCGCACCGACTCGAGCACTACGAGCCCAAGGACCTCGCCCTGATCGTACGCCGCTCGGCGGGGATCCTCGAGATCGAGATCGAGCCCGGGGGCGAGACCGCGATCGCCGGGCGCTCGCGCGGTACGCCGCGGGTGGCGAACCGCCTGCTCAAGCGCGTCCGCGACTTCGCCGAGGTCCGGGGCCGGGGCGTGGTCACCGAGCGAGATCGCCGGCGAGGCCCTGAGCCTGCTCGAGGTCGACGAGGCGGGGCTCGACCGCCACGACCGGGCGATCCTGGAGACGATCGCGGTCAAGTTCTCGGGCGGGCCGGTCGGCCTCTCGACGCTTGCCGCCGCGGTCGACGAGGAGCAGGACACGATCGAGGACGTCTACGAGCCCTACCTGCTCCAACAGGGGCTGATCAAGCGCACCCCGCGCGGCCGGGTGATCACGCGATCGCGGCTTCGACCACCTGGGCGTGGCGCTGCCCGAGGCACGCCGCGAGCCTGTTCTGAGCCGTCCCCGGCGCCCAGGGCGGCTGAGCCTGCCCGCGCCCTCGCTAGGCTTGGCGCGTGCCCTTCTTCATCTGCCCCAACTGCGGCAACCGCGAGCTGTGCGGGCGAGCGCACCGCGGGCTTGTCAGCGCGGCCGCAAGCGGCTGCTCGAAGTGCGGTTTCGGCTTCCTCTTCGAGCTGCTCGACGACTACTACCCGGCGCCCGGAGCCGCCTTCTTCACCTGCGACGGCAGCGGCCGCCTGCTCGACGTCGGCAAGGGCGGGTATCGAGCTCACCGGGCTCACCGACGAGCACGTGATCGGCCGCCCGGTGCAGGAGGTCCTGGGACTGCGCTGGCTCGACCCGGGCGACGGCGACGAGACCGCCGACACCGACGGTGACGGCAACACCGACCCGATCGAGACCACGCTCGAGTGGGGCGTGCGCTCGCTCGGCAAGCGCGTCGCCGTCCTGGCCGAGGGCGACCAGCCCGCCGAGGCGGTCGCCGACCTCTTTCCCGCCTACGACGACGACGGCGGGCTGCTGCTCGTCCTCACGCCTGAGTGACGCCCCGGGCAAGTAGGCTGGCGCCGGTGCGCCCGGGCTCAGCCGCGGGCCACGATCCCGCACTCTGATGGGAAGCCGGCGTCGAAATCTCCTGGTCCTGTCGTTCGTGGTCATCCTGACCGCGGCGTCGTTGTACGCGATCAACACCAAGGAGACCGTCCTCGGCCTCGACCTTCGCGGCGGCACCGAGTTGGTCTACCAGGCGAGCCCGACCCCGCAGAACCCGACGATCGAGCCCACCGACGTCGACCGCGCGATCGAGATCATCCGCGAGCGCACCGACTCGCTCGGCGTCTCCGAGCCCCAGATAGCCCGCGTCGGCGCGGACCAGATCGAGGTCGGCCTGCCCGACGTGCAGAACGCCGACCGCGCGATCGAGCAGGTGGGAACCACGGCGCAGCTCTACCTCTACGACTTCGAGGACAACGTAATCCCGCCCGACCCGAAGGTCCAGAACGCAACCGAGCGCTCGTTCAACCGCCTCTACGACGCGGTCAGCTTCGCCGCCGAGCAGAAGCCGCCGAAGGACTGCAGCGAGTGCACGACGAACGGCGACAGCTACTACCTGTTCGACTCGGGCTCGCTGGAGCTGCTCGCGGGCCCGCTCGGAGAAGAAGGAGGACCTGTTCGTCGACTCGAACGACGAGCAGCCCGCGGGGTCCGAGGTGCTGACGGTTCCCCAGGGGATCGTCGTCGTGCAGAAGGAGGCGCCCGGCGACGACCCGACCACCGACGTCGACGAGAGCGCGAACGCCCCGCCTGAGTACTACGTCCTCCGCGACCACCCCGAGCTCAGCGGCGATCAGATCTCCGACCCGAAGCAGTCCACCGACCCGACCTCCAACCAGCCCAATGTCACCTTCGACTTCACCGACGAGGGCCAGCAGGCCTTCCAGGAGGTGACCCGGCGGATCGCCCAGCGCGGGGCGGCGCAGGCGCCGCCGACGGTCTGCTCGCAGCCCCAGGGCGGCGACTCGTACTCCGGCCACTTCGCGATCGTCCTCGACAACGAGATCGTCTCCCGGCCGATCATCAACTTCTGCGAGAACCCCGACGGCATCGATGGCCGCACCGGGGCCCAGATCGCCGGCAGCTTCACCCTGACCGAGGCCCAGGACCTCGCCAAGTTCCTGCAGATCGGCGCCCTGCCGGTGGATCTGACACTGATCAGCCAGAGCACTGTCTCGGCAACCCTCGGCTCGGAGGCGCTCGACCAGGGGCTGAAGGCCGGGCTGTTGGGGCTGGTCCTGGTCTTGGTCTTCCTGATCGCCTACTACCGCGTCCTCGGCATCGTCGCCGGCCTCGGGTTGCTGGTCTACGCGATCTTCTTCTTCGCCCTGATGAAGGTGATCCCGGTGACGCTGACGCTCCCCGGCATCGCCGGCCTGGTGCTGACGATCGGGGTTGCGGCCGACGCCAACGTGGTCATCTTCGAGCGAATAAAGGAGGAGGTTCGCGGCGGCAAGTCGATCGCCTCGGCGATAGCCACCGGCTACCGCAAGGGCATCGCGACGATCATCGACGCCAACGTGATCACTCTGATCACGGCGTTCATCCTGTTCGTGCTGGCGAGCGCAGGAGTGAAGGGATTCGCCTTCACCCTGGGCATCGGCACGATCGTCTCGCTGTTCACCGCCGTCCTGTTCACGCAGGCGATCCTCGGCGTCTTCGGGCGGGCGCGATTCATGAGCTCGCCGGCCGCGCTGGGCGCCGGCGAGGAGCGGGTCCGGTGGAGCTTCGACTTCGTCGGCGCGAGCCGCTGGTTCTTCACGATCTCGGGGGTGATCATCAGCATCGGCGCGATCGCCTTTGCGACCAAGCAGCTGAACCTCGGGATCGACTTCGAGTCTGGCACCCGGATCACCGCCAGCCTCTCCCAGCCGGCCAGCGGCGAGGAGGTTCGCAGCCTGCTGATCGCCGAGGGGATCGGCGGCGCGGACGCGGCGCAGGTACAGGAGCAGGAGGCCGCCGCCGGCTCGGACTTCGGCGCCAACGTCGTCCAGATCCAGGCCAAGATCCCGCCCGAGGAGATCGGGCTGGTGCAGGACGCGCTCGACAAGGAGTTCGGCCTCGCGGCCGCGGGCCAGGGCTTCGACTCGCAGAGCATCGGGCCGACCTTCGGCGCCCAGATCGCCCGCAGCGCGATCATCGCGATCATCTTCTCGCTGCTGGTGATCTCGGCCTACGTCGCGCTCCGCTTCGAGGGCAAATACGCGGTGCCGGTGCTGATCGCGCTGGTGCACGACATCCTCATCACCGGCGGCGTCTACGCCCTGGTGGGACGGGAGGTGTCGAGCGCGACCGTCGCGGCATTCCTGACCATCCTCGGCTACTCGATGTACGACACGGTGATCATCCTCGACCGGATCCGCGAGAACGTGCCACGGATGCCGCGCGCCGCGTTCTCGCAGATCGTCAACCGCTCGATGAACGAGGTGCTGACGCGGTCGCTGATCACCGGCCTCTCGACCGTCTTCCTGATCGGCGTGCTGCTGGTCTTCGGCGGCGAGACGCTGCGCGACTTCGCCTTCGCGATGATGGTCGGCGTCGCCTCGGGTACCTACTCGTCGCTGTTCATCGCCGCTCCCGTGCTCACCGAGTGGAAGGAGCGCGAGCCCGTCTACCGCAGCCGCCGCGCCCGGATCCAGGAGGCGATGGGCTTCGTGCCCGTCTTCCCGGAGGACAACGTCGTCGCGCGCATCGACGAGGTCGAGCGCCACGTCCCGGGCGCCGAGGCCGGCGATGGAGCCGGCGACGGCGTTCCGGAGCCCGCCCGCCCGGCGATGGTGCCGCCGCCGAAGGCCGCCGAGCCGGTCGCGACCGCGAGCGACCAGGTCGAGCGAGCGGCCCCCGTGGCCCCCGGGAAGGGCGAGCAGAAGCCGAAGCCGCGGCGCAGCCGCCAGAAGCGCCGTCGAAAGCACGGGAGGAATCGCTGATGGCCGCGCTCGTCTGGTTCACCACAGGTGTCGCGCTCTGGCACTTCACCGTCTTCATTCCGGACCGATTCTGGGCCGGGATCGTCGGCGCCTTCCTCGGCGCGTCGGTCGGCGCGATGGTCTCCGGCGCGATCGCCCAGGTCGCCATGGGCAGGGGCATCGGTGAGACCGACATCCTCACCCTAATCGTCGCCATCCCGGGCGCCCTGATCGGGCTCGGGGTGATCTACGCGCTCGGCCTGCGCGCCGAGGCCGCCGAGCGCGAAGCAGCCGCCTAGACGCTCGTCTCCACCTCGGGTGGGCGGCGCAGCGTCTGCAGCACGGTGCAGTAGCGCTCGGTCTTGGCGATCAGGCCGGCGATCTCCTCGCTGTCGGCACCGGGGGCGTCGATCTCGAATCGCATCCTGATCGCCTCGAACCCCACCGGGGCCTCGCGCGAGACGCCGAGGGTGCCGCTGAGGTCGATGTCGCCCTCGACGTGGACCTCGATCGCCTCGGCCTCTATCCCGGTCGCCGCGGCGACCATCTGGCAGGTGATCTGCGCGCAGGCAGCGAGCGCGCCCAGCAGCAGATCGCCCGAGCACGCTGCCGTCCCAGGTCCGCCGACGCCCGCGTGGGCCTGGGCCTCGCGGATTGCGCTGCCGGCCTCGACCGAGCAGACGGTGGGGGAGCCCTCCTCGCCGGCGCGCGCCCGCAGCGTGATCCGCGACGCGCTCGGATCCTGGCGGTAGCGCTCCTTCAGCGGTCGTTGCATCTCCCGTAGGTCCATCTCAGCCCCTTCTGACATCTCGCGACCGCTCAGAGCGCGATCGCCGCCGGGCAAGTATCGCCAAAGGGGCGATTCCGTCGGGCCCCGTCCATAGGTTCAGACGGTGGCCGCGCCCGCATCCCCTCGTCAGGCTCGCGAGAGCTCCTTCAGCCTGGAGCCCTATGCCTACTCGGAGGCGCGGGCCCTGGCCCAGGAACTGAGCCTGCCCGAGCCGGTGGCCGTGACCCTGGTGCGCCGCGGGTATCGCACGGTGGCCGCGGCGCGAGCGTTCCTCGACGCCAGCGAGAGCCACGATCCGCTCGAGTTCGACGGCATGGCCGAGGTCGTCGAGCGGCTGCGCGCCGCCGCCTCCTCCGGGCGCCAGATCACCGTCCACGGCGACTACGACGCCGACGGGGTCTGCTCGAGCGCGATCCTCGTCTCCGCCCTGCGGGCGCTGGGGGCGCGCTGCGACTGGTTCATCCCCGACCGCCTCGCCGACGGCTACGGGCTGACGGCCGAGGGGGTCGAGCGCCTGAGCGAGCGCGGAACCGAGCTGCTGCTCACGACCGATTGCGGGATCACCTGCGCCGACGAGGTCGGCCTTGCAGTGGCCGCGGGGATGGAGGTGATCGTCACCGACCACCATAAGCCGGAAGAGCGGCTGCCGGATTGCCCGATCCTGCACCCGGTCGTCAGCGGCTATCCCTGCGCGGACCTGTGCGCGACCGGGGTGGCCTACAAGCTCTCGGTGGCCCTTCAGGGGGAGGATGCCGACTCCGACCTTGACTTGGTGGCGCTGGCTACCGTCGCCGACCTCGTGCCGCTTTGCGGGGAGAACCGCGCGCTCGTCCGGCGTGGCCTCGAGGTCACCCGGCGCGCACGGAGGCCCGGCATGCGAGCGTTGATGGCCGCCGCCCGGATCGAGCCAGAGCGCCTCGACGAGGGAGACCTCGCCTTCCGCCTCGCCCCGCGGATCAACGCGGCAGGGCGGCTGTATCGCGCCGACGCGGGGGTCGAGTTGATGCTGACGGGGGAGATCAGCCGCGCCGAGGAGATCGCCGCCGAGCTGGACCGGGTCAACCACGAGCGCCGCGACACCGAGACAGAGGTGCTGCGGGGCGCGGAGGCGGCCTGGCGCGAGCTTCCGGCCGATCTCGCCGAGGCCCCGGGCCTGGTGATCGCCGGCGCCGGCTGGCATCCGGGCGTCGTCGGCATCGTCGCCTCGCGGCTGGCCGAAAGCAGCGGCCGTCCGGTCGTCCTGATCGCCGTCGACGACTCCGGCCGCGGCCGCGGCTCGGGCCGCAGCGTCGCGGGCTTCGACCTGCTCGCGGGCCTGGAGGCCTGCGGCGAGCACCTGGCGCGCTTCGGCGGCCACAGCGCCGCCGCCGGGCTGGAGATCGAGGCCGACAAGATCCCGGCGTTCCGCGAGGCGTTCGCGGCCCACGCGCGCCGGACGCTGGGCGAGACGCCGGCCGCCCGCAGCGAGCGGATCGACGCCGTCGTCGGCACCGACGAGCTCGGCCGCGACGTCGCCGAGCAGCTCGCCCGCCTCGGCCCCTTCGGCAAGGAGAACCCGCCGGTACGCCTGATCGTTCCCGCGGCGCGGGTCCGCGACGTCCGTCCGATGGGCGAGGGCGATCGCCACGCCCGCTTCAGCCTCGAGAGGGCCACCGGCCGCGCCCGCGGCGTCGCCTTCGGCGTCAACGGCGGCCTTGATGCCGCCGCGGATCGCCCCGCGGTGGACGTCTCGGTGAGCCTCGAGCTGAACCATTGGAACGGCGCGGTCGAGCCCAGGGTGGTGCTCGGTGAGCTCTACGACGGCGAGGTCGCCGGGGCAGGCGCGAGCTGCCGGGTCCCGGTGCCGTTCCCGCCGCGAAGGAGTGGGACGAGCGGGTCGCGGCCGAGCTGGCGCGACCGCTGGACGATGGGCCCGACCCGGCGCTGGCCGAGGCCGGCCGCTCGGGCGAGCGCCGCTCGGTGGTCGACCGCCGCGGCCGCTCGGGCGTCGCCGCCGTCGCAGCCGCTGGCCTCGAGCGGTGAGGCGGTGCTGGTGCTCTGCGCCGACGCGCTTCGCCGGCGGGGGCTGGTCGAGAGCGCGGCGGTGCCTCAGCGCTTCGGCGGGGGCAGCGTCGCGATCGCCGCCGGCGCCATGGCCGACGAGTCGGCGCGCGCCGAGTGCGAGGCGGTGGGCGCCGGAGACGGGGGTGGGGTGGTCCTGGCCGACTGGGCCCGGCTTGCCCGCCGGCCCGAGCTGCGCGCCGGCTTCGAGCACCTGGTCCTGATCGACCCGCCGCCGCTGGCGGTCCTGGAGGACGTCGCCGACCGTTCCGGGCCGGCTTCCTGCACCTCGCCTGGAGTGAGCCCGAGGTCGAGCTCTCGCTGCGCCTGTGGGATGCCGAGTGGCCGTCGCGGCCGCTGTTGGGCGCGCTCTTCCGCGACCTTCGCGAGGCGGGAGGCTGCGAGCCTCGAGATCGGCCCGGAGCGGCTGCGCGCCGTGCTGCGCGGGAGCGGCCAGCTGCCCCGCTCCCCCGAGGTCGCGGCACGCTCGCTTCGGGTGCTCCTGGAACTGGGCGTGGTCGCCTGGCAGGGGGACCATTCGGCCGATGCCTCGGGCTCCATCGTTCTATCCTCGGAGGGGAGCGACCTGTCGCGATCGAAGGCATTCAGCGCCTACCGTGAGCGCCGGGAGGAGGGCCTGAAATACCTGAGAAGGCGAAGACACCCGAACTAGGCGGCCACACCCGCGTCGGCGCCACCGACGCCCCGCCGGCGCGGCGCCCGTCAACGAGCTCACCGCGCGGCTGACCGACCCCGAGCGCGCCCTGCTCGGCGACCTGCTGGCGGTCGTCGCCGAGCACTCCGAGAACGGCTCGACGACCCTCGACCGCGAGGCGGTCGAGCGCGCCTTCGCCTTCGCCTGCGAGCGCCACGCCGACCAGCGCCGTCGCTCCGGCGAGGACTTCATCACCCATCCGGTCGAGGTGGCGAAGATCTGCGCCGGGCTTCGCCTCGACACCGAGACCCTCTGCGCGGGGCTCCTGCACGACACGGTCGAGGACACCAGCGCCAGCCTGGAGGAGGTCGAGGAGCTGTTCGGCGAGCCGATCGCCCAGCTCGTGGACGGCGTCACCAAGCTCACCGGGATCACCTTCCAGAGCCGCGACGAGCACCAGGCCGAGAACTACCGGAAGATGATGGTGGCGATGGCCACCGACATCCGGGTCATCCTGATCAAGCTCGCCGATCGCCTCCACAACATGCGCACACTGGACGCGCTGCCAAAGCCGAAGCAGCTGGAGAAGGCGCGCGAGACGCTCGAGATCTACGCCCCGCTGGCGCATCGCCTGGGGATCCACGCGATCAAGTGGGAGCTGGAGGACCTCGCCTTCGCGCGGCTGCACCCGCGCAAGTACGACGAGATCAAGAAGCTGGTCGCCCAGCAGCGTGAGGAGCGCGAGCGCTACGTCGCCGAGGCCGGCGAGTTCCTCAACGGCGAGCTTCGCGAGGTCGGGATCGAGGCGGAGATCTCGGGGCGCGCCAAGCACTTCTACTCGATCTATTCGAAGATGACGAAGAAGGGCCGCGAGTTCAACGAGATCTACGACCTCACCGCGATGCGCGTGATCGTCGGCTCGATCAAGGACTGCTACGGGGCGATCGGGATCATCCACTCGCTGTGGAAGCCGCTCCCGGGACGGTTCAAGGACTTCATCGCGACCCCGCGGATGAACCTCTATTCGGCGCTGCACACGACCGTGATCGGGCCCGAGGGGCGCCCGCTCGAGATCCAGATCCGCACCCGCGGAGATGCACGAGCTGGCCGAGTACGGGATCGCCGCCCACGTGATCTACAAGGAGGACACGCCGGGTGGCAAGCCCTCGCGCGATCCCGAGCGCGAGAAGATGACCTGGCTGCGGCAGCTGCTCGACGCCGAGGGCGACCAGGACCCGGCCCAGTTCCTCGAGGCCCTGAAGGTGGACCTGTTCGAGGAGGAGGTCTTCGTCTTCACCCCGAGGGGCGAGGTCAAGAACCTCTCGGCGGGGTCAACCCCGCTGGACTTCGCCTACGCCGTGCACACCGACGTCGGCCATCGCTGCGTCGGGGCCAAGGTGAACGGCAAGATCGTGCCGCTGCACTACCAGCTGAAGTCCGGCGACATCGTCGAGATCCTCACCGCCAAGCAGGAGCGCGGGCCGTCGCGCGACTGGCTCGCCGCTGGTGCGGACCACCCGCGCGCGCAACAAGATCCGCGCCTTCCTCACCCGCGAGCGCCGCGACGACGCCGAGCGGCGCGGGCCGCGATGAACTGCAGAGCGCGCTGCGCAAGCGCGGGCTGCCGATGCAGCGGATCGCCGGCTCGCCGCTGCTGGCCGACGTGATCCGCGAGATGGGCTTCCGCAAGGCCGACGACTTCTACATCGCCCTCGGCCAGGGGAAGATCTCCTCGAAGACCGTGACGACCAAGGTCTTCCAGCGCCTGAAGCAGGGCGAGGCCGTCGCCGGCGACACCACCGAGACGCCGCTGGCGAGCGTCCTCGAGGGCCGCGACGAGCGCCACCGCCGGACCGAGGACGCCTCCAGCTTCGGGATCGAGGTGAAGGGCGTCTCAGACGTCATGATCCGCCTCGCCAAGTGCTGTCGGCCGGTTCCCGGCGACGAGATCGTCGGCTACGTCTCGCTCGGGCGGGGGATCACGATCCACCGCGAGGACTGCAAGAACGTGGCCGCGCTGCGCAAGGCGCCGGAGCGCTTCACCGACGTCTCCTGGGACGGAGACAACTCCACCTCCTACCGGGTCGAGCTGCAGGTGGACGCCTGGGATCGCACCCGCCTGCTCGAAGACCTCTCCCGCGCCTTCTCCGAAGTCGGGATCAACATCCTCGAGGCCTCGTGCACGACCAAGCATCCGATGGTCAAGAACCGATTCGTCGTCGAGGTCGGCGACACCGAGCAGCTTCGCCACTGCATCAACCGGCTGCGCAACGTCGAGTCGGTGTTCGACGCCTACCGGATCACCCCCGGCGAGTAGCGCAGTGAGCTGGCGTCCCAACTACGCGGAGGTGATGTCGACGCTGGCGTTCTTCGTCGCTGTCGGCGGCGTCGGCTGGGCGGCGGCGACGATCAATTCCGCCGACGTCGTCAACGAGTCGCTGCGCAGCAAGGACCTGAAGGACAACAAGGCGGTGAAGAGCGCCGACGTGGCGCTGAACGCGCTCACCGGGGAGGACATCGACGAGGACAGCCTGGACACCATCGATGCCGACCGCCTGATCGGCATCAACGGTGATGTCTTCGCCCGCAACAGCGCTCGCAGGCAGAGCGTGAGCGCTGGCTTCAGCTCGCAGCCAGTCGTGACCAACGACGCGGCCGGGGCCTTCCAGCTTCTCTGCAACAACCCCGACGCCGAGGACTCGAAGCTGCGCTTTTTCGCCCCGAGCCCGAGCGTGCCGGGCGCCGGCAACCGCGACTCCTGGGTGACGCTGGACGGGGCGGCGCCCGGCTTCGAGACCGTTCTCAGCGACGGCGCCGACAACCACTCCATCAACCTCGCTCCGGGCGCGACGGATCACCGCGTCGTCTGGGCAGATCTCTCCCCCGCGGCGGCGTCCGGCGAGATCGTCACCGCCACCTTCAGCTTCCACCAGTCCGACACGACCAACGCCCAGTGCGAGATTTTGGGGCACGCCGTGGTCGGCTTCGTCGGCTGAGCTTGAGCCGCCCCTCCGTCAGCGTCGTGGTGCCGTTCGGCGGCGCCGCCACCGGGGTCGAGCCGTTGCGGGGGGCGCTCGCCCGCCTCGACCTCGACAGCGCCGACGAGCTGGTCGTCGCCGACAACTCCGGCGGCGCGGCCGCGCCTGCTCGGGGACGTGGCCCCGGTCGTACCCGCGATCCGCGAGCAGAGCTCACTACCACGCCCGGAACGCCGGCGCCGCGGCGACGAAAGGCGACTGGATCCTCTTCATCGATGCCGACTGCATTCCGGCCCCGGGCCTGCTCGACGCCTTCTTCGCCGAGCCCGTCGGTGAGGGCGCCGGCGCGATCGCCGGCGAGATCCTCGGCGAGCCGGGACAGACCGCGCTGGCCGCTCGCTACGCGCGCGACCGCAAGGTCCTGAGCCAGACCGACGGGCTCTACGGGCGCGGGCGAACGGTGGCGGCGACGGGCAACCTGATCGTCCGCCGCCGGGCGTTCGAGGAGCTGGAGGGCTTCGTCGAGGGGATCCGCTCGGGCGGCGACGTCGATTTCTGCCTTCGCCTCCAGGAGGCCGGCTGGAGCCTCGAGTTTCGCCCCGGGGCGCTGGTGCGCCACCGCCACCGCGAGAGCGTCCCGGCGCTGCTGGGGACCTTTGCCCGCTACGGCGCCGGCTCACGCTGGCTGAACGCGCGCTACCCGGGCCTCTCGGGGCGCTGGCCGCTCTCGACCCGCGAGCTGGTGCGTGCCGGCACCGACGCGACCCGCCACGCGCTGCGCGGCGAGCGCGACCAGGCCGCGTTTCGGCTGATCGACGGCGCCGGCCTGGTGGCCCACAACGTCGGCTACCGCAGCCCCAACAGCGCCAGATAGCCGCGCCCCCCGCCCGCTGGTCGATCTTCTGCCCGGGGGCCGGGTCGAAGTTCGACCAGCCCGCGCCGGAGCGGGGTCAGCGGGCGAGCTGGTCGCGGATACGGGCGGCCACGGCCGCCGCCTCGTCGTCGCTGGGGTACTTGCTGCGTGGCCAGAAGAAGCCGCGAAGGCCGTCCTTGCGGTTGCGCGGGACGAGGTGGATGTGAAGGTGGGGCACGGACTGGCTGACAACGTTGTTGAGGGCGACGAACGCCCCTTGCGAGCCGGTCGCCTCGCGGATCGCCGCAGACAGCCTCCGGGCGTTGGCGAACAGCGGTCCCACCAGCTCGTCGGGGAGGTCCCAGAGCGTCTTGTGGTGCCGGCGCGGGATCAGCAGCGAGTGGCCCACAAACAGCGGTCGCGCGTCGAGGAAGGCGATCGAGGCCTCGTCCTCGAAAACCAGGTGTGCATCCGTCTCGCCGGCGACGATCGAGCAGAAGACACACTCGTTCACTGGGCCCACACCGTCGGCACCCTAACCCGGCGGCAGCGGACGCGAAGCGGAGCAGCCGCCGGAGGTGTTTCAGGCCACGATCTGCAGGGCGCCGGGCTCGATTCCCAGGTCGAGCTCGCCGTGGTCCCCGATGTAATCGCCGTCGACCTGTACCGGGATCGGCCTGATCCGGCCCTCGGGGTCGGTCGAGATCGACTCGACTCGCGCCTTGGTGACGCCGTCGAAGTGATCGACGTGGCGATGCCCGGGAACGCTGAGGCGCTGCGTCAGGGCCCTGGCGGCGAAGGTCGGCACGTCGCGCTGGGCGGCACGCCGGAGCACCCCCACCGAGAGCGTGCCGTTGTCGATTGCGGCGTTCTCGCAGACGCGGATCGGCTGCTCCCCGAAGTAGGTGAATGGATCCGAGTTCTGCGCCAGGGCGGTCACACCCTCGGTCGGCTCGGCGCCCTCGATCTCGACCCGCATGCGGATCGGGTTGCGTAGGTACTGGGTGTAGAAACCTGACACCGCGGCCCAGGTGTAGAACCAGCGACCGCCGCGGGCCTTGAGGCGAGGGTTGGCGTCGACCCGGCGAGCCGCGGTCGCGTCGAGCCCGGCGCCGCAGGAGAAGACGAAGCGCCGACCGTTGACCGTGCCGAGGTCGATCGGTCGCGGCTGGAGGCGGTCGGCGAGGCCGAGCAGGTGCTCGGTCGCGTCGACGACGTCGTTGGGGACGCCGAGGGTGCGGGCGACGACGTTGGTCGAGCCCCCCGGGAGCACCGAGACGGGCACGTCGGTCCCCGCGAGACCGTTGGCGACCTCGTTCAGGGTGCCGTCGCCTCCGAAGGCGACGACGATGTCGTAGCCCTCCTCTGCCGCCTCCCGGCAGATCTGGGTCGCGTGGTCCTGCGCCTTGGTGGATACGGCCTCCACCTGGTAGCGCCCCTGAAGCGCGTAGACGACGAGGTTCTTGAGCCTGTCCGAGACGGTGGTCGCGTAGGGGTTGACGATGATCAGCATCCGCTTCTTGCGGGCCGAGCCCGGAGCGTCGGCAGCATCGCCGCTGGCCTCGGAGCCGGGCGGCGAGGTGGATGCGACGGTGGCGCCGGTGACGGCCATCAGGTGCCCACGGACTCGAAACGGACGATGCCGTCTGGCCCCTCGACCTCGCGCACCGCCCCGGCGCCAAGCAGCAGATCGACGTGGCCGACGACCTCCGAGAGGGTGAGGAAGGCCTGGGTGACGGCGACGTTGCCCCACAGTTCCTGGGCCAGCTCGTGGGCCGACCGCGGACGCTCCTCGATCAGGCCCCGAAGCTTGTTGGCCCGCTTCCGGTGCATCGCCAGCCGCTCGTCGATCAGCGCCACGTGGTCGGTGATCGGCTCGCCGTGTCCGGGGAGCACGATCTCGGCCGGCAGCTCGCGGGTGCGTCGCAGCGAGGCGATGTAGTTGACCAGGGCGCGCGGGCGCTCGTCGGAGCCGTCGAGCGGGCGCGAGAGCAGCGGGTTGGAGGAGACATGCGCGATCAGGTGGTCGCCCGCGAGCAGGATCCGGCGGTCGCCGTCCCAGAAGACGGTGTCGGAGGGGCTGTGACCCGGGCGGTGCTGCACCTCGCAGCGTGCGGTCGCGAAGCTCGAGCCGCTCGCCGTCGGCCAGCGGCCTGGTGACCTCGGCGGGCGCCCCCCAGCCGCGGAAGCTGCGCGACACCTGGCGCAGGGCGGTGACGACGTCGTCGGGGATCCCGTAGCGGCGCATCAGCGCACCGGCGAACTCGTCGTCGCGCTCGGCGTCGTCGCTGAAGTTCCGCAAGACGGTTGACGGCGATGTCGATCGCCGACACCTCGGCCCCGGAGCGGTTGACGATGATCTCGATCAGCCCGACGTGGTCGATGTGCTGATGGGTGAGGATGACCAGGTCGAGGTCCTCGATCCGGTGGCCCCGAGTCGGCGAGCTGGCGCTCGAGCTCGTCGAGCGCCGTGCCCGAGTTGGGGCCGGTGTCGACGAGCGTCAGCGGGTCGTCCTCGATCAGATAGCAGTTGACCGGCCCGACGGCGAACGGCGTCGGGATCGGTAGGCGGTGGATTCCCGCCTCTGCCGCCGTTGCCAGCGCCCCCTCAGGCGTCACGAGCGGATCAGCTCGAGGACCCGGTCGCGCTTCGCCTCCATGTCCTCGTGCGAGACGAGCGACTCGAGGTTGAGCCGCAGCAGCGGCTCAGTGTTCGACGGGCGCACGTTGAAGTGCCAGTCGGGGTAGTCGACCGAGACGCCGTCGAGCCAGCTCACCTCGGCGTCGGTGTGCCGCTCGGCGATCTCGCTTCATCTTCGCCTCCTGGTCGGAGACCTCGGAGTTGATCTCGCCGGAGATGAAGTAGCGATCACGAAGGGCGCCGACGAGCTCGGAGAGCGTGCGCCCTCGACCGAGAGCAGCTCGAGCACGAGCAGCGCAGGAATCGTCCCCGAGTCCGCGCACCAGAAGTCGCGGAAGTAGTAGTGGCCGGAGACCTCGCCGCCGAAGGTCGCGTCGTAGCTCCGCAGGGCCTGCTTGAAGAAGGCGTGGCCGACCCGGTTGATCTGCGGCCTGCCGCCGAGGTCGGCGATCGTGTCCGGCACCGCGCGGCTGGCGCGGACGTCGTAGACGATCGTCGCGCCCGGCTCGCTTTGCGAGCACGTGATCGGCCAGCAGCGCGGTGAGGAAGTCGCCGTCGACGAACACTCCCGCTCGTCGATGAAGAAGCAGCGGTCCGCGTCCCCGTCCCAGGCGATGCCCAGGTCGGCGCGCTCGGCGAGCACGCGGTCGACGATGAACCGGCGGTTCTCCTCCAGCAGCGGGTTGGGCTCGTGGTCGGGGAACTCGCCGTCGGGAACCCAGTAGGTCGTCGACGGCTCGAGCCCGAGGCGCTCGAGCAGCGGCCCGACCATCGGCCCGGCCATGCCGTTGCCGCCGTCGACGACGAGCTGCAGCGGCTTGATCGACTCCGGCTCGATGAACGACGAGCGCGTGTCGGTCGAACTCCTCGTAGATGTCGACCGCCTCGACCGAGCCGCCGCCCGGCGACGCCGGGCAGCCCCGGCTCGATCAAGTCCGCGGATCTCGCCGATCCCGGCGTCGCCCGATAGCGCCAGCGCTCCCTCGCGAACGAGCTTCACGCCCGTGTAGGCCTTGGGGTTGTGAGACGCGGTCACCATCGCGCCGCCGTCGAGCTCGCGCGAGCCGACAAGGAAATAGAGCATCTCGGTGCCGACCATGCCGGCGTCGAGGACGTGGCAGCCCTCGTCGACCAGGCCGTCGCGGAGCCGCCCGCCATCTCCGGCGCCTGCAGGCGCATGTCGCGGCCGAGGCCGACCCGCAGGTCGGCGGTGCGCTTGCCCCGGAGGTCGGCGAGCACCCGGGCGAAGGCCCGGCCGACCAGGTAGGCGGTGTCGCCGTCCATCTCGGCGCCGTAGAGACCGCGGACGTCGTAGGCCTTGAAGATCCCGGGCGGCGACCTTCGCCGGGCCATCAAACGCGCCTCCGAGCGCGTCGTAGGTCTGCTCGAGCGTCTCGCGGCATCACCCGGGTGTCGGCGAGCACCGGCATGAAGTTGGTGTCGCCGGCCCAGCGCGGGACGACGTGCATGTGGATGTGGTGCTCGACTCCGGCGCCGGCGACCCGGCCCTGGTTGAAGCCGACGTTGTAGCCGTGCGGCTCGTAGCGCTCGTCCAGGACGGCCATCGCCCGCTGGGCGAGCGCCATCATCTCGGCACGTCGTCTCGCGCGTCAGAGGTCCTTGATGCGGCCGACGTGCTCGAACGGCGCCACCATCAGGTGCCCGTTCGTGTACGGGTAGAGGTTGAGGATGACGAAGCAGCGATCGCCGCGGTGGACGATCAAGTTGGCCTGGTCGTCGCCCTAGGCCGGCTTGGCGCAGAAGATGCACTCCTGCTCGGAGTCCTTGGAGGCGTCCTTCACGTAGGCGAGGCGCCACGGCGCCCAGATGCGTTGCATGGCCACACGGCCGCATCCTAGTGATGCGTCGCGGCTACAGCCAGCCGCGACGGCGGAAGTAGACGAGCATTCCGACCAGCAGCACCAACATCGCGCCGATGATGATCCAGAAGCCCGTCGGTGGGTCGCCGCCGCCGGGGAGCCCGACGTTCATGCCCCAGAGACTCGCGATCAGGGTCAGCGGCAGGACGATCGACGCTGAACGACGGTGAGGACGCGGAGGATGTCGTTGACGCGATGGGAGATCACCGACTCGTTCGTGTCCTCGAGCGCCTCGACGACCTCCTTGTAGTTCTCGAGCATGTCCCAGATCCGCTCGTGCGAGTCGACGATGTCGTCGAAGTAGATCTCGAGCTCGCCGCTCGGTCGGGGCGAGGAAGCGCTGCTTGGAGTTCTCGAGGTCGCGCAGCACGGTCCGCTGGGGGCGGATCACCTTGCGGAAGTTGATGATCTCCTGCTTGACGTTGGAGATGTCGCGGACGACCTCCTCGGAGCGGCCTTCGAAGATCTCGTCCTCGATGGCGTCGAGCTTGTTGCCGATCTTGCGCAGCATCGGGAAGCAGTAGTCGAAGCTGTCGTCGACGATCCGGTAGAGCAGGTAACCCGACCCCTTGGAGAAGATGTTGCTCGCGGAGCTCCTCCTTGGCCCGGCAGCGCTCGAACAGGTACTCGACCGGCTGCAGCGGCTGGTTGGGGATCGTGACGAGGAAGTCGGGGCCGACGAAGATGTCGAGCTCGCCGGCGTTCAGGCGGCCGACGGCGCGGTCGAAGACCGGGAAGTGGAGGACGATGAACAGGTAGTCGGGGTACTCGTCGATCTTCGGCCGCTGGTTGCGCGAGAGCACGTCCTCGAGGTCGAGGGCGTGGAAGTCGAAGTGCTCCTCGAGCCAGCCCACTCGAGCGGCGACGGCCGCTCGATGTTGACCCAGCGCAGGCCCTCGCCGGCGACGGTCTCGACGTTCGGCTTGCGCTCGCGCTGGGGCTCAGGCGGCGACGGCGAGCGCGGCGCCGCGTGCGCTGCGGCGCAGCCTCGGCTTCGGAAGGCTCGGCATCGGCTTGGCTCGATTCGCTCGCTCGCGGGTCCATGGACTGGTCGCAAGGTTACCGCAGCCGCGGCGCCGGAGCGGGTCGTCCGCCCGTTCTGCAGGCGCCAAACCGCTTGGTATATTCCGCGGCACATAACCGCCACATCCAGAGGGGTGGAGGGACTGGCCCGTCGAAACCCCGGCAACCCCCCCGAAGCGAGAGCCGAGGGGAAGGTGCCAATTCCAGCAGGTGGATAGCCTGGGAGATGTGAGTGGAAGTCCCGAGACGGACCTCTGCTCGCACCGGGCAGAGGTTTTTTCGTTGGTCAGAAGCGAATCGGGACAGAGAGCGAGGAACGACTGAATGGCCGTCACAGGTCTGCGGTGCAAGGAGTGCGAGGCCGGCTATCCGCTGGAGGCGCTGCTACGTCTGCGAGCAGTGCTTCGGGCCGCTCGAGGTCGCCTACGACCACTCCGGGCTCGACCCCGAGGGGGCGCGGCGCAAGATCCAGGCCGGCAGCTCCGGCATCTGGCGCTACGCCGACTTCCTGCCGTTCGACGAGCGCCCCCCGTCGACCCGCACCTCGCTCGAGCCGGGCCTGACGCCGCTCGTGCGCGCCGACCGGCTGGCCGAGCGGCTCGGCCTGGGTGAGGTGTGGATCAAGAACGACGCCGCCAACCCGACCCACTCCTTCAAGGACCGCGTCGTCGCGCGTCGCCCTCGCGAAGGCGCGCGAGCTCGGCTTCGACGACGCGTCGCCTGCGCCTCGACCGGCAACCTCGCCAACGCGGTCGCCGCGCACGCCGCCGCCGCCGGGCTCGACTCGTACGTGTTCGTGCCCGCCGACCTCGAGGAGCAGAAGCTGCTCGCCACCGGCGTCTACGGGACCGAGCTGGTCGGCGTCGAGGGCAACTACGACGACGTCAACCGCCTCTGCACCGAGCTCTGCGAGACGCGGCCGTGGGCGTTCGTCAACGTCAACCTTCGTCCCTACTACTCCGAGGGCTCGAAGACGCTCGCCTTCGAGACCGTCGAGCAGCTCGGGCTGGCAGCTTCCCGGACCGGATCGTCTGCCCGATCGCCTCGGGCTCGCTGTTCACCAAGATCGGGCGCGGCTTCGAGGAGTGGATCGACCTGGGCCTGGTCGAGGGCGAGCTGCCGACCTTCAACGGCGCCCAGGCCGCAGGGCTGCGGCCCGGTCGCCGAAGCCTTCGCCGAGGGCTGGGACGTCTGCAAGCCCGGCGCGCCCGACACGATCGCCAAGAGCCTCGCGATCGGCAACCCGGCCGACGGCCCCTACGCGCTCGAGCTGGCGCGGCAGCACCGGGCGGCTCGGTCGACTGCGGTCAGCGACGACGAGATCCGCGACGGCATCCGGCTGCTGGCCGAGACCACCGGCATCTTCACCGAGACCGCCGGCGGCGTCACCACGGCGACGCTGCGCCAAGCTCGCCGAGCGGGCGAGATCGACCCCGGCGAGCGGGTCGTCGTCTACATCACCGGCGAGGGCCTGAAGACGCTCGACGCGGTCCGCGAGGGCTTCCGCGATGCACGGAGATCGAGCCGACGCTCGACGCGTTCGAGGCGAGCGCCGAGCGGGCTCGGCGCAGCCCGCGGCTGCGCTGACTCCGCTAGATTTCCCGGCGATGGCGATCACGGTCAAGATCCCCGCGCAGCTGCGCGCCGTCACCGGCGGCGAGGGCGAGATCGAGGTCGAGGGCGCGACCGTCGGCGAGGCGCTCGACGCCGTCTTCGACCGGCACGACGACCTGCGCGAGCGGATCACCGAGGACGGCGCCCTGCGGCGGTTCGTGAACGTCTACGTGTCCGGAGAGGACATCCGCTTCCAGGACGGGCTCGACACCTCACTGTCCGACGGCGACGAGGTGACGATCCTGCCCGCGGTCGCCGGCGGCTGAGCCCCCGGGTGGCCGGGCCGGAGACCCGTCGCGATCCTCTGCGGGGGCCGTGGCACGCGGCTGCAGGAGCGCACGCACGCGATCCCGAAGGCCCTGGTCGAGATCGGCGGCCAGGCCGATCCTCTGGCACGTGATCCGGATCTACGCGGCGCAGGGCCTGCGGCGTTTCGTGCTCCTGACCGGCTACCTCGGCGAGATGATCGAGCGACTTCGTCGCCGCCGACCGAGTGGCCGGAGGCCGTCGAGGTCGAGTGCCTGCCGCACCGGTCGAGGACACCCCGACCGGCGGCCGGCTCGCGCTCGCCGCCGACCGGCTGGGCGAGGGGACCTTCTGCGCTCACCTACGCCGACGGCGTCGCCGACATCGACCTGGCGGCGCTGGTCGCCTCGCACCGCGCGCCACGGGCGCGCTGGCGACGATGACGGTGGTCCGCCCGCACAGCCAGTGGGGCGTGGCCGTGGTCGACGACGACGACCGGGTCAGCGGGCTTTCGAGGAGAAGCCGCGCCTCGACCAGTGGGTCAACGGCGGTTTCTTCTGCCTCGAGCCGGCGTGCCTCGACTACGCTGGACCCGATCCAGCGTGCTGGAGCAGGAGCCGCTGCAGCGCGCTCGCCGCCGACGGGCAGCTGCACGCGTTCCGCCACGACGGGCTTCTGGGACTGCATGGACACCTACAAGGACGCGGTCGCTGCTCAACGACCTCTGGGATGCGGGCGATGCGCCGCTGGGCGATCTGGGAGCGCGGGCCCGTCGGCGGGGGCCGGTGAGCGTCGGCCGGCGCTGGTCACCGGCGCGCGCGGCTTCGTCGGCGCCTGGCTCGGCCGGGCGCTGCTCGAGCGAGGCGACGCGCGTCGTCTCGCTCGACCGGCGCCGCTCGTGAGCGTCCCGCCTCGACCCTGGAGCTGCTCGGGATCGAGGGCGAGGTCGCCGACGTGCGACGGCGATCTGCGCGACGCGCGAGCTGCTCGCGCGGGCCTTCGTCCGAGCACGCGAGTCGACGCGGTCTTCCACCTCGCCGCCGAGACGATCGTCGGCACCGTCCGCGCCGTCCCCGACGCGCGCGTTCGAGACGAACGTGCGCGGCACCTGGACGGTGCTCGAGGCCTGCGGCGCGCGGAGGTGCGAGCGGGTCGTGGTCGCCTCCTCCGACAAGGCCTACGGCGCCCACGACGAGCTTCCCTACCGCGAGGACTTCGCGCTGCGGCCGACGGCGCCCTACGAGGCGTCGAAGGCCGCGGCCGACCTGATCGCGCGCTGCTACTGGCACTCCTACGGGCTGCCGGTCGCCGTGACCCGGTTCGCCAACATCTACGGCGGCGGCGACCTCAACTTCTCGCGGCTGGTCCCCGAGGCGGTCTGCGCCGCGATCGACGGCCGCTCGCCGGTCCTGCGCTCCGACGGCTCGCCGAGCGCGACTTCCTCTACGTCGAGGACGCCGCCGCGGCCTACCTGGCGATCGCCGACCACCTCGATCGCGACGACGTCCGCGGCGAGGCGTTCAACGCCGGCGGCGAGCAGCCCTATCCGGTCGGCGAGGTCGTCGAGCTGATCGCCGCGCCTCGCCGGCACCGGCGTCGAGCCCGACGTCCGCGGCGACGGCAACCCGGCGGGCGAGATCGACCGCCAGTTCGTCGACTCCGCGAAGCTGCGCGAGCGCTGCGGCTGGAGCCCCGCGGGTCGGCCTCGAGGAGGGCCTGCGCGAGACGATCGAGTGGTACCGCGCCCATCCCGACGCCCGCCCGCCAGCGGAGTAACCTGGACCCTGTGCGCCGGAAGCTCGTGATTCCCGCTCTTGTGCTGGCGGCGCTGCTGCCGCTGGCGAGTCCCGCCTCGGCCGGGATCTCGATTCCGGAGGGGACGATCAATGGCCGCGTCTTCGATCGCACCTGTTACGGCCCCTGCTCGGTCGGCTCGCAGCGACGCCCCTTCCTGGGCGAGGCCACGGTGCAGGTCTACCACGTGCCCGGCCACGAGCCATACGGCTCGGCCGAGGTCGAGATGAGCCGCTTTCGGGTCCTGGAGCCGCCGGGGACCTACCGGGTCCGCGTGATGCCCTACCCGAAGGCCGATCCGGCGACGTCCCGCTGCTGGCAGGGGAGCACCCGCCGGGTCGAGGTGGCCGAGGGCGAGGTCACCAGGGTGCGCCTCACGGTCGAGAACATCTGCGTGGCCTAGGAACGCGCCCGGCAGGATTCGAACCTGCGGCCTCCGCCTCCGGAGGGCGGCGCTCTATCCAGCTGAGCTACGGGCGCCCGCGGGGCAGTCTAGATGGCCGTGGATGGCCCGAGGCTGGCGCCGGACGGACCAGTCCCGCGGCTACCGTACGCCGATGGACCTCGATCTCGTCTTCCTGGGGACCGGCGGATCCGTGCCCACGGCGCGGCGGGCAACCGCCTGCGTGCTGACCCGGCTGGGTGGCGACCGGCTGCTGTTCGACTGCGGCGAGGGCTCTCAGCGCCAGATGCAGCGCTCGACCGGCCTCGTGCAGGTTGACGAGATCTACCTGACGCACTTCCACGCCGACCACTACCTCGGAGTCCCCGGCCTGCTCAAGACCTACGACCTGACCGCGCGCGAGCTGCCGCTGCGGGTGATCGGCCCGCCGGGGCTCCGCGACCTGTTCAAGTCGCTGGCGAGGATATTCGGGAGGATCTCCTATGAGCTCGAGCTGGTCGAGCTGGGGGAGGGGGAGGCGATACGCCACGATGGCTACGAGGTGCGCTCGTTCCCCGTATTGCACCGGGTCCGCGCCTATGGGTACGCGATCGTCGAGGACGAGCGGCCGGGCCACCTCGACGCCGAACGTGCCGCCGAGCTTGGGGTCGCCGACGGGCCCGACCTGGGAAGGCTGCAGCGAGGAGAGGAGGTGCACCGGGGCGCACGGCGTGGTCACGTCGGCACAGGTGATGGGCGAGCCGAGCGACCGGGCGCAAAGTCGTGATCACCGGCGACACAGCGCCCTGTGAGATGACCCGGCTGGCCGCCCACGACGCCCAGCTGCTGGTCCACGACGCATCGTTCGCCGACGCCGACTCGGCGCGCGCCGCCGAGACCGGGCATTCGACCGCGCGCCAGGCTGCGGAGCTGGCTCGCGACGCCGCGGTCGAGATGCTCGCGCTCGTCCATGCCTCGACCCGCTACGACGTGCGCGAGCTGCTGGCCGAGGCTCGCGCGGTGTTCCCGGGCGCGGAGGCGCCGCGCGACTTCGACATCGTCGAGATCCCCTTCCCCGAGCGCGCCACCTCGCGGCTGATCGAACGCGGCGCGCGGCCCCGGAGGACAGAGGACGGCTAGCCCAGGGGGGCGGCGAGGTCGCCGACCGCGCCGGCGATCGCCGGCGACTGGTCTTCCTGGAGGAAGTGCTTGGCCGGCAGCAGGGTGACGTCGTCGGTGTCGAGAGCGCGAACCGCGGCCTCGAGCTGGTCGTGGCCGATCGCCTTGTCGCGTTCGCCCCAGACGACCCGGGCGTGCCAGGGCCGGTCCGCCAGCCCCTCCCAGAGGAACCTCTGCTTGTCCTCGGTCAACTCAAAGCCACGCATGATCCGCAGGAACGCGCGCCCGCGGTCGCGGTGCTTGCAGCAGGTGAATGTGTGCCTGGACCTCGGCCCGGGGCGTCGCCGAGCGATCGGCGATCCCCTGGCGGTAGAAGAGCTCGGAGCCCGGGCCCGGCTGGAGCATCGCCAGCCAGGCCTCGCCGATTCCCCGGCGAGCGAAGGGCGCCATCACCCAGGGGCGGCGGAAGCTGGCGACGCCGAGCATCGTGTTCAGCACCGTCACCGAGAGCACCCGATCGGGGTTGCGGACCGCCCATTCGAGCGCGATCGGGCCGCCGATGTCGTGGACCACGAGGTGGCAGCGGTCGATTTCGAGGGCGTCGATCGCCTCACCCGTCCAGCGCGACAGCCCCGACCAGGAGTAGTCGAAGTCCCGGGGGCGATCGGCGAGGCCGAGCCCAGGCAGGTCGAAGGCGATCGCGCTCAGCCCCTGGCCCGCCAGCTCGGGAACCAGCTTGCGGTACAGGTAGGAGCTGGTCGGAACCCCGTGGACGCAGACCACGGCGCCGCCGCTGCCCTGCTCGCGAACGAAGCTGCCGACCCCGCCGGCCTGGAAGCGCCGGCCGGATGCCTGGTGGATGGCGATCGCCTCGCGTGTGGCCTCGCTGATCTTCATCGCGGTGGCATCATCGCATCGCCCGCGGGCCGATCCAGCGCCGAGCGTCCTGCTACGGTCACGGCGTCGGTTCCTTTAACCCGGTCCGGAGAGACCAGGAAGGGGCGCGTTTTGGAAGACCTGCAAAAGGTCGTGCTCGATCGCGACGATCTGCGTCGCACGTTGGTGCGGATCGCGCACGAGATCATCGAGAAGAACCCCGCTGGCGAGAGCCTCGCCATCGTCGGCATTCACACGCGCGGAGCCGTGCTCGCGGCCCGCCTGCACGCGCTGGTCGGCGAGCTCTCGGGCTCCGAGGTGCCGCTCGGCGACATCGACATCTCCTTCTACCGCGACGACGTCGAGGATCGCGAGCCGACCGCGCAGCCCGTCGTGCACGCCTCGCACCTCGACTTCGACCTCGCCGGCCGCACGGTGATCCTCGTCGACGACGTCCTCTACACCGGGCGCACCGCACGGGCCGCGATCGAGGCGCTGTTCGACTACGGGCGGCCCGGGCGCGTGCAGCTCGCGGTGCTGATCGACCGCGGGCATCGCGAGCTTCCGATCCGCCCCGACTACGTCGGCAAGAACCTGCCGACCGCGCGCGAGGAGCGGGTCTACGTCCGGGTCGAGGAGACCGACGGCTTCGACGAGGTATCGATCGACCGGGCGCTCGAGGGCGCCGCGGCCGGCGGCGAGGAGGACGAATGAGGCATCTGCTGGCGATCGAGGGAGATGGAGCGCGCCGAGATCGAGCGCATCCTCGAGCGCGCCGAGAGCTTCGCCGAGGTGGGACGGCGAGACATCAAGAAGGTGCCGACCCTGCGCGGGCGGACCATCGTCAGCCTCTTCTACGAGGCGAGCACCCGGACCAGCTCCTCGTTCGAGCTCGCCGCCAAGCGCCTCTCGGCCGACGTCGTCTCGGTCAAGGCGGCCGGCTCGGCGGTGGACAAGGGCGAGTCGCTCAAGGACACGATCGCCACGCTCAGCGCCTACGGGCCGGAGGCGATCATCATCCGCTCGCCCCACGCCGGAGCCGCCGAGCTGGTCACCCACTGGACCGACGCCGCGGTGATCAACGCGGGCGACGGCAAGCACGAGCACCCCAGCCAGGCCCTGCTCGACGTGCACACCCTGCGCCAGCGACTGGGCCAGCTCGACGGCAAGCGGATCTGGATCGTCGGCGACGTCCTCCACAGCCGGGTGGCGCGATCCTGCGCGCTGGCGTTCCGTGCGATGGGGGCGGAGGTGACCCTCGCCGGCCCGCCGACGCTGATCCCGCGCGGGATCCAGGAGGTGCTCGACTGCGAGGTCGCGTACGGGCTCGAGGGACTCGAGGAGGCCGACGTGGTCTACGCCCTGCGGATGCAGCGCGAGCGCATGAGCGAGTCCTTCGTCCCCTCGATCCGCGAGTACGCCAACCACTTCCAGATCGACTCGCGGCGGCTGGGCCCGCGCCAGCTGCTGATGCACCCGGGCCCGGTCAACCGCGGGGTCGAGCTCTCCGCCGAGGTGATCGACGGGCCCAGCTCGCTGATCGCCGCGCAGGTCGCCAGCGGCCTGGTGGTGCGGATGGCGATCATCTACGAGCTGCTCACCGGCAGCGACCGCCCGCGCAGCGCCCGCGAGCCCGACGCCGACGGCGAGCTGACCGCACCCACGCCGATCGGAGAGCCGGCTTGAGGAAGATCATCGCGCCGCTCGACTGGCGCGGGCGGCGGGGAGCCGCGCGCCGGACCTGGTGTTCAGCCGCGCCGGGGTGCTCGACCCGCGGGCCGGGATCGACGGCGTGTTCGACCTCGTCGTGCGCGACGGCGAGGTGGCCGAGCTGGCCGAGCCGGGGAGCGTCGGCGAGGGCGACGCCGAGTTGGTCGACGCCGAGGGGATGCGGGTCTTTCCCGCCTTCTTCGACCCGCACGTCCACCTGCGCACCCGGGCCAGGAGGATGCGGAGGACGTCGAGACCGGGTCGCGCGCGGCCGCCGCCGGCGGCTACTGCGGGATCCTGGCGATGGCCAACACCCGGCCCCCCGTGGACACCGCCGCCGACGTCAGCGCCCTGCGCGAGCGCGCCGCGGCCGAGGCGTCGGTCCCCGTCGGCTTCCTGGCCACGGTCACGCGCGGGATGGTGGGCGAGGAGCTGACCGAGATGGCGGAGCTGGCCGAGGCCGGGGCCGCCGGCTTCTCGGACGACGGCCTGCCGATCCGCAGCGCCAGGGTGCTGCGCCGCGCTCTCCAGTACCAGCGCCTGGTCGGCGGCCAGCTCGCCCTGCACGAGGAGGACCCCGAGCTCTCCGGCGGCGGCGTCATGCACGAGGGCCCGGTTTCGGCGATCCTCGGCCTGGAGGGCATCCCCGCCGTCTCGGAGTCGACGATGATCGCCCGCGACGCCGCGCTGGCCGAGTTCGAGGACGCCCGCATCCACGTCCAGCACCTCTCGGCGAGGGAGTCGGTCGAGGTCGTTGCCGCCGCCAAGGAGCGGGGGGTGGCGATCAGCTGCGAGGCCACCCCGCATCACCTGACGCTCACCGACGAGCAGGTCCGAACCCTTGACGCCCGCTTCAAGATGAACCCGCCGCTGCGCAGCGAGGACGACCGCCAGGCGCTGATCGAGGGCCTGCGGTCGGGGACGATCGACTGCGTGGCCACCGACCACGCCCCGCATCCGCCGGAGTCGAAGGAGGTCCCGTTCGAACAGGCGGCGATGGGGGTCACCGGCCTGGAGACGGCGTTCGCCGTCGCTGCACACGGAGCTGGTCCTGCCGGGGACGCTCGACCTGGCGACCCTGGTCGACCGGATGAGCTCCGGCGCGGCGCCGTTCGACCTCGCCCTGCCCAGCCTCGCCAAGGGAAGCGAGGCGAACCTGGTGCTGTTCGACCCCGAGGCCGAGTGGGAGGCCGGGGCCGAGGGTTGGGAGAGCCGCTCCGAGAACTCGTGCTTCACCGGCAGCCGGCTGCGCGGCAGGGTGCTGATGACGGTCGCCGCGGGCGGGGTCGCCTACCGGCAGCGCAGCTTCGCGGTCGGGGTCGCCGAGTGAGCGCGGCGGCAAGCTCGACCCGGAGCGCGCGGCGCTGGTCGTCGTCGACGTCCAGGAGGCCTTCCGCAAGGCGATCCCGGGGTTCGACGGGATCGCCAGGGCGAGCGCGACCCTGGCGCGTGGCGCCGAAGCCGTCGGCGTCCCGGTGCTGGTAACCGAGCAGTACCCGAAGGGCCTGGGGGCGACGGTCGCGGAGGTCGCCGAGGCGCTGCCGCCGGGAACGGCGCCGATCTCGAAGCTCGTGCTTCGCGGCGTCGAAGGCCGACGGCTTCGACCTCGCCGGGCGCGACCAGGCGCTGGTCTGCGGGGTCGAGACCCACGTCTGCGTCAACCAGACCGCCCTCGACCTGCTCGCCGAGGGGGTCGAGGTCCAAGTCGCCGGCGACGCCGTCGGGTCGCGCACCGAGGACAACAGGCGGATCGGGCTGGAGAAGATGGAGCGCGCGGGAGCGGTCGTGACCAGCGTCGAGACGGCGCTGTTCGAGCTCGTCGGGCGGGCCGGTACGGACGAGTTCAAGCGCGTGCAGAAGCTGGTCCTCGACTTCGCCCGAACCCCTGATGAGCGCCGAGGCGGGGTACCTGCTGCTCGAGGACGGCACCCGGATCGACGGCGAGCTGTGTGGCGCCGACGGCGCGACCACCGGCGAGGTCGTGTTCAACACCGCGATGACCGGCTACCAGGAGGCGGTGACCGATCCTTCCTACGCGGGCCAGATCATCGCCTTCACCTATCCGCTGGTCGGCAACTACGGGGTCGGGGCCGCGGCGATGGAGTCCGACCGCGTCCAGGTCCGCGGCGTCGTCATGCGCGAGGGCAAGAACGCCGACGATGCCGCCGACGCCGAGGGTGGCTGGCTGGACTGGCTGCGCGA
The DNA here is from genome assembly GCA_963746675.1 of uncultured Solirubrobacterales bacterium. Taxonomy (GTDB): domain Bacteria; phylum Actinomycetota; class Thermoleophilia; order Solirubrobacterales; family 70-9; genus WHSW01. The sequence goes on along the minus strand of CAVVBX010000011.1, from coordinate 333 downwards.
CTGCGGGGTGCCGGCGATCTCCGGGGTGGACACGCGAGAGCTGGTGCGCCACATCCGCGACCGCGGCGCAATGCGTGGCGGGATCTTCCCGGCGAGCCTCGAACAGGAGGAGGCCGCAGCGCGAATCGCCGCCGAGCCCCGGATGGAAGGCGCCGACCTGGCCGGCACGGTGACCCCGGCTGAGCCGATCGAGCTGCCGGGCGAGGGCCCCCACGTAGTCGCCCTCGACACCGGGATCAAGCACTCGATAATTCGGCAATTCCGCGCACGCAATTGCCGGTTGACGCTACTGCCATACGACGCGAGCCCCGAGGCCGTTCTTGCGGCAGGCCC
>CAVVBX010000010.1:0-43107 GCA_963746675.1 uncultured Solirubrobacterales bacterium | reverse complement strand
GCGCGCTCAAGGTTTCGCAGCGCGCGATACCCGCCTGCCGGCAGAAAACGTCGAACACCGCATCCTGGCCCGTCAACGCGCCCGTGTGGCTCTGCGCCGCGCGCGACGCAGCGGCAGTGCGGCCGGCCTTGACCAGCGCAATGGGCTTGCCGGCGCGGCGCGCGCGCTCGGCGGCCCGCGCGAAGCGATCGGCATCCTTGATTCCCTCGACATACAGCCCGAAAGCCGTGACGCGCTCGTCCTCACACAGCAGTTCGATGAGGTCCTCGACCGCGAGGCGGGTCTGGTTGCCCACGGTGAACAGGTAGCCAATCGGGACGCTGCGACCGTTGAAGGTCAGCGTCAAACCGATGGTCCCGCTCTGGCAGATGATCGCCACGCCCCGCTCGAGCGGCGCGCCCACCACCTGGTCTGGCAACAGCGCGCAACGATCAAAGAAGTTGACGATGCCGTAGCAATTGGGACCGAAGAACGGCACCGTGGGCGCCGCCGCGGATAGCGCCGCGGTGAGCGCACGGCCGGAATCGGTGCCGAGCTCCTCGAAGCCGGAAGCGAAGCAGACGAAGCCGCCGGCCTGTCGCCGTTCGAGCGCCGCGGCGACTCCGATCGCATCCTGCGCAGGCACGGCGATGAAGGCCTGGTCGGGCGAGCCCGGCAGTTCATCGATCGAGCGGTAGTAATGGCATTGTGCCGTCGACTGCCGGTTCGGGTTCACGCGCCAGAGCTCACCGCGAAAGCCGATGACCTCGTTCCCCGCCGCCACGGCGTCGGTCCACCCGCCGCCGATCAACGCGATCGTTTGTGGCCGCAGCAGGCGGCGCGCGGCTTGCGGGCTGAGCCGGGCTGCATCAGGCGCCGGCATTCACCGCGCTCGCAGTTCGAGTTGCCGCGAACCGGGACCGGGGGCATTCAGGTTCGCGGTCTGCGCCTTCAGTCGCTCGATCGCCGCCGCGACCTCCGTCGGGAACGGCTGCGCGCCGGTGGACTCGCCCTGGTTGGACGTGCAGCAGCATGAGCTCGCCGGTCGCGACCGGATCGGCGTAGCGCTCGCAATAAAAGTCAAAGGCGGCATGCAGGCGCTTGCGGTCGGTGCCGAGGATGCGCACGCGGATGTCGAGCCGGTCGCTCTCCTTGACCTCGTGCAGGAAATGCAGGTCAGCTCTGCTCGAGCGAGAACAGCGTGCAACCCGTGCGTGCGCGATAGGCGGCGTCGAGGCCGACGTGGTCCATGAGCGCGTCGCAGGCCAGGCTCATGACGACCGAGTAGTAGCCGTCGCGCAAGTGACGGTTGTAGTCGATCCACTCGGGCGCCACCGACGTGGAGTAGATCTTCGGGGCCTGCACGGGCGGGCTCAGTGGATCTTCAGACGGTCGCGGGCCTCGGCGGGAGTGATGATGCGGGCGCCCATGGCCTCGATGATGGTGCGCGCCTTGGTCACGAGCTGCGCGTTGCTGGCATAGACGCCGCGGCTCAGGTACAGGTTGTCCTCGAGGCCGACGCGCACGTTGCCGCCCAGCAGTATCGACTGTGCGACCCACGGCATCTGCATGCGGCTGATGCCAAAGCTGGTCCATACGGCACCGGCGGGCAGGGCATTGACCATCGCCAGCAGGTGGGCGGTGTCGGCCGGCACGCCGTAGGGAATGCCGCAGCACAGCTGCACGAGCGGCGGCGCCGGGACCAGGCCCTCCTTGATCATCGCTTGCGTGAACCACAGGTTGCCGGTGTCGAAGATCTCGAGCTCGGCCTTGACCTTGAGGTCGCGCAGGATCGCCGCGCCCTGGCGCAGGTAATTCGGGGTCGAGATATAGGCGCGATTGCTGTCGCCGAAATTGAGGCTTCCGCAGTCGAGCGTCGCGACGTCGGGCCGGTACTTGCCTTCATTGCACAGGTCGATCACGTGCCGCATGCGATCTTCCTGCGAACAGAAGTCGGTGCCGGGCGCGGGCGTGTCCGCCATGCCGTGGTCGCCGACGTAGATGTATCCGCCCATGCCGCAGGTCAGGTTGACGAGCACGTCGACCTTGCTCTCGCGAATGCGCTTGACGACCTCGCGGTAGTACTTCGTCTCCATGCTGAAGACGCCGGTTTCCGGATTGCGCACGTGGATGTGTACCATCGCCGCGCCGGCCTGCGCCGCCTCGATCGCCGTCTTGGCGATGTCCTCGGGCGTTATCGCACAGTGCGGGCTTTTCGTGACCTTGGTGTCGTCGCCGGTGACGGCACAGGTGATCATGACCTCGGGATTCATGGCGGGGATGTTATCGGCTTGGCAGTGAATAAGCCATGCCGGGGCGCTGGCGTCGACGCCCCGTCAGGCGAAGTTTTTCAGGCGAAGCGCTCCGGCGCGCGCGCCAGGCGCGCTTCCGGAATGCGCTCGCGCAGCAGGTCGTGGAATTCGGCCATCCAGCTCTCCAGCGTGGACAGCCGTCCCGGCACGTAGCTGCTCGACTGCAGGCCGCGCTGCACGCGCTCGCATAGCCAGGCATCCTCGCGATTGGTCTGGCGATTGATGCGATCGGTCAGGTAACGCGCGACGCGCATCTCACGGCGCGAGTCCGGCAAGCCCAGCGTCGCGCTGCGGATGATGGTCTTGCCGGGGCCGTTCGGCAGCACCTGGAAGAAATCGATCTGGTCCGGCATGACATCGATCCCGAGGTTGGGCAGCATGCTGTAGCCGCGCCAGCAGCGCCGATTCGCTTCCGGCAGGTGCTGGGAGACGGAACCGATCAGTTGCTGGTACATCCGTTCTGACCAGCGCGAGGAGGGGCGTTCGCGGATCCAGCCGACGCCGCGCGCCACGCCCGGGACGGCGCGCTGGTCCTCGAAGTCCGGGGTCACTAGCCGGAACAACCCCGGGTGCCCGACCGGCACGTGATAGGACTCGAGGTAGTTGTCCATCGCGATCTTCCAGTCGGCATTCCAGTGCTCGGTCACGACGGGAGAGAGGAACTCCATGTCCTCGATGCGATAGGGAGCGAGCTCGTCCGCCAACGGTCCCCAGGTTTGCGCCACGGGCGGCGGATTGCCGGCGAGGGCCACGAACACGAAGCCGAACGCGACGTCGACCTTGACGGGCCGCAGCGCGTGGGCGGCGCGATCGAGATCCGGAAAGCTTTCGGGCAGCGGCAGGCCGCGCAGCGCACCGTCGTGGCGATAGGACCACCCATGGTACGGGCAGGTCACCGAAACCGGGCAACTGCCCTGGCCGTCCACGAGCCGGGCGCCGCGATGACGGCAGACATTATGGAATCCGCGGATCGTGCCCTCGCGATCGCGGATCACGAACACGCTGTCGGGGCCGATATCCAGCGTCGCGAAATCACCGGTCTTGCGAAGCGCGCTCTGGTGGGTGACCAATTGCCAGCTGGGCCGCAGCAGGCGCTCGATCTCGAGGCGGGTCATTTCCGCACTCGAGTACACCCAGGCGGGGAGTGCGTGGCGTACCAGGCCGGCTTCAAGCTTGTTGGCGGCGACTGCCGAAGGATTCATCGCGGAGCTCTCCCACGGCTTGGTTATATGATCGTGTAATTTACCTCGCGGGCCAGTTCGGTGGCAATCCAGAGCCAGATAATACTGATTATGGTGCGATGAACATTGTAATTTTTCATACTGTTATGTCGATAACGACGAAAAATATGCGTCGACTGCCGCAACACGCTGATTTGACGAAATACGCGCTCTGCGAGCCTTTCATTCCGCGTTTGTATACAATCGTATAGTCGGAGGGCCTTAGCGTCTCGGTGCTAGCATCGAGCCGGCCGTCCTGAAATAACACCAAGCATTCACGAGGAGGCTGCCATGGCCAGAAAACTGACCAACAGCAACGCCCACTTCCGCAAGGCGCTCGCGCGGCTGCCGCTCGGAGTGGCATCGAATTTCCGCTATTGGGGCGAGGATCGCACGATCTACGTGAAGCAGGGGCGCGGCGCGCGAGTCACGGACATCGACGACAACGTCTACGTGGACTACCGACTTGGCTATGGGCCGGCGATCCTGGGTTACGCCGATCCCCGGGTCGACGCGGCCGCGCGCAGTGGCATGGAAGTCGGCGGCGTGTTCGCGCTGTCGACGGAACGCGAATTCAAGGTGGCCGAGCGCATCTCGAAGATGGTGCCGGCCGCGGAGTTGGTGCGGTTCTCGAATTCGGGCACCGAGGCGGTCATGGCCGGCTTGCGCCTGGCGCGCGCCTACACCGGCCGCGACGAGTACATCATCCTCGAGGGCAGCTATCACGGCCTGTTCGATGCGGCCATGTGGTACACGCCCATGATGGAAAAGTGGAGCCAGGTCGGCGTGCCGGAGATCCAGCCCTACAGCGAGGGCATCCCGATGGGGTTGCGCGGGCTCGCGCACTTCGTGCAGGCCAACGACGCCAACCAGCTCGAAGACACGTTCAAGCGGACCGCGGGGCGCGTGGCCTGCATGCTGATCGAACCGATCATGGGCAACTGCCTCGGCATCGCGGCCGAGCCGGAATACCTGCGCGCGGCGCGCATGCTGTGCGACAAGTACGGCGTCGTGCTGCTGATCGACGAGGTCAAGACCGGGTTCCGCGTGGCGCGCGGCGGCGTGCAGGAGCTCTACGGGGTCAAGGCCGACCTGTGCACCTTTGCCAAGGCCGTCGCCAACGGTTACCCGATCTCGGTGATCGCCGGGCGCGAGGACATCATGCGCAAGTTCGGCAAGGGCGTGGCGCATGGCGGCACCTATACCGCCCATTCGGTGTCGATGGCCGCCGCCGAGTGCTGCCTTGCGATTCTCGACGAGACCGACGCGCTCGAGCGCATTGCCGACTACGGCACGCGGCTGCGCCAGGGCATGCACGCGGCGCTTGCGGCGCGCGGCATTCCGCACAGCTTCGTCGGCCATCCCTCGATGCTCGGCCTGTATTTCGCTCAGAATCCGCCGCGCAACTATCGCGACTGGAAGGGGAGCGATTATTCCTTCTTCACGACGCGATGGCGCGCGTGCTGCACGACGAGTTGATCCTGTGCGAGCCCGACTCCCGCGAACCGTGGTTCATCAGCGCCGCGCACGACGATTCGTGCCTGGCCGATACGATGAAGGCCTTCGAGATCGCCGTTGACGCGACGCTGAGCGCCGCGCGCAGCGACCCGGAAGGCGCAGTGGCCCAGCAGCACGGCGCTTAGCGGCTCGCGGACCTCAGGCAGGACGGGGAGGGGTCGCCTTGCATACGCGACAGCGCGCTTGCTAGGCTCGATCGGCAAAGCTTTCCAGCGGCTCGATGGTGCCGGCGGAGATCTATAACCGAATGTCCTTGCCGGATCCCAAGCAACTCGCCGACCGCCCCTGGCTCGATCCGGCGGCGCGGCCCCAGGTTGTCATCGAGGGCGTCTGCAAGACCTTCCCCGGCGTCACCGCGGTCGACGCGGTGACGCTCGAGATATTCAAGGGAGAGATGTTCGCGCTCGTGGGGGCTTCAGGCTGCGGCAAGACCACGCTGCTGCGGATGCTGGCCGGCTTCGCGCAACCGAGCGCCGGCCGGATCTCGATCGACGGCGTCGTCATGAACGACGTGCCGCCGCACCAGCGACCGGTCAACATGATGTTCCAGTCGTACGCGCTGTTCCCGCACATGACGGTCGAGAACAACGTCGGTTACGGGCTGCGGCGCCTGCCGCTCGAACCCTCGGAGCGCAAGGCGCGCGTGCAGGCGGCCCTCGACATGGTCCAGCTCGGCGCACTGGGCGGTCGCAAGCCGCACCAGCTGTCGGGCGGGCAGCGGCAACGCGTGGCGCTCGCGCGCGCCTTGATCCGCCGGCCCAAGGTGCTGCTGCTCGACGAGCCGCTCAGCGCGCTCGACAAGAAACTGCGCGAGCAGACCCAGTTCGAGCTCATGAACATCCAGTACAAGGTCGGCACGACCTTTATCTTCGTCACCCATGACCAGGACGCTCGACCGCCCCGGCCAGCGCGAACTGGGCGCCGCCGAGGCCCTCGACGAAGTAGCCGCGCCGGGAGGTGCCCAGCATCTCCAGGTTGGAGAGCTCGCCGTAGAGCGCCGAGAAGCCGCCCGGCACCCCCTCGGCGAGCACGCTCTCACGGGTGACGATGCCGTAGCGCTCGAGCATCAGCTCCGCCTGGGCGCGCAGGCGCGGGCCCCGCCGCGGGAGCCCCCTCGAACAGCGCGGCGGTCAGCGACCAGCGGCCCTGCACCGTCTGCGCGGCGCCGCTGCGCCGGGTGGCGAAACGGCGGCCGCCGCGGCTGCGGCGCTGGACGGCCGTCAGCCGGCGGGCGCGCAGCGGCGCGAAGGCATCGTTGGTCGCCTCGCCTGCCCAGGCGAGATCCCACAGCGCCTCCCCAAGCTCCTCGGGCGAATGCTCGAGCTCTGCCACCAGGTCGAGCCAGAAGCTCGGGGCGGCGCCCAGCCGCTCGCGGATCGCGTCATGGACGTCGCCCTCCGGAGCCTCGAGCTTGGCGTTGGCGGGAGGCGGGCCCGCCAGCCGCACGTCCTCGCGGAGGTAGAGGGCCACGCGGCCCGAGCGCCCCAGTGGGCCGCCGCCGATCCAGACCAGCTCGCCGCCGGTGCAGAGCTCGTCCAGCCACGATTGGCTGTACGCGCCGAGGCGGCGGGGCAGGACGTCGCGCTCCCACACCTCCGGCGTCAGCGCGACGCCCTGGAGCGAGACCAGCGCCTCGCGCAGCCGGTCCGGGCCGGCGCCGGCGGGGCGATGGACATCGACGTTCTGCCAGCCCGGCAAGAACCGCGCCAGCTCGCGGCGGTCCACGGCCTCGGCCTCGGAGCGCAGATGGGCGAGGCTGGCGCGCCGCACCCGGCGCAGGACGTCGGCGTCGCACCACTCGCGCTCGGTCCCGCCGGGCAGCAGCTCTCCCCGGACCAGCGCGCCGGAGCGCTCCAGCTCGCGCAGCGCCGGCAGCGGGTCGACCCCGTAACGCGACGCCAGCTGCGCGGTGGGAAACGGGCCGTGAGTGCGCGCGTAACGCCGCACCAGCGCCAGCATCGCGTCGGGCATCTCCTCGAGGAAGGACTCGGGCAGGCCGCCGGGCGGCGGCACCCCGAGGGCGTCCCGGTACATGGCGGCGTCCTCGCCGGCGATCAAGCGCTCCTCACCGGCGATCCGCACCCTGGCGACGCGCCGCTCGGCGGCGAGCTTGTCCAGCATCGACGCGGCCGAATAGCCCTCGGCGACCCGCGCCTGGCACTCCTCGGCGGTCAGGTCGCCGAGCCTGCGCAACACCTGCTGAAGCGCGTCCCGGTCGGAGGCGCGAGCGTGCTCGGTCAGGTGCTGAAGCGACGCCTCGACCTCGACCAGGGCCTCGGGGTCGATCAGCTCGCGCAGCTCCTCCTGGCCCAGCAGCTCGCGCAACAGGTCGCGGTCCAGCGCCAGGGCCGCGGCGCGGCGCTCGGCGTTGGGGGTGTCGCCCTCGTACATGTAGGTGGCGACGTAGTCGAACAGCAGCGACGAGGCGAAGGGCGAGGCCGTCGGCGTCTCGACCTCGACCAGCGAGACCTTGCGCGAATGCAGGTCGCGCAACAGCCCCTGCAGCGAGGGCAGATCGAGGACGTCGCGAAGGCACTCCCGGTAGGTCTCGAGGATCACCGGGAAGCGGGGGAAGTCCCTGGCGACCTCGAGCAGGTTCTGCGCCCGCAGGCGTTGCTGCCACAGCGGGGTGCGCTTGCCCGGATAGGCGCGGGGGATCAGCAGCGAGCGGGCGGCGTTCTCGCGGAAGCGGGCGCCGAACAGGGCGGAGCCCCCGAGCTCGCTCGACGACCAGGTCTTCGACCTCGTCGGCCTCGATCATCACCATCTCCGCCGCCGGCGCCTCGTCGGCGTCGGGGAGGTGGACGACGATCCCGTCGTCCGACCAGATCGCGTCCGCCTCGAGGCCGTGTTCGGAGCGGATCTTTGCCGAGAGCGCCAGCCCCCAGGCCGCGTGGACGCGCCCGCCGAAGGGCGAGAGAACGCACAGACGCCAGTCGCCGATCTCGTCGCGGAAGCGCTCGACGACGATCGACTGGTCGGATGGGACGACGCGGGTGGCCGCCCGCTGTTCGCGCAGATAGGCGACCAGGTTCTCCGCCGCCAGGCGGTCGAGGTCGTAGTCGGAGGCCAGCTGCTCCGGCTTGGCATCGACCGCCTCCCGGGCGAACTCGCCGATCGCCCGCCCCAGCTCCGCCGGCCGGCCGACGCTGTCGCCCCGCCAGAACGGGACGGCGCCGGGGGTCCCCGGCGCCGGGGTGACGATCACCCGGTCGCGGGTGATCTCCTGGATCCGCCAGGTGGTCGCTCCGAGGAGGAAGGTCTGGCCCGGGCGCGCCTCGTAGACCATCTCCTCGTCGAGCTCGCCGACGCGGCGGCCGTCGGGAAGGTGGACCCCGTAGAGGCCGCGGTCGGGGATCGTCCCCGCATTGGTCACCGCCAGCTGGCGCGCGCCCCTGCGGCCGCGGACGGTTCCGGCGGTTCGGTCCCAGGCGATCCTCGGGCGCAGCTCGGCGAAGCGCTCGGAGGGATAGCGCCCGTCGAGCATGTCGAGGACGTTCTCGAGCTGTTCGCGGCCGAGCTCGCGGAACGACTCCGTGGCGGTGACCACGTCCTCGATCTCGTCCACGGTCCACTCGGCGTCGGCGACCATCGAGACCAGGTGCTGTGCGAGCACGTCGAGCGGGTTCTGCGGGATCACCGTCTCCTCGATCTCGCCGGCGCGCATTCGCCTGGCGACGACGGCGCACTCGAGCAGGTCGGCGCGGAACTTGGGGAAGATCCGCCCCTTCGAGACCTCACCAAGGGTGTGCCCGGCGCGGCCGACTCGCTGCAGTCCGCGGGTGACCGACTTCGGCGACTCGACCTGGATCACCAGGTCGACGGCGCCCATGTCGATCCCCAGCTCCAGCGACGAGGTCGCGACCAGGCAGGGCAGCTGCCCGGACTTCAACATCTCCTCGACGACCGTGCGCTCCTCATGCGCCAGCGAGCCATGGTGCGCGCGGGCGACCTCCACCAACGCTCCGTCCGCGGGTGGCGCGGGGATGGGGGTGTCCCCGGAAGCCGAACTATCGGGTCGGAAGTCCGGGGACACCCCCTCCCCGGCGACAGGACCCGCGGCCGCGCGCTTGGCATGGCCTCCGTGCTCGGTTGCCGGGAGCTCCTGCTCGGCTTCGTCGTTTGCGAGCTCGTTCAGGCGCTTGGCGAGGCGCTCGGCGCCGCGGCGGTTGTTGACGAAGATGATCGTCGAGTTGTGCTCCTGTACGAGGCGCAGCAGCTCGGGGTAGATCGCGGGCCAGATCGAGCGGGCGTTGACGGCCCCGTCGAGGGCCTCGACCGGGTCGGCCGCGGACGGGCTGGGGTCAGCGGCCGAGGCGCCCGGATCCGACATGTCCTCGACCGGCACCTGGATCTTCAGGTCGAGCGCCTTGGTGCGGCCGGCGTCGACGACCTCAACCGCGCGCTTGGGGCCGACGAGGAAGCCGGCGATCCGCTCCAGCGGGCGCTGGGTGGCGGAGAGGCCGATCCGTCTGGATGCCTGCGGAGGACCCCTCGCCCTGATGGTTGGCTTCGGACCAGGTGATCCAGGCGTTCCAGGGTCAGCGCCAGGTGGGCGCCGCGCTTGGACTGGGCGACGGCGTGGATCTCGTCGACGATCACGGCCTCGACGCCGGTGAGGATCTCGCGCGCCCCCGAGGTGATCATCAAGTACAGCGACTCGGGGGTGGTGATCAGGATGTCCGGCGGCTTGCGCCGCATCGCCTGGCGTTCGCGCTGGGGCGTGTCGCCGGTGCGAAGGCCGACCGAGATCGGCGCCCCGATCACCTTCAGCGGCGCTCTCAGGTTGCGCTCGATGTCATAGGAGAGCGCCTTCAGCGGCGATACATACACGAGCTTGACCCCCGTGCCGAGGCGCTCGGGGGCACGCGAGAGGGTGTCGATGCCCCAAAGGAAGGCCGCCAGGGTCTTGCCCGAGCCGGTGGGTGCGCAGATCAGCGTGTTCGCCCCCGAGGTGATCGCCGGCCAGCCCTGCGCCTGGGCCGGCGTCGGCGCCTCGAAGGAGGCCTCGAACCAGCGCCTGACCGGCTCGGAGAACGGCGTCAGGGGTGATTCGGCACTGTGTTCTCGACGGGTGACCAACCCATCGAGTTTACGCAGTCGGTCGGGCATCCCCGGCCGGCGGTGCGTCCCCGCTCAGCCCAGGGCGCGGCCGTAGTGGCGTTCGTAATAGTCGCGGTAGTCGCCCGAGCGGATCGGGCCCCACCAGACCTCGTTGTCGCGATACCAGGCGACCGTGCGCTCGATCCCCTCGCTGAAGGAGACAGCGGGCTCCCAGCCCAGCTCCGCACGCAGCTTCTCGGAGCCGAGCGAGTAGCGGCGATCGTGGCCCGGGCGGTCGGGCACGTGCTCGATCAGCGACTCGTCGCGCCCGGTGAGCTCGAGGATCCGGCGGACGACGTCGATGTTGGCGAGCTCGTCGAGCCCGCCGGCGTTGTAGGCCTGGCCGGCGATCCCGCGCTCGAGCGCGAGGTCGATGGCGGCGGCGAAGTCGTCCACGTAGAGCCAGTTGCGCACCTGCATGCCGTCGCCGTAGACCGGCAGCCGGTCGCCCGCCAGCGCGTTCAGCACGCACAGCGGGATCAGCTTCTCGGGGTGCTGGCGGGGGCCGTAGTTGTTGGATCCGCGAACGATCAGCGCGTCGGCGCCGTAGGTGTGGTGGAAGGCGCCGACGATCAGGTCGCCGCCGGCCTTGGACGCCGAGTACGGCGAGGACGGATCGAGCGGTGAGGACTCGGTGAACGAGCCCGACTCGATCGAGCCGTAGACCTCGTCGGTCGAGACCTGCAGGTGGCGGACGCCGGCGGCGCGGGCGGCCTCGAGCAGGACGAAGGTGCCGAAGACGTCGGTCTGGATGAACTCGCCGGGCGCGTGAATCGAGCGGTCCACGTGCGACTCGGCGGCGAAGTTGACGACAGCGTCGCAGCCCTCGACCGCCTCGGCGACGGCCTCGGCGTCGGCGATGTCGCCCTCGACCAGCTCGCAGCGCTCGAGGCCCTCGAGGTTCTCTCGCCGGCCCGCGTAGGTGAGCTTGTCGAGCACGCGGACCGACCCGCCGGGGTTCGCCCCGAGCCGGTGGCGGACGAAGGCCGAGCCGATGAAGCCGGCGCCGCCGGCGACGAGCACCCTCACGGCGACCCCGCCGCCGCGGCCGCCTGGTCGCGCTCTGCCATGTACTCGGCCAGTGCCACCCGCCAGTTCGGCAGCACCACCGGATCGGGGCGCTCGCTGGCGAGGACGGAGTAGGCGGGTCGCGGCGCGGGGCGGCCGAGCATCTCGGTCCGAGCGGCCATCACCCGGGTCTCGAGGCCCCCCTGGTCGAAGATCTCCTGGGCGAACTCGAACCATGAACAGGAGCCGCTGCCGGCGACGTGGTGGATGCCGTAGTCCTCGGACTCGGCCAGCAGCGCGATCGCACCCGCCAGGTGGCGGGTGTAGGTGGGCGAGCCGACCTGATCGGAGACGACGAGCACCTCCGGCTGCTCGGCGCCGATACGCAGCATCGTCTCGATGAAGTTCGCGCCGCCCGTCCCGAACAGCCAGGAACTGCGCACGATGATGTGCCGGGAGTTGGCGACGGCCACCGAGGTCTCGCCCGCGAGCTTCGAGCGCCCGTAGGCCGAGAGGGGGTGCGCCAGGTCGGACTCGACGTAGGGGGAGCCCTTGGTCCCGTCGAAGACGTAGTCGGTGGACGGGTAGATGATCGACGCTCCCACGGTTCCGGCCGCAACCGCGAGCAGGCCGGCACCGGTGTCGTTGACCTCCATCGCCGCGCGCTCGTGCGCCTCGGCGCCGTCGACGTCGGTCCAGGCGGCGCAGTCGACGATCACTTCGGGGCGCAGCCGGGAGACGAATGCGTCCACCCACGGGCCGTCGGTCACGTCGAGGTCTCTGCGGGCTAGCCCGACCACATCGTGGCCGCGACGCTCACAGGCGTCGACCACGTCGCGGCCGAGCATCCCCCCGGCGCCGGTTACCAGCACCCTGGCGCTGACCGCGCCCGGACCGCTCATGAGATCTCGATCTGGGAGTTGTCGCCGACGATCATCCGCAGTGCCTTCGGCACTCCCTCGCCGCGCGTGACCTTGACGTTGCGGCCCAGCAGGCTCGCCTCCATCCGCGTCTCGAGGTCGGTGACGCTCGATCCCTGGAGCAGGATCGAGTTCTCGACCTCGCAGCGCTCAACGGTGACATCGCGGTCGAGCGAGGTGTAGGGGCCGATGTGGGCGTCGCGGATGATCGCTCCGGAGCCGATGATCGCCGGCCCGCGCACGGTCGAGCGCTCGAGCACGGCCCCGAGTCCGATCGCCACCCTGCCCTCGACCTTGGAATCGGCCAGCTCGCCGTCGACCCGGTGCTCGATCTCGTCCAGCACCAGCCGGTTGGCCTCGAGCATGTCGGCCAGCTGCCCGGTGTCCTTCCACCATCCGGTGACGGTGTGGCTCTCGACGGTGCGGCCCCCGTCGATCAAGGTCTGGATCGCGTCGGTGATCTCCAGCTCGCCGCGCCCCGACGGCTCGATCCGCTTCGCCGCCTCGAAGATCCGTGGGCCGAACATGTAGACGCCGACCAGCGCCATCTCCGACGGCGGGTCCTTCGGCTTCTCGACCAGCCGCACGACCCGCTCACCGTCGAGCTCGGCGACCCCGTAGTTGCCGGGGTCGGGGACGCGGGTCAGCAGGATCAGAGCCTCGGGTTCGGAGGAGCGGAAGCGCTGGACCAGGTCGGTGATGCCGTCGCGCAGCAGGTTGTCCCCCAGGTACATCACGAAGGGGGTGCCGGAGAGGAACTGCTCGGCGGCCAGCAGCGCGTGGGCCAGGCCCAGAGGCTCCTCCTGGAGGATGTAGGTGACGCTGGCCCCGAAGGCCGAGCCGTCGCCGACCGCGGCGCGGATCTCCTCGCCCGTGTCCGGGGCGATGATGATGCCGATCTCGGTGATCCCCGCCGCCACCAGGGCATCGATCCCGTAGAAGAGCACGGGCTTGTTGGCAACCGGCACGAGCTGCTTCGCGGATGTGTGGGTTATCGGGCGCAGCCGGGTGCCGGCACCGCCCGAGAGGATCAGGCCCCGGAGGTTCTCCATCGCCGAGAGGCTAGTAGGTGCCACCCAGCTTCGAGTGATCCCAGGAGGCGACCCGAACGGCCTCGAAGCTGATCGCGACCCGCTTCGGCGCCTGCGCTCGCAGCGCCTCGGCGGCATCGCCGGAGACCGAGTCGATGCCCTCCGCGTAGCGAACGGTGAGCTCCTTGGCGAACTCGAAGACGGTGTCGAAGTCGCGGTGCAGGGTCGCCTCGGCCTCGATCTGGATGCCGCGCAGCTCGGTGTACTCGGTGCCCGTCTCGATCAGCAGGGTGGCGCGAGGATCGCGCTCGAGGTTGCGTACCTTCTGGGACTTGGCGTAGGTCCAGATCCAGATGCGCCCGTCGCGGGGCACGTACCAGAGCGGCATCGAGTGCGGCCATCCGCGGGGTCCGTTCGTGCAGACGATGACGACGCGCTCGGCCTCGAGCAGCTCCAGCTGCTCGGCCTCGGTCAGGACTATCTGGTCGCGGCGACTCACTCCGGCAGCAACTGCAGTAGTTGCCACGGGCCCTCGCCGGTCATCGCCTGTGTCTGCCCCGCCGCCCAGCGTGGCTGCAGATCATCGTAATGGGGGCTGCCCGGCTGCCCGGACTGCCCGGTGAACTGCTGCCAGCGCGAGCGTTCGGGGGCCTGGGGGTCGGCGACGATCCGCCAGCAGGGGGCCCAGATCGCGGCGAAGGGCTCGTTCGGGTCCCAGCCCACCTGCGAGACGGTCTCCTGGGCGCCGCCGATCTCGACCGTCCGGTTGAAGATCCAGCCCAACAGCGGGTTGGCGCCGCCGAGCCCATGGGCGAAGTCGATCGCATGTACCCGCCCCCAGCGCCAGCGCTCGGGATCGTCGCCGAAGCGGTCGGCCAGGTCGTCGATCGCACCCCGCACGGAGTCGAGCGCGAGCTCATCCCAGGAGCCGCCGATCAGCCCCTCGTCGCCCTCCTCCCAGAGGCCGAGAAGGTGAGATTGCCAGCGCCAGGGCGAGGTGATGTGGGCGAGGAAGCCGTTGTCGGCGCGGTCGAGCCAGCGCTCGGCCAGGTCGCGGTCGCCGATCGCCGCCCGCGCCACCTCGCGCGCGAAGCGCAGCGTGAACGCCTGATAGATCGTCGCCGCGACCGAGTCCGGGCTCATCCGGCAATCCCAGCTTCGCAACCGCTCGATCGCCGCGGTCTCGCGCTGGTCGCGAGCGGGAAGCCTGACCAGGCGGCTGACCGTTTCGACCCCCGGGATCGAGTGCTGGTCGATCTGCATCGCGGCGAAATCGTCAAGGTCGAGCTCGGCCGAGGCCTCGATCAGCTCGGAGATCCGCCGGGCGCGATAGCCGTCGAGGTAGTCCGATGAGACGTGATGCGGAAAGTCAGCAGGCGTGATCCGGTTGTTGGCCGTGACCACGTAGCCGGGAGCGGGGTCGGTCAACTCGGGCTGCTCGGAGTAGGGCACCCAGCCGTCCCACTCGTATTCGCCCGTCCACCCGGGCTTGGGCAGGTCGGGGCACCCCCCACGGCGCTTCGGCAGGCGGCCCAGGGTCTTGTAGCCGATCGAGCCCTGGCGATCTGCCCAGACGAGGTTTGAGACCGGCATCGTCACGTCGCCGAGCTGAGCGACCGCGTCCGGGCCGCTTGAGTAGTCGAGCATCCCGAAGCTGGCCGAGCTGACGCCGGGGAAGCGCAGGCCCGACCAGCTCAGGGCAAGCGGCTCGTAGGTGTCGGCGCCGAGCGCGGAGTTGACGAGTGGGCCGTGGTGCGTCTCGCGAACGACGAGCCGCTCCGGGTCCCTGCCCTTGACCTCGATCTCCTCCTCGATCAGGGTCAGGGGCCGGGCCTCGCCCTCGAACTCGTAGCTGTCGCCTGCCACGCGCTCGACGAACAGGTCCATGACGTCCGCCATCGCGTTGGTGAATGTCCAGACGACGTCGTTGTTCTGGCCGAAGGTGACGCCCGGCAGCCCGGGCAGCGCGGCGCCGCGAGCGAAGCGGTCGTCCCGGTAGAGCGCCAGCTGGTAGGTGATCCCCGGCATGCTCGGCGGCAGGTGCGGGTCGCCGGCGATCAGCGGCCCCGAGGTCGCGGAGCGATCGCCCGAGATCGCCCAGTTGTTCGAGCCGGTGGCCTCCTGCGCAAAGCCGAGCTTGCCCCGCAGGCGCCCGATCTGCTCGGCCATCGCCAGCCCGCCGCCGATGTACGGCTCACCCGGGGTCAGGACCACCGGGTGGCCCTCGCGGATAGCCGGGATCGAGCTTCGCCGCCACCTCGGCCCCGAGGTCGCGCGCCATCTCCGCCCGCAGCAGCTCTCGCTCCCAGTTGGTCGAGAGCCCGAAGGCGAGCAGCTTCGCGACCGCCAGCGAGTCCGCGGGCGTCCACGGCTCGAAGGGGATCCGCAGCAGCTGGAACTCCGGCGGCGGGGCTCCGGCGGCCTCGGCGCCGGCGTTGATCCCGGCGCTGTAGGCCGAGAGTCCGTCAGCGACGACCGGGGCCAGCTCCCGCTGCTCGGCGAGCGCGCGGCGGCGCAGCCCCAGGGTGCGGATGAAGCGGTCGACCGCGAGGCTGTCGGCGCCGCCGAACTCCGCCACCCTTCCCGACGCCGCCCGCCGGTAGACGTCGAGCTGCCAGAGGCGATCCTGGCCGAGGCAGAAGCCCTGGGCGAACCAGAGGTCGGCGTTGCTGCGAGCACGCACGTGCGGCACGCCCCAGCGGTCTCGGCAGATCTCGACCGGCGCCTCCAGGCCCCGCACGGTCAGCCGGCCCTCGGTGCGCGGCAGTGGGCGGGTCAGAAGCTGCCAGCGCAGCCCCGCCAGGACCGCTGCCGACAGCGCCGCGAAGCCGGCCGTGAACAGACCGGTTCCGCGCAGGGCCTTGCTACCGAGCGACATTGGGGGTGATTATCACCTCAGGCCTCCAGGCCCGCCCAGTGGCTCCCCTCCGCGTCCAGTTTCTCCAGGTGCGCCTCCATCGCCAGCGCCGCCGCCGGGCGCAGCGCCGCGGGCACGTCCCCCCAGGCCGCATCGAGCAACGCCTGCCGGGAACGCTCCCCGCTCTCCAGCGCCGCCACCAGCTTGCGCTCCCGTTCGCGCCTGTGCGACACGTATTCGTCGATCCTCGCCTCCGGATCCTCGATCCAGGGCCCATGACCCGGGCAGATCAAGGACGGCCCCAACGCCCGGACGCGCGCCAGCGACTCCATGTAGTCCGCCAGCGACCCGCCCCGCGCGGCCGGCGGCACGATCGCCGATCCCGAACCCAGGATGAGGTCGCCACAGAAGACGACCGAGGCGAGCGAGAAAGCCATGTGGTCGCGGGCGTGGCCGGGCGTGGGAATCGCCGTCAGCGCCTCGGTGTGCTCGAGCACGGGAGCCTCGAGGAGCGGCACGGCTTCGGTGTGGTCGGCGTGGGAGTGGGTGAGGAGGACGCCGGCGATCCCGCCGCGGTCGTCGGCGGCGATTCGAATCGCCTCGACGTGGGAGTCGATCGCGGGGCCGGGGTCGATCACGTACGCGGGGTCGCGGCCGACGAGGTAGGTGTTGGTGCCCTCGAGGGTCATCGGCCCCGGGTTCGGGGCGACGATGCGAAGGATGTCGCTATGGCCGGGCGCCGGTTCCACGCCGCCGAACATGGATCGCCGGACTGGGTCGCCGATCTAGGCGGCGACGGCCCTGGCGACGGCGTCGCGGGCGTCGTCGGGTTCGAGCACGACCAGGTCGCCGACCCCCTTGAGCGTCTCCCGCACCAGCCAGTCGACGGAGCCGTAGGGGAGCTCGACGACGACGGCGCCGTCGGCCAGCTCCTCGACCACCCGGCGCTGCTCGCGCAGCCAGCGAGCACGCTCCGGCGAGACCCAGACCCGGGCCACGCCGGCGCCGGCGACCTCGCCGCGCGTCAGCCACTCCTGCTCGGCGAGGCGCTCGTCGATGCCCTCGCGGGGCTCGAAGCGCTCGTCGGTCACGCGCGCCTCCTTCATCCGGTCCAGCCGGAAGTGACGGGTGTCCTCGCGCGCCGGGTCGAAGCAGCCCAGGTACCAGCCCTCCGGGCCGCTGGCGAGCTTGTAGGGCTCGACCCGCCGCTGGGTGAACTCGTCCTCGTTCTCCTTGTAGTACTGGATCTCGAGCACCCGGTGCTGCTCGATCGCGTCGTTGACGGTGCGCACCACCTCGGAGTCGTCGCGACCCGGGGCGATCTCGAGGCCCTCCTCGGAGGGATCGTGGCCGAGCGCGTCGACGATCTTGGTGCGCGCCGTCTGCAGCCCGGACTGCGGCAGGTGGTCGCCGAAGAGGTCGATCGCGGCGACGAGCGCCTTCGCCTCCAGCGGCAGCAGCCGCGCCGGCCGGGCGAAGTTGTCGCCGTAGGTGTCGGCATCGACCTCGACCTCGTCGCCGACGATCTCGGCGTAGAGCACGTAGGTGCCGCCGCCGAAGTTGACGACGTTGAGGACGTCGATGTCCTCGCGCAACTCGTCGACCGAGACGTTGAGCTCGTCCATTACCTCGGCGGTGCGCAGCCGGGCGCCCGCGCGGGCGGCGCCGATCAGCAGGCCGGCGAGGGCGACCAGCCGGGCGAAGCGCTCGGGGCGGATCACGGACTCGGAGCGCCCGTTGGAGCGGCCGCGGCCGTTGGACTCGGGCATCGGCCGAGCGACGACCTTGGCGCCGGAGAACTCACCGCTGTGGCGGTTGCGCAACAGCGCCAGGCGCTCCTGCGCATCGGCGGCCAGCTCTGAGGGCTCGAGCAGGATCGCGTGCTCTCGCCAGCCCAGCACCCAGGAGACGAGCTGGCGGCCCGAGGCGTAGTCGGTCTCGAAGATCTGGCCCCGGCCGGAGACGCCGTCGGCCCTGGTCGCCTTGCGGAGCGTCCCGTGGTTGCCGTAGTCGCGTGCCACCAGCCAGGCGATCCGCTCGCGCAGGAAGACCTTCGCCGTGCCCTCGATCGAGCCCATCTGCCAATCGGCCCGCGACGCGTAGTCGCTGCGGTCGAAGTCCTCGGGCGCCGAGAAGTCGTGCTCGGCCTTGGTCGCGTAGGAGACCTTGCCCCGGATCCGGGAGAGGCGGAAGACGCGGACGTCCTCGCGCTCGTGGGAATGGCCGATCAAATAGAACTGGCCGTTGCGGAAGACCAGGTGGTAGGGATCGACCTTGCGCTCGGACTCCTCGTCGCGCTGCAGCGAGTAGTAGCTGAACTCGATCGTCTTGCGGCGCGAGATCGCGGTCTCGATCTTCGCCAGCCGCTGGGACACCTCGCGGCCGGAGGTCGGGTCGGCCAGGCGGACGTCTATCGGCGCGGTGTCCTCTTCCTGCAGCGGGCTCGGCCGTCCCCACGAGACCTGCTGGAGGGCCAGACGCAGCGGCTCGGCGTAGGCGAACTCGCCGTCGAGCAGTCCCAGCGCGGTGCGCAGCGCACCGAACTCGGCGTCGGTGAACTCGATCGCCCGCAGGTAGTAGTTCTCCGGTGGCAGCGCGTAGAGCTCGGCCTCGAAGAAGCCCTCGGACGGCTTCTCCACCTGGAGTGAGATCCCGAGGCTCTCCAGCTCGGCGCGATCCGCGTAGAAGCGACGCGCGAAGGCGTCCTCGTTCATCGAGCTGTAGCCCTCGACCTCGCGCTTGATCTCGAGCGCCGAAACCGGACGGCCGTTGGCCATCAGAAACGAGATCAGCGAGAGTTGGCGGATCAGCTTCTCGGTGTCCTTGGCCATCGCCCGGGCAGGATAGTCAGCGCGCCCAGGCCCCTCCGTCGCCGGCGGCGACGAAACCCGCATTTTCGGCTAGAGTCGCGCCGCTGCTCACCCCGACGGAGGACTCATTGATCGGCGCCGGAACCTTCATCAGCCCGCTGATCAAGATCATCACCACCGTGGCGATCCTGGCGGCCGTCTACTTCTTCATCGTCAAGCCCACGCTGGACACCACCGAGAACATCACCAGCGGCATCAACGAGTCGATCGGTGAGAGCTTCGACAACTTCGACCAATTCTCGCCGAGCGTGCAGAGGTCGATCCGACAGGCCGAGAAGCTTCAGCAGCAGAGCAGCCAGACGAGCCAGGCACAGATTCAGAACGCCAACAAGCTGCTCTCCTGCATCCAGAAGGCCGACAGCGACGTCGACCAGATCCAGGCCTGCAACGCCAAGTTCACGCCCTAGCGGGCGCTAGGCGGCGCGGGTGCCGAAGTAGGCGGCCGAGTCGAGGCCGCGGTCGAATCGCGACCAGGCCTCGCCCTCGGCCAGCTCGCCCTCGATCCGGTCGAAGCTGCCGAGCTTGCCGCCGAGGTTGTCCATCGCGTGGACGAGGGTCGCCTCCCGCGTCGCCGGCACGACCGGGGAACCGTTCTGGTAGCTGCCGTGGTGCGAGAGGATGATGTGCAGCACGGCCTGGGCGGTCGCGGGGTCGAATCCCTCGATCGAGTCGATCGTCGAGCGCACCAGGTAGTAGCCGAGCGGGATCTCGCCCTGGAGCCGGCCGGCGTCGGTGAGGTCGATCGCCAGGGGATCGTCGTTGTAGGCCATCGTCTTGCCGATGTCGTGCAGCAGGGCACCGGTGACCGCGACATCGCGGTCGATGCCCGGGAAGGCACCGGCGGCCGTGCCGACGGCCTGGGCGACCGAGACCGTGTGGTCGAGCAGCCCATGGGTGTAGGCCTGGTGGTAGTACTTGGCGGCCGGGGCGACCCGGAACCGCTCCCAGGTGGGCGAGCCCTCTCCGAGCAGGCGCTCCAGCAGCGACCGCAGGTCCGGCGACTGGACGGTCCCCACCAGCTCTCGCAGCTGGGTGACCATGCTCTCCGGCGATACCGAGGGGCCGAGGGCGATCTCGCTGGGCTCGAACTCCTCGTCGCGTGCAGGTCGGATCGCGTCGATCGTGATCTTCGGGCCGTACTTGGCATGGACGCTGAAGCGGCCGGCGATGTGGACCGCGCTCCCCGGCTGGGCGGCCTCGAAGTACTCGTCCACGCCGTCCCAGGCCACGGCCTCGACCTTGCCCGTGCGGTCGGAGACGACCAGCCGCAGCCACTCGCCGCCGTCGCGCTTCTGGCGGCGCTCACGCTCGCGCACGGCGAAGATCGCCTCGACGGCCTGGCCGTCGGTCAGGCCGTTGACGGTGACCACAGCCCCGTTGCCGTTGGTGCTCTCGGCGGGAGCGTCCCCGTTGGTCATCGCAGGGGCCAGAGTCGGCTGGGCTGCGAATGAGGCTTGATCGGTCATCGTGCTTTCAAGGTAGACAGAGGCCCGGACGGCGTTCGGGTCTCCCCGGGTGCCTTTGAAGTCGGTTCCGGGCCCGCCCTTCTGACGCGCCGTCTTGACCCGCGCCACCCGCCGTGAGAGGGTGATACCAAGGCATGCAGAGGAGACACGTACGTCGGGGTAGCGCCGGGTTGCTGGTGGCAGCGGCCCTGGCCGTGGTGGCCATCCTTCCCCAATCGGCGCATTCGACCTATCCGGGCGCGAACGGCCTGATCGCGTATTCGACGGGAAGCGGAGCCGACGCCGAGATCGCGGTCATCGAGCCGAACGGCACGGGCTTCGACGAGCTCACCGCCAACGGGGTCGAGGACACGGCGCCCCGCTGGTCGGCGGACGGCGGCACGCTGATGTTCGAGCGCGTCGAGGGCGACTCCGACCTGTGGACGATCCCCGCCGGCGGCGGGGCGGAGGACGAGATCACAAGTGAGGCCTCCCACGAAGACGACGGAGACCTGCATCCGAGCGGCACCAAGCTCGTGTTCGAGAGCGATCGCAACCAGGCGCCCGGCGACGTCGAGGTCTACACGATGGACCTCGACGGCTCGAACATCAAGCGTCTGACCACCGCGGGCGATAACCGCGACCCGGCCTACTCGCCCAACGGAAAGAAGATCGCCTTCGTGGGGGACCGCGGCGGTGACGAGGAGATCTTCGTGATGAAGGCGAACGGCAAGAAGGAGACCCCGCTGACCAAGAACAACGCCGAGGACAGCGAGCCGGAGTGGTCGCCGAACGGCAAGCTGATCGTCTTCAACACCGAAGCGGGAGCGGATGACGAGGTCTACCGCATCAAGGCCAGCGGCAAAGGGGTCAAGCGGCTCACCGACAACACCGCCGACGACAAGGATCCCGATTTCTCCCCCGATGGCGACCTGATTGCCTTCCACTCCGACCGCGACGGCGACCTCGATATCTGGACCATGGACCTGAAGGGGAACAACCTGTTCAACGTCACCAACAACACGGTGGACGACGTGACGCCGGACTGGGGCGCTGACTAGGAGGACCGAGGGGCGCGGCAGACGTCCTGGCCGAGACGGAATGGGCGAGGCCCGGGATGGCGAGGGCCGGAATCGAACCGGCGACACCACGATTTTCAGTCGTGTGCTCTACCAACTGAGCTACCTCGCCCGCGGCGCGTAAGGCTAGCGCGGGGTCAACCGCCAAGTGCTCACCTCGCCGTCGCGGCGATCTCGTTGATCGTCGCCTCCATCAGCTGCAGGGCTCCGGCCTTGTGCAGGGGCTCGTTCAGGTTGCCGCACTTCGGGCTCTGCACGCAGGAGGGACAGCCCTCCGCGCAGGGGCACTCGCCGACCAGCCGGGCGGCGTCGGCGATCAGGCGCTCGAACTCGTCGTAGCCGCGGCGCGAGATCCCGACCCCGCCGGGATGGCCGTCGTAGATGAAGATCGTCGGGGCGCCGGTCTGGAAATGGACGTTGGTCGAGAGGCCGCCGATGTCCCAGCGATCGCACATCGCCAGCAGCGGTAGCACCGCGATCTGCGAGTGCTCGGTCGCGTGCAGGGCGCCAAGTTGCACCTCGGGGGGCAGCGCCTCGGGCCCGGCGAGCGCGGCAGGCAGCACGTACCAAAGCGCCTGGGTGGGGAAGTTGGTCTCGGGCAGCTCGAGGGCGACCAGGTCGATCACGCCGTGGTCGTTGAGCCGCTTGCGCTGGTAGGCGATCACCTGCTCGGTCACCGAGACCTCGCCGAACGAAAGCTCGACCGCCCCGGGACCCGCGCCCAGGGTTCGTCCCGCGCCAAGCGCCTCGATGAATACCACCGTCTCCTTCTTCGGCTGCGTGTACCAGTCGCCGTCGAACGGGTCGACCACGGCGCGACGGCGCTCGATGTCGAGCCCGCGCACCTCGTACGCGCGCCCGAGGTGCAGGTAGACGGCGCCCGGGTGGACCGTCGTGAAGGCGCGCTCGGCCTCGACCGATCCCAGCATCTCGCCCGATCCCCGCTCGATCACGGCGACCGAGTCGGGAGAGGCCGAGCGCAGGGAGATCTCGCCCGCCGGGAACCCGGGGCCGCGGGGAAGGTAGCGCCCGTCGCGAGAGCGCCTCAGCTCGCCGGCCGCCACCAGCGCATCGGCGCGCTCGCGCCAGCGGGGGCCGAGGATCTCGTCGTCGGCCGCGCCCGGCTGTGACCCAGACCCCCCCAGCGGGACCTCGTAGGCCGCCGCCAACGTGTGCGCGAGCTGGATCCGGTCGTTGGCGGGGTCGAGGATCGCCGCCTCCACGGTGCGGCCGATGAACTCGTCCGGGTGCCGGCAGAAGAACTGGTCGAGCGCGTCGTCGCCGGCGATATAGAGGGCGATTCCCTCGGTGCGCCGTCCGGCGCGCCCCCACATCTGACGCAGGCTGGCGACGGTGCCGGGGAAGGTGACGCAGATCGCCGCGTCGAGCTCGCCGATGTCGATCCCGAGCTCCAGGGCGTTGGTCGCGACCACCGCGAGCAGCTGGCCGTCGGCGAGGCGGGACTCGATCCCCCGCCGCTGCTGCGGCGTGTAGCCGGCCCGGTAGGGGGCGATCAGCTCCGCCAGCTCCGGCCGGCCGAGGTCGGACAGGCGCATCCGCGTGAACCGCAGGATCAGCTCGATCCCCCGGCGGCTGCGCAAAAAGCAGATCGTCCGCATGCCGCCGATCACCAGGTCGGCAACCAACTCCGCCGCCTCGGAGAGTACCGAGCGCCGGGTCATCGTCTTCGGGTCTACGACCGGCGGGTTCCACATCGCGATCCGCCGCCCCGCGCGGGGGGCGCCGTCGGATTCAACCAGCCGGAACGACTCGCCGGCGAGCGCCTCGGCCAGCTCCAGCGGGTTGGCGATCGTCGCCGACGCGCAGAGGAAGCGCGGCTCCGAGCCGTACAGGCGTGCCACCCGGCGCAGCCGCCGCAGCACGTTGGCGACGTGCGAGCCGAACACCCCCCGGTAGGTGTGGGCCTCGTCGACGACCACCCAGCGCAGGCCGGCGAGGAAGTCCCCCCACTGCTTGTGGTGAGGAAGGACGCTCATGTTGAGCATGTCGGGGTTGGTCAGGATCAGGTTCGAGCGGCGGCGGATTCCGGGCCGGTCGTCGCGAGGGGTGTCGCCGTCGTAGATCGCGTGGATGAGGCTGGAGAGGCCCAGCTCGGAGAGCTTTCGGGCCTGATCCTGCGCCAGCGCCTTGGTCGGGTAGAGGTAGAGCGCTCGGGCGCGGGCGTCGGCGGCCAGCCCCTCGAGGGTGGGCAGGTTGAACGACAGGGACTTCCCCGAGGCGGTGCCGCTGGTGACGATCACGTTGCCCTCGCGGGCAGCCTCCAGCGCCTGGAGCTGATGCGAGTAGAGCGAGGTGATGCCCGCACTGCGCAGCGCCGCCGCCAGGCTCGGATCGAGCGACGCGGGGATCGGGAAGGCGTCGGCCTCGCGACCGGACTCGGCGCTGGTGGCGACCAGCCGCTCGTCTACCTCCCCCGCCTCGAGCAGGTGCAGCCAGGCCTGCTCGATCACGTCGGCATCGGGGCGCCGTCGCCGACCACCGCGGCGGCGGTGCGCATCGCGTCCAGAGCCTCGGCGTCGTGAAGGCGCAGGATCTCGACCCCCTCGGCCACGGCCAGCGCCGTCGCCGCCAGCGTCGCGGCGCCACGCGCCGAAGGGTCGGCGCGACGCTCCCACGATCCCGCCAGGACCGCGCCGAGGAAGTCCTTGCGCGAGAGCGCCAGGAACAACGGCCGCCCGAGGGCGCGCAGCTCGCCCAGGCGCTGCATCACCTCGAGGTCGTCGCCGACGGAGAGGTCGAAGTCGAGACCGGGGTCGAGCGCGATCCGCTCCTCGGCGATGCCGGCGGCGACCGCGGCCTCGATCCGCTCGTCAAACCAGCGGAGCAGGTGCTCGACCGGGTCGTCGTGGGCGGGAGGCTCGCGATCCGTCCGCGGCGGCCCCTCGATGTGCATCAGCACATAGCCGGCGTCGGAGGCGCCGACCGCGGCCAGCAGGTCGGGGTCGGCGCCGCCGGAGATATCGTTGATCGCGGCGGCGCCCGCGGCGATCGCGCGGCGGGCGACCTCGGCGGAGAAGGTGTCGGCGAGCACCGGCACCCCTGCCCGGGCGACCAGGCCCTCGATCGCCGGCACCAGCCGGCCCGCCTCGTCGTCGGCGTCGACCGCGGGGCCGCTGCGAGCCGCCACGGCGCCGACGTCCAACAGGTCGAAGCCCGCTTCGACCAGGCGGATGCCGTCCTCGATCGCGCGCTCCGGGGTGACGCTGCGAGCGCCCGCATAAAAGGAGTCGTCGGTGACGTTGACGATGCCCGCCGCCCTGGGGGGCGGGAAGGAGAGCGAGCTATCGCGCAGGCGCCAGGCGGGCATCGCGGCCAACCTTAGTGCCCGCCCCGAGCGCCGCAGACGCGTAGCTTCAGGGGATGGCGCGACCGCGAGACAGCCTCTCGGCGGCCCAGGCACGGCGCCTGGCGCTCGCCTCACAGGGCTTCGGCGCGACGCGGTCGGCCTCCGCCGGCGCGGGCTGGGCAATCCGTCGCGTCCTCGGCCAGGTCGGCCTGCTGCAGATCGACTCGGTCAACGTCCTCTGCCGCGCCCACTACCTGCCGGCGTTCAGCCGCCTGGGGCCGTATCCGGCCGAAGCGCTCGACGCCTCCTCCCACAGGGCGCCGCGCCGGCTGTTCGAGTACTGGGGACACGAGGCGTCGCTGCTCCCGGTCCAGCTGCAGCCGCTGCTTCGGTGGCGCATGACCCGCGCGGGCGACGATGCCTGGGGCGGGATGAGGCGGGTGCAGTCAGAGCAACCGGGGTTGGTCGCGGCGGTCCTCGAGCAGGTGGCGGAGCGCGGGCCGCTCGCGGCCTCCGAGCTCGAGCAGCTACGACCACGGCGATCCGGGCCGTGGTGGGACTGGTCGGACTCCAAGCGGGCGATGGAGTGGCTGTTCTGGACCGGCGAGGTGACCGCGGCGCGGCGGCGCAACTTCGAGCGCCTCTACGACCTGCCCGAGCGGGTCCTGCCCAGCAAGGTTCTCGCCGAACCCACCCCGTCGGTCGAGGACGCGCAGCGCGAGCTGATCCGGGTCGCGGCGCGGGCGCTCGGGATTGCCGCCGAGCGCGACCTCCGCGACTACTTCCGGCTGCCGCTGGCCGATGCGCGAGCGCGGGTGGCGGAGCTGGTCGAGGCCGGCGAGCTGGTGCCGGTGCGGGTCGAGGGCTGGGATCGCACGCCCGGCTACCTATTGGCCGAGGCGACGATCCCGCGGCGGGTCGAGGCTCGCTGCCTGGTCGGCCCGTTCGATTCGCTGATCTGGGAGCGAAGCCGCGTCGAGCGCCTCTTCGGCTTCCGCTACCGCCTAGAGATCTACCTACCCCGGCACAAGCGGGTCCACGGCTACTACGTGCTCCCGTTCCTGCTCGGCGACCGGCTGGTGGCGCGGGTCGACCTCAAGGCCGATCGAGCGCGCTCGGTCCTGAGCGCCCGCGCGGTCCACCTCGAGCCGGGCGCTCCGGCGCAGACGCTGGAGGAGCTTCGCGACGAGCTCGAGCTGATGGCCGCCTGGCTGGGGCTGGACTCGGTCGAGCTTCCCGCGAGCGTCTACGGTACGGGCCGCCGATGAGCCTGCGCTGCGTCTACACCGACCTCGACGGCACCCTCTACGGCAAGCAGGGTTCGCTGTTCCGCGACGCCGAGGGCAACTTCTCGATGATGCAGGCGCGCGCGCTCGAAGCCTGCCACCGAGCCGGGGTCGAGGTCGTGATCATGTCCGGGCGGCGCGAGCAGCAGGTCAGCTCGGACGCCCGCCTGATGGGCCAGGCCTCCTACATTTACGAGGCCGGCTGCGGGGTCGTGATCGACCTCGAGCGCACCTATCTGATCGGCGATTGGTCCGAGGGCGAGGGTGAGCCGGCGCAGCGGATGCTCGACGCGGGCATTCCCGACCTGCTGTTCGAGCACTTCGGCGACCGCCTCGAGTGGCACCGCCCGTGGCACACCGGCCGCCACCTCTCGCACCTGTTCCGGGGCTCGGTCGACGTCGCCGAGGCGAACGCGCTTCTGGTCGAGCGCGGCCACACCGACCTGCGCTTCCTCGACAACGGCGCGATCAGCCGGCAGATGGAGACGATCGAGGGGCCGGCCCACGCCTACCACCTCGTCCCCGGGGGAGCCAGCAAGGCGAAGGCGGTGGCCTTCCACATGCGGGCGCGCGGCCACGACCCGCAGAGCTGCATCGCCGTCGGCGACTCGCTCGAGGACCTCGACGCCGCCGACCCGGTCGGGCGCTTCTTCATGGTCGCCAACGGCCCCGAGCGCGACCCCGGGGTGCGCGAGGCGATCGCCGGCCGCGACAAGGTGACCGTCACCGAGGGCGCGATGGGCGACGGCTTCTACGAGGCCGTCGTCTCGACCCTGGCCACGGACCGCTAGCCCGCCCGGACTGGGACGAAGTCCCGGTAGACCACGCCAAACCTGCCGGGTAAGGCTCAGGCCCTAGCCCGCCGAGACCGGACGCGAAGCGGAGGATCTCGGCGGAGTTATTCAGTCCCTGCGGGGCGCGGCGGTTCTTCCCCGGACCCTGGCGACGAGCCCGTCGAGCAACCGGGGGGCGATGCCGTTGAGCCCGAGCAGCTTCACGGCTTTCGGGGAGTGGACCTCGCGGCGGTCGGCCTCGATCGCGGCGACGACGTCCTCGGCGACTCGTTCGGCCGGAATCGTGTTGCCGTCGCGGCGCCAATCTGGGAGGCGCTCGCGCTGATGATCGTGAAGCGCGGTCTCCACCTCGCCCGGGAAGACGGTGGTGACGCTGACCCCGGTGCCCGAGAGCTCGTGGCGAAGCGCTTCGGCGAACCCCCGATCAAAGCCTTTGGTGCCGCCGTAGACCGCGCCCCAGGGGAAGGCGCGCAACCCCGCACCCGAGGAGACGACGACGATGTGGCCTCGCGCCTGATCGAGCATCGGCTCCAGCCCCGCCTCGACCGTGTACAGGGTGCCGAGCACGTTCACCCGGACCATCTCCTCCGCCTTCCCCATCTCGACGTCGGCGAACGGCCCGTAATGGGCGACGCCGGCGTTCGCGACCAGCAGGTCGAGCCCGCCGGCACGCTTGGTGAAGCGCCCTACGGCCTTCGCAACCTCTGCGCGGCGGCCGATGTCGGCGGGCAGGACCACGTGCTCGGCCCCGTCGCGGACGGGCAGGGCCGCCGCCAGCTCCTGCAGGCCCTCGCGGTCGCGAGCCATCAGCCCGAGACGGGCGCCGCGGCGGGCAAGCGCCTCGCACAGCGCCCGCCCGATTCCGCGGGAGGCGCCGGTGACGATCGCCCTGGTGCCGGGCTCGATCCGCATCCCCGCAATCCTTTCACGGTCACTCAATACACTCGTGCCGTGTCCTCCGAACACGCCACCATCGCCGAGGAGGAGTACCTCCAGATCATGTTCTGGCTGGAGGAGGCGGGCCTCCCGATCACCGGCGCGAACATCGCCCGGGCGATGCAGCTCTCGCCTCCCACGGTCCACGAGATGATCGGCCGGCTGGAGCGCGACGGCTACGTCAGCCGCCGCGCCGACAAGTCGCTCGAGTTCACCGCCGACGGCCGCGAGCAGGCAGGCCAGATCGTCCGCCGGCACCGCCTGATCGAGCGCTTCCTCACCGACGTCCTCGGAATCCCCTGGGACGAGGTCCACGAGGAGGCAGAGCGCCTCGAACACGCGATGTCACCGACGCTGGAGGAACGGATGCTCGCCGCTATCGGCGACGCCAAGACCTGCCCTCACGGTCACCCGATCGTCGAGGGCGCCCGCGAGCACGGCGTGCTGCTGGCGGATGTCGAGCCGGGCGCCAAGGTGCACGTCCTGCGGTTCGAGAACGAGGCCGAGGAGATCCTGCACTACCTGAAGGGCACCGGTATCTACCCGGGGCTCGACGGCGAGATCGAGGCCAGCGGCGGCGACGAGGTGGTTGTCGCCGCCGGCGACGAGCGCCACACGGTCTCGCACGATGTCGCCGAGACCGTCTCGGTTCGTGCCGACCCGGCGCCGCAACCGCGGGCGCCGCTCCCAGACCAGCTGGTCGTCTCCAGCGACCGTTACGGGCGCTAGACGGTCTGGGCCCCGGACGACGAACGCCGGGCGGGGATGCCCGGCGCTCGCCTTGCCGCACTTACCACAGAAGTTCTAGGGCTCGCCGCAGATCTGGCGGAGCCGGCGGTACAGGCTCGCGTCCTGGGGACGCAGCGGCGCCACCTCGCGCCGCCTCACCTTGGCCTCGTGCTCGCGGACGGCCGCGGCGAGGGCCGAGAACCTCCGCTCCGCAAGGTTTCGCTCGCTCACCGGGTCGAGCTTCTTACTGCCTTCGATCATCCAGACTGGGCTCATCTCGGGCGCACCTCCTGAACTCGGATCTGACTCTCTGTCGATCTGTCTCATCGCCAACTTAGGGCCGGTCCCTAAGCGGGATGTAACCGGCGGGTAAATCCGCCGAATTCCGACAAAGGCCGCGTGGTGTTAGGCGGCCTGGGCGCGCAGCGGGTGCGCTCGAGCGCGCGGGCGATGCGGGCGACGCCCTCGGCGATCCGCTCGGGCGGGACGCTGGCGAAGGAGAAGCGCAGGCTGGAGCGGCCACCCTCGAGCATGAAGTCGCGGCCGGCGACGAAGGAGACGCCCTCGCTCGGCTGCAGCCTCGAGCACGGCGACCGTGTCGACGTCGCCCGGCAGCTCGACCCAGAGGAAGTAGCCGCCGCCGGGCACACGAACTCGGCCTCGGGGAGCTGTGGCCGCAGCGCCTCGACGAGGGCGTCGCGGCGCTCGCGCAGGGCCCCGTTGACGAAGGCGACGTTCTCGCCGAGGACCCCCGAGCGGCACAGCTCCAGGACGATCGACTCCGCCAGCATGTTCGGCGAGATGTAGTGCTCGCTGCCGCGCTTGGCGAGGGTGGCGATCTGCTCGGCGGGGCCGGCCAGATAGCCGACGCGGACGCCGGGGCTGACCGTCTTCGAGAACGAGGAGGCGTGGATCACCCGATCGGCGCGGTCGAGTGAGAGCATCGTCGGCAGCGGCTCGCCCCCGAACGGATCAGCGCGGTAGGGGTCGTCCTCGAAGATCCAGAAGCCATGCTCGGCGGCGAGCTCGACCAGCCGCTCGCGCTTCGGGCCCGAGAGCGTGCAGCCGGCCGGGTTGTGGAAGTTGGGGATCGACGTGGGCGAGCTTCGCCGGGCCATCGGCGAGCGCGGCCTCGAACGCCCCGACGTCGAGGCCGTCGGACTCGAGCGGCACCGGCACCAACTCGGCGCCGCTCCGGCCCAGAAGCAGCAGGGTGCGGTCGTAGGAGGGCTGTTCGACGAGCACGCGGTCGCCGGGCTCGAGCATGTATCGGAAGAGCAGCGCCGCCGCCTCCATCGAGCCGTTGGTGACCATCACCCGGTCGGCCTCGATCCCGTGCAGCTCGGTGGCGATCCACTCGCACAGCCCAGGGTGGCCGCGGCCCGTCCCGTAGGAGAGGGCCCGCTGCCAGTCATCGCGCAGCGCACGGGCCGCCGCCTCCCGCACCGCCTCGGCGGGAAGGATGTCCGCCGGGGCGCTCGCGGGCGAAGCTGATCACATCCGCGCCATCGCGGCCGAGTATACGAACGGCCCTGCCAGCCCCGCCCTAGTCGATGACCTTCAGCTCCACCTGCTGGATCTCGCCCTTGCCCTCGGGCACGAGAGTGGCGGTGCCGCCGGCGTTGCGGAAGTCTCGGGTGCCGCCGACGATGGCGAGGACGGACTGCGCCTGCTGCTCGGAGAAGCGGAACAGCCCGGAAAGCTCGATCCGGCCTCGACCCTCCAGAACGAGGGTCGCGCCGCAGCGGCCGTTCGGCAGGACGGCTACGCAGTTGCTGGCGAAGGTCCCGACCTTGTGCCCCTTCGACTCGATCTTCCCGCTGGCGCCGAACATGTCCCCGCTGGACGTGTCGGGATCGCCGTTGTCGACGAAGAATGGGTGGGTCGAGGTCAGCTTGTAGTCGTAGATGGTCGGCTTGGTCACGGCGGTGTCCGCGACGGGCCCGGCCGCGATCGAGGTCCCGGCCACGGCTGCGGTGACCGCGAGGGCGGTCAGGGCGGCTGTCTTCAGCATCTCTGTATTCCCTTTCGGTTCTGGTTCGCGAGGGGGATTCGCGCCGGGCGCCCCTGCTCCTTCCGGGGGGCGAATTCAAGACCTTCCCGTCATTCCCCATGACATGGATGGGTTTGGACGGGAGGGTGGGGCTGGCGGCTAGCTGCGGGCGGCGAGCGTTTCCACCGCGAGCCGGGCGGTCTCGGTCGGGCTGGTGCCGACGCGGACGTCCTTGGCCTCGAGGGCGTCCTTCTTGGCCGCGGCGGTTCCCGAGGAGCCGGAGATGATCGCCCCGGCGTGGCCCATCTGCTTGCCGGGCGGCGCCGTGAACCCGGCGATGTAGGCGACCACGGGCTTGGAGACCGACTCGGCGATGAACTCCGCCGCGCGCTCCTCGGCGTCGCCGCCGATCTCACCGACCATCACGATCAGCTCCGTCTCGGGATCGTCCTCGAACAGGGTGAGGACGTCGATGAAGTCCGAGCCGACGATCGGGTCGCCGCCGATGCCGACGATCGAGGAGTTGCCGAGGCCGGCCTGCTTCAGCTCGTTGCCGATCTGGTAGGTGAGCGTCCCCGACTTGGAGACGACGCCGATCGAGCCCTGGTCGAAGAACTGGGCCGGGATGATCCCCACGTTGGCCTTGCCCGGCGACAGCACCCCGGGGCAGTTGGGGCCGATCAGCCGCACGCCCGTCTCCCTGGCCTTCCAGTAGACGCGCATCATGTCGAGCACCGGGATCCCCTCGGTGATCGCGATCACGGTCTCGACCCCGGCGTCGATCGCCTCCTCGATCGCGGCCGCGGCGAAGCGCGCCGGGACGAAGATCATCGAGGTGTTGGCGCCGGCATCGGAGACCGCCTCGGCGATCGCCTCGTAGATCGGGACGCCCTCGACCTCCTGGCCGCCCTTGCCGGGCGTCACCCCGGCGACCAGGTCGGTGCCGTACTCGCGGTTGCGCAGGCCGTGGAAGCTGCCCTCGCGGCCGGTCAGTCCGGAGACGACGAGCTTGGTCTCGTCGCCGACGACGATGCTCACGCCAACTCCACGACCTTCTCGGCGCCGCCGAGCATCGTCTTCTGCAGATGGAGGTTGGCGAGATCCGCCTCGGCGAGGATCCTCAGGCCCTCCTCCGAGTTGGTCCCGTCGAGGCGGACGACCAGCGGCGCCGAGATCTCGATTCGCTGCGATGCCTCGACGATCCCCTTGGCGATCTCGTCACAGCGGGTGATGCCGCCGAAGATGTTGAACAGGATCGCCGTCACCTTCTCATCCGAGGTGATCACCTGGAGCGCGTCGACGATCGCCTCGGCCTTGGAGCCGCCCCCGGCGTCGAGGAAGTTGGCGGGCTTGCCGCCGGCCTGGGCGACCACGTCGAGCGTCGACATGCAGAGCCCGGCGCCGTTGGCGAGGATGCCGATGTTGCCGTCGAGCTTGACGTAGGTGAGTCCCTTCTCCTTCGCCATCCGCTCCTGCGGATCCTCGGCGGAGCGGTCGCGAAGCTCGGCCAGCTCAGGATGGCGAAAGAGGGCGTTGCCGTCGATCGTCACCTTCGAGTCGAGCGCCACCACCTGGCGATCCTTGGTCACGATCAGGGGGTTGATCTCGATCAGGGTCGCGTCCTCGGCGACGACCACATCGGCGAGCTTGACCAGCATCACCGCGACCTGGTCGGTGACGTCCTCGTCGATCTCGGCATCGATCGCGAGCTCGCGGGCGAGCTCGGTGGTCATCCCCGCGTGCGGCTCGATCTGGCGCTTGACCAGGGCATCGGGGTCGGATTCGGCGACCTCCTCGACGTCCATGCCACCCATCCGCGAGACGATCGCCAGCAGCTTCTTGGCCGAGCGGTCGAGGATGATCGAGGCGTAGTACTCGGCGTCGATCTCGGAGGCCTGCTCGATCCAGAGATCGTGAACGGTGAAGCCGCGGATGTCCATGCCGAGGATCGCCTCGGAGTGCGCCCGGGCCTCGGCCTGGTCGCGGGCCAGCTTGATCCCCCCCGCCTTGCCGCGGCCGCCGATCGCGACCTGCGCCTTGACCACGCAGGGATAGCCGATCTCGTCCGCGGCGGCGACGGCGGCGTCGACGGTCGCCGCGTGGCGCCCGCCGGGGACGGGGACGCCGTGCTTGGCGAACAGCTGCTTGCCCTGATACTCGAGAAGATCCATGGGTCGGGGGGCGCGAGCCTATCCAAACCCGGAACCTTCATAATCCCGCGCCGCGATGCCACTGCCGAAACTCAAAGAGATCACCTTCGTGACCACGGATTGCTACGGAACGCTGATCGACTGGGAGAAGGGCATCATCGATACGTTCAAGCGGGAGGCCGCCAGGGACGGCTTCTCCTTCGACGAACAGCAGTTCATCCAGCGCTTCTTCGAGGTCCAGGCGGAGATCATGAGCGGCTCCTACGAGCTCTACGCCGAGGTGCTGCGCCGGGCGACCGTCAAGGTCGCCCGCGAGATCGGCTGGGAGCTGGAGCCCTCGCGCGCCCAGTTCCTTCCGGACAGCGTCGGCGACTGGGCGCCGTTTCGCGAGGCGAACGCCGCCATGGACCGGCTGAAGAAACGCTACGACGTCGGCATCATCTCCAACATCGACGACAAGCTGCTCGGCGTCTCGCGCCGCCACCTGCGGACGGAGCTCGACCTGGTGGTCACCGCCCAGCAGGTCCGCAGCTACAAGCCCGAGCCCGCCCACTTCAAGGAGGCGGCCCGGCGCCTGGGGGGCAAGAAGGGTTGGGTCCACATCGGCTCGGGCTACGAGTCCGACATCGCGCCGGTGCTGAAGATGAACGTGCCGACGATCTGGGTCAACCGCCACGGCGAGAAGCTCGAGGGCCGAAAGAAGGCCACAGCCGAGGTCAAGACCTTTCGCGACGCCGCGGCCAGGCTCGGCGCCAGATAGGCGTCCGCATGGCGCCCGACGCGCCACCCGCCGAACCAGCGGCCCGCCGCGAGGCGCCGGCCGACCCCGCCGACGAGGCGATGATCGCCCGGGCGCATGAGCGCTTCGCCGCCGATCGCCGCCGCGCCGAGCGCCATCCGGATGGCGGCGAACCGGGCGTCCTCCCGAACCTGGTCGTGATCGGTGGGCTCAAGTGCGGGACGACAAGCCTGCATCATTACCTCAACCTCCACCCTGAGGTGACGATGTCGCGCCCGAAGGAGCTCAACTTCTTCGTCGCAGAACTCAATTGGCAGCTCGGCCCCGGGTGGTACGGCTCCCATTTCGACTCGGCCGCCGCGGTCCGCGGCGAGACCTCGCCGCACTACACGGACCGCCCTCGTCTCGCCGGGGTTCCCGAGCGGATGCGAGCCACGCTGCCGCATGCACGCCTGATCTACATGGTGCGTGACCCGATCGACCGCATGCTCTCCCACTACCTGCACAACGTCGGCGGCGGCTACGAGCCCCGGCCGCTGGCCGAGGCGCTCGGCGAGGAGCGCTCGGCCTACGTCGATCGCAGCCGATACGCCTTCCAGCTCGATCCCTACCTGGAGGCGTTCGGCCCCGAGCGGATCGAGATCGTCTCGCGCGAGGAGCTGAAGGACGAGCGCGTCGAGACGATGCGCCGGCTGTTCGCGTTCCTCGGCGTCGATCCCGGGTTCAGCTCAGAGGAGTTCGAGCGCGAGTGGGAGACCGGCGGGGCCAAGTCCGGCGGAAGATTCCGCCTGATGGACCGCGCCGTGCGCCTCCCCGGCCTGCGCGCGCTCGACCGCAACTTCGACCGCCTGCCCGAGCGCCTGCGATGGCGGGTCGAGAAGATCGTCCACGACCCCGGCTCCGGGCCGGCGCCCAAGCCCGAGCTGCCCCCCGGGATGCGCGCCCGGTTGACCGAGTTTTTCCGCGACGACGTCGGCCGGCTCGAGCAGATCGCCGGCCGCCGGTTCGGCTGGCTCTAGCCTGGAAGGCGAGCGCCGACGCGGGGGTGGACGCGCGCCTAAGCTTCAGCGCGATGCGCCGCCTGCTGCCCGAGCCCGCCGAGACCAGCGTCGCAGAGCAGGTGGGAAAGCTCGACTTCGTCTCGCTCGCCCACGACGAACGGCCCTACACGGTCACCAACTTCGCCCTCACGCTCGACGGCCGGACGACGATCTCGGGACGCTCGGGAGCGATCGGCAGCGATACCGACACGGAGATGCTGGTCAGGCTGCGGACCACCGTCGACGCGATCATGATCGGCGCCGGGACGATGCGCGCCGAGCGCTACGGACGCCCGATCGCCGACCAGCACAAGCGCGCGCGGCGGGAGCGCCGCGGGCTCCCGCACGACCCGCTGATGTGCATCGTCAGCAACAGTCTCGACCTTCCCTGGGACGCGGACCTGTTCATCGGTGGGCAGGGACGCGTCGTGATCTTCACTGCCAGCGAGCAGGCCCCCCCGCCCACCGAGACCCCGGTGCGAATCGTTCGCCACCAGGGCAGAGTCGACCTGCCGGGGGCGTTTCGCTACCTGCGGCGGGAGCGCGGGGTTCGCGCGCTGCTGTCGGAGGGAGGCCCCCATCTGCACGCCGAGATGATCGAGGCGGGGCTCGTCGACGAGCTCTTCGTCACGCTCGCGCCGAAGCTGATCGGCGGCGACGGGGCCCATCTGGCAGAGGGGCTCGCCGAGCGCGAGCGCCCGCTGGAGCTGGCCTGGCTGCTGGAGGAGAAGGGCGAGCTGTTCGCCCGCTACCGCGTCAGGCGGTAGCGGTAGCCGCGACCGGTCCCATTCGCTCGGGCGCGGGCGGGATCTCGCCACGCCCCTCGACCCGGGCCTCACCGCGGCGCAGCATCCGCAGGAAGATGATCGTGCCCCCGAGGATCGCCGCCAGGCCCAGCGATACCTGGACGCTGACGATCCCCTCCCGGGACCAATAGACGTCGCGCAGGTCCAGCAGCAGAGCCGCCTCGTCGAAGGTGGCGCCGATCCCGGCGCCAAAGGGAACGGCGAGGGCCTGCTCGAGCCTGGGGCTCTGCGTGACCAGGCCGGCGCCGCCGGCGGCGAAGGCGATCAGGATCCCGGGCACGAAGTGGTGGATGTGCCGGCCGCCGACGCGGACGTTGCCGGTCGGCCACCAGCCGCCTCGGATGCCGGCCGTCGAGATCCGCATCAGCGCGAACCCGCCGACGAAACCGGAGAGGATGTTGAACAGCATCGTCTCGCCGCGGGGGGTCGCGTCGTATCCCTCGATCGCCACCGCGACCGTGTCCTGGGTCGCCGCCCCGGTCGCGAGCAGCGCGTGCTCGGCGGTGTCGAGGACGCTCTCGGCCTCGGGCTTCTCCCCCGCGCGGCGCCGGCCGAGCCGCATGAGCTCGCCGACCAGCACCGCCCCGGCCGTCGCCGTGGCCACTCCGGCGAGGCCCAGGGTGAGGCGATCGGCGCGGCCTCGATCGCCGCGCCGCGGCAGGCGCTGGCGCAGCGCCCCCACGTCAGAGCCGGACCAGGTTGTCGGCTTCGATGCCGCCGGTGACGCCGCGGAAGTCGACCACCAGCGGCGCCTCGGCGACGACGCGGCGATAGTCGATCTCGGGGTGGGCGGTGATGATGCAGGCGACGTCGCAGGCCGCCACGGAGGCGCCGAGAGGGGTCGAGCTCAGCCCCAGCTCCGCAACCTCACCGACGTGGGGGTCGTGGTAGGAGACCTCGGCCCCGAGCTCGCGCAGCAGGCGCGCGACCTTGATCGCGGGCGACTCGCGAACGTCCCCGACCCCGGCCTTGTAGGCGACCCCCAGCAGCAGCACCCTCGAGCCCTTGACCGGCTTGGCGACGTCGTTGAGGGCTCGCTGGACCTTCTCGACGCAGAAGTGCGGCTGGTTCTGGTTGATCTTGCCGGCGAGCTCGATGAACTCGGTGGGGAAGTCGTACTCTCGCGCCTTGAAGGAGAGGTAGAAGGGATCCACCGGTAGGCAGTGACCGCCCATCCCCGGCCCGGGGTCGAAGCGCATGAACCCGAACGGCTTCGTCGATGCCGCCCCGATCACCTCCCAGACGTCGATCTCCATCCGGTCGCAGAGCACGGCCAGCTCGTTGACCAGGGCGATATTGACCGAGCGGAAGATGTTCTCGAGCAGCTTCGCCAGCTCGGCCGCCTCCGGGGTCGAGACCGCCACGACCTCGTCGCAGACGGCCTCATACAGCGCCACCGCGCGGTCGCGGCAGGCGTCGGTGAGCCCGCCGACGATCTTCGGCGTGGTCCTGATCGTATGGTCGGTGCGGCCGGGGTCGATGCGCTCCGGCGAGAAGGCGAGGTTGAAGTCGCGCCCGGCCGCCAGCCCGGACTCCTCCAGGATCGGGCGCAGGCGCTCGCGGGTGGTTCCCGGATAGGTGGTGGACTCGAGCACCACCAGCTGTCCCTCTCGCAGCACGGCCGCGAGCCCGGTGGCGGCGTCGACGATGAAGCTGAGGTCCGGATCGCGCTGGTTTGCCAGCGGGGTCGGCACGCAGATCACCAGCGCGTCGCAGGTGCCGAGGTGCTCGTAGGAGGTCGTCGCGGTGAAGCGCGGGGCGACCTCGCGCAGCCGATCGGAGGAGATGTCCTCGACCTCGGACTCCGACCGGCGCAGGCGCTCGACCTTGCGCGAGTCGGTGTCGACGCCGATCACGTCGGCTCCCGACTCGGCGAACGCGACCGCCAGCGGCAGGCCCACGTAGCCGAGGCCGATGATGCCGAGCTTCATCGCGACCGAAGTGTAGAAGCGACCATCTCGGCAATCTCGCGGGCGGCGTCGTGCGCATTCTGGGTTGCGTCAACCGTCAGGTCGGCGACACGGCCGGTGAGGTGAACCTCGATCTCCGCGTCCGGCGGCGAGATCCAGGCCGTCGGCACGCCCAGCTTCACCGCCGCCAGCGCCGCCCCCAGCGCGGCATCGCCGCCACCGGCCACCAGCGCCGCGGAGGGCGGGTCGCCGCCCAGCGCCGATTCGGCGTCCCGCAGCGCCGCCGCCAGCGCGCCGACCGCGCCCGCGGCGGGCGCCGCCCCGCGGGCGGGCGGGGCCTCGAGCTCGAACCCCTCCTCGGCGAGCCCCGAGCGCAGCGCCGGGGGGATCTCGGTGCCGAAAAGGATCAAGCGCATCCCCGAGAGCCTAAGCCCACGCCTGGCGCCTGGGACGGATTGTCCATATAGGATCCAATCTCGATGAAGCTCCTGCTCTCGCCCTGGGGCACCGCGGTGACCGCCGCCAAGCACCTGCGCTGGTATCTCAGCTACCAGATCTCCGGCGAAACTCGTTCCGAGAGCTGACGCCGACGCGCCGACGGCGCCGGTCAGGCAGAATCCCCCCGGTCCACGAAGAGGGAGTGAGGATGGCGAAGGAACCACGGTCACTGCGGGGCAGGGTAGTTGCGATCACGGGCGGCGCCCGCGGGATCGGCAAGGCGACGGCTGAGGCGCTGGCCGCCGAGGGCGCGGGGGTCGCGATCGGCGACCTCGACTCAGAGCTAGCCGGGCAGACGGCCTCCGGGTTGCCGACCGAGGCTATCGGCCTCGAGCTGGACGTCACCAAGCGTCAGTCCTTCGCCGACTTCCTCGCCCAGGTGGAGGAACGCCTCGGCCCGATCGACGTGCTCATCAACAACGCCGGGATCATGCCGATCGGAGACTTCGTCGACGAGGACGACGCAACCGCGCACCGGATGGTCGACATCAACGTCCACGGCGTGATCTACGGGATGAAGCTGGCACTGCCCGCAATGCTTCGCCGCAACAGCGGCCACATCGTCAACATCGCCTCGCAGGCAGGCAAGGCCGGGCTGCCCGGCGGCGCCACCTACTGCGCCACCAAGCACGCTGTGGTCGGGCTCAGCGAGGCCGTCCGGGCCGAGGTCCGCGACACCGAGATCGAGATCTCGTGCGTGATGCCGGCCGTCGTCAACACCGAGCTGGGGTCGGGCCTGGTCGAATCGCGCGCCGTCAAGGTGAGCCAGCCTTCCGACGTCGCGACCGAGATCGTCCGCGCCCTGCAGTTCCCGAAGTTCGACGTCTTCGTGCCGCGCGGGACCGGGGTGATCTACCAGTTCACGGGGGCGCTCCCGCGGCGGGCCCGGGAGGGCTTCGCCCGCCTGCTCAAGGCCGACCAGGTGCTGGCCAACGCCGATCCGCAGAAGCGCTCCGACTACGAGGCCCGCGCCGCCCGCACCGAGCCCGGCATCGAGTCCGGGGAAGTCGAGGACTCCGAGACGGTCGAGTCCGGGCCCTCCTCCTAGCCGGGGCCCGGCGCTAGACGACACGGTTGGGCGGCTCGGAGCCGCTCAGCGCCGCGAGCACGTTGAGGGCCGCGGTGCGCGCCATCGCCTCGCGCGCCCGCGTCGTCGCCGAGCCGATATGCGGCAGCAGCGTGCAGCGCGGTGCCGCCAGCAGCTCCGCCGCGACCTCGGGCTCGAACTCGTACACGTCGAGGCCGGCGGCGCCGATCTCGCCCGCGTCCAGCGCCCCCACCAGCGCCCCGCTGTCGACGATCGAACCGCGCGCCGTGTTGACCAGGACGGCATGCGAGCGCATCGACCCCAGCTCGGAGGCGCCGATCAGATGGCGGGTCTCGGCGCCGGCGGGGACGTGCAGGCTGACCACGTCGGCGCGGCGCAGCGCCTCGGCCAGATCAACTCGAACGGCGCCGAGGTCGCGCTCGGCGTCGGGCCTGGGGCTGCGGGCCACGTAGAGCAGGTCGCCCGCCAGCGGGCGCACGAGCTGCGCGTAGCGCACCCCGATGCGCCCGAACCCGACGACGGAGAAGGTCGCGCCGGTCAGCTCGAGGCCGAGGTAGGCGCTCGGGTCCCAGCCACTCCAGCGTCCCGCCCGCAGGTCACCCTCGGCCGCGCTGGTACCGCGGGCGGCGGCGAGCGTCAGCGCCAACGCCAGCTCGGCGGTGGCGTTGGTCAGCACGTCCGGGGTATTCGTCACCGGGATCGCGCGTC
Source organism: uncultured Solirubrobacterales bacterium (assembly GCA_963746675.1). GTDB lineage: Bacteria > Actinomycetota > Thermoleophilia > Solirubrobacterales > 70-9 > WHSW01. Next base: position 3,821 of record CAVVBX010000010.1, on the reverse strand, counting down.
GCCGGCAGGCCTCGAGGTCGATGTTGTCGGTGCCGACCGCGAAGTTGGCGACCAGGCGCAGATCGGGCCCGGCAGCGTCGAGCAACTCCTCGCCGACGCGAACGGTCGGGTCGGCGACGATCGCGTCGGCACCGCGCGCCAGCTCGGCAATGCGTTGCGGGGTGGCGTCGAGCCCGCCCTCACGGAGCTCGGCCTCGGCGCGGAGCAGCTCGCGCCCGGCCTCCAGCAGCACCCGCGCCACGCAGACGACGGGGCGTGAGTCCGGCTTCGCGCTCATGCCCGAAGCTCGGCGACCGAGGCCAGCGTCATGTCCACCCGATCGCCGCGAAAGGGAACGCCCTCGGCCTCCAGCAGCCGCCGCTGACGAGCGCCCTTGGCCAGCGACCCGTCGGCGCGCACTATCCGGTGCCAGGGCACGGTCTCATCGTCGCACTCCGCCAATACCGCGCCCGCGAACCGCGGGGCCTGGGGGCAGAGCTCGCCGTAGGCGGTGACGAAACCTGCCGGCACTGACCTGGCGTGCCGCAGGATCTCGTCGGGATCAGGGGGCGCCGGCGTAGCCGTTCGAGTAGCAGGGGGTCGGGTCCAGGCCGGTCATACAGGAGCCCTGGATGCCGCCGCCGACCTGGAGGAAGTCCGACTTCTGCGAGCGGGCCTGGACATCGCGGCGCGGGAAGCTGTGCGGGTCGTCGCCATAGCCGTCGGTTGTGCGCGGAGGCAGGTTGCCGTTCGGCGGCTGCGGCGTCCCCAGGCTGCCGATCGTGCCGTCGAACCCGAGCGGCCCGCCGTCCCAGTAGACCAGTGCCGAGCCGGTGTACGGGAAGCTCGAGATCGCCGGGATCCCCAGGAACGGGTCGACGTCCCAGTGGCGGCCCGGGTCGAGCGCCGACGCGGCGGTCCCGTCGGGCGTCAGCACGCTGGCTCCGACCGTCCTCGCCTCGACCTCGGCGGCGACGTCCGCGACCTGGTGGTCGCCGTAGGCGACGTCCATGAGCACGTCGTGGGCGGGGGTGTTCGCATAGGGGTCGGAGGTCATGTGATGCGCGTAGCCGTCAGCCTCGAGTGCTGCTCTCCCGAACCTCGGGAACCTACCACGGGCGGCGTGGTTCGCCTAGCGCGCCGCGGCCGTCACCTCGCGGGCCGCGCGCTCGCCCGACTCGACCGCGCCCTCGAGGAATCCCTGAAAGCCGATCGAGGTGTGCTCGCCGGCGAAGTGGAGTCCGCCCTCGGGCCTGCGGATCTCGCGCGCGTAGCGACTCGTCTGGCCCGGAAGGAAGGCGGCGTACGAACCGAGTGCCCAGGGGTCGGTCGCCCACTCGTCGAGGAAGGCGCGGCCGTTGAAGCCGTCGCTGATCCCGGGCGCCGCCAGCTCGAGGGCCGCCAGGGTTCCGGCGACGGCGTCGTCGGGCGCCGGGCCGTGGGCCTGGGGGAAGTCGTAGGCGGTGCCGTTGGCGCCGCCGGAATAGGCGGTGATCAGGCCGGCCCGCCCCGGCTGGGTCAGCGAGGTGTCCCAGGTGTACTCGAAGGGGCGATCGGTCTCCAGCTCGCCGTTCCAGCGGCCGTAGTGCTGGGGGCGGCGGTCGAACTGCAACAGCACCTTCGAGTTGGTCCCCATCCCCAGGTTGCGGATCGCCTCCAGCTTCAGCGGGCTCAGCCCGGCCCGGTCGAGCTCGACCTGGCGCAGGGTCGTGAACGGCAGCGCCAGCACCACGATCGGGGCCTCGAGCTCGCCGACGTTGGCGATCCGCATTCCGTATGAGCCGTCGTCCTTTCGCCACAACGCCTCCAGCGGCGCGTCCATGGTCACCGACCCGTCACCGAGCCGGTTGGCCATGCCCGTGGCCAGCTGATCGTTGCCGCCGGCGACGTGGAAGCGCTCGTCGGAGCCGTCCTCGTCGGAGGCGTTTCCCTCCAGCAGGTAGAGCACGCTGGTGGCGGCAAGCTGCGCCGCGTCGAGCCCGAACTCGCTGGCGAGATAGGCCTGCAGGCCCTGGCCGAGCAGCGAGCCCGCGCCGCCGGGGACCGTGGCCTCGAGATAGGAGAGCGCGTCCCGCCGGTCGAACGCGCGGGCGGCGGGACCGTTTCGCCCCTGCAGGTAGCCGACCTCGTTCCCGGTCGCCCGCAGCCGCCGCATGAAGGTGCCCCAGCCGGCGTAGAGCTCGCTTCCGGAGACCAGCCCTCCGTCGAAGATCCGGCGGCTGCGCGAGCGCGGCGCCTTCGCCGCGTAGGCCTGACGGTCCTCGAGCTCGAGGCCAAGCTCGTGCGCCAGCCGGCGGATGCGCGCGTGCGCGGTGTCGATGAACTCGCCGCCGTGCTCGGCCACCTGGCCGTCGGCGAACTCGCGCGCGGTCCAGCAGCGCCCGCCGACACGGTCGGGGCGCGCCTCGAACAATGCCGGTGAGATGCCGCGCTGGTGCAGGCGGTAGGCGCAGGCGAGCCCGGCTAGGCCGGCGCCGATCACCACCACCCGCTCGCGGCGGACCTTCGGCGGGCTGTCGCAGGCGGCCAGCGGTCCGGCGAAGATCGCAGCCCCTGCCGCTCCCGCGCCGATGCGGACGAAGCGCCGGCGCGTGATCCGGGTCCCCGCGTGCGTCGGCCGAGCCTCGCCGCCCATGGCCACAACCTAGCCGTACGCGAAACTCGTGGTCCAGGCGCCGCCGTGCAGGCACCCCCGGCAGGGGTGCGCCGAGGGGTGGCGAAAACGGCACCAGTGGACAACCGACCACCCGACCTCCCGTTTGCCCGCGCACTCGAGCGCAAGGTGGAGCGCAAGGGCCTGCGCCCGCGAATCGCCGCGGGCGCGATCGCCGTGCTGTGGATTGGGGCGATCGTCGTCTTCGGCATCGCCGAGCACCTGGTCGACCCGGATACCTTCGACAACGTCTGGCTCGGAATGTGGTGGGCGACGCAGACCGTGACCACCGTGGGCTACGGGGACGTGGTTCCCGCGCAGACGGCCGGGCAGGTGATCGGCGCCGTGCTGATGATCGGCGGCCTGTCGCTGTTCGCGGTCGTGACCGCGACGATCGCCAGTGCCTTCGTCAGCAGGGCCCAGGCCAGCCGGGGGGTGGAGCGGGATGACCAGCTGATGCAAAGGCTCGACCGGCTCTCAACCGAGCTCGAGACGATTCGCGCCGACCTCGGGACGCTCGCCAAAGACGAGCCGCCGCGTCGGCCCCCTGGTTGAGTGGAGGTCCGCCGAGGCTGAGATGGGCTTCGATTCGATGGGCCGTGCAGGGATCGAACCTGCGACCTTGAGATTAAGAGTCTCCTGCTCTACCAGCTGAGCTAACGGCCCGGAGGGCCGGAGGTTAGCGAGGGCGCCGGGGTTGGCCCGACTCAGGGGGCGGCGGGTGCGACGCCGGTGCCGCCGGTGTCGGTGCCCAGGCTGCCGAAGGGATTCTGTAGCTGGCTGCCGCCCGACGCCGCGCCCTGGTCGCCACCCTGCTGGGCCTTCTTTTCGGCCTCCTGGATCTGCGTCGCCTGCTTGACCAGCTTGTCGAACTGCTCGGAGAGGTTCTTGCGGTCGGAGCCGGAGGACTTGGCGATCGCCTCGTCGGCGACCGTCTGGCCCTCCTCGATCTCGCCGTCGGCGAGCAGGAAGTAGGCAAGCCCGGTGAGGTTCTGCGCACTCGGGTCGTCCTCGACGATCAGCCTCTGGGTCTTGATTGCGCCGCCGAAGTCGACCGCGTCGTCGGGCGCCTGGATCTGGCACTGCGGCAGCACCGGGACGTAGGCGCAGACGATCACCCCTGCCGCCTGCGGGTCGAGCTTCTTCGGCTTCAGCGCCAGCAGCTTCTCCCACGAGTCGAGCGCGAGGC
>CAVVBX010000009.1:0-87835 GCA_963746675.1 uncultured Solirubrobacterales bacterium | reverse complement strand
GCGGCGCAGGCGTTCGGGCCAGCGCAGCAGTCCGCGCAGCAGTTCTTCACCACGACCTACGAGCCGATCCGCAACCAGATCCGGCCGTTCACCCGCGAGGTCCGCAAGCCGGTCAAGCACCTGAAACAGGCCTCGAAGCCGCTCGCCAAGACGACCCAGGGGCTCGCGGGCTCGTTCGAGGACCTCAACCGGCTCTTCAACGCCTTCGCCTACAACCCGCCCGGCTCCGAGGAGGGCTACCTGTTCTGGCTCGCCTGGGTGAACCACAACACCAACAACGTCGGCCTGCTCCAGGATGCCCACGGCCCGCTGCCGCGGCGCCGCGCTGCAATCCTGCGGCACGGCGGTGCTCGCGGAGAGCTTCGCCTCGGCGCGACCCTTCATCCGCACCCTCCAGCAGGTGACCAACGTGACCCCCGCCGCGGAGATCTGCCCGCTCGATCCGACGGCGCCGCCGATCGTGACTGTGCCCGCGCCATGACCCTCGCCGACGGACACCCGACCCTCGCCGGGACCCGCTGATGGAGACCAGGCCCCCGACAATCGGCCGTGTCCTGATCGCCGTCGGCTTCGCGATCTCCTGCTTCGGGCTGGCCCTGTTCCTGTGGCTCGCCTTCGGCGGCGCGATCCCGCTGAAGCCCGAGAGCTACCGGTTCACGGTCCCGTTCGAGGAGGCGACCCAGCTCGCGGTCGAGTCCGACGTGCGGATCTCCGGTGTCTCGGTGGGCAAGGTCAAGCGCGTCGACCTCAACGACGAGGGGCTCGCCGACGCGACGATCGAGCTCGACCCGCGCTACGCGCCGATCCCCTCCGACACTCGCGCGATCCTGCGCCAGAAGACGCTGCTGGGCGAGACCTACGTCGAGCTCAGCCAGGGCAGCGAGGAAAGCGAGCCGCTGCCGGAGGATGGTGCCCTGCCCTTCGCCCAGGTCTCCGACGCGGTGCAGCTCGACGAGATCTTCCGCGCCTTCGACCCCGAGACCCGGGCGGCCTTCCAGGCCTGGATGCAGGGCCAGGCGGCCGCCCTGAGGGGCCGTGGCGAGGACCTCTCGCTGGCGATCGCGAGCCTCGACCCCTTCGCGCGCGAGGCCGACCGCGCGCTGCGCCTGCTCGACTCGCAATCCAACGCGGTCTCGGGCCTGGTCCGCAGTGGCGGCGAGGTCTTCCAGGCGCTCTCCGAGAACCCCGGGCAGCTTCGCGGCCTGATCACCAACGCGAACGCCGTGTTCACGACGACGGCGCAGCGCAACGAGGACCTGGCGACGGCGTTCACGATCTTCCCCACCTTCCTGCGCGAGTCGCGCGAGACGCTGGCCCGGCTCGAGCGGTTTGCGGTCGACAGCGACCCGGTCGTCCAGGCCCTGCAGCCGACGGCCGACGAGATCGCCCCAACCTTCACCGACCTTGGGCGCCTCTCGGAGCAGCTGCAGCCGTTCTTCGTCGGCCTGCGCGGGACGATCGACGCGGCGCCGAAGGGGACCGCGGCGCTCCAGCGACTGCTCGGCCAGGACCTGCCGCCGCTGCTCGGCCGCTTCGACCCGTTCCTGGCTCAGCTCAACCCGATCCTCGAGGGCATCCGCCTCTACCGGCACGAGGTCACGGCCCTGCTCGGGAACGTCGCCGCGGCCACGAACGGCATCGGCCTCTCCCTCGCCGGGGCGCCGCCGCCGCATCAGCTGCGCACCGAGGTGATGCTGACGCCCGAGGTGGTGACGACCTATCCGAACCGGTTGCAGATCAACCGAACCAACCCCTACATGAAGCCGAAGGGCTATCTCAATGTTCGCACCGCCCTGCAGTCGTTCGAGACGCGCCAGTGCACCGGCAGCACCGAGGCCACGCTGCCCGACCGGACCGCGACGATCGCCGATCCGGCGTTCAACGGCCGCACCGACGGCGACCTCGAGGACGCCGCCGACCTCTATGACCGGATCAAGCTGTTCACCTTCAACGACCAGCAGTCGACGACCTCGATCGCTGCGGCCCCCTGCAACCAGCAGGCGCCCTTCGAGTCGATCGGGGCCCCGACCGAGACGAGCAACTACCTGCACGTCTTCCCGTATCCGTGAGAGCTCGACGGCCGGCGGTCTCGCCGGGACGCCTGCGATCTGGTAGAAGAGCAACTTCGGGTACCGGAACGGGTTACTACCGATGGCTGTGGCCACCGGCGACCCGGAGGGCCAAACGACTGATATGAAACCAGCGCGTGCCGTTCGGCCGCGCGTATCCATTTAGGAGGAGATGTGATTCGTAGATCACGCTTGGTGGTGACGATTGGGCTCGTGCTCGCCCTCTCGGTCGCTGCATTCGCGTATGCAACTGGTGCTGATGACAACACGGCGATCGTCGAAGGCTCGATCAACCCGTCGAAGCTCGACAAGAAGAAGTACAAGCCGGTCAACCTCCTTACCGGGGTTGCCACGGAAGGCCCGGTGACGGGGACGCAGCAGAACCCGGAGCAGGAGTACATCTCCTTCGGCAAGAACCTGAAGTGGGATTCCGATAACGCCCCCCTCTGCGACGCGGCGATCGAGTTCCAGCCGACCGCGGTGGCGGAGGCGGCTTGTCCCGCCAAGTCGAACATCGGCTCCGGCACGGCGTCGGTTCAGTTCCCGGTGGCCCCGGGCGACCCGCCCAACATCCACGACGACATCGTCGTGACCGCGTTCAACGGCCCGGAGAAGAACCAGGTCCGTCTGCACACCTACTCGCCGACGCTGCCGGGTGCGACCCCGACCGTCTTCGGCGAGATCGTGAAGTCGAACGCCGGCAGCAAGTTCGGCCAGGCGCTGACCGTCCCGGATGCTCCGGACGCGGCCGGCGACGTCGGAATGATCACCTCGTTCAACGCGACGATCTCGAAGAAGAGCAAGGTCGCGCAGGCCCGCTGCAAGTCGAAGAAGTTCCTCTGGCAGCGCATCGTCACCTTCGACGATCTGTCGACGGAGACGGTGGACCTGTCGCAGAAGTGCAAGCGAAAGGGCAAGAAGTAGTCGCACTTCGCTTTCGCTTTCTGGAAGCTGGGAAGGAGCGGCCCTCGGGCCGCTCCTTCCTTTACCCGCCTCGCCGCCAACCTCGCTGAAGGAGTAGAGAGAAGTGATTCGCAAAGCGCACCTCGCGGCCACGCTCGGCCTGACGATCGCCCTCACGATCGCTGCAATCGCCTACGCCGACGGGATCGCGGACAACACGCCGGCGGTCGATGGCTTGGTGAAGCCGGCCAAGCTCGACAAGAAGAAGTACAGGCCGATCAGCCTCTTCACCGAGGTCAGCACCAGCGGCCCGGTGCCGGGGATCAATCCGGAGCAGGAGTTGATCCAGTACGACAAGGACGGCAAGTGGAAGACCAGCGCCGCCCCCACCTGCGACGCGGCGATCGAGTTCCAGCCGACGGACGTGGCGATATCCCGGTGCCCCGCGGGCTCGGCGATCGGCTCGGGTGAGTCCACGATCCTGCTGCCCGGCGGCCTCACCTACGAGGGGATCACGGTGACCGCCTTCAACGGCCCGGGCAAGAACGAGATCCGCTTGCACACCTACAGCCCAGAGCTCCCGGGCGCGACGCCGACCGTCTTCGGCCGGATCCTGAAGCCGACCGGCGGCGGCAAGTACGGGATCGCGCTCAGCGTCCCTGACGCCCCCGACGTCGCCGGCGACACCGGGATGATCACGAAGTTCAACGCGACGATCTCCCGCTCGAGCGGTGTCTCGCTGGCGCGGTGCAAGGACAAGAAGTTCTACATCCGGCGCACCGTCACCTACGACGACGGCACGCAGGAGACCGTCACGCACACGCAGAAGTGCAAGCAGAAGAAGTAGTCGCGCTCCGATCCTCAGCCGTTCGCGGAAAGGGCGGCCTTCGGGCCGCCCTCTTTCTGCTGTAGGTTGCGGTGACTGTGCGCCGGTGGGGAGTACCTCTGATCGCGGTGATCGCCCTGCTTGGGGGTCTCGTCGGTTGCGGCGGCGATGACACGCGCTACAAGGACCAGAAGATCGTCGACCGGCTCAATCTGAAGCAGACCGAGAACGGCTACGCGATCGACGGCGACCCGTTCTGCGAGGTCGAGAAGAAGCTCCTCAACGACGCTGCGGAGGTCGAGGCGGCCGCCGAGAAGGACGACCTCGGCCTCGTGATCGCGAGTCGCGAGGGCAACGCCGGGGTCCAGGGCGTGCCCGTGTTCGCCCCCGACTGCAGCGACGAGGCGAAGAAGAAGCTCAACAAGCTCGACGCCCCCGCCGACTAGCCCTGCGGATTGGTCGTCGCCGCCGGCCGCCGGGCCAGCCGCGAGTTGACCACCGCATGCGGCGCCAACCCGTGGCTCGCGCTTGCCGCGTGCCGCCGGCGCGCATACCCTTGATGGGCGATGGCGACGAAACGGGAGCCGCGGCTGATCTCGCTGGGCTACGGAAAGCTCGTGCGCGCCGACCGCGTCTTCGCCCTCGTCCCGCTCGAGCCCGCCGAGCGCGGCGACGGCCGGCGCACCTACGTCCACGTCGACGGGCTCAGCGAGCCGCTCGTGGCCTCGCGCTCCGAGCGCGCGATCCGTGCCGACATCGAGGCGGCGCTCTCCGAGGCCGCGGGCATCCCCCGCCCGCGCGGCGCCCGGGGACAGGAGACGCTGCTCTAGGCCGACGGCTGCGCGGACTCGCCGGCGGTCGCCGGGCTCAGGATCGCGAGCGGGATCTCGCGCTCGGTGCGTTGCTGGTAGCTCTCGTAGTCCGACCAGATCTCGACCAGCTTCGGCCACAGGCGGGCCCTCTCCTCGGGCGTGGCCTCGCGCACGGTCACCGTGCGTCGCTCGCCGCCGATCTGGATCGTCGTCGTCGCCATCTCGCGCAGGTTTAGCCACCACGCCGGGTGCTTGTGCGAACCGCCCTTGGAGGCGACGACGACGATGTCGTCGCCGTCGGCGAGGTAGAGCAGGGGAGTGGTGCGCTGCTTGCCGCTGCGGCGCCCGACGTGGTCCACCAGCACCGTCCGCGAGGCTCCCAAGGGTCCGATCAGAAAGCGCCCGCCGGTGAGCTTGTAGGCCGCGACGTGGGCGCTGGTCGCGACGTTGACGAGCTTCCATTGCAGGTCCGAGGCCATTGACCGTAAGTCTATGCTCCGCCGCTTGTGAGCTTCTACGTCACCACGCCGATCTACTACGTCAACGCCGAGCCGCACCTCGGCCACGCCTACTCGACGATCGCCGCCGATGTCCTCGCCCGCCACATGCGCCAGCGAGGGGAGGACGTCTTCTTCCTCACCGGCACCGACGAGCACGGTGAGCCGGTTGTGCAGGCGGCCGAGCGGCTCGGGGTGACGCCGCAGGAGCTGGCCGATCGAAACGCGCCCCGCTTCCTCGAGATGGGCGAGCGGATCGAGGCCTCGAACGACTTCTTCATCCGCACCACCGACCCGCGCCACGTCGCCCGCGTCCAGGAGATCGTCCAGCGCGTCCACGACAACGGCCACGTCTACGAGGGCCTCTACGAGGGCTGGTACTGCCCCCGCTGCGCTGACTTCAAGACCGAGACCGAGCGCGGACCGGGCAACACCTGCCCGATCCACGAGATCGTGCTCGAACGCAAGCGGGAGGAGAACTGGTTCTTTCGTCTCTCCGCCTTCGAGGACGACCTCCGGCGCCTGTACGCCGAGCGCTCCGACTTCGTGCTTCCGCGGCACCGCTACAACGAGGCGCTTGCGTTCATCGAGGGCGGCCTCGAGGACGTCTCGCTCTCGCCGCTCGGAGCTGAGCTGGGGCGTGCCGCTGCCCTGGCAAGCCGAGCAGGTGATGTACGTCTGGTTCGACGCCCTGCTCAACTACTACACGGCGCTCTCGTTCGCGCGCGAGGGCGAGGACGTGACCGATCGCTACTGGCCCGCGACCTGGCACATCATCGGCAAGGACATCCTCAAGTTCCACACCGTCTACTGGCCCGCCTTCCTGCTCGCCGCCGGGATCGAGCTGCCCGAGCGCGTCTATGTGCACGGCTTCCTCCTGATGGGCGAGAAGAAGATGTCGAAGTCGCTCGGCAACGTGCTCGACCCGATCGAGGTGGTCGAGCGCTTCGGCGCCGACGCGCTGCGCTTCTACTGCTTCCGCGAGGTCTCCTTCGGCCAGGACGGCAGCGTCTCGGCGGCGGGCTTCGAGGCTCGGTACGAGAGCGAGCTCGCCAACGACTGGGGCAACCTCGCCAGCCGCACCCTGGCGATGATCGAGCGCTACCGCGACGGGCGTCGTCCCCGAGGGCGAGATCGACCCCGAGCTGGCCGGCGGCGACGACGGGCTCGGAGGCATCGACGGGATCGTCCGCGAGCTCCTCGATCGCGCCGAGCTGACCCAGGCCCTGGAGGCGATCTGGGCGCGGGTGCGGCGGCTCAACCGCTACGTCGAGGAGTCCCGCCCCTGGGATCTGGCGAAGGACGACTCTCAGGCGGAGCGCCTGGACCAGGTCCTCTACAACCTGGCCGAGGGGATTCGGGTGCTCGCCCTGCTGCTCGTGGCCTACATGCCGGAGACCAGCGGCAGGCTCCTGGAGGCGCTCGCGGAGGGCGGGCGCGAGCTGGACGCGTTCGGCGCCCGGCAGGGCGGGGCGCGGATCGAGCGGATCGAGCCGCTGTTCCCGAAGCTCGACGCCGCGAGCGCGTGATCGATACCCACTGCCACCTCGGCCTCTGCAAGGCGCCCGCCGCCGAGCTGGTCGCCGACGCGCGCGCCGTGGGAGTCAGCCGCATGCTCACCGTCGGCATCGACGAGGCGGGCAGCGAGGAGGCGATCGCCGCCGCCGAGCGGCACCCGGAGGTCTACGCCGCCGTCGGGCGCCATCCCAACGGCGCCGGCGGCTTCGACGACGCGGCGGCGGCGCGGCTCGAACGGCTCGCCGCGCATCCACGGGTGGCGGCGGTCGGGGAGACCGGGCTCGACTACTACCGCGATCGCGCACCCCGCGAGGATCAGCGCCGCGCCTTTCGGGCACAGATCGTGATCGCGCGCCGAGTCGGCAAGCCGCTCGTGATCCACGTCCGCGACGGTGGCCAGACCACCGACGGCGAGGCGCTCGCCGAGACCTTCGAGACCCTGCGAGCCGAGGCGACCGGGGTGACGGTGATCCTGCACTGCTTCTCGGCTCCGGCCGAGCGCGCTCGCCGAGGCCGCCGAGTGCGGGCTGGTACTGCTCGTTCGCCGGCAACGTCACCTATCCGAGCGCCGGGTCGCTGCGCGAGGCCGCGGCGGCGGTGCCCGACCACCTGCTCCTGGTCGAGACCGACTCGCCGTTCCTCGCCCCGCAGCCGGTGCGCGGCAAGCCCAACCAGCCGGCCAACGTGGTCGCGACGGCCGAGCAGCTCGCCGAGGTGCGAGGCGTCTCCTACCCGGCGCTCGAGGCGATCGTCGAGGCCAACGCCGAGCGAGTCTTCGGCTGGTAGACAGTGGTTCGCCTCGGGCAGAACTTCCTCGCCGACCCCAACCTGCTGGAGGCGATCGTGCGCGAGGCCGGTCCCGAGCCGGGCGACGTCGTGCTCGAGGTCGGCGGCGGTGAGGGCGCGCTGACCGCGCAGCTGGCGCCGCTGGTCGCGGCGGTTCACGTGGTCGAGCTCGACCAGCGGCTGCGTCCGGCGCTCGAGGACGTCGCCGCCGAGGCCGGCAACGTCGAGCTCCATTTCGCCGACGCGATGCGCCTCGACCTCTCGGCGCTGGACCCGCCGCCCGACCGCGATGGTCGCCAACCTGCCGTACGCGATCGCGACGCCGCTGATCCTGCGGACGATCGCCGAGCTCGCCGGGGATCGAGTCGTGGACGTTGATGGTCCAGCGCGAGATCGCCGACCGGCTGCGCGCCGCTCCGGGCTCACGCGTCTACGGCTCGCCGAGCGTGCTCGTCCAGCTCGCCTGCGACGTGCGACTGCTGCGGACGGTCGACCGGGCGGTGTTCAAGCCGCGCCCGCGGGTCGACTCGGCCCTGCTGGGACTCGAGCGGATCGGGCCGGCGGCATCGCCGCAGGTGGCGAGCCTCGTCCGCGACGCCTTCGCCCACCGGCGCAAGTCGCTCGCCCGGTCGCTGGAGCACGTCCGCCCCGGGACCCGCGAGGCCGCGCGCGCGGCGCTGGTCGAGCTCGGCCTGCCGGCCGACGCCCGCGCCGAGCAGCTCGCGCCCCGCGACTTCGTCGGCCTGCAGGAGGCCCTCGATGGTGACTAGGGCGCCGGCCAAGCTCAACCTCTGCCTCTACCTCGGCCGCCGGCGCGACGACGGCCTGCACGAGCTGCGCTCGCTGTTCTGCCCGCTCGTGCTCTCCGACCGGATCGTGATCGGAGAGGCGGAGGGTGACGCCGACGAGCTCGTCTGCCCCGGCGTCGAGGGCCCCAACCTCGTCAGCGTCGCGCTCGAGGCCATGCGGGCACGCGGGTGGCGGCATCCGCCGGTCCGGGTCGAGATCGACAAGCGGATCCCGGTTGCGGCCGGGCTCGGCGGCGGCAGCGCCGACGCCGCGGCTGCTCTGCGGCTTGGCGCCGGAGAGATCGAGGACCTGGCGTCGCTGGCGGCCGGCCTCGGCGCCGACGTCCCCTCGCAGCTCGATCCGGTGTTCGCGCTCGTCTCGGGTGCGGGTGAGGTGGTGGAGCCGCTGCCGGCGCCCGGGGAGTTCGGCGTCGTCTTGATCGACGACGAGTTCGGGCTCGAAACGGCCGCCGTCTACGCCGAAGCCGACGCGCTCGGGCTCGGCCGCGATCCGGACGACCTCGACCGCGTCTCCGAGCGCCTGCGAGCGGCGGCCGGTGATGGCGCCTCGCCGCTCGACTACGCGGAGTTGTTGGTCAACGACCTCGAGCAGGCGGCGATCTCGCTGCGCCCCGAGATCGCCGAGGCGCTCGGTGCGCTGGAGGAGGTCGGCGCGGCCCGCGCGCTGGTCACCGGATCGGGGCCGACCGCGTTCGGCGTCTTCGAGGACCTCGTCGCCGCGGATGCCGCCGCAGCGGCGCTCCCGCCCCGTTACGCGAACGCGATCGTCTCCACGCCGCAGCGCCTCGGATAATCCTGACCATTGATGCAGCTCTCGGCCGAGAAGCGCGACCGCTGGCGCCTGATCCTGATCGTCGGCCTGGTCCTCGCCGGGTTCATCGCTTTCCAGCGCCTCGCTCCGAGCCTCGACATCGAGGGCTTCCTCCAGAGCGTCGCCGACGACCTGGGCCGCTGGGCGTACGCCCTGGTCGGGTTGCTCGCGTTCCTCGAGACGGGTGCCTTCGTCGGCCTGGTGTTCCCCGGCGAGACCGCGGTGATCCTCGGCGGCGCGCTCGCCGGCCAGGGGTCGGACTCGATCTTCCTGATGATTGCCGTGGTCTGGGTCTGCGCCTGGGCCGGGGACACCGTCAGCTTCCTGATCGGCACACGGCTGGGGCGGGATTTCGTCATTCGCCATGGCCCGAGGGTGAGGATCACGCCGGAGCGCTTCGCCCAGGTCGAGTCGTACTTCGACCGACACGGCGGCAAGACGATCCTGATCGGGCGCTTCATCGGCCTGGTCCGCGCGCTGGCGCCGTTCATCGCCGGCAGCTCGGGAATGCGCTATCGCGCCTTCCTCCCCTACAGCGTGCTCGGCACCGGCCTCTGGTCGGCGGCTTTCTGCCTGATCGGCTACGTCGTCTCCGAGAACCTCAACGAGGCGACCGACGCTGCCGGCAAGGGGACGTTCGTGTTCGGCACCACCGTGGCGCTGATCGTGGGCGCGGTGCTCGCGGTTCGTTACCTGCGCGTCGCCGCGAATCGCGAGCGCCTGGTGCGGCGAATCGACTCGGTCGCGATTCTACGTCCGGCCGTCGCCCTCGGGCGGCGGCTGCGGCCGCAGGCGCGCTTCCTGTGGGCGCGTCTCACCCCGGGCGGGCTCGGCTTGGAGTTCACCAGCTTGATGGCCGCGCTGGCCGTCTCGGCCTTCGTCCTCATCGCCTACACCTCGATCGTCTCCGCCGACCCTGGTCCGACGCCGGGCGACGCCGAGGCCGCGGACCTGGTGGCGCGGCTGAACGCCGGCTGGTTGACCGAGATCGAGAAGCTGGTGACGGAGCTCGGTTCGTTTTGGGCCACGGCATTGGTTGCGGCCGTCGCCGCGATCGCGCTGGCGATCCGGCGGAGTTGGACGGAGGTCTGCGTGCTGGTGGCCGCGTTCGTGATCCTCCACGTCGCGGTCCCGGCGCTGAAGGAGGCGGTCGACCGCCCGCGACCGACGGATGGCCTGGTCGACGCCGACGGCCCCAGCTTTCCCAGCGGCCACGCGGCCTACTCGGTGATCTACACCTGGCTCGCGCTTACGGTTGCCCTGCGGGTGAGGCCCGGCCTCACGCACGCCTCGGCGCTGGTCGCGATCGGAGCTCTGCTCACCGCGGCGGTCGGGCTCAGCCGCGTCTACCTCGGCGTCCACTACCTCAGCGACGTCAGCGCCGGCTGGGCGCTGGGCGTGGTCGCCTTCGCCGGCTGCGCCGCGGTCGCGATGGTGATCACCCACTTGCGGCAGAATCAGCGCCGGAGGACGGAACCCTGACCATGCTCACGGCCAAGATCGGAACCGAGTACTTCCTGTTCGGCGGCGCTGCGCTGATCAGCCTCGCCGCCTTCGCGGCGCTGATCCTGGTGCCCGCGATCGGCTCCTTCGGGCGCACCTGGGAGAAGGTGACCGCCGGCCTCATTTCGATCTTTGTCCTCGCCGCGCTGCTCGCGATCGGCGTCGCGCTGGGCGTGGCGATCGTCTACTTCTGGGACGACATCACCGGACTGTTCGGCGGCTAGGACCGGCAGGCCGCCGACCTCGGCCCGCTACCGGCCCTTCCCCGTTCTCGGCTTCGCCTGCTTCAGCTTCAGCTTCTTCGTCGTCACGGTGGGCTCGAGGTCGGTGCGGGTGTAGGTGACATCGGCGGAGAGCTTCGCCGTGCCCTTGCGCTTCAGCTTCTTCCTCGCCTTGCCCTTGGGCGTGATCGCCAGCTTGACCGTCTCGGTCGCGCCCTTGGCGCTCCCCTCGGAGATGGCCTTGCTGACCGTCTTCAGGCCCTTGCCCTCGAGATGGACCCGGCCGGAGCCCGGAACCTTGACCGCCAGCGTCGCCCTGCCCTTCCTCGTGTTCTTCTTCAGCTTGCCGAACGAGAACCTGGTGTCGAAGGACTGCTCCGCGGCGGCCGCGTAGCCGTCGACCGCCGATTGCGGGAAGCCCTGCGAGTAGGTGAGCGCGATCACCTCGGAGGCGCCCGGTGCGATCGTGCGGCTGTAGGTCAGGCGGACCTCGCCACCGTCGTCGATGACGATGCCCTGCGGCCGGTCGTACCAGGTGAGCGAGCCGCAGGGGTCGGTCAGGTCGGGGCAGGTGGAGCCGTCCTCATCGGCGACGAAGAAGCTGCCGGGGCCGGCCGCCGGCGGCGTGATCACGGTGCCGTCGAGATGCTCGCTGTAGACGGAGTCGCCTGCGAAGCGCCAGCCGGGCGAGCCGTCATCAACTCCGATCGAGTACGTCACCTCGAGCTGCTTGGCCACGTTCGTCGTGTTCACCCAGCGGTGGTTGACCGCCAGGGTGTGCCCGTTGGTGCCGCCCGTCTGCTTCTGCACCAGCGCGATGCCCGAGTCGGCGTGGCTGCTGCAGGTGTCCTTGTCCGGTACGCAGGTGACCGCCGGCTCGGTATCGAAGACCCGCATCAGCCCGCTGGCCGGGTCGACGTTGTGGGTGAGGTTCTCGATCTGGCGAAACCCGGGCCTCTCGGAGTTCTGGAGAGCGGGCAGGAAGACCTGCTCGCCACCGACCTGGGTGGTGGGAGAGACAGCCGCCGGGTCGCCCTGCCAGATCTCCGAGCAACCCCAGAACGGACCCTCGACGGCGAGCGTCGCCGGATCGACGGGGTAGCTGTCATCGACGTAGCAGCCGCCGGCGGACTCGACGCTGAAGTACCCCTTGGCGGCCGCGGACCGCTGGCGGTAGTCGTAGAGCTGGCCCTCGGCCGGACCGTCCGTGACGGCATAGATCTCGAAACCACTGTTGCCGACCACTGGCCCCTTGAAGACGCTCGTGTTGACCGGTGGCCCCGAGCCGGCGTTGATCGCGACCAGGCGGCACAGGGAGTAGTCGAACTGGTTGAGGTCGATGGTGGCACTGAACGCTCCAGATACCACTGGCACGGTCGCGAGGACGTTGGAGGCGGAGAGCTGCCCGCTGTCGTAGACGCAGTGGATGTCAACGCTGCCCACCCCGTCGGCGGTGCCGCTGACGTCCAGGGGTTGAGATGCAGTGTCGAGGTCCGGGTCGAAGAAGCTCGGGTCGGTCGGTGCGGTGAGCTTGGACGCTGTGATTTCCGCCGACGCGGGCGCGCACAGGCCGGTCAACACCGCGATCGTTCCCAGCGCGACAAGAAGCTTCCGCACCTTTCCCCTATCGGCGCCGGGGTGCCGATCCTGTACCCGGCGCCTAGAATCCGCCGGTGCCCCCGAAGCAGGCGGCGGGGAAAATCCCTGCAAACAAGAGTGATTCAACGCTCCTCGAGGCGCTCTCGGAGGCGATCGAGTCGGGCGCCGGCCTGCCCGCCGTGGCGCGAGCAGCGGGCGCGGCTCTCGGTGGCAGCGTCGCCCTGATCGACCGCTCGAGCGCGGTGCTCGCGGTTGCCGCCAGCTCCTCGGCCGAGGAAACGAAGCTCCTCAGCGCCGAGGGCGACGTCGCCATGCTCGAGCTGCGGGTCGCCGATGCGGTGGTCGGCGAACTGCGCTACCGGGCGCGCGGGGGGGACCCGTCGGCGACCCTGATCCGGATGGTCTCGACTCTGCTGGCGCTCGAGCTCGAGCGCTCGCGCGCCCCCGAGTGGGCGAGCGACGAGGCCGCCGGAGAGTTCGTCCGCGCGGTTCTCGAGCGCAGAGTCACCGACCGCGGCGACATCGTCGCCCGAGCGTCCGAGCTGGCGGTCGGCGTGGCCGAGGGAGGCGGCGTGGTGGTCGCCCGCGCGGGACCGCGAGCCGCGCAGACCGGCGACTGGCGAGCTCGGGTGCTGATCGTCGCCCTGCGCGCCCTTCGCGCCGCCAGCTCGGGGGCGATCGCGGCGCTCGGTGAGAGCGGCGAGCGAGCCGACGTCAGCGCGATCGTCCCGGGCGCCGAGCGCGCGCAGCTCGAGCGCGCCGCCAAGGCGCTGGCGCGCGAGCTGGCGGCCTCGCTGCCCGGCTTCCACCTCACCGTCTCCCACAGTCGTTGGGTGGCCGACCCTGCCGACCTCTATCGGGCCGGACAGGAGGCGCTGCTGGCGGCGAACGTCGCCGAGGCCGACGGGCTCGAGCTGCTCTCCTTCGAGGACACCGGCTCCTACCGCCTGCTGCTGCCGGCGATGAGCGAGGCCTCCGGTGAGCTGGAGCGCTTCTACGAGGAGACGGTCGCACCTCTGTCGGCCTATGACGACCAGTACGAGACCGAGCTCGTGCGGACGATCGAGGCCTACCTCGACAACGACGGCAACGTCACCCCGACCGCCGAGCAGCTGTTCACCCACCGCCACACGATCCGCTACCGGCTCGAGCGCGTGAGGGACCTTTGCGGCCACGACATCACCTCGACCGAGGGCCGCGAGAAGCTTGGCCTCGGCCTCAAGTCCATGCGCGTGCTCGGCATCTCACCCCCGCGTGGCCCGGCGCTCGAGCCCGGCACCGAGGCCGGCCGGGCCAAGGTACGCGGCAAGGCGGAGGGGTAGGCGCAAGCTAAGGTGACCCCGCTCTGGGGAGTGGTCTAATGGCAAGACACCGGCCTTTGGAGCCGTGAGATCCAGGTTCAAATCCTGGCTCCCCAGCTCGGTTGTCGCACTGACCACCCATACGGTGGTGTGCACGACAGTCGCCGCCCGGTCGCAAAGATAGCGCCAGCCTCTGCCGGCGCGGAGGCGGCGATCCGGCCCACCGCTTTACGATCCGCGGGTGAGCGGCGCTTCTTCCGACGGCGGTGGACTCACCGTCCTGATCATGGCTGCGGGCGAGGGCACCCGGATGCGCTCGTCGCTGACCAAGGTCCTGCACCCGGTCTGCGGCCGGCCGATGGTCGCCTGGCCGGTGATCGCGGGACGCGGCGCGGGCGCCGAGCGGGTCGCGGTGATCGTCTCGCCCGACCGCGACCTGAGCCCGAGCCTCCCCGATGGGACCGAGACGGTGGTCCAGCCGCAGGCCGACGGCACCGGCGGGGCGGTGCGCGCCGCGCTCGACCTGATCCGCGACTCCGAGACCGTCGTCGTGCTCTCCGGCGACCATCCGCTGATCAGCGCCGAGATCGTCATCGAGCTGCTCGCTACCCACCGCGAGATGGCCGCCGCGGCCACCGTGATGACGGTCGAGCTCGACGATCCGCACGCGTACGGGCGGATCGTTCGCGACGACGCCGGCCACGTCGCCGAGATCGTCGAGACCAAGACCCCAGACGACGTGGCGCCCGAGGTGCTCGCGATCCGCGAGATCAACACCGGCACCTACGCGTTCGGCGCCGAGCCGCTGGCGGAGGCGCTCGACCGCCTCGGCAACGACAACTCGGCCGGCGAGTACTACCTCGGCGACGTGCTGCCGATCATGCGCGAGCGGAGCCTCCGAGTCGTCGCCCACAAGGCCACCGATCCGAACGTCAACCTCGGCGTCAACGACCGCGTCGATCTCGCTCTCGTGGCCGCCGAGGCGCGCCACCGCATCCTCGAGGCCCACATGCTCGCCGGGGCGACGATCGTCGACCCGGCCTCGACCTGGATCGACGCCGATGTCGAGATCGGAGCCGACGCGCTGATCGAGCCCGGCACGTACCTACGCGGGAGGACGAGCATCGGCGCCGGCTCGGTCATCGGCCCGCACTCGACCGTGATCGATTCGCGCATCGGCGCCGGCGCTCGCGTGTTGCACTCCTATCTGCGCGGGGCCGACGTCGGGGACGAGGCGAACGTCGGGCCGTTCGCCTCCCTGCGCCCCGGCGCCGCGCTGGCCGAGCGCGCGAAGGCGGGCAGCTTCGTCGAGATCAAGAACTCGCGCATCGGCGAGGGGGCGAAGGTGCCGCACCTCTCCTACGTCGGCGACGCCGAGATCGGCGCCGGCGCCAACATCGGCGCGGGTGCGATCACCGCCAACTACGACGGCCGTCGCAAGAGCCCGACGAAGATCGGGGAAGGAGCGAGGATCTCGGTCAACACCTCGCTCGTCGCTCCGGTGAGCGTCGGCGATGGCGCATACACTGGCGCCGGTGCAGTGATCCGCGAGGACGTGCCGGACGGCGCCCTCGGGGTGTCGACGAACGATCAGCGCAACATCGAGGGCTACGCGGACCGAAGGGCCGGCGAGACGAGCGAGGACGAGGACGGGGATACGGACTGATGAGCATCCTCGAGGAGAGCCCGCAGACGGTGAGCTCGATCCCGCACGACTACACCAAGCGGATGATGGTGTTCGGCGGGCGCGCCTCGATGGAGCTCGCTGCCCGGATCGCCGGCAACCTCGGCGTCGACCTCGGCCGCGCCGACCTGCGCACGTTCGCCGACGGCGAGGTCTACTGCCGCTACGAGGAGTCGATCCGCGGCGCCGACATCTTCCTCGTCCAGTCGACCGCGGCCAACAAGGCCCAGGGGATGACCCCGAACGATGCGCTGATGGAGCTGCTGGTGATGATCGACGCCGCCAAGGGCGCCTCGGCGCATCGGATCATCGCCGTGATGCCCTGGTACGGATACTCGCGCCAGGACAAGAAGTCGGCACCGCGGGAGCCGATCTCGGCCCGCGTCGTCGCCCAATGCCTCGAGGCCGTCGGGGTTGATCGCGTCCTGACGATGGACCTGCACTCGGGCCAGGTGCAGGGCTTCTTCTCGAAGCCCGTCGACCACATGACCGCGATGCCGATGCTGACCCAGTACTTCATGGACCAGGCGTGGGAGAACGAGTTGGTGATCGTCTCGCCCGACGCCGGCCGGGTCAAGGTGGCGCGCAACTTCGCCCGCAAGGTCGGCGTGCACTGGGCGGTGATGGAGAAGGAGCGCCCGGCGCAGCAGGTTGCCGAGATCGGCTACGTGGTCGGCGACGTGAAGGGCAAGACCGCGGTGCTGGTCGACGACATGATCGACACTGCCGGCACCCTGACCGCCGCGGCGAGGACGGTGCTCGACGAGGGCGCGGCGCGGGTGATCGCCTGCGCCACCCACGGCGTCTTCTCCGGCCCCGCCTACGAGCGACTCGCGTACGAGAGCTCGGGAATCGAGCGGATCGTGGTCACCGACACGATCCCGCTGCGCCCCGGGAAGCCGGAGAACATCACCGTCCTCTCCGCCGCGCAGACGCTCGCCGACTCGATCCGTCGCATCTTCGGCGACGAGTCGGTCTCCGAGATCTTCTCCGGCGAGAACCAGCTCTTTTAGCTTTCGCTAGTCCCTGCGCGGGATTGCGGGCGATTTGGTCACGAGGTGGTTACGAGCGGGGTCTTATCGCGCCTCGGCAGGCCCCCTCCGCCCCTTTAGAGGCTGGATCGCCTCCTGACCAAGTGAACCCGGTCCAGTTCATGACCGAGGCCCGACCCAGGGTGGTCCGGTTCAGCCCACGACCTTGAACTTGTCCTTGGCCGCGGAGGGGTCGACGTTGCCCGCCGCGTCTACGGCACGGACCTTGAACTTGTGCTTGCCGTCGTCGAGGTGCTTGACCGTCTTGGGCGACGTGCACGCCTTGAACGCCTTCGTGTCGAGCTTGCACTCAAAGGTCGCGCCGGGCTCGTCGGAACTGAACTTGAACTTGGCCTTGGTCTTCTCGGTCTTGTTCGGAGCGCCCTTGGTGATCGTGGTCTCGGGCGGGTCGGTGTCGGGTGGAGTCGGGACACAGCCGTTGGCCGATCCGCTCACCCCTGGGCATTCATCCTGGGTCTCATCCCCGAAGTCGTCGGCGTCGGCGTCAGCCTCGAGCGTGGCGGCGATATTGAGCACGAATGCACTCGTCTCGGTTGGCGCGAACGCACTGCTTATGGGCGGGTCTGGGCCGCTGCCGGCCTCGGCGTCGTCACCGAGCACTCCGGTCCGGTAGCAGTCCGTGCCCTCCGTTCCGCCGGTGCGCAGGCCGAGCAGGTCGCCGGGTTGGACCGTGATGCGTGTTTCGAAGACGTGAAGGCCCGGGATCAGCGCCTCGACAGCACTGTGGCCGACGGTCAGGTAGGTCTGCGTCGCGGTCTTCCTGAATATCTTGAGGCGCATCGTCGCCCCGTTCGGAGTGTCGTTGGAGACGCCGTGGGTCCAAGCGGTGATCACCCCGCCACCTGCCGGAACCACGTAGGAGAGATTGGCGGCCGTGGTGGCTTCCTGGACCCAGGTGTAATCGGTAGTACAGATCTGCGTCCCAGAGCCGGTGGCCTGGCCAATCGTGACGGCCGCACCCGCCGGTGTCGCCGATATGGGGAACGCGACACACAGCGCAGCGGCGATCCACAAGGCGGGCCCTACGCGGCGCAGATCGAGCATCCGGCGTCTTTCCTCGGTTCGAGTCGAGCCTATCCCCGTCCAGGACGCGGGTCAACAACAGGATCAGCGGTGGGGGCGACGCTCAATCGACGACCTTGAACTTGTCCTTCGCCGCCGAGGGATCGACGTTGCCGGCCGCGTCGGTGGCGACCACCTTGAACTTGTGCTTGCCGTCGTCGAGGTTCTTGACCTTCTTGGGCGAGGTGCAGGGCTTGAACTGCTTCGTGTCGAGCTTGCACTCAAAGGTCGCCTCCGGTTCGTCGGCGGTGAACTTGAGCGTGACCTTGTTCTTGTCGAGCTTGTTCGGAGCGCCCTTGGTGATCGTGGTCTCGGGCGGGTCGGTGTCGGGGCATGGGCCCTGCGTCGAGGCATCGGTCGGACACTGGTCCTGGGTCTCGTCACCGAAGCCATCGTGGTCCGCGTCGGGCTCGACGGACGCCGCGATATTGAGCGTTTCCTCCATGGTTACGCCTATCGTGGTGAACATCGAGCCGACAGGAGGATCGCCGGTGAAGTTTCGGCGGACGTCGGCCGGATCCCCGGTCGTTACCAGGGTGCAGTCATCGAACCCGGCGCTACCGGTCGTAAACCCGAGCCGGTCCCCGGCAGCGACAGGGATCTGCGCCGGAAACTGCTGAATGCCGGGTCCCGGGATGCCAAAGAAGCCGGTTTCGCCGACCACCGTGAACACGGTTGTGATCGGGGTCGGGCGGAAGACCTTGAGCTTCAGCGTCTGATCGAGCGTGGTCGCCTCGACGCTCCAGTCGACGATCACCCCACCGCCCGCGGGCACGGCGTAAGAGGGTGTGGTCGGGCCGGTGTTCGACTGCACGAAGGTGCGGTTTTCAAGGCAATCGATGTTCTCGGTCCCGCCAGTGCGGCCGATCGACACCGCACCCGAAGCCGAGGCCGGGAGCGCGACGCTCAGAGCAGCGACGATCCACAAAGCAGGCTTTGCGCGGCGCAGATCGAGCATCAGTTCACTCTCCCTGGTTGCAGTACGAGGGCGAGCCTATCCCGGCCAGGGTCGTGGGTCAACGGCAGGGGCGACGGGTTCAGCCCACGACCTTGAACTTATCCTTGGCCGCCGAGGGGTCGGCGTTGCCGGCAAGCGCCGTGGGTCGTGATCGCCAACGATGCCATGACGTCAGAGTCGCCGACGAAGTTGGCGGCTGCCAAATTCCCGGGACCGAGCTGCTCTTGACCGAAAAGGAGCTGCCGGGCGCCCGGTCAGAGAGCCGCGTAACGCGAAGCGGCCCCGAAGGGCCGCTCGCCGCGAATGCAGATCGGGGACCTAGTACTTGATCGAGCCGTCGATCTCGAAGGAACTGACGGTCGAGTTGGCGGGTTGCGACCCATTCATGGTGAAGTTGCCATGGGCGCCCTTGTACTTCCCGGTGCCCTTGGTGATTTCACCAGTGCCGGCAAAGCTGATGCTTCCATCGGCGTTAATGGTGCCGCTGCCGTCCACGCTGCCCTTCGCCGAGCCCTTGTTATAGAAGACGTGGAACGTGCCCTGAAAGTCCGGCACCGGTCCGAAGACGTTCTGGCCAACAATCGCACCCGAGCCGAACGGTCGTGAAGTCGTGATGGTCCCGGCGTAGTCAACGGTTCCCGAGACCGGCGGAGTACCCGTCGTCTCGAGCTCTGCGACAACGACGGTCGAGTTGATGCTGTGCCTCGCCGCCTGGGCGGGAGTCGCCGCTATGGCCGTGACCCCCAAAACGGCCATCACGCAAAGGAGCTTTCTCATGGACGGACGCCTTGGTGAGAAGCGGTTCATTTCCAACCTCCTGTGTAGCCGAGGCCGGCAACGGCGTCACCGGCGCGGAGAACGTATCATCGATTCATGAACAAACCTTCCGGAGATGCATCACACAAGGAATCGAGCACGCGGCGCTGGGACTTCCTCACCAATCACGCCCACGTCCTCGTCTGTATCGCCCACGATTCGGGCATCCGGGTGCGCGATATCGCCGCGGCGGTGGGGATCACCGAGCGCGCCGCGCACAAGATCGTCTCCGACCTGGTCGCAGCGGGTTACGTGCTCAAAGAGCGCGAGGGGCGACGAAATCGCTACACGGTCAAGCCCGAGCTGCCACTGCGCCATCCGCTGGTCGAGAACCGGCAGGTCGGCGAGCTGCTTGAGGTGCTGGCACCGATCTGATCTCAGCGGTTACACGCCGTCACGGCGGCCGTAGAACCAGCTCTTCCAATTTCAGGCGCTGGCCAGCGCTCGGCCCTGATCGCTTCGCGCGGTCACGGACACGAACGCCTGCACGACCGCGGCGTCGAACTGGCTTCCAGCACAGCACCGCAGCTCAAGGCACGCCTCCTGGTGAGTTCGAGCGGCGCGGTAAGGACGGGCGCTGGTCATCGCCGTGTAGGCATCGATCACGGCCACGATCCGCGCCTCCAGCGGAATCTGGTCGCCGACCAGACCGCGCGGATAGCCGCGGCCGTCGGGGCGCTCGTGGTGACAGCGGATCCATTCGCGGATCTCGTCGAAGCTGACGTCGCTGAGAAGCGCCGCTCCCAACTCGGGCTGGCGGCGGATCTGCACCCACTCCTCGTCGCTGAGCGGGCCCTGCTTGTGGAGGATCTCGGGCGGGAGTTGGTCGCGCCCGACGTCGCACAGCAACGCCGCCAGGCGAACTCGCGCGATCGTGGGCTCACTCAAGCCCAGCTCGCGTCCCGTCAACTCGGCCAAGTGCCCGTCGACGCACCGCGCGTCGGGCCGGTAGCCGAACCTCTCCAGTTCGGCGCACTCAGCTCCGCATGCGTCGCATACGAGCACGAGGCGCAGCTCGCCCGGCTCCCGCAGGTATCGCGCCTCGCCGTTGTGCGCTCCGGAGTGATCGCAGGCCACAGTCATCCATCGGCGATTCGGCGAGGACCTGCAATCCATGGCGGTTTCGCAGCGGATTTCGCGGCCGTCGGCCGAGATCCGCGACGAGGAGCTCGCCGCCGCCGGTTAGATTCCCGCAAGTGAACCCAAGGGCGCTCGACCTCCTCGACACCCTCGGCAGGGCGCTGCTCTGGGGGGCGGTGGCGGTGCTCGGGCTGTCGGTGATCGGCGCGATCTCGATCCTGACCTCGGACAACGCCGTCTTCCTCGCCGAGAACATCCAGCGTCAGGGCCGTGGGATCCTCGCCGTCGGCAGCTTCGGCGGCGGCCTGGCGGCCGCGGGCGTGCTCGCCGGGCTCGGTGGGATCCTGCGCCTGAAGGTCGCCGAGCAGCGCGACCGCGCCGATAAGTAGCGGCCCTCGAGTGCTGAGGATCGGTCACAAGGGCGCCGACGCGATCGTCCCCGGGAACACGCTGGAGAGCTTTGCCGCGGCGGTGCGGGCCGGCTGCGACGCGATCGAGCTCGACGTGCTGCGCCCGCCGGGCGACTTCGTCGGCGGCGCCGACTGGCGCCGAGCGCCGGCCGGCCCGGCGGAGGGCTCGGGACCGCTGCTGGTCGCGCATGACTGGGGCGACGCCCGCCGTCGCGACGCGCTCACCCTCGCGGAGGTGCTCGACGCGTTCACGCGGCCGCCGCTCGAGCACGTCCGCTTCGACCTCGACTTGAAGACCGCCGGCCGCGAGGACGAGGTGGTCGCGGCGCTGCGCGAGCGCCACTTGGTCGAGCGGGCGATGGTCTCGACGATGGAGATAGGCAGCGTCGCCTACCTGCGCGACGCGGCCCCCGGGCTCGATCGCGGCTGGACCCTGCCCAAGGTCGCCCGTGACTGGTCCCGGAGCCGCGTGCTGCGACCACTGTTCCTCGCCGGGGCCGCCACGCTGCGCGCCCGCCTGCCGGCTGTTGTCCGCAGCCGGGCGCCCGAGCTCGGCGCCTGGGCGGTCTGGGTCTACCAGCCGCTGGTGACCCGACGCCTGGTCGAGCAGGCACACGGCGTCGGCGTCGCCGTGATCGCCTGGACGGTTGACGATCCCGAGCGCGTCGCCGAGATCGCGGCGCTCGGCGTCGACGGGATCTGCTCCAACGATCCCCGGCTGCTGGCGGATCTCTAGACGGGCTCTTCCGCTCAGCGGTGGATCGTGTCTCGTATGGGTGCACGATCCACCTCTCGAGCCGCAACGGCGAGGGTTCGGCGGATTCGGCTGACGACCGCGGCGGGGTGGTCGGCGAGCTCGCGCCAGGTGACCCTGAGCACCCGGTAGCCCTGGGCCTGCAGCTCGGCGTCACGTTGCCGGTCGCGCTCGAACGCCGCCCGGTCGGCGTGGAACCCGAAGCCGTCGAACTCGACCACGACGCGCCGCTCGCGCCACAGCAGGTCGACCTCGAAACCGGCGATGACGCTGGTTGGCTCTCAGGGCTGCCGCGCGCCGCGGGCCCCCACCAGCGCGAGCAGCCTGCGCTCCGCCCTCGAGCGGGTGAGGACGGGCCGCTCGGCGCGCTCGACCAGCGAGCGGAGGGTGCGCCGCCCCGGCCCGGCCGCGGTTGCGCTCGAGTTGATCCCGCGAGGGCGGCGGAGCGAACCCCGTGGCGCCGCTCGCCCTCCGCCGCCGCGGCCTCGAGCTCGGCAGGTCACCACCGAGGCTAGGTCGAACAGTGTCCTGGCGGGGCTTGTGACCGGCAGGCCGTCCATGCGGCGGACGTCCCGCCGCTCGACGCGTCTCGTCTGTGGACCCGGATCCCGCGTCGAGTCGGCGCCCAGTCCCGACCTGACCGTCACGTCTACGGGCACCGTCCCGGCTGTTCTCGCCACCAGCCCCCAGAGCACCGCGGCGCTCCGATGGCTGACGAGCCGCGCCCGGCGCCACAGGCCAGAACCGCCGCCATCTCGGTCGCGAGACGTGCCCGAGCGACGTGGCCGACGAGGTAGACGCCGGCGTGGACCGGCGTCAGGCGCCCGACCGAACGCGGACCGCCGATCGCACCCGCGCCAAGCCGAGCGCGAGCAGCTGCCTCCGCGCGACGACTCCATGCTGCCTCGACGCCAGCTCCCCCAGCGCGCGATCGAGCCGACCGGTGGATTGTGCCTCCATGCGAGACACAATCCCCCTGCGCGCTGAGGGCGCCCCCGGGCTGGGGGCGCTGGCGGCGCCTAGACGTCGAGGCCGCCGGCGCGCCCTTGGTCCGCACGGCCGACTCGAGCTCGGCCTGGCTGAAGCCGGACGCGACCTCGCCGCTCGACGCGAAGCGGTACAGCGCGACGCCGAAGACGCCTCGCAGTGCCTGCACGATCAGCATCGAGACCACCAGCAGGGCGATTCCGAGGAAGGCGATTACGGCGCCGGCGGCGAGTCCGGCGCCGCCGTCGTCGGAGAGCCAGAGGAAGACGCCGAGGCCGATCAGCAGCAGCCCCGGGATCACCCCTGCGAAGAAGACGATGCCGCCGATCGCGACGTTGCCGGTGACCTGGCCCGCCCAACGGTCCTTGAACAGGCTCGCCGAGCGCTTCAGCGTCGCCACCGGCCCGAGGCCCTCGATCGCGATCACGGGCACCGCGAGGAAGGTGATCAGTGACCAGGCGGCGGCCCCCAGCGATCCGATGATCACCTCGGCGAGGCTGCCCCCCTGGCGCAGGAGCGCAAACAGCACCCCGACGATCGCCGACAGCGCCGCCCATCCGGCGATCGCGCCGGTGTGGCTGCGGGCGACGGCCATCCCGTCGGAGAAGGTGGCGTCACGGCCGTGGAAGATCGCGTCGGCGGTCGCGGCCAGGCCGACGCCGAAGAAGGTGGCGATGAAGGACGACAGGTAGATGCCGACCGCGATAAGCGCCCCGCCGACGACGCGCTGGCCGTCGTCGATCAGGTAGATGCCGGGCGCGACCGTCGCCGCGACCACGATCAGCGCCAGGATCGCGCCGTAGATCGGGAACCGGAACAGCTGGTGGTTCGACCGCAGCACGCCCCAGCTCTTCTTGGTCAGCTCCCAGCCCTGCCTGATCCGGCCCATTGACGTCGCTCCTTCGTCGGTTGCTTTCAGACGCTATCGGCACGCCGCGCCCGCGACTAGAGTCCGCGCGATGCCACCTGGCACGGGCATGGCGCTGTTCGCGATGGGTCTCGGGATCCTCGTGATCGCCAACGACTTCACCGCGCTCAACGTCGCCCTGCCGGCGATCGAGCAGGACTTCGACGTCGACGTCGGCACCGTCCAGTGGACGATCAACGCCTACGCGCTGACCTTCGGCATGGTCCTGGTCACCGGCGGCCGCCTCGCCGACATGTTCGGTCGCCGCAAGATCTTCTTCATCGGCACCGCGATCTTCGCCGGCTTCTCGCTGCTGGGCGCGATCGCCCCCAGCGCCACCTGGCTGATCGGTACGCGGGTGGGGATGGGCGTCGGGGGCGGTCTGATGTGGCCGGCGATTCTCGGCATGACCTTTGCCGCGGTGCCGCCGGCTCGCGCGCGCGTTCGCGGGCGGGCTGATCCTCGGTGTCGCCGGGCTCGGCAACGCGCTCGGGCCGTTGATCGGCGGCCTGCTCACCGACGAGCTCAGCTGGCGGGCGATCTTCTTGCTCAACCTGCCGGTGGCGGCGTTCGCCGCCGCCGTCACCTGGGCCAAGATCCACCAGCCGCGCGAGGACGCCGGCGAGCAGCGGATCGACTACGCCGGGATCGTCTCGCTCTCACTCGGCCTCGTGCTCGTCCTGCTCGCCCTCGACCAGTCGGCCGACTGGGGCTGGGGCGACCCGCGGGTGCTCGGCATGCTCGCCGCTCGCGGCGCTGTCGATCGCGATCTTCGCCGTGATCGAGCCGCGCATGGGCGAGGACGCCCTGATCCCCACGGACGTGCTCCGCAACCGCGGCTTCACCGCCGCCTGCGTCGACCGTGCTCTTCATCTCGGCGGTCTTCTTCACCGCGGTGCTCTACGTGCCCCAGCTGATGGAGAAGATCCTCGGCTACTCGGCGCTCGAGGCCGGGCTCGGGATGCTGCCGATGCTCGGCACGTTCGCGGTCGTCGCCTTCACCTCCGAACCGGATCAGCGGCCGGTTCGGGATGCGCGACGGTGATCATCGCCGGCACCGCTCTGCTCGCGCTCGGGCCGCTGCTGCTCTCCTTCTTCGGCACCGGCTCGGAGTACCTCGACGCTGGTCCCGGGCCTGCTCGTGACCGGGATCGGGATCGGCCTCTTCTACCCGACGATCACGACCGCCGCGGTGACCATGCTCGACCCCTCGCAGTCGAGCCTCGCCGGCGGGATCGTCTACATGTTCCAGGTCGCGGGCGGGGCGATCGGTCTCGGGCTGACGACGGCGATCTTCACCATCCGCTCCGAGGACGTGGTCGCCAGCGAGGCGGCCGAGATCGGGGCTCCAGACCAGCGGCGACCAGGTCGGCGTCATCCACGGCATCCTGGCCGGGACCGAGTCGGGAAAGGCCGCGTTCGGCGACTTCCGGACCTCGGTCGCCGACAAGATCCTCGAGGTGGTCAAGGAGTCCTTCGTCGCCGGCGTCCAGCTCAGCTTCCGCGTCGTCGCCGCGATCGCCGTCGTCGGCTTGATCGTCGCGATCCTCGGGGTCAGGCCGCCGGACCCGGTTGCGGCGCAGACGCAATCCCCGGCACCCGCTTGACGCCGCGCGACTCGAAGTACTCCCACTCCTGGCGCGCCGAGCTCGGTCGTCGGGCTCGTCGGCGTAGACCCACTCGCGCATGATCCGGTGCCAGTTGCGCTTCGCCCGCAGCTGGGCGAGCACGGCGAGCACGCCGGTCTCCATCCGCCGGCCCATCAGCTCCTCGGCGGGCAGGCTCTCGCGGCGCATCAGGTCGAAGTACTCCGAGCGCGGGTCCGACGTCGACTCGATCACCTTCATCACCCGCCGGGCCGAGACCTCGTACTCGCGGTCCTCCATGTACCAGCCGCCGACCAGCATCACGTGGTCCATCAGCCGCTCGGCGTCGAGCTTCGACGGGTTCTTGACGAAGCCGAGGTCGTGCAGCGCCTCGCGCAGCGCCTCGGGGTCCTGGCGAACGGCGGCGTCGACCGCCCGCTGCTCGAGCTCGATCTGCTCGAGGTCGAGCTTCTTCGTCATCCCGAAGTCGAGGAAGGCGACCTGGCCGTCGGCCATCAGCAGGTAGTTGCCGGGGTGGGCATCGGCGTTGAAGTGCTGCAGGTGGTAGATCGAGCCGAAGCAGAAGCGGAAGACGATCTCGCCGAAGCGGCTGCGCTCCTCGTCGCGCAAGCTCGCTTGACCTGCTCGAAGCCCGAGCCCCTCGACGAACTCGGTGACCAGCACCCGGCGGCGCGAGAGCCGGGTGAGCACGTCGGGGACGTGGATGAACGGGTGGCCGCGGTAGGCGCGGGCGAAGGTGCGCTGGTTCTGGGCCTCGTACTCGTAGTCGAGCTCCTCCATCACCCGCTCGCGCAGCTCCTCGGCGACCGCCTTCGCGTCGAGGCCCGGCGCGAGCGCCTTCGCCAGGCGGACGATCATCCCCGCGTTGCGCATGTCGGACTCGAGCGCCTCGGCGACGCCCGGGTACTGGATCTTGACCGCGACCTCGCGCCCGTCGAGCAGCGTCGCGCGGTGCACCTGGCCGATCGAGGCGGCGGCGAACGCCTCGTGGCTCGAAGTCGGCGAAGAGCTCGTCGAGCCGGCTCGCCGTACTCCTCCTCGAGCACCGCCGACACCTTCGCCCACGGCATCGGCGGCGCCGAGGTGCGCAGCTTGGCGAGCTCGCTCCTGGTAGATCTCGGCGTACTCCGGCGGCAGGAACTCGGTGTCGATGAACGAGGCGAGCTGCCCGATCTTCATCGCCGCGCCCTTCATCTCGCCGAGCGTGCGAGACCATCTTCAGCGCCGTCTCGAGGTGGCGGGCCTCGAGTGCGTCGGCGGCGCCCTCTCCCGAGCGCGCGACGGCCGCGGCCCTGGTGCCCGCGTAGCGCGTCGCCTGGCCGCCGAGCGCCGACCCCAGCTTCGCCGAGCGCCGCATCCGGCCCTTGGGGATCTTCATCTCGTCGGACACTCGCATCAGGGTATGAGGTCCCGACCGCGACATCCGGCGCCGGGCCGGGTTCAATCAGGGTGCCCCCGAGGGGTGGGCATTGCTCGACAGGAGGCTCAGAACGATGATCGCTCGCCGCATCCAGCTGGCCCGGCTCGTCGCCGGCGCGGTACTCGCGCTCGCGCTGCTCGGAGCGTCGGCGCCGCTCGCCCTCGCCGGCCAGGCGGAGTACGACCGCGGCTACGAGCTCGGGACGAAGGCCTACCAGTACGGCATCCCGGTGATCGACACCAGGCGGATCTACCGCACGGCGACCAGCGTCAGCAAGTCCGACGGCCACGGCAACGGCCCGGTCAACCGCTTCAGCCATGCCCGGCGGCTGGCCTCTCCCGAGGACCGGACGGTTGTCGCGCCCAACCACGACACCCTCTACTCGCTCGCGTGGCTGAACCTCGCGCACCAGCCGCAGATCATCCACGTGCCGAAGCTCGAGCATCGCTTCTTCGTCTTCGAGCTCGTCTCCCCGTGGACGGAGAACTTCCGCAACATCGGCACGCCGACGGGCGCTGTGAAGGGAGGCGACTACGCGATCGTCGGCCCCGACTTCCGCGGCAGGCTGCCGAGCGGGGTGACCAAGGTCAAGTCGCCGTATGACCGCGTCTGGGTGATCGGCCGAACGCTTATCGACGGTGAATCCGACACCGAGGCGGTGAACCGGATCCAGAACCGCTACCGGATCACGCCGCTGCGCAAGTTCGGTGAGAAGTACAAGCCGAAGCCGATCGAGCCGGTCGACACGCACGGTCGACGAGGCGACGATCCCGGGCCTCGGCCCGGGCGACGACCCGCTCTCGTTCTACGCTGCCCTCGGCCGCGAGCTCGAGCGGTTCTCGCCGCCGCCGGCGGACCAGCCGCTGCTCGACCAGATCGCCGAGATCGGGGTCGGGCCGGGCCTCGACCCCGCGGCGGATCCCGATCTGGGAGTGGACACCCTCGCGGGCATGCGCGACGCGGTCACCGAAGGCCCCGACAACGTCCAGTCCGTCATCGTCGCCAGGTTCCTGAGCGAGTTCGAGCGCCACAACGGCTATCTGATCGGGGACCTGGGTCGCTACGGCACCGACTACACGCTGCGCGCGGTCACCGACAAGGCCGGCGTCGGCGCCCTGATCCCCGAGATCGCGATCTATCCGTTCACGCAGACGTCACGTGACTTGGTGCCGCTCAGCGGCGCCAAGCGCTACGTGCTCCACCTTCCCGCCGGCCAGCTGCCGATCCCGGCACGGGGGCTGTGGTCGCTGACGCTGTACGACTCGGAGATGTTCCTGGTCCCGAACCCGGCCGACCGCTACGTGCTCAACGACCGCTCCGACCTCCACTACAACGCCGACGGCTCACTGGACCTCTACGTCCAGCAGACGCAGCCGAGCGACCCGGCGCAGGCGCAGGAACTGGCTCCCCGCGCCGGCGGGAGAGTTTCGCCTGCTCTGGCGGCTCTACGACGCCGGCCCGGCGGTGGCCGGGATCCTCGACGGCAGCGGCTGGCTGCCGCCGGCGATCCTTTCCTGTGACGGCGCCGGCACCGCTGCCGACGGGACGCCCTGCGCGTCGTAGCCACGAGCAGCCCGAGCCCTCTATCCTCAACCGCCGCATGGCTTCCGATCGCACAACACTGAAGGCCCAGAAGCGCACCGAGTTCGGCTCTCGCACCAGCCGCCGGCTGCGCCGCGAGGGCATCGTCCCCGGCATCGTCTACGGCGCCGGCGAGCAGGCGCGACCGTTCCAGGTCGACGAGCGCGACGCCCGAGACGTGCTCGTCCACGGCGGCGCCCTGATCGACGTCGAGATCGACGGGGAGGGCGCGGTCCCGGTGGTGATCAAGGAGGAGCAGCGCCACCCCGTGCGCGGGCACCTGATCCACCTCGACCTGCTCGAGGTAAAGCTCGACACCGAGATCCAGGCCGACGTGTCGATCGAGCTGATCGGCGTCGAGGACGCACCCGGCGTCAAGGAGGGCGGTGTGCTCGAGCACGTCACCCACGAGATCACGATCTCGGCGCTGCCGACCGCGATCCCGGAGTCGATCGGCGCCGACGTCTCCGGGATGGTGATCGGCGACACGCTTCAGCTCAGCTCCCTGGTCGCACCCGAGGGGGTCGAGTTCTTCCTCGGCGAGGGCGTCGACGCCGACGAGGTCACGATCGCCACCCTTTCGCCGCCGCGCGTCGAGGAGGAGCCCGAGCCCGAGCTCGAGGAGGAGGCCGAGCTGGTCGGCGAGGACGGCGAGCCGATCGAGGGCGAGGAGCCCGCCGCCGAGACGGAGGACGAGGGCGGCGACGCCGGCGACTCTGGCGGCGAGGAGTAGGCCCTGGGCCTGTTCCGCCGCCGGAGGAAGCCTCGATCCCCCGGCACCCCCGCGGTCGAAGACGAGGGAACGGCCGGTGTCGTCTTGATCGTCGCGCTCGGCAACCCGGGCAGCCGGTACGCCAAGACCCGGCACAACGTCGGCTTCGAGGTCGGCGCCGAGCTCTCCCGCCGCTGGGACCTGCCGAAGGCGAAGCAGAAGTACCGCGGCCTGATCGCCGAGGGTCGCATTCGCCCCGGCGGGCCTCGGGTGGCGATCCTGCTGCCGCAGACCTACATGAACGAGTCCGGCGACTCCGCGGGACCGGCGCGGGGTCAGCTCCGGGTGTCGCTCGAGAGCGTGGTCGCGATCCACGACGAGATCGACCTGCCGTTCGGTGAGGTGCGGGCGAAGCTCGGTGGCGGCGTCGCCGGCCACAACGGCCTCAAGAGCCTCAAGCGCGGGCTCGGCAGCGCCGACTTCTGGCGCGTGCGGGTCGGCGTCGGCCGCCCCGATTCGACCGACCCCGAGGTCGTCTCCGCCTACGTCCTCGGCCGCTTCGCCGAGCCTGACGACGCGGTCCGGTCGCTGATCGTGGCGGCCGCCGACGAGACCGAGCGTCTGGTCGATCAGATCTGCGAGGAGTCCAGCGACCCGATCGGCGAGGTGATCGATTGAGCGTGGTCAACTTCTCGACCGGCGAGGACGCGGTCGCGCTGCTGCAACTCGACCGGCCGCAGGCGCGAAATGCGATCAACACGGAGATGCTCGAGCGGACGCTCGAGCATCTCGCCTCCGCTCGCGAGGACGAGACGGTGCGGGCGCTGGTCGTCTCCTCCAGCGACCACATGGCCCTCTCCGCGGGCGCCGACGTCCGCGAGCAGCTCGACGAGGCCGGCGCGGTGCGGCGGATGGAGCTCTTCTCCCGGCTCTACGACGAGCTCACCGGCTACCCGAAGCCGACGGTCGCCGCGTGCCACGGCGCCTGCGTCGGCGGGGGCGCCGAGATCGCCGTCGCCTGCGATCTGCGGGTCGGCGGCTCGAACCTGAGGATGCGCTTCCCCGGCGCCGCGCTGGGCGTCCCGGTCGGCCCGGCGCGGCTGGTCACCCTCTGCGGCCTCTCGGTCGCCAAGTACCTGCTGCTGACCTCGAAGGAGGTGGACGCCGACATGGCCTACCGCTGGGGCCTGATTCACAAGGTCGTCTCGGCGCCGCGCACCGAGGAGGCGGCCTTGCAGCTCGCCGCCGGCGTCGCCGAGCACCCGCCCGAGGCGGTCGAGCGGCTGAAGCGGATGCTGCACGAGTGGGACGACGTCGAGGGTCGCTCCCGCCTCGAGGGCGAGGGCCAGGTCGAGTGGCAGCGGTCCGGGCCCGGTCTGCCGTATCGCGACTGAGCTCCTTCCGGCCGCTCAGGAGCCGTTCGCGGCGCGCTCCGCGTTGAGCTGGTCGACGACCTCGAACAAGTCGCCCACGCGGTAGAAGTCGACCGCGATCAGCCCCGCGGTCAGGTGGCGCTGGCGCTGGCAGGTCCGGATCCTGCGCAGCAGCACGTCCCTCTGGTTGACCAGCTTCGCGTTCGATGGGCGCGGCGCCGGGCTGGTGTCGATCCAGTGGTTGATCAGGAACAAGGTGGCGTCGTCGGTGCCGCGGTTGGGCTCGCACGAGGCGGCGAGCTTCTTGCGCTCGATCAGCTGCTTGGGCTCGGTGAAGTGGAACGGCGTCTCCTGGACCAGGCCGTCGTAGGCCTCGTGATACCAGCGGATGCTGCCGTCGCCGGCGTCGTTCTCGGCCATCATCAGCACCCGCCCGCCGGAGTCGATCATCTCCTGCAGGCTCGGCCACGGCGGCCCGGTCTCGCCCTTGTAGACGTAGTCGATCAGGCCGCTCTTCTCGACCGCCGCCTCGATGTCCTCCGGGGCGACGTAGTCCTCGATCACGATCACCAGCACCTCGTCGGGGTTGGCGGCGAGGAAGTCGCGATAGAGGCGGAAGGCGTCGAGGATCGGCAATGCGCCCAGCTCGCAGAAACGGTGGCAGAGGTAGACGGCTCGATCGCCGGTGGTCGGCGAGTTGACAACACGGTCGCGGATCCGCAGCGCGGCGTCGAGCGCCTCCGGGCCGAGCTCCTGCTCGTATGCCTTGCGCTCCGACCCCGAGAGGTCCGAGAGGTCGGTCTTGATCTGCCCAGCCTCGGTCGGCTGTCCGTAATGGGCGTCGATCAGCAGCCCCCGGACGCCGTCGCGCAGCTGATCGGCGAAGCCGCGATCCTGCATCCCGAAGAGGAAGTCCTTGTTGGTCACCGCCGACATCGCGTTGTGCGTGGCGGCGAAGGCGACCCGGTCGAGCGGCTGGTCGCAGAGGGCCTTCGATCCGTTGCAGCCCTCGGTCTCGATCGCCAGCGACCGCTCCGACGTACCGCCGAGGGCGATGAACGCGGTCCCGGCGAGGAAGATCGCCCCGGCGGCGATCGCGGTCGCGATCAGCGTCCGGCGGCCGTGGTGCTCCTGTGACTCGAGCTCGGCCGGGTCGGTCGTCATCGTCATCCGCATCAGCTCCGAGACGCCCGCGTGGGCGACGTAGAGGCCCGCCGCGATGACGAAGATGACCAGCACCTGCTCGTGCAGGACGATGATCAGGATCCCGGCCAGGAGCAGGATCAGCGCCCGCAACATCCGCATCGCCGGGCGCTCGGGGACCCTCGCGATCAGCTCCCCGGCGCTCCGCAGCGGGGCGCCGATGTCGACCGGCCGCAGCAGCGAGGACGCCGCCGACGCGACGACGACGCCGCAGCCGGCGAACAGGTAGAGCGCCGTTCGCAGGTCGTCGAGGAAGACCCCCCAGATCGCGTCGACCGCATCGCGCGGGGAGGCCTCGTCGATCCCGCGCAACGTCAGCGCTCTGCCGATGCTCAGCGCCACCGCCGCGACGACCCCCGCGATCGCGATCGCGACCCCGAGCGCGAGCACCGTCCGGCGGCGATCGGGCGAGAGCCAGATCGCGCCGACGCGCGAGCACGATCCCGAGCACGAACAGGATCAGGGAGAACAGCTTGACCCCGTCGGCTGCCCGCGCCAGGTCCGCGAACCACGCCGGCGGTTCGACCGGGGTCACCTCGACGTCGATGTTCGCCCCGAACTGCTTCGAGAGCTTCGGTGCCAGCGCCTGAAGCGCCCCCGCCACCACCGACCCGACGTCGGCGAGGGTGAGCGTGACCGTGTTCTGGTCCTGCTTGAAGATCGCTCGGTGGACATCGCGGACGGCGGTTCTAAAGAGACTCTGGAAGACGCTGCCGCCGACGACCCCCGAGATCACGCCCTGGATCAGCGGCCGAGCCGAGACCAGGTCCGCCTGTGCGTTGAGGACCAGGTCGTCGGTTACGCGGGTTGCGATCTCCTCCTGCACCGCCTCGTCGTCGAGCGCCGCCACCGCCCGGTCGGCGAACTGGTCGGAGTCGAACACGGCGAGCGAGGCGTAGGCCGTCAACAGCGCGCCCAGCAGGACCACCGCCGACAGCACCGCCAGGGTCGTGGCGAGGGGCCGTCGCGCCGAGCTGCTCACCGGGACAGCCTATTTGAGGGCGGCGCGCTGACCGCCGATCTCTACCATCGCGACTCGACTGCTCAGGTCACTGCTCGACATAGCGCTCGACGACGAGCGATTCTCATCCCTCGCGGCCTCGATCCGGTCGGGCGAGGCGGTCGACCTGCGCGCTTCGGCCTCGATCCGGCCCTTTCTGCTCGCCGCTCTGCTCGAGGCCGAGGAGGGCCTCGCCGGGCGGCCGGCGCTCGTGGTCGCGGCCGACGACGTCGGCGCCCGCGACCTCGCCCGGGCGCTGGGCGCCTACGTGGCGCCCCGGCGCGTCCGCTACTACCCCTCGCGGGGGACCGGGTACGAGTCCCACCTGGCACCGCCGCCGCACCTGGTCGGACTGCGGATCGGCGCTCTCGATGCGTTGACGGCGAACGCCGCCGCCGACGAGCCCTCGGTGGTCGTCGCCAGCGCTGTCGCGCTGGCGGAGGCGGTCCCCGACGTCTCGCTTCGCCCCGAGGGTTTCGTCCTGCACCGCGGCGAGGAGGTCGACCTCGGAGACGTATCCGAGTTGCTGGTCGAGGCCGGGTACGAGCGCACCGACCAGGTCTCCGAGCGCGGCCAGTTCGCCGTCCGCGGCGGCATCCTCGACGTCTTCCCGGCGACCGAGGAGCGGGCGGCCCGGGTGGAGCTCTTCGGCGACGAGATCGAGTCGATCCGCTGGTTCTCGACCTTCACCCAGCGTTCGCTCGGCGAGTCGGAGCGAATCGAGCTCGACCCGGCGGCCGAGCTGGCTCTCGAGCACCGCGAGCTGGCGGAGTACGCGAGCGAGGAGGGCGAGCGCCCGGACGTCGCCGAGTTGTTGCCGGTGGGCTCGTTTCGCGCGCCCCTCGACCTGATCGGTGAGCGCACCGTGATCCTGCTCGCCGCCGCCGAGGAAATCGCACCCGCCCTGCACGACCACTGGGAGGACGTGACCACGGCGATGCACGACGCCGACGCCCGCCACCTCTACGTCGACGTCTCCGAGCCGCTCGCCGAGCGCGCCGTGCTGCGCGTGCTCCGCCCCTCCTCCGACCCCGACCCCACACCCGATCCCTCACCTAACCCGCCGGTGGCGGAGGCGAAGCCGAGCACATCGGCGGAACGTTCGTTATTCCCGGCGGAACGTCCGGTGTTCCGCGCGCAGGCGCCGGTCTCGGCGGCGCGCTCGATCTCCGAGGCCGAGTCGCATCTCGAGCGCGAGCTGCGCTCGGGCTACCGCGTCGTCGTCGTCTTCCCGAGCAAGGGCGAGGCCGAGCGCGCCCGATACAACCTCAACCGGGTCGACGCGCGCTTCCTCGACCACGCCGGGGCGCCCGACGAGGCCGCGCTGCTGCTCGCCGAGGCACCGCTGACCGACGGGTTCGTCTCCCCGGACCTGCGGCTGGCCGTGATCCCGTTTCGCCGCCTCGTGCATCGGCGCCGCGCCGCGGCCCCGCCGAGCGCCCGTGGGCGGATGGCGAGCTTCGCCGACCTGCGCGTCGGCGACTTCGTCGTTCACGAAGACCACGGGATCGCCCGCTTCGCGGGCTTCGAGACCAAGACGGTCGCCGGGATCACCCGCGACTACCTCGAGCTCGAGTACCGCGGCGAGGACAAGGTCTACTCGCCCACCGACCAGCTCGCCAAGATCACCCGCTACGTCGGCGCCGGCGGCGACGCGCCGCAGCTCTCGGCGCTGGGATCGAAGCGCTGGGAGGGGGTCAAGACCCGCGCCCGGCGCGCCGCCCGCGAGCTCGCCGGCGAGCTGCTCAACCTCTACGCCGAGCGTCAGGCGCGCAAGGGGCACGCCTTCGAGCCCGACGGCGAGTGGCAGTTGAAGCTCGAGTCGTCCTTCCCCTATCGCGAGACCGCCGACCAGATCGACGCGATCGAGGCGGTCAAGGCCGACATGGAGTCCGAGCGGCCGATGGACCGGCTGATCTGCGGCGACGTCGGCTACGGCAAGACCGAGGTCGCGCTGCGCGCTGCCCACAAGGCGGCGGCCGAGGGCACCCAGGTGATGATGCTGGTGCCGACGACGATCCTCGCCCAGCAGCACCTCGGCACCTTTCGCGAGCGTCTGGCGAGTTCCCGCTCGAGATCGAGATGGTCTCGCGGCTGCGCAAGCCGGCCCAGGTTCGCGAGGCGCTCGCGGGCTTCGCCGACGGCAAGCTGGACATCCTGATCGGCACCCACCGGCTGCTCTCGCGCGACGTGCGGGCGAAGGATCTCGGCCTGGTGATCGTCGACGAGGAGCAGCGCTTCGGGGTCAAGCAGAAGGAGCTGCTGCGCCAGCTGAAGCTGAAGGTGGACGTGCTCTCGCTCTCGGCGACGCCGATCCCCCGCACGCTGCAGATGTCGCTCGCGGGACTGCGCGACATCTCGGTCATCGAGACGCCGCCGGAGGGCAGGCGCCCGGTTCGCACCTACGTCGGGCCCTACGACGAGGAGCTGGTCGGGCGGGCGATCAAGCGCGAGGCCGCCCGCGAGGGCCAGGCCTTCTTCCTCCACAACAGGATCGACACCCTGCCCGAGGTCGCCGAGCGGCTGCGCGCCCTCTGTCCCGATGTCCGCTTCGCCGAGGCCCACGGGCAGATGGACGAGGGCGAGCTCGAGAACACGATGCTGAGCTTCCTTCGCGGCGATTCCGACTGCCTGGTGGCGACGACGATCATCGAGTCGGGACTCGACATCCCGCAGGCGAACACGCTGATCGTCGAACGCGCCGATCAGCTCGGGCTGGCGCAGGCGTACCAGATCCGCGGCCGGGTGGGGCGATCTCGTGAGCGTGCCTTCGCCTACATGCTCTACCCCTCCGAGGAGGCGATCTCGACTGAGGCGGGAGCCCGGCTCGCCACCCTCTCCGACCACACCGAGCTCGGCTCGGGG
The DNA here is from genome assembly GCA_963746675.1 of uncultured Solirubrobacterales bacterium. GTDB lineage: Bacteria > Actinomycetota > Thermoleophilia > Solirubrobacterales > 70-9 > WHSW01. The sequence continues at coordinate 52,709 of CAVVBX010000009.1, read as the reverse complement.
TTCGCGATCGCGATGCGCGACCTCGAGCTGCGCGGCGCCGGCGACCTGCTCGGAGACGAGCAGTCCGGCCACGTCGCGGCGATCGGCTTCGAGCTCTACGTCTCGCTGCTCGACGAGGCGGTCGAGGCGCTGCGCGCCGCCGGTGACGGTGAACGCCCCGAGCATGCGCCGGTGCGGCTCGAGGTCGAGGTCGACGCCTACCTGCCGGCCGAGTACGTCCCCTTCGAGGCGGCGAAGATCGACGTCCACCGCCGGCTCGCCGGCGCTCGCCGCCCGGGTGAGCTGCGGGCGATCCGCGACGAGCTGCGCGACCGCTTCGGCCCGGTGCCCGACCCGGTCGAGAACCTGTTCGCCCTCCAGCGCGCCCGGGTCGAGCTCGGCGCCGCCGGGGCGCGGACCGCCGAGGTTCGCGGCGGCAAGCTCTCGGTCACCCCGCTGGAGCTCGAGTCGGAGATCGTCGGTCGCCTGCGCGAGTCGATCCCCGAGGCGATCTACGAGCTGCGGACCCAGACGCTGTCCCTGCGGGTCCCGGACGAGCCGCCGGCGCGTCTGCAGGCGATCCTGTCGTTGACGAAGGCCTTGACCAAGGCCACCGGGCCGGCGGTGGCGTAGTCGCCGAGGGCGACGCGCGGCGGGGCCACTCGGCGGAGTGTTTATGCTCCCCGCTTCGTGAGTTCGCAGGGAAAGAAGGGAAAGCAGGGCAGGCCCGCTCCGCCGCCGCCCGACAGTGCCCACAAGCGCAAGCTCGGGGCCCTGATCGTGTTCGCGGTCTTCGTCGTCGGCTCGTTCATCATCGTCGCCGCGGCCCAGGGCCTCGGCGAGCCCAGCGTCCCCGACGGGGACGTCGCCGTGGTCGAGGACGCCCCCGACGGGACGATCACGGCCGAGGACTTCGATGCCGCGCTCCAGCAGACGGCCGCCCGCCAGGGTCTGCCCAAGGTGCCGCCGGCCGACGATCCGCAGTACCAGGCGCTCGCCGACGCGGCCGTCTCGGACCTGATCCTCTCCCGCTGGGTGCTGGGCGAGGCCTCCGAGCGTGGGATCGAGGTCACCGACCGCGAGATCGACCAGGAGCTCGACAAGGTCAAGCAGCAGCAGTTCGGCTCCGAGAAGGCCTTCCAGGACTTCCTCGACCAGTCCGGCTTCACGCTCGAGCAAGCCCGCGAGCGGATCGCGCTGCAGCTGGTCTCCGACCGGATCCAGACCGCGGTGCTGCCCGCGGAGCCGACTGTCACCGAGGACGAGATTCAGACCTACTACGACGAGAACACCGTTCAGTTCGAGCGGCCCGAGTCGCGCGACGTGCGCGTCGTCCTGGTCAAGACCCAGGACGACGCAGCCAAGGTGCTGGCGGCGCTGCAGAGCGACCCCTCGGCGAAGGGATTCGAGCAGGTCGCGAAGCAGTTCTCGATCGACGAGGCGACGAAGAGCACCGGCGGGCTGCGCGAAGCGGTGGTCCAGGGCCAGTCGGAGCCCGCCCTCGACGAGCAGATCTTCAGCGCACCGGAGGGCGAGCTGGTGGGCCCCTTCCAGACCGACGCCGGCTACTACGTGATCAAGGTCGAGGGCATCACGCCGGCCGAGACGACGCCGCTCGACCAGGCGCGCGAGCAGATCAAGCAGACGCTGATCGCTGCCCGCCAGCAGGAGACCGCCCAGGCGTTCCAGGAGGACTTCCAGAGCAAGTGGGTCGCGCGGACCTTCTGCGCCGAGGCCTACGCGATCGATCGCTGCGCCAACGCCCCGCCGCCGCCCAGTGCGTGCACGAAGGAGCTCGCCGACACGCAGGGCTGTGATGCGCCGGTGCCGTCGACGAGGCCGATCCCGCCCGGAACCGCGGGCGTCTTCGGGGCTCCGGCCGCGCAGGGCCTGCCGCAGGGCCCGATCACGCCGCAACCGGCGACGCCGGCGGGTGCGCTACCGCCGGGAGTGACGCTGCCGGGCACCACGGCACCGCCCGGCACGGTGCCGCCCACCGCCCCGCAGGGCGCGGCGCCAACGGTCCCGCCGGGCGGTTGAGCTGCAAGCGCTCGAGCGCCTCGACCTGATCACGCGCCGGCTGCGACGCGAGTGCCCCTGGGATCGCGAGCAGGATGAGCGCTCGATCGTCACCCACACGGTCGAGGAGGCCTATGAGCTCGCCGACGCCGCCGCGCGGGGCGATGACTCGAAACTGCGCGACGAGCTCGGCGACGTCCTCTTCCAGGTCCTCTTCCTCTCGCTGCTGCTCGAGGAGCGCGACGCCGGCTCGCTCGCCGAGGTCGCCGACGGGATCTCCGAGAAACTGATCCGCCGCCACCCACACGTCTTCGGTGAGGCCGAGGCCCGCACGTCTCGCGAGGTGCGGCGCAACTGGGACCAGATCAAGCGCGAGGTGGAGGGCCGCGGGGTCGACGATCCGTTCGCGGACATCCCCGAGAACCTGCCCGGCCTGCTCTACGCGCGCAAGATCCTGCGCCGCGCCGACCCCGAGGACGGCAATCCCGCCGACCGCGCCACGCGCGACGCCGACGAGGAGCGGATCGGCGCGCTACTGCTGGAGACGGTCGCCGACTCGCGGCGCCTGGGGGTGGACCCCGAGCTCGCGCTGCGCGCGGCGGCGGATCGCTACCGTGACGCGGCTCGCGGGTTGTAGACGATGTGACCGCATTCGGCAAGACGGGGATGGTGCTGACGGCCGTGGCGGTGGCGCTGGCCGTGCCGTCGATCGCCGGCGCCGCGGTCACGGCGACCCTGAGCGGCACCAGGGCGGAGCTCGACGGCGATGGAGCGGGCGACCTGATCTCGATCGGCACGGACGGCGCCGCCAACCTCACCCATCGGCTCGAGGGCGAGGCGGCGTCGAGCGACTGGGACACCGCGGCGCCCGGGACGCAGAGCATCGCCGCCAACGCGGCGAGGCTCGTAGTCGACGCCGGCGGGGGAGACGACGTGATCGACGTTGCCGCGCTCGGCCTCGTCGCCTCAACGCTCAACGGGCAAGAGGGCGCGGACACCGTCTACGCCGCCGAGATCGCAGACACCGTTCGCGGCGGTGCAGGCGCCGACGTGCTGGAGGGAAACGAGGGCCCTGACGAGCTGCGCGGTGGATCCGGTGACGACTCGGCCGTCTGGAACAACGGCGACGGCGAGGACTCGGTCGATGGTGACGCCGGCGCCGACGTGGCCGAGGTCAACGGCTCGGGGAGCGCGACCGGCGACATCTTCGAGATCTCCCCGAACGGGTCGCGCGTGCGCCTGGAGCACTCGAACCAGCCCTCGTCGGCCCTCGACATCGGTACCAGCGAGACCCTGCTCGTGAGGGGCGGCGACGGAGACGACACGATCTCGGGCGCCGCCGGCCTCGCTGCGCTGATCGCTCTCGACCTCAAGGGCGCTGACGGTGCCGACTCGATCGTCGGCGGCGACGGGGCTGACGCGATCGACGGCGGCGATGGGAACGACAGGCTGCGTGGCGGTGCGGGCGACGACCGGCTCGTCTGGCGAGCCGGGGATGGCGATGACCTCGTCGACGGCGAGGAGGGAGCCGACGAGCAGCGGGTGGTGGGATCGAGCGACGCGGACGCGTTCCTGGCGACGGCGAACGGCAGCCGGGTTCGCTTCGAGCGCACCAACGCCCTTCCGTTCGCGCTCGACCTCGGAACGGTCGAGACGCTCGACCTGGATGCCGCCGCGGGCAACGACACGCTGACGGTGTCCGGAGCGCTGATCGGCTTCGACGCGAGCGGCGGCGAGGGCAACGACGCGCTCGCCGGTGGGCCGCTCGCCGACCTGCTCGGAGGCGGGCCCGGCAACGACGCCCTCGGCGGCGCGCAGTCGGCGGACACCGTGGCCGGGGGAGCCGGCAACGACAAGCTGCGCGGCGGGAGCGGCCCGCGGGACGTCCTCCGAGGCGCCGACGGCAACGACCGCCTCAAGGGCGGCGGCGGCGGGCGAGACCGGCTGCACGGCGAGGGCGGTGGAGATCGTCTCTCCGGCGGCGGCGGCGGGCGCGACTCCTGTGACGGCGGTGCCGGGCGCGACCGGCGCCGGACGAAGGGCTGTGAGACCGTAAAGCGGATTCCGTAGTCGGCGGGAGCCCGGCTCTGGCAAACTTGCGGTCTCGCTGCGGCCCGGCGGTAACCGGGCCGCTTTCCTGTCACTCATGGGCGCGATCGAGCACATCCACGCACGCCAGATCCTCGACTCCCGGGGCAACCCGACGGTCGAGGTCGAGGTCGAGCTCGGCTCCGGGGCATCGGGCGCGCCGCCGTGCCCTCGGGCGCCTCGACCGGCGAGTTCGAGGCGACCGAGCTGCGCGACGGCGGCGACGCCTGGGCGGGCAAGGGCGTCACCGGAGCGGTCGAGAACGTCAACGGCGAGATCGCCCGGGCGCTGTCGGGCGCTCGCGCGACCGACCAGGTGGCGCTCGACGATGCGCTGCTCGAGCTCGACGGCACGCCGAACAAGTCGCGCCTCGGCGCCAACGCGATCCTCGGCGTCTCGCTGGCGGTCGGCGAACGCGTCGGCGAACGAGGCGGGCGTGCCCCTCTACCTCTACCTCGCCGAGCTCTACGGCTCCACCCGCGAGCAGGCGAATGTGCTCCCGGTGCCGATGATGAACGTGCTCAACGGCGGCGCGCACGCCGACAACTCGGTCGACTTCCAGGAGTTCATGGTCGTCCCGGCCGGCGCGCCGAGCTTCTCGGAGGCGTTGCGGATCGGGGCCGAGGTCTTCCACGCGCTGAAGAGGACGCTGTCCGAGCGCGGCCTGGCAACGACGGTCGGCGACGAGGGCGGCTTCGCGCCCGACCTGGAGTCGAACGAGGCCGCGCTCGAGATCCTCGTCGCCGGCATCGAGGCGGCGGGCTACGCGCCCGGCGAGGACGTCTTCATCGCCCTCGATCCTGCGACCAGCGAGATCTTCCGCGAGAGCGACGGCGCCTACGTGCTCGAGCACGAGGGTCGCGCTCTGAGCCCCGAGGAGATGGTCGACTACTGGGAGGGGATCGGTCGAGCGCTACCCGGTCGTCTCGATCGAGGACGGCATGGACGAGGAGGACTGGGACGGCTGGGGGCTGCTCACCGAGCGGCTCGGCGACCGCTGCCAGCTCGTCGGCGACGACATCTTCGTCACCAACCCGGAGCGGCTGCGGCGCGGGATCGAGGCCGGGGTCGCCAACTCGATCCTGATCAAGGTGAACCAGATCGGCACCCTGACCGAGACCCTCGAGGCGATCGCGATCGCCCGCGAGGCCGGCTACTCGATGGTGATCTCGCACCGCTCCGGCGAGACCGAGGACACGACGATCGCCGACCTCGCGGTGGCCACCGGCGCCGGGCAGATCAAGACCGGCGCGCCGTCGCGCTCGGACCGGGTCGCCAAGTACAACCAGCTGCTGCGGATCGAGGAGGAGCTGGGCGAGAGCGCGACCTACCCGGGGCTCTCCGCTTTCAGCCGGCAGGTAGAGCCGGCACGGTGTCGAACCGATGAGGCATGAGCGCACGCGCCCAGGCCGCCCGTGGCTACCGGATGCGACCCGCTCCGCGGCCCGCGGCGAGGCGCCCCGGCGAGCCGCATCCGCTGGGACAAGCTCGGTCGGGTCGTGCTGGTGCTCGTGCTCGTCGCGGTGCTCGTCTCCTACGTCGGCCCCGCGATGAACTTCGTCGACGCCTGGCGCGACTCGCAGCACCGAGCACTCGAGCGCTCGCCGAGCTGCACCAGGAGAACGCCAAGCTGCACGAGCGGATCGCCAACCTCGACGGCTCCGACGCCGCCGAGCGCTGGCGCCCGCAAGTCGGGCATGGTCGCCGTCGGCGAGCGCTCGTACGTCGTTCGCGGCCTGAAGTAGCAGCGGCACGGCCGTCGTGATCGGGGCGTTCGGACGACGCGGCGCCCTGCCTCCGAGCGGCGCGCTCGATGCGGGCGCCTACCTGCTCGGGGCGGTCGAGCTGGCGGCTGATCGTCGGCGCGGTCGCGCTGGCGGTCTGCCGGGTGCGGCGGCTGATCCTGCCGGGCTGGAGCGGCGCCCCGGCGCGGCTGGTCGAGGTCGTGCTGGTGGTTGGCGGCGCTGATCTGGCTGGCCGAGGCCCTGGGCACGTTCGGCGCCTTCGGCGAGGCTGGCGATGATCGTTGCCGCCTCGGTCCTCGCCGCGGCTCAGCTTCCTCGTCTGCGGACGGGTCGACTCGCGCCACGCCGTCGCGCCATCGCGAGCGCGGCGCCGCCCGCTCCCTCCGCCTGCGCGGCTGGCGATCTGGCTCGCCGCCGGCGCCTGCGCCGCGGTCGTCGCCGCCTGGATGGTGCCGACGCTCGGCAGCCTCGCCGGCGGCATGGACCGCGCCGACACCCTCTGGTACCACATGCCGCTCGCGGCTCGGTTCGTGCAGACCGGCGAGCTCGGCGCGATCTTCTACTTCGACCCGATCTTCTTCGCCTCCTTCTACCCGGCGAACTCCGAGGTCCTGCACGCGGTGCCGATCCTGGCCTTCGACCGCGACATCGTCTCGCCGCTGCTCAACCTCGGCTTCCTGGCCCTCGGCCTGCTGGCCTCCTGCTGCGTCGGCCGCCCCTACGGCGTCGGCCCGCAGGCTCTGATCGGCGGCGCGATCGCGCTCGGCGCCCAGAGCCTGGTCGAGTTCCAGGCCGGCGAGGCGCTCAACGACATCACCGGCGTCGCCTTCGTCCTCGGCTGCGGTCGCGATCCTCGTCAACGGCTACGCCGCCGCCGCCGGGGGGCGTGCGGGCGGGAAACGCCGGCATCGCGGGCGGAACCCGCCCGCACCCGGGATCGGGACTCGCGCGCGGCTCTGGCGATCGCCGGAATCGCCGCCGGGATCGCGGCCGGGATCAAGCTCTCGTTCCTGGCGCCCGTGCTGGCGCTGACCGTCGGGGTGGTCGTGATCGCCGGTCGCGGGGGGCGGCTGCGGACGGCGCTGTGGTTCGCGTCCCGGCGCTTCGCCGCCGGCGGCTACTGGTACGTGCGCAACCTGATCGCCGATCGGCAACCCGATCCCGTTCATCGACTCGCTCGGCCCGATCGACCTGCCGGCCCCCGAGCGCGCCTTCGAGCTTCGCGACCGGGGTTCTCGGTCGCCCACTACTGGAACGACCCGGACGTCTGGAGGGACTGGTTCGTGCCGGGCTCCACGAGTCGTTCGGCGTGCTGTGGCCGCTGACCCTGGCCGGCCTTCGCTCGGCGCCGGCGTTCTACGCGCTCTGGCGCGGCGCGCGAGCCGCTCCTGCGGGTGCTGGGCGCCATCGTCCTGTTCACCGCGCTCGCCTACGTCTTCACCCCGCTCACGGCCGCCGGCGAGCAGGGGGCAGCCGATCGCCTTCGTCTGGAACGTCCGCTACATCGCCCCCGCGGTCGCGGTCGGCCTGGCGCTGCTCCCCTGCCTGCCGATCGCCGCGCGAGCGAGCGGGCGCGGCGGATCACGCTCACGCGGGCTGGTGGTCCTGCTCGCGGTCACGATCGCGTCCCTGGTCCAGTGGCAGCAGGGCCACGTCAAGGGCGCGATCGCCGCCGGCGTCGTGGTGCTGGCCGGCTTCGCGCTCGTCCGCTGGCTCGCTCGACCGCGGCCGGATCGGCCCCGGCGCGCCGCGGCGCTGGAGCGTCGCGCTCGCCGGCGTCGCTCGCGATCGCGGGCGCTCGGCGCCGGGTGGTGGGAGCAGAACCACTACCTCGAGCGCCGCTACGAGAACACGAGCCCCGAGCTCAAGCTCGCCGACGCCCTGCGCTGGGCGCGAGACGTGCGCGACGCCCGGATCGCCGTCGCCGGCATCCGCGGCGTGTTCAACCAGTACCCGTTCTACGGCACCGACCTCTCCAACCAGGTGCAGTGGCTGGGCAGGAGGGCCCCGACGACGCCTACCTGCGGATCCCCACCTGCGCCGAGTGGCGCCAGGCGATCACCGACGGCGACTACACCCACGTGGTCACCACCTACGACCCCTACCGCCCCGACGCGCTTCCCGACACGAAGGAGGCCCTGTGGACGCGCGAGGATCCCGGCCGCGACGGAGATCCTCCGCGACGGGCCGGTGAGCGTGTTCGAGATCGACGGCGCAGCTGGACCCGGCCGGGTGCGGGACCTGCCCGAGCTGAGCGCGGCCGAGCTCAACGGCGACTCGGTCAACGCCGAGCCGCTCGCCAACCAGCCCTGAGGCCCGGCCGACCATGCTCGCGATCTACGCCTCCACCGCCCTGATCCTCGCCGCCTCGTTGCTGCTCGGCAGGGCGATCCTCGGTCTGCTCGGCTGGCCGCGGCCGGCCTGGCTCGCGGGCGCCGTCGGCTTCGCCACGCTGGTCGTCGGTCGCCGCCTTCCTGATCCGGCTGCCCGGCCGCGCCACCACGGCCGCGGTCGTGATCGGCGTGCTGTGCGCCGCTGGCCGCGCTGCGGGTCGCCCGCGACCGCGAGTCGCCGCGCGGCCCGCCGGGCGTGGCCGGTCGGCGGTCGCGGTGGTCGCGATCGCCATCGCCCTCGCGACGCTTGCCGTTCGTGCTCAACGAGCGCGATCGGCGTCCTCGGCGAGGGCATCTACACCAACGACCACGCCGCGCAGCTCTACTGGACCGACTGGCTGCAGAACGGCTTCGGGCCCGAGCCGAGCGCGGTCCGGTTCGGCTATCCGATCGGCCCGCAGGCGGTGGCCGTGATCGCCGCCGAGGTCACCGGCAGCTCGCTGGTCAGCGCGTTCAACGGCCTGCTGCTGGCGATCCCGGCGCTCACCGGCTTGGCGGCGCTCGGCGCGCTGCGCGAGCTGCCGGCCGGGCGCCGGATCGCGGTCGCGGCGATCTGCGGCCTGCCCTACCTCGGCGCCTCGTTCCTCGCCCAGAGCGCCTTCAAGGAGACCGCGATGGCGCTCTTCGTGCTCGCCTTCGCGGTCGCGCTCGCCGGGCTCAGCGGCCTCGCGGTTGAGCGCGACGACGCGCCGCCGCGCCGCGCCGTGCTCGGCTCGGCCTGATCCTGGCCGCGGCCGGCGTCTTCACCTACAGCCTCCCCGGGCTCGCCTGGTTCGCGCTCGCGTTGCCGATCTGGCTCGCGCTCGAGGCGATCGCGGGCCGCAGCCCGATCGACTACGGCCGCATCCGTGAGGCCCTCGTCGCCCACCGCGCGCTGACCGCGGTGGCGGTGTTGGTCGCTGATCGGCGTCGCGGTGGTGGCGATCGGGCCGGCGATCGAACTTCATCGACAAGATCGGCGACGTCCAGGCGTCCGCCGGGCGGCTCGAGCTCGCCCGTGTTCCCCGGGGAGGCGCTCGGGATCTGGCCGGAGGGCGACTTCCGGATCGTCCGCGGCGAGGTCTCCGGCGGCCTGCTCGCCGCCGCGCTTGGCGGCGCTCGCGGCCGGTCGGCCTGGGTGCTGATCCGACGGCGCCAGCTCGCGCTGCTGGCGATGCTGGTCGCCGGGGCGATCGTCTACCTCGGCGCGCGCCTGTTCGCCGAGATCTACGTCGAGGCGAAGGCGCTGGCCGTGATGGCGCCGCTGGTCCTGCTCGTCGGCCTGCGGGCCGCTGCTCGCCCCGGGCGAACGGGGGCGCGCGACCGCTCGCCCGCTACGCGCTCGGCGCCCTCGTCCTGGCCGGCGCCGCGGGCTCGACCCTGCTCGCGCTGCGCGCGGCGCCGGTCGGCTTCGACGACCGCGGCGACGGGCTCGAGCGGCTCGCCGAGCGGATCCAGGGCGACCCGGTCGCCTTCCTCGGCGTCGACCGCTTCGCCGGCTACTGGCTGCGCGGCACCCTTGCCCGGGCCCCGGCCGGCTACGTGCCCGAGGAGATCGCCCCGCGCCCGGAGAAGACCTGGCAGCAGGGCGAGGCGGTGGACCTCGACAGGCTCGCCTCGGGCCAGCTCGACAAGTTCCGCTACGCGATCACGACCACGGCCGCCTACGAGTCGGCCGCGCCGCGCGAACTTCGAGCCGGTGGCCGACTCGGGCGATTACGTGCTCTGGAGGCGCCGGGGCGAGACCCCTCGCAGCCGTGTACTCGACGAGCGCGGGGCGCCCGGAGCGCAGGATGCCTCGTGCCCGCCGACAGGGAGGCGGTCGCCTCGGTATTCGACACTGTCCCCGTGGTCGTGAGCCCCGGAGACTGGAAGGGCCCGAGCCGGTCGAGACCGCCACCGGCGGCCAGGAGACGCGCCTTCCTCGCCCCGGCGACGCGCGACGGCCACGCTCGAGCTGCGCCAGCCGGGCGAGCTGGGAGCTCTCGCTCCAGTACCACTGCCAGGTGCCGCTGGAGGTGATCGTCGACGGCGAGCTCGTGGCCGAGCTGCCGCCCTCGCTCGACGGCATGTACCTCGACGGCGCCAGGCCAGGGGGCGTTCTGGCCCGCGGGCGAGGTCGCGGCCGAGCGCGGCGGACGCGACCGGGTCGAGGTGCGGGCCGAGGCCCCGAGCGGCCTCCAGGACGCGCTCGGCGTCGAGCGCCGGGTGTGGCTCGGCGAGCTCGCCGCCACCGCCGACCGCCGACCCGGTCGTCCGCGCGGTCGACCGGCACCTGTGACGCTACGTCGACCACTTCCGCTTCGCCCGCCGGGGGGCGGCCGATGAAGGAGGGATTCAAGACCGCCGGCCGAGTCGCCCTCGCCCGTGTTCGGCGGGGTCGAGGTCGAGCGCGCGCCGGAGCCGGCGCCGCTGCTCTTCGTCGGCGGCACCGGCCGCAGCGGCACCCACGTGCTCGCCCAGCTCGTCTCGCCGCCACGGCGAGCTTCGGCCTCGTCCCGGTCGAGGTCCGCTTCCACGTCGACGAGCGACGGCTTTCCCGGCCTGCTCGCCGGCGAGGTCGCCCCGGAGCGGTTCCTCGAGCGCCTGCGCGGGTTCTGGTGGCGCGGCTTTCAGACCAACCGGATGCGCGGCATGTACCGGTTCGTCGAGCGCGAGCGCTTCGAGGCCGCGGTCGAGCGCTTCGAGGCCGAGCCACGCCGACGACCCCGAGGCGGCCTGCCGCGACGCTCTTCTTCGACCTGCTCTCGTTCCGCGCCGGGCGAGGGCGCAGGGGTCTGATCGAGCAGAGCACCGACACCGTCGCCCAGCGCGCCGACCCTGGTCCGGCTGTTCCCCGAGGCGAGCTTCATCCACGTCGTCCGCGACGGGCGCGACGCCTCGGCGTCGCGGGTCGCGCAGACGCGCGGCCTGATCCGCGCCGCGGACGCGGGCCCAGGGGATCGAGTGGTGGGAGCAGCGGATCGCAGGCGATCGACGCCGGGGCGCGGCGCGATTCCACCGCAGCTGCTGCTGACGATGAGCCTCGACGAGCTGCTGCGGATGCCGCACGCCCGCGCCGCCCTGCGGCCGATGTTCCGCTTCCTCGGCGTCCCGCCGACCAAGCGCACCCGCCGCTACTTCAGCAAGCGGATGACCGCCGCGGAGGCCAACGCCGAGCGCTGGCGCCGCGGGATCTCGGCTGCCAAGGCGCAGCGACTGGAGGCGCTCTACGCCGCGGCCCTCGATCGGCTCGAGGCCGACGGGCGCGCGCTGCGCCCCGCTTCTGCGCCATGCGTTCGAGCGCCGCGACGACGCCGACGACCCCCTGGTCTATGTCTACGATCGAGGGCGCGATGAGCACCGAACCCGCAGAGCTCGTCTTCGTCGGCGGCACCGGCCGCAGCGGCACCCACATCCTCAGCTACCTGCTCGATCGCCACTCGCGTTTCCACGGCGTGCCGATCGAGTGCCGCTTCCACTGCAACCCGAAGGGGCTCGCCGACGTCGTCCGCGGGCGCGCCGAGCCCGAGGACTTCGTGCGCAAGCTGCGCGGCTACTGGTGGCACCGGGTGCGGATCGGCGACCGCGCCTACGTGAAGGCGAAGTGGCGGGCGCTCGGCCGCGGTCGGGTGCGCGGCCTGCACACGATCATCGGCGACGAGAAGTTTCGCCGACGCCGTCGACCGCTTCGAGCGCAGCTACGCCGATGACCTGCTTGCCGCCTCGCGCAACCTCTTCTACGACCTCCTGCAGCCGCTCGCCGCGAAGGCCGGCAAGCCGGTCCTGGTCGAGATGAGCTGCTTCACGATCGCCGCCGCCGACGGGCTCGCCGAGATCTTCCCCGAGGCTCGCTTCGTGCACTCGGTTCGCGACGGGCGCGACTCGGGCTCGTCGAAGGTCTCGTTGCGCGAGAAGCCGCACCACCCGACGGATGTCGTCTCGGGGATCGAGTTCTGGGCCGACCGCCTGCGACAGGCCGAGGATGGCGTCCGCGGCCTCTCCGCGGCCGACCGCGAGCGCCTGCACGTCGTCAGCCTCGACGAGCTGGTCTGGAGCGACCGCGAGGCGGCCTACGGGGGCTCTGCGAGTTCCTCGGGGTCGACGACGAGACCGCGATGCGCGAGTTCTTCGACGCCGAGATGAACGCCGGCGCCGCCCACCGCGAGCGCTGGCGCGAGGGCCTCACCGAGGCCGAGCAGGCCGAGGTCGTGCGCCTCTACGAGGCGACCCTGGAGCGGCTCGAGGCAGAGGGCTACCACTGCGCGCCGGTGCTCCGCCGCTCGTACGAGCGCGAGCGCGCGATCGCTTGAGGATTCTCTTCACCACGTCGAACGGGACCGGGCTCGGCCACCTGACCCGCTCGATGGCGATCGCCCGCCGGCTGCGCGCCCGAGGTGGAGCCGCTCTTCCTCACCCTCTCGGCCGCGGCGCCGGTGGTCGCGCGAGATGGGGCTTCCCGGTCGAGTACGTCGCCCCCTACTCGACCCCGGCGCTCGGGCAACGACTACCGCTGGTCGCGGCGCCTGCGCGGCCGCCTGCGCGCCGTGATCGCCGAGGCCGCACCGGACGTCGTCGTCTTCGACGGCACCCACCCCTACGAGGCGCTGCTCGGCGCCCTGCCGGCCGACGGTGTCGCGGTCTGGTGCCGGCGGCCGCTGTGGAAGCCGGGCTCGAGCCGGGTCCCGCTCGGCCGCGCCGGCGCCTTCGACGCCGTGCTCGAGCCCGGCGAGCTGGCCGAGGCCGAGGACCGGGGCCCGACCGTGGCGCTCCGCGACCACGCCCACCGGGTGGACCCGATCGTGCTCCTCGACCGCGCCGAGCTGCTCGCCGCGCGAGCGCGCCGAGGCCGAGCTGGGCCTGGTCCCGGGCCGGACCACGGTGCTCGTCACCCTCGGCCAGGGCGAGGAGGTCGCCGAGGCCGACGCGCGCTGCCTGCGCCGGCTGGCCGGTCACGACGGCGTCCAGGTCGCGGCGCTGTCGTCGGCGCTCTCCTCGCTGGGGGAGGTCCCCGAGGGGGTGGTCCGGCTGCAGTCCACCTATCCGATGAGCCGCTACTTCACCGCCTTCGACGCGGCCGTTGCCGCCGCCGGCTACAACGCCTTTCACGAGCTGATCGCCCTCGGCGTCCCGTCGCTGTTCGTGCCGATGCCGCGCGATACCGACGACCAGGTCGCCCGCGCCCGCTGGGCGGCGGCCTCTGGCGCCGGGCTCGCGGTCGAGGGACCCTCCGATCGAAGCCTGGATGACGAGCTCGACCGACTGCTCGACCCCGATCGGCGCGGCGCGATCGCGACCCGCCTGGCCGAGCTTCGCCCCGCCAACGGCGCGGTGGACGCCGCCCGCTGGCTCGGCGGAGCTCGCCGCCGGCGGGCCGGGCGCCACGGGGCCGGCGGACTCCGGAGCGGGCAAGCGCGGCTCCTGGCGCGCCTTTCGCCGCCGCTGGGGAACCTTCCTCGCCAGCCTGCCGCAGACGGCGGTGCGGCTCGGCCGCCAGCAGATCAGCGAGCCGAGCGCCCGCGCGCTCGTGCTCGCGGTCGGAATCGCCCGACGATCAGGCTGCCGGGGCGGTCGCCGCCGCGCTCGCCGAGACCGGCGAGCCGATCCGCAGCGCACGCTGGTGATCACCGACGCGCTGGGCGCGCTGGGCGCGATCCGGGCGCTCGGCGTCGGCGTCGAGCACGTCCCCGGCGCCGGGTCACGGCAGGCTGAGCTCGCCGGCGTCGCCCTACGAGGACTTCCTTCGCCGCCGGCTCGAGCTGATCCTCGCCGAGCGCCCCGAGCCCCGCGCGGTGGTGGTTCCGCCGGGAGGGGCTTCGCTACCCTCATGACGCTCCGACTGGAGGCCTCCACACCCGTAAAGCCGCTTGCCGGAGCGGTGCCGGGCGATGATCCGCGCGCCGACCCTCGCCCTCCCAGGCGGGCGCTCCCGAACCTGATCGTGATCGGCGCGCAGAAGTGCGGCACGAGCGTGCCTCCACTACTACCTCAGCCTTCATCCCGAGGTCTCGATGTCGAAGCCGAAGGAGCTCAACTTCTTCATCGAGGAGCGCAACTGGCCGCGCGGCGTCGACTGGTACCGGGCCCACTTCGACGCCGACGCCCGCGTGCGCGGCGAGGCCTCGCCCAACTACACCGCCTTCCCCCAGCACCAGGGCGTGCCCGAGCGCATGCACTCGGTGGTCCCCGCCGCAAAGCTGATCTACATGGTCCGCGACCCGCTCGAGCGGATCGCCGCGCACTGGGTCCACAACTACGCCAAGCGGCGCGAGAAGGGCGACCCTCGCCGAGACCCTCACCCACCCCAACACCTCCTACCTCACCCGCTCGCTCTACGCGATGCAGCTCGAGCGCTTCCTCGCCTTCTATCCGAAGCGACGCAGGTGATGGTCTTCCAGCAGTCCGAGCTGCGCCACCAGCGGCTCGAGACCCTGCGCAAGGTGTTCGAGTTCATCGGCGTCGACCCCGACTTCACCCACCCGCGCTTCGAGCAGGAACGACACCAGACCTCGGGCAAGACGCGCGTCGCCGGCTCGCGGTGCGGCTCGAGAAGCTGGGTCGCAGCCGCCGCGGGCGGATGCTGCCGGCGAACTTCTGGCTCGTGCTCGACGACCGCCTGCCGTTGCGGCGGCACGATCAAGCGGCCCGACGTCCGCGCGGCGCTGCCGCCGGAGGCGCTCGAGCAGCTGCGAGCCGACGCCGAGCGCCTGCGCGAGCTCACCGGCCGCGACTTCTCGAACTGGAAGATCTGGGACTGCCTCCGTGAGCCCGCGCGGAGCAGCGTGATGGCCCAGGGCCACCAGAAACAGGCAGCAGCAGCACGATCATCCCGGCGGCTCGGGCGCCGTGCTCGGCGTCAGCGTGATGCGCAACTCCAGCGTCCAGGCGATCACGCTGTTGGTCGGCAACGCGATGCAACTCGTCTCGGTGATGGTGGTCGCGGCCTTCCTCGGCCCCGACGAGATGGCGCGCTTCGCTCTGCTCCTCTTCCTCGCCGGCCTCGTCGCCCAGATCGCCTCGCTGCTGTGCAAGCCGGGGACCGTGCGGCGCACCTTCGGCGGTGGCGGACGACGATGACGATGACGACGACGAGGACGACGTCACCTCCTCATCGCCGCCGCGGACGCTCGGCGCCGGCCTCGCCTGGGCGATCGTCCTCAGCCTGATCGCCACCGCTCTGATCTTCCTCCTGCGCCGCCCGATCGCCGACGTCCTGCTCGGCGACCCCGAGGACGAGGGACTGGTCGCGCTCGCCGGCCTGCTGGCCGGCGCGCTGCTGGTCTTCAAGATCTGCGACATCGTCCTCTGGCTCGAGCGCCGGCCGGTCGCCTTCTTGATCGCCGACACGCTCGCGGCCGGCTGCTCGGCCTCGATCGTGCTCGCCGCCTTCCTGGCCAGCGGCGCCGGCGTCGAGGGGGCGATGATCGGCACGATCGTCGGCACCGCGGCGGCCGGCGTGGTGGGCGTCGTGCTGCTCCGCGGCAGCTACGAGCCGTCCTTCGACCTCGCCGAGATCGGCCAGATCATCAAGCGCGGTGGCTACCGGGCGCCGATCGTGATGTCGTTCTGGCTGATCCAGAACGCCGACATCTTCATCCTCTCGCGCTTCGTCGACCACGACGACCTCGGCGTCTACAGCCTCGCCTCGCGGCTGGGCTTCGTCGTCTCCTTCCTGCCGCAGGGGTTCCGGATGGCGATGCGCCCGCTGCGCAAGTCGGCGGCCTTCGACGCGTTCAAGCGATCAGTACGGCAAGGCGACCGCCCAGCGGCCAGCTGCTCGCCTACTTCACCCTGGTCTGCATCCTCGCGGTGCTGGCGATGATCCTCGTTCGGCGAGATCCTCGTCGACATGGCGCCGGCCTCCGTACGCGGCCGCCGCCGGGCTGATCCCGTTCACCGCCGCTGGCCTTCGTCGATGCCGGCCCTGTACCGGACGGTCAACCAGAACGTCAACCTCCCCAACAAGCGGCCCTACTTCGTCGGCGGGGTGATCGCCGCCGCGGCGATCTTCATCGGCGTCACCTGGGCGCTGGCCGGCGAGATCGGCGTCTACGCCGCTCCGGTCGGGATGATCGTCGGCCTTCGGCCTGCCGGCGGTCCTGCTCTTCGGGCGCGGCCAGCGGGGCAACAAGCCGATCGACTTCCCCTACCGCGAGGTGCTGACCGCGCTCGCGCTCGCGGCGGCGATCGTCGGCGTCGCCGAGCTGCTGCCGCAGATGAACCGGTTCGTCGAGGCTTGCGATCGCCGCCGCCTTGATCGGCCTGTGGATGGTCGCTGCTGGCGCCGCTGCGCGCGATTCCACCCCAGCACTGGCGTCCGCTGATCCATATGGTGCGCTCGTTCCGCAGCGGCACGCCGATGGACTTCAGCCCGCGTCGCGGTCTGCGGGCGCTCGAGCCGGAGGAGCGCGAGGAGCTGCGCATCGCCGTGATCGGCCGGCTGCCGCGCGAGCGCCTGGTGCCCGAGGCCGGGGACGAGGGTCTGCGGCTGGTTCGCGAGCTGCGCCTGGTAGGCAGGCGCGCCGGGTTGCCGATCAGCGGGCAGACCGACAACGACGCCGAGATCGCCGTCTGCCTGTTCGAGGACGCCTCGACGGCGATCCGCAACGCCACCATGCGCGGCCTGCTCGAGTCCGGAGTCGACTCGAACGATCTGCGAGCCCTCGAGGACCTCGTCGCCCACCTGGCGCGCGTGCCGGACGACGGCTGGGAGGGGCGGCGCGCGGCCGAGACCAAGAAGCCGCTGCCGGGTGTCGAGCGACGCCGGCGCGCGGTGCGGCGACGCAATCTGCGCGCGACGCGCGAGCCCTGAGCCCCTCGAGCGCGGGCGCTACTCGGAGTCGGAAGCCGGTTCGGCGTCGCCGTCGGCGTCCGAGCGGCGGATGACGATCCGGTCGGGCTCGACGTGACCTCGACCCGCCGCTTGCCGGCCCAGTGCTCGGCGTAGACGGGATCGTCCTTCACCGCCGGGTCGAGCCAGAGGCCGTAGCCGTCCTCCTCGCCGTGGTCGAAGCTGGCCTGCATCGTGGCGCCGGCTCGAGATCGCCCGCGGCCGCCGCGGCGCCGGCGTCGGCGTCGGCGCGGCTGCTCGCCGTCGCCGTTCTCGCCCCCGCCGCGGTCGCGATCCCGCGGCGCCCGGTCTTCCTCGTCGGCAGCGGTCTCGGAGTCGGGCTCCGGGCCGGTCTCGGAGTCGGCCTCGGCCTCGGCCTCGGCGAGCTCCTCCTCGCGGGTCGCGGCCTCGATCTCGGCCTCGATCTCGTCGCGCAGGTCCGCCTCGCCTGACTCCTCGCCGTCGGCGTTGAGCTCGTGGCGGCGGCGGAACTCGCGCAGCTCGTTCGTCGAGACCTCGAGCTGGTGGGCGATCCAGGCATCGGTGCGGCCCTGGCGGACCCAAGCACGGACCTGATTGAGCTGTGAGCGAAGCGGTTTGGCCATCTGGCGCCGGATGATCACATCCGGAGCGGGCGATACTAGCCAACGGACTCGTCGACCCCGCACGCCGCGGACTCGTCGACCCCGCCCGCCGGTGGTGTCGCGCCGGGCAAACGGTTACCCTGCCCGATACCGCCACACGGCCGGGTGACGGTTACCGGGGGGATGACACCCGGTCGCGGCATCGAATGGAGACGGGGATGCTGGTCCTGACGCGCAAAACCAACCAGAGCATCATGATCGGCGACGACATCGAGGTATCGGTGCTCGCCGTCTCCAAGGACAAGATCCGGCTCGGGATCACGGCCCCGCGCGAGGTCTCGGTCTTCCGCAAGGAGGTCTACCTGACGATCAAGGGTGAGGGGGGCGAGGGGGCCGAGGGGGCCACCGGCGCTGTCTCAGAGGCCCTCGACGAGCTCACCAAGGGCGAGTAGCAATCGTTACTTTTCGCTAGCGTTCCGTTAGCGAACACTTGTACGTGTCATCGGACGCTGATAGGCTCGAAGCCACCATGGCCGGAGAACTTCGCATGCGCCAGAGCCTCGACCAGTTCGAGGTCGCCTTTGAGGAGGAGGCCGCGGTCGAACGCCAGCGCCGCCGCCAGCTGCGCCAGCGCGCCGCCGACCGCTCCCGCGCCCGCCGCATCCAGACGACCGAGAAGCACGGCAACGTCGGCTTCGGCTTCCTGCTGATCGCGCTCACGCTCACCGTCGTCGTGGTCACGGTCGTGATGTTCGAGACCCTCGCCTGGCTGATGGCCTAGCGCCGTCCGCCGGCCGACCTAGCAAGCCCCCCACAGTCCGCGCCCGGCGTTCGCGGCCCGTTGCTCGAGCCGGTCGAAGAGCCCGGCGAAGCTGTCGTTGGGGGCTATCGTCAGCGTCGTCGCGTACCCCTCCCGCACCAGCTCGGCGTTGACGAACAGGTCGCCGACGTAGACGTAGGCGAGCAGCCGCCCGTACCGGTCGCGCCGCTCGGCGTCGAAGACCAGGCGCACGGTCTCGCCCTCGACCAGCTCCGCGTTCAGGTCGCTCGCCCGGTGCCCGTAGCACTCGACCGGCTGGCCCGGGGCCACCGACTCCGGGGTGTCGATGCCGATGTAGCGAACGTCCTCCTCGTGGCCGTTGACGAGCACCTCGATCGTGTCACCGTCGACGATGTCGGCCACCGGGACGTTGATCCCGTTCGACGGCCCCTCGGACGCCCCGCCTCCGGTCTTCGCCCCGCCGCCGGCGCGGTCACCGTCCTCGTCGCCGTTCGAGATCAGAACGACGATCAGGATCGCCAGCAGGGCGACCGATCCGAGGCTGGGCAGACGTCAGGGGCATCTGGGCTGTCAATCCCATGGCGCCTCCGACGCCCCCGGTCTGCCGGCACGCCTACGGGATCCGGCGGACCGAGGAGAGCATGATCTCCTTGATCTGCTCGATGATCTCGATCGCCTCGCTGTGCGGGCGCTGCCACACGTTGCGTCCGTAGATCACGCCCGAGCCGCCCGCCTCCATGATGTACTTGGTCTGGGCGAGCAGGTGGTCGTCGTCGATCTTCGAGCCGCCGGAGAGCACCACCAGCGAGCGGCCGGCGGACGCGACCACCTGGCTCACCACCTCCTCCTGGGAGAGGTCGAGCTCGTCGTATGGGGCGGGGGAGTCCTTGTCGGGCTCGGGGCTCGGCAGGTTGAGCTTGACCACGTCGGCGCCCTGCTCCATCGCCATCCGGGCGGCGTAGTCGATCGCGTAGAAGGAGTTCTGGCCGCCCTTCTTGACCACCGCGGACCCGCGCGGGTAGGACCAGACGACCAGCGGCATCCCGAAGCGGTCGCAATCCTGGCGCACCTGCGCGAGCTGCTCGAGGTCCTTGTCCTGGCGCGGCGAGCCGACGTAGAGCGTGTAGCCGACCGCGTCGGCGCCCAGGCGCACCGCGTCCTCGACCGAGCCGTTGAGCGGCGAGAGCGCCTCGTCGGAGGGCGGCAGGTCGGTCTTGCCGTTGATCTTCAGCATCAGCGGCACCTGGCCCGCGTAGTCGGGGTAGTACTTGGTCGCCAGGCCGATCTGGCAGGCGATCGCCGAGTAGCCGGCCTCGGCCGCGAGGTGGAACTGGTACTCGGGGTCCTTCGAGGCCGGGTTGGCGAAGAAGTCGCGCGGCCCGTGCTCGATCCCCTGGTCGATCGGCAGGAAGAGCAGCGTCCCGTTGCCGGGGCCGAACTCGAACAGCAGCCGGCGCAGGCGGGTGCGCTTGCCGGGGGCGAGGGTGGCGAGGAGTGACTTCTGCTCGGTCGCGGCGCTTGACTTCCATGGCTGCTGCTTCCGCGTCCGCTTCGGATCGTTGACTGTCCGGCCTGAGTATACCGCTGGCGTTTGGGTGCTCGAACACAACTTCACCGGGCCTGCCTTCACGATCGGCATCGAGGAGGAGCTGATGATCCTCGACGGCGAGAGCCTCGACCTCGCGCAGGAGATCGAGAGCGATCCTCGCCGCCGTCCCCGAGGAGCTCGACGGGCAGGTCAAGCCCGAGCTGATGCAGGCGGTGCTCGAGATCGCGACCACGCCCTGCCCCGGACGTCGCTGACGGCGGGCGAGCAGCTCGCCGGATCTGCGGCGCGAGGTGTCGGCATCGCCGAGGCGCCGCGGGCTCGCGGTCGGCGCCGCCGGCACCCATCCGTTCGCGCTCTGGGAGAGAGCAGCTGATCGTCGACCGGCCGCGCTACCGCGAGCTGGTCGAGGAGCTCGGCTACATCGCCCTGCGCGAGCTCATCTTCGGCACCCACGTCCACGTCGCGATCGAGGGCGCCGACCAGGCGATCTACGTCGCCGACGGCATCCGCCGCTACCTGCCGCTGCTGCTCGTCGCTGTCGGCCAACTCGCCCTTCTGGCGGGGCGAGCGGACCGGGATGATGTCGTCGCGGACGCCGGTCTTCCGCGCCTTCCCCCGCGAGGGCATCCCGCCCCACTACGGCACCTGGGAGATCTACTCGCACCGCGTCGAGATGATGATGCGCGCCGGCGCGATCGAGGACTACACCTACCTGTGGTGGGACGTGCGCCCGCATCCCGAACCTGGGCACCGTCGAGATCCGCGTCTTCGACCAGCAGACGCGGCTCGAGCACACGGTCGCGCTCGCGGCGCTGATCGCCTCGCTCGCGCACCGGCTCTGCGCGCTGCTACGACGACCGACGAGCCGCTGGTCGAGCAGCCGACGGAGCTGATCGACGACAACAAGGTGCGGGCCGCCCTGCGGGGCACTGGACGGGAGCTGGTCGACTTCCGCCACGGCGAGCAGGTCCCGGCGCCGGAGATGGCGCGGCGGCTGCTGGCGCGAGCTCGCCGAGCACGCCGACGAGCTCGGCTGCCGCGCCGAGCTCGACGGGGTCGCGCGACCTGCTCGAGCACGGCACCGGCGCGCGGCGCCAGCTCGCGATCCACGAGCGGCAGCGGCGACCTGCGCGGCCTGGTCGCGCGAGATCGTCGAGACGAGCGTCCCTGAGGCTCTGGTCGGCGGACGATGGCCGGTCGCGCGCAGTATGCTCGGGCGCGTGAGCCGGGCCCCGAGCTGAGCGTCGTCTGCAAGAGCTGCGGCTCGGAGGTGAGCCCGTACGTCACCGAGTGCCCGTACTGCGGCACCCGGCTGCGCAAGCGGGCGCCGAAGCTCGAGCGCCACGGCGACGAGATCACGGCCCGCGAGGACCGCCGCGACAGCGCCGGCGCAAGGCCGCCGAGCGGCGCAGCCGGTCCGCCGACGGCGCTCGCTGACCGAGGACCTGGCCCGCGCCCGCTACGCGACGATCGCGGCGATCGCTCGCGCCGGCGCTGCTGCTGATCGTCGAGCGCGCCGCGAACCTGAGCGTGCTACGACCTCGGCGCGATCGTCGGACCGGTCGGCGACGAGTGGTGGCGCTACCTCGCGGCGCCGTTCGTCTACGACGACCTCGGCTACCTGTTCGTCATCGGGCTCGCGCTCGCGATCTTCCTGCCCGCCGTCGAGCGCCGGGTGGGCTCGGTCGCCGCCGCTCCTGCTGGTCGTCGCCTGCGGATCGCTGGGCGTGCTCGCCGCCGACGGGCTGGACTCCGGCTCGGCGACGGCATCCCGATCGCCGCCGGGCGGCAACGGGATCGCGCTCGGCGTGCTCGGCGCCTGACGTCGTCGCTCCGCGACGCCGAGCGCCGCGCCGACCCGACCGAGGAGCTACGACCAGATCGCCGTCGCCGTGGCCGCCGTCGTGCTGCTGCTGTTGCCGCTGGTCGAGGACTTCGCCTCGCCCTGGGCCGGGCTCGTCGGCGGCCTGGTCGGCGCGCGCCTGCGGCCTCGCCGCCGCGCTCGGCGGCGCGGGCCGCTCCCGACGATGAGCAAGTTCACCGCGCTCGACGACGACCTGCACGACTACGTCGTCGACCACGGCGCGCGCCAGGACGACGTCCTGCGCCGGATCCAGGACGAGACCGCGGCGATGGGCGACATCTCGGTGATGCAGATCGCCGCCCGACCAGGGCGCCTTCATGACCCTGCTGCTGCGGGCGATCGGCGCCCGCGAGGCGATCGAGCTGGGCACCTTCACCGGCTACTCGGCGATCTGCATCGCCCGCGGCCTCGAGCCGCGGCGGCCGGCTGATCTGCTGCGAGCTGAGCGAGGAGTACGCCGAGATCGCCGGCGCGCAACTTCGAGGCGGCCGGGGTCGCCGACCGGATCGAGATCCGGATCGGCCCGGCGCTCGAGACCCTGCGCGACGCTCCCCGAGCGCGAGCTCTTCGACTTCGCCTTCATCGACGCCGACAAGGCCGGCTACCCCGACTACTACGAGCAGGTGCTGGCCCGCAGCCGCCCCGGTGGGCTGATCATGGTCGACAACGTGCTCGCGCGCCGGCCTCGTGGTCGGCGACGGCGAGGAGCTCGACCGGTTCGCGACAGAGTCCGTCGAGGCGATTCGCCGCACCAACGAGCTGATCGCCGTCGACGAGCGCGTCGACTCGGTGATGCTCGGCGTCGCCGATGGGGTGATGCTGGCGCGCAAGCGATGATCGATCGCGACCGGGCCCTGGCGATCCAGCAGCGGGCGATGCGCGACTTCGTCCGCACGCTCGGCTCGAGCGCCCCGGGCTCCTCGGTGTACGAGCGCGACGGGTTCACGGCCGCTGCGGTCCCCGCCTGCCCCCAGCGCTCGATCGTCAACTCGGTCGCCTTCTCCGACGCGGGCAGCCTGCTTGCCGGGCTCGAGGCGCTCGCCGCCCGTTACGACGACGCCGGGATCGCAGCCTGGACCGTGTGGGTGCCGGACTTCGACCGCGAGACGATCGCGGCGCTCGAGGCCGCCGGCCACGCCTTCGACGGCAAGCCGCAGGCGATGGTGCTCGAGCTCGAGGGCTGGGAACCGCCGGAGACCGGCGACCTCGACTGGGACACCGAGGGCAGCGGCGAGATCGCCGGCCCGCTCAACGACCTCGCCTACGGGATCTCGCCGCCCGACGGGATGGCCGCCGCGATGGTCTCCCCGCCACCTCATGTACGCCAGTATCAGGCCAGGGTGGAGGGCGAGGTGGCCTGCGTGCTGGGCACGATCGACCACGACGACGACATCGGCATCTACTTCGTCGCCACCCACCCCGAGCACCGCGGCAAGGGGATGGCGAGCAGGCTGACGGCCGTCGCCCTGGCCGAGGCGCAGGACCGCGGGCTGCGGACCTCCTCGCTTCAATCGTCGGCGATGGGTGAGCCGGTCTACGCGGCGCTCGGCTACTTGCCACACTTTCGGCTGCACATGTACGAGCGTCGCATCGCAGCGTGATCCTGCGCCCGTTCATCGTCGAGGGTGCCGGCTGCGCGTCCTACTTCTTCGGCTGTCCCTCGCAGGGCAAGTTCGGGGTCGTCGATCCGCACCCCGATCACGTCGACGACTACGTCGCGGCGGCCGAGCGCACCGGCGGCGAGATCGTCGAGGTATTCGACACCCACGTCCACGCCGACCACCGCAGCGCCGCGCGTGAGCTCGCCGCGCGCACGGGCGCCGCGCTACGCCTCCCGCAGGGCTCACCCGTCGAGTACGAGTTCGAGCCACTGCGCGACGGCGAGCGGGTCGAGATCGGCAACACGAAGGTCGATGTGCTGATCACTCCCGGCCACGTCTGGGAGCACGCCAGCCTGCTGGTCACCGACGAGGCGCGCGGGTCCGACCCGTGGCTGGTGTTCACCGGCGACACGCTGTTCGTCAACGCGGTCGGCCGCCCCGACCTACACGGCGAGGAGCGCGAGCTGGCGGCCGAGCTTCACCGCTCGCTGGCCGAGAAGTTGATGAGCCTGCCCGACTGGATCGAGGTCTATCCGGGCCACATCGGCGGCTCGGCCTGCGGCGCCGGAATCTCGCCGGTCCCGTTCTCGACGATCGGCTACGAACGCCGCAACAACGAGCTTGCCACCGAACCCGATGTCGCCGCGTTCACGGAGCGCCTGCTCGCCGAGCAGAAGCCGGCGCCGCCGGAGTTCGACGAGATCTACGAGTCGAACCGGGCGGCCTGAGGGTGTCGGAGGTGTACTCCGACGCGACGCTCGACGCCGCGGTTGAGGCGCTCGAGCAACCCGAGCGATTCCGCGAGGCCGAGTCGGTAGTCGCCCAGGCGGCGCCGAAGCTTCAGCGGATCCTCGCCCAGGCGCTCGAGTCCGGCGGCTGGTTCGCGGAGTCCCACGAGGCCGAGCTCGGCAAGGCGCTCGAGATCGCCGACCCCGCGGAGCGCGAGACCGCCCTGCGCACCCTGCTCGCCGAGGAGACCCGGGTCGGGATGATGGTCGGCGTCGCGGTCGGCTGGGCCCTCGCCCGCGAGCTCGAGCCCGGCGACTAGCCCCGGGCCGTCCGGGCGTGCGGGTTGGCACTGGCCCGCGCGGCTTTCGCCACGATCAGCGCGCCCCGCGCGTGCGGCCGCGTGGCACAGTCGTCCTCGTGGACCGCATCCCCATTTCTCCCGAGCGTCTCGGGAGAGATGGGGAGTCGTCGCGACAGATGGCCGGCGCCGCATGAGGACAGGGCCGGCGCGTTGAGGGACGGGGGTGAGCCGAGGAGATGTTCTCCGACGATCAGGCGGTTCGCACCGTGAGCGTCACCGAGCTCGACTCGCACGCATCGGCGGCGATCAATCACGTCGTCGGCGGCGAGCGCGTGATCGTCACCAAACACGGGGTGCCGACCGCCTTGATCGTTTCGATCGCCGACGGGGTCGAGGTTCTGCTCGCCGGCTCCGAGAGCTTCTCGCTGCTGCGGCGCGAGGCTCGTGAGCAGCTCGAGGCCGGCGCGACGACGCCGCTCCCGCCATGGCGCCGTTCGAGGTGAGGCTCGCGGCTCGCGCGGCGGACCAGCTCGAACAACTCGGCGAGCGGCGCCGGGGGATGCTCACGAGTGCGCTGGGCTTGCGCGGTCGACGTGAGCCGCGGGACGGGCTGCTCACGGTGTGGACCCACCAGGACGTCGCCGCCTGCGAGGTCCTCTCCGTCGCGGGTCTTGCGGGCCGCCGCGTCATCCTCGTTTACGCGATCAGGCCGAAGTCGCTGCTGTTCGCCCAGCTCTTCGGGCCGGAGTTGGAGCGCCGTTTCGAACGGCTCCAGGTTCAGCGTCTGTTGCACAGGGGCTGATGTAGCCTCCCGATCCGAACGTGGAGGCAGGCACTGAGACACTGAGCTCGATCGCCGCCCGCGAGGACTTCCTCGCGACCGGCGACCCGGCGCTCCAGGAGAGCGCCGACAGTGGCAACTTCCAGCTCCTCGACTACGCCGAGCTCTACGACCTCTGGGAGCGCCAGCACTGGGCGACCCAGGATCTCGACTTCTCGCGCGACCGTACCGACTGGCACGAGCGGTTCAGCGCCGAGGAGCGGTTCGAGCGCATGTACGGCCTCTCGGCCTTCTTCATCGGCGAGCAGCGGGTCACCGACGAGCTCGGCCCGATCATGCGCGCCGCGCCGACCGAGGAGATGCGGATCTTCCTCTCGACTCAGATCGCCGACGAGGCTCGCCACGTCGCTTTCTTCAACCGCTTCTACTCCGAGGTCGGGCTGCTCGAGGGCGCGGACGGCCTCGCCGAGCGGCTGCGGGCGACCGAGGAGCACCTCAACGACGAGTTTGGGCGGCTGTTCGACGAGATGCTCAAGCAGCGCGTCGACCGGCTCGCCGCGGACCCCGGCGACACCGAGACCCTGGTCGAGGCGATCACGCTCTACCACATGGTGATCGAGGGGGTGCTCGCGCTCACCGGGCAGCACTTCATCATCAGCTACAACGAGGAGCAGGGGACCTTGCCCGCGTTCGTCGAGGGGTTCAAGAACGTCGCCCGCGACGAGCATCGCCACGTCGCCTTCGGCGCCAAGTTCCTCACCGACATGGCGGCCGCTGACGCCCGCTACCGCGAGGCGATTCAGCGCACCCTGGTGGAGACGCTTCCCGTCGCCGAGGGCGTGTTGCGGCCGCCGTTCGCGCCCGACGGCGACGACGACTTCGAGCTCTTCGGCGTCTCGATGGCCGATACCCAGGCGTTTGCCGCCCAGGCGCTGACCCGGCGGCTGAAGGTGATCGGCCTCGCCGGCTGAGCGCGCCGCCGCCTCGGGATCGGCCCGCAGGGGGGCTTTGCGGGAAACTACTTAGGCGATTCATCCAATGGTTGGCTGATCTGATGTAGGATCCGACTCCCCCCTAACCCCCACGCCGGGGGAGCGGAGAGGGCTTCACCACATGGGAGAGATGGATGTCAAGCCCCAGTTCGCATTCGCAGGAAGACCGGGAACGGATCTCTCGGCGGCGATGCGCGAGGTCTTCAGCGTTCTTCTCGGCGTTCCGGGCGTTGGTTTTGCCGGCGCCCGGTCCCGTTCTCAGTAGTCCTAGCTCGAGGTCACGGAGGGCCTCGGGCTGGGGCGCTGAGAGTTGTCCCGGTTCAGCCGCCCGCTAGGGGACGGGCGGCGACTGCGGCTCGACCGGCGACGGCGAGACCGGCGACGGTGACGGCTCCACGAGGGGTGGCTCGACCGGTTCGGCCGGAGGGGTTGCGGGCTCTACGGCGGTCGACTCGACCGCGACCGGCTCGACGATCAGGACCGTTGCCGCGCCGGTGCCGCTGTCGCTGGCGCCCGCGCCGGCCTCGCCCTCGCCACCGGCGGCGGGGCCGACCACCCCGTCCTCGAGCTGGTCTGCGATCGGGGGCGCCGGGCGATCGGCGGGCGGATGGGCCGCGCCGTCGGCGGGAGGCTGATCGGCGGGTGGCGCCGTGACCGGCGCCGGCTCGCTGACCGCGGTCGCGACGGCCGCGTCGAGATGGACGGTGTCCTGGCTGACCACGCCACCACTGCCCCGCTCGGGCGGTACCGAGACCGCTGCGGCGCGGTTGTGATCGTCGTCGACGGGCTTGTCGGAGTAGATCTGGCGAACCTCGACCGCGCCTGCGGTCAGCAGCGCTGCGGTCGCCGCGGTCGCCGCGGCCTTGGCTCCGATCGCGCCTCCGAGTCCACCGCCCGCGGCGGCGGCGCTGCCGGCCAGGCTCGCCGCGCCACCCGATGCGGCGGCGGCGCTTCCCGATGCGGCGGCTGCCCCACCGGCGGTTGCGGCGCCGGTTCCGGCCGCGGCGCCGGTGCCGGCGACCGCGGAGCCACCCGCGCCCGCGGCCGAGCCGCCGGCGGCGGAGCCCGATCCACCGAGGCCGCCGAGCTTGCCGATGATCAGCTTGTGAAGGAGGGCGATCGGCCCCAGCGGCGCCAGCGCCGCGAGCGCCTTGGTGTTCGAGCGCAGCTCGCCGCGGAACTCGTGACAGGGCTCGCAGCGCTTGACGTGGTGGCGCACCGGGCCGGATGCCTTGCGCAGGCCCTCGGCCGCCTCGGCGAGCTCGAGCCGCACCTCGCCGCAGGTGAGCTGGCGCGACTGGGTCGCCTCGGCGAGCGACATCCGCGCCCGCACCAGCAGCGACTTGACCGCCGGCACCGTGGTGTCCATCGTCTGGGCGATCTCCTCGTAGGAGAGCGCGTCGAGCTCGCGCAGCAGCAGCGCGGTGCGCTGGGTCTCGGGCAGGTCGCCGACGTCGGTGACCAGGGCGCGGAAGTCCTCGCGGGTCTGGACGCGCTCGGCGGTGGTGACGCCGTTCTCGCCGACCATCGTGTCCATCGAGTCCTGGCCGTCGGGCACCGGCCGGCGAAGGTGGTTGAGGCAGCGGTTGCGGGCGATCCGGTAGAGCCACGGGCGAACGTTGATGTGGCGCTCGTCGGCGAGCATCGCCGCGTGGGCCTTGACGAAGACCTCCTGGAGCACGTCCTCGGCATCCTCCTGGGAGCGCAGCATGTGCCGGCAGAAGGCCAGCAGGCGGGATTGGTAGCGATCGAAGAGCACCTCGAAGGCGTGCTCGTGCCCGGAGCGGATCATCGCCACCAGCTTCTCGTCGCCCTGCCAGCTTGAGCAGGGGCGACCGCCGACCCAGAATGCCGGCGCCACTCGCGTGTGTGAGGGTTGAGGCCTCCATCCGTGCGCGCGCTACCCCTGAAGAACACCGTAACAGCGGAGGGGTTGCGCTTCCAGGCAGTCTGATCTGAGCGCATGTAGCTCAGATAAAGACGGATCGAGGCCGGGAAAGGCCGCTCGGAGTGCCCGGGGCGGGACTCGAACCCGCAACGCCCTTGCGGGCAGCGGCTTTTAAGACCGCGGTCTTTACCAGTTTGACTACCCGGGCCCAGCGATCGTAGCCGGGTCTTAGACTCGCGCCATGCCTGAGGGGATCTCGAACGAGCGCGAGGAGATTCGCCTGTTCGCGCACGAGCTTCGCAACACGCTGTTCGCCACCGACATGCTGCTCGAGCGCGCGCTCGAGCACGAGCAACTCGGAACCGACCCGATGGACGACGTCCGCCGCGCCCGCGCCGGCGTCCGGGAGACGCTCGAGGTGCTCGACCGCCGGCTCGACGACTGACCCGGCTAGAGCTGGACGAAGACCGTCTTCGTCTCGAGGTAGGCGTCGAGGTTGGCGTGGCCCTTCTCGCGGCCGATGCCCGACGCCTTGTAGCCGCCGAAGGGCGCCGCGGGGTCGCCGCCGCCCCAGGTGTTGATGTAGACCGTGCCGGCCTGGAGCATCGCGGCGAGCTTGTGGGCCTTGCGAGATGTCGCGCGTCCACAGGCCGGCGGCGAGCCCGTACTCGGTGTCGTTGGCGCGGCCGGGCGACCTCCTCGAGGTCCTCGAACGGCATCGCGACCAGCACCGGGCCGAAGATCTCCTCGCGGGCGATCCGCATCGCGTCCGCGACCCCGGTGAACAGGGTCGGATCGACGAAGTAGCCGCCGCCGTCGGTGCCCGCCGTTCGTCGGGGCGCCGCCGGCGACCAGCCTCGGCGCCCTCCGCGAGCCCGGAGTCGATGTAGCCGGTGACGCGGCCGAGCTGCTCCTCGGAGATCAGCGGGCCGAACTGCGGTCTCGGGGTCGAGGCCCGGGCCGACCTTCGCCTCGCGGGCGAAGTCGGCGAGCCGCTGGACCACCTCGTCGAAGAGCTCGCCGTGCACGAACAGCCGCGAGGCCGCGTTGCAGGCCTGGCCGGAGTTCGAGTAGATGCCGTGGAAGGAGCCCTTGATCGCGCGCGTCGAGGTCGGCGTCGGGAAGGATGATGTTGGGGCTCTTGCCGCCGAGCTCGAGCGTCACCCGCTTCAGCGACCGGCCGCACTTGGCGCCGATCTCGCGCCCGACCACGGTCGAGCCGGTGAACGCGACCTTGTCGACGCCGGGCGTGGTCGACCAGCGCCGCGCCGGTCTCGCCGTCGCCGGTGAGCACGTTCAGCGTCCCCTCCGGGAAGCCGGCCTCGAGCGCCAGCTCGCCGAGCCGCAGCGCGGTCAGCGGCGTCTGCTCGGCCGGCTTGAGGACGATCGAGCAGCCGGCGGCGAGCGCCGGGGCGACCTTCCACACCGCCATCAGCAGCGGGAAGTTCCAGGGCACGATCTGGGCGCAGACGCCGACCGGCTCGCGTACGCGTGTAGCGAGCACGTCGCGGGCCGAGACCGGCATCGTCTCGCCCTCGATCTTGGTCGGCCAGCCGGCGTAGTAGCGCAGGTGGGCGACCGAGGCGGCGATGTCGCCCTTGGCCGCCGCCAGCGGCTTGCCGTTGTCGAGCGACTCGAGCTCGGCGAGCTCGTCGCCGTTGGCCTTGATCAGCTCCGCGAGCGAGTAGATCAGCCCGGCGCGCTTCGACGGCGCAGACCTTGCGCAGCGGCCCCTCGAACGCCGCCCGCGCCGCGCCGACGGCGCGATCGACGTCCTCGGCGCCGGCGTGGGCGACGGCGCAGATCGGCTCGCCGGTCGCCGGGTCGATGCGTCTCGAAGCGTGCGCCCGTCGGCCGCCGCCGCCCGCTCGCCGCCGATCAGCAGCTCGAGCGGGTCCTCGGCGACGAAGTCGCGCGCGGCGGTCGGAGAGGGCTTCGGCGGTGGCGGTAGCCATCGGCGTGATCGTAGCTGCCGGGGAGTGCCGCGGCGGGTCAGGGCGACGCGGGTGCGGTGGGCGCGCAGTCGACCGACTCGGGCAGCTCGGGGACGGACTCGGCGGCCTGCTGCTCGGCGACCGCCGCGTCGTAGGCGACCCGCTCCTGGTCGTCGGCGACGCCGTCGGAGTCCTCGTCGGGGTTCTCCGGGTCGACGTCGATCGGCGGCGGCTCGGGCAGCGGCTGGGTCACCGGCGGGGCGGGCGGGGGCGTTGCCTGCGAGCAGGCCGGCGTGGCCTCGACCGCGCCGTCGGCCTCGACAGTCGCGCCGCCGCCGTCGCCGCGCGGACCCGCCTCGGACTGGACCGAGCCGGCGTCGCCGATCTCGGCCTGGTCGGTTTCGGTCGCGCCCTTGCCGCTGGCCTTAGCGCCCGAGACCTCGGTCGAGATCACGGTCTTCTCGCCCTCGGGCGCGAGCGGCTCGCCGTAGGCCGTGATCCGGACGCTGTAGTTGCCCGAGCCGACGTAGGGGACCCAGAGCGAGGTGCCGCCGGCGCCGACGCCGCCGTAGTCGACGACCGAGCCGTCGGCGCGGGTGACGGTCGCGGAGTACGAGGTGGCGCCGGGGATGGAGTTGTAGGAGACGCTCAGCTGGCAGATGATCTGCGCGTCGACCAGCCCGCACGAGTCGAGCGAGGTCGAGACGGAGAGCGTCGTCGTCTGGCTGACGGGGTTGAGGCTCTGCTGTGAGGCCGCCAGCGCGGGCAGCGGGACCGCGACGGCGAGCAACGCCAGCAGCAGGGTTCGTCTGCGCCCGGTCATCGGCTCAGCCGCCCTCCTCGGGGGTGAACGAGCCCGCGACCAGATCGGCGCCCTCGACCGCCTCGCTGGAGGCGTCGGGCTGAACGCTGGTGGCGAGGTAGTAGCGGTAGGGGCCGGCGACCCGCAGGGTCACCTCGTAGGTCGGCTGTCCGGCGGGCGAGTCGGCGGCGAGGACGACGACCGTCGCCTCGGGGGTCGGCGCGGGGACGCGCTCGACCACCCGGGCCGAGCCGGCCAGCGTCTCGAGCTGGTCGAGCGACTGGTTGATGAAGGTGGGGAAGTCGAGCTCGGGGTTCTCCTCGATCCACAGGGTGACGTCGGCGCCGCCGTCACCGGCGACCGCGGCGAAGGTCGCACCGCCGGTGGGATCGACCCGCTCCCAGCCCGCGGGCAGCGCCAGCGAGTAGGAGGAGCCGCGGACGAGCTTGGTCTTGGCGGAGGCGTTCGAGCCGTCGCCCTGCGCGCCGCCGCCCTTCTGCGCCCCGCCTTGGTCCGCGCCGCCGGCGGGTGGGGCCGGGGCGGGGGTCCCGGTCGGGGTGAGCGCGTCCCGGGACGGCTGCTCGTCGCCGTCGCCCTGCAGCAGCAGCAGGCCGCCGACCACCAGCGCGGCGGCGATCGGGATGCTCGCCAGTCGCCAGCTGCGGCTCTCGGGGTTGAGCTTGGGGAAGGCGGGAAGACTCGGAAGCTTTGGAAGCCTCGGGCGCGGCGGTGAGGGTGGCGGCGGCGACGCCGGTGGGACTGTCGCCGCGGCGGTTGCCGCCACCGCGGCCGGCTCCTCGACCCCGATCTCCTCGACCCGCTCGGCCTCGAACGCCTGCTCGCAGCCGGCGCACCGCAGCCGGCGCACGGCCCGGGCGGGGACCGTTTCGGGCAGGCGCACGCGGGTCGCCTCGCCGCAGGCCGCGTGGCGCGCGGCGATCACCCGTACAGGCTCGCTCTCGGGCGGCTCGGGGAAACCCCCGTTGAGCACGTTTTCAGGCAGCAGCGATCGCTCCACTGTGTTCCTCATCGGGCAGCGTAGGGGAGAGCTTGAGCACGGACGCGCAACCGCCCGTGCGCCCATGGGAGCTCACACATCAAGTCCCCCGGGGATGAGAAGATTTCAGTATGGCGATCGGCGCGATGACACATCTCTACGAGCGCCTTGGACGTCGCTATCCGTTCACCTTCCTCGCGGTCGAGCTGCAATCGGCGCTCCTGGTCGTCGCCGGGACGCTCGCCCTGTTCACGTTCTACCTCGACGGCGATTGGAACGAGTACCTGCTGGTGCTCGCGATCGCCCTCTTGCTGACCGAGCTCGCGATCATCACCACGTTGATCCGCGCCCTGCCGCTGTTGACGCCGCTGAGCGACTGGATCGGCGGCGAGCGCGACCCCGACGCCACCCAGGAGGCCTGGTCGGCGGCGATCAGCATGCCGCTGCACCTGGTCAAGCGCGACCTGCCGCCGCCGATGATCGCCTCCGCGATCCCGGCCTGCATCGCCGGGGTCTGGATCCTCGACCTCAGCTGGCTGGCGATCTTCCCGCTGCTGTTCGTCGCCGCGGTCGCGATGGGCTACGCGGCGATGCTCCACTACCTCGCGATCGAGGCGGGCATGCGGCCGCTGCTCGTCGACATCAACGCCGACCTCTCGCCGCGCAAGTCGGCCGACTTCTGGGCGGTGCCCCTACGCACCCGGCTGCTCGTCTCGCTGCCGCTGATCAACTTGATCACCGGTCTCGTCGTCGCCGCCCTGACCGCCGACGGTGGCGGCGATCGGCAGCCTCGGCCTCGACGTGCTGGTCGCGCTGCTGGTCGCGACCACGATCTCGCTCGAGCTCACGGTGATGCTGTCGAAGTCGATCCTGCGCCCGATTCGGCGATCTCGAGCGGGCGGTCGAGCGGGTGCGCGAGGGTGACCTCGACGTCTCGGTGCCGGTGACCACCGGCGACGAGCTCGGCGACCTCGCGGCGAGCTTCAACCAGATGGTCGAGGGGCTCGCCGAGCGCGAGCGGATCCGCGACGCTTTCGGCACCTACCTCGACAAGGAGGTCGCCGAGTACATCCTCTCCGAGGGGTTCACCGAGGAGGGGGTCGAGGTCGAGGTCTCGGTGCTCTTCTGCGACGTCCGCGGCTTCACCGAGTTCGCCTCCGGCGCGACGCCGAAGCAGGTGGTCGCGGCGCTCAACGCGCTGTTCGAGGTGATCGTCCCGATCATCGCCCGCCACGGTGGCCACGTCGACAAGTTCGAGGGCGACGGGCTGCTGGCCGTGTTCGGCGCCCCCGAGCCCTTCCCCGACCACGCCGACCGCGCGCTGCGGGCGGCGCTGCGAGATCGGCGCTCGCGGTCGACCGTCGCGGCGAGGCCGGAGAGCTGCGGGTCGGCGTCGGCGTCAACACCGGGACCGTGATCGCGGGGGCGATCGGCGGCGCCGGGCGGCTCAACTTCAGCGTCATCGGCGACGCGGTCAACGTCGCCGCCCGGGTCGAGGCGCACACCCGCGAGACCGGCGACGACATCCTGATCACCGGTGAGACCCGCGACCGGCTCGCGCGGCCGGTCGAGGCCGAGAGCCGCGGCAGCGTCGCGCTCAAGGGCGTCAGCGAGCCGGTCGACCTCTACGCGGTGACCCTGGCCGGCGACGAGACGGCTCCGACGTCGGCAGCGCCTGCGACCGCCGGCCGCTCGCTCGGACGGCGCCTGCGCCGCCCACGGATCCGGCTCTGAACTGGACGTTTGTTCGATGGTCGCTCGCGCCGCCGGGCACCGCCGTCGGCGGGCGCCGATAATCCGCACATGAGTAACCAGCGCGAGCTGCTCGCGTGGCGCCCGCCACCTTCGGGAGACCCGGTGCCGCCGTTCAAGAGCCCGGTGATCCTGGCGCTCGCACCGCCCGTCGCGCTCCCGAACCTGCGGCCGCCGGCGCGGACGCCGCACCGCCTCGGTGACGCGCTCGTCAGTCCTCCGGCTCGCCCGGTGAGCGCTCTAATTCGGTCACCAGCTCGTCTAGCTTCAGCTCTTTGAGCTCGCCCGAGACGGCGTCGAGCTCGGCCTTGCAGAACTCGATCAGCCGCTTCGCCTCGACGCAGAGCTCGAGCGTCTCGCGCAGCTCGGCCTCGCCCGAGTCCAGCCGGGCGATGATCTGCTCGAGTCGCGCGACCGCGGACTCGTAGTTCTCAGGTGCGCTCGTCGCTTCCATCGCTCTCCACCTTGGCGCCGACAGCATCGTCGGCGAACCGGATGACAACCCGCTCGCGCTCGCGCGCAGCGGCCGCGGTGCTCACCGGCTCACCCTCGCGGTCGGCGACCAGCGCGTAGCCGCGCTCGAGCGTGCGCTGGGGATCGTGGGCGTTGACCGCCCGCTCGGCGGTGACGAGCTGGCGGCGCGCGGCGGCATCGGCGGCGGCGAACGCATCGGCCTTGCGCGAGACCACCAGCGCGTGGGTCCTGGCGAGCGCCAGCCGGCCGCGTCGTGCCGCGCGTCGCCGAGGCGCGGATCTCGCGCATGCGTCTGGTGCAGGCGCCGGCGCTCCTGGGCGAGCGCCCGGCTCGGGGCGCGTGAGAACTCGGCGAGGTGCTGGGCTCGCCGCCCGGTCGCCGTCGCGGCCGAGCGCGCCGCGACCGAGGCGATCGAGCGCAGCTCGCCGCGCGCCGCGGCGACGTCGACCCGCACCAGCGCTTCGGCGGCGTGGGTCGGGGTCGAGCAGGAGACCGCGGCGACGTCGTCGATCAGCGTCCGGTCGACCTCGTGGCCGATCGCGCTGATCACCGGCAACCGCAGCAGGGCGACGGTCCGGCAGAGGCCCTCGTCGCAGAACGCCCACAGGTCGGTGAGGCTGCCGCCGCCGCGACAGACGACCGCGACCTCGACCTCGGGCACCGCGGCGAGGTCGCTCAGCGCCCGGGCGATCTCCGGCGCGGCGCGGCGGTTCTGGACCGGGGCGCTGGCCCAGACGATCGTCCCGCGCCAGCCGCGGCGCTCGAGCCCGGCGAGCAGGTCGTCGCAGGCGGCGCTGCCGCGCGCGGTGACGACGCCGATCGTCTTCGGCAGCAGCGGCCGCGGCAGCTCCTTCTGCGGCTTCAGCAGACCCTCGGCGTCGAGCCGCCGCCGCGCCTTGTCGAGCTGGGCGAGCAGGTCGCCCTCGCCGGCGAGGCGGATGTAGTTGGCGCGGAAGTTGAAGCCCGGCGAGGCGGTCGCGGTGCCCGGGTAGTAGTCGGGGCCGCCGGCGAGCACCACCTCGGCGCCGTCCTTGAGCGCGCCCTCGGGCAGCTTCAGCCGGTCGAGCTCGTTGTTCCAGATCGCGACCGGCGCCGCGCCCTCGGCGTCGCGCAGCTCGAAGAAGGTGCTCGTCCGGGCGCGCTTGAGGTTGAGCACCTCGCCGATCAGCAGCACGTGTGGGCGCTCGCGCAGGAAGTCGCGAAACCCCGCCGCCCAGCGCCCGACCGCGAACGGCCCCGGCAGATCGGGATCGTCGGCCGCGGCGTCGGGGACGACCGCGCCCGGCAGGGGTGTCTCGGCGTCGAAGGCCATCCGTGCTTGGGTCGGATGATGGCGCTGCGGCCTGACGGCTCGACGTGGCGCCCAGATTGTCGGCGGCTTACGGCAACAGCTCGAACGCGTCCACGTGGGCGGGGCGGACGACGCCGAAGTGGCGGCGGTCGAGCGTGGCGATCTCGGTCACCCCGAGCCGCTCGGCGGCGGCGACGACCGAGGCGTCGACGGTGCCAAGCGGCAGGTCGCGGTAGACGCTGACCAGCTCCGCGATCCGCATCAGGTCGGCGGGCTCGACCGGCTCGAGGATCAGATCGCCGGCGGCGAGGTCGCCGAGCAGGCGGACCTCTCCCTCGTGCAGATGCCGGCTCGAGAGCAGATGCGCGACCTCGGCGAGGCAGAGCGTGGGGACCAGCAGGGGACCGTCGTGGTCGAGCAGCAGCTCGAGGCAGGCTTCGTGGTGCTCGTCGTCGACGTCGACGTAGGCGAGCAGCGGGCCCGAGTCGACTAGGAGAGGAACTCTTCCGCCTCTGCCGCGAGGATCTCCTCGATCCGGACCGAGAGGTCGCCCTCGCCGCTGCTCACCGACCCGGCGGCGCGGAGGCGGCGGCGGGGCCGCCCTCCGGCGTCGAGATGAGCCTCGATCGCTTCGCGGGTCACCTCGCTGATCGTCAGCCCGCGCCGCTTCGCCTCGTTGCGAAGCCGGGCGTCGAGCTCGTCGGGGATCTTCACCGTCGTCCGCTTCATCGTATGCCAGCATATCGCATCTGTTCGGCTATGTCTGTTCGGCTAGTCTGCTAGCCGTCGACCCCGACCAGCTCGATCCGCGCCTGGTGACCGGAGCTGCGAGCGAGCCGGGCATCGGTGGTCACCAACGTCGCCTCGAGGAGCTCCGCCAGCGCGATGTAGGCGGCGTCGTAGGCGGTGTGGTTGTGGCGAAGGGACCAGATTCGGGTCCGCAGCGGCGCGTGGTCGTAGCGGACCGCGCGCAGGTCGGCGAGGTTGGTCAGCGCAGTCGCAAGCGCCCGACCGCTCAGCGTGTCCGCGGCCTCGAGGTTGCGGATCGCCTGGAGCACCTCGAGGTCGAACAGCGCCGGGACGTAGACGGCGAACTCGTTCGCAATGCGCCCTGCCACTCGATCGGAGTACGGGCGGTCGCGGCAAATCAGTTCGACGCCGGCCGAGGCATCGAGGACGATCAAGGAATCGGTCCCCGCAATGCGCGGATGATCTCGGCCCCCGACTTGCCCAGGTCCACAGGCTCCTGCTGCTTGAGCCGCTCCACGAACTCGGCCATTGTCGGCTTGCCGGCCAGGCCCTCGAGCTCGGCGATCAGGTAGTCGGAGAGGCTCATGTCGCGCTCGGCGGCGCGCACCTTCAGGGCTCGGTGCAGGTCGTCGGGGACATTTCGAATCTGGATCATCTTCGACATGCGCTCCACATTAGAGCATGTGCTGCGCATTTCCGAGGCCTCTCCATGCCGAACACGCTGACGGACCGCAGCGCACCGGTGGCGCGCCGATCGCGCCAACTCTGTGACCAGCGTGCGGCGCTTACTCGGCGGGGCGCTCGAGCACGACGACCGGGATCTGGCGCTCGGTCGTGGCTTGGACGATTGATTCCATCTTCCCGCGCACCCCGATCCCGCTCGGATACCGTCGCCCCGGGGTGGGCCGGGTTATGCCCGGATCGATGGCGAAACCCGTCCCACCCCGCGGCGGGGCCTCTCCTGCCGCCGCGCTGGGCCGGGTTATGCCCAGATGGGCGGCATAACCCGTCCCACCCCGGTCGCGTGCGTCGGGACTCGCCGATGCCCGCAGGCATCGGTCTCGGCCGCCGGCGACGCCCGGCTTGGTCCCGCGCACCCCCGGGGGCACGCCAAATCGAGTCAACCAGCTAGAACCCGTACTTGAACCGGATGTGCTGGTGCTCGCCGTCCTTGCGGCGGATGCAGTTCGTGCGCCAGATCTCGTCGCCGATCTGGACCCGCGAGCAGCGCCAGCTCCGGGGGTTCTGGACGCCGTGGAACGTGTATTGGTTGGCGACCTTGCGCGCCACCGAGCAGGCGACGTTGTAGCCCTTCAGGCCCCACCAGGCGCCGCCTTGGGTGTTGCTCTGACCGCAGTGCACGTCCCAGCCGTGCGTCGGCTCGGCCGCCGCCGGCGACGCCACCGCGAACGAAGCGGCGAGGGTGAGGACGACGGCAAGCCTGCGGATTGCCTTCATTGAGCCGAACCTACCCCAGTCCCACCGCGCAAGCAAGGCCCGGGGGGCGCAAACGGACGCTTGTTTGAGAGAATCCGCACAGGCACGCGGTGGGGGATTCACCGAGACAGCAGAGGAGCGTCGCGTTGGGCCGCAGAGCTGGACTGGCCGGACTCGGAACCGCGCTGATCGCGGCGCTCGCGCTCATGCCGACGGTCGCCGCGGCCGACGGCGGTGAGCTGAAGGCGAAGATCACCCGCAATGCCCAGGGGATCCCGACGATCGAGGCCGAGAACTGGAAGTAGCCTCGGCTTCGGCTACGGCTACGCCTTCGCGCAGGACGACATCTGCACGATCGCCGACACCTACCTGACCTCGGCCGCGGAGCGCTCGCGGTGGTTCGGCCCCGACGCCAAGACCCCGGAGGGCTTCACCAACCTCGACAGCGATCTCTTCTACCAGCAGATCCGCGACCGCGGGACGGTCGAGGAGCTGATCGCCCAGCCGCCGCCCGACGGGCCGAAGGCGGCGGTCGAGCAGGGCGTCGAGGGCTACGTCGAGGGCTACAACCGCTACCTGGCGAAGACCGGCGTCGACAACATCCCCGACCCGCGCTGCGCCGGCGAGCCCTGGGTGCGCCCGATCACCAAGTGGGACGTCTACCGGCGCTTCTACGAGCTCACCCTCTACGCCAGCTCCGGGGTCGCGATCGACGGCATCGCCGGCGCCCAGCCGCCCGCCGCCGCGCCGCGCCCGCAGGCCTTCGCCCGCGCCAGGCCGCGACCGAGCAGATCACCCCGGCCGAGCGCAGCAGGTCGGCGAGCTCGGCGAGCGCGCTCGACCTCTCCGCCGACACCGGCTCGAACGCCTGGGGCCTGGGCAGCGAGGCGACCGCCTCGGGCGGCGGCATCGTGCTCGCCAACCCGCACTTCCCCTGGAGCGGCCCGCGGCGCTTCTACCAGTCGCACCTGGTGATCCCGGGCAAGATCAACGTCTCCGGCGCGAGCCTGTTCGGCGTGCCGCTGATCCTGATCGGCCACACCGACAACCTCGCCTGGAGCCACACCGTCTCGACCGCCTTCCGCTTCACGCCCTTCGAGCTCACCCTGGCGCCCGGCGACCCGACCAGCTACGTGGTCGACGGCCAGCCGGTGGCGATGGACGCCGACCAGGTCACGGTCGACGTCAAGCAGCCCGACGGCTCGATCGCGCCGCAGAGCCGGACCCTCTACGGCACCCGCTACGGGCCGGTGACGACCCGGATCCAGGGCCAGTCGCTGTTCGCGTGGACGGCGAGCACCGCCTACGCGATGTTCGACGCCAACGCCGACAACATGCGCATCCTCAACCACTTCTACGAGACCAACCGCGCCCAGTCGACCAAGGAGCTGCTCGCGATCCTGCGCAAGTACCAGGGGATCCCGTGGGTGAACACGATCGCCGCCGACTCGAAGGGGCGGGCGCTCTACGCCGACATCGGCTCGATCCCCAACGTCCCGAACGAGAAGGCGACCGGCTGCTCGGGAGCGCTCGGCGCGGTCACCTTCCCGGCCTCGGGCTGCCGCTGCTCGACGGCTCGCGCTCGGAGTGCGCGCTGACCACCGACGCCGACTCGCCCGCCGAGGGGATCATGGGCGCCTCGAAGATGCCGTTCCTGAAGCGCCGCGACTACGTCGCCAACGGCAACGACTCCTACTGGCTCACCAACCCCGAGCAGCCGCTCGAGGGCTTCGCCGCGGATCATCGGCAGCGAGCGCACCCAGCGCTCGCTGCGCACCCGGCTGGGCCTGAAGATGATCGAGGGGCGGCTCGCCGGCACCGACGGGCTGAAGGGCGACAAGTTCACCCGCAACCAGGTCCGCCGGCTGGTGTTCCAGGACCGCCACTTCGCCGGTGAGCTGTGGCGCGACGAGCTGGTCGACTACTGCAACGCGCACCCGACCATGGTCGGCTCGAGCGGCCCGGTCGACGTCAGCGAGGCCTGTCCGGCGCTCGCCGGCTGGGACCTGCAGGGTCAACCGCGACAGCCGCGGCGCGCTGCTGTTCGTGCGCTTCATGGACCACTTCGGCGCCGCCGCCGCCAACTTCGCCCAGCCCTTCGACCTCAACGACCCGGTCGACACGCCGTTCGGGCTCAACCCCGCCGGCGTCGACCCGGCGCTCGCCGACGCGGTCAGCGACCTGCGCGCGGCCAACATCCCGCTCGACGCCGCCTACGGCGACGCACCACACCGAGCCGCGCGGCAGCGAGCTGATCCAGATCCACGGCGGCGAGGGCGGCCAGGGCGTCTTCAACGCGATCTCCGACCGCTGGGCCGACGGCATCGGCTACAACGACGTCGCCGCCGGCTCGAGCTTCGTCATGGTGACCAGCTTCGAGGGCGGCTGTCCGAAGGACCGCTCGATCCTCACCTACTCGCTCTCGGAGAACCCCGAGTCGAACCACTACGCCGACCAGACCCGGATGTTCTCGGACAAGGAGTGGGTCAACCCGCCCTTCTGCCCCGGCCAGGTGAAGAGGACGGCGAAGAGCGTCGAGGTGCTGCGGGCGAGGTAGGCGCGGCAAGCGCGCCGCCTCGGCGATGCCGCCGGTAGGTTTCGCCCGCGTGACCCGCCCGGCCCTCGCCCTGCTCGCCCTCGCGGCGCTCGCGCTGCCGGCTCCCGCGGCGGCCGCGGCGCCGGCCCCGCAGCGCTACGCCTACGACGTCCCGGTGCTCGCCGACTCGCCGTGGCCCGAGATGCGCCGCGACTCGCGCAACACCGCCTCGAGCCCGATCCGGGGCCGCTACCGCGGCGACCGGCCGTGGTCGTATCGGACCGCGGCGCGGGATCTTCTCCACCCCGGTGCTCGGCGACGACGAGACCGTCTACGTCGGCTCGGCCGACGGCGACTTCTACGCGCTCGACCGCCGCGGCAAGCGCCGCTGGCGGTTTGGCACCGGCGGGATCATCGACGCCGCCGCGGCGCTCGGCGCCCGCGGGCAGGGCGGCGGCTTTCCGATCACGGTCGGCTCCGGCGACGAGACGCTCTACCAGCTGCGCAGCACCGACCGCCGCCTGGAGCGCTCGCAGCGGATCCGCTGGCAGTACCGCACCGGCCTCGCCCCGGCGACCGGCCAGCTCGTCAACTGGTGGGAGGGAAACCCCGCCTACGGCCCGGACGGAAACCTCTACGTCGGCAACACCGGCGGCGGCGCCTTCTCGCTCACCCCGCAGGGCGCCGAGCGCTGGGTCGTGCAGCGGGCGAACTCGGTCTGGACGACGCCCGCCTTCGACGCCGCCGGCAACAGCTACTGGGGCTCGGTCGACTTCTTCGCCTTCTCGCTCGATCCCGCCGGCGACCTGCGCTGGCAGACGTTCACGCCCGGCTACGTCACCTCCTCGCCGGCGCTGGGATCCGACGGCACCGTCTACGTCGGCTCCTTCGACCGCAAGCTGCACGCGCTCGACCCCGCCACCGGCGCCGAGCGCTGGGCCTTCCCGACCGCCGACCACATCTACAGCTCAGCGGCGCTGGCGAGCGACCGCATCCGGCGCCACCAGCGCGATCTACATCGCCTCGGCCGACGGCTCGGTCTACGGCGTCGGTCCCGACGGCAGCCGGCTGTGGCGCTATGACACCGGCGAGCCGGTGCGCTCCTCGCCGGTGTTCGGGCGGGCGCCGCAGCGGCGACGGGCGGATCGTCTACGTCGGCTCCTCGAACGGCAAGCTCTACGCGCTCGACGCCGAGACCGGCAGGCGCCGCTGGTCGTTCGACACGACGCCCGAAGCGGGCGACGCTCGAGGACCGCAACGACCTCAACGGCTCGCCGGCGCTCGGGCGGCGCGGCGTCTACATCGGCGGCGAGCACGGCCGCGTCTGGTTCGTCCCCTACGACTACTGCCGCGAGGTCCGCGACGACCGCTGCTCGACCAAGCCGGGCCAGGAGTTCGGCGCCGAGCTCAACCGGGTCTTCGCGGTCAGCCCGGGTGGGTCCACCCTCCCCGGAAGCGGGGAGCGGGTGCCGGCGAGCGACCGTGATCGCCACCCGTCTGATCGTCCGCCGCGACGGCGAGACGCTCGACGCCCGGATCGACCCCGGCGCCGGCTCGGACTCGCTGGTCAGCTCCGACCCACCCTTCGAGTTCGAGACCCAGCTCTCGGGCGACGGCCACTACCTGTTCATCCGCCCCGACGAGATCCTGCGCCCCGACACCACCTACCGGGTCCGGATCGCCGGCGACTGGACGGCCGGCGCCGAGACGGGGAGCTTCGACCAGGCGCTTCGCTTCCACACCCAGCCCTCGCGCGGCGGGACCGGGGCGCTGCGGGTCGAGCGCGAGCGGGTCGGTGCGCTCGAGCTCAGCCGCCTGGCGCTGCCGCTGCCGGCGCTGCTGCCGAGCGTCAACCAGATCGGCTTCGACTCCTACGACCTGATCGCCGGCACGCTGGCGCGCAGCAAGGGCGGCAAGCACCGTGGCCGGACGCTGCTCTGGGTGATCGGCGGCGCAGCGCGGCAAGGACGGGGCGACCGGTCGCCGACCCCGACGGCGGCTTCGCCTTCCCGCTGTTCGGCAGCTACCGCGGCGACTCGCTGGCGCTCAACGCGAGCCAGGTCAACCTCCAGTTCAGCTTCGGCAACGTGCCGCTGCGCAGCTTCGACTTCCGCGGCCGCCTCGCGCGCGGCGGCGACGGCTTCCGCGCCGGCGCGAGCCTCTACGGCCAGGTCACCTGCGGCGACGTGCCCAACTACTCGGCCCAGCTGCGGATCGCCGGCGTCTGCAACGACACCGACACGCTCGCCGCCTACGGCACCTTCCTCTCGAAGCGCTACGACGAGCGCGGCGCCGCCAACCTGCGCCCGAGCGGGGTCAGCGCCGGCGAGGTCGCGCTCACCCCGCCGACCGCGAGCGCCGACGGCGAGGCGACGGCCCCGATCACGGTCGCCGCCGGCAAGCGCTACCGCGCCTCCAAGCACCTCGTCTCGATCCTGCTCACCGACGCCGCCACCGGCGCCCCGGTCGCGCTCGACTACCGCACCCTGACCAGCCCGGTCACCGACGCGGACGGGCAACATCGCCGAGGTCGAGGCTGACGATCCCGGCCGGGACGCAGCTGCCGGAGGCGATCCGGGCCTACGTGATCGCGGATGTGTTCCCGCTCGGGGTGAGTGAGGTGGGGGAGTAGGGGCGGTCAGACGAGCCTGCGGGCGCGGGCGTGCCGCGTCAGGCGCCGGACCTCGTCCCACGGCATCCCTCGTGTGCGCTCGGGGATCGGGACGCTCCCGGCCATCACCAGGAAGTCGCGCGCCGGCTCGATCGTTGCGCGCGCTCCCTCAACGCGGAATCTCAGGCGGTCGCCCGGGCGCAACCCGAGCCTCGCACGCACAGGAGCCGGAATCGTCACCCGGCCGCGTGACGTGAGCTTCGCGCTCGCCTGGATGGGAGAGGTGGGCTCCGAGGGCATGCGACGAGGGTAGGCGATCGGCGATTGATCACGACGCTTGGGACCGGTCCAGCGCCGCCTCGAGGCCCGACACCTCCGCGACTTCGCCCGACGGCAGGGTGACCACGACACGCCCGCTCCGGGTCAGCTCCGCGGCGGGGCTGAACAGATCCACGCCGACCACCCGCAGCTCGTCCGACGAGAAGCACACCACGTGCCCCTCGGGGGTCTCCTCGCCGATCACCGGCAGCGGCGAACCCGCCCGCAGGTAGAGGATGTCGAAATCGACGTCGTAGTCGATGTCCTCGAAGGCGTAGGGACCGACTCGGACGCTCATGGTCGCTCGCGCGGCATCAGGCCGGCGCGAGCACCTCGAGCACGACCGTCCGATCGGGCGCTGCGAGCGCCGACTGCGCCGCGGCCAGCAGGGCCTGGGCGTCGAGGCCGTGTGCGTCGGCCGCGATGGTCAGGAGGTCGAGGTGATCGCGGGGTGAGAGCAGCTCGACGTTCGCGGCCCGCCCGCCGGCGAGCGCGACGTTGCAGTAGTCGTCGTCGACCGGCTCGGAGCCTTCCCAGCGCTCCACGTCGAGCACGTCGATCGATAGCGCGTCCGCTTGGCTGTCGTACTCGGCTCGCATCAGCTCCTCCGCTCGTGAACGGTAACGACAAGGTCGGGCTCGTCAAGCGCGACGACCACTCGGACCCGTCGACCGCCGACGTCTGCGGTGAAGCGTCGCCGCCCCTCGGGATCGAGATCACGCCGTATCGGCCCAGTGACGACCCGTTCGATCTCCTCGACCGACAGACCGAGGTGACGTGCACGGTTCCTGGCGTGCCGCGTCATGCGCATCACACCTAGAGAGGCCTTGTGTGCCTCGACTTCGCCCCCGAACCTCGGCTGAGACCCGCGCGATAGTCTCGGCCTCGATGGCGACCACCGAGGAGAGCGCCCGCGCCGGAGGCGAGCGAGCGCCGAGTGGCCCCGTCCACGGCGGCCAGCTGGTCGCCCGGGCGCTCAAGTCGCCGCGGCGTCAGCCACCTGTTCACCCTCTCCGGCGGCCACCTGTTCTCGATCTACGACGGCTGCAAGGCCGAGGGGATCGAGGTCGTCGACACCCGCCACGAGCAGTCGGCGGCCTGGGCGGCCGAGGGCTACGCGAAGGCGACCCGCGAGGCCGGCGTCTGCGCGCTGACCGCCGGGCCCGGGGTGACCAACGGGATGAGCGCGATGGCCGGCGCGCAGTTCAGAACCGCTCGCCGCTGGTCGTGCTCGGCGGCCGCGCCGCCGAGAGGCGCTGGGGCTCGGGCGCGCTCCAGGAGATCGACCACCTGCCGTTCGTCTCGCCGCTCACCAAGTCGGCCGAGACGGTCAAGGAGACGGCCGAGATCCCCGCGGCGACCGCGCGCGCGATCGACGCCGCGC
The DNA here is from genome assembly GCA_963746675.1 of uncultured Solirubrobacterales bacterium. GTDB lineage: Bacteria > Actinomycetota > Thermoleophilia > Solirubrobacterales > 70-9 > WHSW01. Next base: position 8,341 of record CAVVBX010000009.1, on the reverse strand, counting down.
TCGCCCAGCCCAGCGGCCCGACCTTCCTCGACTACCCGCTCGACGTCGTCTTCACCGAGGGCGAGGCGGAGGTGCCCGCCGCGCCCGAGCGCGGCCCGGCCGAGCCCGCCGAGGGCGCCGAGCGAGGCGGCGAGCTGCTCGCCGAGGCCGAGCGCCCGGTGATCATGGCCGGCACCGGCCTCTACTGGGCCCACGGCGAGGACGAGCTGCGCGGCGCTGGCCGAGGCGCTCGGGATCCCGGTCTTCCTCAACGGCATGGGCAGGGGGTGCCTGCCCGCCGACCACGAGCTCTGCTTCAGCCGCGCCCGCGGCAAGGGCCTCAAGGAGGCCGACGTCGCGCTCGTGGTCGGGGTGCCGCTCGACTTCCGGCTCGGCTTCGGCGGCAGCTTCGGCGAGGAGACGAAGCTCGTCTGGCTCGACGAGGCGCCGAACGAGCTCACCGCGAACCGCCAGCCCGACCTCGAGCTGGTCGGCGAGATCGCCGCGACGCTGGCGGCGATCCGCGAGGCGGCCGTGGCCGCCGGCGGCGGCCGCGGCCGCACCGACGCCTGGGTCGCAGCCCTGCGCGAGACCGAGACCGAGAAGCGCGCAGGCCGAGCAGGCCGAGCTCGACGACGACCGCGCCCCGCTGCACCCGATGCGCGTCTACAAGGAGCTCGAACGAGGTCCTCGACCGCGACGCGATCGTGATCGGCGACGGCGGCGACTTCGTCTCCTACGCCGGCCGCGTGCATCGACACCTACGAGCCCGGCTGCTGGATGGACCCCGGCCCCTACGGCTGCCTCGGCGCCGGCCCGGGCCAGGCGATCGGCGCCAAGCTCGCCCACCCCGACCGCCAGGTCTGCCTGCCTGCTCGGCGACGGCGCCTTCGGCTTCTGCGGGCCTCGAGTTCGACACCATGGTCCGCCACGACCTCCCCGTCGTCGGCATCATCGGCAACAACGGCATCTGGGCCCTCGAGCACCACCCGATGAAGTTCCTCTACGGCTACTCGATCGCGGCCGAGCTCCGGCCGGCGACCCGCTACGACCAGGTCGTCGAGGCGCTCGGCTGCCACGGCGAGCTGGTCGGCACGCCAGCGAGCTCCGGCCGGCGCTCGAGCGCGCCTTCGCGTCCGGCAAGCCGGCGCTCGTCAACGTCCTCACCGACCCCGAGGTCGTCTACCCGCGGAAGGCGGTGCTGGCGTAGGCGGAGCCCGGGCTCATGATCCGTTGGACGGAGGTTCGAACCCTCCCCGGCCCATCGGAGAAGCCGTACGGGCAAGCCGTTTCTCGCTTGATCGCGCGACCGCCAAGAGCGACCGCATCCCGAAAGCCGCAGGTTGTGCAAGCTCGAGGCCAAGACGATGATCTCCGGCCTCGATCCCAAGCCCACCACGGGTCTGGGGATCATCACCGCGCGAGCGGTCGCCCTGGTGAGAAGCTGTCCAACCGCGGGATTGCGCCGGCCTCGATCGAGCCCGGCGAGGTCCTCGAGGTCTATCCGCGGGCGACGCTGGCGCGACTAGCCTCCATCGACCAGCGGCTGCGGCCGAGGCCACGCAGCGAGAGCCAGGATAAGTACCGCGCGAGGGTTCTGGAACGTCTGGAGGGCGAGGCGATCGGGCTCGGGGTGGGCGAAGGTGACCGGAGCAACGTAGGGGCGAGCGGTCACACGCTCGACGCCGTGATCGCCGCCTACACCGGCTGGCTGCATCCCGACGGGCTGGAAGCGCCTCCGGAGGACTTCAACCTCGCGGCCGGCTGGATCTGGTTCCCCGAGGGCTATCTGAGTATTCCGAGGGATCGAAGAATCCACGGGAAGCCCGCGGAGAGCCTCGGAGAGGATCCTCGTCGCGGGTCAGTCGTCGTCGGGGACGGGCGGTAGCGCCACGAGCCGATAGCGAAAGCGATCTCCGCCGCCGTCGACGTGGACGAAGTGATCGTCGTGCTTCTCCACGCAGCGAATCCACAAACCGGAGCCGAAATGCGACCAGATGTAGCTGCCGTCATCGAGGCGGTCGAACATGTTCGCCAAGCAGACCGCCTCGACCATCCAATCACCGTCGTCGTCTTGGAACTCGAGCGCGAAGCGCTCGGGCATCTCGACGGGCAGGTAGCGCTCAGTCACCAATGTCGTCACCCGTCGAGCCGTTGGCGGCGCCTTGCATCGCCGATGTCTCGGAAATCGTGTCGTTCTCGTGGCGTGGACCGGTCCGAATCGTGTCATCGTCCGGAGTGAATCAGCCAGAAATATTTCCTGTCAAGTATCGGCGCACAGGCCGATGTGCAGGTGTGCATGCCCAGCTGCACACCTAGCCGCGAGCGCGACTTGCCCAAACGTCTGTGCGGCTCAAATCGTGACGGTCACCGGGAAGGTGGCGACCCAGACCACCGTCGCAACGAACAGGACCCAGCCGAGCGCCAAGATGACGCTTCGGCCGGCGTTGGTGCGCATCCTGGTGCTGATGCCGGAAAGAGGAGGCAGGCCGCGAACAGCACGACCGCCAGCCCGAGTTTTCGGAGCCAGGTCTGGAAGCCTAGATCGAGTGTGGCCCTCGCCGCGCCCCCGCTAGGCGCGCGGAGGCGCTTATCCTGAGTCCATGACGCGGATCAGGATTGGTGAGGAGATCGGCAGTGGTGGATTCTGCGTCGTTCACAGGGCAGACGTGCTCGATGACGTCGGGGCTGTGATTGGCTCCGACGTTGCCGTCAAGCGGCTCCAGCCCGGATTCGCAGACGACAGCGAGATCCGGAAACGGTTCGAGCGGGAGGCGCGTCTTCTCGACGACATCCTTGATCACCCCAACATCGTCCCGGTCGTCTACCGAAATGTCAGCGGCGACGAGCCCTACTTCGTCATGCCGAGGGCGGAGTGCAGCGTTGCCGACCGGCTCGAGATCCTCGCGGGTGAGGAGTCATGGGTGCGCCCCATCTATCGCCAAATTCTGGAAGCGGTCTCGTACGCCCACGGCAAGTCAGTCATCCATCGCGACTTGAAGCCAGAAAACGCGCTGCTGTTCGACGGCGTAGTCAAGGTCACCGATTTCGGGCTCGGCAAAGCCCTTGAGGGCGGGACCATCGGCCTCACCAAGACTCGGGGTCTGGTCCGGCACAGAGCCGTATATGGCGCCGGAGCAGTTCACCGACATGAAAGAGGTCGGCCCCGAGGCGGACGTGTTCTCGCTCGGCAAGCTGTTGATCGTCATGCTCACCGGCGAAGTCCCAGAGATCGGCGTGCCCGACGTCTCCGATCTGCCCGAGCGTTTCCGCTACTTCATCTCGCGCTGCTGCGAGAAGAAGCCCGAGAACCGATTCGGCAACGGGGGCGAGGCGTTGGAAGCGTTCGACCGGATCATCAACGACCCGGCATTCGCAGAACTCCCTGCGGACACCCTCCAGCGCCTGCTGGAGGCGTGGTTTGCTACGCCGACGGGGGAAGACTTGGACGTCGTTCGAGATATTTATGGCTCCCTACGGTCGAACGCGCAAGAGGAGTCGCTATTCACCCGCGAGGTTCCTCGCCTGCCTGAGGACGTCGTTGATCAGTACATGGACGACCTGCCGGGTGCCTTCGTGGAGATGATTCGCATCTACGACGGGCACGTCAGCGGGGGTCTTCCATTCGAGTACTGCGACATCGTCGCCGGCTTCTACCAGCGGATCTATAGGCGTACGACTCGCCTCGACCTTCGCAAGCTCATCGTTGAGCGGTTGCTTGAAGTCGGCTACGGGCACAATCGGTGGCACGTGCAAGACCTCGTGATCGCGTTGCTCAAGGACGTCACCGACGCCTCGACGGTCGCGATGGTGGCGGACGTCATCAGGGCGCACCCCGAGGCCGCCCACTGGTCCGCCGGGGATGCGCCCGAGCCGTTCCCGGCTGCTGTTCGGCAGGCACTCGCCGAGGTCGCGCCTGGGACTTAGGCAGCTCCGATCTGCGACCAGCGACAGGATGCGGTGCCCGATGAGCCGGAGCTTATGGGCGCTTCTGGCGCCAAAGGGCACCTTTGGCCCTTTGTAGTGATACTATAGGTCTGTATGGAATCCCAAACCCTTGTGATTCGGCTCCCTTCAGGTCTGTCACGTGACGTCCGCGACTTTCTTGGCTATAGCGATGCCTACGGCGATCTCTCTGAGCTCGTCACAGTCGCTCTGGGGAACCAGCTCTCCCTTGAAGCGGAACCCGGTAAGCCTGTCCCCAGCTCGGGCGGGTCGGAGGCGGACGGTGTGGGCGACCTTCTGGCGATCCCGCTTCATGTTCCCGACGGGGAGCTGCCTTCGTCCTCGGCGAAGACCGCCGTTCCGCTGTTCGTCCTCACTAATCGCCTCTTCCCGATCAAAGTTGCTTGCCGTGTTGCCGCAAATATGAGTGGCGGTGCCCCAACGCCCCTGTCCGGCTTCCAGTACACGGCAGCCGAAGTAGCCCGGAGCGTCGGCCAGCGACTGCGAAGGGACGATCTGAGAGTCGGCCGGAAAGGGCTCGACCGGCGATGGATCGGACTACCCGTATCCGATGACCGCGATCCAGCACTTCGCCGATTCATCAGCAGCTTCACCCTGCACACCGCCTCATCAGGGATGCGCAAGGGCCGATGGTGCAACTGGGCCTAGCTGCGCTCGTCGGAGACGGGTCTCGCGATGTCCTGCTGACGAAAGCGGGCTGGCAGCTCGCAGCGGCATCAAATCCGATCCTGGACGAGTCGCGAGACGGAACCCTGAGCTTGACTGAGCGCGACTTGTTCATACGAGCACTTCGTGAGCAATCAGCAGAAAGCCGGGCCGTTCTGGAGTTCATCGAGATTGCCGGGAAGGAAGAAGGCCAGCAATTCGCGATCGATCGGGCGCTACAGGCAGGGCACGGGGAGTGGTCGTCCGCTCGCGTTACCGCGCATCGTGCCGCCGTGGTGGGGCGTCTCCGAGATTTGGGATTGGTGTCTGCTGATCGGGCGCGGTCCGTCAGCGAAGGTCGCCGTGGACGACACCGCGTTCGACCTGTTCGGAGGCAGCCGAGAATGACAGCGAACCAAAATCGAGGCCGAGAACGCCAAGCAAGATCTTGCTCGCAATGTACGAGTCGGCCAACAGGAGCACACGCCTGTGCTCGTATGAAGACGTTGTGGTGCGGGCGTGGAAGATGTTTCCGTCGGAGTTCGGTCTTCGTGGGTACACCGACATGTATCCCAACGCGTCCGACCTGCACAAGCCGTTGTACGGGCCGCTAAAGAAGCAGGGTTACGTTCGAAGTCAGAACAAGAAGTTCGGACTGACCGAGCGGGGACTAGCCACGGCGCAGCGGCTCGCAGGCCATGGCGGAACCGACGAAGGAAGTTCACGTCTCGAGCGACACCAGCGCGACGAGATCGCACGCCTTCGTGACAAGGCCGCCCTTCGCCTCGTGGCGACCGGTCAGCAGGGCGACATGCTCGATACGGACTTCTACGACTTCTACAGCGTCACCGTGCGGACGAAGCCTGGGGACTTCGCGGGTCGAGTTCGCACAGTTGATGAAGCTCTTGACGCCGCTGTGAGGTCGCACGACCCGTCAGTTGATGCTGCGCAGGTCGCGCTTGCTCTTACCACACGCGACGAGCTCAGAGAGCGATTCGGGGAGCTCATGCGTGCGCGGGTCGCACCCCGCGAAAAGTCGCGGTAGCCCGCCGGAAGATCCCCGAGTTAGGTGGAGATAGACATGCCAAAGATCAAAGAGATTCCCCACGAGTTCGCAGATGAGTTCCTAGACCACGTAGGCCAGGAGTTCAGATTCGACCATGCGAAGGGACTCGCCGAATGGGTCAAGAACTCAGCCGATGCATATACGCGGGAGGAGCTCCCTGACGACCAACAGGTCATCCTGATTGACCTTCAGGAACGCCGTCCGAAGAGACTCGACGTTCCGCGTAGTCGACTTCGTGGGGATGTCTCATGCGGACATTGTGGAGGCCTTCAAACGCTGGGGTGATCCGCGCGCCGCTCAGCGCGGGAAGAAGAAGATCAAGACGCTTGGTGGCCACGGAAACGGCGGCAAGTTCTATATGCGTCAGAGCTTCGAGGAGAGCCGCTTCGTGACCTACCGCAACGGCAAGCTCAACATCTTCGGCTTCAACAAGGCAAAGAAATACGGCTTCCTGGACGGGTACGAGGATCTGGTGGTTGATCTTGAGGGGGCACTGGAGATCGCCGGGGTCAACGTTGAGGACATGCCCTCAGAGGCGAAGGCACGATTGGACGTCAGTGGGGGGTTTACCGTCGTGACCGGGGACCACCCGAACCACTTTGGTGGCCGGTCTTCGGGCGAGAAGATCATCAAGAAGCTGGTCGACCATCCGCAGGCCCGCCGCTTAATAGCTCGAAAGCTTGTGCTCGCTCGTGTAGGCGACGGAGGGTGGTTGAGGCTGCATGTACGCCACATTCCGGTACGTCCCGACTTCGCGGATGCCGAAGAGCACGAAGTGCCTGCGTCGATGGAAGACGCGGACGGAAACGTCCACACTTACCGCGATGACCGTTGGCCCGATGCCACGCTGATCCTGCGTTCAAGCCGCGAAAGCTTGCGCACGAGCGGCGTGAATCGCATCGACTTTCTTGGTGAGGTAGGGGCTATCGGGTCGTACGAGATGCACGAGCTGGGTGGCGCGCTCACCTTTCCCGCGCAGGCAGAGTTCATCCACGGTGAGTGCGACTGTCCAAAGCTCGACGACCCCGATGACGACTGCGTCAAGAACGACCGCGACAAGCTCGTCGAAAACGAGAAGACGCGCGCCCTCCTGGCTTGGGTACGCGAGAGAGTCGATGAGTTGGCGGGCCGGATCGCCGAGGCTGATGCCAAGGCCCGTCAGGCGGCGGATCTGTCTCAGTCATCTGCTTTCAACGAGCTCTTGAACCAGTGGAAGAACAAGTTCATGCCGAGCTTGATGGCTCAGCTGTTCGGCGGTCCTGGCGAGGGATCAGGCTTCGGCGGCCTGGGTGACGGTGCTGGGGGACGGGACGGGGACGACAAGGTTCACGGGAACAAGAAGGACGTCGAAGCCGGCGGAGAAGGTGGATCCGAGGGCGGCGGAGGGGATGAAGAGCGCCGTGGTCGGCGCTCGCCGACGGTCCTATCTGAGAGTACGACTCGGATCCGCTTGATCCCCTTGGCCGAGAATTCCATTGTTCTCCCCGCCATCCGGCTGTGTACCAACGACACGAAGATCTCGAACAGGGCATCTATTGGATTAACACCAGCCGCCCTCTGGCGCAGCGCATCATGGAGGACTACGGTGCCGAGAGCACGCGGTGGCGTGACTATATGTTCCAGCGTTATGTGGAGATCATCCTTAAGGAGTCCATACGCGAACTAGAAAGAAAGGAAGGGGTTCTCACCGCTGACGGCGTGGATGGTCACATCGATCAGCTGTATACCCAGATTCACGACCAGGCCGAGGCAGACTTGCTCAGCTTCCTTTTCGATGAGAAGCTCAAGGCCTAGCGTCGCGCGCCGTTTACTCATGTGGATCTCTGCGCGGGAGTGGGGGGCTTCACCCTCGGCCTGGAGCGCCTCGGTGTTTTCGATACGCGGCTGATGGTCGACTCGGACGAGTCGGCCGTCAAGACCTTCAAGCGAAATCGCCCCAGGGTTCCTTATTGGCGGAAGGATCTGACGGGGGTGGCGGCGGCTGAGGTGGCCGGCCTGGCGCGCGTTGCTCGGGGGAGCTCGACAGCCCCTTACCGCTGGACCGCCCTGCCAGGGGCTGTCGAAGATCGGAACCCGGCAGCTCGATGACCCTCGCAATGCGCTCCTCGCAAAGACTGCTGACCTCATCGGGGGCTTGAAACCTGCAGTCGCGGTGCTCGAGAACGTGCCGGCATTGTCCTGGGGCGGTCATAGCACCTTGTTCGACGAGATAGAAGCGGTGTTGAAAGACGCTGGCTACCGTTCGGGCTCACGCGTCCTCGAAGCGTGGCGCTTCGGAGTTCCCCAGCTTCGTCGCCGTCTGTTCATCGTCGCGGTTCGAGAGGATCTGGATTCCGACCCGGAGGACCTGCTCCCGACCGGCACAGACCATCCAGAGTTCACTGCCCGGGAGCTGATCCGAGCGGCTGAGGCGGGGGAGCCGCGGTGCCCGCCCGGCCTTTCGGTAGAAGAAGCAATCGGAGATCTTCCGTCGATCCCGGCTGGCGGCGGGGACGAAATCACCAGATATACGACGGAGCCGCAGTCCGAATATCAGCGCGTTAGGCGAGAGTCCGCCCAACTGCTCTTCAACCACCGCGCTCGTACTCACTCAAAGTCGATGCTGGACAAGATCAAGATGATCGAGGAGGGGCGTAGAACCTTAGAGCTGCCAGACGACCTGCGTCTGAAGGCAGCCGACGGCGA
>CAVVBX010000008.1:0-59106 GCA_963746675.1 uncultured Solirubrobacterales bacterium | reverse complement strand
CCCAATGGAGGCACAACCATTCAAGTACAAATCCCGATCGGTGTGCCTGCATGAAACGCATACGCGTCCTCATTGCCGACGATCACGGAATTGTTCGCAAAGGTTTGAGGCTCCAGCTCGAGCAAAATAGCGCGTTCGAAGTCATCGGCGAAGCGACGGAAGGCCGGGAAGCCGTACGCATGGCCGAAGAGCTCTTGCCGGATGTTGTCATTATGGATATTGCCATGCCGAACTTGAATGGGATTCAAGCCACAGCGCAGTTGGTCAAAAAGAATCCCAACATCGGAGTCATCATCTTGAGCATGTACTCAGACGAACCTATTCACGCGGACCTTGGCTGTTGGCGCGAAAGGATATTTGCTCAAAGAGAATGCGGATGTGGACCTCGACAATGCCGTCCGATCCGTGGCGCAGGGAAAGCCTTTCTTCAGTCCGGCAATTACGAAAACCCTGCTTGAAGATTACATGCGCCAGTTGCAGCAGCGCGGGCTGCAAGATTCGTACGATTTGTTGACAGATCGGGAAAAAGAGATTCTGCAGCTGCTGGCAAGAGGTAACTCCAACAAGCAAATCGCAGTTTGCTGAATCTCAGTACGAATACTGTTGAGACTCACCGTACGCGACTCATGCAAAAACTAAATCTTCATAGCTCTGCCGAAATCGTTTTGTACGCGGTTCGTAAAAGGATCATTTCCTGATGTAGTCACCTGATTTCAACAACAAAATACTCTAGTTACTGTATTTCTCATTCCCGTTGGCATCGACATACTGCTTACAGCATCGAAGGAGGCTTGCCTGAGCAGAATGGCTGTTGTCAGCAAACACGAAAGCGCATTTTTCACGAAAGTTGCTGCCGCAAAACACCGCATTTTAATCGCTGACTATGATGGCACGCTTACCATTGCAAATCCGATCGACATCGCGCCACCCCGTATCCCAAGGTCGTAGAGTACCTGTTGCATCATGACGACATGTGACACCCGCGTAATCATTGTCAGCGGTCGCGCAGCAAACGAGGTACCACCCCTGCTCGGCTTGAAGCCGATGCCAGAGATCTGGGGCACTCATGGTATCGAACGCATCAACACGCTTGGCCGCTATGAAGATATTCACGTCAACGAGGATGCTCTGGAGATGTTGGCCCTGGCCGAGGCGCGATTGGAACGCGAGGGATTTCGCGAGCACATCGAAGTAAAACTCGCGGCGGTCGCCCTGCACTGGAGAGGCCTGTCGGCCTCGCAAATTTTGGATATGAGAATGGAAGCGTATCGTATCCTCCGGCCACTTGCCGTGGCACCGGACCTCGTACTCACGAATTTGAAGAGGGGGTTGAACTGCGACTTTCCTCAGCGAATAAAGGCGATGCCCTTCTAATCTGTTTGCCGAGTTACACCCTGATGTTCCCATCGCTTATTTAGGTGACGACGCAACGGACGAGGATGCGTTCCGTGTATTAAATGGTCGCGGCTTATCCGTCCTGGTGGGACCGAAGCACCGTTTTACTGCCGCCCAGATGTGGCTTAAACCGCCGGATGAACTGATCCAGTTCCTGGCAGGCTGGATTAATGCGTGCCGGGGTGTCCAATGAGGGGATTCGACAGGTTGATCATCGTATCCAATCGCTTACCGATTCCCGTGGACTCCGTGAAAAACGAAAAACTCGTGTATCCCAGCTCGGGCGGACTGGTCAGCGCGCTCGCTCCCATTCTGAAAGACGGTGGCGGGTGCTGGGTCGGATGGACGGGTACGGAATATCAGGACATGGTCCCGGAATTGGTAGCCCATTGGGGTTCGGCACAGGGTTATTCGCTGGTGCCTGTGTCCTCAGTGAACACGAGCAACGTCAATATTACCGGGGATTCTGCAATGAAATTATCTGGCCGCTGTTTCATGGCCTGCCGTTCCGATCCCAACTGGGTTCGGCAATCTGGCAGTCCTACCGCGAGGTAAACAGGAAGTTTGCCGCTGCGGTAGAAGGTGTCGCGGAGCCGGGCGACTTCGTCTGGGTGCATGACTATCACCTGATGATGTGTGCGGATGCGTTACGTAAGCGAGCCTTGCAGCACCGTCTCGCTTATTTCCATCACATCCCCTTCCCCTGCTCCCGACATCTTCGAAGTACTGCCATGGCGGGCTGAATTGTTGCGTGGACTGCTGGAATTCAATGTGGTTGGCTTCCAGACGCATCGCGATCGCCGAAATTTCATCAGTTGCCTCCATCGATTTCTTCCGAACGTGCGACTGCAACGCGGTGATGAAATATCGATTGCCAGGGTGGACGGCCACACTAGACAATCGGTACTTATCCAATCAGTATCGATTGTCAGCTTTTTTCGCTGCTGCCGACCGCCAACCTGCGATTGCCAAGGCCGCTGCCACCCTCCGTGGCCGCCTTGGACAAACGCGGGTCATCTTGGTGTGGACCGCCTTGATTACACGAAGGGGATTCCCTCTCGTCTGATGGCCTTCGAGAAGCTCCTGGAAAGTAACCCCGATCTTTCCGGCGAGGTTACATTGGTGCAGATTGTGGTGCCCAGTCGCTCAAATATTGCGGAGTATGCGGATCTCCGGCATCACATCGAAGTGCTCGTCAGCAGGATCAATGGCTCGTATGGCATGCCGGATGGGTTCCCATCAATTATTTCTATCGGTCATTTTCGCGCGATGAATTGATTACGTTCTATCGTGCGGCTGATATCGCAGTTGTTTCCCCTCTCAAGGACGGCATGAATCTTGTCGCAAAAGAATTCTGCGCGTCGCGCTCGGACGGCATGGGAGTGTTGATACTCAGCGAATTCGCTGGAGCTGCTGCGGAATTGAAATGCGGGGCGCTTCTGGTCAACCCTCATGACACGGAAGGATTTGTTTCGGCGATGGAAGAAGCTCTTGAGATGGACGAAGCCGAGCAGCGCCGCCAGTATGCGCGCAATGCAGGCGCATCTCAAGACTCATGACGTTTTTGATTGGTGCCGCTCGCTGACCAACAGGGCGTTTCATGAAGCACAAGATCGCCGGTTGTTTCAGTCCGTGGGCTAAGGGTTGGGATGGCATCCAACACTTCGCTCCATGTAAGCTTGGTTCGTGTGGGCTACGCCTGCGCCGCGGGGATCAGCGCCTCGGAAGCGGGGCCGAGCTCGAGCGCGAGCTCGTCGCCGCTGGCCAGCGCCTTGCGGGTCACGGCGAGCGTGGAGGGCAGCTCACGCAGGGTCTCGCGGATCGACGCCTCCTGGTTGGCGAAGGCGCCGATCGCGGCGTTCTGGGAGGAGACCCAGTCCGAGAGCCTGGTGTCGGCCTTGCCGAGCTCCTCGCCGAGCGCGCGGAAGCTGGTGACCACGCGGGCGATGTTCTGGCGGCGGGCGACCAGCGCGTCGCCGATTCGCGCCAGGTACCTGCTCAGCGGCTCGAATCGCCGCAGGCCGGCCGAGAGCTGCTTCCCGCGGCCGCCGAGGCCCTCGGCGCCGCCCTCGATCAGGAGCCTCAGGTACGCCCGCGTATCGCCGTCGAGTGAAGCGAGGATCTGGTCGGGCTGAACATTCGGCTTCGTCTGCGCGAGCGGGATCGTCGCTCCCTCCTCGAGCGGCTGGCCGCCCTTGCCCGGATCGACCTCGAGGGTCATGTCCTGGAGGCCCGTGCGCGGGCGCAGGAGCACGGTCGCATTGGATCGCAGCAGCGGCGCGTACTGTTGCTCGACCAGCATCGTCACCACCGCTGTGCCCTGATCGAGCTCGACGTCGGAGATGTCCCCGGCCTTGACGCCGGCGATGTTCACGGTCTGGCCCTGCCCCGGGGTGACCGCTTGGGCGCTCGAGAGCTCGGCTTTGAGCTCGAACCGATCATCGCCGAGGAAGGGCAGCCACTCCGGGTACGGCTGCTGCTGCTGAGAGAGGATGTAGCCGGTCACCAGCACGCCGACGACGAACAGCGCCGCGATCGCGATGAAGTCACGAAGGTGTTCGCGGATCGCGCGTTTCATGGTGCGGGGGTGAGGTCGGGGGGGCCGACAGCGCCGGCGGGGCCGTTGATCTCCGGCACCGGGTTCTTCTTGCAGGCGAAGTCCATGCGGAACGGGGGCGCGCTGTCGGGCAGCGCCGGCTGGATCCCGCTCGGAGCCTCGATCGTGTTGGCGAAGTTGAGCGTGTTCGAGGGCCCGCCCCCCGGGACGTTGCCCTCGACGAGCTGCGGCCCGCCGCCGGACTGGAAGCGCAGGAAGGGGCCGTTCCCGTCGAAGCCCTGCGCGCCGCCGCCCAGGGTCTCGGCCCCGTAGAAGAACTCGTAGAAGTTCGGCTGCCCGGTGCTGAAGCCGTCGCTGACGACCACGTTGCCGGCCGGCACGAGGACGTTGGAGGTGCAACGGGCGAGCAGCGTCTGCTGCGGGAAGAACTTCTTTGCGGCCGCGGTCGTCTGGGCAAGGCCGGGCGCGGCGTCACGCAGCAGCCGGGCGAGGCCCCCGAGCTCGCTCTTGCGCAGCAGCGCGCGCGTCTGGTTGAGCCACGGGTTCGCGGCCGCGATCGTCGCCGGCAGCTCCTCGATCGCCGGCTGGGACTCGATCGCGAGCGCCCTCACCGCGGGCAGGGCGTCGTTGAGGTGCAGCAGCGTGGGCTCGGCTTCCTCGAGCGTCGGCGCCAGCTCCTCGATCGTCCGCGAGAGGTTCGCCGACTCGGCGGCGAGGGCTCCGGTGAAGACGTTGAAGTTGGTGATCAGGTCGGAGAGCTCGGCCTCGCGATCCGCGAGCTTGCCGAAGGTCTCACCGAGACCGCGGATGAGGCCGGCGAGGTCGCCGGGGTTCTCGCCCAGCAGCGCCGTGTTGACGATCGCCACCCCGCGGCCCGCCGCGCCGCCGTAGCGGAAGGAGTCGTTGAGCGACTCGGCCGCGGTCTCACCGCGGACCGACGGGTCCTGATCGACGTCGTCGGCAGCGGTGGGCTCGTAGGTGAGCGCCGTGCCGTAGCCCTCGAGCAGGCGCTGAAGCCCGCGGCGCTGGGGCGCCTGCAGCGCGGTCAGCACCTCGTCGAGCTGGACGGCGGTCGCGGTCTGGGTGATCGGGATGTCGCCGCCGTTGTCGAGCTCGGGCGCGCTCGGGCTGCCGGGAAAGAGGTCGAGGAAGAAGTTGCCCTCGAGGAACAGCCGGGGCCGGATCTCGACCTCGGCGTCGCTGTGGATCGGGCGGCCCTCGTCGTCGACCGTGAAGGTGACCTTGGCCGCATCGCCATCGGCCTCGATGTTGGTGACCTTGCCGACGTTGACGCCCGCGATCCGCACCGGCGAGGTCGATCGCAGGGTGGCCGCGTTCTCGAACGTCGCCGTGATCTCGTACCCCTTGCCGCTGAACGGGACGTTCTTCGTGAACGCCAGGTAGATCCCGATCGCGAGCAGGCCGGCCAGTATCAGGCCGAAGATCCAGGGCGCCGGGCCGTGGTAGTTGCGGCCCCAGACGCGCTCGTCGGGCACCGGCTTGCTCGGATGGCGGGTAGCCGGCTCTCGCTTGGCGAACGGCCGTCTCATTGCGCCCCTCCCCCGGGCTGGTCGTCGGTGACCGTGCCCTGGTTCCCGGGAGCGTTGCCGATCACCTGCTGCCCGACGAGGTAGGGCTCGTTGCCGGCCTCGCACTCGAACTTCTGGCCCGGCGACGCGGTGTTCGGGTATGGGTTGAAGTGCAGGTAGTTGCTCTCCTCGCCACCCCCGTTCGCCGGACCCGAGGCGACGCCGCCCTCGTCGTTGGGACCCTGAGGCGGATCGAAGACCGTGAACCGCTGCCACCGGCTGCCGTCCGACCCCTCCGAGAGCACACTTGCGAGGTTGCGCGCGAACAGGGTGCCGTAGTTGCACACGGTCTGCGCGGGGGCGATGAAGCGCAACGCCGGGCCGGCGATATCGGTTGTCTGGCGGAGGCGGCTGAGGCCGTCGCGGACCACTGTGTTGTCGTTGAAGGCGAGCAGCGCCCGCGCGGTCGGCTCGAGGGTGCGATTGAGCTGCGGCGAGTCACGGAGCACCGGGGTGCCGATCTCCAGCGTGTCGGCGATCAGCGGCGAGTACGTGGCGATCGCGTCGACGCCGGGCTGCAGCGAGGTGAACAGCTCGGTGCTGTGCTCGAGGAACGGCCGGATCCTCGGCAGGGCGCGCTCGGCGACGGCGAACGTCGGCGGCGTCTCAGAGATCGTCTCCTGGATGAACGGCCGCGCCACCCCCGCGAGCGCGGTGAAGGTCGTGTCGAGGTTCACGAACAGCTCCGCCTGAACGTCGGCGACCGGCGCCACCTCGGCTGCGGCGGCTGCGGCGGCGACGATGAAGCGCTCCAGCCCGGTGTCGGGGTCGGAGAGATTGGTCATCACCGGCTGGAGATAACGCAGCACCCGCGGCAGGCGCCCGAGGGCCGAGTTGAGCGTCGGCCCGCGGCCGGCGAGCGCGTTGCCGAACTCGACCAGATTGTGCTGAATCGCCCGTTGGGTCGGTTCGTCGAACGTGCTCAGGACCTCGTCGATCTCGACCGGGCCCTGGAGGCGGCCGGGGTGATCCGGGTCCGGAGCCCCGTAGGACGTGATCGGGATCGTGGCGCCGGCGGGGTAGCCCTTGCTCGAGGTGCCCTTGTCGATCTCGAGGTACTTGAGGCCGAGCGCCGAGCGCGCCCGGACGATCAGCGTGGAATCGACCGGCAGCGGGTCGACGTCGGCGTCGAGCTTCAGATCCAGATTGGCGCTGAAGGTCCCGTCCTCGGTGTCCTGCTCGGGTTCGATCGTCTCGATCAAGCCGACGCGCACGCCTCCGATCCGGACCTCGTTTCCGGGCACGAGCGAGTTCGCGTTCGGGACCTCGGCGGAGAGCGCGTACGTGGGGACGAAGGGCAGGCCGGTGTTCGCGTTGTAGGCGAGAAAGACGGCGAGGATGACGATCATCACCGTCACCGCGCCGACCAGGGTCGGGCTCGCGGCGAGGCCGGATGCCAGGCCGCGCCTCATCGCCTGCCCTTGCCCTTGCCGGCGGACTTCGTCCGCGGCTCGCCGATCAGGAAGTCGAGCAACTCGCGCGCCGCGCGCATGCGGCCGGCCGTGGGGCCGCTGGACCCGGTGCTCGGGCCGACCTCGGGCACGACGCCCTCGGGTGCGACCTCGCCGTCGGGGGGCACCGCCGTTCCGGGGGTCACATCGAGCGAGGGCGGCTCGCCGCCGGTCGAGTTCGGCCCCTGGCCGCGGTTCGCGGCCTCGGGCCTTGGCGCGTCCTCTGTTCCGGGCAGGGCATCAGCCCCCGCGCTCTGATCTCTCAGTGCCTGCCTCGCTGCCCTGACGCCCGCGCCCGACGCTGCGTCCCCGGTGAAATTGGCGCCACAGCCCGGCTCGGGAATCGTGTCGTAGTCGACGCAGTTGTTGAGCGGCAGCAGCGCGCGGATGAAGTGGCCGTACTGATCGAAGGCGTTCAGCGCTCCGGAGGCGTTGAAGACCAACTTCGTCAGATGCTTGAATCCATTGGTCTTGCGCAGGCTCGCCAGCAGCTTGCGCAGGTTCACCGCCGCCGGCTTGCCCGACTTCGCCAGCCCGCGAATCTGACGGATCACGGGATCGGACTGGGCGATCAGCGGGCCGCTGGCCTCAGCCGCCTTGCCGAGACTCGTGAACGAGGTGGTGGCGGCGGTCGAGAACGGGCCCAGTGCCTTCGAGAGCCGGGTCAGCGAGGGCGCCGCGTCCCCGAGGTCCGTGAACACCGGGGTGGCGGCGGTCGAGAACGAGTCGAGGCGGGTCATCGTGGAGCGCAGCTCGCGCAGGAAGCTCGGGAACCGGGCGAGCGACTGCTCGAGGTCGGGGGCGCGCTCTGCCGTCGCCGACGCGACGACCTCGGACTGGTTGATAAAGCTCGAGACGTGGGTGCGCTCGCGGGCCAGGGAGCCGATCACCGCGTCGGAGTCGCTCGCGAGCTGGGCGAGGACCTTGTTCTGGCGCGAGAGCACGGCGAGCACCTGATTGGTCTCGCGCAGCGCCGGATTGGCCCGCTCGATGATCTGCGCCAGCTCGTCGCCCCGAGCCGCCAAGCCCGCGCCGAGGTCGTTGAGGATCAGCCGGAAGCGGTCCGGGTAGGGCTCCTCCATGATGTTGTTGACGAGATCGAGGTCCACCGCCTTGCCGTTCTGCTCCAGCGGCAGCAGGTACTCGCCCTCGCCCGGCTCGCCGTCGGGGATCTGCTCGAGCGGCGGCGGCGCCTCCGAGCCGGCGGCCCGCGGCTGGGTTGGCTCGCACTCGACGAACTTCTCGCCGATCAGCGACTGCGGCCGAATCAAACAGCTGGCGTCCTCGCGGAAGTCCTGGAACGCAGGGTCGTCGATCTGCAGCACGACGGCCGCCTTGCCGGGGTCCGGGCTGCCGTCTGCGCGTGCCGGCTCGTCGTTGCCGGTGACGGTCACGTCCGAGATCACTCCCACGTTGGCGCCCGCCACCCGGACCTCCTCGCCGACGACCAGGAACCCGGCGCTGTCGAAGATCGCCCGGACCTGGTAGTTGCCCTCGTCGCCGCCGACCGCCGAGCCGGTGACCAGGACCGCCGCCGAAGCGACCAGGAGCAGGAAGATCGCCGCCAGCCGCTTCACGGTCCCGGGGGCACGTCGTTGGGGTCGCAGCTGCCATCCAGGGCGCCGCCATCGAGGAACGGGTGGTCGGTGGGCGAGGGCCAGCCTGCGTTGGGCTGGGTCGAGGCCCCCGGGCAGCGGGTGAAGGGGCCCAGGCCGAGCGCCGCGAGCTGATCGAACTGCTGGCTGGGCGTGATCGGCGTCAACGCGCCGCCCGCGTTGGAGAACAGGTTGGCGCCCGCCGGGAGGACCCGGGCGTAGTGACCGTTGGCGTCGTAGTAGGACACCACCTGCCCCAGGCCGCTGACCAGGGAAAGCAGGTCCGGCGTGTAGGGGCGTGCGAACTCGATGTCCGGCTGCGCGGCGTCGAGCGCGGCGATGCTCGGGGCGACCGACTTATGCGCGCGCTGCTGCGCCTTCGGCGCGTCGCGGAGCGAATCGGTCAGGTCGTTGGCGCTCCCGGGCTTCGCGATCGCCTGGGTGAGGTTGCGGACGACCGGGATCGAGGGCTCGACGGTCGACTGCACCTTGCGAAGGAACGGGGGCAGGTCGGGGGCGACGTCGCCGAGGTCCGCGATCAGCGGATCGAGGTCGTCGAGCGCGGCACGCAGGTTGACGAAGGTCGTGTTCGCCTGGCGCATCGTCGGCGGCAGCGCAACCAGGGCGCGGTCGAACTCCTCGTTGCGCGCCGCGATCGCTCCCAGCGCCTGATTCGCGTTCGTGGTCAGCGCGGCGAGGTCGTCGCGGCGATCGGCGATCGCCCCGAGGGCGGTCGAGCCGTCGACCAGGAAACGGCTGAGCGCGGCCTGGTCGCTGGTCAGCTCGGCGAGCAGCCGCTGCGTCGCCTGCAGGCCGGGGGCGAAGTACTTGTAGGTCTCACGCGCCGCCTCGGTATTGCCGGTGTAGATCGTCGCCTGACCCTTGATCACCTCCTGCAACGCCCTGCGCGTCGGCTCGTCGAGCGTGTTGAAGAGCTGATCGAGGTCGACGGGCGAGGTCGTGCTCTCGGCCGTGATCAGGCCTTCCGAGGGAAGCTCGGGGTTGCTGTTGGGCCCGGGCGAGATCGAGATGTAGCGGTTCGCGATCCCCGAGAGCGAGGTCGAGCGGATGATCGCGGTGGTGCCCTCGTGCAGCGGCTCGTCGACGGTGATCCCGACCTCCGCCTGGGCGTCGTCGGTGAGCGTGATGTCGTCGATGGTGCCGATCGTCTGCCCGCCGACGAGCACCTCATTGCCGGGCACGAGCTGGCCTCCGGTCTCGAACCGAAGGTCGTACTTGAAGCCGTCGTCGCCGCCGAACAGCAACATGGCGACCAGGATCGCCGCGATGACGAGCGCGCCGACTCCCGCGATTCGCGCGACGACCCTTCCCGATCCTCCGCTATCCGGCTGCTCTCCCTGCACTCCGGGACGGCGTTCGCCTTGCTCCTCTCTTCACCGACGTGCTCGCTTGCGCTCCACGCGGGGGCCTGTGAGACCCCCCCTTCCGGGCGTGTCATCCGGGATACGTACCCGCGGGCATCCTAATCGCTGCCGCGGGCGGCGGGCGCGGCGCGCAACGCTTAACCAAGTCTTATTCACAGGGAGAACGCGGGCGAGAAGCGCCTACTCGCGCGGATCGCGACCGGTGAGCCCCCTGTAGAGGTCGTTGGGACGGGTTCCGGTGAGCGCCGCGACCACGCTCGCGGCCGCCCGCGGGCGCGCCCCGGATTGGACCAGCCGCCGCAGCGCGTCGACGGCGAAGGCGACGTCGGGGGCCGCGCTGGCGCTCTCCGACGGGCCGACGACGAGCACGATCTCGCCCTTCGCCTCATCGCGAAAACGACGCGCCAGATCCCCGAGCGTCCCGCGGACCACCTCCTCGTGCAGCTTGGTGAGCTCGCGGCAGACCGCCGCGCGGCGATCCGGCGCCAGCGCGGCGAGCGCGGTCAATGAATCGGGCAGCCGCCGCGGCGACTCGAAGGCGACGACCGTCTCAGGCGAGCGCAGGACACGCTCGAGCTCTCCCGCGCGGCGCGGCAGGAACCCCTCGAAGCGCCAGCGGTCGGCCGGCAGACCGGAGGCGACCAGCGCCGTGGTCACCGCCGACGGTCCGGGCAGGACCTCGACCTCGAGGTCGCGCTCGAGGCAGGCGCGGATGAGACGGAAGCCGGGATCCGAGATCACCGGCGTTCCGGCATCGGAGATCAGCACAACCTTCGCTCCGCGCTCGATCTGCTGGGCGAGCTGCCGAGCGCGCTCGGTCTCGTTGCCCTCGTGGTTGGAGACCAGGCGTGGCCGGTCGATCTCGAGCCGCTCGTAGAGGCGGCCGGCGCGGCGGGTGTCCTCACAGGCGACCAGATCGGCCTCGGCGAGCGCCCGCCGCCCCCGCGGGCTCAGGTCCTCGACGTTTCCGATCGGCGTCGGGCAGACCGTCAGCCGGCCCGCCATCAGGCGCTTTCCTCGAGCGCCATCTCCGCGGCCCCGATCATTCCCGCGTCGGGGCCGAGCATCGCCACGCGCACGGACGTCTCGTTCATCGGCGGCAGGGCGCGGTTGCGAAGTTGCTCGCGCGCCGGGACGAGCAGGAGGTCGCCCGCGGCCGAGACGCCGCCGCCGATCACGATCACGTCGGGGTCGAAGATGTTGGCGAGGCTCGAGAGCGCCACGCCCAACCGAGTGCCGATCGTGGCGACGACCTCGACCGCGATCCCGTCGCCCTCGGTCGCCGCCTCGGTCACCAGCCGCCCGTCGATCTCCGCGCCCGCGGCGAGCGCTTTGCCGAGCGCCGAGCCGGGGTGGGTCTCGGCCGCGAGCCGGCCCTCGCGCCCGAGCGCGGTCCCCGAGGCGAGGACCTCGACGCAACCGCGATTCGGGCAATTGCCCTGGCACGGCGGACCCGCCTGGTCGATGACGACGTGCCCGAGCTCGGCCCCGGCACCGGTCGAACCGCGGTAGAGCTCGCCGCCGAGCACGAGACCGCCGCCGATGCCGGTGCCGATCGTCAGCATGACCACGTTCTCGGCACCGCGCGCGGCGCCGAAGCGATGCTCGGCGAGCGCCGCGACGCTGGCGTCGTTGTCGATGTAGGTGGGCAGCCCGAGGCGCTCGGAGATCAGCGTCGCGGATCGGCACGTCGACGATCGGCAGGTTGACCGAGCTGATCGCACAGCCGCGCGCGCGATCGATCGTGGAGGGGATACCGAGGCCGATCGCCTGCGCCTGCGGGCAGGCCGCGAGCGCCGAGCGCAGCTCCGACTCGAGCTCGTCGAGGAGCTCGTCGAGATCGCGGCCGAAGGTTCGCTCGGTCGACCTGTGGAGGACGTTCTGCTCGGAATCGACGACCCCGACGGCCATCTTCGTCCCGCCGAGATCCGCGCCGATCGCCGCCCTCACGGGTTCACGGGCAGGCAGGAGTTTCCGCCGGGCATGAGGTATTGATAGCTGATGGCCGAAAGCGAACGTCCAAAGCGGCCGGAGAAGCCGGACTACGCCGTCTACAGGTCGCGCAGGCGCCTGCGCGACAGGATTCGCAAGCCCGATCTCTCGAAGCTCGGCGGGGGCGCGAAGCCGCCGCGCGGCTCCGGCAAGCGGCCGAAGCCGGCGGCCGCTCCGGGGGAGCGGCCGTGGTGGCGCCGGGCGCTGAAGTGGGTGGGCATCGCCGCCCTGGCGTGGATCGCGCTCAGCTTCGCCGCCTTCGCGATCTCGGCGCAGCTGCAGAAGTCGAAGCTCGCCGACGGTGTCTCCGAGACGCTCGGCGGCAACCCGCTGATGCTCGCGTTCCCGCAGACGATCCTCGTGCTCGGCACGGACGTCCGCTCCGGCGCCTTCGCCGGGCCCGACGAGGCCGAGCCGCGGAAGTGCTTGGAGGCGGTGATCAGCGGCAGGGCGAAGGACGCAAGCTGCAAGAACCCCCCTTACCGCTCGGACACGATCATGCTGATCCGGGCCGGGCGCGGCGCCTTTCGCAAGCTCTCGATTCCTCGCGACACGCTCGCCGACATCCCCGGTCAGGGACCGCAGAAGATCAACTCCGCCTACGCCTCCGGCGGCGCCAAGCTCGCCGTGCGGACGGTCGAGGGACTGCTCGGAATCGACATCGACCAGGTCGCGATCATCGACTTCGACGGCTTCCGCAGCTTCATCGACACGATCGGCGGGATCGACGTCGACCTGCCGACCGACGTCTGCTCCGACGTCTCCGGCGGCGCCTTCAAGCTCGACCTCGAGCAGGGCGAGAACCACCTCGACGGCTTTCAGGCGATCACCCTGGCGCGCACCCGCTCCAACACCTGCGGATCGGGCGCGTTCACCGGGACCGACGTCGAGCGAGCCCAGTTCCAGCAGCTGATCCTCGACGGCATCAAGGGCAAGCTGACCAGCATCACCAGCCTGCCGATGAACTTCATCAAGGGGCCGCTGATCGGCTGGAACGCGCCCAAGGCGATGGTCTCGAGCATGGGCGTGCTGACGATGCCCCAGCTGGTGGCCTCGGCGGTGATCGGTGGCGGCGGCACCGACATCCTCAAGCCCTCCGGCACCACGCCCGCCGGCAACCTCGTCGTCTCACCCGAGGAGTGCGAGCGCGCCGCCGAGGATCTGATCGGCTCCAAGCCTCCCCACAAGCCGAACTGCCCGCAGGGCTAGGCGGCGAGCCGGAACCGACGTGCGCCCAGCGCGTGCGTGCGGGGGATCCGAGCGGCCACACCGCGCGCGTGGATCGAGCGGCCCCATCGCGTGGTGGGACGGGTTTCGCCATCCATCCGGGCATAACCCGGCCCACCCTTGGGAGCCGCGCCCCTATTCGCCTGACGAGCTCTTGGCCTTATCGCCCGACCCGGAGGACCCGGAGCTCGAGCCCGAGGAGCCCGATCCCGAATCAGCGGAGCCAGAATCTGATGACTCCGAGCCCGATTTCGAGCCCGATTCGGACTTCGATCCGCGATCCGAGTCGGACTTGGCTCCGGCGCCGTCGCCGCTCGGTCGCCGAGGCGCCCTTCTTGGCGTAGTCGGTCGTGTAGAAGCCCGAGCCCTTGAAGTGGACGGCGATTGGGTGAAAGACCCGCTCGACCGGGGCGTCGCACTGCTCGCAGGCGGTGACCGGGTCGTCCGCCATCGATCTGCAGGACCTCGAAGTTGTGGCCGTTGCGGCAGCGGTACTCGTAGATCGGCACGGGCCGCGATTATGGCAGCGCCCTGTCCGGACGCCGGGAGCAGGCTCGGCGCCAGATACGGTGTGCTCGTGAGCGACGCCCGCACGACCGCCGCCGACCCCGGCCTCGACGAGGTCGTCGCGCTGTGCAAGCGACGCGGCTTCATCTTCCCCTCGTCGGAGATCTACGGAGGCGTCGGATCGACCTACGACTACGGCCACTACGGCGTCCTGCTGAAGAACAACGTCAAGGCCGAGTGGTGGCGGGCGATGCTCCAGGATCGCGACGACATCGTCGCGATCGATTCGGCGATCATTCAGCACCCGAAGGTCTGGGAGGCGTCGGGCCACCTGGCCGGCTTCACCGACCCGCTGGTCGACTGCAAGACCTGCAAGCTGCGCTTTCGCGCCGACAAGCTCGAGGACTCCCAATGCGGGCGAAAGCCCTCGAAGCCCCCCGGCGAAGGGCCCGACTGCGAGCTCACCGACGCCGCGCGAGTTCAACCTCATGTTCGAGACCCACGTCGGGCCGGTCCGCGATTCGGCCTCGACCGCCTACCTGCGCCCCGAGACGGCCCAGGGGATCTTCATCAACTTCAAGAACGTGCTCCAGTTCGCGCGCAAGAAGCCGCCGTTCGGGATCGCCCAGATCGGCAAGTCGTTTCGCAACGAGATCACGCCGGGCAACTTCATCTTCCGCACCCGCGAGTTCGAGCAGATGGAGATGGAGTTCTTCGTGCCCGCCGGACGAGACTGAGAGCTGGCACGAGCACTGGTTGGCCGAGCGGATGCGCTGGTACACCGAGCTCGGCATCCAGCCCGACCACCTGATGCTGCGCGAGCACGGCGCCGACGAGCTCTCCCACTACTCGTCGGCGACCTCGGACATCGAGTACCTGTTCCCGATGGGCTGGTCGGAGCTCGAGGGGATCGCCAACCGCGGCGACTTCGACCTCACCCAGCACGCCGAAGCTCTCGGGCGAGAAGCTCGAGTACTTCGACCAGGAGCGCGGGCGAGGCCTACGTCCCGCACGTGATCGAGCCGGCGGCCGGGGTCGATCGGGCGATGCTGGCCTTCATCGTCGACGCCTACGACACCGAGGAGGTCGAGGGCCGCAAGCGGACGGTCCTGCGCCTGCATCCGCGGCTGGCGCCGGTCAAGGTCGCGGTCCTGCCGCTGGTCTCGAAGGAGGGGATGCCCGAGCGTGCGCGCGAGATCTTCGACGCGCTCCGGCACCGGATCCCGGCCGAGTACGACGAGGGCGGCTCGATCGGCAAGCGCTACCGCCGCCAGGACGAGATCGGCACCCCCTGGGGGATCACGGTCGACGGCCAGACGATGGAGGACGGCACCGTCACCCTGCGCGACCGTGACTCGCTCGAGCAGATCCGGGTGCCCGCCGACGGCCTCGCGGACGCGCTGGCGGTCCGGCTCGAGGAGCCCTGGACGAGCCCGAAGCTGGGCTGAAACGCCACTCACCGAGCCCCGGGCGTCTGTGGCGTGCGTCACAGAAGGCCTTGTGCGCCGCCGGCGGAGAATGCGTCTAAGCTCGTCATCGAACGATGTAAAGGTTCGCGAGGAGGAGCGGGATGAGCGTCGCGCAGAAGGACGGGATCAGGGCGGCCGAGGAGATCAGCTACGACGACCTCTACCGCCGCTGGGAGCAGGGCAACTGGTCGGCGACCGCGATCGACTTCTCCGAGGACCGCGAGGGCTGGGAGGCGCTCTCGGAGCATCCAGCGGCGCTCCGCGCTGTGGATCTACTCGATGTTCTTCTACGGCGAGGACTCGGTCACCGACAACCTCTCGCCCTACATCGACGCGGCTCCCAAGGAGGAGCAGAAGTACTTCCTCGCCACCCAGCAGGTCGACGAGGCGCGACACGCCGTCTTCTTCCACCGCTTCTTCCGCGACGTGATCGGCGCCGGCGACTCGATCGCCTCCACCCTTGCCTACACCGAGTCGCAGCTCGGCTGGGGCTACCGCAACGTCTTCGAGCGCCTCGACCGGATGGCCGACGACCTGCGCCACGACCGCTCGCTGCCGAACTTCGCCCGGGCGATCGCGCTCTACCACATGGTCGTCGAGGCGACCCTGGCCCAGCCCGGCCAGCACTACATCGAGGACTACTTCGCCAAGGCCGGGACGATGCCCGGGTTCAACGAGGGAATGACGAACGTCTCGCGCGACGAGCAGCGCCACATCGGCTTCGGGGTCAAGGTGCTCTCGGAGTGCTTCGCCGAGTCCGAGGAGTGCAAGCAGGCCGTCAGTCGAGCTGCTGCGCGAGGTGATGCCCTACTCGATCGCGGTGTTCTCGCCGCCGAACTGGGACCTCGAGTACACCCGCTGCTACGGGTTCGAGCTCGAGGACATCTACGCCTTCGGCCTGCGCTCGGTGAGGACCAAGTGGCGGGCCACCGGCTATCCGCTCGAGGAGATGCCCGGCGTGCTCCCGCTCGACCACGAGCATGCCGGAGGATGAGACCGCCACGCGCCAGATCAAGCTGCTGAAGGCCGGGCGTGATGGGCGAGCCGAACGGGCGCCCCGATTCCTCGCCCGAGATCCAGGGCCTGTACTTCGACGTCATCTCGCGGGTCGCGCGGGCCGAGGTGCTGAACGGCGACGCGATGACGATCCAGTGGCGCTTCGACGACGCGGACCCCTGGCACCTGCGGATCGACAACGGCTCGAGCGCGGCCGCGCCGGGCCTGGCGCCCGACGCCCGACGTCACGATCGAGACGAGCTGGGGCGACTGGATCGGGATCTCGCTCAAGGGTGAGAACCCGCGCCGGGCACTGCTGCGCCGCCGGATCCGCCCGCGCGGCTCGCTGCGCAACCTGCGCAGGATGGGCAAGCTCTTCCCGCCGCGCCCCAACCGGCTCGGATGACACGCGGGGCGCCGCAGCGCTCGAGACGCGAGCGCCGTGAGCCCCGGGGCGGGTGCTAAGACTCGGTCGCGGCGGGCGCCGGGTCCGCGGTCGTGGTCGAGGTGTACTCGAACTCCTCCTCGGCACCGAACATCGCGTCGAGAACTGTCTTGCGAAGGCCCTCGCTGAGCACCAGCGCCAGGACCGCCCCGGCGAAGGCGATCAGGATCAGCCGGCCCCAGTGGCGCTTCTCCTCCTCGCCGCGCAGGCGGCTGGAGGCGTCGCGAAGGTTCTCAGCGGCGGCCTTGAGGTCCTTGTGGACCTTCTTGTCGTCGATCGCGGTGTCGATCACGCTGCCGTTCGCCGACAGCCGGTCGTAGGCGTCGCGGGCGGCGCCGACCGCGTCGCGGACGCTGTCGCGCAGCTCCTCGTCCTCCATCAACCGGCGCAGGTAGGGGTTGTTGCCGGCCGCTCCGACCGCGTCTCGCGCCCGCTGCGCCCTGGTGCTCTTCGGCATCGGTTCCCTCTCCTAAGTCGTCTTCCGTGTCTGGATGCGGAGGATATACCCGTTGGCGAGCCGGGTATCCGCGGGGGGGCGTGCGCCTAGCGCACCAGCGGGTAGACGCAGCGGAACGAGTTCTGGGCGGCGAAGAGATCACTGGCGATCGACGCTGGCGTCGGAGAAGGTCATCGCCCGGTTGGTGCCGGCCGGAGATTGGAACGCGCCGTCGGCCCAGTGGACGTCGGGGTCCGACGAGGTCGATCCCGGCGCAGGTCGCGGATGCTGCGCAGCTGGCCGAGCGTCGGCAGGTTGCCTCCCTTGGCGTTGCAGTCGTCCATCGCGCCGAGGAACGTGGTCTGCGGGATTCCCGGCCGAGTCGTAGCACCAGCCGAGGTGCTCGACGGTGGCCGGCGGGCACTCGGCGCTGTGGCCGTCGACCGTGTCGGCGTTCGCCGCCTCGGGCACCTGCGCCAGCGACTTCTCGTCGATGTCGGAGCCGTCGAGCGAGTTGCCGTTGACGTCGGCGCCGGTGAGCTTGCCGTCCTTGATGTCCTTGCCCTTGAGCGACTCGTTCTTGACGCTCTTCGACTTGACCGAGTTCTTCGGCGCGACCTTGACCGCGTACGCCGCACCGCCGAGCGCGACCATCAGCGCGATCAACGAGATCACGTTGGCGAAGCTCAGGTGCCGCCGGACCGACTGCCCATCGGCCTACCTCCTCGGTTCGCTGCCGCAGAACCTATCCGCCGCGCCGGCGGCGCCGTCAATGGCGACGCTTCGAGCGCCTTCTCGATCCGGTCGACGTAGACGAACTCGAGCGCCGAGCGCTCGTGCTCGGGAATCTCGAGGATCTCGCCCTCGTTGCGGTCGGGGACGATCACCCTCTTGATCCCGGCCCGCTGGGCGGCCAGCGACTTCTCCTTCAGGCCGCCGACCGGCAGCACCTGGCCCGTGAGCGTCACCTCCCCGGTCATCGCGACGTCACCGGACACGGGCCGACCTCCGACCAGCGACGACAGCGCCGTCGCCATCGCGACCCCGGCCGAAGGGCCGTCCTTGGGCACCGCGCCGGCGGGCACGTGGACGTGGATGTCGTGCTCGGCGAACCAGTTCTCGTCGAGGTCCGGCGCGACGCGGTCGGTGTGGCCCCGCACCCACGACAGCGCCGCCTGGGCCGACTCGCGCATCACGTCGCCGAGCTGGCCGGTGATCGTCAGCTTGCCCGAGCCCGGCATCGCGGTCGCCTCGATGAACAGCACCTCGCCGCCGACCGGCGTCCATGCCAGACCCGTCGCCACGCCGGCGTCCTTGGTGCGGCGTCTGGTCTCGGCGAAGTAACGGCGCCGCCCGAGCAGCTCGCGGGCGCGCTTGGCGGAGACCGTCTTCTTGCCCTTCGCCCTTCGCTCGGCGATCTCGCGGGCGAGCTTGCGACAGACGCTGCCGATCTCGCGCTCGAGGTTGCGGACGCCGGCCTCGCGCGTGTACTCGTCGACGAGCGCGCGCAGGGCGGCATCGGCGAACGAGACCTGGGACTTCTTCAGCCCGTTCTCGGCGAGCTGGCGAGGGACGAGGTAGCGCTTGGCGATGTGGAGCTTCTCGTCGGCGGTGTAGCCGGCGAGCTGGATCACCTCCATGCGGTCGAGCAACGGCGAGGGGATCGTCTCGAGCGTGTTCGCCGTGGCGATGAACATCACCTCGGAGAGGTCGAAGTTGAGGTCGAGGTAGTGGTCGCGGAAGGCGTCGTTCTGTGCCGGGTCGAGCACCTCGAGCATCGCGCTCGACGGGTCGCCGCGGAAGTCGGAGCCCATCTTGTCGATCTCGTCGATCATGAACACGGGATTTCGCGAGCCCGCATCACGCAGCGCACGGACGATCGTCCCCGGCATCGCGCCGATGTAGGTCCGGCGGTGGCCGCGAATCTCGGCCTCGTCGCGGACGCCACCGACCGAGATCCGCTCGAACTGGCGACCGAGAGCGCGGGCGATCGACTTGCCGAGGCTCGTCTTGCCGACCCCGGGCGGGCCGACGAAGCAGAGGATCGGGCCGTGCGAATCCGGGTTCAGCGAGCGAACGGCCAGGTACTCGAGAATGCGGTCCTTGACCTTCTCGAGGTCGTAATGGTCGGCGTCGAGCACCTCGCGGGCGTGGCCGATGTCGAGGTCGTCCTCGGTCGTGGCCGACCAGGGCAGCTCCACGAGCCACTCGAGATAGGTCCTGATCACGCCGTACTCGGCGGCTGCGGAGGGCAGGCGCTCGAGCCGCGAGAGCTCGCGGTCGGCGGCCTTCTGCGCGTGCTCGGGCAGCTCCGCCGCGGCGATCCGCTCGCGCAGCTCGGTGACCTCCGCCTGGGTCTCATCCTCCTCGCCGAGCTCGCGCTGGATCGCCTTCAGCTGTTCGCGCAGGTAGTACTCGCGCTGGCCCTTCTCCATCTCCGACTCGACCTCGGACTGGATCTGGGAGCCGAGCTGGATCACCTCGAGCTCACGAGCGAGCAGCTCCGAGAGCCGGCGCAGGCGGCGCTTGACGTCGGTCTCCTCGAGCAGCTCCTGCTTCTCGGAGGTCGGGATGCGCAGGGCGCCGGCGATCAGGTGCGAGAGCGCCGAGGGATCATCGATGTTGGTGACCGCGAGCTGGAGCTCCTCGGGCAGGTAGGGGATCTGCTCGATGATCTCGCTGAAGGTGCGCTGGACGTTGCGGGCCAGCGCTTCGAGCTCGGGCGAGGGGTCCACCTGATCGGGCATCGCCTCGATTCGGGCCACCAGATAGGGCTGCTCGGCGATGAACTCGCCGATCCGCACGCGCTCGGTCGCCTGCACGAGGACGCGGATCGTCCCGTCGGGGACCTTGAGCATGCGCGCCACCACGCCGACCACGCCCACGTCGTACAGCTCGTCGGGACCGGGCTCGTCGATCTCGGGGTCCGGCGAGGCGACCAGTACCAGCGTCCGTTCGCCCGAGAGGACGTCGTCGATCAGCTTCACCGAGCGCTCCTGGCCGACCGCGAGCGGGGTCAGGGTGTCGGGGTAGGCGACAATCTCCTTCAGCGGCAGCACCGGGAGCGCCGCCGGCAGCGGCTGCCCGCCACGATCGCGGATCGCCTCCTCGACGTCCGCCGTCTCGACGACCTGGATGCCGTTGCCCTCCATCACTCGCCCTGCTCGATCGGGACCCGGCGGGTGACCTGTCCGGCGAGCGGCAACTCGACCCTGAGGATCCCGTCCTCGTAGCTCGCCCGGGCCCGCTCGGCGACCACGTCGGCCCCCAACTCGACCACGCGCCGGAACGGCCCGGCCTCGATCTCGACCTGCTGGTAGACGCGGCCCTCGGTCTCCTGCACGGGGCGCTCGCCGGTGATCACCAGTTCGCGGCCGGCGACCTCGAGCGCGACCGTGTCGATGTCGACGCCGGGCAGCTCGGCCTTGACGATCGCCCGCGGCTCCTCGCCGCAGTAGTAGACGTCGACCCGTGGCGAGAAGCCCGATTGGGCGCGCACGGCACGCGGCCATTGCTCGGCGAACGGCTGGCCGAGCATCTCGTCCATCTCGCGCCACATGCGCTCGAAGTTGACCAACAGATCACGTTGCCGGGACATCTTCGATAAGGCTAGCGACGCGGGGTCAGACCTCGAACGTGTCACCCTCGCGGGCGATCTCCACCGGGCCGCCGAACGCCGCCGATGCCTGCTCGAGAGCCCACGCGGGGTCGAGCTCGTCGGAGATATGGGTGAGCACCACCCGGCGCGCGCCCGCGCGGCGGGCGTGATCGCCGGCCTCGGCCGGCGTCAGATGGCCTCGGATCCCGGTCCGCTCCGGGCGCGGCAGGGTCGCCTCGACCAGCAGCAGATCGGTGTCGCGCGCGAACTCGACCAGCTCCTCGCAGGGCCTGCAGTCGGCGCCGAAGGTGAACCGGCCGCCGCCGGCGCTCGTCAGGTCGACCGCGTGGGTGAGGACGAAGTGCGGGACCTCGGCGAAGGTCGCCGTCAGCGGGCCGATCCCGACGGTCGACTCGCGGTCGTACTCCTCGATCCGGAAGGCCGTCTCGATCAGCTCCTCGTCGCCCCAGGAGCCGACCACGGAGCGCAACGTCCGGGTGGCGCCCGGCGGCGCGATGAGTCGCGGGCGCGCGGGGTCGTCGGTGCCCGGGTGCCCTGCGACCGGCACCGGCTGCTGTCGCGGTGTCAGCAGCAGTCCATAGGAGTAGGGGATCAGGTCGATGAAGTGATCGGCGTGCATATGCGTGATCACGACCGCGTCGACCTCGGTGTAGTCGCAATGGCGGCGCAGCTTGCCGAAGACACCGTTGCCGCAGTCGAGCAGCACGGTCGTACCGGCGTCCTCGACCAGATACCCGCTGCACGCGCCGCCCGCGTCCTGCCACGCCGGCGACTTGCCGAGCACCGTGATCCTCATCGTCGGGACACTAGAGATGGGGAGGCACCGACCGTTGCCGTCCCGCGGCTATGGTCAGCGCATGGCAGAGGTCTGTGCGCGGTGCGGCGCCGGTCACGGCGACGACGACCGCTTCTGCTCGGCCTGCGGCGCGCCCGTGCGACCGCTCGAGGGCGCCGAGCGCAAGCTGGCGACGATCGTCTTCGCCGACCTGGTCGGCTCGACCGAGCTCGCCGCCGGGCTCGATCCCGAGGAGCTGCGACAGCGGCTGGCGCCGTTCTTCGAGCTCGCGCGGGCGACGCTCACCGAGCACGGGGGGACGGTCGAGAAGTACATCGGCGACGCGGTAATGGCCGCCTTCGGGGTTCCGCGGACCCACGGCGACGATCCCGACCGCGCGGTGGCGGCGGCCCTGGCCCTGGCCGAGCGGATCGGCGAGCGGGGTGACGGCCTCGCGGTCCGGGTCGGGATCGAGACGGGCGAGGTGCTGGCGCTCGACCGGGAGGGCGATCTGGCGGTCACCGGGGAGACCGTGAACGCGGCTGCACGGATGCAGCAGGCGGCGGACCCGGGCGAGGTCGTGGTCGGCGAGCGAACCGCCCGCACCTGCCGCTCGGCGCGGCTGGAGCCGCGTGACCCGGTCGCCGCAAAGGGCTTCCCGGAGCCGCTCGAGAGTTGGCGCGCGCTCGAGGGCACGGCAATCCCACAAGCCGCCGCGACGACCCCGTTCGTCGGCCGCAGCGACGACCTCGAGCTGCTGCGGCTCGCCTACCGACGCGCTGTCAGCCAGCGGGCCCCGCAGCTCGTCACGGTCACCGGCGAGGCCGGGATCGGCAAGACCCGCCTCGCCAATGAGCTACTAGCCGGGCTCGCCGACGGGCAGGGCGGGCCCCAGGTGCTGGTCGGCCACAACCCGCCCTACGGCCGCGGCATCGCCTTCTGGGCACTCGGCGAGATCGTCCGGACGGCCGCCGGCATGGATCGTGATGACTCGGTCGGTCGCGGTCCGGGACGCGCTCGCCGCCCGGCTCGAAGGGCTCGGCGCCGCCGACGCACGCGCGCTCGCCTCTGTGCTCGTGGTCCCGCTCGGCGGGGAGGAACAGGGCCGTGACGTCGAGGAGGCGTTGCGGAGAGCCTGGCGGCGGCTGGTCGCGCTGCTGGCCGGCGAACGCCCGGTGGTGATCGGGATCGATGACGCTCATTGGGCCGACGACGGGTTGCTCGATCTGGTCGAGGACGTCGCCCTCGGCCTCGACGACGCCCCGCTGCTCGTGCTCTGCACCAGCCGTCCGGAGCTGGTCGAGCGCCGGCCCGGGTTCGGCGGCGGCGCGCCCAACGTGACCAGGATCGAGTTGCGCCCGCTGGCCGAGGAGGCTTCCGCCGAGCTCTCGGCCGCGCTGCTTGGGGAGCGGTCGGGAGAGCTCGCATCACGGGTTGCGGCGACGTCCGGCGGCAACCCCTTCTTCGCCGAGGAGATCACCCGGCGGATCGTCGACGATCCCGACGCCGCGCTGTCGGCGGATCTGCCCGAGACGGTCCAGGCTGCGATCGCCGCGCGGCTTGACCTCTTGCCGCGCGGCGAGAAGCGGGCGATCCAGCACGCAGCCGTCCTCGGGCAGGCGTTCACCGGCGAGGCGCTCAGCGAGCTGGTCGGCGAGCCAGTCGCCGAGTCGCTCGACGGCCTCGTGCGCAAGGCGCTGGTCCAGGAGCGGCTCGCCGACGGACCCGGCCGCTACACCTTCCGTCACCAGCTGATCTGCGACGTCGCCTACGGCTCGCTGCCGCGGGCCGAGCGGGCGCGCCTGCACGAGCGCGCCGCCGCCACGATCGTGGTCGGGGTCCACCCCGAGCTCGCCGAGTTGGCCGCCTTTCACCGGGTTCGGGCCGCGGAGCTCGAGCCGTCGGCCGAGCGCGAGGACGCCGCTTACGAAGCGGTCGCCGGCGCCGCCGAGGTGGTCGCGCGGCGCGGCGCCAGCCTACGCGCGCAGCACCTCTACGAGCAGGCGGCGAAGCTCGCCCGCTCGGCGCCCGAGAGCCTGCATTGCCTCGGCGCGGCGGCCGACGTCGCGCTGCGCCAGTTCCGCGGCGACGAGGCCTTCCGGCTGGTCCGCGAGCAGGCGGCCGCCGCCGAGGCGGCCGGCGAGCGCGCGGTCGCCGCCGCGGGCTTCGCGCGTGCGGTCGAGCTCCCGACCCGGATGGCCGGGGTGACGGGCCGCGTCCCCGAGGCGGAGATGCGGGAGATGCTCGAACGGGGCTTGGACCTGGTCGAGCCGGACGACGACGTGACCCTGGCACGCCTGCTGCTCGGCGAGGCCTGGATCGCGTGGCGCGCCGACCGACTCGCCGAGATGGAGGAACCGGTCAAGCGGGCGCTCGAGATGGCGCGCCGAAGCGGTGACGCGGCGCTGATCTCGAATGCCCTCGACGCGGCGTCCACGATGCCCTTTTACGAGGGCCGCTTCGAGGCCGTCGCGGCGAACAACCGCGAGCGGCTCGAGCTACTCGACCGCGCCTCCAGCCAATCCCTGGAGGTCGAGTACGAGCGCAGCGACGCCTTCCACATGGTGATCGCTTCGCTGGCCCAGACAGGCGAGTTCCGGGAGGCGGCTGCATACGGCGCCGAGGCTCGTGAGGCCGACCTTGCTCGCGGCGTCGAGCACGCCGCCTGGGAGCGCGCCCTGGTGCCGTTGTTCTTCCTCGGCGAATGGGACGAGGCTCTCGAGCAGGCGGACCGTGCCCGGCGCGCCTGGTCGGTGGCGCGCCCGGAGATCAGCGGCCTGGCGGGCGGGTTCTCGGTCCCGATCGCGATCCACGGGTGTCGCGGCGCCGAGCGCGAGTCGCTGGACTGGCTCGAGTTCCTGCTTGGCCTCCTGCCGGAGCAAAGCCCGCAGCGCGAGACCGCCCTGCTGATGCGCGGGGATGCGCTGCTGCACCAGGGACGGTGGGCCGAGGCAGCCGACCTGCTGGCTCCGCAACTCGGGCGCTGGAGCTTCTTCGCGCTCTTCTACCGCGCCGTCCGCGCCGAGGCCTTCGTCCGCGCCGAACGCGGCAACGACAGGGACCTGGCCGGGCTCGAGAGCGCGAGCTTCGAGCACCCGTACGCGCGAGCGACCGCGCTGCGGGCACGGGCGCTGCTCGAGGGCGACCGGGCGCTGCTCGGCGAGGCGCTCGAGATCTTCGAGCGGATCGAGTGCCCCTACCAGCGGGCGCGCACCGGGTGGCTGCTCGGCGGCGAGCAGCGGGCCGCCGCCGAGGCGGTCTTCTCGCGGCTCCGGGTCACCCCTCCGGCCGATTGACCCGAATCCCGCAAACGGCGGCTTCGCGTCTACGGCCGGGCGAGCGAAGTTGGGGCGATTTGCGCGAATCGGTCCAGCGGGCGGATCTCGCCGGTGAGATGATCGCCGCGCTCGGACAGCAACCGCACGAGAGAGGGGCAGAATTGATCGAGGTCGAGCAGGCGACGCAGATCGCCGAGGCGTTGGGGCTGAGGCGCAAGGGGACGGTCAAGCGGCGGCGCAAGAACGGGCGCAGCTGCGAGGACTGCTTCTTTCACCGGAACATGCTCTGCGCGCTCGACCTCGACGCTCCCTGCTCGACCTTCCGCGCCGACGGCGGCCAGGGCCTCGTTCCACCGCGCCAGCCGGCGCTGCTGGTGCGCGAGAGCTCGGCGCCCGATCCCGCCACGGTGACTTAGGGTCGCCTAACAGACGCCGGGCAGGCGCTAGAATCCATCGCTGATGGCCCATGAGCGCACAGCCCGCCTGAGCGCGTCGCCGCCTCTGTTCCGGAGCCGGTTCCTCGACTTCTTCTCGCGCATCCACCCGGCGGTGCCGGCGCTGATCTTCGTGCCGGTGATCGTCGGGCTCGTCGTCGCGGCCGCCGCGCGACGGCGTCGCCGCGCTCGAGATCGTGCTGCTGGTCGCGGCCGGGCTGTTGATCTGGACGCTGTCGGAGTACTGGCTGCACCGCAAGGTCTTTCACTGGGAC
This sequence comes from uncultured Solirubrobacterales bacterium, assembly GCA_963746675.1. Lineage (GTDB taxonomy): Bacteria > Actinomycetota > Thermoleophilia > Solirubrobacterales > 70-9 > WHSW01. The sequence goes on along the minus strand of CAVVBX010000008.1, from coordinate 33,681 downwards.
CCCGATCACCCGATCGGCCATCGGCTCCACTTCATCATCCACGGCGTCCATCACGACCACCCCAACGACAAGCTGCGCCTGGTGATGCCGCCCGGCGCGAGCATCCCCCTCGCCGCCCTCTTCTTCGGCGTCTTCTGGCTCGTCTTCGGCCTGCCGACCGCCCTGCCGCTGTTCGCCGGCTTCCTGATCGGCTACCTGATCTACGACTACACGCACTACTACCTGCACCACTACGTGCCCCGGAGCGACTTCGGCAAGCGCCTGCGCGAGGCGCACATGCGCCACCACTTCCAGGATCATCGCTACGGCTTCGGCGTCTCCTCGCAGCTCTGGGACGCCGTCTTCCGCACCCTGCCGCGCACCCGCCGCGACTGAACCTTTACACTCCCGCGCGCACGGTTACTGTGAGTCTCAATCAACTCACAGTGTGAGAAAGGGACTTACCTGATGGCATCTATTTCGAACACCGTCCATGAAGCGGCGGGGCTGATTCGCGACCGGCTTCGCGACCTTGACGCTGAGCGCGCCCAGCTCCAGCGCGCACTGGCGAGCCTGACGGGCGGCCGTGAGGGCCGCCGTGGCCCGGGCCGTCCTCCGGCGTCGACCCGCCGGCCCGCCGCCAAGCGCCGGCGCCGTCGCGGCAGCACGCGCGCCGACCAGGCCGTGAAGCTGATCAAGGAGAACCCCGGGATCTCGGCATCCGAGGTCGCCAAGAAGATGAAGATCAAGCCCAACTACCTCTACCGGGTCCTCGCCGACCTCGAGAAGGAGGGCAAGGTCCGCAAGGACGGTCGCGCCTACCACGCGGCGTAGGAGCTTCCCCCGGCTCTCGCCTCGCCGCCCGAACGTCCCGGACTAGACAGCATAGGAGTCCGTCCGGGACGTTCGGTGTTGGGGCGCGTCGCCGTGCGCCACCGTTCGAACGCGCGGATCAGCCCAATTGGGTCGCGAGCGGGGGCGGGTCTAGACCAACCCGAGCTCGGCGACCGCCTTGCGCTCCTCGTCGAGCTCGGCGACCGAGGCGAGGATGCGCTCGCGGGAGAAGTCGTCGATCTCGAGGCCCTCGACGAGCGACCACTCACCGTTCGCGCAGGTGCACGGGAAGCCCGAGATCAGCCCGGCCGGCACGTCGTAGGACCCGTCCGAGACGACGCCCATCGAGACCCAGTCGCCCTCGGGCGTGCCGAGCACCCAGTCGTGAACGTGATCGATCGCGGCGTTCGCGGCCGAGGCGGCGCTCGAGGCGCCGCGGGCGTCGATGATCGCCGCGCCGCGCTTGGCGACCGTGGGAATGAACTCATCCGCGACCCAGGCCGCGTCGTCGACGGCGTCCCAGGCGTTGCGGTCGCCGACCCGGGCGTGCACCAGGTCGGGGTACTGGGTGGTCGAGTGATTGCCCCAGGCGGTCATCCGGCTGACCTCGGTCACCGCGACCCCGAGTTTGCTCGCCAGCCGTGAGATCGCCCGGTTGTGGTCGAGGCGCATCATCGCCGTGAACCGCTCGCGCGGGACGTCGGGCGCGTTGGCCATCGCGATCAGGCAGTTGGTGTTCGCCGGGTTGCCGACGACGAGCACCTTGACGTCGTCGGCGGCGCCGGAGTTGATCGCCTCGCCCTGGGGCTTGAAGATGCCGCCGTTGGCCTCGAGCAGGTCGGCGCGCTCCATCCCCGGGCCCCGAGGGCGTGCGCCGACGAGCAGGCCGACGTTGGCGTCCTCGAAAGCCAGCTTCGGGTCGTCGGTGATCTCGATCTTGCTCAGCAGCGGGAAGGCGCAGTCGTCGAGTTCCATCGCGGTGCCCTCGGCCGCCTTGATCGCATCGGGGATCTCGAGCAGGCGCAGCTCCACCGGCGTCTCGGAGCCGAGCATCTGCCCTGAGGCGATCCGGAACAGCAGCGCGTAGCCGATATGCCCGGCGGCGCCGGTGACGGTGACCTTGACGGGGGTGCTCACAGATTCATCTCCTTCTGAAGGCTGCGGTCGATCGCGGCGAGGAACTCCTGCGTGGTCTGGAACTCCTGGTCGCCGCCGACCAGCAGCGCGAGGTCCTTGGTCATCTTCCCGCTCTCGACCGTCTCGATGCAGACCCGCTCGAGCGTGGCGGCGAACTCGGAGACCTCGGGGGTCTCGTCCATCCTCCCGCGCGCGGCAAGCGCGCGTGTCCAGGCGAAGATCGAAGCGATCGGGTTGGTCGAGGTCGGGTTGCCCTTCTGGTGCTCGCGGTAGTGGCGGGTGACGGTGCCGTGGGCCGCCTCGGCCTCGACCGTCTTGCCGTCGGGCGTCATCAGCACGCTGGTCATCAAGCCCAGCGAGCCGAAGCCCTGGGCGACGGTGTCGGACTGGACGTCACCGTCGTAGTTCTTGCACGCCCAGACGTAGCCGCCTTCCCACTTCAGCGCCGCGGCGACCATGTCGTCGATCAGCCGGTGCTCGTAGGTCAGGTCGTTGGCCTCGAAGTCGGCCCTGAACTCCTCCTCGTAGACCTCGGCGAAGAGGTCCTTGAAGCGCCCGTCGTAGCGCTTCAGGATCGTGTTCTTGGTCGACAGGTAGACGGGGAACCGGCGCTCGAGGCCGTAGCGCATCGAGGCACGGGCGAAGTCGCGGATAGAGTCGTCGAGGTTGTACATCGCCATCGCCACGCCGCCGCCGGGGAACTCGTAGACGTCGAGCTCGACCGGCTCAGAGCCGTCCTTGGGCGTATAGGTCAGCGTCAGCGAGCCCTCCCCCGGAACGACCATGTCGGTGGCCCGGTACTGGTCGCCGAAGGCGTGGCGGCCGATCACGATCGGCTTCGTCCACCCCGGAACGAGCCGCGGGATGTTCGAGATCACGATCGGCTCGCGAAAGATCACCCCTCCGAGGATGTTGCGGATCGTCCCGTTGGGCGACCGGTACATGGACTTCAGCCCGAATTCCTCGACCCGGGCCTCGTCGGGCGTGATCGTCGCGCACTTGACGCCGACGCCGCGCTTCTTGATCGCATTCGCCGCGTCGACGGTGATCTGGTCGGAGGTGGCGTCGCGGCTCTCGATCCCGAGGTCGAAGTACTCGAGCTCGACGTCGAGGTAGGGCAGGATCAGCTGCTCCTTGATGAACGCCCAGATGATCCGGGTCATCTCGTCGCCGTCGAGCTCGACGATCGGGTTGCGGACTTCGATCTTCGCCATCGGGGCGGGCGATGCTATCGGCGAGTCGGCGATTCCGTAGAGTCGGGCTCGTGGACGCCGAGCGCGCGCGGGTCGAGATCGCAGGGCACGTCGCCGACGTGCGCATGGTGCGCGGCGACAAGCACAACGGACTCGACGCGCGGATGTTCGCGGCGCTCAACGAGGCGCTCGACTCGCTGGGCGACGAGCCACGGCTGCGGGCGGTGGTGCTCTCCGGCGACGGGCCGAGCTTCTGCGCCGGGCTCGACTTCAAGAGCTTCCTCTCCGGCGGCGGCGACCTCTCGGGTGCCGGCTTCAACCGGCGTGAGGGCGAGCCCGCCAACGACGCCCAGCGGGTCGCACACGGCTGGCGCGAGCTGGCGGTTCCGGTCGTCGCCGCGGTGCAGGGCGCCTGTTTCGGTGGCGGCCTGCAGATCGCGCTCGGCGCCGATATCCGCATCGCGGCGCCCGATACGCGCGCCTGCGTGATGGAGATCCGCTACGGACTCGTGCCCGACATGAGCCTGTGGCAGACGCTGCCACGGCTGGTGGGCGACGATGTCGCCCGCGAGCTGGCCTACACCGGACGCGTGGTCGAGGCCGACGAGGCGCTCGAGCTCGGGCTCTTGACCGCGATCGAGGACGATCCGTTGGCGGCGGCGCGGGCGCTGGCGGGCGAGATCGCCGACCGCTCGCCCGACGCGATCCGGCGCGTCAAGCGGCTTGCCAACGAGGCGCCGACGCTCTCGGTCGCCGAGGGGCTGGCGCTCGAGGAGCGGCTTCAACGGGAGCTGCTCGGGACGCCGAACCAGGTCGCCGCGGTCCAGGCGACGCTCGGCAACGAGCCGGCCCGGTTCGCCGACCCGAGCTGAACAACGGGCTCGGTAGGGTTACCAACCGACAATCGGTCGGTAGCTCTGGCGCTGGCCACTGGACACCCGAAGGGGGAGTACGCGATGGAGCAGTTCATGATCCGCAGGCGGTCGGGATGGAAGACGCCGGGCGAGCTCGAGGCGGCGGCGAAGCGCTCGATCGACGTGGCCGAGGGTGAGTTTCCCGGCGACATCGGCTGGATTCGCAGTTACGTGATCACCGAGCCGAGCGGTGAGCTGGGCACGGTCTGCATCTACGAGGCGTCGAGCGCCGACGCCGTCCGCGCGCATGCCGACGCCGTCGGCATGCCCGCCGACGAGGTGCTGCCGATCGTCGACACGGTCATCGTCCGGCCCGACCCGGAGAAGGTCGCCGCCGGCTGAGCCCGCCGAGTCCCGGTCGCAGTGAGCATGCCCACCGTGCTCAGTGCGACAATCGAGCCATGGCGACCGTCGAGCGCCCGCGCTCGCAGACCCACGAGGTCACCAACCAGGCCCCGCCGCTCGAGGGCCACAACGTCTTCGCCTCCGACCGGGCGCTGACCGAGGCGCTGCGGCGCGAAGGGGGCGAGTGGGCGGAGGACCGGGCGACGGCGCTCGGCGAGATCTGCGGCCGGCCCGAGACGATCAGGCTCGGAGTCGAGGCGAACGAGAACCCGCCGCGGTTGCGCACCCACGACCGGCTTGGCAATCGCATCGACGAGGTCGAGTTCCACCCGGCCTGGCACGAGCTGCTCGGACTCGGGGTCGCGAACGGCCTCCACGCCCTGCCGTGGCGCGATCCGCAACCGGGCGCGCACGTCGCCCGCGGGGCGCTGTTCATGCTCCTCGGCCAGGTCGAGGCCGGGGTCGGCTGCCCGATCTCGATGACCTACTCGGTGATTCCGGCGCTGCGCACGCAGCCCGAGCTGGCGGCGGAGTGGGAGCCGCGCTTCACCTCGCTGCAATACGACGGCGAGCTGCGCCCGGCGAACGAGAAGCCGGGGGCGCTGTGCGGGATGGGGATGACCGAGAAGCAGGGCGGCTCGGACGTGCGCGCCAACGCGACCGTGGCGACGCCGCTGAACGGTGGTGGGCCGGGCGCCGAGTACGAGTTGGTCGGCCACAAGTGGTTCATGTCGGCCCCGATGTGCGACGCCTTCCTCGTCCTCGCCCAGGCAGAGGGCGGGCTCTCGTGCTTCTTCATGCCCCGCTTCACCCCCGACGGCGAGCGCAACCGGATCGAGATCCAGCGGCTGAAGGACAAGCTCGGCAACCGCTCGAACGCGTCGAGTGAGGTCGAGTTCCGAGGCGCCTGGGCGCGCCTGCTCGGCGAGGAGGGCCGCGGCGTGCAGACGATCATCGAGATGGTCAATCACACGCGGCTCGACTGCTGCCTCGGCGCCGCCACCGGCCTGCGCGCCGGCACCGCCGCGGCGATCCATCACGCCCAGCACCGCTCGGCGTTCGGCAAGCGGCTGGTCGACCAGCCGCTGATGCGCAACGTGCTCGCCGACCTCGCGATCGAATCCGAGGCGGCGACGATCTCGGCGCTTCGCTGCGCTCGCGCCTTCGATCAATCAACGCCGACACCTCCTCCGAATCAACGCCTGTCGCCTCCTCTGCTTCGCCTCCGGGGGCGACAGGGTTCGACCAAGCACGAGCTTTCCGGCGGCTCGCGACTCCCGTCCTCAAGTACTGGCTCTGCAAGCGGGCGCCGGCGCACGCGGCCGAGGCGCTCGAGTGCTTCGGCGGCAACGGCTTCGTCGAGGAATCGGGGATGCCGCGGCTGTATCGCGAGTCGCCGCTGAACTCGATCTGGGAGGGCTCGGGCAACGTCCAGTGCCTCGACGTCCTGCGGGCGATGGTCCACGGCCCAGAGCCCCTGGAGGCGTTCTTCGCCGAGGTCGGCGAAGCCTCGGGTGCGAACGCCCGGCTCGACGCCGCGGCCACCGCGCTTCGCGACGAGCTGACGAACCTCGAGGCGATCGAGTCGCGGGCCCGCCGCGTGGTCGAGCGGATGGCGGTCGTCCTGCAGGGCTCGCTGGTGGTCCGCTTCGCCGACCCGGCGGTCGCGGACGCCTTCTGCGCCTCGCGCGTGGCTGGCGACTGGGGACAGGCGTTCGGCACGCTGCCGGCCGGCACCGATTTCGGGCGCATCATCGAGCGACACTCGCCCCTCGCCTGACCGCCGGGGCGGTGGCCGAACGCGGCTAGATCCAGCGCTCGTCGAGGCGCCTGACCACGGCCTCGGAGAGCCGGATCGCGTCGGCGAGCGTGCCGAAGTCGACGTTCTCGGCCGTGTCGGTGGGCCAGTGGTAGTTGGCCGGCTGCTTGAGGTCCGTGACCGAGCACAGGGTGACGGTCGGATAGCCGGCGGCAAGCGCTTCGAGGCCGTCGGTGCCGTTTCGCAGCCGCAGGTTGGGGACCATCTCGATCCCGAGCTCGTCCGCGAGGCCGTCGATCAGGGCGAGCGCCTGGTCGGGGTAGTCGTGCATCCTCAGGAATCCCTCACCGCGAAGCACGCTGAGCGTCGGCGAGCCGACCGTGTCGACGCAGAGGAAGAAGGTGCTCTCGCGCGGCAGCTCGCCGAAATGGCGCTCGCCGAACGCCTTCATCCCCTCGCTGAACGACTCCTCGGCGCCGGTCGACAGCAGGATCACACGAGTCGCCGTGGTCGGCTCGGCGAGCAGGCGCTCGGCCAGGGCGAGCAGGAGCACAACCGCAGTCGCGTTGTCGTTGGCGCCCGGGACCACGTCGCGGGAGCCGATCTCGGCCATCGACGCGGCGTAGCCGGCACCGAGCAGCGTGCCCAACGCCGCCGCCGCGCGGTTGCCGGTCAGCGCCGAGGCGATCGCCAGCAACGGTGAGGCGAGCAACGGCCACATCAGCGCCGGGCTGGTGTCGAAGAGCTCGACCGGCACCTTCGCCCGGTGAAAGGTCGCCTCGGGGATCGCGGGGTTGAAGATCCAGCCAGAGTGGGCGGCGTCGTGATGGGCGACGATCACCACGACACGCTCCGCGTCGGCGGGGCCGAGCTCGCAGACGACGTTGTGGGTCAGCGACTGCGGGAGCCGGGCGCGCAAACGGCGCTTCGCCGGCGGGAAGTCGTCGGCGAGCGCCGCCGCCGAAGCAGCTCCGAGCCCCGCTGCGAGCAGGCGTCGCCCGCGAAGCGCCGCCAACCCGGCGAGCGCGCCCGCGGCAGCGCCGATCCCGAGCGGCCACCAGTAGGTGCCGTGCGCCCGCTCGGTCTCGATCCTGGCCTCGGCACCGAGGTCGGCGATCCGGTTGACGATCCACTCCCCGGCCTCGCGCTCGCCCTCGGACGCCGAGGGCCGCTCGATCGCGGCCAGGTCGGCGAGCCAGGAGCGCAGCTTCGCCTCGCCGGGCGCGGTGCGTGCGGCGGTCTCGGAGCTCGCATCCCCCATCGGGCGAGAACGCTACCGCTGCCGCGCTCAAGCCCCTCTCGGCCTCGTCCGATCAATGGGAGGTGACCCAGTTCTCGCGCATGGCGCGCAGGTCCGGCGCAATCCGGGCGCGTGCCCTCGGCATCCTGATGCTCACTGGCGGTGTGCTCGCCGGGATCACGATCGCGCTGCCACATACGGCCACGGGCTCGGACACGCTCGTCCTGGTCTGCGGCGGCGTCGCGGCGGTGGTCGGCGCGGGGATGCTGATCACCCGGCGCGAGGTGCCCGGGTGGATGATCGCCGTCGTCGCCGTGTTCGGCACTCTGCTGGTGACGGTGGCCAACTCCAAAGGTGGCGGCGCCGACAGCGGGGCTGGCGACAACCAGCTGCTCTACGTCTGGATCGGCTTCTTCTCGTTCTACTTCCTCTCCCTGCGCGTCGCGCTCGCCGAGTTCGTCGTCATCGGCGCCGCCTACGCCTGGCTGCTCTCGGCACAGTCCACCCCCACCGACGCGGCGATCACCCGCTGGGTCGTCACCCTGGGTACCCTGCTCGTCGCCGGGCTGCTCGTCGCCAAGCTGAGCGCCTCGAACACCCGCCACCACCAGGTGCTGCACGATCGCGCCCGGCTCGACGACCTGACGCGAATGCTGAACCGCCACGGGCTCGAGGAGCGCGCCGTGATCGAGTTCGCGCGCGCGGCTCGCGGCGAGGGCCCGGTGGGATTCCTCGTCTGCGACATCGACGGCTTCAAGACGATCAACGACAAGCTCGGTCACCCGGCGGGAGACCGGGTCCTACGCCAGATCGCCGACGTCTTTGAGCAGGAGACTCGGGACGTGGACGCAGTCGCCCGCGTCGGCGGCGACGAGTTCGCAGTCCTGCTCCCGGGAACCACCACCGCCAGGGCCCACGCGATCGCCGATCGGCTGCGGGTCGCGGTCCGCCGGTCAACGGCCGGCATGCGCCTACGGCTCTCGCTCAGCGTCGGCGTCGCCGTCGGCCCCCCCTGCGGAGACACGCTGGACGAGCTCTGGCAGACGGCGGACCGGGCGATGTACGAGGCGAAGCGAAGCGGCGGCGACGCGGTCGCCATGGCCGCCGCGGAGGTGGATGCCGAGGCGGCCCCCGCCGCTGTCGCCGACCTGGCCCCCGCCGACGCCTGAGCGGGCCAGGAGCCCGTACCGCACGGTCGGCGCCGCCGGCCGCCTACGATACTCAGATGCCCACGAGCAGCCAGCTGACCCTCTTTCACGTCCGCGGGATCCGCGTCGGCGTCGACTACTCGTGGTTCCTCGTCCTCTTCCTCGCGATCATCTACCTCTCGGGCGTCTATCGCGACGTGCTCGGCGCCGACAGCTCGGACTCGCAGTCCTACGTGCTCGCGGTGATCACCGCGCTCGCCTTCTTCGGCTCGATCCTGCTCCATGAGCTCGGCCACGCCGTGGTTGCGGTGCGCAACGGAATCCCGATCTCGGACATCACCCTGTGGCTGTTCGGCGGCGTCGCCCGAATGACTCGCGACACCGACTCGGCGGGGACGGAGTTCAAGGTCGCGATCGGAGGCCCGGTCGTCACCCTGGTCATCGCGCTCGTCTGCTCCGGCGTCGGGATCGCCATCGCCGGCCCGGACGAGTTCTGGCAGGCGATGAGCGCGCAACAGGGGGTCGACATCTCGCCCGCGCTCGCCGTCCTCACCTGGCTCGCCAGCATCAACCTGCTGGTGCTGTTCTTCAACCTGATCCCGGCGTTCCCCCTCGACGGGGGCCGGATCGCGCGCGCGATCGCATGGAAGCTGACCGGGGATCGCAACCGTGCGACGAGGCTCGCCGCCGGGCTCGGTCAGGGCTTCTCCTATGTCTTCATCGCGCTGGGCCTGCTCTGGCTGGTGTCGGGCAACGTGATCGGCGGTGTCTGGCTGGCGCTGATCGGCTTCATCCTCGCGCAGTCGGCTCGCGGGTACACCCTGCAGTCGAAGTTCTCGAGCCGAATCGAGGGGATCAGGGTCGCCGACGTGATGGATGCCGAACCGGTCGCGATCCCGGAGGCCACCAGCGTCGAGCGGGCGATCGACGATTACTTCCTGCGCTACCGGTGGCCGTGGTTCCCGGTCGTCGACGCCGCAGAGGTGTTCCGCGGCCTGCTCGTGCGCGAGGTGGCGGACGCCGTGCCCGAACTCAGCCGCGCCGAGCAGACCGTCGGCGAGGTGTTCGAGCTCGACGCGGGCGGCACGCTGCGCGTCCGCGACGACGCCCCGCTCGAGTCGCTGCTCGGCAATGACGCGCTGCGCCGGCTCGGCGGGCTCGCGGCCGTCGACGCCGACGGCCGCCTGCGTGGCGTGGTCACCGCCGACCAGGTCGGCAGGGCGCTGCGCGACGCGATCGGCACCAGCCCCGGGCCCGAGACGGAGCCGCCGCCGCCCCCGCCTCAGGGCGCCTAGCCGAGACCGACGCCTGCCCCCTGCTCGCCGCAGCCGATCTATAGGATCGGCTTCCCGGACCGGAATCCCCTGGAAATCGTGCTGTTTCGTCGGCCGTGGGTACGGGAGCCCCCACCGGCGGCACCCCGCAGGGGATCGCGGTCGACGCCAACCACGTCTACTGGGCCGCTCAGCAATTCCCACCAAAACGGTTGGAATAACGCGACCGTGTGTAGAGAGGCCCGTCGAGGTGTCTAGGGAGGGCTGCGGGGGTCGGTGGGGTGGGGGCCCTACTCCGACAGCCCGGCGGCTTCGAGGGCCTCGGCCCTGGCAGCGTGCTCATAGATGTGCGTGATCCTTCGGTTGCGCACCGTGAACTGGCTGTACTGAACGAGCTCGACCTCAACTCCGCTGAGCTTCCCGCGCCCGCGAAGACGCATGGCAACGACGACCTGATCCCCTTTGTCGAGCACCTCGTCGACATCGAGTTGGTGCTCCTCCCAGTTGTCCAGCCAGCCTTCCCTGAGCCGCCTTGCCCCCTCGTGACCACGAGAAGGCGTGTGACTCTCCTCAACTGGAGCCCACTCGAGGTCGGGATCGAGGTACTCGATCATTGCGTCGCTATCCCTCTGCCAGGCGTCGATGTACCTCCGCACGATCTCCACGTTCTCCTGCGACATCGCCTACTCCGAAAGTCCGGCGGCTTCGAGGGCTTCGGCTGGGTTGAGGTAGGCCTGGATGCTGGTCGCACGCCCATTCTTGACCTCCCACAGGTGAGCGACCTCCCGCTCCAGATGGATGCCGCTGGACTCACCCTCGGCGACCAGCCGCGCGAGAACGACGACGATCGAGCCCGCTTCCAGGTAGCGCTCAGGCTCAAAGCGCCACTCGGACCAGACCTCGTCAACCATCGCGATCCAGTCCTCGACTCCCTTGCGACCGCGGAATGCCTCGGGGGCATCCGGATACAACTGCGGCACTCGAAGCTCGATACCGGGGTCGGCATAGTCGGGGAACGCGGCTCCTACGTCGCGGCGACCGAACAGCTCATAGAGCCTTCGGACCACGTCGACGTTGTCGCGCGACATCGCCTACTCCGACAGCCCGGCGGCTTCGAGGGCTGCCCCCCGATCCGTGAACTCATCCATCCGCACGATCGCGCCTTCGCGGAGGGTGTAGACCTCAAACAGGCGACCGTGGATCTCGATCCCACTTCCGCGTCCGCGGCCTCGGAAGCGAATCACGACGAAGACGCGGTCGTCCTCGGCGTCTATGAACTCCTCGGGGACATGCTCGAGATCGTCCCAGTCACTCTCCCAGCGCTCGATGCTTGCCCGAACCGCATCCCACCCATGGCACGGCGGCTCCTCCGTGGGGTTCCAGACCATGGCGGGATCGGTGCGGGTCATCGCCTCGTCCAGATCGAGCAGAAGAAATTCGCGCACGATCTCGATGTTCTCCTGCGACATCGCCTACTCGCCCAGCCCAACGGCATCCAGCGCCTGGGCGCGGTCAAGGTAATAGTCGGCCTCGACGATCAGGCCGTCTCGCAGGCGGTGCACGACGGCGAAGGACTGCGTGTACGGGGCGTCGCTCGCCGCACCTCCGACCATCCGCGTGCAGGCGACGTAGCGGCCATCGCCGACCTCGATCAGGTCATCGAGGTGAACCTCGATCGGTCCGACGAGATCGATCAGGCTCTGCATCCGTGCGAGCGCGGCGGCACGGCCTCTGAAGACTCCAGCGTTGGGCCAGCCCGGTCCCTCGCGGTAGACGGCATCCTCGGCCCAGAACTGATCCGTGACCGCCGCCGGACCCGACTCGTTCCAGACCTCATAGGCCCGGCGGATCCTGTCGACGTTCTCCTGCGACATCGCCCGCGCAGTATCGCGCGCACCGAGGGAGAGAGGGACCCTGTCCGGCCCTACGACCCCGAAGACGTCTGCGAGAGCGGCTGATCGCGGCGCCGGAAGGGTTGGGTCGGCCTGGTCGGGACCGGGGCTTAGATGGGCTTGTTCTCGTCCCAAGCGCTACTTCCGCGCAGGCGCTTCGTCTTGAACCGGTGTCAGGCTCCCGGTTGGCGGGTGGAGCATCCGGATCAGGGCCAGGTCCTGGGCCCGCTTGGCCTCGGGCCGCAGCACGTTGAGCAGGGTCTGGTTGTGGCTTTGCTCGGGCGTGGGCTCGGGGCTAGCCTCAGTCTCCTTGCTGGGTAGGGATCGTCGGGTGAAGTCGGCGTCGGCCCGGCTCCCGCTGTCCGGCAACAGACCGGGCCGACGCTCGGACAGCGGAACCGGAGGCGGAGTTGGGCCACCGGCCGTTGATCCGCAGGTCCCTTTCGCAGGGGCCACCCCGCGAAGCGTTGAAGGTGTTGCTCATCGGGTCGGCTCCAGGAGCCGCTCGACATCGCGCTCGTGGATCAGGTGCCGGCCTTTTGGCCGGACGACCTGAGCCGAGGCAGGATGCCCTCCGCGATCAGCTGGCGCACACGGGCCTCGGAGAGCCGGAGCCTCGCCGCCGCCTCGGGAATCGTGAGGACTTGATGCGTCATGCCACCCCTTTGGGTCGTTCCTCGACCGCCGATCTTGGGGTGGCGGGGCGGTCTGCTGGAAGTGAAACTTTGCGACCGTTGCGGACGGCTAGGGGTGGCTCAGCGTGGGTACGCCCGTGGGTACGGGATGGGTACGGGAGTGACCCTGAGAGACCCCGAGTGACCTACTCGCCGAGCACTTTTGTGGGTAGCCGCTCGGGTCTGCGCCCGTAGAACCCGATCTATAGGATCGGATCCGTGCCTAGGCATGACGTACTGGTGATCGGCGCGGGACTCGCCGGGCAGCGCGCGGCTCTCGCCGCCGCCGAGCAGGGCGTGTCCGTGGGCATCGTCTCCAAGGTCCACCCGGTGCGCTCGCACTCGAACGCCGCCCAGGGCGGGATCAACGCGGCGCTCAACCCGGGGGACTCGTGGGAGTCGCATGCGTTCGACACCATCAAGGGCTCGGACTACCTCGGCGACCAGGACGCGATCGCGATCATGTGCAGTGAGGCCCCTGAGGAGATCCTCCACCTCGAGCACCTGGGCGTGCCCTTCCACCGCAACGAGGAGGGCAAGCTCGGCACCCGGGCGTTCGGCGGCGCCTCGGCGGCGCGCACCTACTACGTCGCCGACATCACCGGCCAGGCGATCATGCACGTGCTCTACGAGCAGCTGATGAAGTACTCCGACGCGGTCGATCGCTATGAGGAGTACTTCACCACCGCGCTCGCCCTCGACGACGCAGGCAACTGCGTCGGCGCGGTGCTGCGCAACGTCCGCGACGGCGCGATGGAGCTGTTCGAGGCCAAGAACGTGATCCTCGCCACCGGCGGTGACGGGCAGGCCTGGCAACCGACCACGAACGCCCTGATCTGCACCGGCGACGGGATCTCGATGGCCTACCGAGTCGGCGCCCCGTTGATGGACATGGAGATGATCCAGTACCACCCGACGACCCTGGCGGGCAAGGGCTTCCTGATCACCGAGGGCGCCCGCGGCGAGGGCGCCCATCTGCTCAACGCCAACGGCGAGCGCTTCATGGAGAAGTACGCGCCGAACAAGATGGAGCTCGCCTCGCGCGACGTCGTCTCGCGCGCCGAGCAGACCGAGATCAACGAGGGCCGCGGCTTCCCCGACGGCACGGTCGCGCTCGACATCACCGTGGTGCCGAAGAAGCGCATCCACGAGGCGCTGCGCGAGATCGTGCTCGTCGGCCGCGACTTCGCCGGCGTCGACATCACCCGCGAGCCGATCCACATCAAACCCGGCAACCACTACACGATGGGCGGCGTGAAGACCGATGCCGACGGCGCCACCGAGATCACGGGCCTCTACGCCGCCGGCGAGTGCGCCTGCGTCTCGGTGCACGGCGGCAATCGGCTGGGCGCCAACTCGCTGCTCGACACGCTGATCTTCGGCCGCCGCGCCGGCCTGCACGCGGCGGACCGCGCCAAGCAGACCGAGGCCGGACGGCCCTCCGCGGCGGCGCTCGCCGACGAGGAGAGCCTGATCGGGGGCATCGTCGGCCGCGAGCACGGCTCGGGGCGGCGGGTCTCGGAGATCCGCAAGGAGCTCGGCGCGACCATGGACCGCTACGTGGCGGTCTTCCGTGACGACGAGGGGATCAAGAAGGCGCACGAGATCGTCAAGCGGCTGAAGCAGGAGGCCGAAACCGCCTACATCGACGACCGCGGCTCGATCTTCAACCAGGACGTGCTCGGGGCGCTCGAGCTCGGCTACATGCTCGACTGCGCCGAGTGCGCCTGCGTCGGCGCCCTGCACCGCACCGAGAGCCGCGGCGCCCAGTTCCGCACCGACTTCCCGGAGCGAAACGACGACGAGTGGCTCAAGCACATCGACCTGAAGATGAACGGTGACGGCCCGGAGATCAGCTACTCCGACGTCACGATCACCGAGTGGCAGCCGATGGAGAGGACGTACTGAGTGGCCGACACCGAGCAGTACACGCTGAAGGTCAGGCGCTTCCAGCCCGAGGCGGGCGACGGGCCCTACTGGCAGGAGTTCGAGGTCGAGCTCGACCCGACGCTGTCGGTCCTCGACGGCCTCCTGCAGGCAAAGGACCGCGACGACGGCTCGCTCTCGGTGCGCTGCTCTTGCCGGGCGGCGATCTGCGGCTCCTGCGGGGTGAAGATCAACGGCCGGTCGACGCTCGCCTGCCTGACCCAGGTCGGCGAGGCCCACGAGTTCGCCAACCGCCGTCCTGCGGCTGACAGCGATACGCCCGCAGGCGAAGCCGAGGACGTGGCGCCCATTGTGGTCGAACCGATGGGCAACATGCCCGTGATCAAGGACCTGGTCACCGACATGGAGTCGACCCACTGGACGAAGATCCGCCGGGTCACACCGTGGCTGCTCGACGACGGCGATCCGCCCGAGCGCGAGCGGATCGTGCCGCCCGAGTCGATGGTCGACATCACGCAGACGATCGCCTGCATCCAGTGCGGCGCCTGCGTCTCCTCCTGCCTCTCGATGGAGGTGGACCCGGACTTCGTCGGCCCGGCGGCGCTCGCCAAGGCCTACCGCTTCGTCGGCGACCCACGCGACGTCGAGAGCCGCGAGCGCCTCTACGACCTCGCTCAGGACCCGCACGGCATCTACGACTGCACCCACTGCTTCAGCTGCGTCGATGCCTGCCCCAAGGGCGTCGCGCCGATGGACCAGATCATGCGCCTGCGACGACTCGCGGGCGAACAGGAGATCCACGACCGCAACCACGGCCGCAGCCACGAGGAGGCGTTCGTGAACATCATCGAGAAGAAGGGCACGCTCGACGAGTCGCTGCTGCTCCAGGAGTCCTACGCGCCGGGCGTCAAGGGGAAGCTGATGCCGCGACACGGCGCGCTCAAGGGCTTGATCGGCTCGATCCCGACGGCGATCCGGGGCCTGCGCTCGGGCAAGATGCGCTCGTTGCCGAAGCTGATCCCGGGCATCCACCCGAAGCTCCCCGGCGAGGCGCAGGAGCACGTCAAGCGCATCTACGAGCACGCCGAGGAGCACCGCACCGAGCTCAACCTCTACATCACCGGCGAGGAAGAGCTCGAGCCCGAGCCCGACGAGATGGCGCCAGCGGCGCTTGCCGCCGAGGCGAAGGCCGCCGAGGATGCCAAGCCGACGATCGCGACGACCGAGGAGAACGGATGAAGCTCGCCTACTGGCCCGGCTGCGTTTCGCGCGGCTTCACAACCGAGCTCCACGGCTCGATGGCGCTGGTCGCCGAGCGGCTCGGGATCGAGCTGGTGACGCTCGACCGCGCCAACTGCTGCGGCGCCGGCGTGATCGCCGAGCACAACCAGGAGCTCGCCGACACCCTCAACGCGCGCACCTTCGCGCTCGCCCAGCAGACCGGGCTCTCGATGATGAACATCTGCTCGACCTGCCAGGGCGCGCAGTCGGAGTGCCAACAGCGGCTCGACGCCGACTCCGCCTACCGCGCGCACATCAACGAGGCGCTGGCCGGCGAGGGGATCGAGTACGTCAAGGGCGAGCACGGGTTCGAGAACAAGAACTTCCTCTGGGTCCTGGCCGAGGACTACGGCCTGAGCGAGCTCGAGGCGAAGGTCACCCGGCCGCTCTCCGGCCTACGTGTGGGGCCGTTCTACGGCTGCTACGTGGTCCGGCCCAAGGACCGGCTCGGATACAGCGAGCATCCCGACCGCGACCTCTACCTCGAGAAGGTGATCGAGGTGCTCGGCGGCGAGGTCGTCGAGTACGACGGCGCCCGCAAGTGCTGCGGCTTCCCGCGTGATCACGATGAACCGCGACACCTCGCTGCGCCAGGCCGGCACCCACGTCGGCGACGCCCTCGACCAGGGTGCCGACTGCCTGGTGACCCCGTGCCCGCTCTGCCACCTCAACCTCGACATGCAGCAGCCCGAGGCGGCGAAGATCGTCAATCGCGACCTCGGCCTCGCGGTGCTGCACCTGCCCCAGCTCGTCGGCCTGGCGCTCGGCTTCGAGCCCAAGCAGCTCGGGATGGAGCGGCACATCGCCTCGACCGACTGGGTGGTCGAGCGGCTCGCCGGAGTCCCCGCCTGATGGCCGACGACGCGCCCCGCAGCGACCTGCCCCCGCCGCCGCCCGAGGTCGAGCACGCGGCGCTGCTCGGACACATCGACGATGCGGTGAGCCTCTACGTCAAGTTCACCGGCGTCGACCCCAAGACCGCCCGCCAGATCGTCGAGAAGCTCGCCGAGGACTAGCCTCGGCGCAGGGCGGGGCCGCGAGCGCCTGCCGAGCGCCACATGAACCAGTTCTGGACGCCGAGGACCTCGACCTCCTCGATCACCTCGAAGCCGAAGCGCCCGTAGAGGGCGACGTTCTCGGGCTTGTCGGTCTCCAGGTACGCGTCCTCGCCGCCGGCGTCGAGGCGGCCCGTGTACTCGACCATCACCAGGCTGCCGATGCCGCGGCCCTGCAGCGCCGGCTCGACCCCGAACGGCCCGTAGTGCGAGTGCGGCCGATCGTGCGGGTCGCGACGCTCCCAGTCGGCGAGCCAGCGCGCGGCGCGCACGGCGATCCGGGGGCCGCTGGCGGCCAGGGCCGGCAGCGAGCGCAGCTTGATCGTCGCGCTCGGACGGCAGGCGCCGCCGACGAGGTCGTTGGTGGAGGCGACGACCCGGCCCTCGAGGCGGGCGACGAGCGGGCGCTGATGCTCGGCGAGCCGGTAGAAGCGGGTGAAGAAACGAACCAGGTGGCGATGGCAGAGGGCCGGATCGTCGCCGATCACCGCCCGGGCCATCGGGCTCGTGCTCATCGCCCGGGCGACGACCGCGATCGCGTCGGCGCGCTCCTCGGGCCACAGCCCGCCGACCTCGACCCGGGCGATGTCGAAATCGGCGCTCATGCCTTCCTCCGGCGCTCGATCCAGCGCGCGCCGACGGTGTCCGTGAGCCCGTGGGCGAGGATCGAGGCGAGGATGACGAAAGAGGCTACGTCGAAGACCAGCGAAGCGTTGGCGACCGCTCGCATCGAGGACCAGGATCGCGAACAGCATCGAGGCGACGCCCTTGGGGCCGAACCAGGCGATGAAGGCCTTCTGCGCCTGCGGCAGCTTCGGTCCCCGCGAGCGAGAGCATGACCGCGGCCGGCCGCGCGACCACCAAGGCGAAGGGAATGAACGCGGCCAGCGCCAGGATCGAGGCGTCGTAACCGGTGGCGACGATGATCGCGCCGAAGACGAAGAAGGTCAGCACCTGGAAGATCGTGCTCACGTTCTCGGAGAAGATCGGGAAGCGCTCGGTGATCGCGTGCTCGGAGAACCCGAGCGTGATCCCGGCGACGAAGGCCGCGATCAGCCCGTTGCCGAAGCTGACGTCGGCGAGGCCGAACGCGGCGAGGCCGAAGCCGACGGCATAGATCCCCTCGTATCGCGCCGTGACCCCGCCGGGGACGACCCGGTGCACGAAGCCGCCGAGCAGGCCGACCGCGATCCCGATCAGGGCGCCGACCGCAACCTCGCCGGCCACCTTGGCGGCCTCGGAGCCGGCGTCGCCCCCGGTGCCCGCGAGAACGAGGAAGAAGAGCACGAACGGCAGCGCCAGGCCGTCGTTGAGGCCGGACTCGAGGTTGAGCGTGTGGCGGATCGCCTCCGGCACCCGCCGTGCCGTGACCACGCCGGAGGTGACGACCGGATCGGTGGGCGAGAGCACCGCGCCGAGCAGGAACGCCTCGGCCCAGCTCAGGTCCGGAAACAGCAGCCTCGCCCCCAGCGCCAGCAGGCAGAGCGTGATCGGCATCGCGATCACCAGCGCCCGTGCCGGTGGCCCCCAGTGGCGGCCGAGCAGCTCGCGGTCGACCACGAGCCCGTCGGAGATCAGGGTCAGGATCAGCGCCAGCTCGATCAGCTCGAACGACGCCCTCGTCCGACACGTCGACCGAGACCACGTCGAGCAACGCGAGGGCGATCCCGGCGCTGACCGAGAGCACGGCAACGGAGAGCACCGTGTCCGTGCATCACCCCCGAGAGGGCCGCCGCAACCGCGAGCAGGGTGCCGACGATCAGCAGCGCCTCGCCGAAAGCGATCTCCATCAGGGAATGAACCAGTCGACGTAGTCGCCGCAGGTCGACGGTGCCGGCTCGCCTCCCGTGCGCGTGGCCGCCAGCGCGCCCAGGTGGGCGACGGAGTGGGTGCCCAGCAGGCGGCCGAAGAACGGCGGCCGCTCGACCGATGCCGTGACCGTCACCGGCCCCGGCGCCGGCGCCGCCACCGCGATCGTCCCCGCCGCCCAATAGGGCGCCGTCCCCCGGTAGTCGAGGTTGCCGGGCAGCGTCACCTCCAGGCCGGCGCCGCGCAGTGTCAGGCGGCCGGGTCGCGTCGTACTGGAGGAGATATCCCAGTCTCCCGGATCGAGCTCGAGCTCGGTGGTCGCAGAGTCCCCGCTCTCGATCGTCGTCGCGCTCCAATCCGAGGCCTGCGCGACGACCGGCGGGCCGGCGAAGGCTGCGACCCGCCTCGGCTTGCCCTCACAACCGCCTTCGCGGCCCGGCTCGGGTCCCGTTTCGCCGGGGCGGCGGTCGCTGACCCCGCCACCGCGGCGCCAGAGCGTGTAGCTGTCGGTCTCGGTCACCGGCGCGTAGCCCGGCGGCGGGCCGCTGGCGTACGCAGCACGAGTGGTGAGCACATACGGGAACCGCGCGAGGGTCTCGGCCGTGACCGAGTCGAAGTCGAACTTCGAGCCGACGTCGCTCGAGCTCGAAGTTGGGCTCGACGAAGTAGGGGTCGTAGAAGTTGCGCACGTGGGTGAACGGCTTCGAGCCCCGCAGCTCCTGGAGGACGAAGTTGTCGCGGCCGAGGAAGAGCAGCTTCTTCCCCTCGACGACCGGCCGGATCTCGGCGAGCTCGGCGGCGTGGTCCCCGGGCGCCACCGGGGCCTGCCTGCAGGATCAGCAGGCTCGAGAAGGCGGCCGCGAGCGGCGAACGCGACGCCGAGCGCGCAGGGCCATCGGCGCATCGGACTGCGCCTCGAGCAGGCCGCCGAGGGCGATCAGCATGATCAGCGGGCGCGGCGATCGCGAGCGCCTTGGCCGACGGTGTAGACGGTGCCGAAGGCGCGCGCCGCGAGGTAGAGCAGGACCGCGGTCAGCAGCGCGGCCGGGATCACGCTGGGCCGTGGCGGCGAATCCAGCGCGGCAGGCCGAGGCCAGCGCGACCGCGGCCAACAGCGCACCGGCGTAGAAGACGACCGCCGGCAGCGAGCTCGCGGCCGGCCGAGAGGCGGAACTCGCTCGTCGGCCAGATCGCCGAGCGCCTCCAGCGGCGAGAGCTGGCCCGGCAGGTTGCCGAGCCCGCCCTCGTTGGCGCGATCGGGGTGCAGGGCGCGGAAATCGGCGAAGTCGCGCAGCCGGTCGAGGTCGGGCACGATCAGGGCGAAGAGCACCAGCACGGCGACGCCGCACCGCAAGCAGCGCCACCCCTCCCCGCAGCGCGGTGGGACGGCTTGTGCCTGCACCGTTTGCCAAATCCGCCCCACCCCGGGCTGGGCGGTCTCCGCGCGGCGCTGCAGCCATCGGATCGCCGCCCAGACCACGCAGCCACCCCGACCAGCCAGGCGAGCCCTGGGAACGAGTAGACGTAGACGGCGCCGGCCGCGAGCACGCCGAGCGGGATCGCCGTCTCGCCAGCCCGCGCACGGTCGGCAGCAGCAGCGCGAAGGCGAGCAGGAAGAGGGCGATCGATCGGCTCCTTGAACGCCTCCTGGGCGAGGTAGGCGGCCGCCATGTAGGGGAGCGCGACGAGCGCCGAGGCGCCGACGCGCGCGCCGGCTCGCAAGCCATCCAGCGCCGAGTAGGCGACCAGCGCGGTCAGCGCCGGGATCGCCAGCGTGAGGCCGGCGAAGACGTCGATCGAGCTCGCGCCCAGCAGCGCTGCGACCCCGGCGACGAGCGCGTGCGGGCCGAGCGGGTAGCCCTGGTCGATCAGCACCGGCTCCGGCCGGAAGCGCTCGCCGATCCAGTCCGCGAGCAGCAGGTGCGAGGCCATGTCGTCGTTGACCAGGCCGACGCCGAGGATGCCGACGTGTCCGGCGGCGATGAACGGGATCGCGGCGAGGCGAGCGCCGCCAGCGCCGCGGCCGCGAGCGCGCCGGACCGACTCGCGCCTTGCCGATCCCCCCGGGCGAGGATCGAGCGCGCAGCCGCGCCACCGCGAGCAAGCCGAGCGCGAGCGCGACCGCCGCTCCTCGGCCGCCGAGGCCGGCGACGATGCCGGACGCGACCAGCAGCAGCGCCAGGCCGACCGGGCCGGCGAGCCAGGTCCACTCGCGTCGGCCGCAGAGCGACAGGACGCCCTGCCCGACAGCGAGCGCGCCGGCCACGATCAGCGCCGCCGAGGCGATCGCGGCGATCAAGGCGCGCTACGCGGCGAAGGACGAGGCGCCGGCCGGCACCCGGATCAGGTCGCGCTCGGCGAGCAGCTCGGCGACCTGGACCGCGTTCGTCGCCGCACCCTTGCGCAGGTTGTCGCCGACGACCCAGAGGTTGAGGCAGCGCTCGTGCGAGGGGTCGCGGCGGATCCGGCCGACGAGCACGTCGTCGCGGCCGGCGACGTCCGCTGCCAGCGGGTAGACGCCCTCGCCGGGCGCGTCGACGACCATCGACGCCGGCGCGCGGCGGCGAGCAGCTCGCGGCACTCCTCGCGGCGACAGCGGCTCGCGCGTCTGCACGTTGACCGACTCCGAGTGGCCGACGAAGACCGGCACCCGGACGCAGGTGGCCGAGATCCCGAGCTCGTCCTCGGAGGCGCCGAGGATCTTGCGCGTCTCGGCCATCATCTTGCGCTCCTCGGTCGTGTAGTCGTCGCCGTCGGCGAACGTCTCGACCTGGGGCAGGACGTTGAAGGCGATCACGTGCGGGTAGACCTCGGCGACCGGCGTCGTCGGCGTCGAGGATGGCGCGCGACTGGGCCCGCAGCTCGTCGGAGGCGCGCTGGCCGGTGCCCGACACCGACTGGTAGGTGGAGAAGACGATCCGCTCGATCCCGACCGCGCGCTGGATCGGCGCCAGCGCGACCATCGTCTGCATCGTCGAGCAGTTCGGGTTCGCGATGATCCCGCTGTGGCCCTCGAGCGCGTCGGGGTTGACCTCGGCGACGACCAGCGGCACGTCGTCGTGCATGCGCCAGTAGCTGGTGTTGTCGACCACGACCGCGCCGGCCTCGACGAAGCGCGGCGCCCACTCGGCGCTGACCGCGCCGCCGGCCGAGAAGAGCACCAGGTCGAGCCCGGCGATCGACTCGGCCGACAGCGGCCGGCACTCGATCTCGCCGCCGGCGAAGGCCAGCCTGCGGCCCGGCGGAGCGCTCGGAGGCGAACGGGACGACCTCCGAAGCGGGGAACCCGCGCTCGGCGAGCACCTCGAGCATCGTCGCGCCGACGGCGCCGGTGGCGCCGACCACGCCGACCCGGTAGCTCACGGTGCAGACCCGCGGCCGATGCTCGCCCGACGGGTCCTCCTCGCGAACGGCCGTGGCACCGAGGTCGAAGGCCTGATGAAGCCCACGGACCGCGTCGGGCACCCGCTCGGCGGCGATCACGCACGAGATCTTGATCGGCGAGGTGGAGATCATCTCGATGTTGATCTGGCCCTCGCCGAGAGTCTGGAAGACCTTGGCGGCGACGCCCGGGTGGCTGCGCATGCCGGCGCCGACGATCGAGACCTTGCCGACGCTTGGATCGGTCTCGAGCCCGCCGACGCCGAGCGGCTCGAGCACGTCGGTGGCCGCGCCGAGATCGTCGCTGGCGACGGTGAACGAGAGGTCGGCCTTCTGCTCATCGGAGACCGGCTCGTTCTGGATGATCATGTCGACGTTCACGTTCGCGTCGGCGAGCGCGCTGAACACGCGCCCGGCGACCCCCGGCTCGTCGCGCAGGCCGGTGAGGGTTACCCGCGCCTCGTAGGCGTGGGTCACGGCTGTGACCATCGGTTGTTCCATGGTCTCGTCCTCGGCGAGGACGAGGGTACCGCGGCCGTCCTCGAACGAGCTCCGGCAGTGGATGCGAACGCCGTGGTTGCGCGCGTACTCGACCGCGCGCAGCTGGAGCACGCCGGCGCCCGAGGCCGACATCTCGAGCATCTCGTCGAACGAGACCAGCTTCAGCATGCGCGCGTCGGCGACGATCCGCGGGTCGGCGCTGAAGACGCCGGCGACGTCGGTGTAGATCTCGCACAGGTCGGCGCCCGAGGGCCGCGGCGATCGCGACCGCGGTCGTGTCGGAGCCGCCGCGCCCGAGCGTGGTCACGTCGCGGCTGTCGCCGGAGACGCCCTGGAAGCCGGCCACGAGCACGATCCGGTCGTCCGTCGAGCCCCTCGCGGATCCGATCGGCGCGTGACCTCGAGGATCCGCGCCTTGGTGTGCGAGGAGTCGGTGACGATCCCCGCCTGGGAGCCGGTCAGCGAGATCGCGCTGTGGCCCATGTCGTGGATCGCCATCGCGCACAGCGCGCACGAGATCCGCTCGCCGGTCGAGAGCAGCATGTCCATCTCGCGCGCCAGCGGGCGCTCGGAGATCTCGTAGGCCTGGGCGACGAGCTCGTCGGTCGTCTTGCCCCGCGCCGAGAGCACCGCCACCACGTGCTGGCCACCCTCGCGCGCGTCGACGATCCGCGCGCGCGGCGCGCTTGATGTCCTCAGGGGTGGCGACCGAGGTGCCGCCGAACTTCATCACGATCGTCTCCGGCATCGTCGCCTGAGGATACGGCGAGAAGCACCACGCGGCCTCCGTTCCGCCTGCACAGGTGACCGCGTTGCGGCCGAACTACACAACTTCACAACTGTTTAGTTGTGCTACTATCCGGCGCATGAGCACCGAGCTCGCCCATCCACTGCCCGATCCCCTGGTCGAGCTGATCGCCCAGCGCTTTCGCGTGCTCGCGGAGCCGACGCGAATCAAGCTGCTCGACCGACTGCGGGATGGGGAGGCGACCGTCGGCGACCTGGTCGAGGCGACGGCGTCCTCGCAGCAGAACGTCTCCAAGCACCTGCGCGTCCTGCTCGACGCGGGCTTCGTCGCCCGTGAGCAGGACGGCAACTTCGCCCGCTACTCGATCGCCGACGAGAGCGTGTTCGCGATCTGCGAGCAGGTCTGCGGCGGACTGCGCTCGCAGCTGGCCGGGCTCGAAGCCGTGGTCGAGGAAGGGGTCCAAGGATGAGAATCGAGCCCTCATGCGCGTGGAGCGCGCGCTGGCCGCTGGAGCGAGTGCTGTTCGCGCTCGCG
Organism: uncultured Solirubrobacterales bacterium; assembly: GCA_963746675.1. Lineage (GTDB taxonomy): Bacteria > Actinomycetota > Thermoleophilia > Solirubrobacterales > 70-9 > WHSW01. The sequence goes on along the minus strand of CAVVBX010000008.1, from coordinate 10,096 downwards.
GGAACGATGACCCTGCTCAGCGTCGGCCTGGCGCTGCTGATCTCGCCCTGGTTTCTGGCGCTGACCGCGTTCGTCGGCATCAACCAATGGCTCTATGTGCTGGTCGGGGCGTGCCCGGCATCGCTGATCCTCGGGCGAGCCTTCGGCCGCCGCTCGGCTTACGGAGGCGCCCGATGAGCGCGCCGGTCGAGGTCGGGCCGGTGGGGCGGCTCGGGCGCTGGACCGCAACGCACTTCAGGGCGGTCGCGCTGTCGTGGGCGGCAATCGCGATCGTGCTCGGCTTCCTCGCCCCGAGGGTGGAGCAGGCGCTCTCGGGAGCGGGTTGGGAGGCAACCGGCTCGGAGTCGGTGAGCGCGCGCGAGGCGATCGACGGCGAGTTCGACGGCCTCTCGTCCAGCGCGCTGATGGTGGCCGTCAGCTCCGAGAGCCAGACATTCGACGAACCCGGCTTCCGTGCGGTCGTCGACGACGTCGTCGCCGAACTCGATGGCGAGCCGAGGGTGACGTCGGTGGTCGCGCCCCGCCCGGGCTCCTCCATCTCCCGCGACGGCCACACGGTGGTCGTCCAGGCCGGTGCCGGTGCGAGCCCGAACGAGATGGTTCGCGCCGCCGACGAGATCAAGGCCGACCTCGCCGCGCTCGGAACCGACGAGGTCGCGGTCAACCTCACCGGAGCCTCGGGCATGTGGTCGGACTTCAACGAGGCCAACAAGCAGGCGATGCTGAAGTCGGAGCTGATCTCGTGGCCGGTGACGCTGGCGATCCTCGTGCTCGCCTTCGGTTCCCTGGTGGCCGCGGGCCTGCCACTGATGCTGACGATCCTCGGCCTGGTCGCCGCCGCCGGCTCCCTGTACCTCGGCACCCAGCTTCTCGACATCTCGATCTGGGCGATGAACTTCGCGCTCATGTTCGCGCTCGCGCTCGGAATCGACTACGCGCTGTTCATCGTCTACCGCTTCCGGGGCGCGTTCTTCGGCAGCAAGCTGAGCGCCGCCGACGCGGTGGCCGTGACCATGGACACCGCCGGCAAGGCGGTCCTGTTCTCCGGCGTCACCGTGCTGATCTCGCTCATCGCCGTGATGTTGGTGCCGAGCCCGGCATTCCGCTCGATGAGCCTCGGGATCATGCTCGCGGTCCTCTTCGTGCTCGCCGCGACGCTGACCCTGCTGCCGGCGGTGCTGGCCAAGCTCGGCCCGCGGATCGACCGGCTCGCGCTCTCGTGGGTGCAGTCGGGCGAGCACCGGTCGGCGCGGTTCGCCCGCTGGGGCGAGCGGCTCTGGCGGCGCCCGGCGCTCTATGGCCTTCCCGCGCTGGCGGTGTTGGTCGCCTTCGCCGTGCCGGTCTTCGCTTCGACACCGGCGATGCCCTCGATCAAGGTGGTACCGACCGAGGACGGCTCGCGCCAGGGCTATATCGCGATCCAGGAGGCGTTCGGGCCCGGGCGCGCCGGGGGCGCTGCAGATCGCCGCCGACGCAGCGCGACGCGGCCGCGACGCCGACGTGCTCGCCAGCGACCCCGGCATCGCCGGAGCGGTGCCCGCCGTCGCGGGCGCCGGTGGGAGCGTGCTGTCCCGGCGATCCCGGCCCCGATCCGTCGGCCCCGCCGTCGGGCGAGACCATCGACCGGCTGCGCGGCGACCTTCCCGGCTCGGCGCTGGTCGGTGGCGCCGCGGCCGAGAATCACGACCTCGAGGTCGCCCTCGCCGACCGGACGCCGCTGGTGATCGGGGTCGTGCTCGTGCTCGGCTTCCTGCTCCTGCTCATCGCGCTGCAGGCCCCGATGATCGCCGCGATCGGGGTGCGACCAACCTGCTCGCCACCGGCGCGGCGTTCGGCGTCGGCAAGCTCATCTTCCAGGACGGCAACCTCGAGTGCTGCTCGGCTTCACTCGCAGGGCTTCGTCGACGCCTGGGCGCCGGTCTTCTTCTTCGCGATGATCTTCGCGATCGCGATGGATTACACAGTCTTCCTGCTCAGCTCGGCGAAGGAGCACTGGGACCGCTCCGGTGACCCCCGCGAGGCGATGGTCGGCGGGCTCGCGCACTCCGGTCGCGTCGTGCTCGCGGCGGCGGCGGTGATGGTGGCAGTGTTCTTCACCTTCGCCCTCTCCGGCCCGCTGCCGCCGAAGGAGATGGGCGTGATCCTCGGGGTCGCGGTGCTGCTCGATGCACTCCTGGTCCGCCTCGTCCTGATCCCGGTCCTGCTCCGGCTTGCCGGGCGCTGGGCCTGGTGGATGCCGCGGTGGATGGATCGGGTGCTGCCCGACGTGACCTTCGGCCACGCCTGATCGCCCGGCCGGCCCTGCACCGAACGTCCCGCGATGACTCCCGTGCCCGCGATTGTGGGACGTTCGGCTCAGCCGAGCGCTTGACGGCCGGCGAAGGCGCGGCCGAGGGTCACCTCGTCCGCGTGCTCGAGGTCGGCGCCGACCGGCAGGCCGCTGGCCAGCCGGGTGATCGTCACCCGGCCGCGCAGCAGCTCGGCGACGTGCAGGGCGGTCGCCTCGCCGGTGGTGGTCGGGTTGGTCGCCAGGACGACCTCGGTCGACCTCGCCGTCGCCGGCGCGCTCGACCAGCTCGGCGATCCGCAGGTCGCTCGGGGTCGATCCCGTCGATCGGCGAGAGCGCGCCGCCGAGCACGTGGTAGAGGCCGCGGTACTCGTCCGTGCGCTCGATCGGGATCACGTCGGCGGGCTGCTCGACCACGCAGATCAGCGAGCGGTCGCGCCGCGTGTCCTGGCAGACCTCGCAGCGCGGCCCCTCGGCGAGGTTGAAGCAGACCTCGCAGAGCCCGACCTTCTCCTTCACCTCGCGGATCGCATCGGCGAGCGCGAGCGCGTCCGCGTCGTCGGCGCGCAGGATGTGGAAGGCGAGCCGCTGGGCGGTGCGCGCTGGCCGATCCCGGGCAGGCGGGACAGCTCGGAGACCAGTCGCTCGATCGGCCGCGGGTACATGCGGCTGAACGCTAGCGCGGGCGGCGGGCGGCTACATGCCCGGCAGGCCGAGCCCGCCGGCACCGCCGAGCCGGCCGATCCCGCCGAGCCGGCTGGTCGCCAGCTCCTGCGCGGAGCGGATCGCCTCGTTGACGGCGGCGAGGACCATGTCCTGGAGCAGCTCGGCCTCCTCGGGGTCGATCGCCTCGGCGTCGATCGCGATCTCGAGCAGGCGCAGGTCGCCGCTCATCTTCACCTTCACCATCCCGCCGCCGGCGCTCGCCTCGACGACCTCGTCCTTGAGCTTCTCCTGCGCCTCCGCCATCTCGGCCTGCATCTGCTGGACCTGCTTCATCATCGAGTTCAGGTCGATGCCGCCGGGCCCGCCTGGGCCGCGGTCATCCCTCGCCTCCTTCGCGTCGAGCCTCGCCGCTTCCTCGAACTCCTCGGCGTCGAACTCGGTCTGAGATCAACTCGATCAGCTCCTCCTCGCGAGAGCTTCGGCTCCGCCGGCGCCTCGGCCTCGTCGCCCTCGAGCAGCACGTACACCGGGCGCAGCCGCTCGCCGAGGATCGTCGTCACCGCGTCGGCGAAGCGGTCGCGCGCCTCCGCGGCCTCGGCCTTTCGCTTGTTGAACGCGGCGCCGGCGGGAAGCCGACCTCGAGCACCCGCTCCTCGAGGTTGACCGCGACCGGGCGCGCCACCGAGAACACGTGCGAGAGCAGCTCCAGCCGCCCTGTCGCGCATCTGATCGAGGACCGCCGGCCACAGCCCGGTGATCCGCTCGAGGTCGAGCCCCTCCTCCGCCGCCACTGTGGGGCTCGCGAGCCGGCCTCCTCCGGTCGGACGCTCTCGCCGCGATCCCGGATCTCCTCGCTCGGGCGGCGGCTCCGAGCGGGCGGCGTCGCGGGCGGCTGCGCGGCACCGCACGCGGAGTCGCCCGACCTCCGCGCCCCACGCCCCGAGCGCCGCCTCGAGGCGCTCCACCCGCTCGGCCAAGGCCTGGCGGGTCGGGTCGAGCTGCGGGCGCGCGGCGCGCAGCAGGGCCAGCTCGAGCGTCATCCGCGGCTCATCGCCCTCCCTGATCTCCGCCAGCGCCTTCGCGATCGTGTCGATCGCGCGCGCCAGCGCCAGCTCCGAGAACGACTGGGCCTGGGCTCGCAGGCGCTCGGGGTCGGCGGCGGTGACGCTGAACGTGTCGCGGCACCTCGTCGACGGTCCGAACCACGAGCAGCTGGCGCAGGTGGGCGAGCAGGTCGCGCCCGAACTGGGTCACGTCGCGGCCCGAGCGGCGAAAGCCGCTCGCTGACCTCGAGCGCGGCGCGCGCCGTCCTCGGAGGCGATCGCGTCGGCGGCCGCGAGGATCAGCTCGGCGTCGGCGACCCCGAGCACCGCGAGCACGTCGTCGGTGGTCGACCGGCTTGCCGCCGTAGGAGACGAGCTGGTCGAGGGTGCCGAGCGCGTCGCGGAAGCTGCCCGATGCCGCGCGAGCGATCGCCGCCACGGCGCCGTCGGAGATCTCGATCTCCTCGGCCGTCGAGACTCGGCGGACCACCTCGGCGATCTGCTCCAGCGAGGGGCGCTGGAAGTCGAAGCGCTGGCAACGGTCGACGATCGTCGGCATCACCTTGTGCGGCTCGGTGGTGGCGAGGACGAAGACCGTGTTCGGCGGCGGCTCCTCGAGCGTCTTCAGGAACGCGTTCCAGGCCTCGCGGGTGAGCATGTGGGCCTCGTCGAGGATGTAGACCTTCCAACGGCCGGCCGCCGGCGCGTAGCCGACCCGCTCGCGAAGCTCGCGGATGTCGTCGACCGAGCGGTTCGAGGCGGCGTCCATCTCGATCACGTCGAGCGAGGTGCCGGCGGCGATCGTCACGCACGACTCGCACTTCCCGCACGGGGTCACGGTCGGCCCGTCGACGCAGTTGAGCGAGCGGGCGAGGATCTTGGCCACCGAGGTCTTGCCGGTGCCGCGCGAGCCGACGAACAGATAGGCGTGGTGGACCCGGTCGCGCTCGACCGCGTTGCGCAGCGTGCGCACCACGTGCTCCTGGCCGACCACCTCATCGAAGGTCTGCGGGCGGTGGCGGCGGTAGAGGGAGGTCTCCGCGGTCACCGCGCCGATACTACCGCGCGCGTCGGACGTCCCCCGGGACGCGGCTCGCTGTCTCGCGACTTGGCGGGTGAGAACCGCGGCAGTCGCCTGCGAGGCGATCGGCGCGACCGCGTTGGGCGCGCTCGCGTCGCTGGTCGGCGGGATGCCGGCGAGCGGCGGACGAAAGGCCGACGACCCGGATCGTGATCGAGAAGCTGGAGCACTCCGGCGCTTCGGCAAGGTCGAGTCCAGCAGCAACGAGCTGCCTCAACGGCCGCAAGGTCTCGCTGTTCCGGCTCGAGGGCTTACGTCTCGAAGAAGGTTGCGATCACGCACAGAACGCCGAACGGCAGATGGAGGGTCAGGAAGGACCTGCGCGACGGCCGCTACTTCGCCAAGGTCGATTCCGGGAGCGGCTGCCGCTACGACAATTCCAAGAACGAGACCCTGAGATAGCCGGGCCCGGAAGAAGATGACCGTGCGGGCCCGTCCTCGAGAGAGGTCTCCGGGCGTGCCCGCCGTGGCTGGCTCGAGTCAGGCTGATCCGCGGCACTTGCCCGGCACCGCTTAAGGCTGCTTCCTTCCGGATCTGACCTGATTCGCGGACGCGCATCGCGCGGGACCTGACCGTCAACACCGCCCGCGGCGTACTGGCCCCGAAGGCCACGACCCTCAGACGAGCTTTCGGCCCCGCTAGAGCGGATTGCGGGTACAGGGCACCGCTAATTCCCCGCCTAGCACGGTCGGGGCAGATGCTACCGCTGCTAAGGGGAAAGCGCCGCCGCGCCGATCCAGACTCTCGATGGGACGACTTCCCCGCACGCTCGCGCCCGCGCTCGCGGCGGCGCTTCTGCTCGCGCTCACGGGCGCGGCGGTCGCCGCGATGCAGAGCACCAAGCTCGGGCCCACGCTGTGCGAGACGACCGGCGGCGGCCGCTTCGTCGACATCCCCGGCTTCCCGGGCGAGAGCATCGACCGGCGCCTGCTGACCGACATCCGGATGCTCGAGCAGCGGTACTCGATCTTCATCACCGACGGCTACTCGCGCGACCCCGTCCACGCCGCCGGAGGCGAGCACCCGATCGGCCTCGCGCTCGACATCGTGCCCGACAAGGCCGCCGGTGGCCGCTGGTCGGACATCGACCGGCTGGCACGCTGGGCGGAGCCGAGACAGAACAGCCCGCGCCAGCCGTTCCGCTGGGTCGGCTACGACGGCGACCGCGGCCACGGCCGCGGTGATCACCTGCACCTCTCCTGGAGTCACTCCCTGGCCAAGCCGGGCCGGACCGCGCGCACGGTGTTCACGGTCCGCTGCCCCGGATCCATCGTGCCGCCGCCCGGGCCCGCGACCGCGGGCGGCACTCATGTAGGCGGCGGCCACGGTTCCGGCGGCTCGGGCAGCGGCGGGATCGGCGGCAAGTCCGATCGCCTCGCCCCGCTGGTGGGCGAAACCGACGGCGTCGGCGTCGGCGAGCACTGACGGTGCTGTAGCAGCGCGACCACGGCCGTCGGCCCCTCCGCGGCGGCCGTATCATCACCCGCCTCGGGCGCGTAGCTCAGTGGGAGAGCGCTCGCTTCACACGCGAGAGGTCGCTGGTTCGAAACCAGCCGCGCCCATGGCTTGATCAAGCGGTTTCCGGCGATTGGGTCGGGGTCGCTGCCGGGCCGAAACGGGGTGTCTGCCCCGTGTATGCCCGATGCACTATTCGAGCAAAGGGCTGGCCACCCTCAGCTCAACCCGCAGACCGCGCCGAGAGCCTCACGGACGCTCTCTCCTTCAGCTGTTGATCGCGGCATCGGGCGCGCGGTAGGCGGAGTCCTGCGTCCTCCTCGACCCCACCCCATCGGTGACAATCCGCGACGTGCTCAGGCGGATCGGAACCCTGCTCGGCCGCGACGGCATCCTCGCGCTGTTCGTCCTGCTCGCCATCGCGGCCGGGGGAGTGCTCCACGCGCTCGATGCTCCCGAGGCCGGCGACGCGCTCTGGGGCGGGGCGACAGTGGTGGTGCTCGTTCCGCTCACCGTCGGCGTCGCCCGAACGCTCCGGCACGGCGATGTCGGCGTCGATGCGATCGCGCTCCTGGCGATGGCCGTTGCCGTCGCCCTCGGCCAGTACCTGGCCGGGGCCCTCGTCGCGCTCATGCTCTCGGGCGGCAACACGCTCGAGGCGTTCGCCGAGGGTCGGGCCGAGCGTGAGCTCCGCAGCCTGCTCGAGCGCGCTCCCCGGGTGGCGCGCCGCTATCGCGACGGCGAGATCGAGGAGGTCGACGTCGCGGAGCTGGTCCCCGGCGACAGGGTGCTCGTGCGCTCGGGGGAGGTGATCCCCGTGGACGGCTCTGTCGCCTCGGGAGAGACGAGCCTCGACGAGTCCACCGTGACCGGCGAGTCGATCCCGGTGGACGTGACCGCCGGAGACTCGGTTCGCAGCGGTACGGTCAACGCGGGCCGCCCGATCGACATCAGCGCGGACCGCTCCGCGGAGCAGAGCACCTATGCCGGGATCGTGCGGCTGGTGCGCGCAGCTCAGCACGAGCGCGCGCCCTTCATCCGGATCGCCGACCGCTACGCGGCGATCTTCCTCCCGGTGACGGTGCTCGCCGCGACGGCCGCCTGGATCGGCTCGGGTGATTCCGTGCGCGCGCTCGCAGTCCTCGTCGTCGCAACCCCGTGTCCGCTGATCCTCGCGGCCCCCGTGGCGATCATCTCGGGGTCTCGCGCGCCGCCGCCCGTGGGATCGTGGTCAAGGGTGGGGGAACGATCGAGGCGCTGGGCGAGGCCCGTACCGTCCTTCTCGACAAGACGGGCACCCTGACGACCGGCAAGCCGGAGATCCACGACGTGCGGGTGTTCGACGGGTCCCGCCCGCCCGGCTCGTGCAGCTCGCCGCGTCGCTCGACCAGGCCTCGGCCCACGTGCTGGCCGAGGCGCTCGTCGCCGGCGCCAGGAGGGAGCACGAGCTCGAGCTTCCCGTGGCGGTGCGCGAGAGCCCCGGGCAGGGCATCGCCGGCCGGGTCGGTGAGCACGAGGTCGCACTCGGGCGCCGGGAGTGGCTGGAGGGCGAGCTGGGAGTCGAGGTTCCCGAGTCGGCCCACGCCGCGATCAGGGACGGCGGCGGGCTGGGGGAGGCGCGCATCTACGTCGCCGTGGACAGCCGGCTCGCCGGGGTGGTGGTGCTCAGCGACGAGCTGCGACCCGACTCCGACGAGATGCTCGCCGCCCTCGAGGCCGCGGGGATCGAGCGCGTTCGGCTGATCACCGGCGACGACCCCGAGGTCGCCCGTCAAGTAGCTGCGCTCGCCGGGATCGACGACTACGTGGCGGACTGTTCGCCGGAGAAGAAGCTGGCAGTGGTGCGCGAGGAGCGCGAGAAGGGAAACGGCCCCGTCGTGATGGTCGGGGACGGGGTCAACGACGCCCCCGCCCTGGCCCTCGCCGACGTCGGGATCGCGATGGGGGCGCGCGGCGCCACCGCCGCGTCGGAGTCCGCCGACGCGGTCCTGACCGTCGACCGGGTGGACCGCGTCGCCGATGCCGTTCGGATCGGGCGCCGCTCCCTGCGAATTGCTCGCCAGAGCGTGCTGGCGGGGATGGGGCTGAGTATGGTGGCGATGGGATTCGCAGCCTTCGGCTACATCGCCCCGGTGGCCGGCGCGCTGCTGCAGGAGGTGATCGACCTCGGCGTGATCCTGAACGCCCTTCGCGCCCTGCTTCCCGGCGACGACGGCAGCTGACCTCCGGTTGGCCACCGGTGATTCGCTCGGGAGGCAGATCGTATTTAATGGATCTCTTAAATAACTAAACCGTTACATGCCAACCGACCAGCTCAGCCTCATCTTCGCCGCCCTCGCCGATCCGACCCGCCGCTCGATCCTGACCCGTCTCGCCGAAGGCGAGGCGACGGTGACGGAGCTCGCGGAGCCGTTCCCGGTGAGCGCACCGGCGATCTCACGACACCTCAAAGTGCTTGAGCGAGCAGGCCTGATCGCCCGCGGCCGTGAGGCTCAGTGGCGACCGAGTCGGCTGCGGGCCGAGCCGCTTGATGAGGCAGTCGAGTGGATGCAATCGCGCAAGCAAACCTGGGAAGCACGGATGGACCGTCTTGAAGCACACCTGCGCCAACAAGGAGAACTAGATGACTGACCCGACCCCCGCGGACACTCACCAAGAGGTCCTGATCACGCGCATCTTCGAGGCGCCGCGTGAGCACGTCTTCCGGGCCTGGACCGACCCCGACCAGGTCGCCGCGTGGTACGGCCCTGAGCACATGGAGGCTCCGCGCGAGCGCATCCAGATCGACCCGCGCGTCGGCGGGCGTTGGGAACTGACCATGGTCCGGCGCGACGGCGACGGCGAGTTCGCGATCGGCTACGAGATCGTCGAGCTGGTCGAGCCGGAGCTAATCGTGCTGCGTTCAGATCCGATGCCCGAGATGGGCATGCACGAGCCGACGGTCGTGCGCGTCGAGTTTCACGACCACGGCGCCAAGACGCGGATGACGCTCAGCGATGGGCCCTACCCGCCCCCGGGGCCGGGTCACGCCGAGGCTGGCTGGAACGGCGCCTTTGACAAGCTCGCGACGCTCGTTGCCGGATAGGGCCGGGGCCGGGCTTAGCGCATTGGACGACAAGCGGCACCCGTTCGACCCCCTGAAATCGTTTGGGCAAACGGCCGCTCGTTTGCCCAAACGGAGCCGAACGGAGCGACTCCAGCGACACCGAAACCGGCCCTCTCAGGCACGGACGGCATTGACAAGCGGCCTCTCAGCCGCTTCACACGCGAGAGGTCGCTGGTTCGAAACCAGCCGCGCCCATCATTTGATTGGCTTGAACAAGCCATAAAGCGGGCCATCCATGACGCCTGGAGCGAGCGGTCACGCCGCCCTTCCGTACTTGCCCCGTACATCGTCGCCACGAGATCGTCAATCTCGTGCACCGACAATCGCAACAACACGCCTGGGTTCTGCCGAGCATTGGACGACCTCTCGCGCACGAGGCGAGCGGTCAGGCAGGCTTGAAAGTGCTCCTTCTCCGCAGCCAACGCCCGCTCGCCCGGAGACTAGGCGTAAGGCGCA
>CAVVBX010000007.1:0-26723 GCA_963746675.1 uncultured Solirubrobacterales bacterium | reverse complement strand
AGCACCGCGTACGAGCTCGGCAAGGCCTTCGACACCACCACAACGATTACCTCAGCGACCGACCGACACTGAGACAACGAGTGGACCTTTGGGGACGGCTTTCAAACCCTGTGCAGCGCCGCCTGTTCGCAGCGGAGCGCGACGAGCTGATCCACCTCTACGGCGCGGGAGCTTCATGCTCTTTGAGCAAGGCCATCCCGATCAGCTCGGCGCGGACCAGGCCCTGCTTGACAGACTCGGGCTGCTCGTCGAGGTCGAGCCCGGGGCCGATGCCGACATGCGCGAACTGCCTCAGCAGCACCTGGTGGTGTGCCGGGGGAGGGTTCTCCTCGAGCATCGCGTTCAAGGTCTTGAACGGGCCGATCGGATCGTCCTCGGGTTCGAGCGGCTCGAGGACGTCGCGGCGCTCGGCACGCTTCGGCTCCTGCTTTCCCCACTCGCTCAGTGGGGTCAGCCGGTACTCCTCCTGCAGCTTCTTGACTTCGGCTACATCGTCGGGGTCGCTGTAGACGAGGGTGCGGCCCATGACCAGGACCGTTGGACTGGGCGAGTGCGCGCGCGACTGATCGACGTCGTCGGGAAGCTCGCCATCAAAGCCGGGTCCGACGATTGCGAAGCTTGCGGCCTTCGAACCGGTCGTCCTCTGCCCGATGTAGTCGATGTTGTCGGAGCCGACCCCCATCAGCTCGAAGGTGAAGTAGCGCTCGCCCATGTCGGGGTACCAGAGGATGATCGGCTCATCGGTCAGGTCCAACCACGCGATCGAGTAGAGCGTGTCGTTGTTCGGGCAACCGCCGTCGCGATAGGTGGCGTCCATTAACTGCGAGGCGTGCCCGAACTCGTTCACCGCCGCGTAGGGAACGAAGGCCGGGTTTCGCGGCTGGGTCACCCACTTGTGGCGGACCTGAGCGTTGTAGATGTAGGGGAAGCCGTAGATGAATGCCTGCAGGCCGACGCTGTAGGCGTATTCGCTCCGCCAGTCATCGACCTTGCCGGTCAGCAGTGGGCGGACCGCCGACTGCAGACATCGGCGTCGCCTTGCGAAGCTTCTTCGCCTTCGTCACCGCCGCCCCTGGCAGCTTCGCCAGGCCCGCTACCCCTGATCGAACGCCGCTCACCTCTACTCGTCGGCGTCAGTCTCGCCGTCGGTTCGCCTCGAGCGGCGGATCCGGGCTCCAGACGAGCCGGCATCCTCCTGCGGAGCCGTCTCCTCCTCTTGCTCCGCCTCCTTTGCGTCGTGGTGCTTCTTCGCCGCTATCGCGGCCCCTCCGACCACGGCAGCGCGTCGTCTGCGCTGGCGTCTATCTCGTCCCATGCTCAGGACCTCCTCGGTTGGATTGCTTCGCTGGCTCAGTTGCCACCGCGAGGAACTGGCAGCGGCTTGAACGATCGCGCGGCTGTGAGCGGATCACGCGGCTGTGAGCGCGCGAAACCGACAATACAGCCGAGGCCACCATGCCGTCGTCGCCGGCGGTCCGTGGATTGTTCTCGACGAAGGCGTGACCATCGCTGACGACATTTCCCCGGGGATGTCGAGCCGAACGTCCAATCCGTCAGCCATCAGCCTTCCTTCAAGCTGACGGTGTCGTCGCTGAGGTCAAGCGTGCCCCGGACGCCGCGCGCTCCGACGAACTCGATCTCGCCGTCCCTTTGGGCGGATTCCTTGACGCGTGCCCCGACCGGCGCCTTGGTGATCCGGAGCTGCCCGGAGCCCTTGACGTGAACGAGCGTGATGTCCTGGTGGGCGTCGAGGAAGTCGTGGCGGAAGATCACCAAGGCTCCCGTTGACCTGTCGGCGGCGGACCCCCGCGTCGACCTCGGTGAGTTGCACACGGCTCGCGGTGCGCCAGGCGTTCGTGACCGGGAATAGGACCTCGGATGAGATGAAAGTCTGCGGCTGAGCGTCGATCTGCGCCGGGATCGTCCCGGTCATGGCTCGGCCAGATCCCGTCGGCCTCGGCGCGCCCGGCGCTGCTCGTCTTCGCCTCGTCCTCGGAGCTGCAACCGGCGACCGCGCCGGCCGCGAGAACCGAGAGCAGCGCCGAGACGGCGCGAACGGCCCGGTGTTGGCGCCGCGCGTTCACCCGGGCCACACCACGATCACCCGGTCGACGCCGGCCGGGGTCTTCTCCCGCAGCGCCCGCCAGCTTCCCTGCGGAGAGAGCGGGCCGATCGGACTCGCGCTCACCCCGGCGAAGGAATCGATCTTGCAGGTCTGTTGGATCCTGGCCCACTGTGACGGCTGATCGACGATGCCTTCAAAGTAGATCTCGGGAAGTACCACGCGGCCGCGCCCGCTCGCGACCTCGCAGATGTCCCGGGGAGTCCAGCCGTTCGTGCAGTGACCGCCGGTGCAGGGGGCTGTCCCGACGTCGTAGTAGGGCTTGCCCGAGGCCGAATTGGCCCCCGCGACCATCGCGATCGCGACCTCCGGCTTCGCTACGCGGTCGTAACCGGGTTCGATGTCCCCGCCGACGGCCGCCGATTGATGCGAGGAGAGGTCCAGGCCGGCCAGGGCCTTCGCCTGCTGCTCGCCCGCCTCGCGCGCGGTGTTTTCATCGAACACCGTGTAGCCGCGGCCGGGACGACCCAGAAACGCGTTGCTGTTCGCGTACGCGATCGTCGCCCAACCCTGCTCGTGGTGGTCCTCGTAGCCGCGCGCCGCCGCCTGAAGCGCGGTGGCGATCTCCTTGTTGCTGAAGAAGGTGCCGCTGCGAAGCGCCGTCCCGTACGCGCCCTTCTTTAGGCGTGCAGCGCCGAAGTCGAGCACGAGCAGCGATTCGCCCGGCCCCTGGCCTCGCGCGAACCGGGCGCCCGCGTCGTAGGCCTGACGCCTCAGGTCGACGGCATTGGCTGCGGTCAGGTAGAAGGCGGGCTGTGGGTTCGGGCCCCCGGTGGCGTCGTCATCCCCTCCGCATCCGACGAGGCCGGCCGCGACGACCACGGCCGCCAACGCCCCTGTGGCCGCTCGCCGCCTGATTCGCGACCAGGACCGCATCGCGGCCGATCATAGACATCGCCGCGGGTCGGGCTCCTCGCCGTGTGAACGCCGCTTCCGCCCTATGGCTAGGGCGGAAGCCGGCTCGCAGAGCGGCCCGCTCAACCGCGATCGCACGGGCTAGGATGAGGCCGCGATGATCGGCGACCCGCCCGACAACCGCCCCGCCCCGGAGTCCGGCGACCGGGAGATCTCCGACCTGATCGGCGCCGAGTCGACGATCGCCCTGGCGATTTGGTTCGTGGTCACGCTGGCCTGCTTCTTCCTGATCGGCCCGGTGGTCGGGCTGATCGTCCTGTTCGCCGGGCTGGTCGGCTTCGGCTGGGCCGCGATCGCCGCGATCCGCCGCGCCGACACCTCGGACTGAGCTCGCTCAACGGCCCGCGGCGGTCGAGGGCACCCGAAGGACCCGTCTTGCGTCATGATCCGGGCCGTGTGCCGCTGGAACGCGTATATCGGCCAGCCGCTGCGGATCGCCGAGCTGCTGTTTCGCACCGAGCACGGGCTGATCGACGAGAGCCTCCACTCGCGGATGGGCGCCGAAACGACCAACGGGGACGGATTCGGCGTTGGCTGGTACGGCGACAACGACCGCACCACCCCGGCTCGCTACCGCAGCGTCAGCCCGGCCTGGAATGACGCCAACCTGCTCGAGCTCGCCGACCACATCGAGTCGCCGCTTTTTTTAGCCCACATCCGCGCCGCGGTCGGCAGCCCGGTCCAGCAGACCAACTGCCACCCGTTCCGGCACGGCCGCTGGCTGTTCGTCCACAACGGGCTGGTCCGCGACTTCGCCACCATGCGCAGGGACCTGCTTCTGGCGATCGACCCGTCGCTGTTCGCGGGAGTGGCCGGATCGACCGACTCCGAGCATCTCTTTCATCTGGCGCTCACCTTCGGCCTCGAGGACGATCCCCTGGCCGCGATGGAGCGCGCCGTCGGCACCGTGGAGACGCTCGCAACCGAGCGTGGCATAGCCGATCCTGTGCAGATGACGGTTGGGATCAGCGATGGACGCCGAGTCTGGGCGATCCGCTACTCCTCGGCGCACGACTCGCGCACCCTGTTCGTGTCCGAGGATCTCGATGCGCTGCGGCGGTTGCACCCCGAGAACGAGCGTCTCCAACGGCTCGCCGAGGGTGATCGGGTAATCGTCTCGGAGCCGCTCGGGGACCTCGAGGGCGCCTGGCTCGAGGTTCCCGAGTCGACGGCACTCGTAATCGAGGACGGCCGCTACGAGCACCGGCCCTTCATCCCGCGCTGACGGGCTCTCGACCAAGGCCGGCCGACTTGAACTCCGCGCCACGCGGGGTTAGGGTCGCACGCGCTGTCAACCGTGAGGAGGGCCAGTTTGTCTGCCGAGACTTCGGATTCCGATCTCAAGGCGCGGCATCGGGCGATGTGGGCGTCCGGGGACTATCCGTCCATGGTCGAGACGTTCCTGCTGCCGCTGGGACCACGGCTGGTCGAAGCGTGCGGGATCGGCCCTGGGATGAGCGTCCTCGACGTCGCCGCGGGCACCGGGAATGCCTCGGTACCGGCCGCGAAAACGGGCGCGGATGTGACCGCGAGCGATCTCACCCCGGAGCTGTTCGAGGCGGGGCGCCGGCGGGCGGCAGCCGAAGGCGTCGAGCTCGACTGGGTCGAGGCCGACGCCGAAAACCTGCCGTTCGAGGATGAGTCGTTCGACGTCGTGATGTCGTCGATCGGGGCGATGTTCGCTCCCCACCACCAGGACGTGGCCGACGAGATGATTCGAGTCTGCCGCCCCGGTGGCACGATCGGCCTGCTGAGCTGGACGCCGGAAGGCATGATCGGTGCGCTGTTCCGGATCATGGGACCGTTCGCGCCGCCCCCTCCCCCCGGCGCCCAGCCTCCGCCTCTGTGGGGCAGCGAGGAGCACCTGGAGGACCTGTTCGGAGCGCGCGTCGACTTTCGCACGCTCGAGCGGGACATGCTGGAGATCACCGCCTTCGAGCACCCAAGGGACTACGGCGAGCACTTCAAGGCGAAGTACGGGCCGACGATCGCCGCCCGCGCCAACGCCGGCCGCGACGGGCGCGAGGAGGAGTTCGACGAGGCGCTCGACCGCTTCTGCGACGAGTGGAATCGCGGCAGCGATCAGCAGGCGCGCTTCGAGAAGGAATATCTGATCGCTGTGGGCACACGGGCTTGACGGAACTCGACGTCGCTCCCGATCGGGTCGCCCGGTGAGCAGGCGGGTCGTCATTCTCGGAGCCGGGTTCGGCGGACTGGAGCTCAGCACCATGCTCTCGGAGGCGGTCGGTGGGGACGTCGACGGTGACCCTGATCGACAAGAGCGACGCGTTCGTGTTCGGCTACTCGAAGCTCGACCTGATGTTCGGGCGCGCCACGCAGCGGGCCGTCCGCCTGGAATACGGCGAGATCGCGAAGCCCGGCGTCCGCGTCGTGCGGGAGACGATCACCGCGATCGACCCAGAGGCGAGGCGGGTGACCACCGACGCGGGCGTCCACGAGGCGGACGTGCTGGTCATCGCGCTCGGCGCCGACTACGACATGGACGCCACGCCGGGCCTCGCCGAGGGCGGAAACGAGTTCTACTCGGTCGCCGGCGCCGAGCGGCTCGCCGGGATCATCCCGGACTTCACGGAGGGCCACGCGATCATCGGCGTGTGCGACGCGCCGTTCAAATGCCCCCCGGCGCCGAGCGAGTGCGCGCTGCTGCTCGCACGACGAGCTGACGGCGCGCGGCGTCCGCGACGCCTGCCGGATCTCGTTCGTGATCCCGTTCGACACCCCGGTGCCGCCGTCACCCGACACGTCCGCCGCGCTCCTGGCCGCGTTCGCCGAGCGCGACATCGCCGTCATCTCCGGCCGCCGCGTCCACTCACTCGACCCCGCGCGCAGCGTCGCCGTGCTCGACGACGGCGCGGAGCTGCCGTTCGACCTCTTCCTCGGCGTGCCGAAGCACCGCGCTCCCGACGTCGTCATCGCCAGCGGGATGGCCGAGGACGGCTACATGCCCGTGGACTCCGCCACGCTCGAGACGCGCTACCCCGGCGTGTACGCCGTCGGCGACGTCGCGACGGCCGGCGTGCCGAAGGCGGGCGTGTTCGCCGAGGGCGCCGCGCGGGTCGTCGCGCAGAACCTGATCGCCGAGCTGACGGGCGGCGAGCCGCCGGGCGCCTACGGCGGGGCGCGGCTCCTGCTACATCGAGTTCGGTCACGGGCCGGTCGGGCGCGTGGACGTCGACTTTCTCTCGGGTCCCACCCGACCGGCACCTTCAACGCGCCGTCGGCCGACCTCGTCGCCGAGAAGGAGCACTTCGGCTCCAGCCGCCGCGCGCGCTGGTTCGGCACCTAGCTCGATGCCCGAGGGACTGTCGGCACAAGAGGTCGGCAAGGAGATCGCAGAGCACGGCAAGCACAGCGGCCACAGCGGGGCGCGACGGACGCCGGGACCGCCTCGTCTCGATCGCCGAGGCCGCCCTTCTCTCGATCGTGGCTCTGCTGGCGGCCTGGTCCGGCTACGCCGCGGCAAAGTGGAGCACCGAGTCACGCGTGGATCTCGGCCAGGGCCTCGACTGTGAGGGCCGAGGCGAACCGGGCGAATCTCGGGGCGATCGACCTTCGGAATTTCGACTCCTCGACGTTCGAAGCGTGGTTCGCCGCCTACACCGCCGACAACGAGCAGGCGATGGCCCTCGCGGAGCATCGCTTCCGACCCGAGTTCCGCGTCGCGTTCGAGGCGTGGCGCGCGACTAAGCCTGAGACGAACCCCAACGCGCCGCCGGGGCCGACCTACATGCCGCAGTACCGACAGCCGGGACTGGCCAAGGCGAAGGCGCTGGACGAGCAGGCGGTCGGGGACTTTGCCGCGGGCGAGACCGCGGGCGAGACCGCCGATAAGTACGTCCGCACGACCGTCTACCTCGCGAGCGTGCTCTTCATTGTCGGCATCAGCACGCAGTTCCCCTCACGCGGAGTGCGGTACGCGCTCGTTGGGCTTGGCGGTGCGATGCTGGCCCTCAGTCTCGTGCAGCTGACGCAACTGCCCGGCCCACCCACATGACCTCACCGTGCTCAGCCGCGAGCAAATCGCGGCCTGGCAAGGGATACTGCGAGCGCAAGCTGACGAAAGGAATCTGACGTGGCTGACAAGACCGTGTTCCTGTATGCCGCCATCTACGACGACATCGCCGACGCCGAAGCCGACTATGAGGCCGTGTTCGACCTCCATGCCGTGGGAGCGATCGGAACCTTCGACTCCGCAGTGATCCGCAAGGAGGAAGACGGCAAGGTCCGGGTGACGAAGACCGAGAAGCCGACCCAGCACGGCGCCTGGACCGGGGCCGGGGTCGGAGCCCTGGTCGGGATCCTCTTCC
This sequence comes from uncultured Solirubrobacterales bacterium, assembly GCA_963746675.1. Lineage (GTDB taxonomy): Bacteria > Actinomycetota > Thermoleophilia > Solirubrobacterales > 70-9 > WHSW01. The sequence goes on along the minus strand of CAVVBX010000007.1, from coordinate 19,358 downwards.
CGCCCGCGATCATCGGCAGCGCCATCGTCGGCGCCAGCGCCGGCGGCCTGATCGGGCACCTGAGGGGCGGGATCTCGCGCGGCGACCTCAAGGACCTCGGCGAGGAGCTCGAGGCGGGAAACGCCGCCGTGATCGTGATCGGCGAGTCGAAGATCGAGGAGCAGCTCGAGAAGGCGACCAAGCGCGCCAACAAGCTGATCGAGAAGCAGATCGACGCCGACGCCGACGAGCTCAAGCGCGAGATCGACGCGGCGGCAGAAGAGGGCGGCTAGCCACCCGTCCTCCGGAGCGGGTAGCTTTCCTGCTGCGCCGAACGCAATCCTGCTCGGCGAGATGCGGGTCGTCGAAGGGCGGCCTGGAAAGGGAGGAGTCCCAAATTGAGAGGTACTGGACGAGTAGTTTTCGCAGGGATCCTGCTGCTGATGCTGGGAACGCTCAACGTCATCTACGGCATCGGCGCGCTGGATGATGCGAATTACTTCGTCAATGACACGAGGTTCATCCTCAGCGACCTCAATACCCTCGGCTGGGTACTCATCATCCTCGGGGTGATTCAGCTCACCGGAGGGTTCTCGCTGCTGGCCGGCAACGCCTACGGGCAAGTGATCGGCATCATCGGAGGTAGCGTCGGCGCGATCGGCGCACTCTTCTCGATCGGCGGGGCCAACCCCTGGTGGTCGCTGGCGATGTTCGCTCTGTGCGTGTATGTCGTGCATGGGATCGTCGTTTACAGCGAGGACGAGAGCGCCGGAGTCTGAGTTGAGGGTTGCGGGGGCTTGCCCGGCTGGCGGGTCCCCGCAGTCGCCCACCGCGAGGCGGCGAAAGCAGCCGCGATGAAGGACTCGCGCTCGGTGCGCGAGGCGATCGAGCGCTTCTACGAGCGGTTCTCGGCGGGCGAGCCCGCCGGCTTCGCCGAGGTGATCGCGACCGGCCCCGGCGTCTCGGTGATCGGGAGCGCTCCGGGCGAGGGCCACGATGGTCGTGCGGACTGGGTCGCGACCTACGAGGGAGCGGTCGCCGAGACGGGGATCAGGCTGGAGGGCGACGACCCCAGTGGTTATGAGGAGGGCACGGTCGGCTGGGGCACCGACCGGCCGAGCTTCGTCCTGCCCGACGGGTCGCGGCTGCCGACCCGGCTGAGCGCCGTGCTTCATCGCGAGCGCGACGACTGGAAGATCGTGCACCTTCACTTCTCGGTCGGAGTTCCCGACGAGGAGGCGATCCAGCCGGCGCCGGCGAGCTGAGCTAGCCGCCCAAGGGCTGCGGGGTGAAGCGGACCGGCAGGGTCTTCAGCTGGTTGACGAACATCGAGCGGGCGTGGGTGGGCTCGCCCGCGGGCTCGATATCGGGGAAGCGGCGCAGCGTCTCCCCCAAGAGGGTCCGCAGCTCGAGGCGGGCGAGCGCGGCGCCGAGGCAGAAGTGGCGACCGCCAGCGCCGAACGCCTGGTGATCGGGGTTGCGGGTGACGTCGAGGCGCTGCGGATCGGGGTAGACGTCCTCGTCGCGGTTGCTGGCCACGTACCAGAGCAGGACCTTGTCGCCTTCGGCGATAGTCGACCCGTGCAGCTCGACGTCGCGCGTGGCGGTGCGCCGGAAGTGGGCGAAGGCCGGATACATGCGCAGCAGCTCCTCGACCGCCCCCCCGATCAACGCCCGGTCGTCGAGCAACAGCTGTCTCTGGTCGGGGTGCTCGAAGAGCCCGAGCATGCCGCTGGTGAAGACCGCCCGGGTGCTGTCGTTGCCGGCCGCGCCCAGCAGCCCGACACCCATGAAGATCTCGGACTCGCTGAGACTCTCGCCGTCAACGACCGCGTGGGCGAGGACGCTGAGGAGATCGTCGCCCGGGTTGGCGCGGCGGTCGGCGATCAACTCCATCGTCTCGTCCCAGGCCCGGCTCATCATCTCGGTCATCGCCTGCTCGCTGGGCCGCAGGTCCTCGTCGCCGAAGCCGAGCGCGATGTTGGTGTCCTCCATGTGGCGCTGGTCGTCCTCCTCCGGGGTACCCAGGAACGATCCGATCACCCGCGAGACGACGGGGCCGGCGACGTCCGCGACCAAGTCGCACTCGCCGCGCTCGCAGACGCGGTCGAGGACGCGGTTGACGATGCCTTGGATCCGCTCCTCGTGCTCAGCGATGCGCTTCGGGGTGAAGCCGCGCTGGAACAGCATCTTGATCCGGTCGTGGCGCGGGGGGTCCATCGAGATCATCTGCTGGCGCTGGGCCTCGAGCGGAATCCCGAAATCGTCGAGCACGAGGATCCCTCCCACCTCCGAGGAGAAGGTCCTCCAGTCGAGGCTGATCTCGCGCACATCGGCAGCGCGGGTGATCGACCAGAAGCCCGCCTCGTCGGGATGGCTGGCGAGCGGGCTCCAGTGAACGGGAGCCTCGCGCCGGAGGCGCGTGAACAGGCGATGGGGCGGCCCCTCGGCCCAGAGATCGAGATCGCCGAGGTCGACTCGGTCGAGGTCCTGTTCGGCGATCACGCTCATTCAGGGTTAGATCTTGAAGCTTTTCTCGGCCGGCGTCGAGTCGGGGGTGCCCTGCGAGTTCTCCGCCTCGACCTTGAAGGTGTGCTCGCCTTTGGCCAGATCCTTGTAGGTCCTCGGAGAGTCGCAGTCCTCGTAGTCCTTGCCGTCGAGCTTGCAGCGGAAGGTCGAGCCGGGCTCCGAGGAGGAGAACTTGAAGGTCGCCTTGCGCTTGTCGCGATTGATCTCGGCCGACTTGATCTTCGTCTTCGGTGGCCCCAGTTCGCGCTCGAGCCCGGTGAGCGAGTTGCCGGTGATCGACGGCACGTAGACGGAGCTGCCGTCCGGGCTGACGGCGATGTCATAGGGGCCCCAGAGCGAGTCGTGGGCCGGGGTCGCGCAGCCGTTGGCGCCGGCGTCAGCGATGCAGCCCTGGTAGGTGAGCGAGCCGTTGGAGGCCCGCGTAAAGCGGGTCACCGCGTTGGCGTCGCGCGATGCGACGTAGACAGACTCTCCGTCCGGGCTGACCGCGACACCGGTCGGACCCGTGAGCGAATCGTTGGTCGGGGTCACACAGCCGTTGGCACCCGCGTTGGCGGTGCAGTCCTTGTAGGTGAGCGAGCCGTTGGAGGACCGCTTGAAGCGGGTGATTGAATCGGCGGTGAGGGAGGCGGCGTAGACCGACGTTCCATCCCCACTGACGGTGACGTCGAAGGTGTACCCGATCGAGTCGTGGGCCGGGGTCACACAGCCGTTGGCACCCGCGTTGGCGATGCAGTCCTTGTAGGTGAGCGAGCCGTTGGAGGCGCGGTTGAAGCGGGTGACCGAGTTCGCGGCGGCGGACGCGACGTACACCGACTTGCCGTCGGCGCTCGCCTCGACCGCCACGGCGCCCGCGAGCGAGTCGTGGGCCGGGCTGGCACAGCCTTCTACGCCTCCGTTGGCGATGCAGTCCTTGTAGGTAAGGGAGCCATTGGACGCCCGTTTGAAGCGGGTGATCGCGCCATCGTCGCGCGAGGTGACGTAGACCGACTTCCCGTCCGGGCTGACGGCGACACCCTCGGGCCAGGTGAGCGAGTCGTTGGTCGGGTCGGCGCAGCCATTGGCGCCTCCGTCGGCGATGCAGTCCTCGTAGGTGAGGGTCCCGTCCGACGCCCTGCTGAAGCGAGTGACCGAGTTGGCGTCCCCCGACGCCACGTACGCCGTCTCTCCGTCCGGGCTCACGTCGAGCCCGACGGCGTGCCCGAGCGAGTCATGGGGCGGGTCGGCGCAGCCGTTGGCGCCTCCGTCGGCGATGCAGTCCTCGTAGGTGAAGGCACCGTCGGATTCACCGCTGAAGTGGGTGATCGAGTCGCCCGCGGCCGACGTGACGTAGACGGACTTGCTGTCGGGACTCGCCGCGACGGCATCGGCCGCCCCAAGCGAGTCGTGGGCGGGGGTCGCACAGCCGGCGGCGCCCCCGTTGGCGATGCAGTCGCTGTAGGTGAGGTCTCCCGTTGCCGCAAGGCTTGCGGCGACGGTCACGGCAAGCGCGGCCACCGCCGCGGCGGCCAGCAGTCGAACTCTTTCCCGCAGCAGCACGCCGGACAGGGTATGAGGGGGCGGGCGATCAGCCCACCGTAGCCACTACCGAGCTTTCCTCCGGGATGCCGCCGAGGGCTGTCGGGCCTATGCTCGGACCCTGGCCGTTGAGATCGAACGAAAGTACCTCGTGTCACACCCTCCCGATTGGCTCTCGGACTGTCGAGTCGAGGAGATCGAGCAGGGGTACCTGGCGATCGAGGGCGACGAGTTCGAGGTGCGGTTGCGACGTCTCGGCCAACGCACCCTGCTGACGGTCAAGCGCGGCCAGGGACTGCGACGGACCGAGGCCGAGATCGAGATCGGCGCCGAGGGCTTCGATCAGCTGTGGCCGCTCACGGAGGGACGGCGGATTCGCAAGGGACGCCACTACGTCCCGACCGAGGCAGGGGAGGTCGAAGTGGATGTCTACCGAGGGGGCCTGGGGGGCCTGATCATCGCCGAGCTCGAGTTCGACTCGGAGCAGCTCAGCGAGTCCTTCGAGCCGCCGCAGTGGATGGGGGCCGAGGTGACCGGCGAGCCCGGTTACGCGAACAAGAGCCTGGCGACGCGGGGGGATCCGGCCGCGGACGCCCCCGGCGCTTGAATCAGCGGCCGGTTCCCTCTGCGGTCGTCAGGAAGCGAGCAGCTTCGCCTTCTGGGTGGCGAACTCCTCGTCGGTGAGCACGCCGCTCTCGTGCAGCTCCCCAAGCTCCTTCAGCTGCGCGATCGGGTCGGCCGCGGGCGCCGCCGGCGCCGGCGCAGGCTGAGCTTCCGTCGGCTGCTCCTGCTCGGCCCAGCGGGCGTTCTGGCGCCGGGCGACGCGGCCGCTGACCGCGGTCGCCGTCCCGGCCACGACCGCCGTCCTCGCAACTCCTCGTACCAATCCTGGCATGACCTGCTCCTTTCGTTAGGACTTCGCCTCGGCGGCGTCCAGGGCCGCGAGGATCGCTTGGACCGGGATTCGCCCGCTGGCGACCAGCTGGCCGCCCGATCGCCGCACCGCGGCCGCAAACGGCGCCGCCCAGCGGTTCTCGTAGACGAGCAGCGCGGCGGAGGTGCCGGCCTCGAGCGCCTCGCCGGCCTCGCTGATGTCGTCATCGGAGAGCAGCCCCGAGGACGCGCCCTCGAAGACCTTCATCTCCTCGACCTGTTCGCCGAGGTCGGAGATCTCGACTCCGGCGACGGAGCCGTCCTCGCCCTTTGCGATGAAGGCGAGATCGAGAATGCGGATCAGCCCGCGGTCCACCAGATCGACCAGCAGCGGCGCGGCCTCGCCGGTTGGCTGTTGTCCGGGCCACTCGACCACCAGGTAGTCGACGGGCCCCATGTGATCAAGCTCGTCAGCGCTCATCGCACCCTCCTTGTCTTCGAAATCAAGCGAGCCGGACAACCGGCCGGCGCAGTCTATGTTGTCTTCTCAGCCGCGGGCCGCTCGTCGCGGACAGCGTCCAGCGCCTCGGTCGCCGCGTCGTATCCCTGGCGAATCAGGCGCGGCCAGTGGTTGCGGTCGAGGAAGAGGTCGTAGAAGGACGTGCCGTGAAGCTCCGAGTCCTCGACCGGATCGATCATGGTGAGCTTGTCGCCGAGCTGCGCGCGCGCGCGACGTGCGAGCTCGAGGTGATAGCCCTGCTGGAGTTGGCGGCTCGCCTCGAAGAGGCCACCTAGGCGGTCAGGCCAGCCGGTGATGTCCCTGGGCTCGAGGCCCCTGGGCAGCATGAAATTGACGCCGACCACGTGGTCGAAGCCGCCCTCGTCGAGGACCGGCTGGATCGGCCACACCTCGATGATCCCTCCGTCCACGTAGAGGTGCCCATGGACGGGCACCGACTCGATGAACAGCGGCAGGGCGACCGCGACCCGGACCAGGTGGCCGATGGTGATGTCGGGGGTCTCGTCGGTGCCGAAGTACTCGACCCGGCCGAGGTCCATGTTGTAGACGATCGTCTGGATCGGGATCGGCGTCTCCCCGCAGCGCATGCCGCGCGCCCGCTCGTCGAACAGCCGCTCGATCGCGTCGCCCTTGGCGAGCCCGGTGAATCCGCGCAACGCCGAGAGCGCGAAACGCGGGATCTTCAGCCACTGGACGTCGAGGTAGTCCTCGGGCTTCCAGCGCAGCGAGAACTCGGCCATCTCCTGGGCGCTCATGCCCGCGGCCCACATCGAACCCCAGATCGCTCCGCCTGAGCAGCCGACGATCTCGGCCGGCTCGATCCCCGCCTCCTCGAATGCACGTGCCACCCCGACCAGCGCCACCGCGGCGCCGCCACCACCGGAGGCGACCAGGGCAACCCGCTTTCCCTCGAGTGCCGCGATCGGCCGCGGATGGAGCGGAGGGAAGATGGTCGAGGCGTCGATCTCGTCCTGGCGGTCGATCAGCGGCAGCGGCAGCAGCGCCCGGCGGGCGCGGCGCAGGAAGGCGACATCGGCCGCCAGACCGCCGAGGCTGACCAGTTCCGCGTAACGCTCGAACTGGTGCTTGATCGCGAACAGGTCGAGTCGTTCATCGAGAGCCATGGACGCAAACTTAGCCTGACTCGACAGCCTGCCAGCTTTGGTGGCCCGTTGGGCGCAGTCGTGCTGTCGCTGTGGGCCGGCCCGGCCCTGGCGCGGCAACCCGATCTGCGAGACTGATTGACTCGAATCCAGAGGCGGGAAGAAGAGGAGACCAGATGGCCAGTGTCGAGATCAAGAGCTTCAACTCACCGGACGAGACGAGACCGTTCGAGGGCAAGGGCCAGGCCCTGGTCGTCAATGTCGGCGGCCAGGCGGTCGGTCGGGGCACGTTCGAGCCGGGCTGGAAGTGGTCGGCGAACGTGAAGCCGATCGCCGGCACCGATTCCTGCCAGGTCGCACACCTCGGCTATGTGCTCTCGGGGGCGATGCGGGTCTTCATGGACGACGGCAGCGAGGCACAGGTCGGCCCCGGTGACGTCGTCGCGATTCCACCCGGACACGACGCCGAGGTGGTCGGCGACGAGGCCTGCGTGATGGTCGACTTCGGCGAGTTCGGCGAGTACGCCAAGCCCGGCTGACCGCGGCGCTAGTCCGTCTCCCTCTCAGCAACGATGCTGCCGTCCTCCACGGCCGCGGCCAGCGCCGTGTAGTCGCGGTCGTTCTGGTCGGCATAGAGGGCGGCGAACTCAGCGATCGCCCGGTCGAAGTGGTCTGAGCTGCCGAGGTAGGCGGCGATCGCGATGCGGTCGCCGGAGCGTGCATGTGCGCGCGCCAGGATCGCCCCGCAGACCCGGGCGTAGGCGGTCATCTGCGCCGGGGCCATCAGCTCGACCTGGGCCGAGCCCTTCTGGTCCCAGAGCTGGCGGACGTAGAAGTCCCGCTTCTTGTCGTCGGGCCCGACCGCGCTCACCCACCCGAGCAGGATGTCGCTGGTCGACTGGGTCAGTCGCTGGCCCTCGACCACCCGCTGGCCCTGGTACGGATAGGCGGTCGGCCGCGTGTAGGGCTCGAGCACCGACGGCTGGGCCTCCTTCACCTGCAGGAAGAGAGGATCGCCCTCGTCGCGGCCGACGAACAGGGCGATCCAGGCCCGCGTCCCGACGCTGCCGACGCCGACGACCTTGCGCGCGGCGTGAACGTAGCGATAGTCGCTGAGCAGGTGGCGGTGGGCGGGACTGAGGGTCTCGCGGTAGTCCTCCACGACCTTGCGGACCCTCGACTCGGCCGTGTTCAGCTGCTTGCCGGAGAACACTTCCTCGAGCGGGACGAGGACGGGGGGGTCGCTGGCCATCCGCAGCTCGCCGTCCACCCGGCGAGTCAGCTTGGAGAAGGCGCGGAGGCGGTCCTTGCGGCGCGCCTTGGCGACGTTGCGGTCGAACTGCTTCAGCTCCCTGCGGCGGACCTGGGCCTGGTAGCGCTCGCGGATCTCGGCGACATGCACCCGCAGGTACCAGACGTCGAGGTTGGTCATCGACGCCAGCCGGCGCATGGTCTCGCGATACTCGCCGACGGCGCTGAGGACGACGTCGCGTCGCTGCGAGCGCTTGAAGCCCCCGTTGCGGCCCGCGATCTCGAAGCTGGCCGCGAGCCGCTTCAGATCCCACTCCCACGGGCCCGGGAGGGTCTCGTCGAAGTCGTTGACGTCGACCACCAGGTCCCGGCTCGGGGAGGCGTAGGTGCCGAAGTTGGAGAGATGGGCGTCCCCGCAGGCCTGCACCCAGAGGTCGGAGCTTGGCGTGGCGGCGAGGTCGCCGGCCATGATCGCCGCAGCGCCGCGGTAGAAGGTGAACGGCGAGGCGAGCATGCGGCCGTAGCGAAGCGGGACCAGATCGGGCACCCGGTCGGCGGCCTGGCGTTCGAGCACCTCGACCGGATCGGGCCGGTCCGCCGCCGCCTCCCAGTCGCCGTGGCTCGAGCGGGGGGTGCGCTTGCGCGCCGCCTTGCCGATCGCCGCGCGTTCCTCTGGCGGGGCTCCGGCGGTCCCAGCGAGGTCGGTCTCTTGCGCCACCGGGCTCATGGAGCCTCACCGTACCCGACCAGGCGATCCAGCCGGGTGCGCATCAGCGGCCGACCTCAGCTTCCGGTGCGGTCCCTGGCATCGCTCGATCCGGGTGATTGGGGTGCTCGAGCGCGTGGCGCCAGGCGGCAAGCACGCGGTGCACCGCGGCCGCGCCGATAATCGGCTCGTCCGGCATGCCCAGGACCTCGGGGTACAGAATGAACGGCCTCGTTTGGGGCCCGCCGAGGCCACCGTGGAAGGAGATCAACTCCTCGAACGCGCATCCCTCGTCGAGCTCGGGGTCATAGAAGCTCCCGACCATGATGTCGGCGACGTGCTTGAAGCTGTCGGTCCGTCGCAGGTGATGGGCCGCGCTCTGCGAGAAGGCGGCGAGCGGGTCGGTGCCCTCGACCCGGCCGTCGGCCAGGTTGCGAACGCCCTGCGACCCCAAAACCAGCGGGCCCTGCTGAGAGGATCGGACCAGCAGCCAGCCGATGTGCGGGTGCTGGCGCAGGGCGCCGATCAGCTCGGGATGGCGCTCATCGATCTCCTCGAGGGTGAGCCGTCGCCGCTCCTCCATCAGGTAGACCAGCCCCAGGTTGCCCGACCCGAGCACGACCACCGAGCGGTCGGAGACGTCGTTCTTGGGGCGCTTTTCCCGGCCGCGCCCGGTCGCCTCGTTGACGGCGTGCCCGACCATCGCGCTCTGCTCATCACCGCCGGCGAACTCCGCCACCTCAACACCCGCGAGCGAGCGCTCGACCAGGTCGTCGAGTCCGTAACCGTTGCGTTGCTTGAAGGTGGCGCCCTGCGTCTGGCCATGATCGGAGAGGACAACTATCTCGTAGCGGCGCGCGGCGTAGACGCGGGCTCGTTCGATGCGGCCGAACTGCTGGTCGAGCTTGCGTAGCGCCTCCATCGTGTCGGCGCGCTGAAGGCCGGAGTGGTGGGCAACCTCGTCGTAGCTCGAGAAGGTGGCATAGACAGCAGGGCGTCCCCGCATCATGTCGGTCAGCACCCCGAAGACGATCAGGTCTCGGACGACCACGCACATCGCGCCGCGCAGGAACGGGTAGATGCCGCCGCGGTGGCCGCGAGGGCGGACATCGCGCCGAATTGCCCGGATAGCCGCGGTCCACTCGAGCAGCACCTCCCAGACGAACAGCACCAGCGCCCGGGTGACGTTGAAGCCGTTGGCGAGGAAGGCGCGGTAGCCCGGATTCGCGGACTTCTCGGCCTCCATCCGGCTGACCGTCAGAATCACCTCGTCGGCCTCGCCGGAGAGCAGGTTGCCACGACTGGCGCCCCCGCTGGCGAGCAGGCCGACGCCGGTTGCGTGCCGGCGCTCGATCTCGGCGCAGTCCGCCGGCGCCGAGCAACTCATCAGGGTCCCCGTTTCCTTCTCGACCCAGCGGAAGGCGGGGATGTCCTCGTTGGAGCCGAGCAGAATCCCCGCCTGGCTGGCGCCCGTCTGCGAGGAGAGGTCCGTCTCCCACTCGCGCAGGTGGTAGCCGCCCTCGGCGACCCAGCGCGCCAGGTTGGGAGCGCTGCCGTCGCGCATCGCGCTGCGCAGGATCGGCAGCGCCAGGCCGTCGATCTCGAGGAAGATGATCCCCGCTGCGCCGGTCGCCTCCCCGCCCTGGCGGCGGGCGATGCGGCGGATCACCCGGAAGGTGTACTCGTCGTTGTCCTCGGTGCCGGCGATCACCTGCAGCACGATCGAGACCGCGGCCATGACCAGCGACGCGACCAGCGCGTCGCGAAACGCGGCGATCCCCAGCACCTCGGGGAACAACTCGTCGGTGAGCATGAGCGCGCCGGCGTCGGCGAACAGCACCAACAGGAAGCCGGAGACGAGCGTGAACGGGAGCCGCAGGGCCGCGATCAGCGGCGGCAGCACGACGTTGACGACCGCGATCGATCCGGCGACCAGGAACGCGCCGGCGGGGTCGTCGATGCTGACCCCGGGAACGAGCCCGGCGGCGATGTAGACCGAGGCCGCCGAAACGATCCAGCCGAAGAGCAGGCTGAGCGGCCGCAGGCGGGGCGTCTCCGGCTGCCAGCCGACCGGGGCGGCGTGGACGGGCTCGGTCATGCCGCTCGACGCCCTGCGGCGATCGCGAACAGCGCGTGTACGGTGTCGAGCAGGCTCTCGGGCATCGCCGCCGACGGCGAGGCGCCCGGATGCGCGCGGGCGATCCGCACCCGCAGCACCGCCGGCAGGATCCTGAAGCGAAGCGGGGGCTCGAGTGCGACCGCCTCGCCGTCGATGCCGGCGGCCACCGGGCGGTCGGCCTCAACCTCGAAGGTGGGCGCCGACCACTCCCGCCACGGTCGCTGGGGCGCCTGCTGGGCCTCACCCCGGCCGGTCGGCGCAGAGGCGACCGTGATCCCGAGCAGGCCGTCGTCGATCCTTGGGCGCGTTCCCGAGCCCACCGCCTGGCCCAACCGGTAGCGGTTGTTGGAGACCAAGATCGCCGCGCCCGAGGAGTGCTTGTGACCGCCCGGCCCGGCCCAGCGCAGGTCGAGGCCTTCACCCTCGGGCCCGAGCACGTCCGGCAGGGTGTCGACGATCGTGCGCAGCTTCGCCTCGCGATAGCCCTCGCGCTGGACCGCCTCGGCATAGAGGCCGAGCGAGACGTTGTTGACGAACACCCGCCCGTTGACTTCGGCCAGGTCGACGCGGCGCTCGCCGCCGCCGACGAAGGCGTCCAGCGCCCCGACCACGTCGTCACGGTTGACCCCGAGGTCGAGGGCGAAGTGGTTGCGGGTCCCCGCCGGGATGCAGGCATAGGGCAGGTTGCGTTCGGCGGCGATCGCAGCGACGACCGCCTGGGAGCCGTCGCCGCCGGCCATCGCCAGGGCGTCGGCGCCGTCGGCGACCGCACTGCGCACGAGCTGCTCCAGGTCGCTGCCCGGCGACAGCTCGATCGGCTCGATCCCGCGGGCCCGGGCCTGGTCGGCGAGGTTGAAGCGCTCGGCCTTGCCGCCGCCGGACTTCGGGTTGAAGAAGAGGACCGCCCGCGCCGGGTCCGCGGCGCCCGGCAGTGACACCTGCACGGCGAAGGCCGCCTTGGCGGCGGCGAGGGCTCCGAGCGCGGCCGCTGCGATCAGCGCCGCCTCGGGGATCCCGCCGTCGAAGATGACGACCAGCAGCGAGGCGACCAGCAGCAGCGCTGCGCAGCCGAGGCCCGCGATCCTTGGGGCGCCCCGCCGGATCAGGCCGTACCAGCCCGTGATCGCGGCGCCGATCAACAGCGCCGCGATGACCAGGCCGCGGGGGAAGTTGGCGATCGCCGAGTAGGCGGCCACCCCGAGGGCCAGCGCGGCGAGGGCGAGGGCGAGGATCGCCGCCGGCCGAGTTCGGGTCATAGGATCACCCCCCGATGAGCCCAGCCGACCAGTCCTCGACTCCTCGTCCCGAGCCTCGACCCCGGAGCCTGCCCACGTGGCTCGACGAGGCCGGGCGACTCGATCTCGCCGTCCACGAAGCGATCGCCAGCACCCCGACCCCGGCGCTTGATCGCGGCATGAGCTGGCTGACGAGCGCCGCCGACTACTCGAAGCTCTCGCTGGCGGCCGCCGGGGTGCTCGCGGCAGGCGGCGGGACGGAGGGACGGCGGGCGGCGGGGACCGGCCTCGCGTCGCTCGTCGTGACCGCGGTGGTGGTCAATGCGGGCCTCAAGCTGATCGCCCGGCGCCGGCGCCCGAACTCCGACTCGATCCCGGCCGCCCGTCAGGTGCGGATGCCGCGCTCGCGCTCCTTTCCCTCCGGGCACAGCGCCGCCGCGTTCGCCTTCGCGACCGGGGTCGGGGAGGTGTCGCCGACCGCGGCTATCCCGCTGCGCGCGCTTGCCGCCGCGGTTGCCTACTCGCGCGTGCACACCGGCGTCCACTACCCCGGTGACGTGATCGCCGGAGCGCTGACCGGAGTCACGATCGGGCAGCTCACGAGCCGGGGGCTGCGGCGCGTCTGGGCATAGATCGGGGAGGGGTGGGCGTTCCTGTCCCTCGGCCTCGGCGGATCTCCCATTTCTCAGTAACCAACGTTCGTCTTCACCCGCTTGCGCTCATGCTCGCTCAGGCCGCCCTTCTTCTCCAGCGTCTCGCAGGCGGCGGCGATGTCGTCGGCGAGGGTGGCGACGAGGGCGTGGGTGAGGTTGAGCTTGACCAGGGCCCGCAGCATCTTCACGTGGTCTGCGTTCGGCGGCATCGTGTAGGCGGGAAGCATCCAGCCGCGCTCGGCCGCCACCTGCCAGGCGATGTCGAACTCGTCGTAGGGGACGTCCGCGTCGAGCTGGAAGGCGACCAGGGGCAGCCGCTCCTCGCCGGCTCCGATCAGCTTGAAGTGGCCGATCTCCTCGATCCGGGCGGCGAGGAACTCGGCGTTCTCCTGCATCGCGCCCATCACGAACTCATATCCGGGCCGGCCGAAGCGGATCAGCGCGTAGTACTGGGCCAGGACCATCGAGGACCCGGTCGAGAAGTTGAGCGTGAAGGTGGCATCGGTCTTGCCGAGGTAGTTCTCGTAGAAGACGAGATCCTCGGCGAGGTCAGACTTCTCGCGGAAGATCAGCCAGCCGATGCCGGGATAGACCAGCCCGAACTTGTGCCCCGAGACGTTGATCGAGCGGACCTGTTCGAGCCTGAAGTCCCACTTCGAGTCGGGGTACAGAAACGGCCAGACGAAGCCGCCGCTGGCGCCGTCGATGTGCAGGGGTACATCCAGGCCCTTGTCGTCGCGAAGCGAGACCAGGAGGTCGTTGATCCCGACCACGTCGTCGGCGTGGCCGGTGAACGTGGTCCCGACCACGGCGGCGACCCCGATCGTGTTCTCGTCGACGTGCGGCTCCACGTCCTCGGGTCCGATCGTGTACTTGTCGGGCTGCAGGGGCACGATCCGCGGCTCGACGTCGAAGTAGCGGCAGAACTTCTCCCAGACGACGTGCACGTCTCCGCCGAAGACGAGGTTCGGCTTGTCGGTCGGCTTGCCCGCCGCCTCGCGTCGCTGGCGCCACTTCCACTTCAGCGACAGGGCCCCGAGCATGATCGCCTCCGAGGAGCCCTGGGTACGGGCGCCGGTGGTCTCGCCGGGGGCGTTGAAGAGGTCGGCGAGCATGCGGATGCAGCGCTGCTCGATCTCCGCGGTCTGGGGGTACTCGGCGTGATCGATGAAGTTGCGGTGCAGGTTCTCGGTGATGATCTGCTGCGCTTCGGGTTCCATCCACGTGGTCACGAACGTCGCCAGGTTGCGCTCCGGGATGCCGTCGAGGACCAGCTCCTCGGTGATCAGGCGCATCGCGGGCACCGGGTCCATTACGGTCTCCGGGAACTTGCGGTCGGGGACGCCCTCTGTTAGCCACTTGGGGGCGAGGTCGTCTGTGAACGCCTGGGCCTTGCTCTCGGGCACTGCTGCCTCCTGGGTCGGGGGCGCGGAGCCTACCGTTGGTGTGTGCGTTGCGGCTCGCGCCCCAGGCCGGGGTTGGCTACGGATGTCGGGCCCGCCGGGCGCCCGGGCTTCCTGAGCCCCGGCGGCTACTTGGAGAGGACCTTGGACATCGCCCGAAGGCCGGTGTCCATGCCCCGCCAGAAGAGCCCGCCGTGGAACGGCCGCCCATTGCGAAAGCGCCAGGGAACCGAGAGGCCGAGCATCTTCTTGCCACCTCGCCAGGCCTTCGATGAGCCGACCCTGTAGTCGCCGTCGGCGTCAGGGCGCACCTCGATCGGCCGCCCCGGGTCTCCGGTGAGGCGCAGCGGCACCTGGGCGAAGGTCGCCTTGTCGAACTGCTCCATCACGCACATGCTGACCGGGTCGAAGCTCTGCTGCGGCGCCTTGCCGAGGAGCTCCGCCGCCACGTGAGCGGCGGCGGCGTCGGCCTGGAGGAAGGCGAGGAAGGCCTGCTTGACCGGGAAGTCGCCGGCATCGCCGACGGCGAAGACCTCCGGGTGGCCGACCACTCGCCTGCTCGCGAGGTCGGTCGCCAGGAAGCCCCGGTCGTCCGCCTGCAGTCCGGGGAAGACGGTCGAGGCCACGTACGGCGGGAAAGCCACCAGCAGGTCGTAGCCAAGCTCCTCGCCGCCGGAGTAGTGGACGCGGTCGGGCTCGATGCGGTCCACGCTCCAGCCGTGATGGCCGCTGATCCCGCGACGCTCGAATTCCTCGGAGACGACCTCGTGGAGCCTGGGCCCGAAGGCCTGAATGTAGGTGTCCTCGTAGGTGGTCCAGACGATCTCGGTCGTCTCTCGCGCGTGCTGGCGCCGCAGCCAGGTCTCGAGCATGAGCACGATCTCGTACAGGGGGCCGGCGCACTTGTTGTTCGGCGGGACCAGGAACAGCACCCGCCGGCGCTTGCCCGCGGGCCTGGCCTCGTCGACCAGCGCCTGGAAGCCGGCGCGAAGGCGCAGCATGTCGTCCGGGGTCCAGGTGCTGATCGCGTGCTCGGCGAGGCCCGGGATCTCCCCGGGCCGCATCCCGGAGCCGGTGGCGATGACCAGGAAGTCGTAGGGGAGGGTGCGACCCTTGAGCTGGACCTGGCGTGCGTCGGGATCGATCTCCTCGGCCCTGGCCTGGACGAACTCGATCCCGCGACGGCGCGCCGGCTTCGCCAGAGGGACTCGCAGCCCGGCCGGATCGAGGCCGAAGGGGACGTAGATCGAGTTCGGTTTGAAGAGGAAGTGATCCTGGTCGGAGACGAGGGTGATCTGGGCGCGATCGCCGGCGAGCATGTGCAGGTCGAAGGCGGTTTCGAGCCCTCCGAACCCCCCGCCGAGGACAACGACCCTCGCTCCGTTGGCCGAGCCGGTGCTCATGCCGGCAGTGTCCCAGGGCCGGGGCCGGCACGCATCAGCAGTCGCTACCGAGCCCGATCCGCACTCACTTCCCAGTGGACACGGTGGCGGCCTCCCAGCGCTCGTAGAGGTCTGCGAGCGCGCGCTTGGCAGCCTCGTGGCGCTCTCCGGCCCGCTTCGCCTTGGCGGGGCTCGACCAGGCTGCTGGATCGGCCAGCTCCTCCTCGATCTGACGCAGGTCTGATTCGGCCGTCTCGATCTGCTGTTCCAACTCGCCCACCCGCCGCAGTGCATTCTTCGAGGGCCCACCGGGGCCGCGGCGCCCGGCGGCCCCGTCCGGGCGGGGCGGCCTGGCCGCCGAAGCTGCCTCGCGTTCGGCCGCCTCGCGCTCGCCGCGGGTCCGTTGGTAGTCGGCCCAGCCCCCGAGGTGGCTGTGCAACTCGCCGCCTTCGCAGACCAGGGTGCGGGTGCCGACGGCCTCCAGCAGCGCCCGGTCGTGAGAGACCAGGATCACGGCCCCCTCGAAAGCGGCGAGCGCGTCCTCCAGCGCCTCGCGGCTTTCGATGTCGAGGTGGTTGGTCGGCTCGTCGAGGATGAGCACGTTGGCGCCGGAGGCGACGAGGATCGCCAGCGACAGCCTTCTCTGCTCCCCGCCGGAGATGTCGTTCAGGGACTTGTCGACGTCGGAGCCGCTGAACAGAAAGCCGCCGAGCAGGTCCCGGACCTTCTGCCCGCTGAGGCCGGTCTCGCGCTGCGCTGCCTCCAGCACGGTGCCGTCGCCCGCCCCGGTGTCCGCATGCTGGGAGAGGTAGCCGAGCTGGACGTTGTGGCCTACGCGGACGGTCCCGGCCGCGGGCTCGCGGCGGCCGGCCAGGGTGTCGATCAGCGTCGTCTTGCCGGCGCCGTTGGGGCCGACGAGGACGACGTGCTCGCCGCGTTCGAGCTGCAGGGCGGCCCCGGAGAGCAGAACCCGGCCCGGCACCTCGATCCGCGCGTCCTGCATCTTCAGCACGAAGCGGCCGGCCCGCTGCGGCGGATCGAACGAGAAGCGCAGGCTGCGGCGGTCGCGAGGGTCGCGGGTGACGGCGTCGCGCTTGACCCGCTCGATCTGCTTCAGCTTCGACTGCGCCTGCTTGGCCTTGGTCGCCTTGTAGCGAAAGCGCTCGACGAAGCGCTCCATCCGCTCGATCTCGGCCCGCTGGCGCTCGATCGCCCGGCCCAGGGCCAGCTCGCGGGCGGCCTGCTCCTTGCGCCAAGCGTGCCACGGGCCCTTGAAGAACCTGGCGCGTCCGGCCTCCAGCTCGAGCACAGAGGTGCCGACGGCCTCGAGGAACCAGCGGTCATGGGCAACCAGGACGATCGCGGCGTCGAGGCCACACAGATAGCCCTCCATCCACTCCAGCGAGGGGATGTCGAGATGGTTGGTCGGCTCGTCGAGCAGCAACAGGTCGGGCCGGGTGGCGAGCGCCCGCGCCAGCGAGGCTCGCGTAAGCTCGCCGCCGGAGAAGGTCTCCAGCGGCCGCTCGGCCTGGTCATCGCCGAACCCGAGCCCGCGCATGACCGCGAGGACGTCGTCACGCCAGCGGTATCCCCCGGCGTGGTCCAGTTGCTGCTGCGCTTCGGCGTAGGCCCCGAGTGTGACTTCGTCGTGGCTGCCGTTCGACATCTCCAGCTCGAGCCGCTCCAGCTCTGCCTCGATCAAGAGCATCTCCTCGCGCCCGCTGAAGACATAGGAGCCGAGCGAGAGCGCGCGCTCTCGTGGCGGCCGCTGGTCGTGGAGCGCGATCCGCGCGCCCTTCTGCAGGACGAGGTCTCCGGATTCGGGCGAGAGCTCGCCGTTCAGGACCCGTAGCAGGGTCGATTTCCCGGCCCCGTTTCGCCCCGCCAGCGTCATCCGGTCTCCGGGCTCGAGCTTGAACGAGACGTCTGCGAACAGGGGCTTTCCGCCGATGTAGACGTCCAGCGTGGATGCGATCGCGATTGCCACCGTGAGAGGGTAGGGGGGCAGACCCCTACCCGAGGAGGAACCAGATGGCAGACAGCGTCTACCGCGTCACCGAGGTGATCGGAGTCAGCGCCGATTCATGGGAGCAGGCGGCCCGCAATGCGGTCGAGGCGGCGGGCCAGTCCGTGCGCGAGCTGCGGATCGCCGAGGTCGTTCGCCAGGACGTGACGATCGAGGACGGCAAGGTCTCCGAGTTTCGCGTTCGCCTGGGCATCTCGTTCAAGTACGACCGGGGCGAGTAAGGCCCGGACCCGGCTGCGCGATTTCCTCGGCCGGATCGCGCAGCCGCTCGAACACCGCCAGTAGCTTGTCGCCATGCCCGTGAATCGGGACGCTCGTGCGTCGCTGGGGGATCGCGTCGAGCAGGCGCTGGAGGAGCGCGCCGATGCCGAGCGCGAGATCGAGCGCGGCGAAGCCGAGGCCGGTCGTGCCGCGAGCCTGCGCCGGACGGCCTTCTGGCTGGCCGTCACCGGTATCTCGCTGTATCTCGTTGCCCCGAGCCTGATCGACGTCTTCGGCTCGGTCGACGAGCTCAACCGGATCGAGCCCGCCTGGCTGGTGGCGATGGCGGTGCTGGAGGCCTTGGGCTTCGGCTTTCTGTGGGCCGTGCAGCGCCTGGCGCTGCGTGACCCGCCCTGGGTGACGGTAATCCAGTCGCAGCTCGCGGGCAATGCGCTCTCCCTGATCGCCCCGGCCGGGGGCGCGGTGGGTGCTGCGCTGCAGTACCGGATGTTGGTCGAGGATGGGGTCGAGCGTGCCCGCGCCGTCGCGGGGATCACCGCGGTCAACCTCCTCACCTTCGCCGTCGTCCTCGCCCTGCCGGTGCTCGCGCTGCCGGCCTTCGTCCGCGGGGCGGTCAACCGCGGGCTCGTCGAGGCCACCCTGATCGGCGTCGGCGTGTTCGCCGTGCTGCTGGTGGTGGGGACGATGATGCTCGCCTTCGACGGGCCGCTGAGCTGGGTCGGCCGCCAGGTCCAGCGGTTGCGCAACAGGATCCGGCACCGAGCCGAGCCATTGCGCCACCTTCCGGAGCGCCTGCTGCGCGAGCGAGATCGCCTGCTGGCGACGCTGGGGCCGCGCTGGAAGCGCGCGGTCGCGGCGGCGGTCGCCCGCTGGGCGTTCGATTACGCGACGCTGCTGGCGGCGCTCGCCGCGGTCGGCTCGACGCCGCGACCGGCGTTGGTCCTGCTGGCCTTCTGCGCCGCCCAGGTGCTGGTGCAGGTTCCGCTCACCCCGGGAGGGCTGGGCTTCGTCGAGGCGGGCCTGACCGCGACCCTCGCCCTGGCCGGGGTGGCCGCCTCTGACGCCATCCTGGCGACGCTCGCCTACCGGCTGTTCTCCTACTGGTTGCCGCTGCCCGTGGGGCTCGCCGCCTACACCCTGCATCGACGGCGGATGGCCGCGGCGGCGCCGTGAGCGACTCGGTCACCTACGTGGGCCACGCGACGGTACGCCTCGAGCTGGGCGGAACGACGCTGCTCACCGACCCGCTCTTGCGCGGGCGCTTCCTCCACGTTCGCAGGCACGCCGCCAAGCCCGCTCTCGGCACGCTCTCCGATATCGACGGGGTGCTGGTCTCACACCTGCACCCGGACCATCTCGACTTCGCCTCGATGCGGGGGCTAAGCCGCGAGACCGAGCTGGTCGTTCCCGCCGGCGGGGCGGATGCTGCGGCGGCGTGGGTTCAGGCGGGTCAGCGAACTGCGGCGCGGGGAGACGACGCGGGTCGGCTCGGTCGAGGTCGTCGCCACCCCGGCGGCCCACGATGGCCGCCGCTACCCCCTGGACCCGCGGTCGAGGCGCTCGGCTTCGACCTCCGGGCGCCGGCTTCGCGCGTCTACTTCGCCGGTGACACCGACCTCTTCGAGGAGATGGCCGAGCTCGCGGAGGGATCGACTTGGCTCTGCTTCCGATCGGCGGCTGGGGGCCGCGGGTGGGCGCCGGCCACCTCGATCCCCGCCGAGCTGCCGAGGCGGCGGCGATGATCCGTCCGCGGATCGTCGTGCCGATCCATTGGGGTACCTATCTGCGCGCCGGTCTCGAGCCCGGCCGCCTCGGCGATCCGCCCCGGGAGCTGATCGC
>CAVVBX010000006.1:0-66720 GCA_963746675.1 uncultured Solirubrobacterales bacterium | reverse complement strand
CTTTGGAGATTCTGTTTTGGCGGAATGCGTCGGGGCTGAAGCCCCGACCCACACTGTGAAACTATTTCAGTAAATCCAGGACCGTGCGAAACGTACACGAACGGGATCTTCGGAATTCATGGCAATATCATAAAAGCGACCACAAACCTTAAACGTAATCACAAATTATTATGACGTCTTTTTTTGCAATTCGCGATGGTTCATCTTTTTTTGCAGAAGCGCGATGGCCTGGGCTGAGATCCCCTCTCCACGGCCTTCCGCATTGAGACCTTTGGTTGTTGTTGCCTTGACGCTCACTGCAGCAACACTGATTCCGAGCGATAGGGAGATATTCTTCCTCATCGCCGGAGCATGCGGCATCAGCTTCGGACGCTGCGCGAGCAGCGTGGCGTCCACATTTTGGATTATCCACCCGGCCGCTTCAATCTTTGTTCTCACCGCGCGCAGGAATTCGAGGCTGGACCGGTTCCCTGTACGCCGATGGTGTCCGGAAAGTGCTCCCGATGTCTCCCAAGGCGGCGGCGCCCAGCAGCGCGTCGCAAATGGCATGTGCAAGAACATCGGCATCGGAGTGCCCTTCCAGTCCCAGCGCGAAAGGTATCTCCACTCCGCCCAGTATCAATTTGCGCCCTTCAGCCAGGCGGTGAAAATCGATCCCCTGTCCAATGCGCAGCGTCGATTCGCCCATATTCGCGCCATCCTCTTTCCCCCAGCTTCCTGAGATCAATCGTTCTGCGGTTTCGAGAATCGTGATCCTCGACGAGTTTCAGCGGTTCAAGTCGCTGCTCGATCCGCACGACGACGCCAGCAAGCTCGCGCGGGAGCTCTTCAACTATTCGGACGAGCAGTCGCAGGTACGGGTCCTGCTGCTCTCGGCGACTCCCTACAAGATGCTGACGCTGGCCGCAGAGGCCGATGGCGAGGACCACTATCGCGACTTCGTCAGCACCCTCGACTTCCTGTTCGGACACGACGCCAAACGAACGCGCGACCTCGAGAAGCTGCTCGCCGAGTACCGCGGCGCCCTGATGGTTGTGAAGAACGAGGGCCCGGATCGCCTTCGGGAGCTGAAGACCGAGGTTGAGAGCCGGCTGAAGCGGGTCATTGCCAGGACCGAGCGATTGGCCGC
This sequence comes from uncultured Solirubrobacterales bacterium, assembly GCA_963746675.1. Taxonomy (GTDB): domain Bacteria; phylum Actinomycetota; class Thermoleophilia; order Solirubrobacterales; family 70-9; genus WHSW01. Next base: position 65,591 of record CAVVBX010000006.1, on the reverse strand, counting down.
GACGGAGGACCGGGACGGCATGCTCAAGCGCGTTCCTTCGGATGCGCGCTTGGCCGCGGCCGATGTTCGTGCCTATGCGCAAACGCAGGCCGTGGCAAACGTGGTCGAGCACCACGACACGATGGAGTACTGGAAGTCCGCGCCGTATCTCCTCAACTACATGGACCGCTACAAGTTCATGCAAAAGGTCAAGCGCGCGGCTCGGAATCCGGCGCTGGCCGAGGCGGTTGGGTCCATGGGCACCTCCGCCCTATTGCCATGGCGCAAGGTCGAGCGCTTCGGCGCCGTTGAGCCGGCAAACGCCCGCCTGAGGCTGCTGTACGAGCAGCTGGTCGAGAGCAAGCTCTGGCAGCTGCTCTGGATGCCGCCGTCGCTTCCGTATTACCGACTTGGGAAGCCCTTCTCGGCTGTCAAGTCTCCGACCAAGCGGTTGGTGTTCTCGAGCTGGGTGATGGTGCCGCGTGCCACCTCCACGTTGCTCAGCTTCGAAGCTGAGCGCGCCATGTTTCGCTCGCGCGGAGGCAATCCTCGGAACACCGCGAGGGCACGCGAGAAATACGGACGGCCGCTCGACCTGAGAAAGCAGCGGAACAGGCTGTCGTCGTTCCCGGTGTTGGGACTCATCTACCCGTCGCCGACACTTGCCGGGGAGCTCGATCCGCTCATGCTCAGCCAGGACATGAGTGCGACGGGGCGCGTGCCGTCCTCCGCAGATGTCGTAAAGGCCGCGAGAAGGCGGGTGCGGGAGCTGCTTCGGGGCCTGCCGGTTCGCGAGTCGGCGGAGGGCCGTGTCGACGAGTCTTGGTACGCACTGGCCCCGATGCTCATCGATCTGATTCACGGGCAGGAGCGCGCGCGGGATTGGTTTGGGCATCCGGATGGCCTCGCATCGATTGCAAAGTCACTCACCAAAGAGGACTCAATCGGGCTTGGCGCTCAGGAGCACCTCGACTTTGCTCAACAGGCGCTTGCGGTGGCCGACGCCGGCGAGTTGACTCTCGGTCCCAAGCCACGCGATCTCGATCGCGTGGTCGCGCTTCAGGCGCTCGCCGGGTTTGGAACCGCGCCGCTTCGCGCCTTGGCACGCGTCACCGGCGAGGACGACCTTTGGTCGCACGACCTTCTCTCGGCGGCGGGGATGACCGGGTCAGCATTGCGCGCCCTCTTCAACGCTCCCGAAGTGACGGCCCTGATCCGCGGTCTCGACAATCGAGAGCCGTATTGGCTGCGTGCCCTTGAATACTGCGTGAGCGGCTGCCTTCAGGCCGTTCTAGACGAGTACGCGCACATCCTCGTGGAGGGGCAAGGCCTACTGGGTCGGCAGGCAGACGAGATCGCGTGGGGAGTGGCCGACGAAATGGTTGGCGCGCTCACATCGCGACCGGCGCAGCTGGCCGTGGACGACATCCGGGTTGGGGATGCGAACACCGTCGAGTTCAACCGCCAACGGATGCGGACCCGATTCGCCGTCGCATTCAACCCCGACGACCGCGGCGCAGAGGAGGAGGCGAGTCGACCGGACCAGATCCGCTCCGCGTTCAACTCCCCGTTCTGGCCGTTCTGCCTGGTGAGCACCTCGGTTGGACAGGAGGGCCTCGACTTCCACAACTATTGCCACGCCGTCGTTCACTGGAACATTCCGGCGAATCCGGTGGATCTGGAGCAGCGGGAGGGCCGAGTGCACCGTTACAAGGGCCACGCGGTACGGAAGAACGTGGCTTCGGCGTATGGGCTGGAACCGTTGGAAGATGATGGGGACCCCTGGACCCGACTCTTCGCTCTCGCAAAGGCGGATCGCGACCCGGGCCAGAACGACCTGGTGCCGTTCTGGCTCTACCCGGTGGAGGGCGGCGCCTGTATCGAGAGGCATGTGCCGGCATTGCCGCTAAGCCGCGACCTTGAGCGGTATGAGCAGCTGCGGCGGGCTCTGGCCGTGTACCGAATCGCGTTCGGCCAATCACGGCAGGACGACCTGATCGCTTACCTGCTCTCCCAGATGCCGGAGGAGCAGGCCCGTGAGATTGCCGACGACCTGCGGATCGACCTGAGCCCGGCTAGCTAAGGCTCGACGAGCAGGCCGACGATCGGCACACACGAACGTTGGGCCAAAGCCGGCGCGCCAGATAGGGAGGCGACCGCGAAGTAGCTGCCGTTGCGCTCGCTGTTCGCGATCACCTTCGGTGGGAACGAGTGCTCCTGGATACCGGGATATTCACTTGGCCTCACGTCACGTAGGACGACGAGCGTGATCCTCACGCGGGAAGACCCTATCTCGGACTCCGCCTTGTAACCACCCCATCACCGCCCACGTCGCCTCCAGATCCTCGCGGTTGTAGGCGAGGATCTCGTCCATGATCGCGGCGCGGAGCGCCTCGTCGTCGGTCTCGGTCGCCTCGATGTAGCGGGCCATCGACCAGTCGCCGCCGTACTCGCTCGAGCTGGCGCTCGTAGCCGGCGAGCGCCTCGACCTGCCTTCAGGCCGTAGCTCGAGAGCGGGAGGGCGACCGAGTCGTAGGTGATCGGCAGCAGGTCGAGGAGGTTGTCGCTTGACGCGGGCGGCGATGCCGTCGCGGTCGCCGTAGCGGCTCGAGGTAGAGGTCGATCTTGGTCCGCTCGTAGGTCGCCCAGTGGACGAACGGGATGTCGCCGTGCTCGGCGAAGATCGCCGTCGGCCTCGGCGAGGAAGGCCTCCCAGCCCTCGCGGTCGCCGTCGCGGGCCGAAGCCGGCGGTGGCGGCGCGGAACTCGCCGGGCTGCTCGCCGAACACCTGCATGCCCCAGAGGTAGATCTTCTCCAGCTCGTCGAGCTGCGGCGGCATCCCCTCGAGGTCGAACATGACGTAGTTGGGGTGCTCGGGGATCGCGGGCGGCTGCGAGGACGATCGGGCGGTCCTCGGCGAGCGCGCGGGCGCTGGCGAGGATGCGCTCGGCCGCTGGTCGCCGACCCGCTTGCGTCCGCTCGCCCCAGGGGCGCTCGACCTCGGCCAGGGACTCGGCGTCGAAGCGCTCGAGCAGCTGGTCGATCGTCTCGACGCCGCGGCGCTCGAGCTCGCCGGCGAGGCCTCGGTCGACTCCAGGGCAGCAGGCCGACCGAGCGGCGCTCGACCGCCCGCGGCCAGCAGCGCTCGAAGTAGCCGCAGCTCGAGCACTTCGACCAGCCGACGGTCTCGTGCGGCGGCTCGTCGGCGAGGCCGGACGCGGAGGATCTCGCTCGAGCGTCGCGAGCGCCTCGTCGCCGCCCTCGTAGGGGATGTCGACGATCTCGCCGGCGCCGTTGTGGACCTGGAGCGCGACCGGCGGCTCGCCGAAGGTCTGCTCGTAGAGCCAGCCGTAGATGCGCGAGCTGGAGCTCGATCGTCGGGGTAGCGGCCGACGATCCGGCGGGCGAGCTTCGAGTCGCGGATCGCGTAGCCGGAGCGGGCGGGGAGGAGGAAGTCGGGGACGCCGACGATCTCGACCTCGGTGCCGGCGAGGCGTGGTCTCGGCGCGCAGCGCGCCCTGGTAGATCGACCCGCTCGCCGGCGGCGACCAGCTCGCGGGTGCGCTCGACGCGCTCGGCGATCGGCAGGCGCGCCGAGGTCGACGTGGTTGGGAAAGCGCTCCAGGTGGCGGCGCTCGTGCTCGACGCCCGAGGTCGCATCAGCATCTCGGCGAAGGGGCTCGGCGGGCGCCTCCTCGACGCCCTGCTGCGCGCAGCCAGACGCGCAGCCCGCACTCCGAGGGCCGGTAGAGCGCGAAGAAGTCGGTGGCGACCAGACGCGGGGGGGCGTCCGGTCGCCGAGGTCTCGTCGTCAGACCGGTCGATGGAAGGATTCTCCGCCGTCGCGGCGCGGTGCGTGCAGGCTCACCGTCGCCGCGACGGCCTCCGCACCCGCGTCGGTCGGGATCGAGCGCTCGCGGTGCGGCCGTGCTCGGACTCGGCCAGGAACGCGGTGAGCTGGATCAGCTCGCCGTCGTGGGCGAGCGCGCGTGCCGGTGACGCCGTTGGCGGCGAAGCGAAGCTCCTCGCCGAGGCCGGCGCCGGGCGAGCGCTGGTCGGGCGCGCAGTCGCTGACCAGCAGGGCGAAGCCGCGAGCGGTCTCGGGCTCGGCGGCGCCTCGGTCGGGGCGTCGGTCTCGGCCTGCTCGAGCGCGTCGAGCGCGTAGCCCTGGACGAGCGGGCCGTGCAGGATCGCGAACGCGTCCGGGCCGCTGACGAAGTCGAGCACCTGCACCTCGCCGCCGATCGCGACCAGCGCGCCGATCTGTCCGTCGTGGAGGCGGATGCCGTCGCGCATCTCGCGCGAGCCGGTCGCGCCGGCCCTCGTAGATGTCGTGCATCGCGCCGGTCGGCGAGTTGACGCCGATCCGCATCGGCCTTCGCGGCGACCTCGCGCCAGACCTCGCCCTGGTCGGCGCGGGCCTCGAGCCCAGCCGCGACGCGCTCGCGCGCCTGGCGTCGCCTTCTCGCGGCGCAGGTCGGGGGTAGGCCGTCTGCGGCGCGGCGCGGAAGCGCCTCGCGATGGCGCGAGCCCTCCCAGCGGCCGGCCTCGACGCAGCTCACCGGGACGCGCAGCTTGGCGCCGGCGGCGACCAGCACCGAGACGTCGAAGGTGCGGTTCTGCTGGGCGCCGAGCACCTCCTCGCCCTCGTAGAGGAGGACGGCGCCGCCGGTCGGGTTCTCGACCAGCAGGTCGTTGACCGACGCTCCGCCTCCGAGCTCGCCGATGCGAAAGCCGTCGGCGACGGCCTCGGCGAAGGCGAGGTAGTCCTGGCGCGGCTCGGGCCCGAAGAGCGGGAAGACGGCGAGCGCGCCGGCGACGTCGGGCTCGCCGACGCGAAGCGGCTCGGCGAGCAGGCTCGCGAGGGGCGGATTCTGGGGGGCTGGGTGGGTCTGTGTTTCGTTCATGTCTTCTTAGGTCGTGATCGAGCCGCGACTTTCTGACGCGCGACCAGCCCTCGCCGCCGGCGCGCTTCCTTGCCCGCCGGCGGCGACGACGGTCGCGAACGCTCCCACTGGGGCAGCTCGCAGCCGCAGACCGGACACCACTTGGGGAACAGCCCGCTGTGCTTGACGCGTGAGCCAGAACTCCGGCGAGGAGTCGCGCCAGGTGGCCTGGCAGGTCGCGACAGCGGACCGATGCGCGTCCCGATCTTGTCGGGCTCGGGCTCGATCGTCACCAGACGGTCGGAGAGCCAGATCCGCCGGTAGCCGACCCGCGTCGCCCACTCGATCAGCACCTCCTCGGCCTCGCTCGAGCTCGCGTGCCGACGGCGTAGAAGCGGACGCTGACCTCGTCGCCCGTCCTCGCCGTGGACGGTGAGGTCGGCGATCGTGATCCCGGCCTGCCCGCGCTCGGTCAGCAGCTTGGTCTGCGGCCCTCCCTGCACCAGCCACGGGGCCCAGTGGGTGAGCATCAGCCGCCCGCCGCGGATCGTCGCCCTCCAGGTGGGCGCAGGCCGGCCGTCGCCGTCGTCGCCGAGCCATTCGTCGATCAGGTCGTTGATGTCGTCGTGGTCCATGCTCTCCTCTCGCTCGTCCGCCTCCAGAGGGAAGTCGCGGGGAGTGCGATCGATCTGACGGGAGCCGGTACCGAGTGCTCGCGTGCCCGTCGGGCGCTCGAACGCCGCTAGACCAGCGTCTACTGCTCGAGGATCGGCACGTGCTTGCGGAACTCGGCGCGCTCGCGGTTCAGCATCCGGGGGTAGATCGCCCAGTAGCACCAGCCGTCGAGCTCGAGGTAGTGGTTCCGCATCACGGAGCCAGGGCGATACGGCGCGACGTACTCGCCCCGATAGCCGGTCTGCCTTGATCAGGGCGCAGAACCGCCGGAACTGGTCACTCGGAACCTCGCGCCATTCGTAGATCACGTACTCGTGCGGGTCCGGGACCACGTGGCGATGCTCTCCCCATCGCTCGAGGGCCTTCTCCTCGGACAGGCCCTCGCCCACCGGAACCATCTTGATATGGCGCCACGGGACCTGCGCGATGAACTCACGCGCTTCCTCGATCGTCATCTGCTGCTGCTCCATGTGCTCCTTCCGGCTCAGAGGCCGTGAATTGGGAAGCGCCACATCAGGCGGCGACCCCCTCGGCCTCTGACCGAAGCTCGGCTGCCATCAGCCCGACGATTACCCCGAGCAGGAGGTGGCCGGGGGCTCGGCGCGATGCGCTGCCGCGCTCGCCGAGCCACTCGCCGATCCGGGCCCGTGCCTCGTCGTCGAGCCCCACCGACTCCTGCAGGTGGGCGACGGCGTCGACCAGGTCCTGCCCGCTGACGCGGGACTGGACCGCCTCGAAGTCGTCGATCCGGGCGAGGGCGCGGGCGAGGCTGTCGTCGATTTCTTCCATGTGTCAGACGCCGAGCCTGGCCAGCAGCTCGTCGGCCTCGGTCTCGTCGCCGCCCTCGCTCCGTGAGCTCGATCGCGCGCACGTAGGCGTCCCACGCCTCCTCGGTCTCGCCGAGCGCCTCGGCGGCCTTGCCGAACCAGCACCAGTTCCATGGGTGGGCGGGGGCGATCTCGGTGTAGTGGCGCAGGTGGCGGTAGGCCTCGTGGAAGTGGCCGAGCTCGAACAGCGTGTAGCCGAGCCCGAAGTGCGCCATCGAGTCGCCGGACTCGAGGCAGGCCCGCCAGGCCGGCAGTGCTTCCTTGCCCTCGCGGCCCACGGCCTCGCTGAACCAGTAGCGGTTGATCGACGGCATTGGGCCGAAATGCTTGCGAGCGGCGATGACGATCTCTCCGGCAGTGACGTCGGCGAGCCCGAGCAGCGGGGTGGTGAACCGCGGGCCGGTCCAGAGCTCGGCCAGGTCGTCATCGTCGACGTCGAGTTCGGAGAACCCGCGGGCTCCGAATCCCACCTCCTCGCCGGTTCCGGGGTCGAGGTAGAACGCGAACTGCTCGCCGAGCTCGCGCCAACGCTCGGCCGGCTGGCCATCGCTCACCGCCCCGTAGGGCAGGGCATAGAGCCAGTCGTATTCGGGGGCGTGGCTGAGGTAGGCGGTCGGGGTGCTCACACCTGGTTGGTCGTCCGTGCGGCGGCGAATCTGACCCGTCTCAGGCCTCCTCGAGCAGTGCGCGCAGCCGTTTCTCGCCGTCGATCTCGTAGCGCTCGACACCGAGTCGCTCGAGCTCGAGGCGGGTCTCGCGAATTGCCCGCGCCAGTTGCCGCACCGATAGCCCCCAGTCGCGAAACCCGGTCGCCATCCGCTCCACGTAGAGCGGGGAAGGGAGCCCGAGGTAGGAGCGGTCGGTCATCACGTAGGTGATCGCCAGACAGGGGCCGTCGGGGGTGGTGATCTCGACCAGCTCGCGCCGGTAGTGGTCCGGAGCTCCCTCGTAGCGGTCGAGGTTCGCGAGGTCTCGGTCGCTGAGCGACCAGAGCGCTCCGTGGACACGGCGCCCGGCGGCCCGCTCGATGTCGGCGACGCCGCGGAACGCGAGGCGCCAGCCTTCGAGCTGCGCCGGGCCGGCGCCGCGGGCGTCCGGGCAGCGCCGTCGCATCTCGTACCGGTTCAGGTTCGAGCCGTAGGCGAAGTAGGTGTGGCGCGTGGGCAGGACACCATGAGAGTCGTCAGTCCCGTGCCTGATCTGACGCTCAGCGAGGCGCCAACCGGGCGAGCTGCTGCTCGCTGAGCACCAGGCGCCAGGGGCCGTCGGCGGAGGTCGGTGGCGCGGAAGTCGCGGAAGTCGAAGCTGAGGATCGGCAGCCGGTGGCGCTCGGCGTAGGCCATGATCGAGGCGTCGACGAGGCCGAGGCCGAGGTCGGCGTACTGGGCGTCGAGCTCGGCGGCGCGGCTGAGCAGGCCGGGGGAGAGGTATGCCGCGGTGTGCGTCCCCCCGGCGACCGCGTCGAGCAGCGCCCGGGCGCTCGCCGCGCCGACCCGCTCGCGCAGCATGTAGTCGGTTTCGGCGAGCACGACGTCGAGGATCACCAACCGGCTCCCGAGTTCGTTGACCAGCCCACCGATCGCAGGGTGCAGTGGAGAACGCCGATCCGCCGCGGCGACAAGGGGGGCCGTGTCGCCGACGACCCTCAATCGTTCAGGTCGGCCTCGGCGGCGAGCTCGGCGAGCACCTCCTCGACCCTGAATGCCAGCTCGGGGTCGCCGCTGTCGCCGGAGCCGATCCAGGCGAGTCGTTCGTTTGCCCGCCGAGCCGGCCTCGAGCAGCCGCGCGACAGCGGCCGAGAAGGACTCGCCCTCGGCGGCAGCGTCGCGGACCCGGACGTCGAGGTCCTCGGGGAGGGTGATCGTGCGTCGCACCATGCTGAGTATGATAGCCGTCTCATACCGAGGCCGCGCAGAGTGTCGAGGAAGGCGCGCCGGGAGGCTCAGATCACCGCGCGCAGCCGCCGGCTCATCGCCGCGCCGGAGGATCGGAACACGCCGCAGAGCTTGTCGAAGTCACGATCGGTGCTGCGGTAGTAGCGCTCGATCAGCCGCGCCGGCATCAGCAGCGCCGCGGCGAAGGTGTTTGCCTCCTGCTCGGCGACCGGGAGCGGCGGGCGCGCCGTCGCCGGCTCATCCTCGGGGTCGACGCTCGGCTTGCGGCAGAAGAGCGTCTGCTGGCCGGTGGCGTGGAGGACGTGGTGGCCGATCTCGTGCGCGATCGTGAACCGGCTGCGGCGCGGCCACTGCTCGGCCTCCTCGGCGTTGACCCAGATCTCGCCCAGGCTCGGGAGCAGCAGGCCGGAGAGCGTCTCGTCGTCTCCCAGGTCAGGACAGCCGGGAGCGCTGCGCATCTCCTCGGGGGAGACCTTGCGGACGTGCAAGCCGAAGTGGCTGTCGGCGATCTCCTCGATCGGGATCGGTGGGCGGCTGCCGTCCCAGATGTATTCGGGAAGCTCGGCGAGGACCGCCTCGGCGCGCAGCTCGATCTCCTCCATCGGCAGCGATCCTAACCGCGGTCGGCTCGCCGGCCCCCGCCGCGGTCACGGCGTTGCCACAGCGACCGGGCGATCAGCCGCGCGAGGACGAAGTCTCCCTCGCGGAGGGCGAATCGAAACAGCAGGAAGGGGCGGCTCGCGGCCTGATAGGTCATTGGCGGTTGGTCGGCCGGGCGTCGCTCGCGCTGACGGCAAACGACGGACGGCCCGCTCAGGGGCCGCCCGTGAACATCTCGTCGATTTCGTCCCGTTCCCGCGCCGGCGTCACCGGCTCGGATCTGGCGCTTCCGGCTCCGGCGCCCTTTGCGTCCTCGTATTCCGGCTTCGGCAGCGCCGTTCGCGCCATCGCCGGCTGCTCGCCGGGCTCGCGCCCCTCGCCGATCGGCTGGCCGATCTCGCGCAGCGTCTCCTTGGTGGTGCCGTAGATCTCACCGAGCGCGGCGAGCACGCGGTTCGAGACCCGGGTGGAGTCGATCGTTCCGTGCTCCATCTCGTGGTAGTAGGTGCCGACCTTCTCCTCGCGGCCGGCGACGCCGAGGGCGGCGCTCAACCGCTCGACCACCTGCGCGCGGGTGAGCTCGAGCTGGTCGCGAAGCCGTGGCAGCACGGTCGGCCACCAGCCCGCCGCCCCGAGCTGGAGCGAGCGCGCGATCCCCTCGGCGACGCGCTCGGCCGCCGAGCCGTGGTAGGCGTCGGCGTCCCAGTCGCGCCCCGGCGAGCGGACCAGGTAGGCGTCGATCAGCGCGGCCAGCTCGGCGCGGTCGAGGCCCTCGACCCGTTCGAGGTAGGCGAGCGGGTCGGCCTCGCCTCCGGCCCGGTGTTCGGCGATGTACTCCGAGAGGAGCTCTTGGGCGTCTGGCATGGCTCAGTCGGGGTCGGGATCCGCGTCGCCCGAGAGCTTGGCGCGAACGCACTTGCGGAACCGGCTGACGATCTTGTGCACGTTCGCCTGGCTCATCGGCGGGTCGAGGTCGGGGTGGTCCTCGTTGACTTGATCGGCCGTGTCGTTCGCGTCGAGGTCCTCGAAGACGTTGTGCTCGACGACGTCACGGTGGGCATCGCTGAGCCCCTCGAGGCATTCATCGATGATGGACTGTACGTCGACGGCGCCGGTCTCGTCCTGCTCGGCCGGCTCGTCGCCCCAGATCTCCTCCTCGCCGGCGTGCTCGGTGGGCAGCAGCGTCCGCTCGGGCTCGGTTTCGCGCTTGCGGTAGTAGTCGACGATCCCGCGGCGGTCGACGATCCGGTGAAGCCAGTTGACGAACTGGCCCTCGGCGACGCCGTCGAAGGTCGACTTGCAGCGCCGCGAGCAGCGCGGTCATCGCGACGTCCTCGACATCCGCCGCGGGCACGCGCATCCTGACCCGGCGCACGATGTCGTCGAAGTGGCGCCAGCAGAGGATCGCCAGCGCCGAGCTCGCGCAGTCGGGCCGCCCCGCATCGGTGGCTTCGCGGATGTAGGTGATGAGCTCATCGGAGCTGAGCTGCTGCAGCTCGTCCTCGCTCAAGCAGTGAAATTCGTTGGACAAGACTCTCGATTCGATGGCTGATTGGTCGTCGAGCGCGCGCCTCCCCTGACGCGCGGGTCGCGCAGGGTACCTCTTGTATCAGACGAAACGAGCGCCGCCGGCGGACGGGGAGCCGGTGTCAGTTTGGGCGGGCCGACCGCGACCTCTCCGAAATGGCGACCGCCCCACCGATCGATCTCGCCGAGCTGGTGCTGACCCACCACGCGTGCGATCGGTACCGCGAGCGGGTCAGACCGACGCTCGAGCCCGGCGCCGCCAAGCGCGACCTCGGCGCGCCTGGTCTCGGAGCAGGGCCGGATCGTCGCCGATCCGCCCGGCTGGCTTGCCGAGCGCCAGCGCGCCGAGCAGGCGGATGCCTACGTTGTCGTTGGCGAGGACTGGTGCTGCCGGTGCGCACCTCGGGCGGCCGGTTCCCCGTCGGCGGTCGCGGTCACATGCCTCGACCGCACCGGTGTCTCCGAGCTCGCTCGCCAGGGCCGCGACCGGCGCCGGCGGAACGCGCGGCGCGCGCCGAGATCGCCGTGCTCAGCAGCAACCAGACCAAGGAGGAAAAGGAGATGACCCTGCCGGCCCGTCGCGAACGATCATCGTCCAGCCGATCGAGCAACCGGCGCCGCCCGAGCGTCTGCCCGACGCGGAGCCCGAGCGCGAAGCCGAGCCCGAGCCCGCCGCTCCGGATCGCGAGCGCGAGCCGGAGCGCGAGCCGGTGAAGGTTCCCTGAGCGGCTGAGCCGATCGTGGGAGGCGGCGAACCACCGCTGATCGCCGGGCGGATCCACGGGATCCGGCACCTGGAGCGTGGGCTGGACCGGCGGCGACGCCGACCTGCGCGGCTACGCGAACTCGAGGTGGGCACGGACGGGAAGGCGACCGTGGCCCGCTGTCGTGATCACGGCCGCGGGCCTGCCCACGCACCGGGTGCCCAAGCCCGATTGCTCGTGCGGCCTGTACGCGCTTCACCCGCGCCAGTCGGCCCTGCGGCATCACTATCTGGGCGATCTCGGTCCGACCGCCGGGCCATCCGGCTCAATCGCCGGGATCATCGAGGCCTGGGGCCGGGTCGAGCTCCACGCCGAGGGCTTCCGGGCCCAGTTCGCCCGGCCGTTGGTGCTGGCGCTGATTGGTGTGCCGCGCGAGAGCGACACCGGTCGCGCCGTCGTGCGGCTCGCCGAGCGCTATCGAGCCGAGGTGATCGAGGTCGCCGGGCGCCCGCGAGCTGGTCGAGTACTGCCGCGAGCACGATCTGGGGCTCTCGAAGCCGGTCGTTCGCTCGCTGGTTCCCGAGGAGCCGGAGGATCGACCGGACACGCGGCCCGTGCCGTCGTCGCCGGGTGCCTCGCGGCCCCCGTCGCGGCTCGAGCGCGCCGGGGATGTCGCCCTGACCGCCGTCGGCGTGCTGATCGCAGTTGCCTGGTACGGCTTCTGGGCCTACATCGCGATCGTGGTCGCGATCGACGTCATCAACGGAGACTTCGGATCCAAGGACGAGCTGGTCCCCGACCGCCACCTTCGCGTCGAAGACCAGGCGCTGATCCGCTTCAACGGCGAGCTGCGCTACGTCGCCGTCGTCCGCAACACGAGCCAGAAGCGGCTCGCGCTGGCGGCCTTCGCCCGCGGCACGGTGCTCGACCGCGACGGCGACGCGGTCGCGCGGCTTGGCGAACGTCGCAAGGTGGAGACCCGGCCGACGCTGCTCCCCGGCGAGTCGGGCGTGGTCGTCGACGTGCTACCCCGGCGCCAGACGCGGCCCCTGCCCGAGAGGATGCGCTACGAGACAGAGCTCGTCGCACGCCGTGAGTCGGCCCGGAAGCCGCCAGCCGCCGGTCGAGCTCGGTGAGCCGGCGTTCGACCACGGCCGCTGCCGGCTGGAGGTTCCGGTCGAGGCGCGTGGGCCGGTGCGCGGCGCGGGCATGACGATCGTCGCCACCGACGCCGCGGGCGAGATCAGCGCCGCCGGGACGGTCGGCGCTCGGGCGTCGAGCCGTCGATCGGGGCCGCCGGGTCGTGCAGCTCGGCGAGCCGGGCGATTGCCCCGACTGGCTGCGCGGCGTCGACGTCTATCCGTTTCTGCCGCCGGCGCAGATAACCCGACGGGGGAGCGCAGCGGCTAAGATCGCAGCAGTTGTCCATCAAGAGCGGTTGAGGGGTCCGGCCCTATGACGCCGCAGCAACCGACCGAGACCTCAGGGTCGAGGCACGGTGCTAACGCCGGTACCGATGGAGGTAAATCCGAATGACCACTGGCCAGTACGCGTGGGTGACTCGTGCGCCCGCCGATTACACGATGGTGTTCAGCAGGGATCCGGGCGGTGAGCACGCGGTTGTCAGCGCGCGGTTCGAAGACGAAGACCAAGTCCGGGACGCCACCAAGGGTCTCGAGGCCGCCGAGCTGGCGGACGGGGAGCTACGCGTCTACTGCACGCTCCCGGGCGAGCCCGAGCTTGCTCTCGCCCACCTCCGGAAGGCTCCTGCTGACGCGACACGGATCGACAAAGGGACCATTGCCTTCGTCGCCGTGGGCGACGGCTCGGGCACGAGCCGCGAGACGGCCAACGGGCGCCGAGACGTCAGCGCACGGATCGTCTTGTCGGGGGGTGGGGAGGGCCCACGCCACTACGCGTTCAAAGACCAGTGTGCGACCTGCGGCGAATTTCGCGGCAAGATCCACGTGCTGCCTGAAGGCGGGATCCTCATCGACACGAGGTGGCTGAGCTGCCGGTGTGAGTCGATCCCGTGCCGCTACTGCGAGGACGGAAAAGTGCGGCGCCCGTTCGGTGAGCACTTCGATCCGGAGAGGCGCGCGGGGCGCATGCCCTGGTTCGGATATCTCGTTCCCTGCGGAGGCTGCCAGGCGGCCGGGCGGGGACCGCGTGTCCTGATGTCAACCTGACGAGCGGGGCTTGCCGGGACACCGACCGATAACTCTGCCCCAGAACAAGGGCCGCGATTACCCGCCGGGCTTGACCGCGGCGATCCTCCGGCAGGCGGGTCTAAGATGAAAGACGAGCTGACCATGGAACTGACAGCGCGAATCCGCCTGGAGGACGGGACTTACTGGGCCGATGTTTCCGAGCTCCCGGGATGTTTCGCCACCGGCGACTCGCTCGACGAGCTGTTCGACTCATTGCGCGAAGCGGTCTCCACCTATCTCGATGATGAGGGCGAGCCGGGTGCCGAGCTTCACGTTTCGAAGGCCGTTCTCACGCGGGGATAGATAGATCCACGCTCGCTAGCCTTATCGAGGTGGCAGCGTTGATCGACGAAGTGGGCAGCTGGGACGGCGTCACGCTCGCCCCCGGTCGCTTCGGCTCCACCCGGTTCATGGTCGGGCGGCGCGAGCTCGGGCACCTGCACGGTGAGACGACGCTCGATATGCCGCTGCCGAAGGCGATGAAGGCGGAGCTGATCGAGCGCGGCGAGGCGATCGAGCATCGCTGGGCGAGGCCGGAGTCGGGCTGGGTCACCGTCCAGCTCGAGTCCGGGCCCGGCGGGGGTCGAGCACGGGGCGGCGCTGCTGCGCGAGCGCTACGAGCACGCCGAACGCGAAGTTAGCCCCGTCGACTTGAACCAGCGCACCTCAGCCCGAGCAAGGTTGCTGGCGGTCGCCGCGCTGAGCGCGGTCGCGGCGGTCCTCGCCCTGCCGGCCGTCGGGACGGCGGACCGAACCGTGTTCGTCACCAACAGCGACACGCCGGAGACCGGGCTGGCCGCGTTCGACGCCGCGACCGGGCCGCTGACGCCGCTCGCGGGCACACCGGTCGCGACCGGTGCAGAGCCGACCGGGGTCACCGTCAGCCCCGACGCGCGCACCGCCTACGTCGCGGAGCTCAACGAGGACTCCGTCGCCGCGTTCCGGATCGGCGCCGGCGGTGAGCCGACCCCGCTCGGCAGCACCGCCACCGGCGGCAATCAGCCGACCGGGCTGGCGACGACCCCCGACGGAGCCTTCCTGCTGGCGACGAACCGGGACTCCACCGACACCGCGCCCTCGGTCTCGGTGCTCGCGATCGACCCCGGGGACGGCACGCTGTCGCCGGTCTCCTCGTCGCCCGAGAACCTCGGGATCTTCGACCCGCGCGGGGTGGCGATCTCGCCCGACGGGCGGTTCGCCTACGTCACCGGCCGGCGGGGACCGCTCGGACCGCCGCCCTCGAACGCCGACGTGGCGGTCGCGGTCGCCGCGATCGGCGCCGACGGGAACCTGGCCCCGATCACGGGCTCGCCGTTCTTCACCCCCGGTGTGTTCAACTCCTTCGGCGCCTCGATCGCCCCCGACGGCTCGCGCCTGTTCGTCGCCCTTCCCAACAACGCCCAGATCCAGGTTTCCGACCTCGACCCGACCACCGGCGCCCCGACGCCGGTCGCGAACTCCCCGTTCCCGACCGGAGCGATGAGTCCGCTGGAGCTCTCGGTCACCCCGGACGGCGCCCGGCTCTACGTCACCGAGGCGTTCGGGCAGGCGATCGAGGGGTTCGGGATCAATCCAGCGACCGGCGCGCTGGCGCAGATCGCGGGGACGCCGCTCGCGCTCGGCGGCCAGCCGCAGGGCGTCGCGGTGACCCCCGACGGCGCGCATGCCTACGTCTCGCTGCTGATGAATCCTGGGCGGGTCGTGGGCCTGGACGTGGGCGCGAGCGGCTCGCTGACATCCATCAACGGATCGCCGTTCGCGTCCGGCGGGGTCTTCCCGAGTTTCTTCAGCGTCGCGGTCACCCCAACCCAGACGCCGGAGGTCGCGTTCGCGTCCGACCCGGGCAAGCCCGGCAAGCCGACCGGCTTTGATGCCGGCGCGACGACGGTCCGCGGCGGCCTCCCGACCCGCTTCGACTGGGAGTTCGGGGACGGAACCGCGCTCGCCGACGGCGGCCCGACCCCGACCCACACCTATGCGGAAGCGGGCGTCTACGACGTCGAGCTCACGGTCACCAACGACTGCGACCCCGACGCGGTGTTCGAGGACGGCGTCGGCCTCGGTCGGCAACACCGTCTACTGCAACGGGACCCCGCGGGCGGCGGCGACGGAGGCGCTCGACCTGATCGTCAACGGCTCCGCGCGGGCGAAGAAGAGCCAGCGGCAGAAGGGCGACAAGATCGCGGTCACGGTCAAGGTCAAGGCGGACGAGGACCTCGACGCGCGGGCGAGCGGCAAGGTGAAGCTGGGGCCGAAGTCCTTCAAGCTGAAGTCGAAGAGCAAGGCGGTTGGCTCAGGCAAGAAGAAGAAGCTGAAGCTGAAGCTGAAGCGCGGTCGGAAAAAGGTCGCGGGCTCGATCAGCGAGGGCCGGAAGGCGAAGGCGAAGCTGACCGTGGAGCTCACCGACGCGGCCGGCAACGTGAAGACAGAGCCGCTCAAGGTGAAGCTCAAGGGCTAGCGCGCTGCTGCGCGAGCCCTCGGTGGGGCCACTAGCCTCCCCGCCATGCACTCCGAGGCACCCGCGGAGCCGCCGCCGGCCGACGACCGCGCTCGCCGAGGCGCGCTGGGACCTCGAGCCGCTGGTCGACGGCGAGGGCGCCGACGGCGTGATCGCGCGTCCTCGACGAGGCCGAGCGGCGCTCGGAGGCCTTCGCCGAGCGCGCACCGCGGCAAGGTCGCCGAGCTCGACGCGGCGGCCGTGGCCGCGGCGATGAGCGAGCTGGAAGAGATCGCCGACCTCGCCGGGCGGGCCGGGCAACTACGCCTCGCTCGCCTTCTCGGTCGACACCCAGTCGCCCGAGGTCGGCGCGCTGATGCAGCGCGTCCAGGAGCGCTCCGCGCAGCTCGAGACGACGCTCCTCTTCTTCGACCTCGAGTGGAACCTGCTCGACGACGCGCGGCCGAGGAGCTGCTCGCCGCGCCCGAGCTCGGCGCTGGCGCCACCACCTGACCACCCTGCGCCGCTACCGCCCGCACCAGCTCTCCGAGCCCGAGGAGCGGATCCTGACCGAGACCGCGGTCACCGGCCGCTCGGCCTTCGCGCCGCCTCTTCACCGAGCAGACCTCGGCGATCGCCGTCGAGCTCCCCGACGAGGACGCGCCGGTGCAGCTCGAGGAGGCGCTCAGCGACCTCCAGGGCCCCGACCGCGACGCGCGCGGGCGGGCGGCCGAGGGCGTCACCGAGGCGCTCGGCCCGGGCCTGCGCACCCGCGCGCTTCGTCTTCAACACCCTGCTCCCCGACAAGGCGACCAAGGACCGCCTGCGCTCCTACCGAGCACTGGATCGCCTCGCGCAACCTCGCCAACGAGGCCAGCGACGAGTCCGTCGAGGCGCTGATCGAGGCCGTGCGCTCGCGCTACGAGCTGGCCCGGCGCTGGTACCGGCTGAAGGCGCGCCTCCTGGGCCTCGACCGGCTCGCCCACTACGACCGCATCGCCCCGGTGGGCGAGTCCGACGAGCGGATCCCCTACGGCGACGCCCGTCGAGCTGGTGCTCGACTGCTACTCGCGGCTTCTCGCCCGAGCTGGGCGAGGTGGCCGGCGAGTTCTTCGCGGCGACTACATCGACGCGCCGCCGCGTGCCCGGGCAAGCGCGGCGGCGCGTTCTGCTCCTACACCGTGCCCGCGGCGCACCCCTACGTGATGCTCAACTACACCTCGCGCCCCGGCGACGTGCTGACGATGGCCCACGAGCTCGGCCACGGCGTGCACGCGGCGCTGGCGCGCCCGCAGGGGATCTTCCAGTTCGCGACCCCGCTGACGGTCGCCGAGACCGCGTCGATCTTCGGCGAGTCGATCGTGCTCGACCGCGCTGCTCGAGCGCGCGCCGGACGCCGCCGCGCGGCTCTCGCTGCTCGCCGACTCGCTCGACGGCGCGGTCGCCGCGGTCTTCCGCCAGGTGGCGATGAACCGGTTCGAGGACCGCGTCCACAGCGAGCGCCGCGAGTCGCGGCGAGCTCTCGATCGACGGCTTCGCCGAGCGCCTGGCTCGACACGCAGGCCGACCTGCTCGGCGACTCGGTCGAGCTCGGCGACGACTACGGCTCCTGGTGGTCCTACGTGCCCCACTTCGTCGACACCCCCGGCTACGTCTACGCCTACGCCTACGGGCACCTGCTGGCGCTGTCGGTCTACCGCCGCTACGAGGAGCGCGGCGAGGAGTTCGTCGGCTCCTACCTCGAGCTCCTGCGCGCCGGCGGCTCGACGCCGCCCGAGGAGCTCGGCGCGATCGTCGGCGTCGACCTCACCGACCCCGGCTTCTGGGCCTCGGGCCTGGACCTGATCGAGCGCCAGCTCGATCGCGGCCGAGGCCACCGCCGCCGAGGTCGAGGGCTGCTCGCGAGCCGTAGCGCGCGGCGAGCACCCCGGCGGTCACCAGCACCAGTCCGAGCGCGGCGGAGCGGGCGAAGCCGCCGCCGTCGCGGGTCAGCTCGACGCCTGCGTGACCGGCGAGGGCGGCGATCGTCACGCCCGTCAACAGCGCCGCGACCACGAACATCACCGCGGCGTCGGCGCGGCGCCGGGCGTGAGCGCGTACCAGAGCGCGACCAGGGTCGCGCCCTACCGGCCGCGAACGGCCGGTCGCGGGGCTACTCGGCGGGCAGCGCGGGCGGCTCGGTCCCCAGCGTCTCGGCGATCGCCGCCAGCGCCTCGCGCTCGGCGTCGGTCACCCGCTCGCCGCCGATCCCGAACACGCCGCCTGACTTGTCCGCCTCGGCGGCGCGCTGGGCGACGGTGAGCGTGAAGGCCTTGTAGGCGTCGACGTCCTCGGGCGTCGCCTTCGACTCCAGCAGCTCGACCGCCTCGCGGAGCTTGGCCAGCCCCTCGACCTTGAGCTGCTCGTGGTTCTCGAGCCCCTTGAGATCGGGGTGGGGAGGGGTGGCGACGATCTCGCCGAGCAGGTCGCTGTCGCCGTGTGACTTCTTCGCCTCGGCGTAGGCCTTGCCCATCGCCATCGTCTCGCGGATCGTGCCGCCGCGCTGCGAGGCGATGGCGATGAATCCCGCGATCGCCGGCGCGCCCGCGATCTGCTCCCACTCCTCCGCGTTGAAATCCGCCTTGGTCGCCATTGCGCTCTCCTTCTCGTCAGCTTGCCTTGTCGATTGCCACGTCCATCTGCACGCCCGGATCGTCGACCACCTTGCCGTGGCCGGGCGCCAGCGCCTTCGGGTTCAGCGCCCGCAGCGCCCGGGCGCTCTCGAGCGCAGTCGGACGGTGCCAGGTCGCCATCGCGGCGAACGGGAAGCGTAGGTTAGGGCGCGCGGTGGTGGCGACGTGGAAGAGGGTCGTGTAGGCGTCGGCGCAGTAGAGGGTGCCGTCGCGGGTGTCGAGGAAGGCGAGCTGCCCGGGGGTGTGGCCGGGCGCGGCGATCGCCTCCAGCGAGCCGACGCGGTCGCCGGCGGCGATCTGGCGGTCGGGCTTGGTCTCGGCCCCGGGGTACTGGCCGCGGAGCTTGTCGTCGGGCTCGCCCGGATCGAGGCTCATGTCCTTCGGCAGCAGGCGCGCGTCGCGGGCGGAGATGATCACCTCGGCCTCGGGCAGCGCGTCGTGGAGCTCGTCGAGCGAGCCGATGTGGTCGCCGTGGGCGTGGGTGAGCAGGATGCGCACGATCGGCGCGCCGCGGGCCTCGGCGGCGGCGACGATCCTCTTGCCCGACCTCGGCAGCATCGTGTCGATCAGGGTCAGGCCGTCGTCCTCGGCGACGAGGTAGGCGTTGACGGCACCGAAGCGGCTCAGTCGGTCGGCGGGCATCGACGCCCATCTTGACTGACTCGGCGCTTCGCGCCGCGGTTGTCGTGTCAGAACATGGCGCCCAACCGATGTTCGCGCTACCTGGCTGCTCATCTCCCTGTCCGCGCTCGCCCTCGCCTTCGCCGCCTGCGGTGAGCGCGACGAGCCCGCGATCACGACCACCCCCGCGCCGAAGTTCGAGATCACCGGAACCTGGCAGGGTCGCCTGACGCAGAAGGGCGAGAAGCCGTTCGAGGTCCGGGCCGAGATCGTCTCGCTGGAGCGCTCGAAGCAGAACGTCGTCCACTACACGCGTATCAACTGCTCGGGCACCTGGGACTACCTCGGCGCCTCGAAGACCGCCTACCGCTTCCGCGAGGTGATCGACGCCGGCAAGAGCAAGCAGTGCAAGGGCAAGGGAACGGTCGAGCTGACTCCGCTCACCGACGACAGGGTCGACTACGTCTTCAACGGCGGCGGCGTCACCAGCCGCGGCGTGCTCAGCCGCCTGCGCTCGGGCTGACCGACTCGGCCACGGCGACGGGCGCGGGCACGGGTACGCGCGGCACGGGCACGGACGGGAGAGGCACGGACGGCAGAGGCACGGACGGGAGAAGCACGGGTACCCGCCGCGACGACGGGCGCATCCGGTCGACCAGCGCCCAGCCGGCGAAGCACAGCGCGCCGGCCGCCCCGGTGGCGGTCAGCAGCGCGCCGGCCGCCGCGGTCACCGCGACGCCGTTCGCGCCCAGGATCAGGACCGCGGTCGCGACCCCGAGGGTGGGGCCGACCGGGAACAGGCCGACGACGGCGGCCCCGATCAGCAGCGCCACCGAGTCGAGCACCGAGACGTCGACGCCGAGCCCCTGCAGCACGACCCAGTTGCGCACCACCTGGGCGCCGGTCGCGAACATCACCAGGGCGACGATCCTGTTGCGGCTGCCGAGCCCGCGCATCACCCCGAGCCCGGCCCAGAAGCCCTCGCGGCGGTCGTTGGCGAGCCTGGTCAGCGCGATCACGACGCCGCAGCGCGACGCCGAGGAAGATCACCGGCGCCCACCAGGGCAGCCCCGAGCGGGCCGATCAGGGTGAACGAGCAGATCGCCGCCAGCGCGACCTCGATCACGATGATCGGCATCTCGGCGGTGATCAGGGTGGAGACGTTGGGGCTGTCCTCGGGTGCCGAGCGGCGCAGCGCCGCGATCCGCACGCCCATGCCGAAGTGGCTGTTGAAGAGGTTGCCGAGGTAGCCGACCGCCGATGCGCGGTAGAGCCGCCGCCGGCCGACGTCGCCGCCCGCCGCGCCGACGCAGACGTGCCAGGCCTCGCTGCGGGAGACCAGCCAGACGACCTGGAGCGCGGCGGCGGCGGCGAGGATCCACACCGAGGCGTCGCCGAGCGCGGCGGCGAAGTCGTCGCGCTTGTCCCAGAGGCCGAGCACGAGCGCGACCGCGACCGCGAGCGTGCAGGCGACGGTGACGGCCACCGGGTGGCGGCCGATCCAGGCGCGAATCGAGGCGACGGCGGCTCTCACGGAGATCGCGTCACTCGGACTTCGGCTTGGTCTTGCGCGCGATCTTGACCCGCTCGGTCTTCGACAACTCGGCCTTGCGAAGCCTAATCGAGCCGGGGGTGATCTCGACGCACTCGTCGGATCGCAGCAGCTCGAGCGACTGCTCGAGCGAGAGCCGGCGGGCGGGGACGAGCCGGATCAGCAGGTCGGCGCTGGCGGCGCGGACGTTGGTCTGCTGCTTCTGCTTGGTCGGGTTGACGTCGAGGTCCTCGGCGCGCGCGTTCTCGCCCACGATCATGCCCTCGTAGACCTCCTCGCCGGGCTCGACGAACAAGGTGCCGCGGTCCTGGAGGCTGAACAGGGCGAAGCCGGCGGTCGTCCCGGCGCGGTCGGAGACCAGCGCCCCGGTCGGCCGGGCGCGCATCTCGCCCGCCCACGGCTCCCAGCGCTCGAAGACGTGGTGCAGCAGGCCGGTGCCGCGGGTCTCGGTCAGGAACTCGGTCCGGAAGCCGATCAGCCCGCGCGCCGGGGCGAGGTAGTCGAGGCGGACCCAGCCGGTCGAGTGGTTGACGATCTGCTCCATCCGCCCCTTGCGCAGGGCGAGCATCTGGGTCACCACACCGACGTAATCCTCGGGGACGTCGATCGCCAGCCGCTCGACCGGCTCGCAGAGCTTGCCGTCGACCTCGCGGGTGAGCACCCGCGGCTGGCTCGCGGTCAGCTCGAAGCCCTCGCGGCGCATCAGCTCGAGCAGGACGACGAGCTGCAGCTCGCCGCGGCCGTGGACCTCCCAGGAGTCGCGGCGCTCGGTCTCGCGGACCCTGATCGAGACGTTGCCGACCAGCTCCGACTGCGAGCCGGGCGTGGATCTGGCGGGCGGTCAGCTTGGCGCCCTCGCGCCCGGCCAGCGGCGAGTCGTTGACCCCGACGACGATCGCCAGCGAGGGCTCGTCGACGGTGATCACCGGCAGCGGCCGCGGGTCCTCGGGGTCGGCGAGGGTCTCGCCGATCGTCACCTCGTCGAGCCCCGAGACGGCGATGATCTCACCCGGCCCTGCCTCGTCGGCGTCGACCCGCTCGAGCGCCTCGGTGACGTAGAGGCCGCCGATGCTCGCCCGCTCGATCGTGCCGTCGGCGCGACACCAGGCGATCGGCTCGCCGGCGCGGATGGTGCCGTTGTGGACGCGGCAGAGGGCCAGGCGGCCGACGTAGGGATCGGCGTCGAGGTTGGTCACCTGCGCCTGAAGCGGGGCGTCGGGGTCGTAGGCCGGGGCCGGGATCCGATCGATCATCAGCTCGAGCAGCGGCTCGAGGTCGGTGCCCTCGACGTCCTGGTCGAGCGACGCGCGGCCGGCGCGGGCGTTGGCGTAGACGATCGGGAAGTCGACCTGCTCGTCGTCGGCGTCGAGGTCGAGGAAGAGCTCGAGCACCTCGTCGACGACGGCGTCGATGCGGGCGTCGGGGCGGTCGACCTTGTTGACGACCAGGATCACCGGCAGCCGCGCCTCGAGCGCCTTGCGCAGGACGAAGCGCGTCTGCGGCATCGGGCCCTCGGAGGCGTCGACCAGCAGCAGCACCCCGTCGACCATCGTCAGCCCGCGCTCGACCTCGCCGCCGAAGTCGGCGTGGCCGGGGGTGTCGACGATGTTGAGCTTCACCCCGCGGTGATGCAGGGCGGTGTTCTTGGCCAGGATCGTGATCCCCTTCTCGCGCTCGAGGTCCATCGAGTCCATCACCCGCTCGGCGACCTCCTGGCCCTGGCGAAACGCCCCCGACTGCCACAGCAGGGCGTCGACCAGGGTGGTCTTGCCGTGGTCGACGTGGGCGACGATGGCGATGTTTCTGAGGTCTTCGCGGAGGGCCATGGGTCGGTCGGCGGCTAAGGTCACGGCGGATGCGACGCGCACGCCCGTCATTGGTCGAGTTCCCCGCCGACGACCCCGAGCGCGCGCGGCGCTTCTGGGGCGGGCTGCTCGGGCGCCGAGCTCGAGCCGCGCGCCGACGAGGACGGGGAAGGGTGGCAGACGGACTCCGGGTCCGGCGTCGCGGTCGGCGTCCACGAGCGCGGGCGCGGGCCCGGCGACTCGTTCTCGCTGCCCTACTTCGAGGTCGCCGAGATCTCCGAGGCGCTCGAGCGCGTCGAGGAGCTGGGCGGCAGCGTCGTCCACCCGGGCGAGCGCTGGGCGATCTGCAGGGACTCGGAGGGCAGCCCGTTCGCCCTCGCCGCGCTCAACGCCTCGGGTTAGCCGAGTGGTCGCGGCCCTAGCGGGCGACGTGGATCGGCTCGAGGATGTAGGTGTCGGTGGCGACATCGGACTTCTTGTCGCGCTTCGGGATGTAGCCGCGCACGCGGCGTCTGGTGATCCTGCTGACCGCCCAGATGGCCTCGTTCTTGTAGCGGACCGAACCGGGCGAGAGCACCACCTCGGCGCCGGAATCGTCGATCGTCGGCTCGGTGTCGATGCCGCTGATGGCGCCCTCCATCACGAACTTGACCACGTCGCCCGACATCTCGACGCTGGTCGAGCTCGGACGCCCGCCCGCGTGGCGGTGCCAGATCGTGTTCAGCGACTTGGTCAGCTCCTCCGATACTTCGACTCGTCGCTGGCCGGCGGCGCTGCTGGGCATCTCGCCCGTTGGGTCGCTCATCGGCAACCCCTTTCCCTTCCCCTCGCGTGGAGCCGGTTCGCGAGGGCGGAGGAGGAGGTGAAGGGCCCAGCCGGCGGTACATCCAGTCTACCGCGCCCGCCGTGGGCCGATCCGCCCAAGGTCGCCTCAGATGCGGGCGATACGCGGAGCACCTGCTACCGTCGTTGGCGTCGGGTGCCAGTTCGGCGCTCGAGGAGTTCCGTTTCTTCCGTGCACTCGTGAGTGCGTCCGGGTCTCAGGATTCCCACCACTCATAAGGAGTTGCACCACATGTCTTTCGCCGATCTCGGCGTATCGCGCCCTGTTGCGGGCGCCCTTCGCAAGCGCGGGATAACCGCGCCGTTCGCGATCCAGAAGCTCGTCATCGAAGACGTCCTGGATGGCGACGACGTACTCGTTCAGTCACCGACCGGATCGGGCAAGACGCTCGCCTTCGGCGTCCCGATCGTCGACATCATCGAGGCCGAGGACCGCCGCCCGGCGGCGCTGATCCTCGCGCCGACGCGCGAGCTCGCGCTGCAGATCGTCGACGAGCTGAGCGACATCGCCACCGCCCGCGCGCTCTCGGTCGCCCCCGTCTACGGCGGGGCCGGGCTCGAGAAGCAGGCCAAGCGGGCCGCCCGCGCGCACATCATCGTCGCCACCCCGGGCCGGCTCGAGGACCTGCTCCAGCGCCGCGCCTTCACCCTCGACCACGTCCGCGTGCTGGTCATCGACGAGGCCGACCGGATGCTCGACATGGGCTTCAAGCCCGCCGTCGACCGGATCGTCGCCCAGACCCCGCGCGATCGCCAGACCCTGTTCTTCTCGGCGACGCTCGAGGCCGCGGCCGGCAAGGTCGCCGGCGCCTACACGCACGACGCCCGCCGCCACGTCCACGAGCCCGCGCGCGAGGACCGCAGCGAGGTCGAGCACCGCTTCGTCCACCTCGAGCACACCGACAAGGTCGGCGCTCTGGTCGCCGAGCTGCGCGACGCCGAGCGCGGCCGCACGCTCGTCTTCGTGCGCACCAAGCGCGGCGCCGACCGGCTCGTGCGCCGGCTCGGCCAGCACGACGTGCAGGCGGTGGCGATGCACGGAAACAAGTCGCAGAACCAGCGCCAGCGCGCCCTCGCAAGCTTCGCCAGCGGCAAGATCGACACGCTGGTGGCAACCGACGTCGCCGCGCGCGGGATCGACGTCGAGGAGATCACCCACGTGATCAACTACGACGCCCCGGGCGACCGCGATGCCTACGTGCACCGCGTCGGGCGCTCCGGCCGTGCCGGGCTCGACGGCGCCGGGGTCAGCTTCGTGCTCCCCGACCAGCACGCCGAGATGCGAAAGATCGCCTCCAGCCTCGGATTGGCGACGGAGTTCGACCACCAGGCCCCCGCCCGTGCCGGGCGACCGCAGGCGAATGGGCGACCGCAGGCGAATGGGCGACCGCAGGCGAATGGGCGACCGCAGGCGAGCGGCGAGCGCCGCAACCGCTCGC
The DNA here is from genome assembly GCA_963746675.1 of uncultured Solirubrobacterales bacterium. Lineage (GTDB taxonomy): Bacteria > Actinomycetota > Thermoleophilia > Solirubrobacterales > 70-9 > WHSW01. The sequence continues at coordinate 40,919 of CAVVBX010000006.1, read as the reverse complement.
GGCCGCGCAGGCGTAGGCGCTAGATACAAACGTTACGAACTCACGTTCTTGCTATCCTGCTTCGGTCGGGTTGCCTGGCTGGCGCCCGAGGAGTTCCGCACCACCGCGCGCCCCTGTCAGCGCTTGCGGGGTCCCAGGACCTCTGTTTTCTCGACCAAGCGCCTACAAGGAGTCACGCACACATGTCACCGCCCGCCACCGCAACGCCCGCCCGCAACACCAGCCGTGGCTGGTCCTGTGACCGCTGCGAGGTGACGATCAAGTGGCTGCCCGGCCACGAGCGCCACGGTCCCGCCGGCCGGCTGGACGCGGCGCGGCGACAAGGCTCACTGCCTGCACTGCAGGCGAGCGCTGGCCGCCGAGGCCGCGAACGAGACCGCTCCCACCGACGCCACGCGCGAGGAGCGGGCAAAGCTCCGCGCCCAGGCGCTGATCGAGTTCGAGATCAGGCGCGATCCCGACCGCCCCAACGGTGAGATCGCCAAGGTCGTGCGCTGCTCGGTTCCCGCGGTGCTCAAGGCCCGTACCCGGCTCGACGCAGCGCCGGCGCCGCAGAAGAAGCGCCGCTAACACTTCCCTCAACGCGAACCGCCCGGCTTCACAGCCGGGCGGTCGCATCAGCTTCAGGCGGGCGGCGCGGGCGCGCCCGCCGCCTCTTCCCTAGCGGACGAAGAGGATCTCCGAGTACTTCGGCAGCGGCCAGAAGTCGTCGGCGACCACCTTCTCGAGCTGGTCGGCGACCTCGCGCACGTTGGCCATCGCGGCGAGCTGGCTGTCGCGGGCGAACTTCGCCAGCTCGAGGCCCTCGACCCCGTCGGGGTAGGAGTTCGCCTGCTCGAGCTCGCCGATCGCCGCAATCAGCTTCGCGGTCAGCGCGCTGGTCTCCTGGTCGACCCCCGAGAGGTTTGAGCTCGCGCAGAGCTCGAGGTGGCGCAGGGCGGCCGGCAGGATCATCGTCTTGGCGATCTCGCCGGCGGTCTCGGCCTCGATGTTCGCGTTGACGATGTACTGCTCGAGCCAGACCTCGTAGCGGCTCTCGAGCTCGCGCTCGGAGAGCACCTCGTACTTGCCGAACGCGGCCACGGTCGTCTCGGCGAGCACCTCGGGCAATGCGTCGGGCGTCGTGCGCAGGTTCTTCAGCCCGCGCTTCTCGGCCTCTGTGTGCCAGATCTCGTCGTAGTTGTCGCCGCCGAAGCAGATCGCCTTGTTGGCCGAGTAGGAGTCCTTGACCACCTCGGCGATTGCCTCGGCGAGCTCGCTGCCGCCGCCGAGCTTGGCCTCGAGCTTGTCGGCGAGGTCGTCGATCGCCTCGGCGACGATCGTGTTCAGGACCGTGTTCGGGAAGGCCAGCGACATGCTCGACCCGAGCGCGCGGAACTCGAACTTGTTGCCGGTAAAGGCGAACGGCGAGGTTCGGTTGCGGTCGCCGCCGTGCATCGGCAGCGCCGGCAGCACCGGCGTGCCGAGGCCGAGGAACGAGCCCGGGGTGTTGGGATCGCCCTCGCCCGACTCGATCGCCTCGAATACCTTGTCGAGCTCGCCGCCGAGGAAGATCGAGATGATCGCCGGCGGTGCCTCGTTCGCTCCCAGCCGGTGGTCCTGGCCGATGTTGGCGACCGAGGCTCGCAGCAGGCCCTGGTGCTTGTTGACCGCCTGGATCACGGCGGTGCAGAAGAACAGGAAGCTGGTGTTCTCCGACGGGGTGTCGCCGGGCTCCATCAGGTTGCCGCCGGTGTCGGTGCCCATCGACCAGTTGTTGTGCTTGCCGGAGCCGTTGACGCCCGCGAAGGGCTTCTCGTGCAGCAGGCAGACGAGCCCGTAGCGGCGGGCGACCGACTGCATGATCTGCATCGTCAGCTGCTGGTGATCGGAGCCGACGTTCGAGTTCTCGAACACGGGCGCGATCTCGTACTGCCCGGGTGCGACCTCGTTGTGGCGGGTCTTGACCGGCACGCCGAGCTTGCGCAGCTCGGTCTCGGTCTCGAGCATGCAGGCGAGCACGCGCTCGGGGATCGAGCCGAAGTAGTGGTCGTCGAGCTCGTGGCCCTTCGGCGGCTTGGCGCCGAACAGCGTCCGCCCCGTGGTCACCAGGTCCGGGCGCTCGAAGTAGTACTGCTCGTCGATCAGGAAGTACTCCTGCTCGGGCCCGACGGTGGTGAAGACGCGCTGCGCCTCGTCGTCGCCGAGCAGCCTCAGCGCCCGGATCGCCGAGCTCGAGAGCGCGTCCATCGAGCGCAGCAGCGGGATCTTGGCGTCGAGCGCCTCACCGGTCCAGGACGCGAACGCGGTCGGGATGCACAGCAGGGCGCCGTTGGGGTTCTCGAGGATGAACGCCGGGCTGGTCGGGTCCCAGGCGGTGTAGCCGCGGGCCTCGAAGGTGGCCCGGACGCCGCCGGTGGGGAAGGAGGAGGCGTCGGGCTCGCCCTGGATCAGCTCGGTGCCCGCGAAGGCGGCGATCGCGCCGCCGGAGCCGTCGGGGTCGAAGAAGGAATCGTGCTTCTCCGCGGTCAGGCCGGTGAGCGGCTGGAAGACGTGGGTGTAGTGGGTCGCGCCACGTTCGAGCGCCCACTCCTTCATCGCCTCGGCGACCTCGTCGGCGAGCTCGGGATCGAGCGACTCACCCTGCTCGAGCGTCGACTTGAGCTGCTTGTAGATGTCCCTGGAGAGGCGCTCCTTCTGCACCGCGGCGGAGAAGACGTTGCGGCCGAAGGGGTTGTTCTCTTCCTCGGTCAGGTCGACGGTTCCAAGCGCGTCGCCGTTGGCGCTCCACTTGGCTGCGGTGACGTTGTGCTGGCGGACTCTCACGATCGCGCTGTTCCTCCTGATCGGCTGACGACTCAGTTGACGCCCGCGGAGGTTAGAGCCCCGGACGGGAGGGCCTTTGTCCGCGCGGATAAAAAGCCGCACCGAGCGGTTAGCCGTTCGGAAAGGAGTGCGATTCGGCGATCAGTCGCGCAGCTCCGAGTCGGCGACCTCGCGGCCGCCGGCATCGAGCAGGCGGACCTCGGCGAGGTCCTCGAACGGCACCGGCGTCACCGCCCCGGCGCTGCCGGAGCCCTCGGCGACGTCGAGCGGGCGCAGGTCGATCTTCCTGCCCTCGTCGGTGACCAGCTCGAGTCGGTACCGGCCCGCCTGCACGCCGTCGTAGACCACCGCCAGCACCCACGAGTCGCGGCCCTGGTAGCCGTACACGTAGCCCGCCTTGCGGCCGCCCGGGAGCTCGAGCGCGGCGGCGTCGAGGTACTCGCCGTTGGCGACCGCGAGCGTGTCGCGGTAGGAGCCGGCGAGCTCGCGGTCGTCGGAGAGCGCGAGCCAGACGGCGCCCGCGGCAAGCGTCGCCGCGCCCAGCGCCGCGGCGAGCGGCAGCGCCAGCCGCCGAGCGAGCCCGGCCGGCCTCCGGGCAGGGCGCATCGTGTCGGCGACCCGGCCCTCGAAACCGGCCGGGGGTTCTGACGCAGGCGCGAGCAGCAGGAGCTCGTCGGCGACCGAGGAGAGCCGCTCGAGGTGGGCGCGGCAATCGGCGCAGCCACCCAGGTGCTCGAGCGCACGCGCCCGGTCCTCGCCGTCGGCGATCCCGAGCGCGACCTCGGCGGCGATCTCGTGCAGCCGCTCGCACTCGGCGGTCATCGCATCCCTCCCCGGCCGCGATCAACTTCTTCGCCGTCGGCGCCCGCGATCTCGCCCCGGCCGAGCTTCCGCATCGCGGCCCGAATCCGGGTCTTCGCCGTTCCCAGCGGGATGCTCTCGATCTCGCCGATCTCGCGCGCCGTGTAGCCGAACAGCGTCGCCAGCAGCAGCGCTCTGCGCTGCTCCTCGGGAACGCCGGCGAGCGCCTCCCGCAACGCGGCCGTCCCGGCCTCGTCCGCCGACGAAGGCTGGACGGTCACCCACAACGCCCGCTCGCCGTCGCCGATCGCGCTCGGGTCGAGTGGCTCGGTGCGCTTCGCTCGAAGATGGTCGATCGCGAGGTTGCGGGTGATCGAGAGCAGCCAGGTCGCGACCCGGCCGCGGCGGGCGTCGTATGCATCGGCGCGCCGCCACGCCCGCGTGAACGCCTCCTGCGCGATCTCCTCGGCGACTGCGGGGTCGCCGACCATGGTCACGGCGAGCCCGAAGACCCGCGCCTGGAAGCGGCGCACGAACGCGGTCGCAGCGCCCGAGTCGCCGGCCGCGAGGCCCGCGATCAGCGCTTCATCGGAAAGCGGCCACATCCGGTTCTACGTTGCTCCTCGCCGGGGGGATTGCGCCCGGGGCAATCCCGCGGGGTGGTTCGTCCGTATCGAGTACCGGGGGAATGAAACCGAGCGTCCCAAGGAGGCTACCCGTGAACCGCAAATCCCTGGCCCTGATCGCAGCGCTCTGCGCTGTCGCGATCCCGCTCGCCTTTGCCGCCTGTGGCAGCAGCGACGAGACGACGACGACCGCAGCTAGCGATACGACCGAGCAGGCCACCACCGACGAGAGCACCAGCGGCGAGACGTCTGCCGCGGGCACCGGCGCGGCATCCGGACCAGGCGGGACCGTCGACATCAGCGAGACCGAGTACAAGCTCGACCCCTCGGACCCGGCGGTCAAGTCCGGCAAGGTCACCTTCGCGATCAACGAACGACGGCACCATCGTCCACAACCTCGAGATCGAGGGCAACGGGGTCGAAGAGACCTCCGACGACATCCAGAGCCGGCCAGAGCACCGACCTGACCGTCGACCTCGCACCGGGCACCTACGAGATGTACTGCACGATCGACGGCCACAGGGACCTCGGCATGGAGGGTCAGATCACGGTCGAGTAGCTCCAGCACCTCAGCGCGGCCGCAAATAGACTCGGCGCGGCACTTCCACGGAGAGGACGGAGCATGAACCTGGCCGAGAACCTGAGCGCGTCCGCGAGTGAGCGCCCCGACGCGGTGGCGATGAAGCTCGACGACCTCGAGCTCACCTACGCCCAGCTCGACGACGCCGCCGCGCGGGTGGCCGGCCTGCTGCGGGCCAAGGGCGTCGGGCCGGGCGACCGGGTCGGGATCATGCTGCCGAACGTCCCCTACTTCCCCGTCGTCTACTACGGCGTCCTGCGCGCCGGCGGCGTCGTCGTGCCGATGAACGTGCTGCTCAAGGGGCGCGAGGTCGCCTTCTACCTCGCGCGACTCCGAGGCGCAAGCTGCTCTTCGCCTGGCACGACTTCGCCGAGGCGGCCGAGGCGGGCGCCGACGAGGCCGGCGCCGAGTGCATCCTGGTCGAGCCCGGCGAGTTCGAGGCAGCTGCTCGGCCGAGGCCGAGCCGCGTGCGCCGAGGTCGCCGAGCGCGCCGACGACGACACCGCGGTGATCCTCTACACGTCGGGCACGACCGGCACGCCGAAGGGCGCCGAGCTCACGCACGCCAACCTGCGCCGCAACGTCGAGGCTCGCGTCGACGCTGTTCGACGCTCGGCGACGACGACGTCGTCCTCGGCGGCGCTGCCGCTGTTCCACTCCTTCGGCCAGACCTGCGGCCTCAACGCCGCGATCGCCGCCGGCGGCATGCTGACCCTGATCCCGCGCTTCGACCCGGCGAAGGCGCTGGAGATCATCGCAGCGCGACCGGGTGACGGTCTTCGAGGGCGTGCCGACGATGTACGCGGCGATGCTCCACCACCCCGACCGCGACGCGCTTCGACGTCTCGTCGCTCGAGCTCTGCGTCTCCGGGCGGCGCGGCGATGCCGGTCGAGGTGCTGCGCGGCTTCGAGGAGGCCTTCGGCTGCAAGATCCTCGAGGGCTACGGGCTCTCGGAGACCTCGCCGGTCGCCTCCTTCAACCACCCCGACCGCGAGCGCAAGCCGGGCTCGATCGGGACCCCGATCGAGGGCGTCGAGATGAAGGTCGTCGACGACGACGGCAACGAGGTCCCGCAGGGCGAGGTCGGCGAGATCGTCGATCCGCGGCCACAACGTGATGAAGGGCTACTGGAACCGCCCCGAGGCGACCGCCGAGGCGATCGACGCGACGGCTGGTTCCGCACCGGCGACATGGCCACGGTCGACGAGGACGGCTACTTCTTCATCGTCGACCGCAAGAAGGACCTGATCATCCGCGGCGGCTACAACGTCTACCCGCGCGAGATCGAGGAGGTGCTCTACGAGCACCCGGCGGTGCGCGAGGCGGCGGTGGTCGGCGTCCCGCACGACGAGCTCGGCGAGGAGGTCGGCGCGGCGGTCGCGCTCAAGGACGGCGCCGAGGTCGAGCGAGGACGAGCTGCGCGCCTTCGTCAAGGACGCAGGTCGCCGCCTACAAGTACCCGCGCCGCGTCTGGTTCGTCGACGAGCTGCCCAAGGGCCCGACCGGCAAGATCCTCAAGCGCGAGATAGAACCCCCGACGGCCTAGATCCAAGGAGGACCCCAATGTCAACCGATGACCGCCCGCCGGGCGGCTGCCAACAGCCTGCGCGATCGCTTCGGCGATTCCGTGATCACCGCCGAGGACGAGGGCTGGGACGCCGCCCGCATGGCCTTCAACGTGCTGATCGACCAGCGCCCCGACGCCGTGGCGACTCCGTCGTCGGCCGCCGAGACGGCCGAGATCGTCAGCGCCGCGCGCGAGCTGGGGCTCCGCGTCGCCCCCCAAGGCTCGGGCCACAATGCGGGGCCGCTCGGGTCGCTCGACGGCACACTGCTGCTCAAGTTCGAGCGGATGAAGGCGGTTGACATCGACGCCGACAAGCGCAGCGCCCGGGTCGAGGCCGGGGCGCGCTGGTGGGACGTCGTCCCGCAGGCCTCCGAGCTGGGGCTGGCGGCGCTGCACGGCTCCTCCCCGGAGGTCAACGTGGTCGGCTACTCGCTCGGCGGCGGGATCGGCTGGCTGGCGCGCAAGCACGGGCTGCAGGTCGACCGGGTGACCGCGATCGAGCTGGTGACCGCCGACGGCGCCGAGCGGTGCGTCGACGCCGACAACGACCCCGACCTGTTCTGGGCGCTGCGCGGCGGCGGCGGCAACTTCGGCGCCGTGACCGCGATCGAGTTCGAGCTGCTGCCGCTGTCGGAGCTTTACGCCGGGACTCTGTTCTTCCCCTTCGATCGCGCCGGCGATGTGCTGCACGCATGGCACGAGTGGACCGAGAACGCGCCCGAGGAGGTGACCTCGGTCGGGCGGCTGATGCAGTTCCCCGACATCGAGCTGATCCCCGAGATGGTGCGCGGGAAGTCGTTCTCGCTGATCGAGGCGGCCCACCTCGGCGACGAGGCGGAGGGGCGCGAGCTGCTCGCGCCGCTGCGCGAACTGGGGCCGGAGATGGACACCTTCGCGATCGTGCCGCCCGCCGGGCTCGCCGAGCTGCACATGGACCCCGTCGACCCGGTCCCGGTGATGAGCGGGCACTCCCTGGTCGGCGAGCTGCCGGCGAAGGGGATCGACGATCTGGTCGCGGCCGCCGGGCCGGGCTCGAGCTCGACCCTGCTCTCGGTCGAGCTTCGCCACGGCGGCGGAGCGCTGGCTCGCGAGGCGCCGGGCGCGGGCGCGCTGGCCTCGGTGCCGGGCAGCTACATGATGTTCGGCGTTGCGGCGGTGATGGCGCCCGAGATGGTGCCCGGGATCCAGGCGTCGCTCGCGCAGATCGGAGCGGCCCTGGCTCCGTATGACGCCGGCCGTTACGGCAGCTTCACCGAACAGGAGCAGGACGTCGGCGTGATCTTCCCGGCGGCGGCGCTCGAGCGCCTACGCGGGGTGAAGTCCGAATACGACCCGGACGGCGTGTTTCGCGCCAACCACGCGGTCTGAGCGCGGGTGGCAGCGCGGGCGCCGGCTCACGGCGCGGCGGCTCAGGTCCCGGTGAACCGGGGCGGGCGCTTCTCGGCGAAGGCGAGCACCCCCTCGGCGAAGTCGGCGGTGCCGCCCTGCTCGCGCTGGGCCTCAGCCTCGGCGTCGAGTTGTTCGGCGAAGCCGGCGTAGAGCGTCCGGTTGAGCAGCCGCTTCGCGTTCGCGTAGGCGCGGGTCGGCCCGCCGGCGAGGTGGGCGAGCAGGAGGTCGGCGGCCTCCTCGAGATCGGCGTCGGGGAGGACGCGGTTGATCAGCCCCCACTCGAGCGCCGTCGCGGCCGGCACCCGCTCGCCCAGCAAGGCCATCTCGGTGGCGCGAGCGGCCCCGATTCGCGCCGGGACGATCGCTGTCGAACCGCCGTCGGGCACCAGCCCGATGTTGATGAAGGCGAGCAGGAAGAAGGCCGATTCGGCGGCGACGACGAGGTCGCAGGCGAGCGCCAGAGAGCAGCCGATCCCGGCGGCCGGGCCGTTGACCGCCGCAAGGGCCGGCTTCGGCATCTCGCGCAGGCCGAGCAGGATCGGGTGGTAGATCTCGCGCAGGCGCGCGCTCAGGTCGGGGGCTTCGCCCTCGGGGCCGGCGCGCTGCTCGCGCAGGTCGGCGCCGGAGGAGAAGGCGCGCCCGGCGCCCGTGATCAGCACCGCGCGGACCGCGTCGTCGCCCGCCACCGAGTCGACCGCCTGCCGCAGCTCGAGCCCCAACTGCTCGTTCCAGGCATTGAGCGAATCGGGCCGGTTGAGCGTGATCCGCGCCGCGCCGTCGGCCACTTCCAACGTCACGGTTTCGTAGGGCATCGGCACCAAGCCTATGCGTTTGATTGCTGGGCCCGTGTGAAACTCGACGGGACACGCGCCGCCATCGAGCAAGCTCCCTGATTCTCCGGAGGCCCTCCGGAGAAATGGGGAGGGGGTCAGGGACTCCCCAGGCGCTCACGGGGAACGGGGGTTCCGAAACGCGGCGCAGCTAGCCCGCGGCCTCGGCGCGGCGCAGCCCCGTGCGGGCCCAGTTGATCATCACCGCGATCAGCCCGGCGGCGACGCCGAGCGCGAGCAGGGTCTCGGCCGGGGCGCCGATCACCAGGTTGCGCCCCGCCTCGAGCATTGCCGTCATCGGGTTGTAGTCGGCGACCGTGGCGACCCAGCCCTGGATCAGGTCGCGCGGCACGTAGACGGGCGCGGTCATGATGATCAGGAACGCGGGCAGCTGGATCAGCGGCGCGGCTTGGAGGGTGCGAAAGCGCATCGCCAGGCCGGACGCGAAGAGGACGGCGGCGAAGTTGAGCATCACCGCGATCGCGAGGATCTCGAGCAGGTCGCGGGCGTTACCGGTGATCTCGGCGCCCGTCGCGATCGCGACGGCCGTCACGACCGTCCACACGACCAGCGCCCGGACCAGCGCGGTGATCGCGTAGCCGGCGATCAGCGCCGAGCGGTTGCGGGTGGCGAGCAGCATCCGGCGGGCGAAGCCGAACTCGAAATCGGCGGCGATCGAGAAGCCGGTGAACACGCCGCCGAAGACCGCCGACTGCATGAGGACGAACACGTACTGGAAGGTTGTGTAGTCCGGGTAGTCGAAGTTGGGCGCGTCGCCGACCGCCGACAGCCCGCCGGCGAAGGCGGCGAAGAAGAACAGCGGAAAGATCAGCGAGGGCAGGATCAGCGACGGCTTGGTGACCATGACATGGATCTGTCGCCGGGCGATCGCGAGCGCGGCCCGAGCGAACCGTGTTGCCGCCGGGCTCACGTGCGCTCCATCCTCGTCCGCAGGGCCGCCGTCGCCGCCCACATCCCGAGTGCCAGGATCGCGAGCGAGACGCCGAACGCGAGCACCAGCGCCTCGCCGTCCCAGCCGACGATGAAGAGGCTTCGGAACCCCTCGATCAGATAGCTGACCGGGTTGATCGTCGCGATCGTCTGGAACCAGTCGTTGGCGATCAGGTCGCGTGGCAGGGCGCCGGAGCTGAGGAAGAGGAGCACGAACATCAACGGGAACACGCCCTGGACCGCCTCGCCGCTACCGGTGCGCAGCCCGATCGCGAGCCCGATCGACCCGAACGAGACCCCGACCATCGCCGAGAGAGCGAAGAGCACCAGGATCCCGGCCGGTCCAGACTCGAGGTGGGCGCCGAACGCCAGCGCCACGATCAGGTAGGTGAGCGCCTGGATCAGCCCCTGGAGGGTGGCGCCGGCGAGCTGGCCGGCGATCAGGGCGTTGCTGCGCAACGGCGTCAGCTGCAGGCGGTCGAAGAACCCGTGCTGGATGTCGCCGGCGATCGACTGGCCGGCGCCCATGGTCGCGAACAGCGCCCCCTGCATGAAGGTCAGCCCGAGGGCGAAGGAGAGGTATGAGTCGGTGGGGAATCCCGGCAGCGAGGTCGCCGCCGAGAGCCCACTCGAGTTGACCGCGAGCAGGAACAGCGGGAAGATCAGGCTCGGCACGAACATCATCGGCTGGCGGATCGTGCGGGTGATCGAACGACGCGCCAGATAGCCGACCTGCGTCAGGGTGCCGCTGTGGATTCGGGCCGCCCGCCCGGGTAGCCGGACCGCGATCGCGTTGCCGTCCGTCATGCCGCCACCGCCTCGTGCTCGTCGGTCGTCTGGGCCTCGTCGTCGCCGGCGCCCTCGAGTCGTCGGCCGGTCTTCGCGAGGAAGACGTCGTCGAGCGTCGGTGCGTGGATCTCGAGGTTGGCGACGGCGATCCCCTCGCCGTCGAGCGCGCGGACCACTTCGGCGAGCTCGCCGGCGCCCTCGTCGAGGCGCACGGCGATTCCGCCCGGTCCCGCGGGCCCCTCGGCGCCGAACCGCACCAGGGTCGAGCGCATGCGCTCGCGGTCGCCCTCGTCGGCGGGAACGGCCTCGACCGTCGGCCGACCGATCTCGGCCTTGAGCGCGTCGGGCGTGCCCTCGGCAACGATCTTGCCGGTGTCGATGATCCCGACCCGGTCGGCCAGCGCGTCGGCCTCCTCGAGGTACTGGGTCGTGAGGAATACGGTGACCCCGTGCGAGCTCGCGAGACGCTGGACCTCGTCCCACAGGGCGGTGCGGCTCTGCACGTCGAGTCCGGTCGTCGGCTCGTCGAGGAAGAGGATCCGTGGCTGGTGGACGAGGGCGAGCGCGAGGTCGAGCCGGCGGCGCATGCCGCCCGAGTAGCCGCCCACCTTGCGGTCCGCGGCCTCGGAGAGCCCGACCCGCGCGATCAGCTCGTCCCCGCGGGTGACGGCGTCGGACTTCGGCAGCCCGTGCATGCCGGCCTGGAGCCGCATGTGCTCGCGGGCGGTCAGGAACTGATCGAGCGCAGCCTCCTGAAGGGCGACGCCGATCACGTCGCGGACCTCGGGCCCCTCCTTGACGATGTCGTGGCCGGCCACCCTGGCGGTGCCGGCTGTGGGGGGGAGCAGGGTGGTCAGCATGTGGACGGTGGTCGACTTGCCGGCGCCGTTGGGGCCGAGGAATCCGTAGATCTCGCCCGGGGCGACGGAGAGGTCGATGCCGTCGACCGCGCGCGGCCCCTTCTTGAACTCGCGTACGAGGCCCTCGACCTCGATCCCGTTGTCGCCCTGCATCTCTTCTCCAATACTTGCCGTCATCAACTATCTAGAGGTTAGAGTATCATCACCTTCAAATGACTGACGCGAGCCGGACATGGACGCTGATGCTCGACTTCGTGCTCGAGCGCGTGCGGCCGAGGATGGTCGAGATGTGGCGCGAGTTCGACCTGATGCCGCCGCAGCAGCTCGTCCTCGGGCTGCTCGACGAGCCGAAGCCGATGGGGGAGCTGGCGCAGCACCTGCACTGCGACAGCTCGAACATCACCGGGATCGTCGACCGGCTCGAGGAGCGCGGGCTGGTCGAGCGCGGAGCCGCGGAGGGCGATCGCCGGATCAAGCTCGTCGCCCTGACCGAGGCCGGCCGCGAGATCCACGACGTGCTCGCGCGCCGGCGCGCCGAGCCGCCCGCCGAGCTGGCCGCGCTCTCGGACGCCGACCTGCGCAAGCTCGACCAGATCCTGAGCCGCGTAGGCTCGGGCGGGTGATTCCCGCGAAGCGGCTCGCCGACGGGGCCGAGATGCCGCTGCTCGGGCTCGGCGTCTGGCAGATCGAGGAGGGTCGAGCGGCCGAGGACGCGGTCGGCTGGGCGCTCGAGGCCGGCTACCGGCACGTCGACACCGCGCAGGCATACGGCAACGAGGCCAGCGTCGGCCGGGCGCTCGCCAAGAGCGGGATTGCGCGCGAGGACGTCTTCGTGACGACCAAGTTCTTTCCCCGCTCGAGCGACCCGGTCGCCGAGGCCGAGCGCAGCCTCGAACGGCTCGGGATCGAGCAGCTCGACCTCTACCTCGTCCACTGGCCCGAGGGCGGCCCGACCTGGGCCTGGAGCGGGATGGAAGCGGCGCTCGAGCGCGGCCTCACCCGGGCGATCGGGGTGAGCAACTTCAGCGTCGCCGAGCTGGCGGCGGTCTGCACGGCGGGCGACGCGGCGCCGGTCGTCAACCAGGTCAAATTCAGCCCCTTCACCTTCCGCCGCGCTCTGCTCGCCGAGTGCGAGCGGCGCCGGATCGCGCTCGAGGCCTACAGCCCGCTGACCCGAGGCGAGCAGCTCGCCGACCCCGTGATCGCCGAGGTCGCCCGGACGCATGAACGCAGCGCGGCGCAGGTGCTGCTGCGCTGGGCCGTCCAGCGCCGGATCCCGGTGATCCCGAAGTCCGCCAACCGTGAGCGGATCGTCGAGAACGCTCGGATCTTCGACTTCTCGCTCACCGACGCCGAGCTTGCGCGGCTCGACGGCCTCGACGGCACCGGCGGCACCGAGCGGGCGCTCGAGCGCCCCTGGTGGACGGTGGGCGGCCGGGCTCGGGGACTCGCCGGGCGGCTGCTCGGCCGTTAGGGTGGGCGGTGGCATCCGCGAGCAGGAGGAGGTTCCGTTGCGCCAGCAAGCTTCACCGCCCGTCCGAGGTCGCTCGAAGGTCGGCTTTGCCGCCGCGATCGCCGCTGCCGTGGCGACCTCGCTGCTGACCGCGTCGGTCGCAACCGCCGTCACCCCGATTCCCTCCGATCCGCCTGACGGACCCTCGCTGGTGCCCGACTTCGTGGGCGGGGCCGCGACGGCGAAGAAGGTCGACGCGCCGAAGGTCCCCCAGAACCCGTTCATGGCCGCAAACGGTCTCAGCAACGTGCACAACGACGGCTTTCAGACCGACACCTACACCTGGTCGGGCCCGCTGGGCGACAGCCCGACCGTCAACTCGCAGTTCTTCGGCACGATCGGGTCCTGTGGGATCACGATCGCCTTCGACAAGCAGGGGCGCCTGGTGACGACCTGCATCTCGGGCACGACGCAGGCGCTGACGCTGTTCGACCCAACGACGCTCGACACCCTGGCGAGCTTCCCGCTTCCACCGCGGGTGATCCCGCCCGGCGTGAGCCCGTTCGTCTCCGGCGGCGGCGCCTACTTCTACGTCGACAACAAGGACCGCGCGGTGGTCTCGACCGGCCGCACGATCCAGGTCGTCGCGGTCAAGGGCGGTGCCGGCGCCCCGAGATTCGAGCTCTCGAAGACCTATGACCTGACCTCGGTCATAGCCGAGGACGATCAGCTCAACTCCGCCGTGCCCGACTGGAATGGGCACCTGTGGTTCGTCTCGCGCTTCGACGGGGTCGTCGGCGCGCTCGACCGCAAGAGCGGCAAGGTGATCGACAAGGTCACGCTCGACGAGGAGATCGAGAACTCGTTCGCCGCCGACGATGAGGGTGGCGTCTACGTGGTCACCGACACGGCGATGTACCGGTTCGACCTCAGACAAGGGCAAGCTGAAGACCAGCTGGCGCAAGCGCTACGAGAACACCCATGTCCAGAAGCCGGGTCAGTTCGGCGCCGGCTCGGGGACGACCCCGACGGTGATGGGCAAGAAGTACGTCGCGATCACCGACAACGCCGACCCGATGGACGTCGTCGTCTACCGCCGCGCCCGCAAGCTGCACGGCGAGAAGCGGGTCGTCTGCACGCAGCCGGTCTTCGAGCCCGGCGCCAGCGCGACCGAGAACTCGCTGATCGGCACCGGCAAGGCGCTCGTGGTCGAGAACAACTACGGCTACGCCCCGCCGCCCGACGCGACCACGAACGGTGCCACGACGACGCCAGGGATCGAGCGCGTCGACATCGTCAAGAAGAACGGCAAGACGAAGTGCAAGACGAAGTGGCACAGCGACGAGATCGCGCCCTCGGTGGTGCCGAAGCTCTCGCTCGCCAACGGCCTCGTCTACACGATCACGAAGCCGGCCGGCACCCCCGACGCCTGGTATGTGACCGCGATCGACTTCAGGAGCGGCAACACCGTGTGGAGCAAGCTCCTGGGAACGGGCCTCTACTTCAACAACCACTACGCCGGGATCGCGATCAGCCCCCGCGGCGACCTCTACAGCGGCGTGCTCGGCGGCACGGTCAGGTTGGCTGACGGGTAGCGGCTTGGAGTAGCGCCCCGTTGGGGTACGCTGCCCGGTAGTGAGGGGGATCATCGCGGCGCTCGTGGCGCTTACGCTCGCCTTTCCCGCGGGCGCCGCCGCCGACACGTTCTGCGCCCCGGCTCCATGCAGCGAGGGCACCGCCAGCCCCACGATCGCCGCGGCGATTACGGCCGCCGACACCGATCCGGGAGCCGACACGGTCGCGATCACGGCCGGGACGCACAACCTCGGTGAGGCGAACCTGTTCGTCGGCAACGCGAGCACCGATGTGCGCGGCGCGGGGGTCGACGCGACGATCCTCACGGCCGACGACCTGCCGGCCACCGCCAACATCAATCGCACGCTCATCTACGGCTACATGTCCCGCCTCGCGGACCTGACGCTCCGGCTCCCCTCCGACGTAACGAGCGTGCCCTCGACCGTCCAGGGCACCGACGTCTACGACGGCGTGGTCGAAAACGTCAGGGTCGACGCGCTCGGGGCGAGCTTCGGAGCCGGCGCCAACGACGGCTACGCGCAGGGCATGCTCGTTCAGGCACGGCAGCCTGCGCAATGTGGAGGTCGATCTCGGTGCCGACACCGATTCCACCGGCATCTCCCTTGGTCACATCGGCGGACCCGGGGTAGTCCTGGAGGACGTCGATGCCACTGGCCGCTACGCCCTGGACAGCGGGCCGCAGGCCAGCCCCGACCCGGTGACCATGGTCGGCCGGCGCTTGCGCCTCACCGGCCAGGTCCCGCTCAACGTCGGCGACGGATTCTTCGAGCTCAGCGACTCGGTGCTCGACGCGTCATCGGCGCCGCAGCAGGGCGAGTTCGCGGCAGCCTCGGTGGCCGACGGCCGTGCGCCGTCAGCGGCGGGCCTGAGGCTCGACCGGGTGACGCTGATCGGCAACGGCGGCGGCGAGAGCGCCGCGCTCAATGTCTTTGGCCAAGGCTCTCCGACTCCCACGCTGCTCCGCGCCCGCCACGTGACCGCCTCGGGCTTCGGCCACACCATCTCCCACGGCGAGTTCGGCGGCGATGCGCTCGCTCGGATCGACTACTCGAACCTCGATCTGACGCCGGCCGACATCATCGACATCGGCTCGGGCTCGGGGACGGGGAGCTTGATTGCGGACTTCGGCTCGAGCAACCGCGGCGGAGACCCCCTGTTGCGCGATCCCGCAGCCGCCAACTTCGCCCTGCTCGGCGGGTCACCGGCGATCGACATCGGCGGCGACGACCTGCTCGCCGGCGGCCCGACCGACCTGGCCGGCGACCCCCGCCCTCGCGACGGCGACGGCGACGGTACCGCCGCCAACGACGCGGGCGCCTTCGAGTTCTTCGACGACGGGGTGGCGATCGAGATCCTGGGGAAGAAGCTGAAGCTGAACGCCCGCGGCAGGACGCGCGCCAAGCTCCTCTGCCCCGCGGACGAGATCTCGTCTCCGTGCCAGGGGAAGCTGAAGCTCGCCACCCGTGCCAAGGTCAGGCTCGGCGACGCCGAGCGCCGCAAGCTGACCCTCGACAAGGCGAGGTTCGAGCTCCCCGCGGGCGAGAAGGAGCGCGTCGAGCTGAAGCTCTCAGGTCGGGAAACGGCGCTTGTCGAGGAGAACGGGAAGGCTCGCCGGGTCAGGGCACGGGCCAAGGTCTCCGACGTGAGCGGCAACAGCGCCACCGAGACGGCGAAGCTGAAGCTCGTTCCGCGCTAGGCGCGGACCCGGCGATCGTTAGGCTGGCTCGCCGATGGACGACCTCGGCGCCCCGACCTCCTACCTGCTCCTGCGGCGCGGGAGCGGCGGTCTACTCGTCGGACGGCGAGCGGATCGGGGAGGTCGTCGAAATCCGCGCCGACAAGACCAGCGACATCTTCGACGGCTTGGTGATCGGTCACGGGCTGCTCGGAGGCCACCACCGCTTCGTCGGCGCCGACCAGGTCGACGAGCTGTTCGAGCGCGGGGTGGTGCTGAAGCTCGACGCGGCGGCCGCCGAGGGGCTGCCGCCGGCGAAGTGATGGCGATCCGCGACGCGACCGAGGCGGACCTGCCGGCTCTGCTGCCGCTGCTGCGCGCCTACTGCGACTTCTACGAGGTCGAGCCGAGCGACGAGGGGCTGGAGCAGGTCGCCCGCGCGGTGATCACGGCGCCCGAGCACGAGGCCTTCCTGCTCGTCGCCACCGGCGACTCCGATCAGGTGGTCGGGATCGCCGTCTGCATCTGGACCTGGTCGAGCCTGCACGGCGGGCGGATCGTCTATCTCAACGACCTGTTCGTCGCCGAGGACGCCCGCGGCGCCGGCCACGCCGACGCGCTGATCGAGGCGGTGGCCGAGGTCGCCCGCCGTCACGGTGCCGCCGCGGTGAGCTGGCTCACCGCCCGACAACCACCGCGCCCAGGCCGTCTACGACCGGGTCGGCGCCCAGTACGGGACCTTCCGCGAGTACGAGCTCGAGCTCTAGCTTCAGCTCTAGGCTGCGCCGGCGGCGGCCGGCTCGCGGTCGGCGGCGGTGACCTCGACCGGGATCCCGTTGAGGACCGCGTTGCCCGAGGGCGGCGTCGATCGTCGCACCGGCGGCGAGCAGGTTCGAGTTCACGCCGGCGTGCTCGGCGGCGACGCCGAGACGGACGCCCGGGCGCGTCGTGGCCCCAGCCGTGCGGGATCGAGACGACGCCGGGCATGATCTCGTCGGTGACCTCGACCGGGGCGTCGAGCTCGCCGACGCCGCGAGCGTAACCCGGGCGTGCCCGCCGTCGGCGAGGCCGAGGCGCTCGGCGTCTGTCGGGTGGACCTGGACCGTGCAGCGGTCCTTGCCCTTGACCAGCGCCGGCAGGTTGTGCATCCAGGAGTTGTTCGAGCGCAGCTGGCGGCGGCCGATCAGCATCATGTGCGCCGTTGGCGCGGTCGGCGTCGGCTCGGCGCCAGCTCGGCCTCGCAGTCGCGGGACGTCGGCGACGATCGCCGCGGGGGCGAGCTCGATCTTCCCCGACGGCGTGCGCAGCACCTCGGGCAGTCGCGGCGCGCATCGCGCCCAGGTCGATTCCGTGCGGCGCCGCCTCGAGCTTCGCCAATGTGAGCCCGTCGGGGTCGGCGCCGAAGCCATCGCCGAACGGGCCGGCGCGGAGCATGAAGTCGAGCACGCGCTCTGGGCCGCGGCGGTCGGCGAGCGCCTCGAGCAGCTCCTCGGCCGAGCGGCCCTCGATCGGCGAGCCGGGAGTCGCGACCTCGCGACCGGCGCAGCGTCGCGACGACGAGCTCGTCCCAGGCATCGACATCGGCGTCGGGTCCCTGGCCGGCGGCGATCCCGGCCAGCCGCAGCATGATCTCCCACTCGTCGGGCTGGCCCTCGGCCGCGCGCGATCACCGGCGGCGAGTAGTTGGCGATGCTGCGCACCGCGAGCTGGTAGAGCGCGAAGTCGTAGTGAGCCTTCGCCAGCGGCTCCGGGCGCGGGCAGGATGACGTCGGCGTGGCGAGTCGTCTCGTTGACGTAGATGTCGAGCGAGACCATGAAGTCGAGCGTCTCGACGCGCCGCCTCGAGCGTCCCGGAGTCGGGGGTCGAGACGCAGGGGTTGCCGGCGACCGTGACCAGCGCACGAACCTGTCCCTCGCCCGGCGTCGTGATCTCCTCGGCGAGGCCGACCACGGGCAGCTCGCCGAAGACCTCGGGCCGGCCGCCGACCCGGCTCGCCCAGCGGCCCACCTTGACGCCCTTGCCGACCGGGCCCGAGCCCGAGGAGTTGCGCTGGCCGACGGCGGCGAGCGGGAACATCGCGCCGCCCTCGCGGTCGAGGTTGCCGGTCAGGTAGTTGAGGACGTCGACTAGCCAGCTCGCGAGCGTGCCGAAGCGCTGGGTCGTGGTCCCGATCCGCGCGTAGACGGCTGCGCGCTCGGCGGCGGCGAGCTCATGCGCCATGCGGCGGATCTCGGCGGCGTCGATCCCGCAGACCGGCGCCACCGTCTCGGGCGTGAAGGGCTCGGCGAGCGTCGGCGACCGCGTCGGCGTCGTTGGCGTGGCTCGGCGAGCTCGCCCGGGTCGGCCAGGTCCTCGGCGAGCAGCACGTTGGCGATCGCGAACAGCAGCAGCGCGTCGGTGCCGGGGCGGATGAAGTGGTGCTCGGAGGCCTCGCGCGCGGTGCGGCTGCGGCGCGGGTCGATCGACGACCACCTTGCCGCCGCGCTCGCGGATCGCGCGAATCCGGCCGCGCATGTCGGGCGCGGTCAACAGCGACCCGTTCGAGACCAGCGGGTTGGCGCCGAGGATCAGCAGGTGGTCGGTGCGGTCGACGTCGGGCACCGGCACCGAGAGCCCGGCGCCGAACATCAGCCCGGACGAGACCTGCTTCGGCATCTGGTCGACGGTGGAGGCCGAGTAGATGTTCTTCGACCCGAGCGCCTTCAGGAAGGCGGCGCCGTAGACCATCGGCCCGAGGCTGTGGGCGGCCGGGTTGCCGATGTAGACGGCGACGGCGTCGCGCCCGCCCTCGGCGAGCACCCGCGAAAGGCCCTCGTCGACGGCGGCGAACGCCTCCTCCCAGCTCGTCTCGACGCAGCTCGCCGTCGCGGCGCACGAGCGGGGTGGTGAGCCGGTCGGGATCGTCGTGGAGCTGTTTCAGCCCCTGCGACTTCGGGCACAGGAAGCCGTGGCTGAAGACGTCGGCCTCGTCGCCGCGAACCGACGACCACCTCGTCGCCGCGCATCGTCACCTCGAGGCCGCAGGTCGCCTCGCAGAAGGGACAGGTGCGGTAGTGGACGGACTCGGTGGCCACCACGGTGGAGCCTACAGGCGGGCGTGACTTCGGCGCGCTCGGCGGGTTACCGAGATATGGCCAGGAACCTTCAGCGTTTGCGATGCCTCGCCGATGGCTTTCAGTGCATGCGCGGGCAAGGTTTCGCATTGATAATTCTGGCAGCGGCCGCTGCGATCGCGGTCGCGGCGCCGGTCTGCCAGCGCGAGCCGGCCGGGCGATACCGAGCACGGGGTCGACCGCCAAAAGCTCGCCGGTAAGGCCGAGCGGGTGATCGAGGAGCGCGACGGGATCGAGCTGTCTGAAGATCAGCCGCTGCGGGCCGCAGAAGCGCAACGGCCGGCCGGTCTTCTCCAAGTGGGTCTGCGAGTGGCGCGCCGAGGGCATGTGGCCGGGCGAGGTCCCCTACCACTGCGCCGGCAGGGCGGTCTACAAGCGCAAGCAGCGAAGCTGGCGCGTCGACCCCTGCAAGAACCGCCTGCAGCCGATGGCTCCGCTGCTCGACGTGCCCAACCCGGACCCGGTCTTCGGCTACAACGACAACTGGATCTTCCAGGGCAACCAGGCTCTCGATCTGCTCGAGGAAGCGGGTGGCCAGGTCGCTCGCACGAGCCTCGCCTGGTGGGGTGTCGAGGGCAACAAGGGCTCATATGACTGGTACGGCTCCGACCTGCTCTACGACAGGCTGCGGGCGCGCGGGATCCAGCCGCTATGGGTGATCGTCGAGGCGCCCTGTTGGGCGCAGCCGAACCCCGGCGCCTGCGACGCCGGCGACAACCAGCTACGCCCCTCGCCGCAGTACTACGACGAGATGGCCGACTTCGCCGTCGCCGCCGCCAAGCGCTACCCCGACTCGGTCGGGATCGAGGTCTGGAACGAGCCCAACTACCCGAAGTTCTGGGGCGGTTGGCCGGAGCCCGACATGTACGCGAAGATGCTCAAGGAGGTCGCGACGGCTCTGCACCAGCGGGCGCCGGGGATGCCGGTGGTCAGCGCCGGGCTCTCACCGCACGCCGACTCCGACAACAACGCGATCGGGTTCAGCAACTTCCTCGAGAGGATGTACGAGCTCGGCGCCGCCCAGGAGGCCGATGCGATCGGCATCCATCCCTATCCCGGCGTCGGGCCGGCGCAGGACTACATCGGCGACGTGCGCGTCTACCTGGGCAAGGTCCAGAACGTGCTCCAGCGCTACAACGACAGCGATACACCCCTGTGGGCGACGGAGTTCGGCGTCTCGACCACCGGCCCGCATGCCTTCGACGCTGCTCACCAGGGCCGCGCCTTGACCGAGATCTACCAGCTCCTGCGCCGCGTGCACAAGGTGGACCTCGCGATCGTGCACCGCTTCGTCGAGGACCCGCGGCTGCCCGGCCGTGAGGGCGGCTTCGGGGTCCTCAGCCAGAACCTGAGCCCGAAGCCGGCCTATTGCGATCTGGCCCGATGTTCGGGGCGCTGCCCGCCTCGGCTTCCTGCTGAGCGATCGCGCCCAATCGTTGGCGGATCCCGCGCCGCGGCCGATGAACGGCAGGCATGCGCGCAACACGCACCAGCCTGCCCGTCGCGCTGCTGCTGGCGGTGGCCTTGGCCGCCGCCGTGGCCGCGCCCGCGGCCCTGGGTGCGGCGAGCTCGGGCTCGTACGGGGTCGACCGCGCGACGCTCGCCAAGCAGGCCAAGCGGGTGGTCGAGAAGCGCAATCGGGTCAGCCTGCGGCGGGTCAGCCGCTGCGGCCCGCAGCGGCGGGGCGAGCCCGAGTCCCGGCGCTGGGTATGCGAGTGGCGCGCAGAGGGCACCTGGCCCGGTGACGTCCCGTATCGCTGCGCCGGCGAGGCGCTGTGGAACCGCGAGCGGACCCGGTGGCGGGTCGACCGGTGCCGCAACCGGCTGCAGCCCGAGGCGCCGCTGCTGGACGTGCCCACCGACCTCGCCTTCGGCTACAACGACGACTGGATCGCGCTCGGCAAGTACGCCCCGCCGGAGCTGCTCGACCTGCTCGAGCAGAGCGGGGCGGAGGTCGCCCGCACCGGCCTGATCTGGTGGCGCGTCGAGGGCGCGCCGGGCGCTCGCGACTGGCAGGTCTCCGACACCCTTTACGAGCGGCTGCTCGCTCGCGGGATCAAGCCGCTGTGGACGATCATCGACGCGCCCTGTTGGGCGCAGCCGAACCCCGGCGCCTGCAACAACGGCGACAACCAGCTGCGCCCCTCGCCTCAGCATTACGACGAGATGGCCGACTTCGCCGTCGCCGCCGCCAAGCGCTACCCCGAGTCGGTCGGGATCGAGGTCTGGAACGAGCCCAACTACCCGATGTTCTGGGGCGGCTGGCCGGAGCCGGAACGGTATGCGGAGATGCTCAAGGAGGTCGCGACCGCCCTGCACCAGCGGGTGCCGGGGATGCCGGTGGTCAGCGCCGGCCTCTCACCGCACAGCGATACCGACCAGAAGGCGATCGGCTACCGCAACTTCCTCGAGCGGATGTACGAGCTCGGCGCCGCCCAGGAGGCGGACGCGATCGGGCTGCACCCGTACCCCGGCGTCGGGCCCGGCGAGGACTACGTCGCCGACGTTCGCGTTCACCTCGGCAAGGTCCAGGAGGTGATGCAGCGCTTCGGGGACGCCGCGACGCCGCTCTGGGTGACCGAGTTCGGCGTTTCGACCGGTGGCGACCACGCCTTCGACCCCGCCGCCCAGGGACGGGCGCTGGTCGAGCTCTACGAGCTGTTCCGGCGGGTCGCGGGCGTCGAGCTGGCGGTGGCGCACCGCTTTGTCGCCGACGGCGGCATCGACCTGCCCGTCGACGCCTTCGGGGTGCTCGACCGCGACCTCGCCCCGAAGCCCGCCTACTGTGACCTCGCGCGGGCGCGCGGGTACAGCCCGCCGGTCTGTCTAGCCGGCTGAGCCTCCGGCGGCCTCGAGCGCAGCGCCGTAGAGGATGTCGTGCTCGGAGACCTCGATCTCTGCGAGCCCGAATGCGCGCATGACACCGATCAGGATCACGACCCCGGCGACGATCGTCGGCGCCCGCCCCGCGTGCAGGCCCTTGACCTGGAGCCGTTCGGCGAGCGGCTGGGACGCCAGCTCCGAGCACATCCGTTG
Organism: uncultured Solirubrobacterales bacterium; assembly: GCA_963746675.1. Lineage (GTDB taxonomy): Bacteria > Actinomycetota > Thermoleophilia > Solirubrobacterales > 70-9 > WHSW01. The sequence goes on along the minus strand of CAVVBX010000006.1, from coordinate 18,846 downwards.
GACCGACTCCAGGGTCAGCCGGTAGCCGTGCACCAGGTCGGGGTCGTAGGTGGTCGAGCTGTTGGTCGATCGCGGCCAGCGACGTCGGCGTCCCGGCGACGCCGATTCCCTCGTTCGCGGTCGCCAGATCCGCGCCCTCGAGTGATTCGTCGATCAGTCCGCGAACATCGCCGGCGAGCTCCTCCAGCTCAGCCGCCTCGGGCGGGTCGTGGGAGACATGGCGCTCGGTATGGCGCACCGTTCCGATCTGAAGCGAGGCGTAGAAGCCGACCTCGGGGCCGTCGCCGATCACCAGCTCGGTCGAGCCTCCGCCGATGTCGACGACCAGCGTCTTCTCGGCCGGCGGCCGCTCGGCGCAGGCGCCGACGTAGGTGAGCCGGGCCTCCTCGGCGCCATCGAGGATGCGCGCGTCGAGCGCGAACCGCTCGCGCAGCTCGGCGAGGAACATCTGCGAGTTGGAGGCGTCGCGGACGGCGCTGGTCGCGATCGCGACCAGGCGCTCGGCCCCGAGCCGCTCATAGGCCTCGATGTAGTCGGCGACCGCGCCGCAGACGTCCTCGATCGCCTCGGCGGCGAGCTGCCCGGAGGTGTCGACGCCACGCCCGAGTCGGGTAACGGTCGAGCGTCGCTCGACCTCGCGCACGCGCCCCGCCTCGACGTCGGCCACCAGCAGCCGCGTCGAGTTGGTGCCCATGTCGACGACGGCGACTCTCACCCGCGGGTTGAGCGGCTAGGAGCCGGTGAGGCGAAAGTAGCCCGTGTTCTCCTCGTCGTCGCGGACCTTCTCGAGCCGGCCGGACTTGCGGGCCTCCTGAAAGGCCCGCTTGATGTCCGGCTTCTCGACGCCGAGTTGTTGCGCCAGGTCGCCGCGGCTGAACTCGGCCTGGCCGAGCTCCTGCGCCGCAGCGATCACCTGGTCGGCGGTGACGGCGTCGGCCACGTCAGATCGCCTGGACGTTTACCGCCCGCGGCCCCTTGTCGCCGGCCTCGGCGTCGAACTCGACCTTGGCGCCCTCGCTCAGCGACCGGAAGCCGTCTCCGGCGATCGCGCTCTGGTGGACGAACAGATCCTTTGAACCGTCGTCGGGGGTGATGAAGCCGAACCCCTTCTCGTCGTTGAACCACTTGACTACGCCCGTGGGCATCTCTACCTCCTCGGTAGGTGTTGTGAAAACGGGGGAGGCATGGGCCGCCCACTCATCCGCCGGGGATCTTAGGGAGATTCTGCGGCGGCGTGAGGTTCGGTTTAGGGATCGCGTATATCGTGGTCTCTCATTCGAGAGGCAAGAGAAGGAGGCCTGATGGCCAGCATTGAGATCAAGAGCTTCGACTCTCCCGACGAGACGCGAGCGTTCGAGGGCAAGGGAGAGGCCCTGGTGGTCAACCTCGGCGGCCAGACGATCGGCCGCGGGACGTTCGAGCCCGGGTGGAGGTGGTCGACGAACGTGAAGCCGATCGCCGAGACCGATTCGTGCGAGGTCTCACACCTCGGCTACGTGATCTCGGGCGGAATGCGGATCTTCATGGACGACGGGTCCGAGGCCGAGTGCGGCGCCGGCGACGTGGTCGCGATTCCGCCGGGCCACGACGCCGAGGTCGTCGGCGACGAGGCCTGCGTGATGGTCGACTTCGGCGAGTTCGGCCAGTACGCCAAGCGCCACTAGGTCCGCGTAACGACATACGGCAGTTCCGGTCGGCCCGAGTACGATCGTCTCGTGGATTCGTCGGTAGCGCGGTCGAACGAGGAGACGCATGAGGCTTGGAACGGCGTCCTCTTCGACCGCTGGGTCGCATTCCGCCCGATCGTCACCAAAGGGCTGGGCGCTCACGGGGAGGCGGCGCTGCGGCGGCATCCACCGGGGCTCGGCGAACGGGCGCTCGACATCGGCTGCGGCTTCGGCGACACCACCCGGCGGGTCGCCCAGCTGGTCGGAAGCGACGGTTCGGCGCTCGGGATCGACCTCGCCGAGCGCTTTATCGAGGCTGCGCAGGCCGAGGCCGCGCAGGCGGGGATCGGCAACGTCGCCTTCGTCGCCGGCGACGTGCAGACGACCGAGTTCGATCAGGAATTCGACTACGCCTTCTCGCGCATGGGGACGATGTTCTTCGCCAACCCCGTCGCCGCGCTTGGCAACGTTCGCCGCGCCCTGACTCCCGGGGGCCGGCTCTGCATGGTGGTCTGGCGGCGCAAGCTCGACAACGACTGGCTGCATCGCGCCGAGCTCGTGGTCGAGGAGTTCGTCAGCGAACCGGACGAGTCCGACGAGCCGACCTGCGGCCCCGGCCCGTTCTCGATGGCCGACGCCGACACCACAAGCCACATCCTCATCAACGCCGGTTTCGAGGAGATCGAGCTCGGTCGCTGCGATATCGAGATCACGATTGGCGCCGATCTCGACGCGGCCGTGGAGCTGGTGATGGCGCTCGGGCCGGCCGGCGAGGTGATCCGGCTGGCGGGCGAGGAGGCGGAAAGGATCAAGCCGCAGATTTCGGCGGCGCTTCGCGAGGGGCTGTCGGAGTTCGCGCATCCCGACGGGGTTCGGGCGCCGGCCTCGACGTGGATCGTCAGCGCCCGGGCAGCGGCCTAGTCGGCCTGGCGGCGCATCTCGCGCGCGACCAGGCGGTCCAGCACGCGGTCCGGGAGCACTTTGCGCAGCTGCACCTGGATCTTGGCGTCGGTGCCGACGACGTATCGGGTGCGCGGCCGCTGCGCGGTGAGCGCTTGCACGACCGCCTCGGCGACTCGCTCCGGGGGTACGCCACGGCCGGCGGTCTTCTCGGCGGCGGCCTCGACCTGGTCGAGCTGGCCCGAGTAGAGCGCCAGCTGCTCCGTGCTCATCGCCGCGCGGGCCTTCGGCGCCTCGGCCTGGCCCTTGCCCCAGAACGGGGTCGACACCGAGCCCGGCTCGACGATCGCCACCTCGACCCCGAACTGGCGCATCTCCTGGCGCAGCGAGTCGCCGATCGCCTCCAGCGCGTGCTTGGATGCGTTGTAGGGGGAGAGGTGCGGGAACGACATCCGGCCGCCGATCGATGACATCAGCACCACCCGTCCGCGAGCTGCGCGGATCATCGGCAGGAAGGCCTGCGTGACGGCGACCTGCCCGACCACGTTGATCTCGAGCTGGCGTCGCAGCTCGTCGAGGTCGACGGCCTCGACCGGGCCGGGGACGGCAACACCGGCGTTGTTGACCAGGCCGGCGACCCGGCCACCGGTCGCCTCGCGCACCCGCTCGGCCGCGGCGGCGATCGAGGCGCCGTCGGCGACGTCGATGATCAGCGGCTCTAGGCGCGCCGACGCCCCGGCACGCAGTGCCTCGCCGTCCTCGGGCTTGCGCACGCCGGCGAAGACGTCGAAGCCCTCGCGGTCGAGCGCGATCGCGCACGCCCGACCGATCCCGGTCGAGCTGCCGGTGATGACGACGGCGCGCATCGGCCCAGCGTAGTCCGTGATGCCGCTCAGGCGCCGTCGCGCGTACGGGCGTTGGCGCCGGGGTCTCGGGCTACAGCCGGCCCGCGGGGTGCCGATACTCAGAACGGGCCCTAAATGGCGGCCTTGGGGCACGGACGCCGAAGATGTCGAGCCACGAATACACGCAGCGGGCAGCGCTCGGAGAGCGGGGCTTCACCCTGGTCGAGCTGCTGGTCGTGATGCTGATCATCGGCCTGCTGGCGGCGATCGCGATCCCGTCCTTCTTCGCCCAGCGCGACAAGGCCCGCGACGCCAGCGCAAAGACCTCGGCGCGGACCGCGGCGACGGCGATCGAGACCTTCAGCAGCGACAACGGAGGCATCTATACGGGTGCGACCGTCGGCGGCCTGGAGGCGATCGAGACGACTCTGCAGGCGGCCGATCTGACGATCGTCGCGGCCGGCGCCGACGCCTACGAGATCCGCTCCGACTCGCCGACCGGGAACTCATTCACGATCGAGCGCGTGGTCGGTGGAACCGCCGACTTCCCGTGCACAAGTCCCGGCAACGCCGGCTGTCCCGCCGACGGGAGCTGGGGAGACAGCTAGACGATTGATTCCAAATCCCCGCACGCACGGCTGACGCCGCATGCCGTCGCTGGATCGCCACCCACGACCTCGCGGGTAGCGACCGCTACCCGCTCACCGCGTGCGGCCCAGCTCGACCTGCGGCGCCCCCGCGCACACGCGGATTCGGAATCAACCATCTAGACCGCGACCCGGTAGTCGCCCGGGTTGATCCGCTTCGTCCGCCGGTGGAACTCGAGCCAGGGGCCGGGCCAGTTGTTGGTGTTCTCGCCCCTCTCGTTCAGGTACCAGTTGTCGCCGCCGCCGGTCACCCACACCGTGCGCTTGCTGCGCTCGGCGATCTCCTCGCGCCACGCCTCCTGGGTCTCGGGGCGCAGGTCGATCCAGCGAAAGCCGCCGGCGCGCAGGCGGCGAATCGCGTCGAGGACGTAGTTGAACTGGCACTCGAGCGTGTACGGGACCGAGCCCGAGCCGTGGTTGGTGTTCGGCCCGTAGAGGACGAACATATTGGGAAAGCCCGAGATCGTGGTGCCGAGATAAGCCTCGGGGCGCTGGCCCCAGAACTCGTTCAGCTCGATCCCGTCGAGCCCGCGGACCTCCATCGGGGCGACGAAGTCGTGGCTGTGAAAGCCGGTGCCGTAGACGATCACGTCGGCGGGCCGCTCGACCCCGTCGGGGCCGACGACACCGTTCGTGGTGATCCGCTCGACCGCGCCGCTGAGCAGCTCGACGTCGGGGCGGGCGAGGGTCGGGTACCAGTCGGCCGTGAACAGGATCCGCTTGCAGCCGATCTCGTGGTCCGGCGTCGCCTTCTCGATCAGCTCCGGGTCGCGCAGCTCGCGCCGCCGCTCGCGCTCGGATAGCCGCCGAAACGGGCCCATCAGCCAGTGGTGCCCGGTGAAGCCGTAGGTGGCGGTCTCGAAGAAGGCGAACATGCCCAGCCGGGCGGCGGTGACGCGGGCCGGGAAGCGCTCGGAAGATCCGCCGCTCCCACTCCGGGTATGCGCGGTCCATCTTCGGGATGATCCACGGCGCCGAGCGCTGGTAGACGGTCAGCGATTCGGCGATCGGGGCGATCGCGGGAACGAACTGGATCGCGCTCGCGCCGGTGCCGATCACCGCCACCCGCTTGCCGGTCAGGTCCACGTCGTGGTCCCACTCGGCCGAATGGAACGCCGGGCCCTCGAAGTCCTCGCTTCCCGGGATCGCGGGGATCGCCGGCCGGCCGAGCTGCCCGCAGGCGGTCACCAGGAGGTCGAACTCATGGCTCTCGCCGCCTTCGGTGAGCACGCTCCAGCGGCCCGCCTCGGCATCGAAGGTCGCCTTGGTCACCTCGGTGTCGAGGCGCAGGTGCGGGGCGAGGCCGTAGTCCTCGACGCAGTCCTCGAGGTACTCGAGGATCTCGGGCTGGGGGGCGTAACGGCGAGACCAGTTGTGACCGGGCGCGAACGAGAACGAGTACAGGTGCGAGGGCACGTCGCAGGCAGCTCCGGGGTAGGTGTTGGCGCGCCAGACCCCGCCGACCGTCGCGCCGCGCTCGAAGACCGTGAAGTCCTCGACCCCGCTCTGCTTCAGCCGGATCGCCATCCCGACGCCGCCGAAGCCGGCGCCGACGATGCCGACCGAGAGCGGCCGGGAATCTCCGTTGGAGCTGCTCATGTGCTCCTCCAATCTACCGCTGCGGATGGGCTCTGAGCGGGTAGGCTGGCCTGGCGCACGGCAACCGGATTGGAGGACGCGGCGTGGCGTTCAAGCAGGTAGCCCCACTCGACACCGCCTGGCTCGCGCTCGAGTCGCGCGATACGCCGATGCACGTCGGCGGTCTGTTCGAGTTCACGCTCCCCGCGGACGCGCCGCCTGACTACCTCCAGCAGCAGTTCGAGCTGATGCGGGCGCCGCAGACGATCCCGCCGCCCTGGAACCAGCGGCTGGTGGCGGGGCCGGTGATCGGCCCGCGGCTGCCGCTGATGCGCGAGGAGCGCGACGTCGACCTCGACTATCACGTCCGCCACTCGGCGCTGCCGCACCCGGGGGGCCAGCGCGAGCTCGGGATCCTCGTCTCGAGGCTGCACAGCAACCAGCTCGACATGCACCGGCCGCTCTGGGAAGCGCACCTGATCGAGGGCCTGGAGGGCAACCGCTTCGCGATCTACATGAAGATCCACCACTCGTTGATCGACGGGGTCAGCGGCATGCGGCTGATCCTCCGGGCGCTCTCGACCGACCCCGCGGAGCGCGGGATGCCCGCCTTCTGGGCGATGCCTTCGGGCGAGCGCCCGAGGCGTGACGGCGATGAACACAGCGGGCCGGTCGGGCGGCTGGTGAGCGCGGCGCGCGACGGGGCCAAGGCGGTCGCCGGGCTCTCCCGGGCCGCCGTCGATCTCGGACAAGCGGCGTTCGACGATCGTCCGCTGCAGGCTCCCTACCGGACGCCCGACTCGGCGCTCGCCGGCAACCTCGCCGGCCAGCGGCGCTTCGCCACCCAGCACTACGAGCTGGAGCGGATCAAGGCGCTCGCGCAGGCGGCCGGTTGCACCCTGAACGACATCGTCCTCTATCTCAGCGGTACCGCCCTGCGGAGCTACCTCGCCGAGCACGGACGGGTGCCCGACCGCGCGCTGAGCGCCGGGATCCCGGTCAATCTGCGCGAGGAGGGCGACACCTCGGCCGGCACCGCCGTCGGGATGATGGTTGCCGAGCTGGGCACCAACGTCGCCGAGCCGCGCGAGCGGCTCGAGGTGATCAAGCGCTCGACCGCGGAGGCGAAGGCGCACCTGCGAAAGCTGCCGCCGGAAGCGCGGATGTCCTACACGCTGCTGATCAACGGCCCCTACATCGCCGGGCTCGTGGCGCGGCTCAAGCGCCGCGCCCCGCTGCCGTTCAGCGTCGGGATCTCGAACGTCCCCGGCCCGACGCATGAGCTGTACTTCAACGGCGCCCACCTCGACTCGGTCTTCCCGCTCTCGCTGCTGCTGCACGGAAACGCGCTCAACATCACCTGCGTCAGCTACGCGGGCCAGCTCAACTTCGGCTTCACCGGCGCGCGCGACACGCTGCCGCACCTGCAGCGCCTGGCTCTCTACATGGGCGAGGCGGTCGACGAGCTCGAGGGGATCCTGCTCGGCGACGCTCAGCCGACGCCCGCCTGAGCGGAGCGCTCGCGGCCCAGCTCGACCGGGTCGTGGGCGCAGAACAGGCGCACCTCGTCGCCGTGGTCACGGGCGAGCTCGCGCAGGCGTTCCTGGTTTCGCCGTCTGGCGGAGTTGTCGGATGCCACGGCGGTCTGGAAGAGGCGGAGCCCGTGCGGGCAGTCGGGTGGATCGGCGATCTCGCCGCGGTTGAAGTAGGCGTCGCCGCAGTGCAGGATCCAGCCCTCGCCGTCGCGTATCGCGACCGCGACATGGCCGCGGGTATGGCCGACGAGCGGGATCAGCGCCACGTCGGCGTCGATGCCAGGCATCACCCGGATGCTCTCGAACCCGAACCACCGGTCGCCCTCGGCGGTGTGGACGGACCAGCGCGGACCGTGGGCGAAGTGCGCCGGCGGATAGCGCGGCTTGTCGCGCAGGCTCGGCTTCAGCGCGGCCTCGCGCTCGGGGGCGAAGACGTGGACCTCGGCCTCGGGGAAATCGGGCAGACCGCCGGCGTGGTCGAGGTCGAGGTGGGTGACGGCGATCTGGCGGACGTCGGACGGATCGAGGCCGAGGCGGCGGATCTGCTCGACCGCCGTCTCCGCGAGGTCGCCGCGCGGCCGGAAGACCGCGGTGAACGGCCGCCCCAGGTTTCCCGCCGGGTCGCGGCAGTCGGCGGTGCCGTAGCCGGTGTCGATCAGGGCCAGCGAGTCGCCGGCCTCGATCAGCAGGCAGTGGCAGACCATCTCGGCCTCGGACGCCACCGACCCCTCGCCCCCGAACAGCTTCCCTCCGTAGGGGCATATCGTGCCGCAGTTGAGGTGATGGATCCGCACCGCGGCCCAGACTCTCTCACGAAGCGTTCCGACGGGGCGCCGCCGCAGCAGACCACGAGGCGCTTGTAGTTTGCACGGCGTGTCCAGCGACAGCAGCCCGAGCGCCGACGGCGGTCGCCGCGAGCCGCCCGCCGAAGGGCCTCAGATGCATCTCTTCGACGCGGAGGCCAAGGCGCTCGCGCATGAGATCTTCGACTACGTTGAGGACCGCCTCGGTCAGGTCCCGCGGCTCAACCCACCCGCTTCGGAGGAGGAGCTCGAACGGCTCACCGGGGCGACGGTGACCGAGGATGGGCTCGGCTCGGCGGAGGCCCTGCGGATCTTCCGGGAGGTCCTGGCCCCGGCCTGCGTCGACCCCAGCCATCCGCGGTTCCTGAGCTTCGTCCCCAACGTGCCGACGACCGCGTCGACGCTCTTCGACCTTGCCGTCTCCGCTTCCAAGATCTTCGCCGACTGGTGGATCGAGGGCGCGGGCGGGATCCACGCCGAGAACCAGGCCCTGCGCTGGATCGCCGACCTGCTCGAGTGGCCGGCCGAGTCGGGAGGCGTGTTCGTCAGCGGTGGGACCGCCGGGAACCTGAGCGCGCTGGCGGTCGGTCGTGACGCCCGCCGACGCCGGGGGGCCGACCACGCGCGACGCGCGGTCGTCGCGCTCACCGCCGGCGGCCACTCCTCGCTGCGGCTGGCCGCGCGAGTGCTTGACATGGAAGTGCTCGAGGTCCCGGGCGACGAACGAGGCCGGATGCTGGGCACCGCGCTGCAAGGGGCGCTGGAAGCCTCGGAGATCGAGCCTTGGGTGGTCGCGGCGACGGCCGGAACCACGAACCTGGGCGTGATCGATGACCTCGAAGGGATCGCCGAGGTGTGCGAGCAGCGTGACCTGTGGATGCACGTGGACGGCGCCTACGGCGGCGCCGCGCTCGCCGCGCCGAGCGCCCGGGCGCGATTCGCCGGGGTCGAGCGCGCCGACTCCTTCGTCGTCGATCCACACAAGTGGCTGTTCGCGCCGCTCGACTGCGCGGCCCTGCTCTACCGCGATCCGGGCCAGGCACGGGCGGCCTTCACCCAGCGCGCCGAGTACATCGACGCGATCGAGAGCCGCGCGGAATGGAACCCGTCCGACTACGCGGTTCACCTCACCCGTCGCGCCCGCGGGCTCCCGTTCTGGTTCTCGCTTGCCACGCACGGCGCCCGGGCGTATGCGCAGGCAGTCGAACACGGCCTCGCGCTCGCCCGTCAGGCCGCTGAGCTGATCAGGGGCGCCCCGCACCTGGAGTTGATCTGCGAGCCCGAGTTGTCCGTCGTCGTCTTCCGGCGAAATGGCTGGCAACCCCATGACTACGAGGCCTGGTCGGGCAAGGCGCTGGCCGACGGGCTGACCCTCACAGCCACGACGAGCTGGAACGGCGAAACCCTGCTGCGCTTCTGCTTCGTCAACCCCACGACCACGGCTGAGGACGTGCGAGACATCCTCGGCTCGCTCCGGTAATCGAGCCGTCTGCCTGCTACCTTGAAAGCACGACGCGGGGTGGAGCAGTCAGGTAGCTCGCCGGGCTCATAACCCGGAGGTCGCAGGTTCAAATCCTGCCCCCGCTACTCGCGAAAGGCCCGCTAAGGCGGGCCTTTTACCTTGGTCGGGTCCGGGTCGTTGGCGCCCCGGTGGCTACCAATTGGCTACCAATTGGCGGCGAAATCGCCGCCCGGAACCGGCCGGTCGAGGTCGCGCCCCACGGACGCGATCCCCAAGTTCATCCCATCGGGACGATGCGCGGGCGGCCGCCGCGCATCTAGGTTCGCGTGCGATGAGCAAGCGGTACGCGCACCTGGGACCAGATGGGCGCCGCGAGCGGCCTGCTCGCCACGCTCCTCTTCGTGATCGCCTTCATCGTCTTCCTGAGCACCGAGCCCGGGCGGCGATCCGGCGCTTCCGAACATCAAGCACGCCGAGCTCGCCCCCGCGTTCCTCGCCGCGCACCTGAGCGCGATCCGGGTCGTGCGTGCTGCTGAACGCCTCGGGCATCGCCCTCTTCCTCTGGTTCCTCGGCGCGCCTCTGGACGACCCTGCGCGACGCCGAGGACGGGGCGTCGCGCGGGGCGACGGCCGCACTCGCCGGCGGCGTCGCCGAGCTCCGCGCTCGTGCTCGTCGGACTCGCCCTCCTCGCCACCGCCGGGCTCTCCACCAGCTCCGGCCAGGCCGACGGTCGTCCCCGCCCTCTACACCGCCGCCTCGCTGCTCGTCGCCCTCGGGATCGGCGTCTCGTCGATCTTCTTCTTCGCCGTCGCAAGGTGATCCTCGGCACCGGCGCTCTGGGTCGCTGGCTCGGCGTGCTCGCCTTCATCGCCGGCCTGCTCGCCGTCTGCGGCTTCATGACCCCGTTCTTCGAGGCGAACGTCCTCAACGCCGCCACCGGCGCCCTCGGGCGCTGGGCCGGGCACGCGGCCTTCGTCATCTGGCTCGCGCCTCGCGAGCGGCGCGATGACCGCTCGCGCAGCGCGCGGCGAAGCCGCGATGCCGCGCGCCGCGGCTGCGCCCGCTGCCGAGCTGAGGGGCCGCGCATGAGGCGCGTCCTCCACGTCATCTGGCGCGTCGTCAAGCCGCTCGGCGCGGTGGTGATCGCGGTGCTCGTCCTGCTGCTGGCGATGCTGATCCCGACGCTCGGCGGGCGCACGGGAGACGGTGAAGAACAACCTCAACGGCGTCGTCGCTCGACGTGACCGCGACGACCGGGCCGATCGTCGGCGACCAGTCGCTGTTCGACAAGGAGACGAAGCTGCATCGAGGACTGGGCCGCCGATCCGGCCAACAACTACGTCGGCTACTACCCGGCGATCGGCGCGCCCGAGCACACCGACAACGTCCGCAGCGGGCTGCAGCCGTGCGGGCACTTCACCGGGCGACTTCACGACGGCTCGAACCAGGTCTACCGCTACCAGTCCGAGACCACCTACCCGGGCGGCATCGGCCTGGTCGTCTTCGACGGTCCGAACGGCGGCTATCTCTGGCCGGCGGGATCGTCCCGGGCTCCGGTCAGTACGTCTCGAAGTTCGATCCCTCGACCGGCAAGGAGATCTGGCGAACCTACGCTGCAGCAACGTCAACATCTCCGATCAGTGGCTCGCCCTCGGCAGCCTCGCGATCATCACGGACGGCACGCTGGTCGCGGCCGCCGGGCACCGTTCTGGAAGCTCGACCGCAGACGACGGCGCCATCCTCGCCTCCGAGGAGCAGCCGATCGTCGGCACGCCGGCCAACGGACCACAACTTCGACGGCATGGTCGTGGCGCCGGACGAGCAGGGAACGCTGCTGATCAAGTCCCAGACGCGAGCCGTCGGCTGTCCGACCCAGACCAACCTCGCGATGAACTCGTGTCCTGGCCGACTCCGGCTCCAACCCGAACGAGCACCTTCGTCGCCGTCGACCCGGAGACGATGAAGAACCTCGACTCGATCGAGATCGACCAGAACGTCACCGCGCGGACCGTCGCGGTCGAGCACGACGGCGAGATCTACATGTACGGCAACGGTGCCAAGAGCCTGGTCCGGGTGATCTGGGATCCGGAGACCGCAGACGCTCACGCAGGACAAGTCCTGGGCAGCCGAAGGTCATCCTCAAGGGCCAGACCGGCGGCGCCTCGCCGGTAGTCATGGGCGACTGGGTGATCGCCAACAGCAACGCCAACCCATCGACGAAGACACCTCAGTGCGTCTTCGCGGTCAACCAGGACGACCCGAAGGACGTCCACCAGAGTCTGCCCTGGGGCAAGACGTTCCCCGTCGAGTCGGGCGCGACCACGAGCGAGACCCCGGCCGCGCCCGGCATCGACCCCGAGACCAGCATGATCTTCGTCGACGACTACTTCCTCAAGGGCGTCTACGGCATCCACCTCGACCAGCAGACCGGCGAGATGAAGGTCAAGTGGAGCCGCGACGACTGGTGCTCGAGCGACTACTTCACGATGGTCGGCCCGAAGGACGAGCGCGTCCTGGTGAGCCAGAACATCGACCCTGACGACGACGACCTGCCGATATCGCGACCGGGTTCGACTACACCGAGACCGTGCTGTGGGTGGACGAGGACACGGGCAAGACGATCGCCGAGTCCGAGCCGAGCCCGTCGACCGCGGTCGGGAGCCTGATCAACGTCGGCTACGGCGGTCGCTACTACACGATGGGCAACGACGGGTCGCTGTTCATCTACCAGGTGCAGCCGAAGTCCGCTGGTGGGAGCTGAGATGCTGATCGCGCTCGGAACGTTCGGCTGGGTCCTCCTGGGGATCCTCTACTTCGTCCTCCTTGTGACCCTCGGGGTGATGTCGATCCGCAACGGTCACTGGGTGATGTTCATCCTCGGGATCTTCTTCCCGCTGTTCTGGGTGATCGGCGCCCTGATGTCGCCGCGCGAAGGCTCGTCGGCCGCATGACGACCGTGACGATGTTGAGCGATCGGACGCGGCTCCCGAACTTCATCCCGACGGGACGATGCGCGGCTGGCCCCGCTCCAAGATCGTGAGCCTGGGATGAACGAGCGCAGCCGCAGCTGGGAGCAGATGGGAGCCGCGAGCGGCCTCTTCGCCGTGCTCCTGTTCGTCGCTGCCTTTCTGATCTTCCTCAACACCGACCCGAGTGGCGGCAACACCCCGCGGCTTCCGAACATCGACAATGCCGAAGCCGCGCCGGCATTCTTCGCCAGTCACCTGAACGGGATCCGGGCGCAGGTGATGCTGAACGGCATCGGGCTCGATCGTCTTCCTGCTGGTTCCTCGGAACCCTCTGGGGCGTCCTGCGCGCCGCGGAGGGCGGGCCGGCGAGAGGCTCGGCGATCGCCTCCGCTGGTGCCCTGGTCGGAGTCGCGCTGACCCTGGTGGGCCTCGTACTGACCGGAACCTCGACCTTGGCGACGACTCTGCCCCAGGCCGAGACCGTGCCGACCCTCTACGTTGCGGCGGCGCTCTCGCTCGCCTTCGGCGGTGCAGCGTTCTCGGTCTTCTTCCTCGGCGTTGCCGAGGTCAGCCTGAGGGCCGGAGGCCTGCCGAAGTGGCTCGGCTGGCTCGCCGTCCTCGCCGCCGTCGTGTCCGTGTTCGGATTCGTCACCCCCTACGCCCGCACCGGGGTCTTCAACCCGGCGACCGGCGGGCTCGGCTTCTACGCCCACTACATCGCCTTCGTCGTCTGGGTCTTCCTGGCCGGCCTCACCCTCGCCCTCGCGCAGCACCGGCGCAAGCGGATGCGGCGACAACGTCTCCAGCACCGACGACGGCCGCCGACCCGGGAGCGGCGCCGTGAGTCGCGTGCTGGCACATCCTGAAGCCGTTCCTTGCCGGCATCGCTGGTCCTCGTCGCCCTGCTGGCGCTGATCCTGATCCCGGCGCTCACCACGACGAAAAACGTCACCTCGCAGGTCGCGTCGCTGCAGGGGGCAGCGCGCAACGTGACCGCGAGCGAGCAGGTGACGCTCGGCCCGCTTCCCGGCGACCTCAGTCTCTACGCCAGCGAGCAGAGCTGCCAGGAAGGCATCTCCACCCCGGGCTACTTCTCCGCCTTGAACGCCGCCGAGCTCACCGACGCCCAGCGCAGCGGTATCTACCCATGCGCCGACTTCCTCGGGTCCCGGACCGAGCCGAACATCGTCTACACCTACAAGGCCGAGGACAACTACCCGAACGTCTACTACGTCAACAACGACGGGCCGAACGGGATGTATGTGGTGGGCGGAGCTCCACCCGCCAGCACCGGGCGCTCGGCGCCTGGCCCGTTCGTGGCCCGGGTCAACCCGATCACCGGGGATCAGGTCTGGCGTACTTACCTGGAGAACCTGAATGTCAGCGATGACACGTTCGTAGGCGGGACCAACCTCAACATCCTCGCGAACGGAAAGATCGTCTTCGCCTGGGCCCACAGGATCGCGCTGCTCGACCGCGACACCGGCGCGATCGTCAAGGAGAGGAACCTCCCCTCCCCGGGTCCGGTCACCCCGAGGTCGATCAACTACAAGGAGCTCACGGTCGCCCCGGACGGCACGATCATCCTGCGCAGCCAGAACCGGCCCGAGAACTGCAACCAGCAGGGGGGCGGCGGGCTGGAAGCCTGCTCGCAGGCGGCGGGCGGGCCCGAGCAGAAGCCCTCGCCCTTCCTGGCCATCAACCCGGACACGCTCAAGGTCTACGACTCGATCGTGGCGCCGGAGGACTCGGCGACGCCGCCGATCATCGCCCCCTACCACGGCAAGACCGCGATCTACACGGCGATGTTGAAGCACGCGTACCGCTTCTTCTGGGATCCGCAGACCAAGACGCTGAGCCGGGACAAGTCGTGGGTGGCCGACTACCTGGAAGAGGGCCAGACCGTCGGCGATGCGCCTACCTACATGGGCGACTGGATCGTGATCCAGACCAACGGCATCGGCAGCGACACCAAGGCGTCATCGCTCGTGGCGATCAACGTCGACGACGCCTCGAAGACCGAGACCATCTTCCCCTTCGGCGAGTTGAAGTCCGGAGAGTCGAGCAATGCCCCCGAAGCCGCAGGGCGACCCCGAGAATGACATGGTCTACTCGGCCGACGGCGGGATCGCCAAGATCGCCGGCGTCCACCTCGACCCGAATACCGGAAAGATGACGACGAAGTTCGTGGTTGACGACCGCAGCTTCGAGTTCCAGCCGCTCTACGGGCCGCCGGACCAGCGGGTGCTGGTGACGACCAAGTGGAACCCGGACGCGAAGCTCGGCGCGATCGCTACGGGGGCCTACACCCAGCAGGTCGTCTGGCGCGACGCCGCCACCGGCAAGCCTTTCGCGGAGTCCGACTTCCTGCCCCCGATCGGGTTCAACGGCCTGGTGGCGCCGGCGTACGGCGGCCGGTTCGTCTATGCGGCCCAATCGTCGGGGTCGTTGTACTTTCTGCAGCCGATGCCGGCGTCATCGCAGCCGCCGGTGCCGACGACGACGGAGGGCAGTAGCGGCTCATGAGCGAGGGCGCTGACATGGAAATCCGCAAGCGAAGGGAGTCGAGATGCTGATCGCCCTGAGCACGTTCGGATGGGTCCTGCTGGTGATCCTCTACTTCGTCCTCCTCGTGACGCTCGGAGTGAGGACGTTGCGCAACGGGCACGGGTTCATGTTCCTCTTCGGGATCTTCTTCCCGCTCTTCTGGCTGATCGGGGCGCTGATGGCACCGCGCGAAACCTCGGCCGCGGGCTAGGGCCCGGGGTTTCGACCGGGCTGACGGACGCGCGGTGGGCCGGCCCGCTGGCAGTAATCATCGCGTGGCTGTGCGCAGCGACAAACGGCGGCGCTTCGGGTTGGTGCTCGCCGGGCTAATCGCGTCCTTCCTGGTTCAGGGCATCGCTCCCGAAGGGGACGTGACGCAAGCCCTTGTGACGATCCTCCTCGGCACGACCTTGCTGCTGGCGTTCTGGGCCGCCGAGATGACACCCAAGTACTTACGCCTGGCGACGCTCGCAGTCGGCACGGGTGTCTGCGTGGTCGTGGTCGTCGTGTTCGCGGGCAGCGGCGACGCAGTGACGGGCAGCGCCGCGCTGGCGAACGCCGTCCTGGTCGTGCTCGCCCCGCCCGCCGTAGTTATCGGAGTGCTGCGGAGCGTACGCGAGCACCAGGCCATCACGCCGGAGGCGGTCGCGGGTGCGCTGTGCCTCTATCTCTTGGTGGGAATGTTCTTCGCCTTCCTCTACAGCGCCATCGGCCACTTCAGCGGCGATCCATTCTTCGCCGATGGGGAGGAAGCGACGGCGTCGCGGTGTCTCTACTTCAGCTTCATCACGATGACGACCGTCGGCTACGGCGACGTGGTAGCGGCCACCAGCCTTGGGCAAACGCTTTCGGCGATGGAAGCGCTCCTGGGACAGATCTACCTCGTGACCGTCGTGGCCGCCATCGTCAGCAACGTGGTGCCGCGAAGACGGCCGAGCTGATTCATCCCATCTGGACGATGCAGCCGGAGCGTGGCGGCGAGACAATGGTGGGGAAGGCAGTCGAGAAGAGGAGATCTGATGCCTGACGCTAAGACCAGGGTTCGGCCCGGGAACAAGACGCTCGAGACGGTCCTCGAAGACCGACGAGCTCTACGGCCACGACGGTCTCTGGCTCGGTCCGCGCGGCCGCGACTACGGCGTGATGCTGCCGAATCCCAAGCCCTGGCAGCACGCGAACCTCTACCCCGACCCGAACTCATCCTACTGGTTCTCGTTCCTGGAGAT
The DNA here is from genome assembly GCA_963746675.1 of uncultured Solirubrobacterales bacterium. GTDB lineage: Bacteria > Actinomycetota > Thermoleophilia > Solirubrobacterales > 70-9 > WHSW01. The sequence goes on along the minus strand of CAVVBX010000006.1, from coordinate 2,666 downwards.
GCCGGCGGGCAGCGTGCTGAGATCCGCGGGCGCTATACCCACGGCCGCTACTTCCAGTTCGCGCTCTACCGATCCGACCCGGATATGGGCGGCTTCACGCGCGACCGGCGAGAAGTTCGTCGATCACAACCTCGAGCCCGATCCCGGCTCGGAGAACCCGTTCGTCGCCCGGCGCCAACCGCCGGGTCGAGAATCGCGACTACACGCTGCGGATCGCGCAGCGTCGACGCCCCCGATGAACCCGCGGATCGCGAGCCGAACACGATGTACGCGGGCACGGAGGGCCAGATCCAGGTCGTCTATCGCGTCTACCTGCCCGACGCGGGACGGCTCGGTGACGCGGGGGTCGGGCTGCCCACCTATACCGCCACTCTCGCCGACGGCACCGAGCTCTCGGCCGAGGAGGTCCGCGACCAGTTCAACCGGCCGCTGTTGCAGGGCGTCGAGGCGGGGCATGCCCGTAGAGCAGTGGCGCGCACTCTGCAAGGCGCCCGACAACGATTCCGAGCTGAAGCCCGAGACCACGCCCGCCCGCAACCCGCCGCTGCTCGAGCGCTACTTCAACAACAAGTGGAACATCGTCGGCGTCTTCAAGCCGCCCGAGGTCCGGGCCCAGATCCCCTCGAGCGTCGAACGGGCTTCGGCGGCGACCCGGAGACGCTGTTCATGATCGGCTTCGTCTCGAGAGCGTTCGCCCCCGTGCTGGTGATCCGCGGGAAGATGCCGCTGTATCCCGACACCTACCTCGGCGAGGACGGCCACGGGCTCGAGGTGATGACCGACTGGGAGTCGCGCTACATCTCGGTGGTGATGAGCGAAGCGCCCCCGTCGGGGATGGGCACCGACGGCCTCACCGACATGCAGATCCCGATCGACGACGACCGCAACTACACGATCGTCGTCAGCCGCGCCGCGGACCGGCCCGCGAACGCGACCGACGAGCATGGCGTCGCCTGGATGGACTGGGGCCTGAAGGGCGAGGGGATCGACGACGAGCACAACCGCGCCGACTACGGCATGGTCGTGTTCCGGTTCATGCACAACAACCCGGAGTGGGCGCACGACCCGAACCACATCGTCACGCCCGGCACCGAGGCGAGGTCATGGGCCCGTACTTCCCGCGGCTGTCCTACACCGACAAGGGAGTCCTTCGAGGCCGGGGAACCCGCGATGCCGCAGCCGCAGGCGCGGAGGTCCCGCGAGACCGGCTGATGGCCTTCGCGCCGACCCGCGGCCTGCGGTACGCCGAGCTGTTCGCGGTCGGCGACGAGCTGATCACCGTCTACAACTCGATGGGGCTGAGCGAGGCGCCCGGCCGCAGCTATGGGACGCGCTCAACCCGAGGCCGCGGCGCAACAGCTCGGGCGTCGGCGACGGTGATCAAGAACGGCCCGCATTGGTGGGCCTCGGACAGGGCACGCTGCGCTTCGGCGCTCGAGGTCGATCTCGGTCGCCGAGGGTCGGCTTTCGCTTTGCCGCCCAGCTGCCGGCGTTCGTAGCGCGTTCCGGCAAGCTCGAGCCACCCGTCTACACCGTCGCTCGAGGCGAGCAAGGAGGGCGAGCTCGTCTACTCGGCCGGCGAGCTGGCGTACGAGCTCGTCGCTCCGCACGGTGAGGCCTTCGTGATGCAGTCCTCGAACGTCGGGCCAAGCGAGGTCGAGACGCTGGGCGATCGGCTGAGTCCGACGGCCGGATGGCGGTCTCGCACCCGCACTTGGAGCAGGAGCTGACGGTCGAGCTGGACGGCACCGTAAAGACCGTCATGGACGACTTCCGCGACGTCTACAACGTGCCTCCGAAGGCAAGCTGACAGCGTGGCGCGGCACGCTCTGACCGGCAACGAGAAGGCGGCCAACGGACCGCTCCCCGGCGACCACAGCCTCGTTGCGGCCGAGCACCGCGGCAGCGCCAGCATCGCCTCGCCTGGGTACTACCCGTCGCTGAGCGGGGCCGAGATCTCCGGCGCCGACCGCAGTGGCTGCTTTCCGCACGCGAGCTTCACCGGATCGTTCACCGGCGCGAATCAGGTGTTCGCGTGGAAAAGCGAGGACGAGTACCAGGGGACGACCTTCCTCTGCACCCGCGAGCCCGGCGAGCTCTTCCTCTGCGGCGGCAACCTGCCGAAGCCCAAGCCACCGATCCTGCCCGGCCCGTACGTGGCCAGGGTGGATGCGACCACTGGCCGGCAGGTCTGTGGCGCACCTACGTCGAGAACGCCAACGCCTCGGGCAACTGGATCGGCGTCAACAACCTCAACATCCTCGCCGACGGCACGCTCGTCACCTCGTGGTCGAACCAAATCGCGATCCTCGATGCCGGCAGCGGCCGGATCCTGAGGACCGCAGAGCTGCCGTCGGGAGAGGCGTCGCCCGGCGACTCGCACTTCAAGCACCTGACGATCGCCCCCGACGGCACCCTGATCCTCAAGAACCAGACCCGCGCGGCCGGGGTCACCGACCAGGGCACGCTGGCGATGGTGAAGGGGGTCCGCAAGGGCATGGAGATGCCGCCGTCTGTGTTCGTCGCCGTCGACGGGCAGACGCTCGAGGTGCTCGACACGGCGCAGCTCCCGGAGCTGGCCGCGACCCCGCACGGGATCACCACGCTCGACGGCCGGATCACCGCCTATTGCTGCGCCACCGAGGCCGCCTATCGGTGCTACTGGT
>CAVVBX010000005.1:0-423232 GCA_963746675.1 uncultured Solirubrobacterales bacterium | reverse complement strand
GCGCGGTCGCGGGCTCGACCCCGGAGGCGGTCGAGTTCGCCCGCCGGCTGGCGCAGTCGCTCGGCATGATCCCCTTCAGGGTGCCGGAGGACAGGCGCGCCGCCTACCATGCCGCCGCCTCGCTCGCGTCGAACTTCCTCGTCACGCTCGAGGAGTCGGCGGTCGCTCTGCTCGCCCGATGGTGTCGAGGACGGGCGGGGGCTGCTCGCGCCCCTCGTCCTGCGCACCGCGGCCAACTGGTCCGAGCGGGGCGCGACTGCCCTGACCGGGCCGATCGCGCGGGCGACGAGAGACCGTTCGAGGCCACGTCGAGGCAATCGCGCGCGCACGCCCGACGCTCCTCGAGCTATACGAGGCGATCGCCGAACGGCCCCGAGGTCGCCTCGCCGGAGGCCGGCCGGCGTGAGGCTCGCGTGACCAAGTCGCGGCTCCGAAGCCGAGCTCGCGCCGCGCCCGGCGCGCCGGCCGCGACGATCGGCCTCGTGCCGACGATGGGCGCGCTGCACGACGGCCACCTGTCGCTGCTTCGACGGCGGCCCGCAGCCGCTGCGACGTGGTCGTCATGAGCCTGTTCGTCAACCCGGCCCAGTTCGGGCCCGACGAGGACCTCGAGGGCCTACCCGCGGGACGAGGACCGCGCACCGAGCTCGCCGAGGCCGAGGCGTCGACGTGGTCTACGCGCCGAGCGACCGAGGAGGTCTACCCGCGAGGGCTTCGCGACCTCGGTCGAGGTCGGCGGCGCCCTCACCGAGGTGCTCGAGGGCGATCCGGCGGCAGCGCGGCGCGGCACTTCCGCGGCGTGGCCACCGTCGTCGCCAAGCTGCTCAACACGGTTGGGCCGGAAGTCGCCTTCTTCGGCCAGAAGGACGCGCAGCAGGCGCTCGTGATCCGGCGCATGGTCCGCGACCTCGACTTCCCGGTGGAGGATCGAGGTCCTGCCGACCGTTCGCGAACCGGACGGGCTCGCGATCAGCTCCCGCAACGCCTACCTGGACCCCCCGGACCGATCGCCGCGGCCGCGGCCCTCGAGCCGCGCGCCTGCGCGCCGCGAGCGGCGGTCGCCGAGCGGGGGCGACGTCGCCCGAGGCGGCGCTCGCCGCCGCACGGCGCCGAGCTCGCGCGCGGCGGGGATCGAGCCCGAGTACCTGGAGGCCCGCGACGCCGAGACGCCTCGACTCCGGCCGCAGAGCTTCAACGGGCGGCCGGTGCTGGTCGCCGTCGCGGCGCGGATCGGAGCGGCCCGCCTGATCGACAACATCGTGATCGAGCCTGGGCGATCCGAGCGAGGCGAGGCATGGCTCTCACACGCAGCCGGACCGGTCAGTCCGACCCCGCGGCGAGCGCCCGTGACGCTCCCGCAACTCGCCGAGATGAAGCGCCGCGGCGAGCCGATCGTGATGGTCACCGCCTACGACTACCCCTCCGCCCGAGGTCGCCGAGGAGGCCGGTGTCGACGTCGTGCTGGTCGGCGACACCGCCGCGATGGTCGTGCTCGGCTACGCGGCGACGACCCCGGTCGAGCATGGACGAGATGGTCGACCATGGCGGCCGCGGTCCGCCGCGGCCTCCGCACGCCGCTGCTGGTCGGCGACCTGCCGTTCGGCTCCTACGAGCGCTCCAACGAGCACGCGATCGACAACGCGCAGCGGTTCGTCAGGGAGGCCGGCTGCGACGCGGTGAAGCTGGAGCGCGGCGGCGCCTCGGTCGAGCGGGCGCGGGCGATCGTCCGCTCCGGGATCCCGGTCATGGGCCACGTCGGCCTGACCCCCCAGACCGCCAGCGCCCTCGGCGGCTTCAAGACCCAGGGGCACCGCGGAGTCGGCGGTGCAGATCGCCGCGGACGCGTTCGCGCTTCAGGCGGCGGGCTGCTTCGCGATCGTCTTCGAGGCGGTGCCGGCTGCGGTCACGCGAGCGCTCCTGCCGCGGCTCGAGGTGCCGGTGATCGGGATCGGCGCCGGGCTCGGGACCGACGGGCAGGTGCTCGTCTTCCACGACCTGCTGGGGATCACCAGGCCCGCACAGGCCGCGGTTCGTGAAGCGCTACGCCGAGATCCACGACCGGATGGTCGACGGCGTTCGCGCCTACGCGAGCGAGGTCGCGAGCGCGCCGCTTCCCCGACCCGAGCACGTCTACTCGGTCGACGCCGCGAGGAGCTGGCGAGCGAACCGCGCCACCTCGACTCCGAGAGCCTCGCCCTCGGCGCCGGGACTGGTAGGCGACCCGAGACTCTTGAGCCCGGTCCGGTGCCGGTTCGACAGCTCCGAGTTCCGCCTCTCGACCGCGCGGCGACTCCGACATCGTCGACATCACCGGCGCGGTTCAGCGCGGCGGTCGCCGAGTCGGGCGCGACCGACGGACAGGCGACCGCGTTCGTGCGCGGCTCGACCGCGGCGATCACGACGATGGAGTACGAGCCCGGCGGGGTCCACGACCTGCGGGCGCTGCTCGATCGCCTGATCCCGGCCGAGGGCGACTACGAGCACAACCGGCTCAACCACGACACCAACTCCCACGCCCACCAGCGCGCCTCGATCGTCGGGCCCTCCGAGATCGTCCCCGTCGAGGCGGCGGCGGCTGGCGCTCGGCACCTGGCAGCAGCTGGTGCTGATCGACTTCGACGATCGCCCGCGCGAGCGCACGGTGGTGGTCCAGGTGATCTCGACTAGCCACGGCTAGAGGCCGCGCGCCTCGCGAGGGCCCGCCGCCTCGGGGGCCACCTCGGGGAGCCGACGACCTGATCCCGCCCAGCCCTCCTCGCTCGATCGCCGCGCGGATGCCCTCGAGCCCGGCGTCGAACCGCCCGCTGCGATCGCCACGCCCGACCAGAAGATGAGCTCGTGGTTGTCGGGCGCCGCATCGCCGCCGCGCGCGATAGCGCTCCCGGCCTCGTCCGCCTTCCCCCGCCCGAGCAGGTCGCCCCGCGTCGGCGAGGTCGTAGGCGTCGCTCAGGCCGAGCAGCCGCCGCAGCTCCTCCGAGCGGGTCCGGATGAGTCAGTCGACCCGCACGTCGACGAACGTCGCCAGGTCTCGCCCTTGGCTGGCACCACCATCAGCGCCGCCGACTGGCGCCCGCGACGTCGCCTCCGGCCGCCTCAGCGGCATCGAGCGCCGCGAGCAGGCGCCGTGGAGCGGATCCCTGCGACGCGTCTGAAGGTCGCCGCCATCGCCGGCCAGACCTCGGCGAAGCCATCGATGTTCGCCTGGGCGCTGAAGCCGTCGCCCTGCATCGCCCGCGTAGGGATGCAGCCGTCGCCCGTGTGGAGCGGCACCGGCCGCGTGGCGTCGACCACCGCGACCTGGCGGAAGCGTCCCACCGTCGTCGGCCGAGCTCCGCAGCGCCGGCCGCGGCGCCCGCCCGCCGCGAGCCGCTCGAGCAGCCGCGGCCGCGTAGGCCGCTCGGCGATCGACTGCGTGGCGACCGCGCCGCCACGCCCGGCGCGGCCCAGGAGACGATCGAGCCGACCGAGAACCAGTGCGACTGGACCGCGACGCCCATCTCGCCGGTCGCGGGGATCGCGAGCGACGATCGAGTAGGTGCCGGCGGCCATGGCCCGACCGGGACGTCGGCGAGCAGCGAGTCGACCCGCCAGCCGTCCGCGTCGCGAACGCAGCTCGCGCCCGGTCACCTCGCCGCGTCGAGGGGCCTCCCCGCGGGCACCACGACGACCGTCGCCGGTTTCACCGTCGCGTGTCCCCACGCCTCCGCCTCCAGCGAGTCGGCGAGTGCCGCCTGGCTTGCTGCGCCAGCGACAGCCTTCGCGCTCCCGTAGGCGACCCGCACGAACGCGGTCGGTGACGAGCATCGCCGCAGTCGACCGCACGGCCCGCCGAGCAGGTGCCGCGGCTCGGACTCGATTCCTCGATCGTCGACGGTCGCTGTCCGTCGGCGACCGTCGTGTCCGGCTGTCGGGCCTCGGCTGTCGTGCCATCGGCTGTCGTCGCCACCGGGCCCACCGGGTCGGACATCGTCGGTCGACCCTGCCTGCATGGAGGCACCACCGTCGTCCCCGCAGCCGGCGAGCACCAGCGCCGCGAGCGCGCGATCACCGTGATCCGCAGCGCCCGCACCGCTACCCCCCGCCCGGCTTGAACTCGATCTCGCGGATCACCTTCGCCGGCGCGCCGGCCACGATCGTCGCCGGCCGGCGAGGTCGTGGTGACCACCGAGTTGGCGCCGATCACCGCCCGGTCGCCGATCTCGACCCCGCCGGTTACCACGCAGTTGACGCCGAACCAGACGTTGGAGCCGATCCGCACCGGCCCGCGGGGACGAACCCCTGCCAGGTGATCGGCTTGTCCGGGTCGTCGTAGCGGTGATCCGCATCGCCGACGAAGCAGCCGTTGGCGAACATCACGTGGTCGCCGATCTCGATTCGCTCGAGGGCGGCGAGCATCGTGCCGCGATTGAGGAAGCAGCCCGCACCGATCCGGATCTCGGCCTGAGGACCGAGCGTCAGCCAGCAGCCGGGCTCGAGCAGCGTTCCCTCGCCGACGCTGAGCCGGCCCGAATCGAGCCCCTCGAGCACCTCCCCCTCGATCGGCCAGCGGATGAACGCCCCGGCCCGGGCCATGTGCCGGTTGATCCGGAAGCGGCGAACCGGACGGCGGTTGCGCTCATACCAGCGCCGCTTCGTCCACCAGGTTCGCCAGGCGCGAGATCGCTCATCAGCGGCAGCCTCACGCGGCAACCGGCTGGCGGCGCTTGGCGGTCCGTCGCGGCTTCGGCGCCGGCTCCTCGGCCTCGACCATGCCGCGCAGGAAGCGACCGGTGTAGGAGGTCGGCACACCGGCGACCTGCTCGGGCGTCCCGATTGCGATCACCTCGCCCCCGGCCTCGCCGCCCTCGGGACCGAGGTCGACGATGTGGTCGGCCGACTTGATCACGTCGAGATTGTGCTCGATCACGACCACGGTGTTGCCCTGCTCGACGAGGCGGCCGAGGACCTCGAGCAGGCGCCCGACGTCGGCGAAGTGCAGGCCGGTGGTGGGCTCGTCGAGGATGTACAGGGTGTCGCCGGTGGCGATCTTCGAGAGCTCGGTCGCCAGCTTGACCCGCTGCGCCTCCCCGCCGGAGAGTTGGGTGGCGGGCTGGCCGAGGCGGATGTAGTCGAGCCCGACGTCATGGAGGGTGCGGAGGCGGCGGGCGATCTTCGGCACCGGATCGAAGAACTCGACCGCCTCGCCGACCGACATCTCGAGCACATCGGCGATCGACTTGCCCTTGTAGCGAACCTCGAGCGTCTCGCGGTCGTAGCGGCGCCCGTGGCATTGCTCGCAGGGCACGTAGACGTCGGGAAGGAAGTGCATCTCGATCTTGATCTGTCCGTCGCCGCGGCAGACCTCGCAGCGCCCGCCCTTGACGTTGAAGCTGAACCTGCCCGGCTTGTAGCCGCGAGCCCGAGCCTCGCGGGTGCCGGCGAACAGCGCCCTGATGTGGTCGAACAGCCCGGTGTAGGTCGCGGGGTTGGAGCGCGGCGTGCGGCCGATCGGCGACTGGTCGATGTTGATGATCTTGTCGACCTTGTCGATGCCGTCGATGCGCTCGTGGGAACCCGGCCGCAGCCGCGCCCGGTGCAGGCGGTTGGCGAGCGCGCGGTAGAGGATCTCGTCGACGAGCGTCGACTTGCCCGACCCCGAGACGCCGGTAACCGCGCAGAAGACCCCGAGCGGGATCTCCACGTCGATGCCCTTGAGGTTGTGCTGGCGAGCGCCGCGGACGACCAGCTCGCCGCGCGGCGAGCGCCGATCCGCCGGCACCGGGATCTCGCGCTCGCCGGACAGGTACTGGCCGGTGAGCGAGCCGGGCTGGCCCTCGACCTCCTTCGGCGTGCCCTCGGCGACCACCTCTCCCCCGTGCTCGCCGGCTCCCGGCCCCAGGTCGAGCACGTGGTCGGCGGCACGGATTGTGCCCTCGTCGTGCTCGACGACGATCACGGTGTTGCCGAGGTCGCGGAGGCGCTCCAGCGTGCCGATCAGCTTCTCGTTGTCGCGTTGGTGGAGTCCGATCGAGGGCTCGTCGAGGATGTAGAGGACGCCGACGAGGCTCGGAGCCGATCTGCGTCGCGAGCCGGATCCGCTGCGCCTCGCCGCCGGAGAGCGTGGTCGCGGTGCGTTCGAGCGAGAGGTAGCCGATCCCGACCGAGTCGAGAAAGCGCAGCCGCTCGCCGATCTCGCGCACCACGAGGCGCGCGATCGCGCGCTCGGTCTCGGTCAGCTCGAGCGCCTCGATCCACTCCAGCGCCCGGCGCGCCGAGAGCCGCGTGTACTCGTAGATGTTGAGCCCGCCGACGGTCACCGCGAGGGTCTCGGGGCGCAGCCTCGCGCCGTCGCACGCGGGGCACGGCTGCAGCGCCATCAGCGACTCGACCCGCTCGCGCGTGTTCTCGGACTCGGTGTTCTCGTAGCGGCGCTCGAGACTGTGAAGAAGCCCGTCGAAGCGGACCGTGTACTTGCGCTGGCGGCCGAAGCGGTTGCGATAGGAGACCGTGTGTCGCTGGTCGCCGGTGCCCTCGAGCAGCAGGTCGCGGTCGCCCTGGGGCAGTTCGCGCCAGGCGACGTCGGTGTCGATCCCGTTCGCCTCCGCAACCGCTTCGAGCAGCCGCCGGTGGTAGAGCGAGGCCGCCTTCGTCCACGGCTCCAGGGCCCCTTCGGAGATCGACAGCGTCGGGTCGGGGACGATCAGCTCGGGGTCGATCACCCGCTGGAAGCCGAGGCCGTGGCAGCGCTGACAGCAGCCGTGGGGCGAGTTGAAGGAGAAGATCCGCGGCTCGAGCTCGGGCATCGAGGTGCCGCAGTGCAGGCAGGCGAACTTCTCGCTGAAGACCAGCACCTCGCCCCGCTTGCCGGCGCTCGGGCCGGACAGAACCTTCGCTCCGGGGCCCTCGGCCGCGCCCGCGTCACCGGAATCGCGATCGAGACGTTCGATCTCGATGATCCCCTCGGCGAGCTGGGATGCCGCCTCGAGCGACTCGGCGAGCCGCTTGCGCAGACCCTCCTTCATCACCAGCCGGTCGACGACGATCGAGATGTCGTGCTTGAACTTCTTGTCGAGCTCGACGCCGCCGTCCTCGTCGAGCCGGCGGAGCTCGCCGTCGACGACGGCGCGCGCGTAGCCTTGCGCCCGCATCTCCTCGAGCAGCTTGCCGTACTCCCCCTTGCGCCCACGGACGACCGGCGCCAGGACCATGAACCGGGTCCCCTCGGCGAGGGTCATTACGTGGTCGGTGATCTGCTCGATCGACTGGCCGGCGATCGGCTCGCCGCAGTTGTGACAGTGGGGCCTGCCGATCCGCGCCCAGAGCAGCCGCAGATAGTCGTAGATCTCGGTCACCGTGCCGACGGTCGAGCGAGGGTTGCGCGAGGTCGTCTTCTGGTCGATCGAGATCGCCGGCGAGAGCCCTTCGATCGAATCGACGTCGGGCTTCTCCATCTGGCCCAGGAACTGGCGTGCGTAGGAGGAGAGCGACTCGACGTAGCGGCGCTGGCCCTCGGCATAGATCGTGTCGAAGGCGAGGCTCGACTTACCCGAGCCCGAGAGCCCCGTCACCACCACCAGCGCCTCGCGCGGCAAGACGACGTCGACGCCCTTGAGGTTGTGGGCGCGCGCGCCCGAGATGACTATCTGGCCGGAGCGGGAGATCGCCCCTTCAGTCTACGAGGGCGAACGGCTGTTCCCGTCCGCTACTTGGCGGCGAGGGCGAGGACGTCGTCGACGATCGCGGCGACGTCATCGAGCGAGTAGTTCTCAGCCAGATGGGTCTCGATCGCCTCCCGCGCGGCACCGTCAAGCGCCATGTTCATCGCCACCAGGCGGGCCGCGGCGGCGTCACCGTTGTCCGTCCCCTCGGGAAGCGTGCCCTCATCTGGCGGGGGTGTCGGCTCCGGCACCGGGGGCGGCTGCGGCTCGGGCACCGGCTGCGGCTCGGGCTCGGGCACCACCACCGGGCCGGGCGCGATCTCGGCGCGCGGGCCCGACAGCTTGCCCTCCAGCTCACCGAGCGCCTTGCGGACCTCCTCGAGGCGATCCTTGCCCTCGGTCTCGGCGCGCTCGCGGATCCGCCGCGCCTCCTCCTCCGCCTCGCGGACGATCTGCGTCGCCTTCTCCTCGGCCTGCGAGAGGACCTCCCGCACCCGCTCGGCGACCTCGTGAACGATCTGCTCGGCGTCAGGCATGCGGCGAGGTTACCGTGCCCCATCGAGACGACCGAGCCGCGCCCCCTACGCGCGCAGCGCCTCCAGGTCGCGCCGCAACTCCTTGAGCTCGTCCCGGATCCGGCCGGCCTCCTCGAAGCGCAGGTCCTCGGCGGCGGCGATCATCTCCTCCTCGAGCTCGACCACGACCTTCTCGAGCTGCTCCTGGCTCATCGCCTCGCCGTCGCCCGAGCGCCGGCGTCGACGCCGGTCGGGCGCGACCTTCGACTCCATCGAGAGGAACTCGGCGATGTCCGAGATCCCCTTCTGCACCGTTTCCGGGGTGATCCCGTGCTCGAGGTTGTAGGCGAGCTGGATCTCGCGCCGGCGGTCGGTCTCGGAGATCGCCTTTCGCATCGCGTCGGTCTCGCGATCCGCGTACATCAGCACCGTCCCGCGGACGTTGCGCGCGGCTCGGCCGATCGTCTGGATCAGGCTCGTCTCGCCGCGCAGGAAGCCCTCCTTGTCCGCATCGAGGATCGCCACCAGTGAGACCTCGGGCAGGTCGAGGCCCTCGCGGAGCAGGTTGACTCCGACCAGCACGTCGTACTCCCCGAGCCTCAGGTCGCGAATGATCTGGATCCGCTCCAGCGTGTCGACCTCCGAGTGCAGGTAGCGAACCTTGAACCCGTGCTCGAGCAGGTAGCCGGTCAGGTCCTCGGCCATCTTCTTCGTCAGCGTCGTCACCAGCGTGCGCTCCTCGACCTCGACCCGCCGGCGGACCTCGTTCATCAGGTCGTCGATCTGATTCTTGGTCTCGCGCAGCTCGACCGCCGGATCGACGATCCCGGTCGGGCGGACGATCTGCTCGACGATTCGCTTCGACGTCCCGCGCTCGAACTCGCCCGGCGTCGCCGACACCATCACCAGCTGGCCGACCCGGGGCAGGAACTCGTCGAACTTCAGCGGCCGATTGTCCATCGCCGAAGGCAGGCGGAAGCCAAATTCCACCAGCGTCTGCTTGCGCGAGCGATCGCCCTCGTACATGCCGCCGATCTGGGGAATCGTCTGGTGAGACTCGTCGACGAAGACGACAAAGTCCTCGGGGAAGTAGTCGATCAGCGTATGCGGTGGCGACCCCGGCGGGCGGTTGTCGAGGATGCGGGAGTAGTTCTCGATCCCTGAGGTGAAGCCCAGCTCGCGCAGCATCTCGATGTCGTACTGGGTCCGCTGCAGCAGCCGATGCGCCTCCAGCTCCTTGCCACTCTCGTTGAGCTGGGCGAGGCGCTCGTCGAGCTCCGCCTTGATCTCGATCACCGCGCGTTCGAGGGTGTCCTCCTCGGTTGCGTAGTGGCTCGCAGGCCACACGGCCACGTGATCGATCTGATCGAAGATCTCGCCGGAGAGCGGGTCGAAATGGTGGATCGACTCGATCTCGTCGCCGAACAGGTTGACCCGGTAGGCGGACTCGGCGTAGGCGGGGAAGATCTCGAGCATCTCGCCCCGGGCGCGGAAGGTGCCGCGGGTGAGCGCGGTCTCGTTGCGCGTGTACTGCATGCCGACCAGCTTTCGGAACAGCTCGTGACGGTCGATCCACTCGCCGACCTTGAACAGCTGCATCTGGCGGCGATAGAGCTCAGGGGAGCCGATCCCGAAGATGCAGGAGACCGAGGCGACGATGACGACGTCGCGGCGGGCGAGTAGCGAGGCGGTCGCCGCGTGGCGCAGACGGTCGATCTCGTCGTTGATCGAGGAGTCCTTCTCGATGTAGAGGTCCTGCGCGGGGACGTAGGCCTCGGGCTGGTAGTAGTCGTAGTAGCTGACGAAATACTCGACCTTGTTCTCGGGGAAGAACTCCCGGAACTCGTTGCAGAGCTGCGCCGCGAGCGTCTTGTTGTGGGCGATCACCAACGCCGGGCGCTGGACGCGCTCGATCACCCCGGCCATCGTGAAGGTCTTGCCCGTCCCGGTGGCGCCGAGCAGGGTGACGAATTCCTCGCCGGCGTCGAGGCCCTCGGCGATCGAGTCGATCGCCTGGGGTTGGTCGGCCGTCGGCGAGTAGGCGGGGTTGAGCTTGAAACCGGTCGGGTCGGGCACCGCGGTGACCTTAGCGAGGAGCGAACACGGTCCCCGAGCCTTGCTGGATGCGAGGATGGCGACCGTGACCGCGGCCCAGAGAGCGCTCGCCGCCTTCTTCACCATCGCCGGGGTGATGCATTTCGTACGCCCGCGAGCGTACGAGGCGATCGTGCCGCCCTACGTTCCGGAACCGCGCCAGGCGGTCCAGATCAGCGGCCTGGCCGAGGTGGTCGGCGGCGTCGCGGTGATCACGCCGGCGACGCGCGGTTTCGCGCGCTGGTGGTTGTTGGCGGTGCTGGTCGCCGTCTTTCCGGCCAACCTCCACATGGCGGTGAACCCCGAGCAGGTGGCGGAGCGGGGCGTGCCCGCGGACAAGATCCCGCGCTGGCTGCTGTGGGCGCGGCTGCCGCTGCAGCCGCTGATGATGTGGTGGGCGTGGAGGGCGACGACGCGTCGCGACCGCGCCTAGATCAGGGGAGCAGGTCGCCGATCCCATCGATCAGCCCGTCCGCGCCCTCGAACAGCGCGCTCCCGTCCTCGATCAGGGCTATCCCCTCATCGACGGGCAGCCTCGCGGCAGCCAGCCGCAGACCGTCGGCGACGATCGGGCTCAGCGCCCCGGCATCCTCGGCGTCGTCGATGCCGCGCACCACCCCGGCGCGAACCGCTTCCTCCAGCTCGGCGTCGGCGACCCCGTATTCGTCGGCGAACCGCCGGCGGCCCTCCGGCGTCGCCAGCGCGGTCGCCAGGGTCTCGCGGCTCACCCGCAGCTCGCAAGCGGCGCCGTCGAGCGCCGAGAGCGCGAACTGTTGCGCGGACTCCTCGACCCCGTCGGGCTCGCGCCACTGGCGCGGCTCGCAGGGGTCGGCGACCGCGGTGGGCTCGTAGGACCCACCGCCGGCCGCCAGATAGGCGGCGACCAGGAAAGCCGACGCCGCGAGGGAGGCGAGCACCAGAGTCCTGCCCTTGACCCAACTCACAGCTCGATCCTCCGGCGGGCGATCGCGATCGGGATCAGGGCGGCGAGGGCGAACGCGGCGGCGACCAGGAACGAGGCGCTGAACGCGTGCGTTGCCGCGCTGTCGACCTCCTCCTCGATCGCCGTTCTCAGGGAGACCGTCGCGGCTCGCTCCTGCGCGTCCTCGGGGAGGGGATCGAACGCCGGGCCGACGATCGGCACCTTGTCGCCCTCGGCCTCGATCTGCGCGGCGATCCGCTGCGCCAGGTCGAGCTTCGCCCCGACCGGGAGCCGGGCGTCGAGCAGCGCCGCGGTCCCCGCCTGCTCGGCCCGCTCGCGCTGGGTAACCAGGTCCGCGGTGAAGATCGGCGTCAGGACGAGCAGCCCAACGACCACGCCGGCGTGGCGCGAGGCGATCGTCCAGCCGCCGTGGATCGCCTGCGGCGAGCGGCCGGCGAGCGCCGCCTCGGTGAGCGCCGAGAGGGTGAGCGCGAGACCCGCGCCGACGAGCGCCTGCGGGGGCAGGGTGAGCAGAACCGATGCCTCCGGCAACAGCGCGAGCCCGGCCAGACCACCGGCGATCAGAATCGCCCCTGCCGCAGCACGCGCGTCGACCTCGCGCACCCGGCGAGTCAGCGGCGCGACGAGCAGCGCACAGACCGGCAGCACCGTGATCGCCGCCGCGGCGGCGATCGGGGTCAGCCGCCAGCCTTCGATCAGCAGCAGCACGACGAGGAACAGAGCCGCGGCGAGCGCGGCCGAGACCAAACCGAGGGCGGCGTTCGCAGCCAGGTGCGGCCGGCCGGGCCGCTCGCGCACCGCGCCGCGCGGGCGCTCGGCCCGCGCCTCGGTCACGAGCGGGAGGGCCGCCGCCATGGCGACGGGCACCTGGGCGAGGAAGATCGACTCCCACGAGATCAGCTCGGTGAGCAGACCGCCGATCCCTGGCCCGAGGGCGGCGCCGGCGGCGCCCGCCGCGGCCCACGCCCGCGCAGCCGAGCGCTCGGACCCGTAGACCGCCGGCATCAGCTCGAGCGAGGCGCAGACGGCGGCGGCTCCGCCGACGGCCTGCGCGCAACGCGCGACGAGCAAGACCTCGATGCTCGGCGCGAGTCCGCACACGAGGCTGGCAGCGCCGAAGACCATCAGCCCGCCGGTCGTCAACCGGGCGGGGCCGATCCTGCCCGCGGCGTGCGCCGCGGGCACCGCGGCCACGGCGAGCACGAGGTTGAACGCGACCAGCACCCAGACCACCGCCGAGACGGAGACATCGAGATCGCGGTAGATCTCGGGGAGTGCAAGGACGACGACCGAGGAGTCGGCGAGCACGAGGCCGACGGTGGCGGCGAGCGCCGCACGGCGAGCCGAATCACCCACTCGCTGCCTCGAGCTCGATCCAGTCCCACTCTCGGCCGCAGAGGCGGCGAGCATCGGCA
Organism: uncultured Solirubrobacterales bacterium; assembly: GCA_963746675.1. GTDB lineage: Bacteria > Actinomycetota > Thermoleophilia > Solirubrobacterales > 70-9 > WHSW01. The sequence continues at coordinate 410,628 of CAVVBX010000005.1, read as the reverse complement.
GGATCGACCCTGACGATCTCGGCATCGGCGGCATCGGCCGCGGAGAGCACCAGCGGTCCGACGGCGCCCGCCGCGCCGCCGCTCCCCGGATGCAGGTCGGCGCCGCCGAACTCGACCGTGACCAGGTGCGGACCGGGATCGATAGTCGCGCTGCCGAGCGAGACGTACTGGCCGCCGTTCTGGAGCCGATGGCGAACGGCTCCGGTCGGCTCGCCGTCGATCGCCAGCTCGACCCGGGGCCGAACGCCGCCGCCCAGCCAGATCTCGTAGTGGCCACGCCGTCGCAGGCGGATCGCGGCCGTGATCGTCCCCGCTCCATCGGGAACCGGGAACGCCCGGGTCGCCGGAGTCGACCACTGCTGCGGGTACTCGGCCTCCGAGAGGGGGACGACGACTGCCGACGGTCGCGCCGCCGCGGCGAGCCACTCGCCGGCGCGGGCACGGGATGCGAGCGCCTCGACCCGCTCGCAGTCCGGAACCCCGATCGGCTGAGCGTCGCCGCCGAGACCAATGCGGCCCAGATCGGGCGGGGGGCGGCCGGCCGCTGCCAGACCTCATAGTGCTCACCGCGCCAGGTCAGCCGATACGGGGCCGGTGGCCTGCTCTGAGCCGGCGAGCGCCGCAGGACAAGCGTGCGGTAGGCGAGCAGGCCGCCGGGGTCGAGCGCGTCCGTGTCGGCCGCCTCGCCCTTTCGCAGGGTTCCGCCGCCGACCAGCGGGACGCGGCGGCGACGCAGCTCCGAGGCCCCCTCCGGATCGGCCCGGCGGAGGAAGTGGCGGACGCCGTACGGCTGGTACTCGGTCATCAGAGCCGGGCCCTGGCCGGCGATCCGTTCGCCGATCGTCTGCAGCTCGACGAGCTGGTCGCGCGGGGCGAGGTTGACGTCGCGGTAGGCGAGCGCATTCGACCACAGGATCCCGCCTGCGAGCGCCGCGAGCAGGACCGCGCCCTCGACCCTGCGACCGCGGCCGAGCAGCCATGCGGCCGTCAGCGCGGCCGCGAGCGGAATCGCCGGAGAGGCCGTCGCCAGTGCCTTGCCGTCGACCCAGGGTGAGCCGACCAGGCAGATCAACAGGCCTGCACCGAGCGCGGTAGCGGCGTACGCGAGCACGCCCCACGCCCTCGCCCGCCATGCGAGCACCAGGCCCGCCACGGCAGCGATCGAGGCGACCGCGATCAGCACGTACGTGGGCGCGAGCTCGACCGGATCGAGGCGGAAGTCACCCGCCGGCCAGATCCCGGCGACCTGGGCGAGCTCGAGCGGTCCGAGCAGGTTCCCGCGGGCCGCCGCGTCGGTCAGCGGCGAGGAGGTCGGTGGTAGCAGCCCACCGGTTGCCAGCACCGGCACGGAGAGCGCGACGACGACCCCGGCCAACAGCGCGGCCCGCGCGACCGCGGTGCGAGCCGGAAGCCGGCGCACCGCAAGCGCGCCGGCGAGAGCCAGCGCGGGCACCAGCCAGAGCGCGCCCCCGGCGCTGAGCACGCCGACCAGAGCCGCGCTGATCACCGCCAGCACGACGACCGCTCCAGGCGCGAAGCCGCAGCCGGCGACGCCGGCGACCATCGCCGCCGCCGACGCGATCAGCGCCGCGGCAGCGACCTCCTTCACCCCTCCCCAGAGGTAGTAGCCGAACAGCAGCGCCGACTGGGCGGCGACGAACGCGACCAGCGCTCGCAGCCGCGCAGACGCGATCAGCGCGCCGGCCAGCGACCAGACGGCGAGCGCGAGGATCGCTGCCAACCAGGCCATGTAGGGCTGGATCAACCAGGCGACGTCCTGGCCCACGAGGGCGCGCCCGAGCACCGAGCGGCAGGAAGACGCCGACGGGTAGCCGTCAGCGAGGTTGAAGGCGAGCGTCGCCTCGTAGCTCGACGGGGCGAGGCCGTCGAGATCGCGACCGTGCTCCATGACGCGATCGGTGAGCGCCATCCAGGTCGCGGTGTCGTCGAGACGGATGTAGCCGGCGAAGGTCGCCTCGCCCGAGAGCGCGATCGGCGCCGCGTAGACCGCGAACACCGAGAGCGCCGCAACCGCCGCCCAGCGATCGAGGCGCCCAAGCGGCAGCGCGAGCAGGATCCCGGCGACCGCGATCGCCACGCAGACCGGGGCGACCAGCTCCGCCGCGCCGTCAGCGAGGGTCAGGAACTGGCCGACGACGACGATCAAGGCGAAGCCTGCGACCGGGATCAGTGGACCGGGGATGCTGCGGCCGCAGAGCGCGCCAACCAGCAGCCCGCAGCCGCCCGCGAGGACAGTGAGCACGAGTGGAAAGACGACCCAGGCGAGGAGAAGGCTCAATCGGCCGGCCGCACGTCGCCCGAGACGGCGATGTCCAGCGCGCGTTCGGGGTCGGTGTCGAAGACCTCGATCTGGAGGTCCTGCCCCGGGTAGGCGAGGTAGACGCTCGTCGGGCTCGGCTCGTCGGTGACCGCGAGTCCTCCGTCGGTGGTCTCCGCCGCCGTCGAACCGCGTTTGCGGGAGGCCCGCTGGAGCGCCCCGAAGGCGCCCTCAACCGGGGTGAGCTCGCGCTCGCTGCCGTCCCGCCCGCCCGCCCAGTAGACGGGGTGGCCGAGCTCGTCCTGGAGCGAGGACAGCTCGCCGGCGCTCGAGGCGACGGGCCCACCTCCGGCCCGAGGCGCGGCGGCGGCCGGAGCTTCATCCGCACCGCCACGGATGACGAAGAGCCAGACAAGGAATCCGGGCGCCAGCGCGACCGCGACGACGGCGGCGGCGGCCTTCCGGGGCCGGTCGGGGATCGGGCTCGCCTCCATCTTCCTGCGGCCAGCCTAGAGGCTCCGTCACACGGTCCTTCGGTCCGCCGAAGGGGCCCCCCAGCCGGAGCAGATGACCCCAGACGAAGATCCGCCCGGACGCCGCCTTGTTCGCCGTCGCGATCCAACCGGTTGCCGGTTCGCCGTCGCTGGCGAGCTCGTTGGCGCTGTTCAGCGGCGCCGTTTGGATCACGCCGACGACGCATCGGCATCGGCGGTGCGCACGACGGTCTTGCCCGTCCCCGAGGGCCCGGCTGGGCCGATCGGACCCGTGGCCCAACCGGGCCGGGTTGGAAAACCTGAGGCTCGGGCGATCAGGAACCAGTCCGCGTCAGCGCCACGACCCGCTCGCGCTCAGAGCCCGAGATCGTCGGCGTAGCTCTCTCGGTACTGCTCGCGCTTCTCCAGCACCTGCTCGACATAGGCGCGGGTCTCCGGGAAGCGAATCTGCGAGATCTCGAGCGCAGCGCCGCCCCATTCGTCGACATTGCCGCTGCCCGCGTTATAGGCGGCCAGGGCGGCGACCAGGTTGTCGCCGTAGGCATCGAGGAGTTCGCGCAGGTGGTACGTGCCATAGCGGATGTTGATGTCCGGATCGGCGAGGTCACCCACCTCGAACGCCACTCCCCCGCTCTGGTCGGCGATCGCCTGAGCGGTCGCCGGCGTCACCTGCATCAGCCCGCGCGCGCCCGCGTCCGACGTCTGCTCGCTGCGGAAGCTGGACTCCTCGTTGATCACGGCGGCGATCAACGCCGGGTCGAGGCCCTTCTCCTCGGCCTGCTGGCGGATGATGTCGTCGTGGCGCAGCGGCAGAGTCACCTCGCGGATCGCCTCCTCGACGTCGATCCGGCTGATGACCAGCGCGGCCGCAACTCCGAGCAGGCCGACGAGCACCAGCAGCTTCCCCCGGGTCACGCCTTCGGCTCCCACGTCGGGGCGATCCTCGCCAACAACGAGGAGAGCCGGGATTGGAGATCCTCGATCGTGCCGTCGTTGGTGACCACGTAGGTCGCCCGGGCGGCCTTCTCGTCCTGTGTGAGCTGGCGGCCCGAGCGCCCCTCGAACGCCAGCGTCCCGCGCTCACCGGCGCGCTGGGCGCGCACGCCGTCGGGCGAGACGATCGAGATCGTAGCGTCGAAGAGCGGCTCGAGCCCGGTCTCGAAGAGGAGCGGGACCTCGACCACGGCAAGCGGCGTGTCGCTCGGCAGCCCCGCCCGCCAGCTCGCGATCTGCCCGCCGACGACCGGGTGCAGCGTGGCCTCCAGCCAGGCCAGCTCATCCGGTTGGTCGAAGACGATCGCTCCGACGCGGGCGCGGTCGATCGTTCCCTCGGGCGCGACCTCGTCTCCCCAACGTCCGACCAACTGGTCGCGCACGGGTGCGGTGTCGAGCAGGTCGTGAACGACGGCGTCGGACGAGAGCGTCGCCGCTCCGAGACGGCCCAACGCAGCAAGCGCCTCGGACTTCCCGGCCGCGATGGCGCCGGTCAGGCCTATGAAGGGGATCTGGGTCACCCGCTCGAGCGTACTCACGTCGCAGGAGGCTCCGGGGCGCGGATACCCCCGCGCTGGGCTCAGGAAGCTTCGGGCTGCTCGGCGTCGTCGGCGGGGGCCTCGTCGGCCTCCGGCTCGGCGGCTCCGGCTCGGCGGCCTCCGGCTCGGCGGCTTCCGGCTGTTCCGCCGCCGGAGGTTCCTCGACGACCGTCTCCGGCACCGGCTCGGAGAAGACCTCCTCGGAGAGGTCGAGGTCGGGCACGCCGGCCTCCGGCTCGGCCGGCGGTTGGGCGTCCGGCTGCAGCTCGGGTGGGATCAGGTCGCGGAGCGGAAGATTGTCGTTGCGCTGGGCGCGCTTGACGCTGAGCGAGATCCGGCGACGCTCCTCGTCGATCTCGAGGATCCGCACCCAGGCCTCCTGGCCCGGCTGGACAACCTCCCCGGGCGTTTCGACGTGGTGCTCGGCCAGCTCGGAGATGTGAACCAGGCCCTCGACGCCCGGGACGATCTCGATGAAGGCGCCGAAGGCGACCACCTTGGTCACCTTGCCCTCGAGGATGTCGTTGGGCTTGTACTCGTTGAGCACCGTCTGCCAGGGGTCCTCCTGGGTCTGCTTGAGGCCGAGCGAGATCCGCTGGCGGTCGCGGTCGATGTCGAGAACCTTGACTCGAACCGTCTCGCCGATCGACAGCACCTCGGAGGGGTGGTTGACGTGACTCCATGAGAGCTCCGAGATATGGATCAGGCCGTCGATGCCCTCGAGGTCGACGAAGGCACCGAAGTCGACGATGTTCGAGATCTTGCCCTCGACCACCATGCCGGGCTCCAGGCGGCCGAGGATCTGCTCACGGACCTCCTTGCGCTCCTCCTCGAGCACCGCGCGGCGGGAGAGGACGACGTTGTTGCGCGAGCGGTTGAGCTCGATCACCTTGCACTCGAGCGTCTGGCCCTTGAACTCGTCGAGGTTGTGGACCCGGCGGATGTCGACCAGCGATGCCGGCAGGAAGCCCCGTACGCCGAGGTCGAGGATCAGTCCGCCCTTGACGACCTCGATCACGATCCCGTCGACCGGCTCCCCGGACTCGGCCGCCGCCTCGATCTTGCGCCACGCCTTCTCGAAGCGCGCCCGCTTCTTCGACAGCAACAGGCGCCCTTCCTGGTCCTCCTTGGTCAGTACCAGCGCGTCTACCTGCTCCCCCAGCGAGACCTCCTCAGAGGGGTCTACCGAGCGCCGGATCGAGAGCTCATTGGCCGGGATGACGCCCTCCGACTTGTAGCCGATGTCGACCAGGACCTCGTCCTTGTCGATCCGGACCACCGAGCCCGAAACGACATCGCCCTCATCGAAGGGCTTGATCGTGGCGTCGTAGTTGGGGACGAGCTTGCCGTCGACCTCGATCAGGAGGTCGGTCGAACCCCCGTTGGAGGCGGCGGGGGGAGCCGCCGCAGGCGCCTCCATGGACGCCTCCGGGGCAGCATCGGTGCTTGTCTCGACCGCGGACACGGCGGCAATCATGGCAAAAAGCGCCCGGGACGCCGACAGCGGCCCCTCGACGGCGCGCATCGGGTCCGGATTCGGCGGCTTTCCAAGCGCAAACGGTACCCTCGCGAGCCGATGCCCAGACGTGCGACGAAACGCGGCAAGGAGCGCACCGCGCTCGGCGGCGAATACGACGTTCTCATCTGCGGCGCGAGCTTTGCCGGTCTTGCCGTCGCGCGCGAACTGGCGGCCTCGGGCGCGCGCACGATGATCCTCGATCGCTACGAGATCGGTGAGCGCCAGACCTCGGCCTGCGCGGCGCCGACGGAGTGGCTGCGGGCGATGGGGGTGGCGGACTCGATGCGCCAGACCTTCGACACGCTGGTCGTCAACACGCCGCACACCGTCGCCCGCTTGCGGCTGCCGTGGACGTTCTCGACCTTCGACTACCGCGAGTTGTGCGGGCAGCTGTTCGAGCAGTGCGACGCGGAGTTCGAGACTGCGACGATCAAGGGCCGGGCCACGCCCCCCGCTTCGCGTCCGGGCGGGCCCGGGTCAGCCGAGGGACGGTCGACTGCGATCGAGACCGATCGCGGTGAACTGTCGGCGCCGTTGGTGGTGGATGCACTCGGATGGAAGCGGGTGTTGTCGGGGGCCGGCTATCAGCCCCCGGAGGCCCCGCTGTCGCGCGGGCTCGAGGTGCACCCGTTCGGATCGTCGGACGAGCTCGAGATCTGGATCGACCGCGACTACGTCCCCGCCGGCTACGGGTGGAGCTTTCCCGCCGGCCAGGAGGTGCGCGTCGGCGTCGGCTCGTTCGACCCCGGGTTCCACGTCAAGGAGCCGACCGTACGGCTGGCCGAGGACCTGGAGCGCGATCCGGTCCGCTACCAGGGCAACTGGATCCCACACAAGCTCCGCTCGGCAACGGGCGACGGGATCTTCTTCGTCGGCGATTCCGCCGGGCATTGCCTGCCACTCACGGCCGAGGGCATCAGGACCGCGTTCTACTTCGGCATCGCCTGCGGTCGCGAGCTGCGGCGAGTGGTCGAAGGGCGCTCGACGCCGGAGACGGCGCTACGGCGCTACGGCGCCTTCTCGGCCCGCCACGAATGGCAGTTCAGGTGGATGCTTCGGGTCCAGAAGCTCGTCCCCCGGGTTCCCCCGCGCCTGCTCGCGGCGGCGCTGCACGGGATCGAGCTCGACGCCTTCGTCGGCTGGTCGTTCGGTCACTACCTGCGGATTGCAGATCCGTCGTTCGCCCTCGCTAGCGAACGATCAGATAGGTCCCAGCCAGCAACAGCACGACCCCGAGCGCCCGCTCGAGCGTGATCGGCGTCGGCTCGAGGCCGAGGACCCCGAGGCGATCGAGCACGATCGAGGCGGTGAGCTGGCCGGTGATCGTCGCCGCAGCCACGCCACCGGCGCCGATCGAGCTCACGGTGACGAGCGCGGTGAATACGTAGGCCGCACCGAGAACGCCGCCGAGAAGGTAGTACCAGGGCACGTCGAAGGTCGAGCCGAGGCCGCCCGCTTGACCGCTCAGGGAGACGATCGCGGCGAGCAGCAGGGTCCCGATCGCGAACGAGACCAGGGCCGCGGCGAGGTTTCCGGTCGCCCGCCCGAGCCCGGCGTTGATCGCCGGCTGGAGCGCGATCAGTCCACCGACGCATGCCATCAGGAACACCGCCACGCCCCGGTCCATCGAGCGCACTCTAGCCCCCGAGACCCGGCCGGCGTGCTGGCAGCTCAGTTGCGTCCAGGGGAGCTGCAAGAAGTCAACCGTGATCCTTGACCCGCCGATGTGTTCTAGGCGTGTAATGAACCACTCTCGAAGGAGAACACGGATGAGAAGCCTGAACTCGTCGGCGGGACGCTGCCTGACACTGGGCGCGGCGATTCTGCTCGCCGCGCTCGTGGCGGCGGTACCGGCGCTCGGCAAGGACCGCAACAACGACAGCATCCCGGACAAGTGGGAGAAGAAGCATCACCTCTCGCTCAAGCACGACCAGGCACGGCGGGATCAGGACTCCGACGCGCTTCGCAACCGCAGCGAGTTCCGCGCCAGCATGGACCCGCGCGACTCCGATAGCGACGACGACGGGGTCGAGGACGGCGACGAGGGCGCCGGTGTGATCGACTCTTTCGACGCCGACACGGGCGTGCTCGTGATCAACGTCTTCAACGACGACTCGGTCAGCGGGTTGGTCACCGACTCGACCGAGATCGAGTGCGAGAACGATGATGCCGATCAGCCCGACGGCGACAACAACCAGGACGACCAGGGCGACGACGGTCCCGGCGACGACGAGGGCGACGACGGTCCCGGCGACGACGAGGGCGACGACGGTCCCGGCGACGACGAGGGCGACGACGGTCCCGGCCACGAGCGCTCCGACGAGGGCAGCGACGACGGTCCCGGCGACGCCGGCGAGGACGATTCCGACGGCGCGAAGTGCACCGTCGACGATCTCCAGCCGGGCCGCGTGGTTCGCGAGGCCAAGCTCGACCTGACCGCCGACGGGCTGGTCTACGAGGAGATCGAGCTCAAGTAGCAGTTGGGGTTACCGCCGGGCGCGCCGCTGTCCGCCGATCGGCGAGCCGCGGCGCGCCCGGTCCGGTACTCATACTCATCGAAGGAGAGATGACCCGCATCACGACGTTTCAGCCACTCGCTCGGGCGGTGCTTCGCACCCAGCCCGACGACCGGCTCGTGGCGCTCTCGCGCGAGGGGCGCGAGGCGGCATTCGAGGAGATCGTCCGTCGCTACCGCCCAGGACTGGTCGCCTTCGCCGCGGGATTCGCCCCGCGCGACCGAGCCGAGGACGTCGTGCAGGAGAGCTTCATCGGCTCATGGGATGCGCTCAGGAACTCGGAGGGAAAGGTCCAATTGAAACCATGGCTCTACACGATCGTTCGCAACCGGGCGCTCAACGCGCGCCGGGACGCAAAGGCTCACGAGCCGCTCCCGGAGAGCCTCGACGGCGTGCGCCAGCCATCCGAGATCGCGCTCACGAACGAGGAGCTGGCCCGCGTGGTCGCCGCCGTCGGCGCGCTGCCGCTACACAGCGCAAGGCGCTTGTTCGCAGCGCGCTCGATGGACGGACACACGCTCAGATCGCCGCCGAGATCGGAGCCACGCCCGGCGCGGTCCGGCAGCTGATCCACAGGGGACGACTCGCAGTCCGTGAGGGCGTCGGGCTGATCATCCCGTTGCCGATCGTCCGCGGTCTGGTCGAGCTCGGCTCGGGCGCAGCGGCGGCCGGCGGGGCGGCCGGCGGCGGAGCCGCGATCGCCGGCACGGCCGGGGGTGGCTCATTGCTCGCCAAGGCGACGACCGTGGCGCTGGTGGGTGTGGTCGCGGCCGGCTCCGGCGTTGCGATCAAGCACGCCGCCGACTCCCGCCATCAGGACGCTCGCGTCGCACAGACCGGGCCGGCCGGCGGCTCCGGCCAGCTCGGTGCGGGCACGACCGCAGCGGTGGCCACCAGCGGCGCCGGCTCCCCGGTATCCGCGGCCGGCCGGCCGGAGAGCAACTCGGGCTCGGGCGGCGGACAGGCTTCAGGGCACGGCGGCGGTTCGGCCGAGGATTCGCTCGGCTCCGGCGGCGACGACGCCCCCTCAGGTGAAACGCCAAGCGGCGGTTCCGGTGGCTCCGGAGGCGGTTCGGGGTCGGGCGGCAGCTCCGGTGGCTCGGAGCCAGGCGGCCACGGCGGCGGCCCGGGACCCGGGAACGACGGGACCGGTTTCGGCGAAGCAGACGACGACCACTCGGGACCCGGCGCCGGAGAAGCTGACGAGGGCTCCGGTTCGGACGACCCGCCGCAGGTGGACCCGGAGGGAGAGGACTCCGGGTCGAGCGGCTCCGGCGAGGGAGGACCCGACACGAGCTCAGAGGGGCCGGCGGAGGAACCGGAGGCGGAGGAGTCCGGCTCGGGCCCCGACGACGGTCCAGCGCCCGCCGACGATCCGCGAGTCGAATAGCCGTCGCCCGCCTCCTACTTGGCCGCCAACCAGTCCGCGCCGACGCCGATGTCGACCGCGAGCGGCGGGTCGAGGTCGAAGGCGCCGATCATCTCGCGCTCGGCGATCTCGGCGGCGGCGTCCATCTCAGACGTCGGGCCCTCGAACAGGAGCTCGTCGTGGATCTGCAGCACCAACTCCGTCTCGAGCTGATCTCCGGTGAGCGCACGGTGGCAACTGACCATCGCCACCTTGATGATGTCCGCCGCGGTCCCCTGGATCACGGTGTTGACGGCGAGGCGCTCGCCCAGCAGGCGACGCTGGGACTGGGATGAACGCAGCTCCGGGATGTTGCGCCGCCTGCCCATCAGCGTTGTCACGTATCCCTGCTTCTCGGCGGTCGCGATCGTCGTCTCGATGAAGGTCTTGACGGCCGGGAAGCGATCGAAGTAGCGGGCGATGTACACCGCGGCCTCCTCACGCGAGATCTGCAGCCGGTCGGCCAGCCCCCACGCCGAGAGCCCGTAGGCGATCCCGTAGTTGACCATCTTCGCCTGAGACCTCTCCGCCGGGCCCGACCTGGTCGCGCTCGATGGTCAGCACCTCGGCGGCGGTCTCGGCGTGGACGTCCTCCCCCGAGGCGAAGATCTCGCGCAGCACGTCCTCGCCGGCGACGTGGGCGAGCACCCGCAGCTCGACCTGGTTGTAGTCGCATGAGAGCAATCGCCGGCCGCGGCCGGCGACGAAGCACGAACGCACCGGGCGGCCCACCTCCGAGCGGATCGGGATGTTCTGCAGGTTCGGGTTCGTGCTCGAGAGTCGACCGGTCGCGGTGGCCACCTGGTGGAAGGTCGTATGGATGCGGCCGGTCTCGGGATCGATCAGCTCCGGGAGAGCGTCGAGATAGGTGTTCTTGAGCTTCGTCAGCTCGCGCCAGCGCTCGACCTTGTCGATGATCTCGTGCTCGTCGCGGATCTGGGCGAGCACGCGCGCGTCGGTCGAGAACCCCGTCTTTCCGCGCCGCTTCCTGGTCAGGCCGAGCTCGTCGAAAAGGACCGCAGCGAGCTGTTGCGGCGAGCCGATCGTGAACTCGTGCCCGGCGAGGTCGTAGATCTGGCTCTCGAGGGTGTCGATCTCCTCGGCCATGCCCGCCCCGATCTCGGCAAGGCGCTTGGCGTCGAGCCGCAGGCCGACGCGCTCCATGTGCGCGAGAACCTCGATCAGCGGCATCTCGACCTCCCCGAGCAGGCGCTCTACCCCGAATTCCGTCAGGCGCTCACGCTGGCGCTCGGCCAGCTCGCCGGTGAGCCGAGCGTCAACCGCAGGGTCGCCCGCCGCATCGCCCTCCTCGGCGGCCAGCGAGAGCTGCCCCTCGTCGGCGCCAGCAGGCGCGGCCGCGAGACCAGCGTCGGCGGCCAGCTCGTGCAGCTCGTAGGTGCGCCGTGCGGGATCGATCAGGTATGCGGCGATCATCGTGTCGTGGGCGAGGTCGAGCCCCGCCGAGCCGGCCGCGGCAAGCAGGCCGTGGCGCCCCCGGCCTCCGAGCGACTTGGCGTCGTGCGCGATCAGCGGCCGCCCGCGAAGCTCGGCTCGCAAGGCTGGCCAGATCCGTCGCGTCGCCGGCGACGACGCGCGTGCCGTCGCTCGCCGCCCACCGGCCGCCGCCGATCGCAAGCGACGACCGGTCCCTCGGCGAGCTCGGCCGGGGAGCCCTCGTCCGCCTCGACCTCGATCGTCTCCTCGACCATGCGGCCGGGCACGGATTCCTCCCACTCGTCATCGAGGCGCTGGATCACCGCCCGCAGCTCAAACTCGTTCGCGGCGTCGCGAAGCTTCGAGCGATCGGGGACCGAGCGGAGCTCGTTCGTGACCTCGATCGGGACCTCGACGTCATCGACCATCGTCGCCAGTCGCTTCGAAACCCGGGCGTCATCGGCGTGCTCGGTGAGGTTCTGCTTGCGCTTGGCTCCCGAGATCTCGTCCACCGACTCGAGCACCTTCTCGAGTGAACCGAACTGCTGCAGGAGCTGGGCCGCGGTCTTGTCGCCGATTCCCGGGACGCCGGGGATGTTGTCGGACGTGTCGCCCTTGAGACCGATGAAGTCGGTGACCAGATCGGGCGGGATGCCGTAGCGCTCGACGACGCCGTCGGCGTCGTAGACCTTGGTGTCGGTCACCCCGCGCGAGGTGGTCATCACCCTGACCCCGTCGCGGACGAGCTGGTACACGTCGCGGTCGCCGGAGACGATCATCACCGGGATCCCGGCCTCGAACGCCTGGCGCGCGAGGGTCGCGATCACGTCGTCGGCCTCGAAGCCCTCGACCTCGACGTTGCGAAAGCCGAACGCGTCGGCCAGCGGCGCCAGGTGGGGCCACTGCTCCTTGAGCAGGTCCGGTCGCGACTTGCGCTGCGCCTTGTACTCGGCGAAGACCTTCTCGCGTCCCGACCAGCCCTTGTCCCAGGCGACGATCACCGCCTTTGGCGAATGGTCGATGAGGATCTTGGCCATCATCGAGGCGAACCCGTAGATCGCGTTGGTCGGCCTGCCGTCCGCGGTGGCGATCGACTCGGGCAGGGCGAAGAACGCGCGGTAGGCGAGCGAGTTCCCGTCGATCAGGAAGACCTCCTCGCCGTGCTTGCCATTCTTCGTCGCCACCCATTGATCTTATGGACGTGCCTGGCGCCTTTGCTCCCCTTGCGGAACAAACGCGCCACGTCCTCTGCGAGGCCGGCGCGCACGACGGCAGCAACGGCCTCAGGTCGATCACGGACCTGGTCGCTGGTGAAGCGGCGCAGACGGTACCCGTGCGTGTGCAGCTCGAGTTCTCGGGCACGGTCGTCCTCGAACGCCTGTCGGCCGCGGTGAGCCGCGTAGCCGTCGGTCTCGACGACGAGGCGCTGCTCGCGCCAGAGGAAGTCGACGGTGAAGCGGCCGACGCGCACGTTCACTTCGGGCGGCGGGAGTTGGTGACGGTGGCAGACGCGGAGAAAGCGGCGCTCGAGCTCACTGCGGGTGTGGTCCGTTGGCACGTCTCCGAGATCGAACCCGAGGAACTCGGCCTGGCGCGTGGCGCGGCGAACGACGGTAGCCGTGGCGATCCGGGGTAAGTCGCAGAGGGTGCGGGCGGGGGTGGTTACTGCGACGCCGTTGTGGTTTGTGGTGGCGCTGAACGGCAGTGAGCGGGTCCGATGGATGCGGAGCCCGGGTCGCTTGCGACGACCCGCCGTTGTGGGGATGGTCACGTCGATGGGCCCGTCGCGAGTGCGGAGCAGCCCCCAGAACTCCGCCGCACTGCGGTGGCTGAGCACTGCGCCCTCACCGCACGCAAGCACCGCCGCCAACCACCTCCCCTCATTGCTCAATCCGATATGCCCAACCGCATACACGCGACGGAAGACCCGATGCAACCGGCCGGCCTTGACACGCTTCGAGATGCTGGGTCGCCCAATCCCAGCGCCCTCGAGCTGCGCGGTCGTCACAACTCCGTGCTGACGCGTCGCGATCAGGGCGATTACCCGGTCTGGCTTGGCACTCTCGTTTCCCATATGGAAACAAAGGCGCCAGCCCGGGCGATCTCGTCCCCGCGCTTAGAATCCGGCGCCCGTGGCTTCGGTCTCCGCCCAGTTCTCAGTCACCGTGCGAGTCGAGCTCGATGCGCGCCAGGAGCCGCTGGGCAAGCTGACGGCGGCGATCGCCGAGGCGGGTGGGGCGCTTCAGGGCGTCGACCTGGTGCCGGGAGCGGGCAGCGAGGGCAAGCGAGTGCGTGAGTTCACGGTCGACGCGCGCGACCAGGAGCACTGGGAGCAGATCCTGCGAGCGATCGGCTCGACCCGCGGCGCTCGCGTGATCGATTACGTCGACCGCACGTTGGCGATGCATCGCGGGGGAAAGATCGAACAGCACAACAAGTACCCGCTGAAGACCCGCGACGACCTCTCGATGGCCTACACCCCAGGCGTGGCGCGGGTGTGCATGGAGATCCACGCCGACCGTAAGAAGGCCTTCGACCTGACGATCAAGAAGAACACGGTCGCGGTCGTCTCCGACGGATCCGCGGTGCTCGGTCTCGGCGACATCGGCCCCGAGGCCGCGATGCCGGTGATGGAGGGCAAGGCGATGCTGTTCAAGGAGTTCGCCGGGATCGACGCCTTTCCGATCTGCCTCGACACCAACGACCCGGACAGGATCGTCGACGCCGTGCAGCTGATGGCGCCGACGTTCGGCGGGATCAACCTCGAGGACATCTCGGCGCCCCGCTGCTTCGAGATCGAGGAGCGGCTGAAGGAGGAGCTCGACATCCCGGTCTTCCACGACGACCAGCACGGGACGGCGGTAGTGACGATGGCGGCGTTGTTCAATTCGCTGAAGATCGTCGGCAAGCCGATCGAGGACCTGCGCGTGTTGATGCTGGGCCTCGGGGCAGCCGGGGTCGCGGTGACGAAGATGATGCTCGCATCGGGGGTGACGAACGTCATCGGCTGCGACCGCAAGGGAGCGCTCTCGACCACCCGCGACGACTACGAGCAGATGACCGAGATCAAGCGCTGGTACTCCGAGAACTCAAACCCCGAGAAGCGCCTCGGCCCGCCCTCGGAGGTGATCGAGGGCGCCGACCTGTTCGTCGGCCTCTCCGGACCCGGGCTGATCGACGCCGCCGACCTCGAGCGGATGAACGACGACGCGATCGTCTTCGCGATGGCCAACCCAACCCCCGAGGTGATGCCTGAGGAGGCCGAGCCCCACGTTCGGATCATGGCCACCGGCCGCTCGGACTACCCGAACCAGATCAACAACGTGCTCTGCTTCCCCGGCATCTTCCGCGGCGCGCTCGACGCCGGCGCGCCCCGAATCACCGAGGAGATGAAGATGGCTGCCGCGATGGGGATCGCCGAGGTCGTCTCCGACGTGGACCTCTCCGAGGACTACATCATCCCCTCCGTGTTCGACCGCGACGTCGCACCGGCGGTCGCCAAGGCGGTGGTCGAGGAGGCGCGGCGCGGAGGAATCGCGCGAGTCTCGGAGGAGACCGGCACCTTCTCGACGATCGAGTGACGCCCCACCGACAACGATAGAAAGGCGGGAACTCCAAGATGCGCGTGTTGATCACTGGAGCAAGCGGGCTGATCGGCTCAGCCGTCTGCGACGCGCTGCTCGCTCGTGGCGATGAGGTCGTCGGGCTGAGCCGCGATCCTGCGCGCGCCCGGGGCACTAACCCGACCGTCTCGTGGCACCCCTGGGACCCGGCGAACGGGCGCCCGCCGGAGACGGCCTTCGACGGGGTCGACGCGGTGGTCAACCTGGTCGGCGAGGAGATCAATCAGCGGCTGACCGACGAGGCCAAGACCCGAATCCGCGAGAGCCGCGTTCGGGCGACGAAGAACCTGGTCGATGGGATGCTCGCCGCCGCCTCCACGCCGAGCACCCTCGTCAGCGGCTCGGCGATCGGCTACTACGGCGACCGCGGCGACGCGGTGCTCGACGAGTCCGCCCCCGCCGCCGAGGGCTTCCTGCCGCAGATCGTGGTCGATTGGGAGAACGAGGCGAAGGCGGCCGAGAGGGGCGGCGTGCGCGTGGTCGTCCTGCGCACCGGCCTCGTCCTCGATCCCCACGGTGGCCTGCTCAAGCAGCTGCTGCCTCCGTTTCGGCTCGGTGTCGGCGGGCCGCTTGCCGGCGGCAAGCAGTACATGCCCTGGATCCACCGCGACGACGAGGTCGGACTGATCCTCTGGTCACTCGATAACCAGGGCGTCGACGGGGTGATCAACGCGACAGCGCCGAACCCGGTCAGCAACCGCGTCTTCTCCACCGCGCTCGGCAAGGCGCTGCGCCGGCCATCGTTCATGCCCGCCCCGAGGTTCGCGGTCGCCGCCCTGCGCGGTGGAGAGCTGGCCGAGCAGATCGTCGGCAGCTATCGCGTGATCCCGCGGCGTGCGCTCGACCTCGGCTATGAGTTCAGGTTCTCCGATATCGAGCCGGCGCTGGCAGATCTACTGTCGAGCTGACCGGCACTCAGCGCGGGACCGGCAGCTCGGCGACCGGCTCGACGCGTCCGCCGCGCACCTCGTACCCGGTCAGCCGGTCGAGTGTCGTGTCGCCGACCTCGTCGATCGAGTACGAGCCGAGGATCGAGTCGCGATCGGCGGTCTCGAAGAAGGCGGCGATCACAGCCGGGCGGTCGGCGGGCCCCGAGGCACGGTCGATCGAGTCGAGGATCACCGCCATCGCCTCGTAGCCATAGGCGGCGTATCGGCCCGGAGCGCGTCCGTAGTGGTGCTCGAAATCGGCGACGAACTCCTGGCCCCGGGGTGGGAGCTGGGTCGGGTCCAGGGCGGCCGAGGTGGCGAGAGTGCCCGGCTGTTGACGCCCGGCGACTTGCGGTTCGAGCTGCGCGTCCGAGACCATCAAGGTCCCGGGGAAACTCTGCGTGAGCGACGCTGGTGGTGTGTCGGCCTCCCCGCCGAAGTACAGGAGCCCGGCAGCCCGATTCGTGAGCGTGGCATGCTCGAGCGCACTCTCGAACTCGTCGACCAGGCCGTTTCCGAATCGCGTCCCGTCGGAGAGCGTGGCGACCCGCGCGATGCCAGTTCGCTCGGCCCAGAGCGCCGCCGCCTCCGCCTGGGCGTCGTCGGCTGGAATCACCCGTCCAAAGCTGCGCTCTCCCGAACGCTGAACCTCGGGCATCTGGTCGGATCCGGCGAATGGCGCGACCAGGTCGACCGCCGAGCTGCCCGGGGAGACCTGGAGCAGGCGAGCCTCGTTGGTCCAGGGCAGGGACGCGCGGGTGGCGCCCGAGTCGAGATCGCCGAGGTAGGCGATCGCGGTCGAGTCCTCGGTCGCCGCGCGGGCGTTGGCTGCCGCGCGGGCCGGTGTCCAACCCGCCCCGCCACTCCGGCCCTGCGCATCGTCGAGCAGGACTGCCTCGACCGCCAACCCGCCGGCCTCGCCGCCCGAGTCGGCGAGGGCCAGTTCGGCGCCATCGGCGGCGTCCTTGCCGTCGGGTCCGCTCGGCCCGGTCAGGGGCAGGCTGACGTAGACGCGCAGGGTGGCCTCGCCGCTGACCTCGCCGGAATCCGAGGAGCACGCCCCGAGCGCGATCGCGGCGACCAGGGCGCCCGCCGCGCTAACCCAGGAACGCCTCGGCAAACGCGAACTCCTCCGGGGTGACGGTGCGCAGCTCGGCGAGCGCCTCCGCGAGCGGGACGAGCTCGATCCTGGTCCCGCGCAGCGCCGGCATCATCCCCCAGCTCCCGGCGTGAGCTGCGTCGATCGCCGAGACACCGAACCTGGTCGCCAGCACCCGGTCATAGGCGGTCGGGGTGCCGCCGCGCTGGATGTGGCCGAGGACGACCGCCCTGGTCTCGAAACCGGTGCGCTCCTCGATCTCGGCCTCGAGCCGCTGGCCGATGCCGCCGAGCCGAACGTGGCCGAACTCGTCCTTCTCGCCGCCGGCGACCTCCATCGTTCCCTCCCTGGGCAGCGCGCCCTCGGCGACGACGACGATCGAGAAGTAGCGGCCGCGCGAATGGCGGCGGCGAATCAGCCCGCAGACCTCGTCGATGTCGAAAGGTTGCTCGGGGATCAGGATCACGTCGCCACCGCCCGCCACCCCGGAGTAGAGGGCGATCCATCCCGCGTGGCGGCCCATCACCTCGACCACCATCACCCGGTGGTGGGACTCGGCAGTCGTATGGAGACGGTCGATCGCCTCGGTCGCGACCTGCAACGCGGTGTCGAAGCCGAATGTGACGTCGGTGGCCCCGATGTCGTTGTCGATCGTCTTCGGCACCCCGAGCACATTGATTCGGTGCTCGGCGTGAAGCCGCTTGGCCGCCCCCAGCGTGTCCTCGCCGCCGATCGCGATCAGGCCGTCGAGCTCGAGGCGCTCGATGTTCTCGCGGACAAGGTCCGGCCCACCGTCGTGCTTGAACGGGTTCGTGCGCGAGGTCCCGAGGATGGTGCCCCCGCGGGGCAGGATGCCGCGAGTCGACTCGATCGTCAGCTCCTCGTGGTCGTTCTCGAGCGGACCCCGCCAGCCGTCGCGAAAGCCGACGATCTCGTGGCCGTAGAGGTCGACGCCCTTGCGCACCACCGCCCGGATGACCGCGTTCAGCCCTGGGCAGTCTCCGCCACCGGTGAGAACGCCGAATCGCACGAGGCCAAGATACTCGCCATGCTAGCCGAAGAACGCGGTCAGACCGCGAGCGCGTCCCGGCGAGTCGCCATGAACTCGATCGCCGCGGCCTCGGGGTCCCGCGCAGCGACCAACTCGGCGTAGGAGAGCTCGGCGCCGGTGAAGGCCGAGGCGTTCCACAGCTCGCCCTCGGGCTCGGCCGTCCACGGCCCGACGTAGAGATAGGGCTCCGGATGCAGCTCGTCGCCGGGAGAGGCGCCGTAGTTCGCCCGCAGGCCCGCATCCTCGGCACCGGCCTCGAAGGCGATGTCGAAGTGCTCGGGCCAGAGGTTGATCTCCGAGGCCGCGTCGCCGGCCGAGAGCCCGGCCCGGAAGCGCTCGAGCACCCCCGAGGCGAACGCGTAGTAACCCGCCAGGCGGGTTGCCGCGACCGGGTCGAGGGCCAGCGGATCGGCTTCGCGGACGGCCTCCGGCAGGAGCTCGCCGAGCAGCGCCGCTCCGGCGGCGAGGCTCTCCAGCGCCGCTCGCTCAACCCGCCCGTCGCGCTCTACCGCGAGCTCCACTCCCTCGACGCGAACCTGGACCCGTGCCCCGTCGAACTCGAACTGCGGTGTGCCGAAGCCGCCCGCGGTGGCCGTGAGCGCGATCTCGTTGGCGGGCTTGCGCGCCGGGGCCACCAACCGCTCGGCAACCAGGTGCAGCGCATCGCGGGTGGCGGCGAAGCCAGCGGGCAGCGGTTCGAGTCCCTCGGTTCCCATCAGAAGCCCCGGTGCCACTCCTTCGCCATACGCGGACTCTGTCTGCCGCCGAGCGCCGGCGTTACATCAAGCCCGCACCCAATCGATCAGCGGCTTGGCCCAGCGATCGAGGATGCCGTTGAAGAGGATGAAGAGGAAGATCAGCGCCCCGACCGTGCCTCCGATCGAGAACGCGTAGGCGATCACCAAGGCGATCAGCCCGACGACGGTGAACACCAGCAGGCGCACGGCGCGCAATCTACCCGGTCAGCGCGACATCGCGGCGCGCGCCGCGCGGATGAACTCGCCGGCGGCGGCGGCGGCCGACGCGGCGTCGGCGCTCTCGGATACGGCCCGTACCAGCCTCGAGCCGACGATCACCCCGTCGGCGACCCGGCCGACCTCCGCCGCCTGCTCGGGCGTCGCGATCCCGAAGCCGACTGCGACCGGGACCGCCGCATCGGCTCGGGTGGCCTCGACCAACTCGCCCAGCCCCGCAGGCAACTCCTCGCGCTCGCCCGTCGTCCGGGTGTCGGAAACGAGGTAGACGAAGCCCTCGGCGCCGGCGCAGATGCGTGCGCGGCGCTCGGGAGGGGTGGTCGGGGCGACCAGCGGGATCAGGGCGAGCCCGCTGTCGCGCAGCGCGGTCGCGACCTCGCCCCCCTCCTCGGGCGGCAGGTCGGGGACGATCACACCGGCGGCGCCCGCGTCGGCGAGGGCGCGAGCGAAGCGCTCGGGCCCGCGGACGAGAGCCATGTTCGCGTAGGCCATCGGCACCACGGGGATCCGGGAGGCGAGTCGCTCGCAAACGTGGAGCACCGACTCGAGCGTCGCCCCGGCCTCCAGCGCGCGGGTGCCGGCCGCGTGGATCACGGGCCCGTCGGCGAGTGGATCCGAGTACGGAATCCCGAGCTCCACCATGTCCGCCCCGGCGCCGGCGTACGCCTCGGCCACCGCGAACGAGGTCTCGGGATCGGGAAAGCCGCCCATCATGTAGGGCATCAGCGCAGCCCGACCCTGCTCGCGAGCAGTGGCGAAGGCGGCGGCGATTCGCTCGGCCCCGGCCGCGTCAGTCATCGCCGAGCCGCTCGACGACCTCGGCCAGGTCCTTGTCACCCCGCCCGCTCAGAGTCAGCACGTCGTAATCCGAGCCCTCACTCCCACCCCGCACCCCCGCAGGCGAAGCCGAGGAGGTGGCGGGTATTTGTTCCGAGGAGGTGGCGGGTATTTGTTCCGAGGAGGTGGCGGGAATTTTTCCCGAGGAGGTGGCGGAGATTTCCTTCAACAGCCAGGCGATCGCGTGCGAGGGCTCAAGCGCCGGAATGATCCCCTCGAGCCGGGCAAGCTCGCGGAAGGCGCTCAGGGCCTCCTCGTCGGTGACCGCCAGGTAGCGCACCCGGCCGATGTCGCGCAGATGCGCGTGCTCGGGGCCAACGCCGGGATAATCGAGACCGGCCGAGACCGAGTGCGCCTCCAGGATCTGCCCATCCTCGTCGGCGAGCACGGCCGAGAGCGACCCATGCAGGACGCCGGTCCGGCCGGCGCTCAACGAGGCGCCGTGGCGACCGCTCTCGAGGCCCTCGCCCCCCGCCTCGACCCCGATCAGCTCCACCGCCGGATCGTCGACGAAGGCCGAGAAGGTGCCGATGGCGTTCGAGCCACCACCGACGCAGGCGATCACCCGCCGTGGCAGGGCGCCCTCCGCGGCCAGCGCCTGCTCGCGGGCCTCGTCACCGATCACCCGTTGCAGGTCGCGAACGAGGGCCGGGTACGGGGCGGGCCCGACGGCGGAGCCGATGATGTAGTGGGTGGTCGCGACGTTGGTCACCCAATCGCGGATCGCGGCGCTGACGGCCTCCTTGAGCGTCCGTGCTCCGGCGTCGACCGGCGCCACCCGGGCGCCGAGCAGGCGCATCCGCTCGACGTTCGGCGCCTGGCGGCGCATGTCCTCCGTGCCCATGTAGACGACGCACTCGAGGCCTAGCAGCGCGCACGCGGTGGCTGCGGCGACCCCGTGCTGGCCGGCGCCCGTCTCGGCGATCACCCGCCGCTTGCCCATCCGGCCCGCGAGCAGAGCCTGGCCGACCGCGTTGTTGATCTTGTGGGCGCCGGTATGGGCGAGGTCTTCGCGCTTCAGGTAGACGCGACGGCCGAGCCGTTCGGAGAGCCGCCCGGCGAGGTACAACGGCGTCGGGCGGCCGACGAAGTCGCGAAGCAGGCGGTCGAGATCCTCGCGATACACGGCGTCGTTCCGCGCCTCGGCCCAGGCGATCGTGAGCTCGTCGAGCGCGGCCATCAGCACCTCGGGCACGAACCGTCCGCCGTAGGCACCGAAGCGCTCCTGGACGCCCAGCGCCGAGTCCGCTCCCCCGGCGGCACCCGTCGGACCGGTCCTCATCAAGCCACCGCCCGGGCGTCGTCGGAACCGAGCCCGGCGCTCTCGGCGAATGCCGACATCAGCGCGTGGTCCTTGACCCCGGGGGCGGATTCGGTCCCGCTGGCGACGTCGACTGCGAACGGACGGACGCTCGAGATCCCTTCAGCGACGTTGTCGGGCGTCAGCCCGCCGGCGAGAATCAGCGGCACATCGCTGCGCCGCGAATTGACGAGCCCCCAGTCGAAGGTCTCCCCGGTTCCGCCGGGCACCCCGGCCCGGTGCGCGTCGAGGAGGTGATAGTCGGTGCGAAAGGCCTGCGCGGCCTGAACGTCGGCTCCGCTGCGCACGCGCAGCGCCTTGATCACCTTGCAACCGGTGCGCCTGGCGGCCTCACGGCAGAAATCCGGCCCCTCGTCGCCGTGCAGCTGCAGCATCGCCAACGATTCGTCCTCGGCCGCCCGCGCGAGCTCGTCGAGCGTCGCATTGACGAACACGCCGACGATCTCGATCTCGCGGCGAAGCTCGGCGCTGATCTCGACCGCGCGGGCCGGGTCACAGCGTCGGGGGCTTTCGTCCCAATGGTTGAGCCCGATCGCCCATGCGCCCAGCCGCACGGCCTCGCGCGCGTCGTCGACCCGGGTGATGCCGCAGAACTTGACCTTCACCGGCCAAGCTTGGCAGCTTCGACGAGCTCGGTGCCGATCTCGATTGGGGCGTGCGCCTGGGGCGGTTGGAGGGCGAGTGGGGCAAGGACGCAGGGGTGCCGCGTAGCACCGCTACGCGGTATCCCCGAGGACGCAGCGTCCGCGAAGTCCGCCGGCCGCACCCAGGTGTGCGATCCCTGGCGGGATCGGCACTTAACCCTGCGCCTGCGCCGGCCGCTCGACCAGCTCGACCGTGACCGTGCGCTCGTCGCCCCCCCGCACCAGGGTGAGCTCGATCTTCGAGCCGGGCTGCTTCGAGTCGACAGCCGCGATCACATCGCCGATGTCGTTGACCGGCTCGCCATCGGCCGCGACGATCAGGTCGCCACCGGCGCGCAGGGGCTGGCCGTTGATCGTCACCTGGGCGTCGCCGGCCTCGATGCCGGCCTTGTCGGCCGGGCTGCCGGGGACCACGGACTGGACCAGGGCGCCGCCGTCGGCGTTGAGGTTGAGCACGTCGGCGATCTCGGGAGTCAGGTCGGTGCCGCTGACGCCGAGAAAAGCGTGCTGGACCTCGCCGTCGTCGATCAGCTGCTGGGAGACCTCGCGGGCGGTGTTGATCGGGACCGCGAAACCGATGCCGATATTGCCGCCGCCGCCGGGAGACTCGATCTGCGAGTTGATCCCCATCACCCGGCCGTTGGAGTCGAGCAGCGGTCCGCCCGAGTTACCGGGGTTGATCGGCGCGTCGGTCTGAATCGCGTCGGTGATCGTGAAGCCGTTGGGCGCGTTGATCTCGCGCTGGACCGCGGACACGATGCCCGCGGTCGCGGTGCGGTCGAGGCCGAAGGGGTTGCCGATCGCGACGGCCGGGTCGCCGACGGCGACCTGCGAGGAGTCGCCCAGCTCGAGCGGCTTGAGCACGTCGGTTGGCGCGTCCACCTGGATCACCGCCACGTCGGTCGAGGGATCGGCGCCAAGCACCTCGGCGTCGTAGGTATCGCCGTCCTCGCCGAGCGTGACCCGGACCGCCTGGGCGCCCTCGACGACGTGCGCATTGGTGATGATGCGGCCGTCCTCGTCGATGACGAAGCCGGAGCCGGTCGCGGTGCCGCCACGCTGCGGCGGACCGCCGAAGGGATTGAAGGGCGCCTGCTGGACCTTGGTGTCGGCTTCGATGAACGCCACCCCGGGCGCATCCTTGGTGTAGATCTCGTTCACGCTCAGGCCGCCGCGCTGACCGCCCTCGTCGGCGGCCGGCTCGGTGAGCGGGGTCGCGACGGCGGCCGGGGCGGCGCCGTCATCGCCGGCCTCAACCCATCCAGCTGCGATCGCCGCCCACCCGAGCAGGCCGACCACGAGGCCACCGGCGAGGGCAGAGGCAAACGGGGTGCGCAGGAAGCTCTTCATCCGGACAGCGTGCCCGGGCCGAGTCAACGCGAGCTAACCGGAACTGAAAGGGCGACTAAGAATCCGCCGCGGGGCCTCAGCCCTCGGAGGCCCGGTCCATGTAGTGCTCGCGGGTCGCCTCATCGTCCATGGTCAGCTCACGCACCGCGATCTCGGGATCGCCGGAGCGCATTAGGGCCTCGCCGATCAGGACCGCGTCGCAGCCGATTCGCTCGAGCTCGGAGAGCTGCTCCCAGCGGTCGTAGCCGGACTCCGAGACCACCGTCTTGCCGGCGGGGACGTCCGTGATCAGCTCGGCCGTCGTCTCGAGGTTGACGCTGAGGTCGCCGAGGTTGCGGTTGTTGATCCCGATCACGTCGGCGCCGACCTCGAGCGCCCGCTCGAGCTCGGGTTCGTCGTGGACCTCGACCAGGCAGTCGAGGTCGAGCAGCGCCGCCTCGGAGTGCAGCAGGGCAAGGGCGTCATCGTCGAGCGCGGCGACGATCAGCAGCACCGCGTCGGCGCCGTTGACCGCCGCTTCATAGAGCTGGTAGACGTCGATGATGAAGTCCTTGCGCAGGATCGGCAGGCCCGATGCAGCGCGGGCGGCTCGCAGATCGTCGAGGTTGCCACCGAAGTGGCGGTCGTCGGTGAGCACCGAGAGCGCCGCCGCGCCGCCGCGCTCATAGGCCGCGCAGACCTCCGCCACCGTCGCGCCCGCCGCGATCTCGCCAGAGCTCGGAGAGCGACGCTTGAACTCGGCGATCAGCGAGAGTCCGGGGCGGACCAGCGCCTCGCTGAACGGGCGCGATCCGCTGAGCGTGCCGACGGCGTCGCGTAGGTCCTCGACGGGGACCTGGCTCTTGCGCCGCTCGACGTCCTCCCGCGCTGCCCCCACGAGCTCCTCGAGCTTGCTCATCCTCAGATCAGGGTAGAGCAGGCGCCCGTCAGGCCGCGAGCTCACCGGTGAGCCGAACGAGGCGCTCGAGGACGCCCTGCGCCGCACCCGAGTCGATCGCCTCGGCGAGCTCGCTCGACGCCGGCGGCGAGGTCATGCGCGTCGCCGGCAGCGAGGATCGCCGCGCCGGCGTTGATCGCAACCACGTCGCGGGCCGGCCCCGGCTCGCCGCCGAGGACGGCACGTACGGTCGCGGCGTTGTGCTCCGGTTCGGCGCCCGCGATCGCATCGAGGCCGGCAGGAGCGATGCCGAGATCGTCCGGCGTAATGAACCACTCCTCGGTGCCCCCGTGCGCCACCTCGATCACCCGCGTACGTCCGGCGATGCTGATCTCGTCGACGCCGTCGTCGGCGCAGACGACGAGCGCCTGCTCGCAGCCGAGCCCGACCAGCGCCTCGGCGATCGTCTCCTGATAGAGGCGGTCCGAGACCCCCAGGAGCTGCCGCCGGGCCCCGGCCGGATTCGTCAGCGGCCCGAGGAAGTTGAAGATCGTCCGCACCGCGAGCTCCCTGCGGACGGGCACCACGTGCTTCATCGCCGCGTGATGGCGGGGGGCGAACATGAAGCCGAAGCCGATCTCCTCGATGCAACGCGAGACGGCGGCGGGCTCGAGCTCGATCTCGACGCCGAGCGCCTCGAGCAGGTCGGCGGAGCCGCAGCGGCTGGTGCTCGAGCGGTTGCCGTGCTTGGCGACCGCGCATCCGGCGCCGGCCGCCACCAGCGCGGCGGCGGTCGAGATGTTGAACGTGGAGGGCCCGCCGCCGGTGCCGGCGGTGTCGACGAGGCCGTCGCGCGAGGTCTCGACCGAGGCGGCGAGGCGGCGCATCGTGCGCGCCAGCCCGACCAGCTCCGCCACGGTCTCGCCCTTGGCTCGCAGCGCGACCAGGAAGGCGCCCGTCTGGACCTCGCTCGCGCGCCCCTCCATCACCTCGTCGAGGACCGCCGAGGCGTGATCGGCGGTCAGGTGTCCCCCGGATGCGACCTCGTCGATCGCGCGGGTGAGGATCTCGTTAGGCATCGGCAGCAGCGGGAAATTTGCCAGCAACGTCTTCCCGTCGGGCGTGAGTACCGACTCGGGGTGGAACTGCACGCCTTCGGCGGGCAGCTCGCGGTGGCGCACGCCCATCACGACCTCGCCATAGGAGGCGGTGCGCTCGAGCTCTCCGGGAAGCTCGGGGTCGGCGACCAGCGAGTGGTAGCGGCCCGCGGGCAGCGGGTTCGGCAGACCCGCGTAGAGCCCGCGCCCGTCGTGCTCGACCTCCGCGTCCTTGCCGTGGACGGGCTCGCCCCGGATCGTGCGGCCGCCGAACGCCTCCACCATCGCCTGGTGGCCGAGGCAGACGCCGAGGGTCGGGATGCCCGCCTCCGGGAAGGCGCGCGAGGCCTCGATCGAGATCCCGGCCTCGGCCGGCGTGCACGGCCCGGGCGAGATCACGAGCCGATCGGGGCGGCGCTCGAGCAGCTCGGCGACCGTCGCCTTGTCGTTGCGCACCACCTCCACCTCGGCGCCCAGCTCGCCCAGGTACTGGACCAGGTTGTAGGTGAACGAGTCGTAGTTGTCGATCACCAGCACTCTTCACCGCGGCCTCATCCCCACTCCGGCTGGCTCGGCCGCGAGCTCGACCGCCTGGAACATCGCCTTCGCCTTGGCGACCGACTCCCGGTACTCGTAGTCGGGCTTGGCGTCGGCGACGGTGCCGCCGCCGGCCTGGACGTGGACCTCGCCGTCCTTGACCACCGCCGTGCGGATGTGGATCGCGGTATCGAGGTCGCCGGTGAAGCTCAGGTAGCCGATCGCACCGCCGTACGAGCAGCGCTTGTGGGGCTCGAGCTCGTCGATGATCTGCATCGCCCGCACCTTGGGCGCGCCGGAGAGCGTGCCGGCCGGCAGCGACGCCCGCAGCGCGTCCATCGCGCCGACGCCCTCGCGCAGCGTCCCCGAGACCTGGCTGACGATGTGGAAGACGTGCGAGTAGGTCTCGACCACCATGTACTCGTCGACGCTCGACGCTGCCGTACTCGCAGACGCGGCCGAGGTCGTTGCGGCCGAGGTCGACCAGCATCACGTGCTCGGCGCGCTCCTTCGGATCGGCGAGCAGGGCCGTCGGCCTGGCGGCGGTCCTCCTCCTCGGAGGCGCCGCGCGGGTAGGTGCCGGCGATCGGCCGGGTCTCGACCCGGCGGCCGCTGACCTTGACCAGCGGCTCGGGCGAGGCGCCGGCGATCTGGAAGTCGCCGAACTCGAGGAAGTACATGTAGGGCGAGGGGTTGACCGTGCGCAGCCCGCGATAGATCGAGAACGCCTCGACCGGCGCCGGCGCCGAGAAGCGCTGCGAGGGGACGACCTGGAAGGCGTCGCCGGCGCGCACGTACTCGATGATCCGCGCGACGTTGGCCTCGAACTGCTCGCGGGAGAGGTTCGAGCGCCACCGACCGCGCGTTCCCTCGGGCTCGAACGAGTCGGGCGCCGGTGCCTGGCCCACGGCCGTCCGGCCGCGGGCGAGGCGGCGGAACCGGGCCGCGCAGAGCCTCGCGAGCCTCGTCGATGCACGGCCAGGGCGCGATCGTAGGCGGGGTCGATCGCTCGTCCTCGCAGAAGGCGTAGGCGAGCACCGTCACCTCGTGCTTGAGGTGATCGAAGGCGAGCATCAGCTCGCAGACCATCAGCGACATGTCGGGCAGGCCGACCGGATCGGGATTGGGCGCGCCGAGCGGCTCGACCGTGCGCACCAGGTCGTAGCCGAAGAAGCCGACGGCGCCGCCGGCGAACGGTGGCAGGCTCGTCTCGGCAGAGGTGATCTCGAACGCCCGAGCGCGGCGGCGACCGCCGCGTATGGGTCGCGGGCTCGCTGTCGATGCGCTCGCCGTCACGGACCGCGGTCAGCGTCGCCGTCGGACCAGCGGAGCTCGAGCCGCGGGCGAAAGCCGAGGAACGAGTAGCGGCCGAGCCGGCCCTGCTCGGCGGACTCGAGCAGGAAGCGGGCCCGCGCAAAGGCCTCGCGCAGCTTCAGGAACGCCGACACCGGCGTCTCGCAGTCGTCGACGAAGCGGTAGCACGACCGGGATCACGTTCGCGTCGCGGCGCGAGCTCTCGGGCGCGGTCCGAGGCCCGGGTTCGATCCGCGATCGTCGCCTCAGCGCGCGGCGGTCATTGAGCGTCTCCAGCGCCGCCGAGAGCGGCACGTCGCGGGAGAGCAGCAGCACCTCGAGGTGGTAGAGCAGGTCGGCGGCCTCCTCGGCGACGCGCTCGTCGGACTCGCCGGCCGCCGCGCGCGCGACCTCGTCGGCCTCCTCGCGGACCTTGTCGCCGATGCGGTCGGGATCGTCGAGCAGCTCCACCGTGTACGAGCCCTCCGGCCGCTCGCTGCGGCGTCGTTCGAGCGTGCGGCTCGAGCTCGGCCAGCGCCTCGTGCGGCCGGCGCCGGCGTCGGGCTCGGCGATCGCAGATCGTCGAGCTCGCGGTAAAAGCAGCTTCGCTCGCCGGTGTGGCACGCGGGCCCGGCCGGGCTCGACCAGGGCCACGACACGCGTCGCCGTCGCAGTCGTAGCGCAGCTGGCGCAGGCGCTGCACGTTGCCCGAGGTCTCGCCCTTGCGCCACAGCTCGCCGCGCGAGCGGCTGAAGAAGTGGACCTCGCCGGTCTCGCGGGTGAGCCGCAGCGCCTCCTCGTTCATGTAGGCGAGCGTCAGCACCTCGCCGGTGCGCCAGTCCTGGACCACGCACGGCACGAGCCCCTCGTGGTCGAAGCGAATCGCCGTCGGGCATCCGCGAGATCGTAGTGCCCGCCGACGGCGAACGAGAACGCCTGCACCCGGCCGCCGAGCCGCCTCAGTCGATCCCGAGCCGGTCGAGGAGGTCCTCGTCGCGGCGCCAGCGCTCGCGAACCCGCACCTGGAGGTCGAGGAAGACCTTGCCGCCGAGCTCGCGCTCGAGCTCCTTGCGGGCCGCGGTGCCGATCTCGCGCACCATCCGCCCTCCCTTGCCGATCAGGATCGACTTCTGCGACTCGGTCTCGGTCCAGATCTGCGCTCGGACGTCGATCAGGCCGTCCTCGCGCTCGGCGACCTCCTCGACCGCGACCTCGACCGCGTGCGGGAGCTCCTCGCGGGTGCGTCGCAGGACCTGCTCGCGGATCAGCTCGGCGAGGTGGACCTCGCTCGGCTGGTCGGTGCGCTCGTCCGGCGGATACAGCAGCGGCCCCTCGGGAATGCAGCTCGGCCAGCCGGCCGACGAGCGGCTCGAGCCCGTCGCCGCGCTTCGGCCGAGACCGGAAAGACCTCGTCGACCGCCTCGAGCTCAGCCGCCGCGGCGAGCACCTCGGCCGTCCGCGGCGGGCTCAGCCGGTCGATCTTGTTGACCGCGCAGATCACCGTGCGCGTCCGGACGCCGGCCGCGAGCAGGTGGTCGGCGATGAAGCGATCGCCGGCGCCGATGCCCTGCTCCGCGTTGACGACGAGCAGCACCGCGTCGGCCCCGTCGAGCTCGTGCTCGACCCGGCGCTGCATCCGCTCGGTGAGCACGTCGCGAGGCCGCTGCACTCCCGGCAGGTCGACGAGCACCAGCTGCCACCCGGCGGCGAGGTCGGTGGCGACCCCGCGGCTCGCCCGCCTGGTCGTCTGCGGGCGATCGGAGACGATCGCCACCTTCGAGCCGACGATCGCGTTCACGAGCGTCGACTTGCCGACGTTCGGGCGCCCGGCGAGGCCGACGAACCCCGCGTGCGTCGTCTCCGCCGCTTCGCCTCCGGGGACGCCGCGGTCAGCCAAGGGACGTCAGTATCCGTGCTTGTAGAGCGAGCATCTCGCCGTCGTCGATCTCGTGGTCGTGACCGCAGAGGTGGAGCACGCCGTGGACGGCGGCCTCGACCACGTTCTCGCAATGCTCGGAGCAGATGACGACGTCGCCGAGCTCGCGCGGCCCGGCGGCGGGCCCGGCTCCGTCGATCGGAAACGCGAGCACATCGGTGGGCGCATCGCGACCACGGTGCCGGCGATTGAGGTCTCGAATCGCTGCCTCGCCGACCAGCTCGACCGACAGATGGCCATCGTCGACCCCGGCGGCGGCGAGCGTCGCCTCGGCCGCGTCGCGAAGATCCGCCGGAACGTCGGCGAGGTCGATCACTACCCGCCGGTCGCCTGCGCGGCGTCGCCTCCGCGGCGCCCGGGTTCCCGGCGCTCCGCTCGGAGTACTCGCCGTAGGCGGCGACGATCCGCTGGACGAGCTGATGGCGGACGACGTCCTCGCTGCCGAAGCGCACGAAGGCGATGTCGCTCGACCGCCGACAGGATCTCGCCGACGACGACGAGGCCCGGAGCGCTGGTCGCGGGGCAGGTCGATCTGGGTGATGTCGCCGGTGACCACCATCCGCGAGCCGAAGCCGAGCCTGGTCAGGAACATCTTCATCTGCTCCGGGCTCGTGTTCTGGGCCTCGTCGAGGATCACGAAGGAATCGTTGAGGGTGCGTCCGCGCATGAAGGCGAGCGGCGCCACCTCGATGATCCCGCGGTCGAAGTAGGTGAGACACCCGCTCGGGATCGAGCATGTCGTAGAGGGCGTCGAAGAGCGGGCGCAGGTAGGGATCGACCTTGGCCTGGATGTCGCCCGGCAGGAAGCCCAGGCGCTCGCCGGCCTCGACCGCCGGGCGGGTGAGGATGATGCGGCTGATCTCGCGTGCGTCGAGCGCGGCGACGGCCATGGCCACCGCGAGGAAGGTCTTGCCGGTTCCGGCGGGCCCGATCCCGAAGGTCACCGTGTGGTCGCGGATCGAGTCGACGTAGCGCTTCTGGTTCACGGTCTTCGGCGCCACCTTGATGCTGCGATGGCGCCAGATCGAGGTCCTCGAGGATCTCCGCGGCGCTCGTCGTCGGCCTCGATCGCACCGCTGACCGTGTCGATCGTGGCCGGGGCGAGGTCATGGCCGCGCTCGACCAGTCCGACGAGCTCGTCGACCATCGTCGCCGCGCGGCTGACGTCGCGCGTCGTCGCCGTCCAGCGTGAGCACGTTGCCGCGCAGGTAGACAGCTCGCAGCCGAGCCGCTCCTCGAGCTCGCGCAGCACGGTGTCCTCGGCGCCCGCGAGCTCGGCGGCGACGGTGTTGTCGAGGGTGAGCTGGCGGCGGGCCAAGGCTCTACGTCCGCGAGCCGCTCGCGCACCATCGCGCTCACCCGCTTGCCGTCCGCGCGGCCGCCGACCTTCGGCATCACGGCCCCCATCACCTTGCCCATGTCGCTCCGGCTCGCGAGCCCCGGTCTCCGCGATCGCGGCGTCGACCAGCGCCCGAGCTCCTCGTCGGACAGCTCGGCCGGGCAGGTAGCGGTCGATCAGCTCCGCCTCGGCCTCCTCGGCCGCGGCGCGCTCGTCGCTGCCGCCCGTCGCGGTAGGCCTCGGCCGCCTCGAGGCGGCGCTTGCGCTCGCGACGCAGGACGGCGACCTCGTCGTCGCCGCCCTCCTTGAGCGTCCTTCTGCAGTGCGTCGGCGACCAGCCGCAGCGCCGCCACGCGGTCGCGCTCGCCGGCCTTCATCGCCTCGCGGGTGTTCGTCTGAACCTGTTCGAGGATCGTCGGCTCACCAGCACAAGGGTAGTCGCGGCGGCGCCGCTCTCGGTCCGACATCTCACCCGCTCCACCGTCCCCGAGCGGCATCTGCAGGAAGCGGGTGCCGAGCTCGCGGAAGGCGTCGACGTCGCCGGTGCAGAGGAACCGGTAGGTCCCCTCTCCCTCGTTCGCAGTCTCCAGGCGCTGCCGCTTCGAGGATCCGCTGCGCGGTGGCCGCCAGCGCGTGGCCCGGAGCTGACCAGCCGCACCTCGCGGCCGAGGAAGCGCTGCAGCATCGGCGCGCACCAGCGGGTAGTGGGTGCAGCCGAGGATCACCGTGTCGACCTCCGCGGCGCGCTTCAGCGGCGCGCAGTAGGAGCGCACCGTCTCGACCACTCCCTCGGAGAACGGGAAGCCGCGCTGGATGATCGCCGCCAGGTCGGGCGCGGCGACCTCGGTCACGGTCAGCTCGCGACGCTCGTGCGAGAGCGCGCGACGGTAGGCGCCGCCCGCGACCGTCGCCGGCGTCGCCAGGACCCCGACGCGCCCCGACTCCGTGATCGCGGCGGCGATCTCGGCCTCGGGCTCGATCACCGCGATCACCTCCACCCCGCGCCCGGCAGCGATCGCTCGTGCCGCGTCGAGCCCGGCACCGGCCGCCGAGTTGCAGGCGATCACGATCAGCTTCGCGCCGCGGTCGAGCAGGAAGCGGGTGTTGCGCTCGACGCACTCGCGCAGCTCGTCGGTGTCCTTGGTGCCGTAGGGGAAGCGGGCGTCGTCCCCGAGGTAGAGGTAGTCCTCCTCGGGCAACGAGACGAGGCACTCGTGGAGCACCGTCAGCCCGCCGACGCCGGAGTCGAAGACCGCGATCGGCAGCGAGGCGTCGAGGGGCGGCGCGTGCATCTCCTCGGATGATCGCGGGTGCGAGACTTGGCCGGTGAAAGACCTGGCTCAGAACGGCCGCTCGACGCTCTCGCTCTGGTCGGAGGACTCGCTGCTTTCGATCGCCTCGAAGGGCTCCGTGCTCTCGATCGGCTCGGTCGGCTCGATCCTCTCGATCGGCTCGATCGGGTGCGCGGCGTCGGCGTTCTCGGTCGGCTCGGCCGCTTCGCTCGGCTCGGCGTTGTCGGCCGGCTCGCGTTCCTCGGTGATGTCCTACGCGAGCCGAAGCGCGGTGATGGGCGAAGCGAGCCCCCGCGCAAGACTGATCGCCGCCGGTGCGCTCGCCGCGGCCGGGGCCGCGGTCGCGCTCCGGCGCTGAGGCCGGTACTCGGGCGGCCTGGCAAAGCTCCAGGGGAACAACGTGGTCGGTTCGTACCTCTAGAGGAACGGCTTCGCGGCCATGAAGTAGATCGTCAGGATGACGATCAGCCCGGCGATCGGGCCCATGCGGGCGCTTGCGGTCTGGGCTCGGTTGAAGTCGTCGCCCAGCTTGACCTCGCCGGTCCCTGCCGCCTCGATGTCCCGCTCGGCGGCCGCGAGAGCGCGGCGATCGTGGGGCAGGAAGAAGCCGTGGACGAGGCCGAGCAGGACGATGATCGAAACGATCCCGACACCGACGAAGACCTCGTCGAACACGTCTCCGTCGGCCGCCAGGTACAGGCCCGACAGCAGCACGACGATCCCTCCGATCGTGACCAGCCCCTTGTTGATCGCGTTCTGCGCCTCGAGCACCGCCGGGATGCTGCGGGGGTGCTTGCTCGCGGTCATCGCCACGTAGATCCCGAAGGCGAAGGTTGGGCCGAAGGCGACCACGACAGCGCTGACGTGGAGCCAGACGACAACGTCGTAGAACTGGACGGCGAGAGTCGTCACGAGCCCACCCTACCCCGACCGGGCGTCGGAATCGCGGGCCCTGGCAAGGAGAGCCACCCATTCTCCGCGCCGGTGTTCTGAGACGACCTCCAGGCGCGCATCCGCCAATGCCGCACGTACGCGGCCGACCTCGCTCGCGAGCAGGCCCGAGCACACCAGCGCTCCCGGTGTCTGGCCGATGCGGGCCGCGACCGCCTCGAGCAGGGGCGCGGTCAGATTCGCGACCAGGGTCGGTGCCGGCGGCGGTGGCTGCTCGCGGAGGTTGACTCGGCGAGAGCTCGAGCTCGACACCGTTCGCGGACGCGTTCTGCGCCGCGGCCTCCAGCGCGGCGTCCTCGCTGTCGCAGCCGATCACCGGCGCCCAGCCGAGCATTGCGGAAGCGATCGCCAACACCCCCGAGCCGGTGCCGAGGTCGACCAACCGCCCCTTCGCCTGACCTTGGTCGGCGAGCTCGAGCAGCAGCTCGAGGCACATCGCCGTCGTCGCGTGGGCGCCGGTGCCGAAGGCCTGTCCGGGGTCGATCACGACGTCGATGGCGTCCGGCACCTCCTCGACGTCAATTCCCGGCTCCCAGGATGGCCGGACGACGATTCGCCCGCCGGCGATCGAGACCGGCTCGTGGAAGTCGCGCCAGCGGTCGGCCCAGTCGTCCGGGATCTCGGTCGAGCTGATCTCCACCAGGCCGTCGCCCGCGGCGGCCTCGAGGTCGGGTAGCGAGGGAAGCTCACCCGGCGGGCCGTAGATCGCGAACTCGACCCACTCCTCGCCGCGGTCCTCCTCCACCCCGCCCGGCGCAAGTTCGAGCAGATCGGCGAGCACGCGCTCGGCCAGCTCCGCCCGGCAGCGGACGGCGAGCCGGATCACGAAAGCTCGTCGCCGCCGAGCGACTCATGCAGGCGTCGGGCCAGGTCGCGCTGCTCTCGATTGAGCTTGCGGGGCACTTCGACTTCGACCACCACATGCTGGGCGCCGCGCGAACGGCCTCGCAGCGACGGCAGCCCGAGGCCCTTCAGTCGCACCGTGTGACCGGGCTGCGTTCCGGCCGGGATCTCGACCTCGCGATCTCCGTCGAGCGTCGGCGCGCGGACCCGACCGCCGACCATCGTCAGAGTGACCGGCACCTCGACCACGGTGATCAGGTCCTGCCCGCGGCGCTCGAAGCGCTCGTCGTCGGTCACCCGAACGAGGACGTAGAGGTCGCCCGGCGGCGCACCGCTCTCGCCGGCATGACCGGCGCCGGCGATCCGAATCCGCTGACCGGACTCGATCCCGGCGGGAATGTCCACGTCCCACTTCCGGTCTCGGAGCACGCGCCCCGCCCCGGAGCATGGGCCGCAGGGCTGCTCGGCGATCCTGCCATCGCCATCGCAGGTCGGACAGGCACCCGTCTGGACGAGCTGGCCGAAGGCCGTGCGGCGAACCTGCTGGACGCGGCCGGCGCCGGCGCAGGTGTCGCAGGTCCGAATCGGCGTCCCGGGCTCGGCGCCGTTGCCGCGGCAGTGCTCGCACACCGACACGGCCTCGAAGCTGAGCTCGCGGTCGACTCCGGTGAGCACCTCGGCGAGTGTGATCTCGACCTCGACGCCGATATCACCACCGGGCGCGGGACCCGAGCGGCCGCCGCCGAACAGGTCGGCGAAGAGCGAGTCGCCGCCGCCGAACAGCGAGGAGAGGATGTCCTCCATGCTGCCCGCGGTGTGTGGCGACCAGCCGCCGGTTCGAAGGCCCTCGTGGCCGAAGGCGTCGTAGGTGCGCCGGCGCTCGGGGTCGGAGAGCACCTCGTAGGCCTCGGCGGCCTCCTTGAACTTCTCCTCGGCCTCCGGATCGTGTCGGTTGACGTCGGGGTGAAGATCGCGGGCGAGGCCCCGGAAGGCGCGCTTTATCTCCGGCTCGCTCGAGCCTCGGTCGACGCCGAGCACCTCGTAGTAGTCGCGGGGCACGCCGAGAGCGCTACTCGTAGACCGACTCGAAGAACCGCGACAGCTCGCCCGCCGCCTCACGGACCGAGGCGATCGCCGTCGCGTAGTCCATCCGCATGGGGCCGACGACGCCGACGGTGCCCAGGTTGCGATATCCGAGCCCGTAGTTGGCTCCGACCACGCTCACCGACCGCAGCTCCGGCGCCGGGTTCTCGTCGCCGATCCACATGAAGACCGAGCGCTCGTCAATGGTCGATCGGAGGACCTCGAGCAGGTTGGCGCGCCGCTCGAGCGCCCGCATCAGGGAGTCCGCCCGTGGCAGGTCGGGAGCGTGGTCGGCGGACAGCAGCCGCGCGGCGCCCTCGACGTAGAGGTCCGACTCCGCCCCCTGCTCGAGACCCGAGAACGCATCACGGATCTCGACCAGGAAGCCGCGCTCGGCGGGTCCCAGCTCCGGATCGTCGAGCCGATCGCCGGTCATCCGCGCGCCCAGTGCGAGACCGGCGAGGCGCTCGTTGAGGAAGCTCGAGGCCCACTCGACCAGCCCCGGGTCAACTTGATCGGCAAAGTTGAAGACCCGCTTGGTCACGGCTCCGTTGGACGCGATGACGACCACCATCACAACCTTCGGCTGCAGCTGCAGCGCCTCCACTCGATGAACGCGCGCGGCCGAAGGCGGCGGACCGGTCGCGACCGCGAGCAGGTCGGTCATTCGCGAAAGCGCGGAGGCGGTCTCCCGCAGCGCCTCCTCGATCTCGCGGCGCATCCGCGACAGATCGAGGCTGCCGCTGGCCGGCCCCGGCTTCGCGCCGGCAACGAGCAGCGAGTCAGCGTAGAACCGGTAGCCCGAATCAGTCGGCACCCTTCCGGCCGAGGTGTGGGGATGACCCAGATACCCCTCGCGTTCAAGCGCCGCGAGCTCGGCTCGCACGGTCGACGGGCCCCACTCGACCTTCTGTTCCTCGGCGATCACAGCCGACGCGACCGGCTTGCCCGACTCGAGGTATGCGTCGACCACCAGGTTGAGGATCCGCTGTTGGCGTTCGCTGAGCACAGACGTGATTCTAGGATCGAGGCTCACAGTTGATGCGCCATCGCCGTCGCGGCTCATGGCGCACCAACCAACCGGGTGGACGCAGCGGCTGATCGCGCCCACCGCGGACTTCAGCCCAGCTCGACCTCGGCCTCGGCGTTGCGGATGATCTTGTGGTCGTTCTGCGCGGCCTCGGTCGCTGTGACGATCCGCCCGCCCTCCGCCGCAATGACGGTTCCGGTGACGACGATCTCCTGCTCGGGGAAGCCCATGCCGCGGAACTGAACCTCGAGCCGCTTCAGTGCCCGTGGGTCGCCGCCGGCGAGCGCCGCGTGGGCGCGGGCGACCAGGGCCATCGAGTAGAGGCCGTGCAGGATGCAGCCCGGCAGGCCGACCGACTTCGCGAACTCCTCGTCGATGTGGATCGGGTTCATGTCGCCCGAGGCCTCGGCGTAGCGCTTGGTCAGCCCCGCGTCGGGGGTCACGCGCAGCTCCGGGATCGAGTCACCGACGTGAAGATCCCCCATCGGCCCTCCTCAGACCCCGCGCACGATGTTGGTCCAGGTCGCCTTCACGGTCTCCGCGCCGTCCTGGTTGCGGGACACCGACTCGAACACGTAGAAGCGCCATCCCGCCCCGCTCTGAGATGTCCTTGCACGTGGCCGTCGTCGTGATCGTGTCGCCCGCGCACACCGGCTCGCCCCACTCGAACTCCTGGCCCCCGTGGACCATGGCGGCGAAGTTGATCCCGACATCGGGATCAAAGATCGCCGGGCCCATCGCCACGGAGCTGTAGACGACGCAGAACATCGGCGGCGCGACGACGTCGCGAAACCCTGCCTCGCGGGCGGCCTCGGCATCGCGGTGGACCGGGCTCGGCTCGCCGACGGCGTCGGCGTACCGGGAGATCCGCTCGGAATCGACCTCGAACGAGGCCGGGTCCCAGGACTTGCCCACCGCTTCGATCTTCACCGCCATCGGCGCGCCAGTGTAATTGGTGATGCTTGATTCGCGGACTCGCCGCTCACCGCTCAAGGTCGACCCTCGCCAACCCGAAGGGGAAGTAGACGGGGCCGCCGTCGGCGCTTGGACGAACGAGAGAAGCATGCCGAGCAGAGTCAACAAAGCACTGATCCTCGCGACCGCAGCGACGTTGGTGGCGCTGGCGGGCGTGGCGCCGGCGCTCGCCGCCGACCGCTTCGCCGAGCCGGGCGGAAATGGGCCGGCCGTCACCTGCCCGCAAGCCGACCCCTGCGACATCCAGACCGCCGTCGAGGGCGGCGCGGTCAGCAACGGAGACGTGATCACGCTGCTGCCGGGCACCTATCCGATCGCGACCGACACCGTCCAACCAACCGACGCGGTGACGATTCAAGGCCTCGCCGGACAGCCGCGGCCACTGATCGTCGCGGGCACCAGCTATGCGATCTGGCTCGACGTCCCGGGCTCGGTGCTGCGTCGCGTGGCGATCGAGCAGGGCCCGGGCGTCGGATCCGCCCTGGTCGCCGGAGCGGGCACGGTCGAGAGCGTCGTCGCCCACTCCGACTCTCCGTTCGAGGCCTGCCACGTCGCACAGGTCACGATTCGCGACAGCGTCTGCTGGAACTCCGGCGGCGGAGACGCGATCTTCGGCCAGGCCACCGGCGGCAGCCTGACCACCACGCTTCGCAACGTCACCGCCTTCGGCCAGAGTGCTCCCGCGATCAGGCTCACGAGCGGCAGCGGCTCGATCACGGTCAACGCCACCAACCTGATCGCTTACGGCGCCCCGGTTGATATCAGGGCCAGCGCCAGCGGCACCGGGAACGCGGCCACCGTGATCGCGGACCACTCGAACTACTTGTTCGAGGACGAGGTCGGCACCAGCAACGGCACCGCCTTCATCACCAACCCGGGCACCAACCAAAACCAGACTTCCGCGCCGCTGTTCGGGAACGCGTCCGGCGGTGATTTCCACCAACTCGCCGGCTCGCCGACGATCAACGCGGGCTCCGCCGCCGCGGGCCTCGGCAGCAGCGACATCGACGGGGAGGCACGCTTCCAGGGCCCGGCGCCCGACATCGGCGCCGACGAGTTCACCGAGGCGGGGGCCGGCGACACGACCGCGCCCGAGACCACGATCCTCAGCGGTCCGAGACGCCGGGTCAAGACGAGGAAGCGTCGCATCCGCGCGACCTTCAGGTTCGTCGCCGACGACCCCTCCGCGAGCTTCGAGTGCGCGCTCGACGGGGCCACCTACGCGTCGTGCGCATCACCGTTCACCAAGCGGGTGAGGAGGGGACGCCACAGCTTCGAGGTCCGCGGCTTCGACGCCACCGGCAACCTCGAACCGCAGCCCGCCTCCGAGAGCTGGCGCGTGAAGCGCAAGCGCTGACCGGGCGCGCCCGCGACGGCCTCGACGTCGAGCACGCCAGCCTCGCCGTGGACTGAACACCGACACGAGTCAGCAGGAGGTGCGCCTGCGCCTGTCTAGCCTGCGCCTGTCAAGGATCGATCGCAGACCTGAAAGTTCACCTTGCTCTTCAGCGTCGGGTGACCCTTACCGATCGCCGCGAACCCGAGATCGTAGAAGCCGGCGTCGAGCTTCGAGGCTCTCACCTTCGCCTTCAGGTGGGACGACCCCTCCGAGTGGGCGATCTTCTTCGAGAAACCGTCATCGAGGCGCGCGCCCCACTCGTCGCGCGGGCCCGCGAGGATCGCGGTGAACCGCCCGATGTCACCGGCCCTCGCGCGAGCCTTGACCTTGAAGTCGTCCGTGGCGCAGCCCTGGGGAACCCCTTTGAGCCGGATCTTCCCGGACCCGCTGATGGCCGGCGGATAGATCACCTGGGTGAGCGCGTTCGAGACGATGCCGATCGGCTCTCCAGTCTCGAGAAAGCCCGCGTAATTGTCGAACGACTCGTTGGCCTCGATCGTGGCAACCACCGTCACGGTCTGCGGGATGTTCTGCCGCGCGCCCAAGTTGCAGATCGCCGAGTGGTAGCCGTAGGAGTCCACCGGGTCGATGCTGCAGGAACCGTACGAGCTGGTGACGGTCAGGAACGGGTTTGGCACCGAAGCGTCGCTCTTCGAACGGAGCAGGAGCATGTCGAAGGCGTAGTTCCCGCCGCAGTCGCCGCAGCCGGGCTCGCTGTTGGTGATCGTGAAGGTGTCGGTGACGGTCTGGCCGCGCGGCACCGGGTCGGGCGAATCGACCTCGTCGATGGTGAAGATGTCACTCGCCGAAGCCGGCGAGGCGAACGCGATCAGCACCGTTGCCG
This sequence comes from uncultured Solirubrobacterales bacterium, assembly GCA_963746675.1. GTDB lineage: Bacteria > Actinomycetota > Thermoleophilia > Solirubrobacterales > 70-9 > WHSW01. The sequence continues at coordinate 372,123 of CAVVBX010000005.1, read as the reverse complement.
TGACCATCGCCGCGCGCCACCCGAGCCCCAGCCGCGAGTTCATCCTCAACCGCATCATGCCCCCTTCGTTTGCCGGCACCGCCTGGGCTGACGGGTTCACCCTACTCGGGGTAAAGCGACTGTCAAGAGCGGTCGAAGACCAGGGCTCAGTAACCCGTTGCGGCGGCGGAAGGAGCGTGCCGGCTTCAGTTCGCGTTGCGCGATTCGCGCACCAGGGCGTCGGCGCGCGCCAGCTCGATGCTCGGCTGGACGGAGAGGTACGTGCAGAGACCCTCGCGCAGCTCGAACACCCAGCCCGTCTGCATCGTCACCTCGACCCCGCTGCCGCGCCCGATGCCGCTCTGACGGCTCAGGGTGAGGACGTGGCGCTCGCCGACGGCCTCGACGTCGAGCACACCGACCTCGAACGAGTCCCAGGCCTCGTTCCATTGCGCGATCCAGGTCAGAAAGCCCTCCTTGCCGTGGTAGGTGCCCGCGTTCGCCATGCTCACCGGGACGTGGATCACCACCGCGGGATCGAAGATCGCCAGCGTGCCTTCGATGTCGCCCCGGTCGTACGCCTCCCAGGCCCTGCGGACGATCTCCTCGCGCGCCTCAGTCGCCATCGACCTCGAGCACGGCTAGGAAGGCCTCTTGGGGCACCTCGACCGCGCCCACCTGCTTCATCCGCTTCTTGCCCTTCTTCTGCTTCTCGAGCAGCTTCTTCTTCCGGGTCACGTCGCCACCGTAGAGCTTCGCGGTGACGTCCTTGCGCAACGCCTTGACGGTCTCGCGCGCGAGTACCCGCGAGCCGACGGCGGCCTGCACCGGGACGTCGAACAGTTGGCGCGGGATCGTCTTTCGCAGCCGCTCGACCAGGTTCTTGCCGGCCTCGTAGGCGGCGTCGCGGTGCACCACCTGCGAGAGCGCATCCACCCGATCGCCCGCCAGCAGGACGTCGAGCTTGACCAGGTCGGAAGCCCGGTTGCCGATCGGCTCGTAGTCGAGCGAGGCGTAGCCGGCGGTGCGCGACTTGAGCTGATCGAAGAAGTCGAGCACGATCTCGGCCAGGGGAAGGTCATACCGAAGCTGGACGCGCTCGGGTGAGAGGTAGTGCATGTCGACGTGGGAACCGCGCCGCGACTGGCACAGCTCCATCACCTGGCCGACGTAGTCGGTCGGGCAGATCAAAGATGCGCGGATGTACGGCTCGAGGATCTCCTCGATCACTCCCGGATCGGGCATCTCGACGGGCGAGTGGACGTCGACCACCTCACCGCTGGTCAGCCGCACCTCATAGCGCACGTTGGGGGTGGTCGCGAGCAGCTCGAGGTCGTACTCGCGCTCGAGCCGCTCGCGAACGATGTCCATGTGCAGAAGGCCCAGGAACCCGCAGCGGAAGCCGAAGCCGAGCGCCTGCGAGGTCTCGGGTTCATAGGAGAGCGCCGCATCGTTGAGCGCCAGTCGCTCGAGCGCATCGCGCAGGTCCTCGTAGCGGTCGGTGTCGATCGGGAACAGGCCGCTGAAGACCATCGGCTTGACCTCGCGATACCCGGGCAGCGCCTGCGAGGCCGGGCGGTCGCGGGCGGTCAGCGTGTCGCCGACGCGCAGCTTGGAAACGTCCTTGAGCCCGGTGATCACGTAGCCGACCTCACCCGCCGACATGTCGGCGACGGGATGCATCGCGGGCGCGAAGAAGCCGATCTCGTCGATCTCGGCCCCGGTCCCTGCCTGCATCGCGACGATCGGCTCGTGCTGCCGGAAGCTGCCGTCGATCATCCGCAGATAGGCGACGACGCCCCGGTACTGGTCGAACTCCGAATCGAAGATCAGCGCCCTGGTCGGCGCTTCGGGATCACCCGCAGGCGGCGGGATCCGGGCGACGATCGCCTCCAGCACCTCGCGGACCCCCTCCCCGGTCTTCGCCGAGATGCGCAGGATGTCGCCCGGCTCGCCGCCGATCAGGTCGCAGATCTCGCCCGCGACGCGCTCGGGCTCGGCGCTCGGCAGATCGACCTTGTTGAGTACCGGGATCAGCTCGAGTCCGGCCTCGACGGCGGCGTAGGTATTGGCCACGGTCTGAGCCTCGACTCCCTGGGCCGCGTCGACGACGAGCAGCGCCCCCTCGCAGGCGGCGAGGCTGCGCGAGACCTCGTAGGAGAAGTCCACGTGCCCGGGCGTGTCGATCAGCTGCAGCTGGTATGCCTCACCGTCGTCGGCGGCGTAGTCGACACGCACCGCCTGCGCCTTGATCGTGATCCCACGCTCGCGCTCGAGCTCCATCGAATCGAGCAGCTGCGGCATGTGCTTGCGCGGGTCGACGGCGCCGGTGAGCTCGAGGATGCGATCGGCGAGCGTCGACTTACCGTGGTCGATGTGGGCGATGATCGAGAAGTTGCGGATCCGATCCATGGGCGGCGAGGGTACTGCGGTGCCGGCAATCCGCCCACGATCAGCGCGGATGCTCGAGCCGGCGCCAGTCGCGCAGCTCGGGCAGCGGGTCGTGCGCCTCGCCGGTGATGCCCTTGCCGTCGCGGATCTCGAAATGCAGGTGATCACCCCAGCACGAGCCGGTGCAACCGAGGCCGCCAAGCCGCTGGCCGGCGAGCACCTCCCGCCCCGCCCCGACCTCGGCCGGCTCGATCATGTGCATGTAGACGTAGGTGCGCTCGCGCCTGGGGTCGTAGAGATAGACGTAGTTGCCCTGGCCGGCATCGCTGCCGGTCTCGGCGATCACCCCGTCGGCGACCGCGACCAGCGGTGTGCCGGTCGGGGCGAAGACGTCCTGTCCCGCGTGGACGTGCCCAGACCGGGCGGCTCCGAAGCGGTTCTCGGCGGTGCCGTAGTCGGGCTTGCCGACTACGGGCACGAACGGCCCCCCGAGCGCTTGCTGGCGTTCCTTCGCGCGATGCGCCCAGTCGACCACGCGGGCGACGCCGAAGCGGGGGGCGACGGCGTGCCCGTCCTCCGCCGCGAGCGCCGGCGCGACCGCCGTGGCGGTGATGCCCAACGTCGCAACGGTGGTCAGAAGTCGGGTCGTCGGATGCATGCGCGGCATGCGTGATCACCTCGTTAGGTTCGGTGGAGCGCGCGGAGCGCGCGGCGCCGATCGGCGGCGCCGTGGGGCGTCGCCCGCGCCGGGAACCAGTCCCGGACTGCCTGCAAGCGGGCGTGTTTGGGTGAGTACACGTTCGGCCCCGCGGAGTTGCGGGTCTGTGACCGGCGTCACACATCGTTTGCTTGCAATTTCGCTTGCGGGTACTGTCCCGCCATCGCCCGTACGAGCCACACGCCCGCGCTCTTCGTCGCGGCCGCTCTGATCACGCTCGCCGCCATCGCGGCGTTCCTGCTCGCCGCGCCGCGCTCGAGCGGCGCCGGGGGCGCCAAATGCGATGGCAAGGCGGTGACGATCACCGAGGACAAGTTCGGCGGACCGATCAACGGCGCCGACGATCGCATCGAGGGCACCAACGGCGACGACGTGATCAACACCGCCGGCGGCGACGACCGCGTCAACGCGTACGGCGGCAAGGACCTGGTCTGCGGCGGCAGCGGGCAGGAGCGGATCGAAGGCGACACCGGCGCAGACGTCATCTTCGGCGACGCCGGCGACGACACCGGCGGCGGCTCGGAGGGCTTTCGCCTGGTGGGGGGCTCGGGCGCCGACGAGATCCACGGTGGCGGCGGCAAGGACCGCCTCAACGGCAACTCGGGCAAGGACGAGATGTACGGCGAGCAGGACGACGACCAGCTCGACGGCGGCAGCCAGACGGACCTCTGCTCCGGCGGCCAGGGCGACGACACCGCCAAGGCCTGCGAGCGACTCTCGGGGATCTAGCCGAAACTCGGCCGACGCCGAGCGGCATCTACTCGCGCATAGCGCGACCAACCCGCCGCTCGATGGATTTGACGGCCTCGGTGGACCGCGGGAGCTCCGGCTAGCCGCGCCGAGCGAGGCGCCAGAGCTGTGACGCCTCGGGGATCCGCAGGGCGGTGATCGCGACGCCGTAGACGACGGCACCGGAGGCGAGCGCGATTCCCAGCGAGGCGATCTGGGCGCCGAGGCCGCGCCCGAGGGCATCGTCGAGCAGGCTCCAGATCCCGTAGCTCGTCGCCGCGAGCGCGGTCGCCGCGAGCGTGACCCGCGCCGTCGTCGATGCCAGCCGGCCGAGCTCGAGCCGCCCGAGCGCCCGCCGCAGGATCTCCCCCTCGGCGGCGACGCTTGCGGCGGTGGCGATCGCGGTAGCCGCGACGATCCCCGCGACCCCGAAAGGCTCGTAGAGCGCGAAGGCAGCCGCCGCCGTGATCGCCAGATTGGCGGCTGCGATCGCGGTCGGGACCCAGGGGCGCTGGAGGCTGAAGAACGTCCGCGTCAGCAGCAGGAAGAGGCCGTTGAAGGGCAGCGAGAAGGCGAACCAGAAGAGCGCGGTCGAGACCAGCTCGGTTGCGTCAGGACCGAACTCCCCCCGTTGGTAGACGAGCCGGATCATCGGTTCCGAGAGCACCAGGATCGCCGCTGTCGCCGGCATCAGCAGGACGACGATCTGCCGCATCCCGTTGGCCAGCGTCGCCCGCAGGTCGTCGAACTCCGCGCGCGCGGCAAACCGCGCCAGGGTCGGGAAGAGGACGGTCGAGACCGCGACCGAGAAGATGCCCTGCGGCAGCATGTAGATGCGGAAGGCCTTGTCGATCGCCGCGGGCGCCTCCTCGGAGACGAGGAACCCGGCGGTGCTGTTGATCAGCAGGTTGAAGTTGATCAGCCCGAGGCTGATCGTGACCGGCAGCATCAGCACCAGGACGCGACGCACGTCGACGTCGCGCAGCGCCTCGGAGATTCGGGTGCGAAACGGTGCCAGGAGAGCGCGCCGGATCCCGAACGGCGTGTTGCGCAGGTCATAGACCAACATCGCGAGCTGCACCAGGGTGCCGACCAGGACCCCGATCGCGTAGGCGTAGATCTGATCGTCCTCCGGGAACGCCGGGGCAAGGCCGACCAGGACCACGATGATCGCCACGTTCCAGAAGAACGGCGAGATCGCGAAGATGCCGAAACGGTCGTAGCTGTTGAGGATCCCGACGACCATGCCGGTGATTCCGAGCAGGACCAGGATCGGGAACAGGATCCGGGACAGCGTCACCGTCAGGTCGGTGACGAACTGGTTCTCACCGCCGACGAAGATCGGCATCAACACGGGCGCGATGAGGATGAACAGGGCGGTGAGCGCGCCGAGCAGCGCGGTGACGACGAAGATCAACGTCGAGGCGAGATGGAACGCTTCGCGCCGCCGCCCGTGCTCGAGCTTCTCCGTGAACACGGGAACGAACGCGGCCTGGATCGCCGCGTCGGCGAACAGGCTCCGGACCAGGTTCGGCACCTGGAAGGCGATCGTGAACGCCGACATCGCGGCGCTGACGCCGAAGAAGGAGGCGGCGACGATCTCACGCACGAGCCCGGCGATCCTCGAGAGGCCGGTGGCGAAGGCAAAGAAGGCGGTCGAGCGGGCCAGTCGTCCGGAACGCGGGCGGGGCGCCGTCACCTCCTCGCTCGGGATGACCTCGGCCTCCGCGAGGTCGGCGAGCTCTCCGCGACGCCGGTCGCCGTCCTCGGGTCGCATCATCGCGCCCCCGCTATAGTCACGCGTCGCCCGATGGCCAACATCGCCTCACAGAAGAAGCGCAACGCACGCACGCTGCGCGAGCACGACGAGAACCGCCGCCTGGCGAGCGCCGTGAAGACGCATTTCAAGCGGCTCGAGGAGGCGGTCGCCTCGGGCGACTCCGACACCGCGGAGGCCGAGCACAAGGCACTCTGCTCGCGGATCGACACCGCCGTGCGCAAGGGCGCCCTGCACCGCAACAGCGGCGCCCGCAAGAAGGCCCGCGCGGCACGGATCCGCGCCGCCGTCCCGGCCTGAGCCTCAGGAGACACGCGCGCCCGCGGCGCGACGCACGGCGAGCGTGAGGGCCACCCGCTCGGGGTAGTCCGAGCCCCCGCGCGTCCACCATTCGAGGTCGGCGATCGCGCAGGTGGCGCCTCGCATCTCCCGGCGTGAGCGTCCGCCCAGCCGCCTGAGCAGCATCTTGGCGGCATACGGGTGCATCGGCAGCCCCGCCTCGACCTCCGTCGCCGAGCGTCCCTGCTCGAGCTGCTCGAGCGCCGCGTTCGCCTCTCGCAGTCTCTTCGCCGCCTGGTAGATCGAAGGGGTGACCGACTCGCCCTGGTCGGCGAGCCGCTCGGCGGCCTCGAGCGCCGCCGCCGGATCGCGCTCGACGATCGCATCCGAGAGCGCCCAGGCGACCTCCTCCGAGGTGTCGGCGATCATCGCCTCGAGGTCATCGCGTTCGACCGCGCCGCCCGGCTCGGCCCAGAGGGCGAGCCGGTCGAGCTCGGTGGCGAGTCGTGTAGTCGAGTTGCCCATTCGCTCCCCCAGAAGCTCGGCGGCATCCGGCGCAAGCTCGAACCCGCGCCGCCGAGCCTCGGAGGCGAGCCACCCGGCGAGCCGGCCGGCCTTGGGCGCCTGGAACGTGAGGATCTTGCCGCCGGCAGCCTCCACCGCTTCGCTGAGCTTCTTCGGCGCCCGCAGCTTCGGCGGCTGCTCGCGGGCCACCAGGACAACGGTCACGTCGGGCGGCAGGCCGGCCAGCGCCTCGACCACGGGCGCGGCCTGCTTGGCGGACCACCGCTCCACCCCGTCGGCGAGCAGGTAGCGACGCCGGGCCGTCAGTGAGAGAGCGGGGATCGCAGCCACCAGGGCATCTGCGTCGGGGCCGGCGCTCGATCCCGGCTGGGAGGAGAACGACTCCAGCGATCCCGGGCCCTCGTCGGCCTCGGCGCGGGCGCGCAGCCGCGCCACCGTCGCCCCAAGCTTGGCCTCGTCCGTGCCCGCGATCAGGTACGCGGGGGCGATCGCAGAGCTGTCCGGTTTCGCCTCGGCCAAGGTTGGGCGAGTGTATTCACCGTCCCGGCGACCTCGCGTCGCCTGCGTAGCTCAACTCGGCAGGTATGAATGATCAGTAGCTGTAGCCCGGGTCGTTAGACGTCGCAGCCCCAATGATCACGATTGCGACGATCACCACGCCGATGATCCCGAGCACGATCCCGGCGGTCGCCATGCCCCCGCCGGTGACCATCCCCTGCCCATCGCGAATCTGATTCTTCGCGATCGCTCCGAAGATGATCGCCAGGATCGAGCCTATTCCCCACACCCACACAAGGCCGAGCACAAGGGACGCGATGGCCATGCCGCTGGTCTTCGCCCCGACAGCGGTTGGCCCCACACCCGCTGCCGGTGTTCGACTCTCGGTCCATCGCTGACCGTCCCAGTACCGGTTCGTGGTCGGATCGGTCGGATCCGTATACCAGCCGGGTCCAGGCAGCGGCGCTTTCTCCATGCTTGCTCCTTGCTCGAGTCGGAGGAGCACCCCCCGGCGTGATCACACTAGGTGGACTCGCCGACGGAGTCAAGAGCATCCAGGTACGCGTACCGCGACCTACGCCAGGGTGCGCGATCGCGGTCTAGATGCTGCCGATCAGCAGGCTGGCGGCGCCGAAAGCGATCGCCGCCCCGGTGATCTGGAGCAGCAGTCGGCCGGCGCGCCCGGTGGCGGCGAAGTAGAGCGCTACGAGCGCGCCGATACCGGCGATGCCGCCGCTGATGAATCCGAGGATGACCGCCACCGTCTTCTGCGCCGAGGAGCCGTCGAAGTACTCGGTGCAGGTCGGATCGGCCTGGCATTCGTCCAGCAGCGGGGTATCGCTGATGTCCACCATCGCGAGGATCATCACCGCGCACGCGAACGCAAGCGCGAGCGCCAGCAGCACCCCGAGCGCGCGCCAGCCGCCTCCCGCCTTGTCGTCCTCACCTACGGGCGGAGGCGGAGGCGGCGGAGGCGGGGTCACCTGCGGCGGCTCCGGTGGCGGGGTGGGGGTGCCGCTTGCTTCCATTTCTCAGAGTCCTCCTGGCAGGGGGTGGTCTTCACGCCGCGGCCAACCCACGGACGGCGGGACCCTACCGGACCGCCCAGCCGTCCTCCCGAACCTCGACCGAGATCTCGCCGTCGCGGTCGGTGCGCATGATCGGGACGCCGCGGGCGGCGATGGTCGCGAGGGTCTCCGGCGAGGGGTGTCCGTAGGGGTTGTCGTCGCCAACCGAGATCACGACCAGGCTGGGCTCGGTGAGAGCGAGAAGGCGGTCGAGGCCGGCGTCCTCGCTGCCGTGGTGGGCAAGCTTCAGCAGGTCGATCGGCCCGGGGTCCACCGGCGCCGCCTCGGCCTCGGCGTCCCCGGTGAGCAGCGCCTCGAATCCGCGCCAGCGAGCCCGGAGAACCAACGAGAGCCAGTTGGGATCGGTCGCCGGCGCCAGGTCGCCGGAGCGCAGCCGTTCGGCCGGCGGCCAGAGGACATCGATGCGCAGGGGCCCGGAACGCAGTTCGGCGCCGCTCGCCAGCCGCACCGGCTTCGCCCCCTCCGCCAGGGCAATGGCTCGCGTCGCCGGCCGCACCCGGGCGAACAGCAGACGATCGGTCTCGATCCGCGAGAGAACCGCGGCGGCGCCGCCATCGTGGTCGTCCTGGGGATGGGTTATCGCGAGCGCAGCCAGATGTTCGACCCCGCGCTGCTCGAGCTGCTCGGCCACGTCGGCTTCGGCGGTGCCGGCATCGACGAGAACCGGGGCGGCGCCTTTGGGCTCGAGCAGGATCGAGTCGCCCTGGCCGACGTCGAGGACCGTGATTCGCAGCCCCGGCTCGGAGCGGCTCTCACCCGCGCCCGGCCATGGCGCCAGCACGAGCAGGGCGAGCGTCCCAACAAGAGCCCCGAGCGGCGCGAGCCCGCGGCGGCGGCGCAGGCCGAGCGAGCGGCGCCTGGCCGCCCACCGAAGGAGGAGCGCCAAGGTGACGCCGAGCGCCAGATAGGCGCCGGTCGCGGCCGCGGGTCCGTCGAGGCCGACGTCGCGCTGCGACCAGGTGGGAGCGCCGAACCAGTTCGCGACCTGGGCGATGTACGCGGCGAGCAGGCCGGCGAGCCAGGTCAGCGGTTCGACCGGCAGCCACGGCACCTGTCCCGCGGCGGCGGCGAGCATCCCCAGCCACATCACCGGCGCCACCGCCGGCAAGGCGACCACGTTCGCGGGCAGCGCGACGACCGACAGGGTGCCGAAATGATGGGCCATCAGCGGTGCGGTCGCGAGCGTCGCGGCCACCGTGAGCGCGACCCCGTCAGCGAGTGCCCGCCGCCAGCCCGCGGCCTGGCCGGCGAGCGCGGAGGCGATCGGGGCCGAGGCAAGCAGGATCCCTGCCACGGCCGCGAAGCTCAGCTGCCAGCCGATGTCGGCCGTCGCCCGCGGGTCCAGGGCCAGCGTGATGCAGGCGGCCAGCAGGAGCGCGTACCAGCGCGAGCGCGGTCTTCCCGCGAGCGCCGCGACCACGCCCGCCGCCCCCATCACCCCGGCACGCTGGATCGACGCCCCCGCGCCGGCCACCGGAACGTAGATCGCGATCAGCGCCAGGATCCAAGCCAACCGGGCACGAAGCGGGACGCCCAGAAGCGCCAGCACGACCGCCGCCAGCACGGCCAGCAGGACGACGTTCTGACCGGACACCGCGAGCAGGTGCGCGAGACCCGAGCGCTTGAAGTCATCGACCGTCGCCGCGTCGATGCGATCGTCCTGTCCGAGGACGAAGCCGCGCAGCAGGCTCGCGGCCTCCCCGGTCGTTCCGTGCCCAAGTGCAACCTCCGCGCGCGAGCGCAGACCATCGAGCAGGCCCGCGATCCCTGCGCGACCGCCCCCGGTGCGCTCGATCGCACGAGCGGAGACGACGGTGTCGATCCCGAGCCGCTCGAGCCACGCCGCCTCCCAGTCGCGCGGCTCACGGGCCGTGCCGCGCGCGCTGACGGAGCTCCCGACCGGGAGGTCGGCGACCGGCTCCGGAGCCTCGACCAGCACGCGGCCGTCGGGCGTCTCGATCCGCACCCGAACCGCACCGGCCGAGCGGGTCGGTACGGCGGCGACGAATCCGCGCACCGAGACCTCGCGCCCGGCCGGCAGCTCGAGCGCCCCGGAGTCGATCGCGGCGATGCGCCCGGACCCGATCGCCAGTCCGAGTGAGGACGTTGCGAGTGCGAGCGAGATGACCCAGGCGACCGCGACCCCCGCTCGCGGGGTTCCCCTCGGGGCGAGGATGGCCAGCGTGGCGACCGCCGTCAAGGCGACTGCGACCAGATCCGCTCCGGCGTCCGGCGTCGACGGGGAGGCGGCGAGGCCGGCGGTCAGCCCGCCGAGGGTGGCGAAGCGCCCGGCGATCCCGACCGAGGCAGCGCTCAGGGCTGCAGTCCGTCGCGCAATGCGTCCATCGTCGCCGGGCCGATGCCGCTGATCTCGTCGAGGTCCTCGACCGAGCCGACACCCCCATGCTCGTCGCGGAACTCAATGATGTCACCGGCTGTCACCGGCCCGATCCCCTCGATCGTGTCGAGCTCCTCGACCGTCGCCATTCCGAGGCTGATCGGGCCCTCCGGGACGGTCGCGGCGGTCCCCGAGGCCCCGACGGACCGCGCCGGTACCACCACCTGCTGACCGTCGGCGAGCAGAGCCGCGAGGTTGATCGCATCGGGCGCGGCCTCCGAGCTCGCGCCGCCGGCCCGCTCAACGGCGTCGGCGACCCTCGAGCCCTGTGGCAGCCGGTAGACGCCTGGCTCGCGGACGGCGCCGGCGACGTGGATCACGACCCCGTCGCCATCCTGCTCGATCGAGAACGAGCTCGCGTCGCCGCCTGTCTCGCGAGCGCCCGGTGCCGAATCGACGCCTCCGCGCCCGGGCGCGTCGTCGGATCGGAGCCATCTCGCACCCACCAGCAGCACGGCGATCGCGATCGCGCCGTAGACGAAGAGCTGGGATCGGCTCAGGTCGGGCACAGCCCGATCGTGCCCGGCCGCGGGCCACGCGTGGCGCGCAGTTCGTGCCGTTAGATCTACGTGACCCGAAACCCGTCGAGCCGCTCCGGCTGCTCCTCGAAGACCTCGAGTCGTTCGACCGCAGCGCCACGCGGGCCCCCAGCGCAGAAGCCGACCATCGTCTCGACCGCGTCCCGGTCGCCCTCGAAGACCGCCTCAACCGATCCGTCGGCTCGGTTGCGCACCCAGCCGGAAACCCCGCCCGCCTCCGCCATGCGCCGCACCGTGTCGCGGAAGAAGACCCCCTGGACGCGACCGTGGACGACCACCCTCCGGCGGATCACGCCGGGGAAGTCACTCGTCCTCGTAGTCGTCGTAGCCGGCCGCCTGGGCCGCGAGCCGGCGGCTGTAGAGCTCATCCGCGGAAACCGCCGGCGACTGCACGGAAACGAGCGCGAGCGGTGCGGCGCCGTCGTTGGCCACCGCGTGGTCGGTCGCGGGCGGGATCAGGATCAGGTCGCCGACCGCGAGCTGATGGGTGTCACCGGTCGCCGACATCGTCCCGCTGCCGCTGACGACGATGTAGACCTGCTCGGCCTCCTCGTGGGAACGCAGCTCCTCCGAAACGCCGGCGGGCACCTCCAGCCAGTTGACCGAGAGGTTCCGCGAGCCCAACTCACCCGCGTCCATGAGGATGTGCGGGCGGAGCCCGTGCACCTCCGTCGCGGTCGCGTCCGACAAGCGTCTGACGAGCACGCAGCCTGTTCTAGCAGACGCGCCCGCGGGGCGTCCGCGAGCCTGCGAACGTCCTGTTGACGCTCATCGGTCCTTGCGCTTGGCCTTCCACTGCACCTGACCGCTGTGACATTCGCCCCCGTCGTAGAGCAGGTCGTAGGTGATCGTGCCCACGGCCTTGTTCCGCCTCACCTTGCCCTTGACGACCGAGGTGGCTCCGCCGACCTCGATCTTGTCCTTGAACCGGCCGTGCTCGTTGAGGACGTCGGCGTGTGATGCGCCTCCCTGGCGTGGCTCGCTGCCGTCCGAACAGCTGACGCGGATGTCGGTGTAGTCGAAGATCAGGTCGCGGCCGGTGAGCTTGACCTTGACCGGCATCTCCGTGTCATCGAGCCCCGAACCGCGGTAGGTGGTGGCGGACGCGGCGCCGGCGAGCGCGGCGCTTGCGACGATCGCCAGCGCCAATCCGGCCGGCCCGGTGCGCGCGAATCGGGTCACCGGACGACGAGGTTGATCAGCTTGCCCGGGACGACGATCTCCTTGACGACCTGCTTGCCGTCGATATGCCGGCGAATGTTCTCGCTCGCCCGGGCGAGCTCGAGCAACTCAGCCTCGGAGGCTTCCGCCGCGGCCTCGATCTGGTCGCGGCGCCGGCCGTTGACCTGGACCACCAGGGTGAACGTGTCGCTCTCGAGCAGTGCCGGGTCGGCCTCCGGCCACGGCTGCTCCCAGACCCGGTCTCCGGTCAGTGCCGAGTAGACCTCGGAGCCGAGATGCGGGGCGAAGAGGAAGATCAGCGACGCGGCGGTCGCGGTGGCGAAGCGCAGAGTCGCCTCCCCCATCGGATCGCCGAAGAGCCCGTCCTTGAGCCGGTAGGCGTCGTTGACGAGCTCCATCACGGCGGCGATCGCCGTGTGGAGCTGGAACTCACGCATGTCGCGCGTGACCTTGTCGATCGCCCAGTGCGCCTTGACGAGCAGCTCCCGCGCCCCGGCATCAATGCCCGGCACCTCCTCGGCCTCGCCTCCGGGCGTGCCGGGGTCTGGGCCAGGTTCCTCGGCTTCGCCTCCCGCCGCGCCACGGGCCGCTGCGGGTCCCGCGGTCCGCGCCAATACCTCGCGGTGGAGGCGCCAGAGCCGGCCCAGGAACCGCTGCACGCCCTCGACGCCTTCGTCGACCCAGTCGGCGTCGCGATCGGGCGGGCCGATGAAGCAGATGTAGGTGCGCAGCGCGTCGGCTCCGTAGCGCTCGACGTACTCGGCCGGGTTGACCGTGTTGCCCTTCGACTTCGACATCTTCGCGCCCTCGCGGGTGATCATTCCCTGGGCGAAGAGGTTGGTGAACGGCTCCTGGACGTCGAGCTCGCCGATGTCGGAGAGCGCCTTACAGAAGAAGCGCGAGTAGAGCAGGTGCAGGATCGCGTGCTCGACTCCGCCGATGTACTGGTCGACCGGCATCCAGTAGTCGACCGCGGTCCGCTCCCATGGGCGCTCGTCGTTGCGGGGGTCGAGGTAGCGCAGGTAGTACCAGGAGGAGTCGACGAAGGTGTCCATCGTGTCGGTCTCGCGGCGCGCCGGGGCGGCGCAACGCGGGCAGCTCGTGTTGACCCAGTCGCTGACCGCGGCGAGGGGGCTCTGCCCCTTGGGCGAGTAGTCCTCGACCTCGGGCAGCTCCACCGGAAGCTGGTCATCGGGGACGGGCACCATCCCGCACCCTTCGCAATAGACGATCGGAATCGGGCAGCCCCAATAGCGCTGGCGAGAGAGCAGCCAGTCGCGAAGCCGGTAGTTGACCGCCGGCTCGCCCTTGTCGTCCCGCTCGAGCCAGTCGACGATCGAGGCGTAGGCGTCGCGGTTGTTCATGCCGTCGAAGCGGCCGCTGTTGAGCATCGGTCCGTCGCCGACGTACGCCTCGGCCTCGACGTCCTCGCCGCCGCCGATCACCTCGCGAATCTCGAGTCCGAACGCGCGCGCGAAGTCGTGATCGCGCCCGTCGTGGGCGGGGACCGCCATGATCGCGCCGGTGCCGTACTCCATCAGCACGTAATCGGCAACGAACATCGGGATCTGGTCGCCGTTGACCGGGTTGGTGACGGTGCGCCCGAGCGGCACCCCGGTCTTCTCGCGGCCCTCGTCCCCGCGCTCCTCCGCGGAGCTGCGCGCGGCGGCCTCGACGTATGCGAGCACCTCGTCCTCGTGGAGGCTGCCGGCGGCGAGGCGCTCGATCTCGCGGTGTTCGGGGGCGACGACGAAGAAGGTGGCGCCGAAGAGCGTGTCCGGCCGTGTGGTGAAGACCGGGAAATCGAGGTCGAGCTCCTCGCAGCGGAAGCTGACCTCGGCGCCCTCGGAGCGGCCGATCCAGTTTCGCTGCATCGTCACCACATGCTCGGGCCAGCGCTCGAGCAACTCGAAATCGGCCAGCAGGCGCTCGGCGTAGGCGGTGATCTTGAAGAACCACTGCTCGAGACTGCGCGACTCGACCAGGGAATTGCAGCGCTCGCATCGCCCGTCGATCACCTGCTCGTTGGCGAGCACGGTCTGGTCGAGCGGGCACCACTGCACCGGCGCCTTGGCCCGGTACGCCAGGCCGGCCTCGTAGAGGCGCAGGAAGATCCATTGGGTCCAGCGGTAGTACTCGGGCTCGCAGGTGGCGACCTCGCGCGTCCAGTCCACCGACACCCCCCAGGAGCGGAACTGACGGCGGAACTCCTCGATCGAGGCCCAGGTCGCCTGGCGCGGGTGGGTGCCGGTCTTGATCGCGTTGTTCTCGGCCGGCAGGCCGAAGGCGTCGTAGCCCATCGGGTGGATCACCTGGCGGCCGTTGCGACGCCGGAAGTGGGCGATCGCGTCGCCGACCGAGTAGACCTTCAGGTGGCCGATGTGGGGCTCGCCCGAGGGGTACGGGAGCATCTCGAGCACGTAGTCCTTGGGCTTCGAGTCGTCGAAGCCGGGCTGGCCGGGGTTCGGCACCTCCCAGGTGCCCTCCTCGGCCCACACCGACTGCCAGCGACGCTCGATCGCGTGGGGGTCGTAGCGCTCCATCGCCCCGATCTTACGAGCGGCCGGCGTCACCGGTCGGGTCCGTGCTCTATGCGCGCAGCGGGCGCTCGCCCTACCGGTCGGCGTCTCGACTCGCTCGCGCAGGCGCTCCTCCTGCTCGCGCAGTTCAGGGGTGAGCCGTCGCCGAAGTCGTCGGGCTCGAACAGCTGGCGGATCTCGATCTCGCCGTCGGCACGCCGGTCGGGTTCGGGACCGCTTGATCCACTCGATCGCCTCATCCATCGACTCCACCTGCCAGAGCCAGTAGCCGGCGATCAGCTCCTTGGTCTCGGCGAACGGGCCGTCGGTGACGGTCCGCTGCTCGCCCGAGAACCCGACGCGCACCCCCTTCGAGCTCGGATGCAGTCCATCTCCGTCGAGCATCACGCCGGCCTCCGACCAGCTCCTCGTTGAACCGCCCCATCTCCGTCAGCAGCTCCTCGCTCGGCATGATCCCCGCCTCGCTGTCCTCGTTGGCCTTGACCAGGACCATGACTCGCATCTGGATCTCCTTCGGTTGTCGATTGCAGGATGCCGCCCCGGGCGCTCGTTGAGCCGGTCCTGGCTCCTACCAAGACGTCGAACGAGCGGAGCCGGAATCGACACAATCACACAGAGACACAGAGCGCGCGTCTAGGCCGCGAATGCGAATTCGCGATCGGCCGCAGCCTCGGCGGCGAGCGCGTCGAGGATCTCGCCCAAGCGCGTGTCCAACTCGGCGGGGACGAGCGCGCCGTCCCCGTCGAAGGCCTCGTGCGCCCGGCCGAGGGGAAGGTCGAGGTCGATCACCCGCGCCCCGCTCGCGGCGAGCACCTTGCGCAGCTCCGACTGGGCCCAGACCGCACCGAAACTCCCCGTGCTGGCGCCCACGACCGCTACGGGCTTGTTCTGCAGCGACGTCGCCGCGCGGCGGTCGCGATGCCCAGTCGATCGCGTTCTTGAGCACGCCCGGAATCGACGAGTTGTACTCCGGGGTGGCGATCAGCAGGCCGTCGGCCTCGGCGATCGCCCGGCGCAGCTCCGCCACGGCGGCCGGCGCCGGCTCGACATCGTCGTCCTGGTCGTAGGGCGGAATCGCCTTCAGCTCAGTCCAGAGCTCGACCTCGACGCCGCCGGGCGCCCGCTCCGCCGCGTGGCGGAGCAGGCGCGCGTTGTGGGAATCACGGCGAGTGCTGCCGGGGATGGCGAGGATCCGCATCGGCGCTCAGCTCCGATCGAACTCGAGCTCGACGGTGAGCTCGACCTGGTTGGCGAGCGCGACGCCGCCGCTGGGAATCTCCATCTGCCAGTTCATTCCATAGGCGGTGCGATCGATCGCCGTTTCCAGCGAGAGCGAGACCTTCTCGCCGCCGCCGGGTCCGGCCACCGGGCCGCGAAGCCTTCCGCGGGCCTCGACCGCGACGGTAAAGCCCGCCATCGAGAGCTCCCCGGTGACCCGTAGATCGTCGGCAGGGCCGCTGATCTCGGTCGAGTGGAAGCGGATGTCGGGATTGCGCTCGGCATCGAAGAAGTCCGGCGACAGCAGGTGCGGCCGGATGTTCTCGTCGGCGACGTCGATGCTGCTGACGCTGACGCCGCCCTCGAGCGCCAGGCCGTCCTCGGTGACGACCAATCGCGCGTCGAGGGGCCTGAAGCCGCCGCGGAAGATCGAGACGCCGGCATGCTCGACGGCGAACGAGGCGTTGGAGTGGATCGGGTCGACGGCGTAGGTCCCGGCTGGGATCAGGACGTCGGCCTGGGTTGCTGTGGTCATGTCACGCGCTCCTTTAGGTGTGGGTTCAACTGTTGCTGTCGCAACAAAGATACCAGATATAGTTGCGCTGTCAACTATTGTGTGAGAACCTTTCCCATGTCGATGTCGACCCCGATCACAGTGCCGGCCCCGAAGCTTGCTCCCGACCAGCTCGCCGCCTGGCGCGCGTTCCTGCGCGCGCACTCGGCGATGCTCCGCAGACTCGGCAGCGACCTGGACGAGGCCGGTCTGCCGCCGCTCGCCTGGTACGACGTACTCGCCGCGCTCAGCGAGGCGCCCGAGCTGCGGCTGCGTCAGGTCGAGCTCGCCGAGCGCGTGTTGCTCTCGAACAGCGGTCTCAGCCGGCTCGTCGACCGGATCGAGGCGAGCGGCCTGGTCGAGCGGGTGACCTGTCCGACCGACCGGCGCTCGATCAACGTGCAGCTGACTCCCGCGGGCGCCGAGATGCTCGACCGGATGTGGCCCGTGTACGCGCGGGGGATCGCCGACGACTTCCTCCCGGCGCTCGGCCAGAACCCCTGCGAGATCCGCAGGACGCTGGACGCGATCGGCAGCCAGTGCGACGTGGCTCGCGCCGCCGGGGCGGGCGAGTAGCTACTCCGGCAGGCCGGCGACGAAGTCGACGAACTTCCTCGTATCGCGCACGGGCGGGCCGTGGCCGGCGAGGACGAGCTTGGGCTCGAGCGGTCCGAGCTTGCGTGCCGAGCGGCGATTCTCGGCCGGGTCGGGAGTGAAGTAGGGCTTGGGCTCGCGCAGGCCCGGGAACCCGGTGAACGGATCGGCGGCGTTGACGACGTCGCCGAGGACGAGCACGCCGTCCGACTCGCGCCAGAAGGCGACGTGGCCGGCCGAGTGGCCGGGAACGTCGATGACGCGGAAGCCGGCGACCTCGTCGCCCTCGGCAAGTCGGCGATCGACCGGGTGACCGGGTCCCGTGCAGGTCCTGAAGAAGAACTGGGCCATGAAGTGGTCGGGCTGGCGCTCGCCGATCAGATCGGGGTCCTCGGCAGCGTCTGCATCACGCTCGCCGACCCAGTAGGGGATTCCGAGTTGCTCGCAGACGCTGTGGCTTGCGCCCTGGTGATCCGGGTGAGCGTGGGTGAGCGCGTGCGCGGCGAGTGTGTGGCCCTTGACCTGGCGCATGATGCGGCGGGTGGCGTACCGGGTCGAGGCGTCGATCAGCACGTCCTCGATCACGTAGACGTTGATCGCGTTGGGCGGGAACCCACTCAGCTGCCAGACGCCGTCGGCGAGTTGCCTCATCGCGCCGCAGCTTATCCGCGGCGCTCTACTCGGACGAGGAGGAGGGCCAGACCAGGGCGCCCGAGTCGTCGAAGGACGAGCCGGGGACCCAGGCGATCTCCCAGGAGTTGCCTTCGGGGTCGGCGAAATAGGCGCTGCGCCCGCCCCACTCGCGGTCGGTGGGGTCGGTGAGGACCGTGGCGCCCGCATCGCGGGCGGCGACGATCGCCTCGTCCACCTGTTGCTTGCGGTCGACGTTGCAGGCGAGGGTGAAGCCCTTGAACCCGGTGGTCTCGGACGGCTCGGCGTCGCCGGCCTCCTCGGCGAGCTTGGTCGCGTCGAACAGACAGAGCACGGCGCCGCCGAGCGGGAAGGCGGCGAAGTCGCCCTCGGGCGAGTCTGTGCTCCAGCCGAGGCGCTCGTAGAAAGCGCGCAGGGCGGCGACGTCGCGGGCGCCGAGGCAGGCAACGGAGAGGCGGGCGGGGATCATGCGGTGCGCTCCTTGGCGTTCGCGGTGGTGATCGGGACGATCTTGGCAGTCGCCGGTCGTTGGGGTCCGGTTGGCTCCGCCGGGAGCTCGAGCTGGGCGTGAGCGGGCGAGAGACGAGCGTGCGGCTTGCCGCGCCGGGTGATCAGGAACGACTCGCCGGCGGCGGCGCGTTCCATGTACCAGCCGAACCTCCGCCGATACTCGTTCGCGCCGAGTGGGGTGGCCCCCAGGACAGTGGAGCTGACGGGACTCGAACCCGTGACCTCCGCCGTGCCACGGCGGCGCTCTCCCAGCTGAGCTACAGCCCCTTGTAGTTCGTACTCCGACGCCCAGTTTAGACAGGCTCGCTGCCTGTTCTTTGGCGGCGCGAGCCGGAGGTGAATCTGGTGCTGGTCCGCGACGAGGTCGATCGGCAACAGGAAGCACCGATCGAGATCGCCACAGTAGCGCAGCGATTGCGTCGACCTCGTGCAGTTCCGTACGGCGATCGGATGTAACCCTGGCCGGAGCGAGTCGGCTCCCACCCGTTGTGACCACGATGACATCGCCGCTTAAGGCCGCCCACTTGCATTGGATTCGGAGGAGGCGCTCGCCCAGCTCGAACACCAGGTCGTAGCGACTCGTGCTCGGTCATCGGCCTCAAGCACGGGGATGCCAAGCCGCATCGCCTGCGGCACGATCGTCAGCCTCAGCGACGTTGCCCTTCCGGTTGGGGTCGTGATTGGACACGAACACATGTTCGCGTCCGAGCCGGACGGAACGGTTGCCCTACGCCGCCTCGGCCGCCCCGGCCTTCGCCGCCTCCGCGTTGACGTCGAGCACCAAACGGTCGAAGCGTCGCTGGCGAACGTGGAACTCGAACGGCGAGCGCTGCTCGAGCTCGTGCAGCAGCTCGACCGGCTCCGCCAGCTTCATCTGCAGCGTCGCCCTCCCCTGGGCGAAGCGCTTGACCGAGATCTCCGACGTCGCGGTGATCCCGCCCGCCGCGTCCTCGAACCCGACCAGCTGGGAGAAGTCGTCCAGCGGACCGACCTCGATCTCCACCATGCCCGCGAACATCTCCGCCGCCGGCCGCACCGCGAATGCCGCTCGACTCCTCGGGCGCCAGATCGCACCTCGTCCTCGACGCCGATCCGCTCGATCGCCTCCTGGATCGCGCCCAGCATCCGTTCGCGCGCCTCGACCGGCCGCCGCGCCAGCTCGGTGATCCGCTCGCTCAGCTCGGCGGCGTCGCGCAGCGCTCGCATGCCGGATCCTCGTCGCCTGTCCGCGCGCCTGCCCCCGTACGTCCTCGAGCTCCTCGGCGAGCGCCATCAGCACCCGCATCCCCCGGTCGCCCTCGGCGTGCAGGCGCGCCAGCTCCGCCCGCAGCCGCCGCGAGCTCTCGCTCGCGCGCGACGACCCGATCCGAGAGCCGGTCGCAGACCGCCTCGAGCTGCTCGACCCGGCGCTGTCGCGCCTCGAGCTGCGCGCCGATGCTCGCGCGATCGCCGCCGCGCTCTCCGCCAGCGTCGTCGTCGCGCGTCCGCGAGCGCCTCGATCGACCTCGACTGCGGCCGGTAGCCGAACAGCGACCTCTTGAATCCGCCCCTCGCGATAGGCGAAAGCTAGGAGCCGTCGTCGGACGGAGTGGGCGCCCGCCGGGGCGGTTCCCCGCTGACGGCCGAGCCTACGGAGGCCGCTCGTCGGCGGCCCCGAGCTCGAGTCCGCCCGGCCTCGCCCCAGAGCCTCTCCAGCCGGTAGCGCTCGCGCATCTCGGAGACGATCACGTGCAGCACGCAGTCGAGGTAGTCGAGCGAGCACCCAGCGCGCCTCCCTCTCCCCCTCCGTCGCGCGCCGGCAGCAGGCCATCCTCCTGCTTCAGCCGCAGGTGGACCTCGTCGTGGATCGCCTTCGCCTGGCGCTCGTTGCGCGCCGTCGCGATCACCAGGAAGTCCGTGTAGCCGACCAGCTCGCGCACGTCGAGCGCGACGATCTCCTCACCCTTCTTGGCGTCGACGATCGCCGCGATCCGGCGCGCCAGCTCCGCCGAAGCCGCCGGGTCATCCGGCGCGCCGCTCGGCAACCGCCGCCTCGCGTTCGGCGCCGGCGCTCACGCGCGCACCGCCTCGCGATAGAGCCCCTGCTCCGCGATCAGCTCGCGACCGCGTCGGGCACCAGGTAGCGGATCGGCCGCCCCTGAGCGATCCGGCGGCGAATCCGCGTCGACGAGACGCCGATCTCCGGCATCCGGATGAACTCCGCACGATCGGTCGCGCCCGAGCCGCTCGAGCGCCGCCTCCGCCTCGTCGAGCACCGTCCCCGGCCGCGCCGGCGATCCCAAGCCGCGCCAGCTCGAGCACCCGCTCGGGCTCACGCCAATCCTCGAGCTGCGCGGCGACGTCGGCCCCCATCAGGAAGGTGAGCTCATCGTCGGGCCGCTGGTCGCGCAACAGCTCCAATGTACGGACGGTGTAGGACGGCCCCTCGCGGCCGACCTCCAGCTCGGCTCACCTCGAGCAGCTCGTCGGCGGCCGCCGCCAGCGCGCGTCATCTCGAGCCGCATCGCGCGCACCCGGCTCCGGATCGATCCGCTTGTGCGGCGCCTCGCCGGTCGGCACCAGCAGCACCCGCTCGAGGCCGAGCTGCGAACGCGGCCTCCTGGGCCAGCACCAGGTGACCCGATGTGAGGCGGGTTGAACGCACCCCCGAGAACGCCGATCGTGACCGATCGCCTCACTCCCGCACTTGGCCGTCGCCGTGGACGACGTACTTGATCGTCGTCAGCTCGCGCAGGCCGATCGGGCCGCGCGCGTGCAGCTTCTGCGTCGAGTTGCCGATCTCGGCGCCCATCCCGAACTCGAAGCCGTCGGTGAACCGCGTCGAGGCGTTGACGAACACCACCGCCGCATCCACCCCCTCGGTGAACTGCGTCGGCCGACCTGGTCGGAGCCGGTGACGATCGCCTCCGTAGTGGCCACTGCCGTGAGCGTTGACGTGATCGATCGCGTCGCTGAGTGAATCGACGACCGCGACCGCCATCTTCATCCCGTGGTACTCGGTGTCCCAATCGGCGTCCGCCGCCTCGTCGACCGGCGCCTCGCCTGCCGCCGCCCGGGCGCGCTCGTCGCCGACCAGCTCGACGCCCGCGGCAGCGAGGTCGCCGAGCACCCCGGGCAGGAACTCGGCGGCGACACCGGCGTCGACGAGCAGCGTCTCCGCCGCGTTGCACACCCCCGGTCGGTCGACCTTCGCGTTGTAGGCGATCCGCGCGCGCCATCTCGAGGTCGGCGTCGGCGTGGACGTAGACGTGGCAGTTGCCGCCGGCCGCGTACAGGACGGGCACCGTCGCGACCTTCTTCAGCGCCTGCTTGAGCCCCTCGCCGCCACGCGGGATCACGAGCTCGACCAGGCCCTCGGCCGTCGCCAGCTGCTCGAGCTCGGAGCGATCGCCGCGCGAGCAGCTCGACCGCGCCCTCGGGCAGTCCGGCCCCGACCACCGCCTCGCGCACCAGTGCCGTCAAGGCGGCGTTCGAACGCTCCGCGTAGCTCGAGCCGCGTAGAACGATCGCGTTACCGCTCTTCAGGCAGAGCGCCGCGCAGTCCACGGTCACGTTCGGCCGTGCCTCGTAGATCACCGCGACCACCCCGAGCGGCACCCGCACCTTGCGCAACTCGAGGCCGCTCTCGAGCGTGCGGCGCTCCAGTTCCTCGCCGACCGGGTCGGGCAGGGAGACGATCTCCCGCACCCCCTCGGCCGATCGCGGCGATTCGCTCCGCCGAGAGCGACAGCCGTCGCGAAGCGCCTCGCTGAGGCCGGCCGCCCGCTCGTCCGCGAGGTCCGCCGCGTTCGCCTCGAGCACCTCGGCTCCGCGCTCGGCGAGCAATTCGGCGAGCCGCTCGAGCGCTCGGTTCTTGGTCTCTGTGTCCGCGGTCGCGAGCGCCCGCGAAGCGCGCCGCGCGCTCTCGCAAGCCTCGGTGACCGTTCGCGTGGCAATCGCCATCTGCCCTCCAAAGGGTACCGACGCCTAACGCGACCCCGCGCGAGCCA
The DNA here is from genome assembly GCA_963746675.1 of uncultured Solirubrobacterales bacterium. GTDB lineage: Bacteria > Actinomycetota > Thermoleophilia > Solirubrobacterales > 70-9 > WHSW01. Next base: position 349,965 of record CAVVBX010000005.1, on the reverse strand, counting down.
CGAGCCGGGCAGCCTTGACGCCCAGGTACGGCCCGTAAAGGATGTCGGGCTGCTCTCGGTACCCGAAGCTCGTCACCGAGACCAGACGGCCGGCGTCATCGACCCAGCCGCCTCCGCTGGCGCCCGGCCCCATGTCGCAACCGATGCCGATCGGCGCCTTGCCTCTCGGGAACGGGCGTGGATCGGGGCCGGCGTATCCGGACGTGCAGCTCCACATCCGCTCGGCCCCGGCGCGATTGCCCGGGTAGCCGACCGCACGATAGGTTTGCCCGCGCGGCCCGTTGGTTGCGAGCGGCAGGCCGCCCGCGGTGTCCTCCACCACCGCGCCGGCGCCGCCGCGGCGCAGCACGATCGTCGCGAAGTCGAAGTTCGTGTTCGCCTGCCTGACCCATTGACGTGTGGTCTCCAGTTCCGACCATGCCCAGGAGCCGAACGGCGCCGCGCCGTCGGAATAGGCCGGGATGAAGGTGAGCCGCTTGGCGAACCTGGCCAACTCGGGGTCGTAGACGCAATGGCCCGCCGTCAGGATCACCCGCCCGCTGGGCGAGTCGACCACGGTTGCCGAGCACTGGAACGGGCCGAACCCGCGCAGCCGACCGAGCAGCTTCCCGTTCGCCGAGCTCGGGAACACGGTCGGATCGGGAACCGCGCCGCTCGTGAACGGAACCCGGCGGCTCCGCGTGGGCCGGGCAACGCCCGGCCCACCGACTCGGACCGGATCCAGCGGCCGTGCCCGTTCGATCCGTTCGGCGGTCCAATAGCCCGCTGGATCGCCCGCTGCGGCGCTGCGGGTGACCCCCGCGCTCGAGATCGCGGGCGAGGCGAGGAGCGCCCCCGCCCCGGCCACGAGAAGGACCGACGCCACGCGCCTCATTCGAGCACGAAGTGGTCGCGGTGCACGGCCTCCTCGGAGGCGCTCGGAAGCAACTCGAAGATCTCGGCCGAATTCATCCCCTTGATCCGCGCGAGCTCGGCAGCGGAGTAGTTGACGATTCCCTTGCCGACCGGGTTGCCGTCGCTGACGACGTCCACCGCGTCGCCGGCGGCGAACTCGCCCTCGACTGCGGTGATCCCGACCGGGAGCAAGCTCGAGCCGCGATCGCGCAACATCCGCGCCGCGCCGGCATCGACCGCGATCCGCCCCCGGGCGGGCTTCGCGTAACGGAGCCAGAGCTTGAACGAGGTCGTGCGCTCCGGGTGGGGGGCGAAACGAGTACCCACCGGCTCGTCGCGGGCGGCGCGCGGCAGCGTGCCGTCCTCGGTGCCGTCGCAGATCACCGCAGGGATCCCGGCCGCGCTCGCCATCCCCGCCGCTGCGACCTTGCTTCGCATTCCTCCCGAGCCGTGGGCCGAGGTCCGGTCGCCGATCTCGTAGCCGTCGAGCTCGGCGAAGTCCTCGACCCGCTCGACGAGCCGCGCCTTCGGCTCGAGGCGTGGGTCGGCGGTGTGCAGCCCGGGGATGTCCGTGAGCAGGACGAGCAAGCGCGCCCTCAGCAACAGCGCGACCTGCGCCGAGAGGAAGTCGTTGTCGCCGAAGGTGATCTCGTCGGTCGCGGTGGTGTCGTTCTCGTTGACCACCGGCACCGTGCGCCACTCGAGCAGCCGCCGCAGCGCCTGGCGGGCATTGAGGTAATGCATCCGCACCGATAGGTCGAACGAAGTCAGCAGCACCTGCGCCGCGTGCACATCGCGAGCCGCCAGGCGCGACTCGTAGGCTCGAAACAGCGTCCCCTGCCCGACCGCCGAGGCAGCCTGCAGCCCGTCGATCGACCGCGGCCGCTCGGAGAGCTCCATCAGCCGCGTCCCGAGCGCGATCGCCCCCGAGGTGACCATGGCGACGTCCTCGCCGCCGTGGTGGAGCTCGGCGACCTGCTCGCAGACGCTGTCGAGCACGTCGGCGCGCACTCCGCCGCGGTCGTCGGCGACGATCGAGGATCCCAGCTTCACGACCACGGTCATCGGCGGCTGAGTCTAGGCGTACCGATAGCGTGCGGCCGGTGAGCGGTGATGACGCGATCGTGGTTCGAGGCCTCAGCGTCCGTCGCGGCGGCAAGCTCATCCTCCCCGGCATCTCGGTGGCGGTCGAGCGCGGCGCGGTCACCGGTCTGCTCGGCCCGAGCGGCACCGGCAAGACGACCCTGATGCGGGCGATCGTCGGCGTGCAGATCGTCGACGTCGGGCGAGGTCGCGGTCCTCGGCGAGCCCGCCGGCTCGCCGCCCTGCGGGGCCGCGTCGGCTACGTCACCCAGGCGCCCTCCGTCTACGGCGATCTCACCGTGCGCGAGAACCTGCGCTACTTCGCGCCGCATCCTCGGCGCGCCGGCCGAGCGCGATCGACGAGGTGATCGAGACGGTCGAGCCTCGGCCGAGCACGCCGACCACCTGGTCGCGAACCTCTCCGGGCGGCGAGCGCGCCCGGGTCTCGCTCGCCACGGCGCTGCTCGGCGAGCCCGACGTGCTGGTGCTCGACGAGCCGACCGTCGGCCTCGACCCGGTGCTGCGCGCCGACCTGTGGGGGACCTTCCGCGCGGCTCGCCGCCGGCGGGCGTGACGCTGCTCGTCTCGAGCCACGTGATGGACGAGGCGAGCCGCTGCGACCGGCTGCTGCTGATGCGCGACGGGCGCATCCTGGCCGCGGCCTCACGCCGGCGAGCTGCTCGAGCGCACCGGCGCCGCAGGACCTGGAGGAGGCCTTCCTGCGGCTGATCGAGGAGGGAGGCGGGTCGTGACGCCGCGGATCACCGCGGCCACCGCGCGTGCGCGTGCTCGCCAGCTCCGCCGCGACCCGCGCACGCTCGCGCTGATCGTCGTCGTGCCCTGCGTGCTGATCGCGCTGCTGAAGTGCGTGCTGCGCGGGCAGCCGGGCACGTTCGACCGATCGGTGGGCCGATGGTCGGCCTGTTCCCGCTGATCTCGATGTTCCTGGTCACCTCGATCACGATGCTGCGCGAGCGCACCACGGGCACGCTCGAGCGCTTGATGACGCTGCCGCTGGCGAAGCTCGACCTGCTGCTCGGCTACGGGATCGCCTTCGCGATCGTGGCCGCGGTCCAGGCGACGATCGTCTCCATCGTCGCCTTCGGCCTGCTCGGCCTCGAGGTCGGCGGGCTCGACCGCCGTCGTCATCCTGCTCGCGATCGCGAACGCCGTGCTCGGGATGTCGCTGGGGCTGTTCGCAAGCGCCTTCGCGCGAACCGAGTTCCAGGCGGTCCAGTTCATGCCGGCCTTCGTCTTCCCGCAGCTGCTGCTCTGCGGGCTGTTCGAGCCCCGCGATCAGATGGCGCCGGCGCTCGAGGTCGATCTCCTACGTGATGCCGATGACCTACGCCTTCGACGCCCTGCAGAACGGGTGACCGTCGACGGGTCGCTCGGACGCGACGGGGCGATCGACGTCATCGTCACCGTCGGGGCCACGGTGCTCGCGCTCGCGCTTGCCGCGACCACGCTCCGCCGCCGGACGGCCTAGATGTGATCCTCGGCGTCCCTAGCCGGGGTCGAGCTCGAACTCCTCTTCACCGATCCGAACCTCGTCCCCAGGCTGGAAGCCGGCGCGCTCGAGCGCCGCGATCACGCCGATCTCGCGCAGGCGCTGCTCGAGATACGCCAGGGCCTCGAGGTTGGAGAGGTCGTGGCGGCCGATCAGCATCTCGACGCCACGGCCCGTGACCCGGAACGCCTCGCCCTCGCGCGCGACGTCGAAGCCGCCGTCGCCCTCGGGTCTGTAGACGATGTGCTCCGCCTCGAACTCGGGCTCCGGGGGACGACCGAGCGAGCCGGGTGGCGCTCGTTGGCTCCGTGACCGGCACGGCGGCGAGGATCGCCCGGCGAAGATCCTCGAGCCCGGCGCCGGTCGCCGACGAGACCGCGAAGACGTGGGTGCCAAGCCGCTCGGCGAGCATCGCCGCCAGCCGCTCGACTTCGTCGTCGGCGAGCAGGTCTCGCTTCGAGATCACCGGGATCTCGGGAAGTCGGTCGAGCCCGGCCCCGTATGCGGCGAGCTCATTGCGAACGGTCTCGTAGCGGGCGAACGCCTCGCGATCGTCGAGCGGATCGATGGCCACCAGGTGCACCAGCACCCGGCAGCGCTCGACGTGGGCGAGAAACTCGTGCCCGAGGCCGGCGCCGTGCCGCCGCCCCTTCGATCAGACCGGGGATGTCGGCGAGCACCAGCTGACGCTCGCCGTCGTCGATCGTCCCCAGTACCGGCTCCAGCGTCGTGAACGGGTAGTCGGCGACCTTGGGCGCGGCGCGCGTCAGTCGTGCGAGCAGCGACGACTTGCCCGCGTTCGGCAAGCCCGACCAGGCCGGCGTCCGCCAGCAGCTTCAGGCGCAGCTCGATCCAGCCCGACTCGCCCGGCGAGGCCCGCGCTCGGCGAAGCGCGGGGTCTGGCGGAGTCGAGTTCGCGAAGCGCTTGTTGCCGTGCCCCCCGGCGTCCGCCGCGCGCGACCACCACCGCTGGCCAGGCTCGGTGAGGTACGAACCGCTCGCCCTCCAGCCCGTCGACCTGGGTCCCGGGAGGCAGCCGCACCAGCGCGTCCTCCCCACGGGCGCCGTGGCGCTGCTTACCCTGGCCGTGACCGCCCCGGCCTGCCCTGTGATGGGGCGAGAACCGCAACGCCGCGAGGTCGCGGCGCGAGGGGTCGCAGACGACGACGACGTCGCCGCCGTTGCCCACCGTCGCCGCCGTCGGGACCACCGCGCGGAACGTGCGCCTCGCGGCGCAGGGAGACGCGAGCCGTTGCCCCCGGCGCCGGCCTCGACGTAGATCCTTGCCCGGTCGTGGAGCATCGAATGAACGGTAGAGGTGTTCGGGGTTGGCGAAGCCGGTGCGGCGATATGCTCGCGCCGGCAATCGGAGCTGCAGGGGCTACCGGCAGCGCAACGTCGAAGAAGGAGTCCAGGTTGAGCGAGGAATCGTTGGTGACGCCCGCGCGCTTACGCGCGATCGCGGCGGCCGTGCTGGCCGCGCTGATGGCGATTACCGCAATGGCGGCGGCGCCGAACGCCGACGCGAAGAAGAAGGCCAAGGCGGTTCAGGTCAAGGTGATGACCAGGAATCTCTTCCTCGGGGCGGACCTCACCCCGGGGCTGGTCGCGAACGGGCTCGGAGAGTTCATCACCGCCAACGGCGCCATCCTGCGCGAGGTCGACGAGACCAACTTCCCGCTTCGCTCGCAGGGGCTCGCGGGCGAGATCAAGCAGAAGAAGCCCGATCTGGTCGGGCTCCAGGAAGTGGCGCTCTGGCGCACCGGACCGTTCAACGCCGACGCGGCGCTCAACAACGCGCCGGTCGCCACCGATGTCAAGTACGACTTCCTCCAGCTCCTGCTCGATCAGCTCGAGGCCAAGGGGCTGTCCTACAAGCCGGCGGTGGTGAAGGAGGAGTTCGATTTCGAGGCCCCGGCCGACTACGACAACAACCCGGCGACCGGGACGCTCGGTGGCGAGATGAACGGTCGTCTGACGATGCGCGACGTGATCCTGGTCAACAAGGACTCGAAGGTCGACGCGAAGCTCAAGAACCCGCAAACCGGCACGTTCTCGAACCTCTATACGCCGGTTGTCGGGGGGGTTCTCCCGGTGCCGGTCACGCGTGGCTGGACCGCGGGCGATGTCACCGTCTCCAAGGGCAAGGGCGAGAACGAGGTGAAGCAGAAGTTCCGCTTCGTCAACTCGCACTTCGAGGCATTTGACGACGAGACCGAGGTGCCAAGCATCCGCGCCCTGCAGGCGCAGGAGCTCGTAGCCGGTCCGGCGGCAAAGAAGAAGACGATCATCCTCGGCGACTTCAACTCCAACGTCCCCGGCGTCAAGCCGGGCGACGCGCAGGCCTACCAGGCCCTGCTCGACGGTGGGTTCACCGAGCGTTCGACCTCCGATCCGCTCGGCTGCTGCGTGAACAGCGTGCTCACCGGTCCGGCCAGCGGTTTCGACCACCAGGTCGATCACGTGATGACCAACCAGCCGAAGAGCAAGGTCAAGCTGGTCAACTCATCGGTGACCGGCCTCGATCAGGTCAACGGCCTCTATGACTCTGACCACGCGGGCGTCTTCAGCACGCTGAAGCTGAAGTAGCGGGTCGAGCCGACGAATCAGGGGCGGCGCCTACGGGCGTCGCCCCTACTTCGTTCCCTTGAGCTCGCGGAAGGCCTCGATCGCCCGCTCGCGGGTGCGCGGGAAGTCCTCCGAGTCGGCGAGCGAGCGCAACCCGGTGATCGTCTCGCGGATCTGCGCCAGGTACGTCTCGCAACCGTCGCACTCGCCCATGTGGATCTCGGCCTCGACGCGGCGCGCCTCGGCGAGTTGGCCCTCGATCAGGTCCGTGACCAACTCGATGAATTCCTTGCAGGTCATCTCGACCGTCGCCTCGGTGCTCATCTGCCGCCCTCTGCTTCGAAGTGACGCTCGAGCGCCGCCCTCACCTTCGAGCGCGCCCTGTGCAGGAGCACTCGCTGGTTGGTCTCCGACAGCTCGAGCGCGTTACAGGCCTCCGCGGCCGAATAGCCCTGGATGTCGCGCAGCGTGAGCACCTCGCGCTGCCGCGGCGGCAACTCGGAGATCGCTGTGAGCATCACCTCGCGCGCGGCGTCGCCGGCGAGTTGCGCGTCGGGCGACTCCCACTCGGCGGGCGGACGCGCCCAATGGCCGGGGTGGTCGCCGCGGCGACCCTGGAAGCGCTCGGCATCCACGGCCGGCTCCTCGCGACCGTCCGCGTCAGCGCGGCGGAAGAACGAGAACGGCAGGATGCGCTTCTCGCGCCGGCCGCGGGTGCGCGCGTTGTTGAGCAGGATCTGGAAGATCCAGGTCCGAAGGGCCGAACGACCCTCGAACCGGTCGATGCCGCGTATCACCCCGACCCAGGTGTCCTGCACGACCTCCTCGGCGACGGCCTCGCTGGGCACGTGAGCGAGCGCCAGCCGGGTCAGCGGCGCAGTCAGCTCGTCGACCAGGCCGGCGAATGCGCTCTCGTCTCCTCGACGCAGCGCTGCGACGAGTTGCCGGTCGTGCTCGCTCTGGGCGGCAACCCCCATCAACGCCAGCCTATTGCGAGCCGGAGTGGGGCGGTTTAGCCTCGGTATGGCACGGTTTCCCGGCCCACCCCTGGTTGCCGGATCGTCTAGTCCTCGAGCACCGAGATGACCCGACCCCGATGCCCGGTCTGGAACTCGACCGTGCCTGCGCGCTTGGCGAAGATCGAATGGTCGCGGCCGAGGCCGGTGCCGTCACCGGCGCGGAACCGCGTGCCGCGCTGCCGAACGATGATCTCGCCACCGCCGACCCGCTGACCGGCGAATACCTTGACGCCGAGCATCTTCGGGTTCGAGTCGCGGCCGTTGCGGCTCGAGCCGAGTCCCTTCTTGTGAGCCATTCCTAGCTCTCCTTCTTCGGAGTTGAGGTCTTGGTTGCGGCCGGCTTCCTCGCCGCCGGCTTCCTCGCCGCCGGCTTCTTGGCCGCCGTGCGCGCCTTCGCGGCCGGCTTCTTCGCCGCTGCCGTCCCGGCTTCGCGGCCGGGCTTCTTCGCCGCCTTCCGCGGCTTGGCCTCCGCCTTGACGGCGGGCTTGCGGGTCAGCAGCTTGACGTCGGTGACCTCGAGCCGGGTCAGCTCGGAGCGATGGCCGGCGCGCTTGCGGTAGCCCTTCTTCGCCCGGTACTTGAACACGCGGATCTTGGCGCCCCGCTCGTGGCTCGGCGACGACCGCCTCCACCTTGACCTTCTCGAGCTGCGTCGGCCTCGAGCACGACATCGTCGCCGCCACGGAACATCACCGCGCGCAGATCGACCTTCGCCCCCTCGTCCTCGGGCAGGCGATCGACGAGCAGGGTCGTGCCCTTCTCGGCGCGGTACTGCTTACCGCCGCTCTCGACTATCGCGTAGGTCTCAGCCATCGGTCATTCGCCGTCGCCGCCGTTGCCGCTGCGCGCACGACTACGGCGCCTGCCGCCTCGGCGGCCTCGGCGCCGTCCGGAGGGCGGTGATTCTAGCTTCTCGCCCCTCGGTCTCGATCTTCTCCCCGGTGGCGTCGAGCAGTGACGCCGTCGCGGCCGAGCGGGCGACGCTCTCGATTCGCACCAGGCGTCGCTCGCCGATGTGGCGGCCGCCGCCGCCGACGCTGACGATGTAGGAGTCCACCCGGGCGATCGCGTCGTCGGCGTCGTACATGTGCGGCTCCTCGATCGTCACCAGGACCTCCTCGCCGACCCGGAACGGCAGCGCCCGCTCCTCGATCTCGGCTGCGGGTGCCCCGGTCGACGACCTCGTAGGTGTCGATCGCCAGCGCCTCGCCGCCCTCGAAGTGGAAGTGCTTGCCGGTCTGCTGCTCGAGCTCGGCCAGCGCCGCTGCCCTCGGCGACCAGCTCGGCCGCGACGTGCGGGTTGACGCGGACCAGGAACGCCTCCGGGCTCCTTCTCGCTCGCGGCCAGCTCGCGCAGGCGGCGAATCACCTGCGATCGCCATCGTCTCCGCCGACGGCACCACGCCCTCGCCATCGCAGGTCGGGCAGGTGTGGGTGAGGATCTCGCGCACCCCGTCGGTGACGTTCTGGCGCGTCATCTCGACCAGACCGAGCGGCGAGACCTCCATCACGTAGCTCTTCGTCTTGTCGGCGTCGAGCGCCTTGCGAAGCGTCTTCAGCACCTGGTCGCGGTTCTTGCGCCTTCGCCATGTCGATGAAGTCGATGACGATGATCCCGCCGATGTCGCGCAGGCGCAGCTGCCGCACGACCTCGTCGGCGGCCTCGACGTTGACCTTCGTGATCGTGTCCTCGAGCCGGCCACGGCCGCGGCCGGTGAAGCTGCCCGTGTTGACGTCGATCACCGTCAGCGCCTCGGCGTAGTCGATCATCATGTAGCCGCCCGAGGGCAGGTCGGCGCGGCGCGAGAGCACCTGGGTGAACGCGTCCTCGACCCCCTCGCGCTCGAGCAGCGGCTCGGGGTCCTCGTAGAGCTCGACGAACTCGACCAGCTCCGGCGCGGTGCGCTGGAAGAAGCTGGTCACCCGCTGGTGCTGCTTCGGGTCGTCGATCACCGCGCCGTCGAACTCCTTGGTGAGCACGTCGCGCAGGACGCGGATCGAGAGGTCGGCCTCCTGGAAGACCAGGTCCGGCGCCTTGACCTCCGTCGCCGCGCCTCTCCATCACCTCGTAGAGCTTGTGCAGGTAGTCGAGGTCGCGCTCGAAGTCCGCCTTGCGCGCCCCCTGGGCGGCGGTGCGGACGATCACCCCGCCGTCGGCCTTGTGGAGCTTCTGCAGCAGCTTGCGCTGGCGGTCGCGCTCGGCGTCGGGCAGCCGGCGCGAGGCGCCCGACCCCGCCGCCGCTGGGCATGTAGACGAGGTAGCGGCCGGCGATCGAGAGCTGCATCGACAGCCGTGCCCCCTTGGTCTTCAGCGGGTCCTTGACGACCTGGACCAGGACCTCCTGCTTGCGGCTTGATCAGCTCGTCGATCCGGCGCCCGCGCCCATGGCCGCGGCGGGGCGCCTTCTCGCCGTCGGGGAGGACGATCTCGTCGACGTGCAGGAAGCCGTTGCGCTCCAGGCCGATGTCGACGAACGCCGCCTCCATCCCCGGCAGCACGTTGTCGACGACGCCCTTGTAGATGTTGCCGACGATCGAGCGCGAGCCGCGGCGCTCGACGTAGAGCTCGGCGACCTTCAAACCATCACGCCGCGCAGAATCACCACGCGGCGGCTGCTCCGCGTCGGGTCCGCGGCCGCCGCCGGTCCGCTGTTGCACGGCCACCCTGGCGGGCCGAGCCCTTTCCTTCGAGAACCGCGACGCGGGTCTCCCCGGCGTCGACGGAGACGAGAATTCGCTTCTTCAGTTAGATCACCTCAAAACGGGTTGGCCCCGCTTTGAGGAGAGCTGCGCCTGTACGTAGATGCTCTGCAGGAGCCCGAGCGCCAGGAAGGTGACGATCACGGACGATCCGCCGGAACTCATCAACGGAAGTGGGATGCCGGTGATCGGCATGATCCCGACGTTCATCCCCACGTTGATGAAGACGTGGAACATGAGCATGGCGGCGATGCCGCCCGCGATCATGCTCCCGTACAAGTTCTTCGAGAGAGTCATTATGCGCAGCGCCCTCCAAATGAGCAGGGCGTATAGAGAGAGTAGGAACGCGGCTCCGACGAAGCCGAAGCGCTCGCCCACGACCGCGAAGATGAAGTCGGTGTGGCGCTCTGGCAGGAAGCCGTTCTGTGTTTGCGTTGCATCATCGCCGCGTCCGGTCTTACCCCCGGAGCCTACGGCGATCAGCGCCTGATTGATCTGGTAGCTGGAATCCGCCGGATCGTCGCTCGGGTGCAGGAAGGCCGTCAGGCGCTCCTGCTGGTAGTCGGCGAGGATAGGCGTTCCCACGGCCGGAGCGATCACCAGCACGACCGTGACCGCCGCGACGGCGGTCGCTCCGAGGGCGGCGAAGTGCTGCCACGGCGTCCCCGCGATGTACAGAACCGCGAGGGTGACTACGGCGTAGACCATCGCCGTGCCGAGGTCGGGCTGCATGAACACGAGCAGCGCCGGGAACAGGCCCAGGGCCAGGATCCGGGCCGTTCGCCGGATCTCCGAGGTGCGACGGGCGCGGTCGAGCGCGAACGCCGACAGCGCCACGAGCAGCAGCACCTTGCCGAGCTCGGAGGGCTGGAAGGTGAAGAAGGGAAGCTCGATCCAGCGATGCGACCCACGCGTCGCCTCGGCGAACACGAAGACGAGCAGGATCGAGGCGATCATCGCGGTGTAGATCCCGACGCGCAGCTCGCGAAACCGCGAGTAGTCGATGCGGGCGACCGCGAACATCACCGCGATCCCGACGACCGCGTAGATCGACTGCCGAACGACGTAGTAGTACGGGTTGCCCGGAACGTCCTCCGAGGTCGCGACGCCCAGCGTGTAGACGCTGAAGGCGATGATCCCGATGCCGGCGAGCAGGAGGAGGGGATCGAGGTTGGCGAATCCGGTGCGCTCGATCAGCGTCGCCCGCGGCTGCTCGAAGGCCCGGGGGCTGGGACGAGGAGACGCTTCCATCACTCCACCGCCGCGATCCCGCTGGAGACCTGGTCGATCTTGGCCGCGTTGACGCGTAGCAGCTCGTTGAGGATCTCCGACGCCGCCGGCGCCGCTGCGTCGGCACCGAAGCCTCCGCGCTCGATCGTCACCGCGACCACGTACTTGGGGTCGTCGTAGGGGGCCAGGGCGATGTACCAGGACTGGTCGACCCCCGAGCTCGTCTCAGCCGTGCCGGTCTTGCCGGCGATCTCCACCGGATAGCCGCCGAAGACCTTGAATGACGTCCCGCCGGGTGTCATCGCCGCGTCGCGCAAGCCCTCCATGATCGTGCGTTGCCAGACCGGATCGATGTCGACCTGGCGCCGCGGCGGGGGCTCGATCTCCTGGATCGCACGGCCCTGCGGGTCATCCACGCGCAGGCCGACGTGCGGCCGGACGACCTCACCGCCGTTGGCGATCGCGGCGTAGGCAACGGCCATCTGCAGCGGGTTCGCCTGCAGGTCGCCCTGGCCAACCGCAAGGTTGATGTTGTCGCCGACGGTCCACTCACGATCCGTGAGCTCACCCTTGGTGATGTCCACCTGCTCGCCGCTCGGACTGTCCGGGTCGGTGTTGGCCTTGTACGCCGCGTTGCGCTCCTCGGGCGTCGGCACCTTCCCCGAGGCCTCCCCGCCGACATCGAGGCCCGTCGGCTCGCCGAGCCCGAGCGCCTTCGCCCACTCCTGGATCGCGCCGCCGTCTCCCTCGTTGACGTTCGTGCGCGCCCCCATGATGTAGAAGAAGACGTCCGACGAGACCCGCAGCGCGTCGCTGAGGGTGATCGGGCCGTTGACCGCGTCGCCCGCGTTGTGGAGCACGTTGCCGTCGCCGGGGTCATACGAACCGGTGTCGTTGATGATCTCGTTCACTCCGAGCTCGCCCGAGTCGAGCGCCGCAAGCGCGGTGATCGGCTTGAAGGTCGAGCCGGTCGGATAGACACCCTGGGCGGCGCGATTGACCGCGGGCGCAGCGAGGGTGCTCGCCGGGTCCTCGGGATCGCCGAAGACCGCTCTGTACGTCGCCGGAGTCACCGTGGGCTCGGCGAACAGCGACGGGTCGAACGTCGGCGCCGAGCCCATGCCGAGAATCTGGCCGTTGTTGACGTTCATCGCCACGAAGCCCGCGGGAAGTCCGAAGCGGCCGATCGCCGCCTCGCCCGCGGCCTGGACGTCGGAGTCGATGGTCAGCTCGAGGTCGTTGCCGGTGCGCGGCTCGCGCACCTCGAGCCGCCTGCCGGTGGGCGAGCCCGCGGCATCGACCTTGACCCGTGTGGCACCGTTGACGCCCCGCAGGAGGCTGTCGTAGGTGTACTCGACTCCCTCCTTGCCGACCTGGTCGCCCGGCTCGAGGCTGTCGTAGCGTGGGTCCTTGAGCTCCTCGGGGGAGATCTCGCGCACGTAGCCGAGCAGGTGTGCGGCCAGCGTGCTCTGCGGGTAACGGCGGACATAGACGCGCTCGACCGTGACACCCGGGAACTTGTCCTGGTTCTCCCTCAGGTAGTAGACGGTGTCGTAGGGAACGTCTCGGCGCAGCGTCACCGGCGCACCGGGAACCAACCTCCGCTGCTTGCGGATCGCGTCGCGAATCTGCGGCGGGGTCATGCCGATCAGCCCACCGACCCGTTCGAAGAGCCGCCGGCGCCGCTCGATGCGCCGCGGCAGCTCGTCGGTCTTGACCTGAAGCTCCAGCGCGGTTCGGTTCTGGACCAGCGGCCGGCCCTCACGATCGAAGATCTCGCCGCGCGGTGCCTGGACCGTGAACTCGCGCACCTGGTTGTTCTGCGCCTCGGCGAGGTACTTGTCGCCCGAGAGGACCTCGAGGTACCACAGCCGCAGGAAGATGATCGCGAAGACCACCAGCGCGGCCCCACCAAGGATCCCCACCCGGAGGGCAAGCCGCGCCGGCATCGCCGGTCCGCGCCAGTCGCCGTCGCCGTACATCAGGCGACGCCGCCGCGGACCGACCGCCGGCGAGCCGGCGCACGGCGCCGAACCTGCCGCTCGTCGTGGCCGGCGCCGGTTGCCGCGGTGGCGTCGGGCCGATTCGACCCCCGGCCGCGACGTCGCCTGGCGAGCGAGAACCGGCTCGAAGGCTCGTAGTCGATCAGCGCCGGCGCCAGGATCCGGCGGATCAGCGGATATAGGGGCAGCGCCAACAACACCGCCAGCAGACCCTGGACGACGATCTCGCGGACGAAGACCACGCTCACCGTCGCGTCCACGCCCAGCATCAACTGAACCGCGGCGAAGGCCGCCGCGCCGATTAGCGTCAGGCCCCCTGCGACCAGGGGCGCGACCAGGCGGCCGGCGATCTCGAAGCTCTCGCGATAGCGCCCGGCGAGGTAGCCGACCGAGAGCAGGACGAGCGACGAGATCCCGAGCGTCTGCAAGAGGACCGAGTCGAGCAGCAGGCCGGCGGCGAAACCACACACGGCGCCGGTCACGGCGCCGCCGAGAAGCCCGAGCGAGACGACCACAACCGGGATCACGTTCGGGGTCGCGCCGAGGAAGGAGAGGTAGGAGAAGAACGAGACCTGCAGGATCACCGCGAGGACGACGATCAGCGCGATTCGGAGGGCGATTCGCCTGGTGACGATCATCCGGGCACCCCGGGTCGATCGGGCCCGCCGGTCAGCACCTGGACGTTCTCGAGGTCACGCAGATCGGCGAACGGGGTGACGTGGATGCGCTGGAACTCGTCCTGCCCGCCGGCCTCGGTCTGCGCCACGCGGCCGATCGGGATCCCGGGCGGATAGGCCGATGAGACGATGCCGTTCGACCAGCCCGCGGTGATCAGGGTCTGGTTCTCCTCGATCGGCACCTGCTGGTCGATGAAGTCGAGCAGCAGATCGTTCGGATCCCCAGCGACGGGGGCGACGATCCCGGTCGGGTTCTCGGAGGCGAGCGCGGTCGAGACCGCGTCCTCGATATCGGCGGTCGGCAGGGCCTCGGCGGAGACGGCGTTGTCGGGGTCGGTGATCAGCTCGACCTGGGCGCTGCCGCCGGTCACCTCGCGGATCCGACCGACGAGTCCGTCGGCGTTGATGACCGCGTCGTTGCGCTCGATCCCGGCACCGGAGCCCTCATCGATGGTGACGGTCGAGAACCAGACGGTGGGCGAGCGGGCGATCACCCGAGCGGTGACGGGCTCGAACTCGCCCAGGGCGGCGCTGCGATCGAGGCCGAGCAGCTTCTGGAAGTCCGCGTTCTCGGCGACCGCATCGCGACCCGCGGCCACCTGCGCTCGCAGCTCGGCCACCTCGGCGCGCAGCTGCTCGTTCTCACCGCGCGCCGCGAACGTCTCGTCAAACCAGTTGATCAGGTCCCGGGCCGGCTTGAGCGCCTGCTCGGCCACCCCGCTGAGCGGCGAGAGCACTGTCGAGACGCCGCGCTCGATCGCGTGCAGCGGCCCGCTCTCGGCTTCGGAGAAGTGGCTGGAGAGCAACACCAGAGAGATCACGATCAGTCCCACCAGGACCGCCCGGCGCCTTCGAACCTGCTTGCGGTACACGGCAGGCTCCTAGACGGAGTCCCCGGCGCGGGGGACTCGCGGCGGGGACTCGGATGGGAAGGTCGAAAGGCCCATGGCGAACGTGACCGGGCCGCGCGGAAGCGGCTCAGGTCGTGCGCCGAGTGTAGCGCTTGCGTACCATGCCTCAAGCCAGGATCGAGGCACGTGAATAGCCCTAAGGCTAAACCGTCGCCTTAGTGTTTTCCGGCGTTCTGGCGCAGATGCAGCGAGAACCCGGCCGGCGCCGGCCCGCGCGGGCTCAGCGCGGCGCTCAACCCCGGAGCCGGGGCAGCAGCTCGAGCAGCGTCATCACCGGCAGCCCGACGACGTTGGAGAAGTCGCCCGAGATCGATTCGATCAGGATCGAACCCAGGCCCTGGATCGCGTAGGCCCCGGCGCGGTCGCGCCATTCGCCCGAGGAGAGGTAGAGATCGATCGTCGCCGAGTCGAGCGGCTTGAAGGTGACCTCGGTGGCTGCGACACCCGCGCGCTCGACCGGAACATCCACCGCGCTTGCGTTGTCGAGGATGACGACGCCGCTGAGCACCTCGTGCGCGCGGCCGGACAGCGCCTCGAGGCGGTCCCGTGCCCCGCCCTCGTCCTCGGGCTTGCCGAGCAGGCGCCCGTCGAGGACGACGTCGGTATCGACGCCGAGGACTGGCCCTGCGCCCGCGCCCAGGTCGCGGCCCGCGGATGCTTTGCGGCGGGCGTTCTCGAGCACCGCCAGCTCGGGATTGCCCTCGCGGGTCTCCGCCACATCGGGCACGACGACGTCGAACTCGATCCCGAGCCGCTCGAGGATCTCACGGCGGCGCGGGGAGGCTGAGGCGAGAGTCAGGCGCGCGGTGGCGATCTAATCGAACCAGATCGCGATCTCGCGCTCGGCCGACTCGTCGGAGTCCGAGCCGTGAACGAGATTGAACGTGACCTCGAGCCCGTAGTCGGCTCGAATCGAGCCGGGTGCGGCCTCGACGGGGTCCGTGGCGCCGATCAACTGGCGGGCGGCCGCGACGGCGTCGTGGCCCTCGAACACGGCTGCGACCAGCGGGCCGCCGGTGATGAATGAGACCAACTCGCCGAAGAACGGCTTCTCGGTGTGCTCGTCGTAGTGGCGATGGGCGATCTCCTCGTGGGCATGGAGCAACTTGAGGTCGGTGATCCGCAACCCCTTGCGCTCGAAGCGCGCCAGCAGCTCTCCGGTGAGCCCGCGCTCGAACGCATCGGGCTTGATCAGGATCAGGGTTCTGGAGCCGTCCGCCATCGGCGCGGCAGACTAGCGCTACTCGCCTTGCTTGGGCGGACGGGCGCTGCTGGCACGCCGTTGCGTGCTACGCGAGGAACGGGCCTGACGCGAGGAGCTCGGCTTGCGCGCCGGCTGCTCACCGCCGGCGTTGCTCGACGAAGACCGCGAGCTCGGGCGGGTGCTCTGGGGGGGCGGCGGCTCCGAGGCCTCGGGCGTGGCCGAAGGCTTTCCCACCGTGGTGCGAGCGGGCTCCGGGGCAACCGGTTCGGCGGATTCGCGGACCGGCACCTTCGGGGATGGCTTCTTCGCCCGGCGCTTCTTCTCCGGCCGGCGCTCGGGGGACGTCGCGCGGTGCGCGGGCATCTCGCAGTAGGGGCAGATCGCCCAGCGCGGGTCGATCGGCTTGCCGCAGGATTCACAGGGATCCTTGATCCGGGCGCGGCAGCTCGGGCAGCGCAGGAAGGTGCGCTCGACCGGGTGCTTGCAGTTCGGGCAGGACTGCTCCTCGAGCTGGCGCAGGCGCATCTCCGAGGCGCGGACCTCGAGCTCGCGCTCCCGCCTGTCGGCGAGAAACTCCGGCGGCCGCAGGATCGAATAGATGATCGACCCGACGAAGGGGAACACCAGTGAGCAAGCCGTCGCGCAGGCGACGAGAAAACCGTCCTCGAGCCGGCGCCGGGCATCGAAGTAGGTCCACGCGACGAGGGCCAGCCAGAGCACCACCAGGAACAGGATCAGCAGGCTGACGACCAGGTTGAGGGCGTCGTTGGTGATTCCGAAGAGCGCTGTGAGCATTTGCGGGTTGGGCAGTCTAGTCAGAGGAACAGGCGCCCGAACAGGTATCCCAGGCCGAAGAACACGAGGATCACGATCGCGACCACGGCCGCAACCAGCCCCATCATGTGGAGAAGCTCTGAGCGCGCGCTCCTATCCAATGTCGAGAGAAGGTAGTCGGAATCGGCCGCTTGTGCGACCTTGGGCGAGTCCCTGGGCGCTGCCGACCAGCCGCCGTGCCCGCTGAGACGCGAGTTGACGACGCTATACGGCGCAAGCCGGCGCCTCGTCGCTACCCCTTCGCGTAGCGGAGCAAGTAGTGGGAGCCGGTGACCACGACGACGCCACCGATCTCCGCCGCACGCGAACGCGCCAGCGCAAGCGCCGCGGCCGGATCCGGCTTCTCCCTCACCCAGCCCAGCCCGACGCTACGCGCGACCCTGCCCAGCTCGCCTGCCGCAAGCGCGCGGGCGCCAGGGCGTCCCGCGGTCGCCAACCGCTCCGAGGGGATCTCGGTCGCCACCAGGCCGTCGATCTGGGGCGCCAGCGAGCCGACGATCCCGGCAGCGTCCTTGTCCGCGAGCACCGCGAGGCAGGCGGTCACCGGCCGCCCCGCCGCCGCCTCGGGCAGCGCCTCGGCCAAGGCCCGGGCCCCGGCCGGGTTGTGCGCCGCGTCGAGGATCATCGGCGGATCGCCCTCGATCACCTGCATCCGCCCCGGCAGGTCGATGCCGGTGGCGACCTCGGCCACCCGAGGCCCGTGGAGCGGTCCGACGACGGCCTCGGCGGCCGCCATCGCGACGGCGAAGTTGCGCCGCAGATAGGGCGCGGCGCTTGGCAGCTCGACCTGCGGGGAGAGATCGCGGACGGTGACGATCTCGCAATGCCGCGCCGCGGCGGTGCGCCGGGCGAGCGCCTCCACCTGCTCGGAGACCGGCCCGACGACGAGCCGCGTGTGCTCGCGAAGCACGGCCAGCTTCTCGGCCGCTATCTCGACCTCGGTCCCTCCCAGCCACTCCGTGTGCTCGAGCCCGATCGAGGTCAGCGCGGTCACCCGAGAGGGCAGCACGTTGGTCGCGTCGAGGCGGCCGCCGAGGCCCGCCTCGATCACCCCCGCCTCGACCCGTGCGGCCGCCAGGGCCACGAACGCCGCCGCCGTATCGGCTTCGAACTGGGTCACCGAATCCCCCGCGTCGAGCGTCCGATCGACCACCGCGACCGCCTGGGCGACCCGCTCGACCGCCGCCCCATAGGCATCCGGCGCGATCTCGGCTCCCCGGAGCTGGATCCGCTGCGACCAGCGCTCGTGGTGGGGCGAGACGTAGGCGCCGGCGCTGACCCCGTGTGCCTCCAGCAGCGCCGCGGTGATCTCCGTCACCGACGACTTACCGTTGGTACCGACCACGTGCACGGAGGCGAAGCGGTGCTGCGGCATCCCGAGCAACGAGACGAGCTTGCGGATCCGCTCGAGCCCGAATCGGATCCCGAGCGGTTCGAGCGAGCCGAGGTACGCCTCGGCCTCTTGGGCCGACCAGGACAGCTCGACTACCCCAACTCGTCGAGTTCGGCGCGGTAGCCGTCGAGCTTCTCGCGCTCGGCCTCGACGACCTCCGGCGGCGCCTTGGCGACGAAGCCCTGGTTGGCGAGCTTGCGCTCACCGCGCTCGACCTCCGAGCGCAGCGCTTCGCGCCGGTGTTCAATCCGCGCCTTCGCCTGCGCCGCATCGATCTCGCCCGAGGCGATGATCTCGACCGGGCCGATCGTCGCCAGGACCTCCCCGTCGGCGCCGCCGAAGTCGAGTCGCGCGAGGCGCCCGACCAGCTCCGGGGGCGAATCGGGATCGGCCAGTCGCGCCGCGAGGACTCCACCGGCCGCCACTCCGACCAGATCGCGCCACCGGCGGATCCCGCGCGTGACCTCGATCCAGCGCTCGACCTCGGCCTCGGCCGCCTCGTCGATCAGCAGGTCATCCGCGGTGGGGAAATCCGCGACCAGCAGCAGTCCGTCGCGGTCCGACAGATAGCTCCAGATCTCCTCGGTCACGAACGGCATCATCGGATGCGCCAGCCCCAGGACGCGCTCGAGCACGTGCAGCAGATTGGCGGCGACGTGCTCGTCGCCGTCGTAGAGCCGGGGCTTGACGATCTCCAGGTACCAGTCACAGAGCTCCGACCAAAAGAAGGCGTAGAAGCCGAGCGAGGCGTGGGCGAAGTCGTACCTGTCGAGACCCGCGGTGACCGAGGCGATCGCCCGCTGCAGGCGGGAGAGGATCCAGCGATCCTCGACCCGATCGGTCCGCGCCCCGGGCGAGGCGTCCGCGTTCAGCAGGATCAACCGCGAGGCGTTCCACATCTTGTTTGCCAGGTCGCGCCCCTGCTGGACCCGATCGGCCGAGTAGCGGACGTCCTGGGTCGAGGACATCGCCAGCAGACCGAAGCGCAGCGCGTCGGCGCCGTGGACGTCGATCTCGTCGAGCGGGTCGATTCCGGTGCCCAGCGACTTCGACATCCGGCGGCCGTCCGGCGCCTGGATCACCGGGTGCACGTAGACGTCGCGGAACGGGATGTCGCCGGCGAACTCGATCCCCATCATCACCATCCGCGCCACCCAGAGGAAGATGATGTCCCGGGCCGTAGTCAGGAAGCTGGTGGGATAAAACGCCTGCAAATGCTGTGATTCATCGGGCCAACCGAGGGTAGCGAAAGGCCACAGGGCCGAGCTGAACCAGGTGTCGAGGACGTCGGTCTCCTGGCTCAGGGAATCGGGGTCGATGCCGCGCTCGGCGGCAGCCCGGCGGGCCAGCTCCTCCGACTCGGCGACGATCTGCTCGTCGTCGGGCCCGTACCAGACCGGCAGCCGGTGTCCCCACCACAGCTGGCGTGAGACGCACCAGGGACGGATGTTCCGCATCCAATCGAGGTAGACGCGCTTGTAGTTGTCGGGCACGATCCGGACCTGGTCGCGCTCGACCACCTCGATCGCCGGAGCCGCCAGCTCGTCCATGCGGCAGAACCATTGCAATGAGATCAGCGGCTCGATCCGCTCACCCGAGCGCTGCGAGAACGGGACTGAGTGGGTGTAGGGCTGCTGCTCGCGCACTCGCCCCTCCGCCCGTAGTGCGGCGACCACCGCCTCGCGCGCCTCGGCCGCGCTAAGGCCCTCGAAGCGCTCCCCCGCCTCGGTGTTCATGCGGCCGTCCTCGCCGATCACGGTGATCTCGTCGAGCCCGTGCGAACGACCGATCTCGAAGTCGTTGGGATCGTGACCGGGGGTGATCTTCAGCGCCCCGGTGCCGAACTCGGGGTCCACGTGCTCGTCGGCGATGATCGGCAGCCGGCGCCCGACCAGTGGGAGCACGCAGGCACCTCCGACGAGCCGCGCGTAGCGCTCGTCCGCCGGGTTGACCGCCACCGCGGTGTCGGCGAGCATCGTCTCCGGACGAACGGTCGCCACGGTGAGCACGTCGTCGTCGCCCTCGATCGGGTAATCGATCGAGTAGAGCGTGTCGGTGACCTCCTGGTTGACGACCTCGAGGTCCGAGATCGCCGAGTGCGTCCCGGGGTCGAAGCTGACCATGTAGTTGTCGCGGTAGATGTATCCCTTCTCGAACAGGGCGACGAAGACCGTGTAGACGGCCCGCACATAGCCGGCGTCGAGAGTGAAGCGCTCGCGCTCGTAGTCGCACGAGGCGCCGAGCCGCTTGTACTGCTCGACGATCTGCGAGCCGTACTGCGCACGCCACGCCCAGACCCGTTCGACGAACGCTTCGCGCCCGACGTCGTGCCTCGACGTTCCCTCGGCGAGCAGCTCCTTCTCGACCACCATCTGGGTTCCGATCCCGGCGTGGTCGGTGCCGAGGATCCAGAGGGCGTGGCGGCCTTGCATCCTGCGCATCCGGGTGAGCGCGTCCTGCACCGTGCCGTTGAGCGCGTGGCCCATGTGTAGGGCGCCGGTCACGTTCGGCGGCGGGATCGCGATCGAGAAGTTCTCCGCCGGCGAGCCCTCGGCCGGGGGGTCGAACGCGCCGCTCTCGAACCAGGCGTCGAACAGCCGGCCCTCGACCTCCGCCGGCTCCCAGCGGGTGGTCGCCTCCAGGATCTCGCGGCGCGCCTCGTCCATCGAAGCGGCGAGTTTACGGCCGACGCCCCCCTGCTTCGAGCGGGACACCCTTGTGCGGGCGCGAGCCGGCTCCCGGATCGGGTAGGCAACGAAGGGGGCGGAGCTCGCTGCCCGCAAGCGCTCGCGCTCCGGCCCGCCCAACGTCGCGGAGGGACTCCGATAGCGGCGCGTGCGGGACGTTCGGGTGTTCCTGGCGCGCCGCCGGTCGGCCCACGATGCGCGCCGGGCCCTCCTCGGTGCTGCCGTTTCGTGCATCAGAACGCTCAGTACGAGGCGACGGGGCCGGCCGACTAGCGGAGCTCGAATGCCCCCATGTCCGGGTCGGCCCACGGGCTCTCTCCTCGCCCCACCCGAAACGCCGCGCGTTGGCCGGAGTTGCGGCCAGGGCTCGGCGCTACGCGGACTCCTCCTGGATCTCGTCGAGATCCTCGGCCGGCTCGTCGGGCACCGCCTCGGTGACCAGGGTCGGCGCCAGCCCTTGCTCGATCGTGTCCCTGGTGACCACGCACTTGGAGACGTCGCGGCGGGACGGGAGCTCGAACTGGACGTCCAGCAGCGTCTCCTCGAGGATCGAGCGCAGGCCGCGGGCGCCGGTCTCGCGCTCGAGCGCCTTGTCGGCGATCGCGCTCAGCGAGTCCTCCTGGAAGACGAGCTCGATGTCGTCGAACTCGAAGAAGCGCTGGAACTGGCGAGTGAGCGCGTTGCGTGGCTCGGTCAGGATCGTGATCAGGTCGTCGCGGCTGAGCTGGTGGATCGCCGCCACCACCGGCAGCCGGCCGATGAACTCGGGGATCAGCCCGTACTCGATCAGGTCCTCGGGCAGCACCTGCTCGAAGAGCTCGCCGGTGTCCTTCTGCGTCCTCGAGGTCACCTCGGCGCCGAAGCCGACTCCGTGGTGGCCGATCCGACGCTCGATCACATGGTCGAGCTGTGGCGAACGAGCCACCGCAGATGAACAGGACGTTGGTCGTGTCGATGGTCAGGAACTCCTGGTGGGGGTGCTTGCGGCCGCCCTGCGGCGGCACCGACGCGGTCGTGCCCTCGAGGATCTTCAGCAGCGCCTGCTGGACACCCTCGCCGGAGACGTCGCGGGTGATCGAGGGGTTGTCGGCCTTGCGGGCGATCTTGTCGATCTCGTCGATGTAGATGATCCCCGTCTCGGCCTTCTTGACGTCGAAGTCGGCGGCCTGGATCAGCTTCAGGAGGATGTTCTCGACGTCCTCGCCGACGTAGCCGGCCTCGGTCAGCGCCGTCGCGTCGGCGATCGCGAAGGGGACGTTGAGGATCCTGGCCAGCGTCTGGGCGAGCAGCGTCTTGCCGCACCCGGTGGGGCCGAGCAGCATGATGTTCGACTTCTGCAGCTCGATCTCGCCATCGGTCGCGGTCTGCGTCATCTGGACGCGCTTGTAGTGGTTGTAGACGGCGACCGAGAGCGCCCGCTTGGCGGTCTCCTGGCCGACCACGTACTCGTTCAGGACGTCGTAGATCTCCACCGGCTTGGGCAGGTTCTCGAGCTCGAACGTGGGCGGCGCGGTCAGCTCCTCGTCGATGATCTCGTTGCAGAGATCGATGCACTCGTCGCAGATGTAGACGCCGGGGCCGGCGATCAGCTTCTTGACCTGGCGCTGCGACTTGCCGCAGAAGCTGCACAGAAGCTGCTCGTTCGAATCGGTCGGGCGTGCCACGACGGTGTCTCCCTTCGCTGCTTTACGTCCGGGCCGCCGTGATCAGGTTACGACACGGCCGCTGCCGGCTGGACGCGTAGTTGTTACGAGGCGGCGAGCGCCGTCCCTGCTAACGGCGGCGCCGTTGCAGGACCGGGTCGGCGCTCACCGGCGCTCCGCCCGCCGCCGGATCGCGGCCAGCCAGCTGCGGCGGATCAGCGCGCTTCCGGGCAGGATCAGGCGCCAGTAGCGGCCGAACGAGCGGTGGGCGCCGGCGGAGGTGGTCACGACGCGGGTCTCCGTGCTCAGCCGCGAACCGACGGAACTCGGCTCGACGATGAAGTTGAGCGCCGCCTTCGCGTAGCCCGGCTCGTCGAAGCCGTCGAACTCCGGGGCCCCGTCGAACCGCACCGGGGCGCTGTCCGAGAGCGTCCAGAATCGCCCCGCGGCGCCCGCCACGTACTCGCGTCCCGGCTCCTCGGCCAACGCGATGAACCCGCCGGCGAGGAACTGATCGAGCACCGGGCGCGAACGGGCGGTTCGAATGCCCTCGCCGATCGTGCCCGCAATCCGGCGCGGGTGCCGGAGCGCGACCGGCAGCGTCCGCACCGCCATCAGCGGCGCGAGCGGGCGGATGTCGAGCGCGGTGACCTCGCGGATCGCGGCGTAGGTGGAGGCCGGCGGAGCAGCGACGTCGCACTCGTGATGCTCGGAGAACTCCGGCTCGGCGATCAGGGCGTCGAGCAGAGAGGAGGGCAACGCAACCGAGCTAGTGGTGCTCGATCACGCGGTCGACGATGTTGTACTCCATCGCCTCCTCGGCCGACATGAAGTAGTCGCGCTCGGTGTCCTTGGTGACCTTCTCGAACGGCTGGCCGGTGTGCTTGGCGATGATCTCGTCGAGGCGCTTGCGGACGTCGATGATCTCCTTCGCGTGGATCTCGATGTCGGTCGCCTGGCCCTGGAATCCGGCCGAGACCTGGTGGATGAGGATCTTCGAGTTCGGAGTCGCCATCCGCTTGCCCTCCGCGCCGCCGGCCAGCAGCAGCGCCCCCATGCTCATCGCGACGCCGACGCAGATCGTCTGCACGTCGGGCTTGATGTACTGCATCGTGTCGTAGATCGCCAGCCCCGCGTACACCGAGCCGCCCGGGCGAGTTGATGTAGATCGAGACGTCCTTGTCGGGGTCCTCGGACTCGAGGTGGATCAGCTGGGCGACGACCAGGTTCGCGATGTCCTCGCTCACCGGCGTGCCGAGGAAGATGATCCGCTCGTTGAGCAGGCGCGAGTAGATGTCGAAGGCGCGCTCGCCGCGCGACGTCTGCTCGACCACCATCGGGACCAGGGGGCTCATCGGGCGGATGAGTCTACAAGAGCGCTTCGGTCGCTCTTCGGCTATGGCCCTGGGGTCCAGAGCTTGCCCGGCTGCGGCTCATCTGCGGCGGCCGGCTCCGCCGCCTCGCCCTCGCCCTCGCCCTTCTCGGGGGTCCAGATCTGCTCGCGCGCGGCGGCCTGCTCGATCGGGATCGGCTTCGCGGACTCGGCGACGAGCTCGGCGGCCTTGCGCAGCCGCACCTCGTCGCGGAGCAGCCCGTCGCGGCCGCTTTCCTTCAGTCGCGAGAGCAGCTTCCTCGGGTCGTTCTTGCCCTCGCCGGGCCCGAGCGCCTCCAGCAGGTCCTCATCGCTCGGCTTCGATGCCCTCGGCGTCCGCGACGGCCTCGAGCGTCGCCTCGCGCCGCAGCGTCCGCTCGGCATCCTGCTCGGCATCGTCGATCAGGTCGTGGCGATCCTTGCCCTGCATCTGCGCGTACGCTTGGGGGTCGATGCCGCGACTCGCGAGCTGACGCTCGATCCGCTCCCACATCTCGTGCGCCCGTGCGTGGACGAGGTCGTGGGGGATGTCCAGCTTCGCGTTCGCGGCCACCGCGTCGACCGCGGCCTCGCGAAACTCGGCTTCCGAGCGCTGCTCGAGCGCCGCAGCCACCCGCGTGCGGATGCTCTCCCGCAGCTCGTCGAGGGTGTCGAACTCGGAGGCCTCGGAGGCGAACTCGTCGTCGAGGCTCGGGCAGGTTCTTCTCCCGCACCTCCTTGACCGCGACCGCGAAGCTGGCCGTCTTGCCGGCGAGTCTCCTCCGGTTGGTGGTCGTCGGGGAAGGCGACCTCCACCGTGCGCTCGTCCCCAGCTGCGGCACCGGCCAGCGCGGCATCGAACTCCGGCAGCAGACCCTCGGCGCCGAGCTCGATCACGAAATCCTTCGCATGCAGAGCCCTCGAATGGCTCGCCGTCGATCGTGCCCTCGAAGTCGATCACCACCGCATCGCCCGCGGCGGCGGGGCGCTCGACCGGCTGCAGGCTGCCGAAGCCCTCGCGGATCCGCTCGATCTCGGCGTCGACGCTCTCGTCGGGAACGTCGAGGGCCGGCCGGCCGACCTCGAGGCCCGTGTAGTCGCCGAGCTCCGCCTTCGGCCGCACGCCGACCTCGATCGTGAAAGCGAGGTCCTCGCCCTCGGCGGGGAGGTCGCCGACGTCGAGCTTCGGGTCGCCGATCGTCGCCACGCCCGCGTCCGAGCAGCGCCTGCTCGTACCACTCGGGCAGCGAGTCGCGAAGCGCCTGCTCGACCACCGCATCGCGGCCAATCCTCTGGACCACCAGCTGCGAGGGCACCTTGCCCTTGCGGAAGCCGGGCAGCTTCATCTCGCCGGCGAGGCTCGTCGCGGCGCGGTCGATGCGTTTGGCGAGCGCCTCGGCGTCGACCGCGACGTCGATCTTCACCCGCGACTCGGGCAGCTGCGTGACGGTGGTCTTCACGGGGGCCGCAGCTTAGTGGCCGCTACGGTTCCGACTCGTGAACCCTGGGGCAACAGCGATCGGCACCTGGAGCGGCGGGCGCTTCATGCATTTCGGCGAGCCGATCGACGACGATCGCCTGACGGCGCTGCTGCGGCCCGGCGACGGAATCGACACCGTGATCACAGCCGACGTCTACGGCGAGGGTGCGGCGGACTCGATGCTCGGCCGCGCGCTTGCCGGAGTGAAACGGTCCTCTTACAGCCTCGTCGGAGCGGTCGGGCACGACTTCGTCGCCGGCGAGCGCGACGGACCTCGAGGCTTTCCCCGGTTCACGGATCCCCGGCTCCGAGGGCCGGACGCATATGCCGACTACCTTCGCCGGGCGACCGAGGCGAGCCTCGAGCGGACCGGGGTCGGACGCTTCGACCTGTTGTTGCTGCACAACCCCGATCGCACCGGCTTCAGCTCGGAGGCCGTCTGGGACGGGATGGCGGCGCTGCGGGAAGCGGGACTGACCGAGGCGATCGGCGTCGCCCCCGGACCGGCGAACGGTTTCACGCTCGACCTGATCGACTGCCTGGAGCGCTTCGGCGACAGGATCGACTGGGCGATGGTGATCCTCAACCCGCTCGAGCCCTGGCCGGGCGAGCTCTGCCTCGGCGCCGCGGCCGAGCACCGGGTCGAGGTGATCACCCGTGTGGTGGACTACGGCGGCCTGTTCTGGGACGACGTCCGCCCGGGCCACGAGTTCGCCGAGCACGACCATCGCCGCTTCCGGCCCGAGGGCTGGGTCGAGGCCGGTAGCGAGCGGTTGGACCGCATGCGGCCGATCGCCGAGCGCGCCGGGCTGACCCCGATCCAGCTCGCCTGCCGTTGGAACCTCGCCCACCCGGCGGTCGCGTGCGTGGCGCCGACTCTGATCCAGGAGGCCGGCGCGGACGCCCGCCCGATCGAGGACAAGCGGACGGAGCTGGCCGCCCTGCCGGGGTCCAGACTGGGCGAAGCCGACCTCGACGAGGTCCGGGCGATCGGCGACAACGCGGGCTCGATGGCGCTCAAGGGAGCGAGCCCCGATCACGAGGGAGAAGAGCGCCCCGATCGCTGGCCACCGAGTGAGCGGCTGGTCGAGGCCGGTCGCCGCTGGGGCGTCGATGCCGAGCGCGACCTGCGTCAGGCGTCGCCGGTCGGGTGAACGCCGCCGATCGGCTTCTCGCCTGGGTGGTGACCGGCCCGGTCGGCCGCATCGCCGCCTTCTTTGCCGATCTCGCCGTCTACTGGTGGCGGCGGTTGAGCGGTGGCCACGCGCACACACGCGGCCGTTGACCGGGCTACTGCTCGCCGGCGTAGCCGAGGATCGAGCGATCGATCAGCCACTCGACCGGCGCCTTGTCGTCGGTGTACACGGCGCCGCCCGGAAGCCGCGGGCCGAGGCGGGCCGCGTCGATCCGCGCCAACTCCGCGAGGTTGCCGTGCAAACGGGTCCTCGCCGCCGCGTCGAGCCGGCGCGGCGAGGCCGGCGCGTCGCTGCCGAGCATCAGGGTGTTCGTCTGCTCGGCCGGATCCCGCAACACGGTCGGGAACACCGCCGCCATCGTCCTCCCGAGCACCTGCTCGAAGTCGTCGCTGCCCTCCGGGTGGCCGACGTTGACCACCACCACCCCGCCCGGGGCGAGCCGGTCGCGCACCAGCTCGAAGAACTCCTTCGTCGCCAGGTAGAACGGGATGTATGGCTGGCGGTAGGCGTCAACAACGATCAGGTCATAGCCGCCGTCCGCGCGGCGTAGCCAGGGCCTCGCATCCTCGTTGAACACGGTCAGGTTCTGGTTCGAGCCCATGTCGAAATACCGGCGTCCGACCTCCTCCAGCTCAGGGTCGATCTCGACGCCGTCGACCACCGTCCGGGGAAAGAAGTGGCCGTACGCGCGCGCGATCGTTCCCCCGGCGTTGCCAAGAACCGCGACTCGCCGTGGCGGTCGTTCTCGGGCCACGAACGGGAGCACCAGGAAGCTGTCCCAGTAGTCGGCGGTCAGGAAACCGCGAGCCGGCAGCAGCGAATGAATCGCCTGACCCTCGTTGAGCTCGAGGACCCGGTCACCATCGGGCTGCTCGATGACCCGGATGTACTGATGCTCGGAGTCCGTCTCGAAGATCACCGTGCCGGCGTCGGTGGCCTTCACCGTGCCGACCGGGATCGCGATCGCGCCGGCGACCGCGATCGGCGCCGCGATCGCCCGCCAGCCGATTCCCGCGGCGGCGACGATCGCGAGCAGCAGCGCGAAGGCGAGGAAGGTGCGCTGAGTACCGGCCAACGGGATCAGCACCAGCGCCGCGAGCATCGTCCCCAGCAGCGAGCCAACGGTCGAGATCGCGTACAGGCGCCCGGCGACGCGCCCGGAGTGCTCGACGTCTCCGACCGAGAGCCGAATCGCCCACGGCGAGCAGGTGCCGGCGAGGCCGACCGGAATCGCGATCAGGACCAGGACCGCGAACAGCGAGCCGACGAAGGCGCCGGCCTCGATCTCGTCCAGAGCGTCAACGGAGAGATCGAAGAAGGGCTGAGCGACGAGCGGTACCAGCGCCAACAAGACCGCCGCGGCAAGCACGGTGAGGCAGAGGCTCTGCACCGTCGGGTAGCGATCGCCGAGGCGGCCACCGACCCAGTAGCCGACCGAGAGGGCAACCAGGACGACGGCGATCGTGTTGGCCCAGACGATCGTCGAGGCGCCGAAGAACGGCGCCATCAGCCGGGCGGCGGCGATCTCAGCTCCCAGGGTCGAGATTCCGACGACGAAGACGAGCAGATAGAGGTAACGGTTGCCGGTGCTCACCCGCTGCCCCCGAGGATTCGCTCGCGCAGCCGCTCGCCCTGTCCCGCCGCCACCGCGCGCGAGGCACGCGCCGGATCGAGCTCGAGGCCCCGCGACTGAGCCAGCTCGATCAGCTCCTGCTTCTCGGCGCTGCGGTTCGCGGCGCGAAGGAACAGCCAGGTGAACAGGCCGAGGGTCACGGCTCCGGTCCAGATCATCATCAGGTTGCCGGCGGCGCCCTGGTCGGCGAGCGGGCTGATCTCCCACTCGGTCTCACCGGGCGCGTACGCGGGGTAGAGCACGGCGCCAGACCAGATGAAGACGTTCGCGAGCACCGCCTCGAGCAACCGGACCACGATGATGTAGGCGAGCATCGCGCCGTCGCCGAACCAGCTCGGCTTCGGCAGCGGGCCGACCAGGGGCAGCCACATCGCGAGCCCGAAGGTGAAGAAGCAGGCGTGCTGGGCGAAGTGCAGCGCGGGGCTGTCGAGCACTCCCTCGTAAAGCACCGAGAGGTGCCAGACGTAGAGGTTCAGGGCCCACAACGGCAGCGCGACCAGGGGGTTGCCGAGCTCGCGCAGCCAGGCGAGCCGGCGGATCGCGAGCACCGGCTGCAGCACGGGGCCGGTGAGCCCGAGGGCGATCAGCAACCCGGCGAGATCGCCGATCAGCAGGTGCTGGCCCATGTGGCCGACGACGAGCTCCTCGGCGACCGTCGAGATCGGCGGCACGTCGGCGACCATGAGCACCGAGATCCCGGCGGCGAACGAGATCTGGCGCCAGAGGCCCACGGGGGTCCCGCGCCGGGCGAGAGTGGAGCTCCGGCGGGCGTAGCCGACCGCGACCGCGACGAGCAGCAACGGCGCGGCTACGTTGATCGCAGTCGCCGCCATGCGGCCAGCTTAGACAACGTCAGCAGCCGGTCAGAGCCACTCGATGCGCCTGAAGAAGCGATATAGCGCGACCACCGCGACGGCCATCATCGTCAGCGCCACCCAGTAGCCCCAGGGCTGGTCGAGCTCCGGCATGTGGGTGAAGTTCATTCCCCAGATCGAGGCCAGGAACGTGGGCACGGCGATGATCGCCGCCCAGGCGGAGATCGCGCGCACGACCTCGTTCTGCTTCACCGAGAGCAGCGCCAGGTTCGCCTCCAGGATCGAGGTCAGCAGCTCGCGCTGGGAGGTGAGCTGGGCGTCGACTCGTCGGGCGTGGTCGGCGACGTCGCGGAAGTAGCGGCGCAGCTCCTCATCGACCTGCGGGTAGGCGCCTCTCTCGAGCGCCTCGAGCGAAGGCACCAGGGGTGAGACGGCACGATGGAACGCGATCACCTCGCGCTTGAGGAAGTAGATCCGCTCGGTCGAATCATCCCCGCGGGCGAAGATGTCCTGCTCGACCTCTTGGATGTCGTTGTCGATCCCTTCGACGACCGGCGCGTAGTCGTCGACGACCTTGTCGACCACGGCCCAGGTGACGGCGCCCACGCCGCGGTCGAGCAGGCTCGACTGCTCGAGCCGACGCCGGGCGGACTTCAGCTCCCCGGCCTCGCCGTGGCGGATCGCGATCGCGTAGTGCGGGGCGATGAACAGGTGGATCTCGCCGAACTCGACCGACTCGGTCGCGTCCACATAGCGTGCCGGGCGCAGGACTATGAACACCGAACCGTCGTAGTCCTCGATCTTCGGCCGCTGATGGGTCTCCCGGGCGTCCTCGACCGCCAGCGGGTTGAGGTCGAAGCCGCGCTGAGCGCGTTCGAGCTCGTCATCGGTGGGATCGCGAAGGCCGAGCCAGACGAACTCGCCCTCGGCCGCGCTCGCGGCTATCCGCGCCGCGCTCTCGATCTCAAGCGACTCTTCGTGCTGGCGTTCGCCGCCGCTGTAGTGCGCGCAATCGACGATCACGAAGCTGATCTTCAGCCCCGAACCCCGGCATCCTGCCCGGGGAAGGTTCTGGCGAGCGGCTTTAGACGCGCTCGGCGCTGCGCGAGCCGGCGGCCGCCCGCTCGGCCTCGAAGGCGTCGAGCGCCAGCCGCAATCCCCGCGCGAGCGTGAGGCCGGGCGCGACCCGCTCGACCATCGCCAGGTCCTCGCGCCAGGCCCGCACCCTGAGATCGAGGCTGGGTGCCTTGTGGAGGTCGATCGCGTCCTCGCCGCGGGCCGCATACAGCGCCCGCATCTCGGCCAGATTGGCGAGCTTGTCGGCCGCGTAGATGGCCGCCGCCGCCTGACCCGCCTCGGCTACCTGCGCTCGCAGAGCCCGCTTTCGCGCGACCCAGTCGTCGATCCGCTCATCCTCGGTCAGCGCTGCGACCAGCTCGCCGATCTCGAGTCCGAAGAGCCCGACGACCTCGCCCACGGTGAGCTCGGAGTCCTCGACCCCGTCGTGCAGCAACGCCGCGGCCAGCGTCGCCTCGGCCGCGCCCGTTTCGGCGAGCAGCTCGCAGACTCTGAGCGGATGCGCCAGGTAGGGCGAGCCGTCGTGGCGCGTCTGCCCGCGGTGGGCTCCGGCGGCGACCGAAAGCGCGGCGCCGAGCAGATCCGATTCGCGAACGTAGGCGGGCGCCACTACCGAGATATCGCCGTCCATGTCTCCCATCGACAGCGCCGGATACTACGACGAGCAGGGAGGTTGCGCCGCCGCCACAGGGCGTCGGCGGCGGTCTGCAACGACTCTGGCGCTACTGGGCGGGCGCCGCGGGCGGCGGCTGCGTGAACGAGACCTCGACCGGCTCGCGGTCGGCCGCGTTCTCGATCTCGAAGAACTCCCGGGCGGTGAAGCCGCCGCTGCTGGCGATCACCGAGTTGGGGAAGACCTGGATCTTCGTGTTGTAGGCCTGGACGTTCGAGTTGTAGATCCGGCGTGCTGCCTGAATCTCGTCCTCGAGCTCGGAGAGATTTCGCATCAGCTGCTGGAAGTTCTCGGTCGCCCGCAGCGCGGGGTACTGCTCGGCGACGACTCGCAGCCCGCCGAGCGCCTGGGTCAGCATGCCCTCCGCCTGGCTGGCCGCGGCCGGACCCGACGCCTGCATCGCCGCGGCGCGCGCCTGGGTGACCTTCTCGAACGTCTCGCGCTCGTGCTGGGCGTAGCCCTTGACCGCCTCGACCAGGTTGGGGACCAGGTCGTGGCGGCGCTTGAGCTGGACGTCGATCCCCGACCAAGCCTCGTCGACCCTGTTTCGCGAGCCGATGATCGAGTTGCGGACCAGGATGAAGGTCAGCCCGATCAGCACGACCACAACGACGATGATCAGCACAACGGTCATTCCCCTACGACCTCTCCTTCGAAAGTGGTTGTTGCACCGTGATTATCACCTACCGGCGCCCGATCAGCGAATCGCGCCCTCGAGACGCAACAGCCATTCCTTCATCGCGGGCCCGCCGCCGTAGTTGCCGATCTCTCCGCCGGAGAGCAGCACGCGGTGGCACGGGACGATGATCGGGATCGGGTTGTGGCCGAGGGCGCTGCCGGCGGCGCGGTAGGCGCGCGGGCTACCCGCGCGGGCGGCGACCTCACCGTAGCTGGCGGTGACGCCGTACGGCAGCTTCGCCGTCTGGCGCAGGACGCGAGTGGCGAAGCCGGGACGGACCAGGCGCCAGTCGAGCGCGAGGTCGAACCGCTCCCGGCGGCCCTCGAAGTACTCGTCGAGCTCGCGGCGCACGTCGTCGAGGCGCTTGGGCAGCTCGAGGATCCGGGGTGAGAGCTCGGCGGCCAGATCGTCGAGCACCGCGTCGGGGCGCTCGTTCGGAAGCGCCACGCGAACCAGGCCCTTGCGCGTCGCGGCGAGCACGGCCGTCCCCACCGGCGTGTCGAGAGTCGTGTATCCGATCTCGGCCAGACCTTCGCGGTCGGCACGCTGGGCAAGCCGCGCTGCTGCGTCCGCGGCGTCGGCTCCCGCGTCGCCCCGCAGGACCCTGCCGACCTGCTTCGCGTGCACTCGACTCATCTCGTCGGCTCCTCTCGGTCGATGATCTCGCGCAGCGCCTTGAGGCCGTCTGCGACTCGCCGTCGCGCCGCCTCCTCGCTGCAGTCGAGCGCCGTGCCGATCTCCCGGTAGGGCAGGTCGGCGGCATATCGAAGCGCCACGGCTGCGCGCTGTCCGTTCGCGAGCGTCGCCACCGCCGCCCAGACCTCGCGGTCCGGCGCCACGTCGGTCACCCCGATCTCGGGAAGCTCGTCGCGCGGCTCCGGTCGCCGGGCGCGGGCGCGGTGGTGGTCGATCGCCTTGCGACGGGCGATCGTCATCACCCAGGCGCGCGGATGGCGGCCGTCCATCCGATCGTAGGCCCGGAGCGCCGCCATGAAGGTCTCCTGGAAGCAGTCCTCGGCGTCGTGCGGACCGACCATCGCCCGCAGGAACGAGAGCACCGGCTGACGATGCTCGTCGAGGAAGCTCTGGAAGGGGACTCGGTCGGCGGAGATGGTGGACGTGCTCACGGCTCGGGGACTAAACGCACCGGCGAGGGTATTCGTGAGGGGTGGGATCGGGATCTACACTGGCGGACAGGGACGACCAACGAACGGGAGGTCTTCGATGAGCGGGAAGTGGGTCTTGGGGCTGGTCGCGCTGCTGGCCGTCGCGGCTACCGCAGCCACCGCGACGGCCGTGTTCGGCGGCGACTCGCCGAGCCGGCCCGACTACGCGACTGTGGACGTGAAGATGGACGGCGGCGCGAGCGGCGCGGGGCTCAGCGCGAGGAAGACGGCGAAGAAGAAGGCGAAGAAGCCGACCGTGATCTACCTCCAGGGCGAGCCATCCACCGTCGACGTCTCCACCACCGGTCCCTACGTCGACGTGCGGCTGTTCGCATGTCCCGGGAGCTCGCGGGTGCTCGACGGCGGCGTGTTCCCGGCCGACACCAACGTCTACCAGCAGGGCACCTACATCCCGAACAGCAAGGAGTACCACGTGCTGATCGGCTTCGACGACGGTGCCACGCCCGGCGATTTCCAGATCACCTCGCATCTGGTCTGCATCAAGGGCGTCAAGTAGGGCGGGGCGAAACTCGAATGCGCCTGCGGCGAAACTAGCGGGCGGGACGGCGTGTTGATCAAGTAGATGAAGAGAGCACTGACAATCGGCATCCTCGTCGCGCTCGTCGCCGCCGCCGCGGCGCTCGCCGGCTCGACGACATACAGGGGCGCGATCAAGGGTGATCAGCCATCCTCGGTGACGATGAAGGTCAAGGAGGAGCAGGGCGAGCGGGCCGTGAAGTCGTTCGCCGCCAAGGACTTCCTGATCTCCTGCGACAGCGGCCCCGCGAAGCTGAAGAGGGCGGCGATCAGCGGGCTGATCCCGGTCAACGACAAGGGCAAGTTCAGCGTCTCCGGAACCAGCGCCGGACAGGTGCTCAGGGTGTCAGGGAAGTTGATCGGCAAGCGCAACGCCAAGGGAACGGTTCGCTACTTCGGCCCCACTCCCGTCGACGACGTGGCCGAGAACTGCGACAGCGGAAAGCTCGACTGGAGCGCTTCGCGCTAGTGGGTTAGTCTGCGAGCCGGCAGGCACCCGACTCGACGCACGGAGGTACGGACCCATGAAGCGCACCGTCGCCCTCGGCGCCCTCGGCGCGGCGCTCGCAGTCTCGGCCGTCGCCCTCGGTGCGGGCCTGACCGCGCCCCGGCACTACGCCGGCAGCCTCAAGGGTGAGCCTGGAAGCGTCCTGAGGCTCAGCATCGGACCCGGGGTGAACGGCGGCGCAGCCACGGTCAGGTCGGTCCGTGTGGGCAATTTCGACGTCGCCTGCCGGCGCGGGGTCACGGTCCCCCTGGCCAGGGCCAGGCTCACCGGGGAGATCCCGGTCGGTAACGGCGGCGGCTTCCGCGAGCGCGACGACAACGGCCAGACGGTGTTCAAGGTGCGCGGCCGGATCGGCCTTCCCAACGACAGGGCGGAGGGCACGTTCCGCTACTCCGGCTCGATCGAGGACGCCGACGGGGTCGCCCGCCAGTGCGACAGCGGCCGCTTCACCTGGACCGCTCGCGCCCGGGGTTAGACCGGGCCCCGCATCGCCGCCTCGACTCCCTGGAGGCGCTCACGCTCACCGCCGGGGAGGGTGAGGTAGACGGCGCCGTCGCGCTCGAGCCGCTCGCGCGGCTCCATCACGATCACGCCGGTCGGCCGGCCCATGGTGTCGAAGGTCCACACGTCCCCCTCCTCCGTCCGCTCGCGCGACGCGGTCGCACCCTCGCGCAAGCTGGCGTAGAGCACGTCGCTCGGGGGTCGTAGGTGACCTCGGGGAAGGAGTGGCGACCGGCCCGCATCGGCTCGAGGGTAGCGGCGCCCGTAGCGTCTACCGAGGCGCCCCCGGCGGCACTACCGATGTGAGGCATCCCGGCCCGGCCTACGCTCGCCTGGATGAGCGAAGCCCTGGAACGCTTCTTCGCGTACCCGGCCACCTCCACCTCGCAGTCAGAGGTCGTCCACGCCCCGCCCGAGCAGCGTCTTTCGGACGCTCAAGAGCGTCGACCTCGGCGACTCGAAACCCGTTCGCGCCGCGGCCTGGGTCCGCATGCTTCCAGCCCGGCTACTGGGCGCCGCTCGCCGCCGCCCCCGGCCGGCGAGCCTCTCGCGCGCACGGCTCGGCGACCTGGTCGAGGCCGGCTACTGGACCGTGCTCGCCGAGCGTGAGCCGCACGAGCTCGCCCTGGGAATGGCGATGTGGGATCGACGGGTCGAGACCGAGGGCCCGACCGTCGAGCAGGTTCGCGAGCCCAGCCCCGGCGCCGTCGCGGTCGGCTGGGCGTTCACGGTCGAACCGCTGAGCGGCGGGCGCTCACTGCTGACGACCGAGACCCGCACCCGACCGGCCGACGAGAAGGCGCGCCGACGTTTTCGCATCTACTGGGCCCTGATCAGCCCCTTCGCGGCGGCGACCCGTCGCATGGTGCTGCGCCGGATCGTCGCCGAGGCCGAGCGCGACCATTCACCGAGCGAGACCGTGGCGGCAGCCGCGGGAGCCTGATCGGCAAGGGGCTGCGTTGCGAATGGCCCGCAGAGTGATCATC
Organism: uncultured Solirubrobacterales bacterium; assembly: GCA_963746675.1. GTDB lineage: Bacteria > Actinomycetota > Thermoleophilia > Solirubrobacterales > 70-9 > WHSW01. The sequence goes on along the minus strand of CAVVBX010000005.1, from coordinate 315,007 downwards.
GGCTACGACGGAACGGGCAACAGCCGGGACGCGCTCGCCCTGGGCGCGGTGCTGGCGCCCGCCTTGGCCGCCGACACGCTGGTCATCTCCGTGGTGCCCTATCTCGATCACCTGATCTCGGGCGAGGAGCTCGAGCAGAGCACCCGCGCCGAGGCGGAGCGAATCGGTGACGCGGCGCGGAGAGAGCTCTCCGGCCTCGAAGTCGAAGTTCGCGCTATCGCGGACGGCTCGCCCGCCCGTGCACTGCACGAGCTGGTCGAGGGCCAGGCCCCGCTGGCGCTGGTGATCGGATCCGCGCATCGCGGGCCGCTGGGGCGGATCCTGGTCGGCAGCGCCGGCTCGGCGCTGCTCTCCGGGGTCTCGTGCGCCGTCGCGGTCGCTCCACGCGGCTACTCCGAGGACGGCCACGGAAAGCTGCTTCGGGTCGCGGTGGCGATCAACGACTCCGAGGAGTCACGGACCGCCTTGCGCACCGGGATCGCGCTGGTCGAGAGCCTGAACGCGTCGCTGGCCGTGTTCACGGTCGCCGAGCCCGTCCGCTACGGCTACGCCGTCCCCTTCTCCGTTGTCGACACCCGCGTGCTCACCGAGGCCATCCGCGAGCAGACGGAGCGCACGCTCAGTCGCGCGATCGACTCCGTGCCGGCCGGGGTTCCGGTCGAGCGGCGCCTGCTCACCGGCGGCCCCGCCGAGGTGATCGCGGGCGACGGCGGATCGAGACCTGCTGATCGTCGGCTCGCGCGGATACGGTCCTCTGCGCCGCACCCTGCTCGGAGGCGTGTCGGCCGAGCTGGCGCGGACCGCCGGGTGCCCGCTGCTGGTACTGCCCCGAGGCGCCGGTGGTGATCCGTTGCGGCTCGGCGAGCTCGCCGGCGCGGCGGCGGGCTCTCGGGCTCCCTGACCGGCTGACGCCCCTACTCCTGGTGCAGCGCGGCGAGCACGTCGATGCGTGAGGCTCGGCGGGCGGGTGCGATCGCGCCCACGATGCCGACGACCACGGCGAGGGCCATGAAGATCGCGAGCTGGCCCCACGGGATGCTGAGCGCGAGGCCGAACTCCGACAGCGACGCGATCACGAGCCAAGCGAAGACGATGCCGACCAGGGTCCCGAGCAGGCCGCCGATCACCGACGTGATCACGCTCTCGTAGCGGATCACCCTCCTGACCTGGGTCCTCGTCGTGCCGATCGCCCGGAGCACACCGAGCTCGCGGGTGCGCTCGTGGATCGAGAGGAAGAGCGAGTTGGCGATCCCGAACAACGAGATCACGACGCTCATCGCCAGCAACGCGTAGAGCAGGAACACGATCTGGTCGAGTTGGCCCTCGAGCGTCTCCTGGTAGTCGGCCTTGCTCTCGACCTTGACCGCCGGGAACGGGCGCAGGGCACGCTTGACGGCCGCCTCGACCCGGCTCGCGTCGGCGCCGTCGTCGATCGCCACCAGAAGCGCGATCGGGTCGCGGGCCGGCGACACGGACCGCAGCGTCTGGGTCGTCGCAATCGATCCCTGCAGAACCGTGGGGTCACGGTAGGTTCCGACCACCTCGAGCGTGCCGCGGCCGCCGGAGGGCGTTTCGACACTGTAGGTGTCGCCGACCCCGAGGTCGTGGGCGAGCGCGAACTGCTCCTCGATCAGCACCTCGCCCGGCTGGAGGGCCGGCACCAGGGAATCGTCTCCGTCGATCCATTCGAAGGTGTAGACGCGGTCGAGCTCGCTGGTGTCGGTGCCGATCAGCACGTCGTAGGCGATGTTCGAGCGCTCGCCGTCGACCTCGACCTGGTCGAAGAGGTTGACCACCGCGGCCTCGACACCGGGCACGTCCTCGACCGCCGCCTGGGTGCGCCCGGGTATCGGCTCGAAGCCCTGTCCGTAGACGAAGACGTCGGCCTTGACCAACTCGTCGATCTGACTCGCGAAGCTCGCCTTGAGCGCGGCCGCGAACACGGCGACGAAGACCACCAGCCCGAGTCCGACCATCAGCGCGGCCGAGGTCAATGCGGTGCGGCCCGGATTGCGAACGGCGTTCTCACGTGCGAGCCTCCCGGGCGTTCCCAGAACGAGCTCGAGCGGGTAGCCGACGGCGGCCGCCAGCGGGCGGACGACGTATCGAGCGGTGAGCGCGATGCCGATGAAGATCGCCACCGCGCCGCCGGCAATCGCCGCCAGTCGCCCGGTGGCGGGTCCGGAGCCGAACAGCCCCTGGGCGGCGAGGGCGATTCCCGCGAGCAGCATCGCGGCGGCGAGGATCGCGGCAACCCGCCGCGAGCGCCGCGTCCCGCGCGCAGGCACCGTGGCCAGCGCCGCCACGGGCGATACGCGGGTCGCCCGGATCGCCGGCACCAGCGCGGCGAGTAGCGTGACCCCGACCCCGACCACCACCGCGACGACCACCGTGCGCGGCTCCAGCACCAGGGCCCCGCGCGGGATCCCGAAGCCGGCCGCATCGAAGAGTGCGCTGAAGAGCTTCGCCAGGCCGATCCCGCAGACGATCCCCGCCGCGGATGCGAGCACCCCGATCGCCAGCGCCTCGCCCGCGACGGTGCCGAGCACCTGGCCGCGGGTCGCGCCGACGGCCCGCAGCATCGCGAACTCGCGCGCCCGCTGGGCCACGGTGATCGAGAAGGTGTTGAAGATGATGAACCCCCCGACCAGGACGGCGGCGCCGGCGAGCGCGAGCAGCGCCGGCGTCAGGAAGGCGCCGATCTGGCCGTTGATCTCGTCCGCCGTCTCCTCGGCGTTCTCGTCCGCGGTCTGGGCGCGGGCACTCGACGGCAACGCGGCCGCGATCCGCCGCGACAGCTCGCCCGGCTCGACCCCGGGCTCGGCGATCACGCTGATCGACGACAGCCTTCCCTCGAGGCCGAACCAGCGCTGCACCTGGGCGCGCGGAAGCTCGATCACGGTCGTTCCGCCGAGCGACGAGCCGCCCTCGCCGAAGGCGAAGACGCCGACGATCGTGACCGGCCTGAGCCCGCGCCGGGTGGCCACCTCGACGCGGTCGCCGACCTCGATCCCCTGGCTCTCGGCGTTCTGCTGGAGGATGCTCGCCTCGCCGGCGGCCCGCGGATCGCGCCCCGCCACCGTCTCGCTCGGGTCGAACCGGTCGGAGGCGTCAGCGGTCACCAAGCCGGGTGCGCCGAATGTCTCAACCACCTCGCCATCGATTACCAAGCGGCCGAGCGCGGTGAGCTGGCCCTGCGCAGCGGCGACGCCGTCGACGCCGCGCACTCGCGTGACGAGCGAGGCGTCGAGGGTTGGCGCCTCGCTCTCGAACGCAGCGCTGAACGCCTCGTCTGGGGTTACCACCACGTCGATCCCCGCCACCGACTCGGTGCCGAGGTCCTCGAACGCGGCGGTGATCTGGTCGGTGAGCACGTAGGTGCCGACGACCATCGCCACCCCCAGGACGACGGCGACGGCGCTGAGCGCGGTCCGCAGCTTGCGCGCCGCGAGCCCGCGCAGCGCGAGCCTGATCATGCGATCCCGGCCGAACCTGGCGCCTTCAGATGGTCGAGTATCTGCTCGACCGTGAGCCGCTCGTGCTCGTCGACGATCAGCCCGTCACCGAGGAACAGGATCCGGTCGGCGATCGCGGCTGCGGCCGCGTCGTGGGTGACCATGACGATCGTCTGCCCGAACTCGTCCACGGCCCGGCGCAGCAGCTCGAGCAGGTCGCGCCCGGAGCCCGAGTCGAGATTGCCGGTCGGCTCGTCGGCAAACACCACCGCGGGGCGGCTGATCAGCGCCCTGGCGACCGCGACGCGCTGCTGCTCGCCGCCGGACAGCTCATCGGGGCGGTGGTCGCGGCGCTCGCCGAGCTTCATCGCGTCGAGCAGGGTGTCGAGCCACGCTGGTTCGGGCTCGCCGCCGCCGATCGACACCGGCAGCGCGATGTTCTCCTCGGCGGTGAGCACCGGCAGCAGGTTGAAGCTCTGGAAGACGAACCCGACGCGCTCACGGCGCAGCAGCGTGAGGTCGTGGTCGGAGAGACCGTCCAGGCGCGTGCCCCCGATCTCGACCCAGCCCGAGGTCGGCAGCTCGAGCCCCGCGAGGATGTGCAGCAGCGTCGACTTGCCCGATCCGGAGGGACCCATGATCGCCGTGAACGTGCCGGCCACGAAGCTCGCGCTCACCCCGCGCAGCGCCCCGACTGCCGTCGGCCCCTCCCCGTAGCGCTTGGTCACCTCGTGGGCGCGAACGGCCAGGCTCGGCACATCGGGCTCGACCACGGGGGCCTGAAGCGCTCGCGGGGTCCCGCTGCTCATCCGGGCAAGCCTAGATCGTCGCCGCCTCGGTCTCCTCGGTTGCGAGGGCCGAGTCGGCCCAGTAGTCGCCACGGATGCCCGTGCCATCCGTGGCGTCTACGGAAGAGGATCATCTCTGAACACAGTTTGATCCAGACCTAACGATGCCTGATCTGTCACCGAGCGCGCGGCAGCTGGACCCCGAGGAGAGCCTCGACCTCCTCCTGCGCCATCTGGGCACGCGTAGCTCCGGACTGACGCAGCGCGAGGCCCAGCGCCGGCTCGTCCAGTTCGGGCCCAACCTACTCGAGCGCCGCCGCGGCCGGCGCTGGCCACGCGAACTGGCGCACCAGTTCACGCACCCGCTGGCGCTGCTCCTCTGGGCGGCCGCGGCGCTGGCGGGGATCGCCGGGATCGTGGCGGTGGCCGTCGCGATCGTGATCGTGATCCTGGTCAACGCGGCCTTCGCCTTCGCCCAGGAGATGCAGGCCGAGCGGGCGGTCGAGGCGCTCGCCGAGTACATGCCGGAGCGGGCGAGGGTGCTGAGGGACGGTCAGCCGCGCGAGCTGCCGGCGGCCGAGCTCGCGCCCGGCGACGTCATCCTCCTCGGTGAGGGGGAGCGCGTCTCCGCCGACGCGCGCCTGCTCGAGGGGGCGCTGGAGGTGGACGTCTCGACGCTGACCGGCGAGTCGATCCCGGTCTTTCGATCGGCCGACTACGCGGACACGCAGGTTCCGCAGATCCAGGCCCGCGACCTGGTCTTCAGCGGTACGACCTGCACCGAGGGAGAGGCACGCGCGGTCGTATTCGCGACCGGGATGCGCACCGAGCTGGGCCGGATCGCCGCGCACTCACAGCGCGTCGAACGCGAGGAGAGCCCGCTGGAGCGACAGGTACGGCGCGTCGCCTGGCTGATCGCCGCGATCGCCGTCGCGATGGGAATCGCGTTCGTGCCCCTGGCGGTGTTCGGCGCCGGGCTCTCGATAGCCGATTCGGTCGTTTTCGCGATCGGCCTTCTGGTCGGCAACGTCCCGGAGGGCCTGCTCCCCGTGATCACCCTCGCGCTGGCCGTCTGCGTGCGCGACCTGGTGCGCAGAGGCGCCCTGGTGAAGCGCTTGAGCGCCGTCGAGACGCTGGGCTCCACCGACGTCATCTGCACCGACAAGACCGGCACCCTGACCGAGAACCGCATGGAGGTCACGGCGGTGTGGACTCCGAGTGGCATGCTCGCCCTCGAAGCGGCGCCCGTCCCCGGCGAGGTGCGCGGCGAGCTGGTCGAGATGGCGGCGACGATGGCCGACTGCAACAACGCGCGGCTTGAGGGCGAGCGGGCGACGCGGCGATCCGACCGAGGTGGCGATGCTCGAAGCCGCGGCTCGCCTTGGGGCCGAGGTCGATGCCGACTCTCGGACCGAGCGCCGGGCTCGCCACTTCCACTTCGATCCCGTACTCAAGCGGATGTCAACGATCGACCACCGAGGCGGCGAGCTGTGGGTGGATGCCAAGGGGGCGCCCGAGACGCTCCTGCCCTGCTGCACGACGATCGCCTCAGAGGATGGCGTGCGAAGCCTCGGCGGCGACGAGCGCGCCGTGATCGAGAGCAAGGTCGATGAGTTCGCTCGCGAGGGGCTGCGTGTCCTCGGGGTCGCCCGGCGCCGGCTCGGCGATGAGCCCGCGCCCGAGCTGCGCGAGCAGGCGGAGCGGAGTCTGACCTTCCTCGGCCTCGTGGCGATGCTCGACCCACCCCGCGAGGAGGTGGCGGCGGCCGTGCAGCAGTGCCACGCGGCGGGAATTCGCGTCATCGTCGTCACCGGCGACCATGGCATGACCGCGGCCTCGATCGCGCGTCGGGTCGGTATCGGCGGCGGCGACACGCCGCATGTGATCGCCGGCGACGAGCTCGAGCGGCTTGCCGACGCGGAGCTGGACGCCCTTCTGCACGGTGACGAGGAGCTGGTCTTCGCCCGCAGCTCGCCGGAGACGAAGCTGCGGATCGCCGACGCGCTGCAGGCGGAAGGGCACGTGGTCGCGATGACCGGCGACGGGGTCAACGACGCCCCGGCGCTGCGCGCGGCCGACATCGGCATCGCGATGGGGCGATCGGGAACGGACGTCGCCCGAGAGGCCTCGACGATGGTGCTCACCGACGACAACTTCGCGACCATCATCGCGGCTGTCGAGGCGGGCCGCCGCGTTTACGCCAACATCCGCAAGTTCCTCCTCTACATATTCGCCCACACCACTCCCGAGGTGACGCCGTTCCTCGTCTTCGCCCTCGGCGGCGGCTCGATCCCGCTTCCGCTGACCGTCCCGCAGCTGCTCGCCTTCGACGTCGGCACCGAAACGCTGCCGGCGCTGGCGCTCGGGCGCGAGCGCGCCGAGGCGGGGCTGATGACCCGAGCGCCACGCCCGCGTGGCGAGTCCGTGGTCCAGCGGCCGATGCTGCTGCGGGCCTGGCTCTTCCTCGGCGCGATCTCCGCACTGCTGCAGATGACCGGGTTCTTCTACGTGCTCACCAAGGCCGGCTGGAGCCCCGGTGACCCCACCGGGGAGGGCACACCGCTTCACCACGCCTACCTCGAGGCGACCACGATGACCTTCTTCTCGATGGTCGTCTGCCAGATCGGGACCGCGTTCGCAGCTCGCACCGATCGCGCTTCGCTGCGGTCGGTCGGCGTGTTCAGCAACCCGCTGCTGATCTGGGGAATCGCCTTCGAGCTCGTGCTCGCCGCCTTGTTCATCTACGCGCCGCCGTTTCAGGCGTTGCTGGGTACCGCCGCCCTGGGCGCCGACGCGCTGCTGTTGGCGGCGCCGTTCCCGTTCATCGTCTGGGGGGCCGACGAGCTCCGCCGCTGGTGGCTTCGCAGCCGCGATCGAACCCGAGCCGGAGCCTGGGATCGCGAGGCAGCAAGTTGATGATCGATCCCGAGACGACCGGCGGCCTCCCGGCGCCGAGCACCGGACGCCACCGGGTGGTGATCGCCGGCGCCGGGGTCGCGGGGCTCGAGGCGCTGCTGGCGCTGCACGAGTTGGCGCCCGACCGGATCGAGCTGGTCCTGCTCGCCCCCACCGACCGCTTCGTCTACCGGCCGCTGCTGGTCACCGAGCCGTTCGGCGGCGCCGGCGCGCTGGAGCTCGGGCTGACGGAGATCGTCGAGCACGCCCACGCCACTCACCTCCACGAGGCGCTGGCGTCCGTCGATCCAGGGTCGAGGACGATCCGTACGTCGGCCGGCAGGGAACTGCGCTACGACGCGCTGGTGGTGGCACTCGGCGCACACCCGGTCGAGGCCGTGCCCGGGGCGCTCGCCTTCGGCGACAAGGCCGGGGCGAAGAAGCTCGGCGAGCTGCTCTCGAGGATGGGCCGCCGGGGGACGAAGCGCCTGGCGTTCGTGGTCCCCCCCGTGGCGACCTGGTCGCTCGCCGCCTACGAGCTCGCGTTGCTGACCGCCGCCGAGCGGAGGGCGCGGCGGCTCACCGGGGTCGAGATCTCCCTGGTCACGCACGAGTCCGCGCCGCTCGAGCTGTTCGGCGAGCCGGCCGCCGCCCTCGTCACCGCGGGGCTCGCCGAGGCGGGGATTGAGCTTCATCTGCGCAGCCGTGCCCGGCGCTTCGCCGACCGTCGCCTCGAGCTCGACGGCGAAGGCGAGCTCGATGCCGACGCCGTCGTCGCCCTGCCCAGGTTGACGGTGACGGAGCTGGCCGGGCTGCCGCAGACGCGCGACGGCTTCCTGCGCACCGACGCCCAGATGCACATCCGCGGGCTCGAGGCCGTCTGGGCAGCCGGCGACGCGACCGCGTTCCCGGTCAAGCAGGGCGGCCTTGCCGCCCAGCAGGCGGGGGTCGCAGCGCGCACGATCGCCGCCAGGGCCGGCGCCCACGTGCCGTTCGAGCCGCTTCAGCCGGTGCTGCGGGCCGCGATGATCACCGGCGGGCCGGTCCAGTACCTGCGCGCCGCAATGCACGACCGCGACAGCTCCGAGGTCTCGGAGGGACGCGCCCTCTGGTCGCCGCCGGCGAAGGTCGCGGGGCGGTATCTCGCCGCCTATCTCGCCCCTGCCCTCGGCCGGGCGAGATCATCGGAGCTCGTCGATATCGACGACCAGCCGGAGGCGCGGACCTCCGGCGCGGGCGGATCGCCCGAGGTCCTGCTCGCGGCCGCCGACGCGGACGCGCGACTCGGCGACTACGAGGGGGCGCTGGGCTGGCTCGGGCTCGTCGAGCGGCTCGATTTCGTGATCCCGCCCGACTACCTCCCTCGTCGGCAGGAATGGCGCCGCGAGCTCGACGCGGCTGCCCCGCGCGATCCCGCGGCCGAGCGGATCGAGCCCGGGCTCGCCGGGGCGAGCGCGGCGATCAGCGATCTCCAGCGCCGCCTCGGCTGGCTGCGCGAGCTCGAGCGCCAAGGGGGTGCCGAGATGAGCGAGAAGCTCACCCAGCTCGGCGACGCGATCGAGGATCTTCTCCGGCGCAACTCACCCGGACCGCGCTGACCTTGTACTCCGGGCACGAGGTCACCTCGTCGACCGAATGCGAGGTGAGCCGGTTGGCGAGCGCCTCGGGGAAGTGGAAGGCCATGAACGCCTGCCCGGGCGAGACGCGCTCGGTGACCTGTGCGGTCACCTCGATCTCGCCGCGGCGACTCGCGACGCAAACGCGCTCACCCTCGGCGATTCCGAGCTCGCCGGCGTCGTCGGGGTGCAGCTCGAGCAGCTCCTCGGGGACGAGCTCGAGGTTGCGCGTTCGGCGCGTCATCGTGCCCGCGTTGTAGTGCTCGAGGCGGCGCCCGGTGACGAGCAGCAGCGGGAACTCGGCGTCGGGTTGCTCGCCGGGCGCCGCGTAGGGGATCGCGGCCAGCTGCGCCCTGCCGGTGGGCGTCGCGAAACGCTCGCGGTAAAGCGCCCGTTCACCGGGATCGTCGGGCGACCGGCACGGCCAGGCGACCGGGCCCTCGCGGTCGAGCCGCTCGTGAGAGATGCCGGCGAAGGTCGGCGTCAGCGCGGCCATCTCGGCAAACGCCGCGGCCGGTGTCGGGCAGCCGAGATCGACGCCGAGCTCGGTGCCGATCGCGCGGATGATCTCGAAATCAGGCCGCGCCTCGCCGGGCGAGTCCAGCGCCGGTCGGACCCGCTGCACGCGACGGTCGAAGTTGGTGAACGTGCCGTCCTTCTCGAGGAACGAGGCGGCCGGCAGGACGACGTCCGCGAGCGAGGCGGTCTCGGAGAGGAAGATCTCCTGCGAGACGACCAGCTCACAAGCGTCGATCGCGGCTCTGACGTGGCCCACGTCCGGATCGGTCTGGGCGATGTCCTCGCCGAAGACGATCAGCGCCTTGAGGCTCCCGGCGACGGCGGCGTCGAACATCTCGGGGATCCGCAGGCCGCGCTCGGGACGGATCTCGACGCCCCACGCGTCGGCGAAGCGGCGCGCCACGTCGGCATCGGCGACCTTCTGGTAGCCGGGCAGGATGTCCGGCATCGCGCCCATGTCGCTGGCGCCCTGCACGTTGTTCTGGCCGCGCAGCGGGTTTGCGCCGCAGCCGTCCGACGTACCTACGCTCCCGGTCAGCGCGGCGAGGTTGCAGAGCGTCCTCACGCCGTCGGTTCCATGGGCGTGCTCGGTGACCCCGAGACCCCAGACGATCGCCCGGTGATCGGTGGCGCCGTACAGATGGGCCGCTCGGCGAAGGTCGCGAGCCGGAACCCCGGAGATCTCCTCGACCCGGTCGGGCGGGTACTCGGCGACCAGCGCACGCAGCGCCTCGAAGCCCTCGGTGCGCGCCTCGATGAACTCCTCGTCGATCAGCCCCTCGTCGATGAGCGCCGCGGCGAGGCCGTTGAGGACGGCGACGTTGGTGCCGGGTCGTGGTCGCAGGTGGACGTCGGCGTAGCCGGCGAGCTCGATCCGGCGCGGGTCGACGACCACCAGCCGGGCGCCGGAGATCACGCGCTGCTTGATCCGGGCTCCGACAACCGGGTGCGCCTCGGTGGGATTCGAGCCGCAGAGCAGGAAGACACCGGCGCGGTCGAAGTCCTCGAACGGGTTGGTGCCCCCGGCGAGCCCGAACGAGGCGGAGAGCCCGGCGGCCGACGGCGCGTGGCAGATCCGCGCGCAGTTGTCGACGTTGTTGGTCCCGATCGCCACCCGGAGCAGCTTCTGCATCAGGTAGTTCTCCTCGTTCGTCGCCCGCGCCGAGGAGATCGCGGCGATCGCGTCGGGGCCGTGCGCGCCGCGGATCCGGCGCAGCTCCCCGGCGACGTGGCCGATCGCCTCCTCCCAGCTCGCCTCGACCAGCGACCCGTCGCGACGCACCAGCGGCACCGTCAGGCGATCCGGAGAGCTGGCGAAGCCGTGAGCGAAGCGCCCCTTGACGCAAGCGTGGCCACGATTCACCGGCGCTGAGCGGTTCGGCCGGATCACTGCGACCTCGCCGTCGCGGGTATCGACGTCGAGGCTGCAACCGACACCGCAGTAGCCGCAGGTGGTCGTCGTCGTGCTCTCGATCGCGCGCACGTCGAGCACGCCGAGCTCCGACAGCGCGCCGCTCGGACAGCTGTCGACGCAGGCGCCGCACGAGACGCAGTCCGACTCGCTCCAGGGCCCACCCGACCCGGGAGCGAGCACGGTGTCCGCACCCCGACCGACCATCGCCAGCGCGAACGTCCCCTGGACCTCGTCGCACATCCGCACGCAGCGGGCACAGGCGATGCAGAGCTTCGGGTCGTACTTGACGTAGGGATGCGAGTCGTCGCGCTCGCCGAGCCGCTCGCCGCGGAAGCGGCTGCGCCGGACGCCGAGCCGCCAGCAAGCCCGAACGAGCTCGCTGCGCTCGGGCTCAGCGTCGAGCGCGCTCTCGGGGAGCTGGCCGACGATCAGCTCGAGCGCCAGCCGCGCCGTGTCGAGCGCGACCGGGTCGTCGGTGCGAACGGAGACGCCGTCGGTGGCGGGCGTGGTGCAGGCCGGCACCGGGCCCGGCGCGCCCTCGATCGACACCATGCAGGTCCGGCACGATCCGTACGGCGCGAGGCGTGGATCGGCACACAGCGACGGCACCTCGATCCCGGCGGCGCGGGCGGCATCGAGCAGTCGCGAGCCGGTCGGGACAGTCACCGGTCGGCCGTCGACGCTCACCCTCACGGCGCCGCCCCGTAGACGCGCTCGAGGCTTCGCACGACGGGCGGCACGCCGCGGCCGAAGGCGCAGAGGCTGCCCCGCTCCATCGCCGCCAGCAGCTCGCCGAACCCGGTCGCCGCTTCGGGATCCCCGGCGCCCTGGGCGAGCTCGAGCCCGCGCCGCGTGCCCAGGCGGCAGGGGACGCAGGTGCCGCAGCTCTCGCTCGCAGCGAAGCTCCAGAAGTGTCGTGCGAGCGCCTCGCGGTCGACTCGCTCGTCGAGCGCGATCAGGCTGCCGTGGCCAAGGTCGGCGCCGACCTCGCGCAGCGCCTCGAAGGAGAGCGGTGTGTCGAGCGCCTGGGGCCCGATGAAGCCGCCGAGCGGGCCGCCGACCTGGATCGAGCGGAGCGCGTGTCCGTCCCGGATCCCGCCCCCGAGCTCGTCGAAGAGCCGGCGCAGCGGCGTCCCCAGCTCGACCTCGTAGGCGCCCGGGTTGAGGAAGCGTTCGTTGAGGCAGACGACCTTCGTCCCGCGGCTGTCGCCGACTCCCAACTGTGCGTAGGCGGCACCGCCGCGAGCAACGATCCAGGGCACGGCGCAGAGGGTCTCGACGTTGTTGACGATCGTCGGCCGGTGCAGGTAGCCGCGCTCGGTCGGGTACGGCGGCCGGGCGGCGACCTCGCCGCGAAGGCCCTCGATCGAGTGGATCAGCGACGTCTCCTCGCCGGCGACATAGGAGCCGGCACCCTCGAAGACCTCGACGTCGAAGCGGATGCCCGATCCGCGCACGTCCTCGCCGAGATGTCCGGCAGCCCTGGCGGATCGCACGGCTGCGCCCAGCGAGTCGCGGGCGCGCGGGTACTCGGAGCGAACGTAGACGATCCCGTGCGTCGCCCCGGCCGCAAGCGCTGCCAGCGCCATTCCCTCGAGCACCCGCTCGGGGTCACGCTCCATCAGCAGCCGATCGACGAACGAGCCGGGGTCACCCTCGTCGCCGTTGCAGATCAGGTAGCGAGGGCCGGCGCTCGGCGCCTCAGCCGCCGACCCCCACTTGACCGCGGCCGGAAACCCGGCCCCGCCGCGTCCGCGCAGCCCCGAAGCCTTGACCTCGCGACTGACGCGATCGCGACCGCCCGCGGCGACGACCTCGTCCCAGACGCTCCACGAAGCCGGCCCCGACCCGGCGATGCCCGCGAGCACGACCGGCTCGTCGACCTCGACTCCCACGGGGATCTCCGGATCGCGGCACGGCGCGCGTCCCGCGAGCTGGTCGGCGAGGTCGGCCCCGGCACAGGGCTGCTCGCCGTCGAGGGCGGCCGGGCCGCCATAGCAGTAGCCGAGGCAGTGGACCGGTTGAAGCGACACCTCGCCGTCGGCAGACACGCCGCCGAGCGGCGACCCCAACGCCTCGACGACCGCGGCCGGGTGCGCCCCCGCGCTGGCCGCAAAGCAGGCCGTCCCCACACACACCTGGACGTGCCTGCGCCCCCGCGGGGTGGGTGCGAGATCTGCGTAGAAGGAGGCGGCCCCGTTGACGTGCGCCCGTGGAAGTCCGAGCTCGGCGGCAATCCGGTCGACCTCGGCGGGCTCGATCCGGCCGTGGCGCTCGGCGCTCTCCCGCAGCATCGCGAGGACGCGATCGCCGGCGCGCCCGAAGCGCGACTCGAGCTCCGTTACGGTGCGCCCTGGCACGCCTCGCTCCGGGTCACACTCGCTGAGCCGGGCTCACCGGTCGCGGGTGCCCGACGCGCGTCGCGACGCCTCGAGTATCACCCGCCGCTCGGCCGCAGCGATCATCTTGCGAGCGCGGTCGACGGCGTCGATGTTGACCGAGATCGCATCGATCCCGGCGCGGACGAGCAGTTCCGCATACTCGGGATGCACCGAAGGCGCCTGCCCGCAGATCGAGCTCTGAAGTCCGAGCTCTTGGGCCCGGCCGATCAGCCGGCGAACGTACTCGACGACCGCGGCATCGCGCTCGTCGAAGACCTCCGCGACCACCTCCGAGTCGCGATCGGCGCCGAGCATCAGTTGAGTCAGGTCGTTGGAACCGATCGAGATCCCGGCGGCGCCGAGCTCCGCGTAGCGCTCGAGATGAAAGAGCACTGAGGGCACCTCGGCCATCACCCAGAGCTCGAAGCCCGGACGGTCCAGCAGTCCGGCGTCGCCGGCCACGCGGAAGGCGGCTTCAAGCTCACGCGGGACGCGCACGAACGGGATCATCACGTGGAAGTTGGTGTGCCCCTGATCCCAGACGCGGTGGATCGCATCGAGCTCCAGACGCAACAGGTCTGGCTCGAGCATGTACCGGAGCGCGCCGCGGTAGCCGATCATCGGATTCGCCTCTTCGGGCTCGAAGCGGTCGCCACCGTCGAGGCCCCGGAACTCGTTGGTGCGGAAGTCGATCGTCCGGTAGGTGATCGGCCGGGGTGCGAAAGCCGCCGCGAACACGGTCAGCGCCTCGCTCATGCGGTCGACGAAGTCTCCCGAGCGCCCCTCCTCGATCAGCAGGCGCGGGTGCTTGCCGTCGAGCGCCTCGAGCACCATCAGCTCCGCCCGCAACAGGCCCACTCCCTCGACATCGAGCGCGGCGGCGCGCTCGACCTGGGACGGCTCGGACAGGTTGACGAGCAGCTTCGTCGCCGTCGCCGCCGCGGCCACCGCGGCCGGCTTTGCCGAGGGAGCGGCGGGCTCGCGCGGGACCGCGAGCGCGCCCTCGCGGACGACGCCCTGACCCGCGTCCACGGTGATCAGCTCGCCGTCGCGCAGCTTCGTCGTCGCCTCCGCCGTCCCGACCACGCATGGAATCCCCAGCTCGCGGGAGACGATCGCCGCGTGACAGGTCATCCCCCCGGAGTCGGTGACGATCGCCGCCGAGCGCCGCATCAGCGGCACCCAGTCGGGCGCGGTCATGTGGGTGACGAGGATGTCGCCCTTGCCGAGCCCGTCGGCATCGGTGAGCTCGCGCACGATCCGCGCTCGGCCCGACCCCGCACCGGGCGCCGCGCCGAGCCCCTTGAGCAGGATCTCGCCCTGGGGTCCGGCGGCCTTCGCGGCGGCCTCGCCCCCGGCAGAGGTGACCGGCCGGGACTGGAGCATCCACGCCTTGCCGTCGGTGTCAAAGCACCACTCGGTGTCCTGCGGCGAGCCGTAGTGCTGTTCGATCCTACGACCGAGGTCCGCGATCTCGGTCACCTCGTCGTCGGAGAGCACCGGCCGCTTCGCCTCGTCGCCGTGGAGCTCGCGGGTCACCGTGCCGCCGTCGGGGCGCGGTTCGATCGCGAGCTCCTTGCGACGCACTTCCCGGGCGATGATCGCCAGGCTGTCCTTCTCGACCAGGTAGCGATCGGGAGAGACGCTTCCCGAGACCACCGACTCGCCGAGACCGAACGAGCCCTCGATCACCAGCCTGCTGGTATCACCGGAGGAGGGGTCGATCGTGAACATGACGCCGGCACGCGTCGCCAGCACCTGGCGCTGAACGACGACGGCGATGTCCATGTCGGCCTGGCCGAAGCCGCGCTTGGCGCGGTAGAAGACCGTGCGGGCGCCGAACAGCGACGACCAGCAGCGGCGCACCGCGTCGACCACGCCGTCGGCCCCGAGGATGTTGAGGAAGGTTTCGTTCATGCCGGCGAACGAGGCCGCCTCGGTGTCCTCGGCGGTCGCCGAAGAGCGCACGGCGACGGACAGGTCGGCGTCGTCGCCGGCGAGCGAGCGATAGGCGTCGCGGATCGCCGTCTCGACCTCCACGGGCACCGGCTCCGCCTCGACCATCTCGCGGATCTCGGCGGCCGCGGCCGCGAGCGCCTCGCTGTCGTCGACGTCGACATCGGACAGCCGCGTCTCGATGCGCGAGCGCAGCCCGCCCACGTCACAGAAGGCGGCGTAGCCGGGAGCGCCGACGACGAACCCGTCGGGCACCGGCAGGCCGGCGGCGGTCAGCTCACCGAGGTTGGCGCCCTTCCCGCCCGCAAAGGGGATGTCGGCGCGCGACAGCGACGAGAAGGGGCGCACCGCCTCCTCGCCCCCTCGCAGCTCTCCCCCGCCGGCATCGAGCTCTGTCTCGGTCGAAGCTCCCATGTCCTGAACCTAGGCCGTTCGGCTGCGCTTGGCATCCGTAGTCAACACGGAAGAGGGTGCCGGCTCGGCCGGGGCTCGATCGGTGGGAAGCGTCGCGCCGGAGACCTGCCACGCGACCCAGCGACTCGCGTGCACGAGGACGCTGACAGCCGGGACGGCGATCCGTTTTCTCATGCTGCGCTGCGGGCGTACGCCGCGAGCTCGGCGATCGACGTCGCGATTCCCTCGACGAGCACGTCGAGGTCGTCCATCGTGTCGTGGTCGGCGTTGAGGCAGAAGAAGACCTGGCCGTCGTAGCTGAAGATCGCCAGGCCGACCGCATGGTCGGCCGGAAGCGGGACGAGGGGCCAGACCGCAAGCATCTTCGATCCGAACGCGTACAGCGGCCGCTGTGGGCCGGGCACGTTGGTGATCGTCAGGTTGAAGAGCCTGGTCGCATAGAGCGACCGGGCGAGCAGCCCGTGGACGATCGGCGGCGCGGTGCCGGTCAGATCGATGATCGTGCTGGTGCCCAGCGCCTGGCTACTCGACTTGAGCGTTTCGGCCTCCTCCATCTGCCGCCGGTAGCGCTCATGCGGGTCGGACACGCCGACGGGCAGGTGGACGAACAGCGACGTGAGCCGGTTGCCGAGCGCGAGCCGCTCGCTCGCCGCTCGCAGGTTGACCGGCACCATCGCCCTCAGCCCCCGGCTCGGTGGCTCCTCCCCCCGCGCGAGCAGCAGCTCGCGCAGGCCCCCGGCAGCGGCGGCGAGCACGACGTCGTTGACCGTCCCACCGAGCTCGCCCTTGATCGCCTTGAGCTCGTCCAGCGGAATGCTGGTCACGGCAAGCCGCCGCTTGGCGCCGATCGGGGCGTTGAGGCTCGACTTCGGCGCCGCGACCAGCTCGTCGCGCACCAGGACCTCGGCCATCGCTCGCGCTCGCTGGAAGGCGTCGCGCGCGATCTGTGGATGGGTCGCCGTGCTGACCCCACCGCGCAGGAGACGCAGACCGGCGACGCGCCGCGCGGATCGGAACGGTGACGAGCCTGGATCCGGGAGCCGACCAGGTCGTGTCGTCGCCGTTGCGCTGCGCCGGCTCCGGATCCTCCCCGCCGGCAGGCTCGACGGGCCGACGCTCGCCGTCGAGGATCACCAGGCCCGCATCGACCGAGCCGACCCCGTCGACCATGCAGTGATGGGTCTTCGACGCCAGCGCCCAGCGCCCGCCCTCGAGGCCGGTGACGACCACCACCTCCCACAACGGTCGCGCGCGATCGAGCCGCTCGGAGAAGAACTCGCCCGCCCAGTCGAGCAGATCGGCATCGGTCCCCCGACCGGGCAGCCGCGCGCGCCGGACGTGGCCGGCGATCTCGAAGCCCTCGACCTCCTCCCAGGTCGGCCACCTGAGTCCGCCGGTGACGGGTTCGGAGAGACGTTGGCGGTAGCGTGGCATCGCTTCGAGGCGCCGCGCGAGGTGGCTGCGCACCTGCCCCAGCGGCGGCGCGCCACCACCGGGACGTGGCTCGAAGACGAGCACCGCGCCGATGTGCATGTGGGCGCCCTGATCGGCCTGCTCGAGCTCGAGGAAGGTCGCATCGAGCGGACTCAGGTTCTCGCTCATCGAGCCCGACCCTAGGCTGGCCTGGGCGCTCACTTCATCCGCGCCGACTACGGGGGTTCCGCCGGTGCCGGCCACCGAGCGGGCCGGCGGGCGCTACCTCTTTGCGAGCAGGTTGTCGATCAGCCGCAGGTACTGGATCAGATGCCGCGGGCCGAGAAAGCCCTCGATCACCCACTGTCGCGCCGCCGCGCCGATCGCGCCGGCGCGCTCAGGATCGCCGAGCAGCTCGTCGCAGGCGCGACCGAAGCGAGCGAGGTCGCGCGGATCGTCGATCAACACCCCCGTCACCCCGTCCTCGATCTGGTCCTGGATCCCACCCGCCCGGCTGGCGACCACAGGGCGCGCCTTCCACATCGCCTCCGCCACGGTCAGCCCGAAGCCCTCGGCGAGGCTCTTCTGCGCCACCACCTGCGCCCGGCGCTGGATCGCGTTGACGATCGCGGCGTTCTCGTCGACGTCGTCCATCGGCAGGCAGGCGAGGTGCACCCGCCGGCGCCGGTCGGGCGGCAGAGCGGCTCGCAGGTCGCGGACCTCGGCCAGGACCTCGCCGCCCTCGGGGTCGTCGGAGACGGCAGCGACGCTCGGTCCGGCCAGGAGCAGATGGGCGTCCTCGTGTTCGCAGTGCTCGACGAAGCCTCGCACGACCCCCAACGGGTCCTTGAGCCGGTCCCAGCGCGAAACCTGCGCGACGAGCGGCGCATCGCCCGCGATCGGCGCGTCCTGATCGACCTCCGCGGCGCGGTCGACCCGACCCGGCGAGCCGTCGAGACGCTCGAACGTCGCCGGCGCTCCGTCGCGGCTCGGCCCGAGCCCGGCGCGCGAGAGAATCGCCTCGACCGTATCCGGCGGCAGCTCCTGATTCTTTGGCGAGAACGCGTCGATCGAGGGTGGAACGATCCAGATCCGGTCCTCGGGAAGGCCCTCCCAGGCGTACGCGTGGCGCGAGAAGACGTAGGCCTGGGCCGGGAGCACGTACTCGCGCAGGAAGGCCCAGGTCTCGCGGGCGGTCTCGTTCGGCAGGTCAATGCCGACGTGACAGCGCCAGACGGTGGTCGCGCCGGCCTCGACGAGAGGCTCGACGAGACCGGCGGTCTGCGGGTCGTGGCAGAAGACGACGTCGCCGGGGCGGACCAGCAGCGCCAGCTCGGCGGCGCTGCTCTTCAACGTCCGCTCGTATACCTCCCTCTCGGCCTGGCCCAATTCGCCGTCGTCGCCGAGCGAGCCGTGGAGCCGGTTGTGAATCCGCTTCGTGATCTGGAAGAACTCCGGCCCGCCGTCGACCACGACCCGGCGGGCGTCGACCCCCGCGCCGCGCGCGTAGCCAAGCAGGGACTGGAGCAGCTCCGCCACGCCGCCGCCGTTGGCGGTCGAGTTGACGTGCCAGATCACGCGCCCCGCGAACACCTCCGGGGCACGCTTGATCGCCGCTTCAACCTCCGCATAGCCCTCGCCGAGCAGTTGGCTGAAGCGTTCGAACGACAGCGTCGCGACCGGGACTTGGGTGATCCCGTCGGCCCCCATCAGATCGCGATCGGGGCGGCGATGGCCAAGTGGACGACGATCGGGCGCACGTCCTCGATCACGCTACCGAGCGGCCCGGATCCGCAGGCTCTCCGTCGCTCACGCCGCGAACCCCACCTTGGCGAGCACAAGGATCAGGTAGCCCGCCGCGATCAGAACCTGCGGCCCGTTCACGGACGGGCACGCTATCCAGGCGCGGCGCGTCATTCATCCGCGCTGACTACGGACGCGTTGCTACTCGACGACCTCTTCCGGCTTGCCGCCGGGGAGAGCGACCAGCGCGATCACGAACGCGACCGCCATCACCCCCGCCATGACGTAGAAGACGGTGCGCGAGGCGAGCGCGTAGTCGAGCTGGACCTGCTCGAAGACCTCCTTCGCGCGGCGGCCCATCTCCTCCCCGAACTGGCTCGATCCACCGCCCCCCTGGGTGATCGAGTCGGCGATCCGGTCGGCCTCCGCCTTGGGGATGCCGACATCTCCCAGCGACGACTCCAGGTTCGACTTGTTCTCCAGGATCAGGATCGTGCCCAACACCGCCAGCCCGATGCTGGAGCCGAAGTTACGCACCGTCTGGGTGATCCCGGTCGCCTCGCCGTAGCTGGTCTTCGGCGCTCGGTTGACCGCGTCGGTGTTCGCCGGGCCGAGCACCAACCCGACACCCGCTCCGGCGAGGACGATGAACGGCCACTGCTCGTTCCACGACAGGTCTGGCAGCTTGCCGGCCCAGAGCGCGAAGCCGATCGCGGCAATCGCGCAGCCGAGCACGACCGAGGGACGGGCGCCGCGGCTGTCGAGGATGCGGCCGCCGATCTGCGAGCTGATCGCGAATCCGGCGAAGAAGGTGAGCAGGTAGAGGCCGGCGTTGGAGGCGTCGTCGCCCAGCGACACCTGGGAGTACACGCTGGCGAAGAAGAACAGCGGCACGAACGGGATCATCAGGCAGAAGAGGACTACGTTCTCGATCGCGAACGACCGGTCCTTGAAGATCCGCATCTGGATCAGCGGATGCTCTTGGCGCAGCTCGTAGGCGACGAAGACCGCGAGCAGCGCGAGCCCGCCGACGATGCAACCCCAGGTGACCGGGTCGCCCCACCCCCAGACGCTCGACTGCTGCAGGCCGAGGATCGCGAGGCCCATGCCGCCGGCGATCAGGACGGTGCCGCGATAGTCGATGGGCGCCGGGTGGCGCTCGTTCGACGGCTTCGCGATCGCGATCAGAATCAAGGAGATGATCGCGACCGGGATGTTGACCCAGAAGATCGCCCGCCAGTCGATCTCGGTCAGGTAACCGCCGGCGATCGGGCCGATCGAGGTCAACCCACCCGCAAAGGCGAAGAAGATCGCCATCGCCTTGCCGCGCTCGGCCAGCGGGAAGGCCGAGATCACGATCGCCAGCGCGGCCGGGAACATCAGCGCGGCGCCGGCCCCCTGGATGATGCGGAAGACGATCAGCCAGGCTTCGGCCGCGTCGCCGGTGGGCGTCGCCCCACAGAGCGCCGACGAGGTGGCGAAGATGACGACGCCGATCACGACCATCCGCCGGCGGCCCGCGATGTCGGCGATCCGCCCCCCGAACGCGAACAGGGCCGAGAGCGAGAGCAGGTAGCCGTTGATGATCCATTGCACCCCGGTGGCCGAGAGCGAGAGGTCGTGCTGCAACTCGGGGATCGCGATCGAGACGATCGTCTGGTCGATGAACGTCATCGAGACGGCGAAGATCATCGCCGTGAGCACGAGGCGCTTGTTGCCCTGGGCGGCCAGCGGTGTCGGCAGGCTATTAGCTCGGCCGGACCCCTCGAGCCTTCATCTCCATCTCATCACGCCCCCGTAGAACCCGGGTCGTTCCAGCACAAACAGAGTCACTACGGAGGTAGAAGAGATGAACAGGACACGCAGGATGATGATTGTCGGCGGCTCGATCCTCGCCCTCGCAGCGGGCGGGGCGGGAGTCGCCGCGGCGACCGGGACCGGCGGGGAGAGCGGTGAGGCCGGCGAGCAGGCGAGCGGCCCGGGTGCGGACCAGGCCACGAAGGCCGCGCTCGAGATCACTCAGGGTGGTACGGCCAACTCGGTCGAGCGCGACTCGGAGAATGGCGCCACCTGGGAGGTCGAGGTGACGAAGACCGACGGCAACACGGTCGACGTCCGCCTCGACGAGGGCTACAACCTCGTCGTCGTCGAGGGCGACGGCGAGTCACCCGACGCGAGCAAGTAGCTCCAACGCCGGCCGGCGGGGGCCCCGAGACCCCCGGGGCCCCGCCGCGCCGCCGGCTGCTGTCGCATCCACCCGGGAAGGTGCCCGCGTCCGTCCCCGAATCGGCCACCACGCCGATCGCCGGGGTCGGGCGAACGCCCTACCCGCTCGTGGGGGACTTGCGCGCGTACACCTGGATCGCCTCGATCTGATTCGCGTTGACCCAAACGTCGTGTCCCATGACATCGACCACCTTGATCAGGGGAATGTGCCTCGTTGTTGAGCCATCGATCGCGTTCTCGATCTCCTCGATCGTGCTGCTCAGGTTGTGGCTCTTGCCGCTGGTCATGGTTATCTGCGTGCTCCTGGTGGCCACAGGGCTGACTCTACTCGGCGGGATCCAGCCGGCGGCTAGAGCCCGCTGATGCCGTCGCCGAGCAGCTTCGCGCCGATGATCAGGTAGAGCACGGCCATGATCGCCGTGCTGTTCTGCGCCATCCAGCTCCTGAGCTCGTCGAGCATTGGCTCTGACCGGTCGCCGAGCGCGAAGAAGAGCGCGACCGGGATGCCGGTGCCAAGCGTCCCGATCACAACGAACACCGCGAGCGCGACTGCCTGCTCCCCTGTCGAGACACCCGTCTGCGCGATCGTCGTAGCGGTCGCCATGATGAGCAGCAGGTTCTTCGGATTCAGGGCCGAGAGCGCAATCCCGAAGCCGGCGGCGCGGGCGGGACCAAAGCTGTCGGCCTTCCTCATCCAGGCCGGAAGCTCCGTCTCTTGGCCGCGCCTTGGCCGCCCCCGCCACTGCTTCAGCGACAGCGCGCACATGAGCACGCCCAGCGCTACCTTCAGGATGCTGACCCAGTCGGCCGGACTTCCCTGCTCGCTTGCGTCGGCGCCGTCCGCGGCCAGCAGCACCAAGGTCGCGGTTGCCGCGAGCCCCACGACCCACCCGGCGACGAAGGCGGGTCCGTTCGAGCGAGCGGTGGGGCCGGCCAGCATCAGGGTCACGCCGATGATCGGAATCGGACTGAGGCCGACCGCGAGGCTGAAAGCGAGAATCTGCCCGATCGCCTCGTTCACCGTTGTAACGCTACTTCGGCTTCGGAACTACACCTACGGAAGCGGGAAGCTGTTCAGCTCCACGTTGGTCCAGATGTCGGTGTCACCGTCGGGCGGCCCGGGGGTATTGCGGCCGTCGGTCCAAATCGGATAGATGACGCCGTCGCCGACCGCCAACCCGTTGTAGTCGCCGATGAAGTCGCCCGTGTCGAAGAAGCTCTGGTTCGGGTTCCACGGCTTCGTGCTGATGTTCACATTCGACCAGGTGGCCCCTCCGGTCGCGGAGTAACCCTGGTAGGTCCGGATCAGCCGGTTGGCGGGGTTGTCTCGATTGTCGAACCAGATCGCATGGAGATTGCCCGTGGGATCCACGTCCATCCACGGGAAGAACTGATCGTTTCGCGCCGGGTTCCCCGACCGGTCGACGCTCACGGTCGTCATGTCGGACCAGGTGACCCCGTAATCGAAGGACTTCGTGAACGAGATGTCGGCCCCCGACACCGAGCGGTTGACGTTGTTCTGGACGATGTAGTTCAGCGATCCGTCGACCGGGTTGAACACCAGCGGCGCGGAGGTCGAGGTCCGCGAGCGGGGCGTTCTTGTTCGGCAGCAGGGCGGCGGGATCGGGGTTGCCCGCCCATTGGCCGGGCTTGTTGATCTGTGTGCCTGGCGCCAAAGCTGGTGCCGCCGTTCGTCGACCGCTTGAAGAGGATGCTGTGGTCGATCGTCGTGTTGCAGTCCTCCGTCAGGTAGGAGATGTTGAGCCCGCCCTGGTCGTCGACGACCGGCTGGGCGCCCTGATTGGCGGACGGACCGATGCCGTCGTCGCCGGGGTCGTCGGGGACGACGGCGGTGCGGTTCCAGACCGCGTCTCGCAGGTCACCGTCTCCGTTCGGATCGACCCTGTCGGTGTAGGCGACCTGGACCGGGCAGTAGTCGCTGAACCCGTCGGGCTCCATGTGGAACTTGATGTAGGTGACATAGATGCGTCCGTAGTGGGGACTCGACGGTTGGTTGTCGACCGTGATCTGTTCCTTGTCGTGGAACAGCGCGGGATCGAAGTCGTCCTGCTTCGGGTCGAAGTTCGAGACCGGGTAGGCGCCCTTCCGGGCTGGGGTCCAGGTCTTGCCGTTGTCAAGCGACCGGATCACCTCGATCTCCGAAGCCGCGTTCTCATCCGAGAAGCAGAGCTGGGCGAAGTAGAAGGCGTGGTCGCGCTTGCTGTACGTGAGCGCCGGGTCGCCGCCAACGCACTCGGCGCCCGTTTCCGCGACCCGCGGGACGCTGAAGCGCGAGGACCAGTGCCTGCCGCCGTCGGTCGTCCGGTAGAGCTGGGATCCGATGTCGACCCAGTCGTTCGCCCCGGCCACCGCGACCAGGTCGTTGAACTCGTTGTGGACGACCTGGGTCTCGTTCTGCGGCACCGGCGGGTCCGAGTCGCGGCTGTTCACCTTGTGGTTATGTAGCCCCGGAGCCCTCGTCCGGCCTGAGGCGGACCTGGCGCGCTGATCGCGGCTCAGACCCGGGTTGGCGGGCGACGTCGGGGCAGCGATCTCGGCCCGCACCCCGCCGGAGATCCCGCCGGGATAGTGCCTGACGTGCTTGACCCACCGCGGCGTCGGATCCGCTGGCGCGAGGCTTGCCCCCAGTGCCATCAGGCTCGTCGCGAGGGCGATTGCCAGGATGCTCAGCCGCTTCCCCATCATCTCCTCCTCAGATGCCGATGAAAACGACCCTATCCGCCGCGATCGTGCATTGCAAACCGGATCCAAGGCCCTAGATGACCGGCTGATCCCGGCTTGGCGGCGAGCCCTAAGCCGGGGACGGCTCGGGCTCCGGCTCGTCGGAACCGGCGTCGTCGGCCTCGACCTCCGGCTCCGGCGGCTTCGACACAGGGGCGAACTCGGGCTCATGGACGTGCGGCATCCACTCGAGCCATTTCGGCAGGTACCAGTTCCAGTCGCCGAGGACCTTCATCGAGGCCGGAAGCAGCACGCCGCGGACGATCGTCGCGTCGATCAGCACGGCCACCGCCAGGCCGACTCCCATCTCCTTGAAGTCGATGAACGTCAGGGTGATGAAGACCGCGAACACGAACACCATCACGGCCGCGGCGCTGGTCACGGTTCCGGCCGTCGCCGAGATCCCGTGCTTGACCGCGTCGTCGGTGCTCATCCCTCCCTGCCAGAGCTCGCGCACCCGGGAGAGGATGAAGATGTGGTAGTCCATCGAGAGCCCGAACAGGATCACGAACAGGAATAGCGGCAGCCACGAGGTCACCCCGCCGTTCGAGGTGAAGTCGAGCACGCCCTCCCCGTTGCCGTCCTGGAACACCAAGACCAGGACGCCGTATGCCGCCCCGATCGAGAGCAGGTTGAGCACGATCGCCTTGATCGGGATCACGATCGAGCGGAAGGTGACCAACAAGAGCAGGAACGCGAGCGCGAAGACGAAGGCGAAGATCAGCGGCAGGCGGTCGACCAGCTGGTCGCGGAAGTCCTGCGACTGGGCAGCCGCCCCGCTGACGTTGACCGTTACGCCGTCGATCCTGCCGATCGAGGCAGGAATCACCTCATCGCGGATCTCGTCGAGGGCGTCCGCGGACACGGCATCGCTCCCGCTGCCGACGGTCGGGATCGCGACCAAGGCGACAGTGCCGTCGTCGCTGTAGGTGATCTCGGTCCCCGGGAGCACCTTGTCGGAGGCTTCCGCTCGGCGCACCAGCAGGTCGATACCCGTCGCCGCCTGGCCGCTGCGCACGTCGTCGGCCTCGACCACCACGTCCGCGGTCACCCCTTCCTTCGGGAAGGCGGCCTCGGACCACGTTGTAGGTCTTGATCACGCCCAGGTCCTGGGGCAGGTCGTCGGTGCTGGAGACGACCATCTTCAGGTTCAGCGCCGGGATCGCCAACACCACGAGGGCACCGCCGGCGATCGCGATCGCGAGCCACGGTCTGCGCATCACCCGCTCGATGATCGGCGACCAGAACCGTGATTCCCCGGTGGACTGACGCCGCGCGAGGAACGGGATCCGGCCCTTGTCGATCCGGTCCCCGAGCCAGGCGAGCAGCGCCGGCAGCACCGTCAGCGAGGCGAACATCGCGAGCGCGACCACGAGGATCGTCCCCTGGGCGAAGGAGATGAACGTCTTGTCGCCGCTCAGGAACATGCCGGCCATCGCGACGATCACGGTCAGACCGGAGATCAGCACGGCGCGGCCGGACGTCGCGGCGGCGACGGCAAGGGCCTCTCGGGGCTCACGCCCGGCGGCGCGCTCCTCACGCTCGCGGCGGATGTAGAACAGCGAGTAGTCGAC
The DNA here is from genome assembly GCA_963746675.1 of uncultured Solirubrobacterales bacterium. GTDB lineage: Bacteria > Actinomycetota > Thermoleophilia > Solirubrobacterales > 70-9 > WHSW01. The sequence goes on along the minus strand of CAVVBX010000005.1, from coordinate 289,871 downwards.
CCCGACCGCCAGCCCGATCAACAGGATTACCGACTGGACGTTGCTGTCGACCGGCGAGATCTGGCTCGGGAACGCGACCAGCGCCAGCGCCGCCATCACGCAGGAGATCGCCAGCAGCAACGGCACCCCCGCTGCCACCAACGAGCCGAAGGCGATCACGAGGATCAAGAGCGTCACCGGAAGCGAGATCAACTCCGCCTTTCCGAGGTCGCTGGAGAAGGTCTCGTTGAGCTCCTTGTTGGCGCTCACGTTGCCGAACTCCTCCACGAGCAGGTCGGGATGATCGGCCTTCACCGCGGCGACGGCGTCCTCCGCTGGCACGAGCCGGTCCCTGGCCTCGAGATCGTCCCCGGTGATCTCGAAGTCGATCAGGACCGTGCGACCGTCCTCGGACACCGAGCCCTTTCCGTCGAGCGGCGACTCGACGTTCTCAACGTACTGGGCCCCGGAGAGCTCGTCGACCGCCTGCTCGACCGTGGCCCGGAACTCCGGATCCTCGATCGTCAGCGACTCGCTCTGGATGATCACGAGCTCGTCGTTGGGCCTCATCCCGGCGTCGTAGAGCACCTGCTCGGCGTCGCCGGCCTCGCCCGTGAACGCGTCGGCACCGTGGATCTCCTTCGGACCGACGGCGTTGCCCGCCATCACGGCGACGACGACGAAGGCGATCCAGCCCCAAATCGCAAGCTTGCGGTGCTCGGCGCTCCAATGGGCGGCACGTGCGGCCAACCCGCTTGGCTCAGTCGGCGGGGTAATCGACGATTGCGGATCGGCGGACATCCTGTTCCCTCCAAGCGGTTCTCGTGAACGTCATCTCACTTTGGATGCGACCGTCGAACGACTGTCCCGAACAGCGACAGGTGACGTCATCGCGACCGTAACAGAAGCCCCCAGTAGAGACTACGTAGCCTGCCAGGCGCAACAGGGGTGAGCGATGGGACTCGAACCCACGACCAGGAGGTTGACGAGCCGATCCGGCCGAAATAGGGTCGCCCGCACGACACAGGGGGTATCGGGTTGCTCAGCAACAGAATCGGAGCCGCAACGCTCGTAGCGGTGGTCGCGTTTGCCACGTCGGTGACGCCGTCTGCATCGGGCGCGGTGACAGTCGGGGAGACCTTCACTCCGAATCTGGGCTGCGGGAGCCCGAACCTGTCTCTCCAGACGGCCAGCCCCGGCGGGCTGTATTCGGCCCCATCGTCGGGGGTGCTGACGTCGTGGAGCTTCCAGGCAGCGGCCGTGGCCAACAGCCCCACCGGTCTGAAGTTCAAGGTCGCGCGCCCGCTCGGCGGAAATGACTTCAGAGCCATCGGCGAGAGCGTGCGTGAGCCGATTACCCCGAGCGCGCTCAACACGTTCCCGATCCGGATACCGGTGGAGGCCGGGGACGTCATCGGCTACTTCAATGACACCGGCGCCGCGCACTGCGTGCGAAACGCACCCGCGCCCTACTCGACTCGCTTTGTGAACTCTGATCTGCTGCCAGGGAGCACTGCCACCTTCATGACCGTCGGATTGCTCCAGATAGACATTGCGGCGCTCCTGGAGCCCGACGCCGACGGCGATAGCTTCGGCGACGAAACCCAGGACGACTGTCCGACCGATGGTGGAGCTCAGGGACCGTGCCCTCCGGACACCGACCCGCCCCAGACCAAGATCACCAAGGGCGCTCCGAACAAGACCGACGAGACCAAGCTCAAGTTCAAGTTCACCTCCTCGGAGCCCGGCTCGACCTTCGAGTGCAAGCTCGACAAGAAGAAGTTCAAGGCGTGCACCTCGCCGCGCAAGGTCAAGCACCTCGACGGCGGCAAGCACAAGTTCAAGGTGATCGCGACCGACGCGGCGGGCAACACCGACCCCACCGCCGCCAAGGACAAGTTCAAGGTCGTGGGCTGAGCGCGGTCGCCGCGCGATGCCGCGCGGCCTAACCGTCTGGAGTGGGTTCACTTGGTCAGCAGACGATCCAGCTCGCGGTCGAGCTCGTCGGTCTCGCCCCGAGCCCTGGCGCGAAGGGCACGCTCGAGCGCGGCGGCGGCGGTGACGGAACCCTCGCTCGCCTGTGCGGTGAGGATCTTCAGCACCTCGTCATGGGTTGCGATTTCGGTATTCGCCACTTATCCCTCTCTTGGTTGAAAAGCACGCTTTTCTTCCCAGTGAGCCAGGCGGCGGTACGCGGAGATCGCGCTCGGGCGTCTGCGACCTTCCCCCCGTCGCGAGATACTGCGCGGGCGATGTCGCAGGAGAACGTGGAGCGCTTGCGAGCCATGTACGAGGCGTTCAACCGCCGCGACTGGGATGCGTTGTTTCGCCACGCCGATCTCGAATTCGCATTTACTTACAGGAACCCGGGCCCAACGCCTGACTCCCGGACTCGCCGGGGTCGCGATGAGGTGGTGGCTTTTGCCGAGGAATACGGCGGCCCTTTCGACAGGCTGATCTGGGAGCCGGAGGAGTTCTTCGACCGTGAAGATCGGGTCGTGGCCTTTGTCAGCGTTCACATGCGTCCCCGGGGTGGCGACGTCGACCTGGTGACCCCCAACGGACATCTCTGGACGATCCACGGTGGCGTTGCTCTCTCGTTGGAGAGCTTTCCCGAGCCGCAAAGCGCCCTCGAAGCCGCCGGGCTTGACGGAGTAGGCGATGTCGCAGGAGAACGTCGAGATCGCGGCGAGTTGGTACGAGGTGGCCACGAGCAAGACGGAGCTGCTGGCCGCGATGCCCCGAACGATGGCGTTCTGCCATCCGGAGGTCGAGTGGAGTGCACCCGAAGACGGGACGATCTACCGGGGCCGTGACGGAGTCAGGCAGCGGCTCGAGGAGTGGCTCGAGAGCTTCGATGACTACAGATATGAGGTCCAGCGGATCATCGACTGCGGAGGCGATGAGGTTCTGGTCGAGGCAACCGAGGTGGGGCGCGGCGCAACGAGCGGCGCCGAGGTTCGCTCGACCAACTACGAGCTGCTCACGATCCGGGACGGGATGATCGTGCGCATTCGCGAGTTCTACGACGAAGGTAATGCTCTCGAAGCCGCCGGGCTGCGGGAGTAGGCGATGTCGCAGGAGAACGTCGACTCGTTCAGCCGAGGGGCCGAAGCGTTGGGCCGAGTTCGCTGGAAGTCTGCCGAACGCGGGCCTCCGAGAGTCGAAGCCGCGAAGCTACTTCCGGAATCGTGAAAATCTGGTCGGCCATGCCACCTTCCTGGTCATTTACCTCGACCGCCGTGGTGGCTCGGCGACCTAACTAACGAAAGGTTAGAGACGGTTCCGGACGATTATCGGTGGCACGGATCACTCGAGCTCCTCCACCAGCGGCGGGTGCAGGAGCCTGCCGGCGAGGCGGGCCTCGACCTCGGCGCGGAACTCGAACTCCTCCACGATTCCCGGCGTGTGGCGGTCGGGTAGCGCCTCGGCCAGCATCCGAAGCCTCGCGGCGGTCAGCGCGAGCTCGGCCGAGAGGGCGGCGCGGGGTGCTCACAGCGACCCGCTACGGGGGGTGTTGCACGGTTGCACGGTTGCGCAGACCCCCCGGGGTCGCCGAGAAATGTGCCCATATTGTGCCCACGATCGGAGAGGCGTCTCAGTAGGGGAACGACGAAACCCCCGCGTTAGCAGGGGCTTCGTGAGGGGTGAGCGATGGGACTCGAACCCACGACCACCTGGACCACAACCAGGAGCTCTACCAACTGAGCTACGCTCACCGCGCTGCCCCTCAATCTAGCGGCTGGCCGCTGGTCGTCGCCCGCGGCAACGAGGCTTTCGGGGCCGCCAACAGCAGCTCCGTGTCGAGTACCGAGCCACCTCGGTGGCGGCTGCGGATGGCCAGAAGACCGGGCGCGACTTAGGGTCGCGTCCGAGATGCCGGTCATGCGCTGCCCCCACTGTGGCGACGACACGTTCACGATCGCCGGCTGGGCGGAACACGACCACTGTGCCACCTGCGGACGGCCGCTGGGCGGGCACGTGATCGAGATCTCCGCGGCGCTGAAGGCGAAGCGGCGCTTCACCCGTACGCCCGAGGTCGCCGCACAGCCGACCCGTAGGCACCGGGCCCGCACCTGATCCAGCGGAGGCGAGCGCCCCCGGCAAGACTCGAACTTGCGACCTGCGGATCAGAAGTCGGTCCCAGACCGCGCCGTTAGTGGCGCTAGGCATAGTTAGTTGCGCTGAAAACGAAAGCAGGAGGTGTCTCGTGTCCCGGACTGCTCGCAACTCGGCTCAATACGCGGTCGTGGGGATCGCACTGGCCGGGGTGCTCGCCCTGGTGCTCGGCGCATCCGCGCTGGCGGCGCAGGGAACCGCCGGCGTCTATCACGGCGTGATCAACGGCACGCCGAACACCAACTGCGGCGGGAACGAGGGCGAGGGGTTCTTCCGGCTCAAGAACAAGAAGATCGTCCCGGTCGATAGCTCGAGCTTCTGCGGCAGCCCGATCGTCGTCTCCGAGATCCTCGCCCCGAGCGACTTCCAGTGCAACCAGCTCAACGCGAACCTGAAGAAGACGAGCGTCAAGGTCAGCGGCGGGGCCTTCGACTACCAGGGCAAGGCCCCGATCGGCCCCGGCGGCGCAAATCGCACCATCCGCTTCAAGGGCAGCTGGAAGAGCTCGTCGAAGGTGACCGGCTACACCCGCGTCTCCGGCGGCGGCTGCGACAGCGGGCGCTCGCAGTGGACGATGAAACTGCTGCCCTGAACGGGCGGGGTGGTGGCCCGCAGCCTCACGGAGCGATCGCCTGCAGTTCTCGGGACATATTCGGGACACGCTTCAGTTTCTGAAGCCGAGACACCCCTTGTTCAAGCCCCCCCGGCAAGACTCGAACTTGCGACCCGCGGATTAGAAGTCGGTCCCGGGCCGTTCCGCTGGCGCCGCTAGGCGTCGTTAGTTGCGCTGAGTGTCGCTCCGTTCCGTTGGGAATTCCTGCGGAGTTCGGGACACGGTTTCAAGGCGCCACCGCTTCTCATCGGAGGCGGTACGGCCGCGCGGCGGGCCAGGCGTTCCGCCCAACCTACGGTTCGAAGTTCCTCCTTGCGATCTCCTTGACCCACCTTTCCGGGATGAACCATTGCCAGTGCCCGGTCAGAATATCCTTGCCTCCTTCGAACTCCACCGACTCGCCGTTGGAGAACTCCGCCGTGGCGTGGTGGCCCTCGATAACAACCCGCTCCACCGTTGCGTCGGCAAACGACTCCCGATACTCAGACGATGGCGGCGTGCAGTTCTTTATCGGTTGGTGGCCCACGCGTGCGCAGCCCATCCGCTCGCCCGCCGGCTGCCCCATGTAGCGCCAGAGCCTGGGCTTGAAGCCCCCCTTCGCGAACGCCGCTGCCCACTCGTTGCCCGCCTGCTCGATCCTCTCCTCATTGCTGAGCCGGTTGTTGTCCTCGGGATCGGCCTCGGCCGTGACCGCCTCACCGCCTGACCCGACCGTGGTCTCGGTCTCGGACGCTGCGGTGGTCTGATCGTCGCCGCCTCCGCAGGCGGTAAATCCGAGCGCGCCGAGTGCCAGGAGCGAGAGCAGCTGCAGTGCAAACTTCCTCATCTACGCCCTCCTCGGATCGGCCTGGCGCCAGCCTAACCGACCTGCGCGAGATCCTCAGGACGAAAGCGGCACAGGACACGCTCCAGATTCACGCCGAGACAGCCCTTGTCCAAGCGCCCCCGGCAAGACTCGAACTTGCGACCTGCGGATTAGAAGTCGGTCCCAGGCCGTTCCGCTGGTGCCGCTAGGCGTCGTTAGTTGCGCTGAGTGTCGCTCAGTTCCCTAGGAAGCGCGGAGTTCGGGACCTTTTCGGGACCCGGGTTCCGGGGTACCGCCTTGCATGACGAGAAGCGGCACCGACCGGCTGATCAATCTTGCGCGTCAGCGAGAAGGAACCGTTCGGCCCTTTCTTGGCGTCCTTGTCGACCTCGAACTCGACCTCGATGCGGCCATCGTCGTGCTTGACCTTGATCTTCGAGTGGCTCGTACCGGTGCAGGTGCCGGTCCTTGCTGGAGCTGCCCTTGGCGGAGGCTCCGGCGACGATCAGTAGCGCGGTGCCTAACGACCAGGGCGATCGCGGTGAGTGCTCTGTTCACAATGAATTCTCCTTGAGGTCTGCCGTGATTGACACCGGGTCGGAGACGCTCAGTCGCCGGGCTTGGGCCCGACCGTCTTCACGACCTGTCCGGTCGAGCTGACAAAGACGTCGTACTCGCCGTCGGGGACTGGCCACCTCGACTTCCCAGGCGGCGCCGAAGTCGTCCTCCTTGTAGACATCGTTGACGCTGCCACCGACCTCGGCGACGGCGATCTCACCGGCGCGGTCGGCATCGACGGGCACCTGACCGGATCCGGAGTCCCCGGATGGCGACTGCTGGAGCGCCTGTGGTGGTCGTGGTGTCTGTGGTCGTCGTGGTGTCGGCGGGGGTCTGGGCCTCCGGCGTCGTGTCCGGCTGGATCACCGTCGTCGTCGAGTCGCCGCCGCACGCCGTTAGTCCGATCGCGGCCGAGACTGCGATCGCCGGGAGAGCCTTGAACCTTCGAGTCAACAGATCTTCCTTCGTCTCTCGGTGAACGTGTCGCGATGAGCGCGCATGCGCGCCCGCGCCAGCGAGCACGCATGCGTGGCTCTAGCGGCTATCGGCGACTGTTGCCGCCGTGATCGTGGCCGCCGTGGCCGTGGCCGTGGCCGTGGCCGCAGGGATGGTGGTGGTCCCCGCCGTGGCCGTCTGGGCTTGCCAGCGAGGCGGCACCGATCCCGCCGAACGCGATCATCAAGCTCGCTCCGCCCGCCATCAGTACGCGCGTTGCTCGTGTGGTCATTTCGACCTCCTCGATCGATGCTGGACATGTGCCCGGTTCTCACCGGGACGCGAGCGTACGGCTGCTGGCGCCGCGGGGCATCGGGGGCGGACACCGATCTGATCTGCGGGCGGACTACGTAATCGGCTGCGATTGACCGGAGCCGGCCTCGAGGGACCGCCGCGGTGACGGCCCCAAGCTCGGCCCGCGGCCTTCGGACGTGGTGACGTCGATGACATCGTCGTCTGAATGTCGGCGTGGCCCATTAGCCCTGGAGGTCGTGCAGCGGCCAGACGGACGACCTCCCCCACCCCGAAGTCAGATGCAGTTCTCGGGACCTTTTCGGGACACGCTTCAGCTGAAGCCGGGAGACAAACCCCCTTGTTTCAACCCCCCGGCAAGACTCGAACTTGCGACCTGCGGATTAGAAGTCCGCCGCTCTATCCAGCTGAGCTACGGGGGCTCAGGGGTCAGATTAGACCGCGGGGTCGCCGTCCCTGCCACCTTCGTGCTCGGCCTTCTCCGTCTCGTGCGCGGCCGCGGTAGCGGCCGCACCGTCGGACTCCTCAGCCGCGGGGGCGGCACCACCGGGCTTCTTGATCGCGGCAGCCGCGGCCTTCGCCTTGTCGCCCAGACTTCCCCGGCCGTCGGCGATCTTCCGCAACTCGGCAGCATCCTCCTTCACGGAGTCGCTCCCGCCGCGCTTCTCGACCAGGTCCTTAGCCTTGTTGCTGAGACGCTTCAGATCCATGTCTTGCCTCCTTCGCTCGGCTCGCTCGGACTCTACTCGCGCGGCGCCGAGTGTCCGGTGTCGCTCCCACCCCCCGGGACCGAGGACGGACGCTTACGGTCGGATTGCGCAGATGAGCGGGTCGTTCCGAGAGGGCGGGATAGACTCGCTCGTGCGGGGCGTGGCGCAGCCTGGTAGCGCGCGGCCTTTGGGTGGCCGAGGTCCCCGGTTCAAATCCGGGCGCCCCGATTTCTTAGACTGCCCGCATGAAACGCCTGCTCTCGGTCACCGCTGTCCTCGCCCTCCTCTCCCTCTCCTTCGCCGCCTGCGGCGATGACAACGAGGAAACGCTGACCGGCGCCGCGGATACGACGAATTCATCGGGATCAACCGCGAAAGGCGGGATAGCCACCGCGGGCGCCTTCCTCGACGCCTCGATCCCGGATCAGGTCAGCGCCGTCGGGGAGGCCGTCTCGGCCGCCGGGTCGACTTGCAAGGGCGTCGACACCAAGGCCGGCGGGGATTTCCAGGTGGCGGTCGCCACCGACGCCGCGTCCGCCCCGCCGGACACACCGCTGTCGGAGATCGTCAGCGGTCAGTGCTCGGAGAACTGAGCCGCGGGCGAGCTCGGTAACAAGTTGCGCGGCACCAGCCCGCCGGCCAACGCGCTCACCTGATCGCGCCCAGCGTTGAGTTGATTAGGGAAACCCAGAGCAACTCGCCGCGCGATCGCCTGCGCGGTTAGGGTTGCGCGCCCGATGGCCGACGTTCGCCCGCTCACCGCTCTGCACTACAACCTCGCCGCGGTGCCCTCGCTTGCCGATGTCGTCGCGCCGCCCTACGACGTGATCGACGCGACCCGGCGCGCGGAGCTGCTCGCGCGTTCGCCGTTCAACGTGGTCGAGATCGACCTACCGGAGACGCCCGAGGACGGCGACCGCTACGAACACGCGGCCGAGACGCTCGAGGAGTGGACGCTTCAGGGGATCCTGGCGGCCGACCGCGAGCCGGCCCTCTGGGCGCTGACGCAGGCGTACTCGGCGCCCGACGGGTCGCGCCGGACGCGGCGCGGGCTGCTTTGCCGGGTACGCGTCACCGATTACGGCCCCGGCCTGGTGCGCCCCCACGAGCGCACCCAGCCGGGCCCGAAGGAGGACCGGTTGAAGCTCACCGAGGCGACCCGGCACAACCTCTCGCCGATTTTCTCCCTGCACCCCGGCAACGCCTGGCGGCACGTCGAGGGCTTCACCCGCGGCGAGCCCTGGGCCGAAGTCACCGACGACGAGGGAACCGTGCACCGGGTCTGGCGGATCGGCGACCCCGAAGCCCACCGCGCCGTCACCGCCGAGCTCGCCGAGGCGGAGCTGCTGATCGCAGACGGCCACCACCGCTACGAGACCGCCCGCGCCTACGCCGACGCGGTCGGCGGCGACGGCGCGCATCGCTTCACGCTGATGGCGCTGGTCTCGCTCGAGGACCCGGGCCTGACCGTGTTCGGCTACCACCGCCTGCTGACCAACCTCGGCGAGAGCGCGGCCCAGGAGGCGCTGCGCGACGCCCTGCTGACCACTTCGAGGTCGAGGAGGTGCCCCTTGACACGCTCGATCCCGCCGACGAGCCCGGGGTCGGCGTGTTCGGCTACGTCGACGCACATCACCGCAAGGGCTTCCGCCTGCGGCTCAAGGATCCCGCGACGCTCGAGCGGTCGATCCCGGGCGTCTCGATGGCCTATCGGACGCTCGACGCCGCGATCCTCGAGTCCCTGGTGCTTCGCGACGCGCTCGGGATGAGCATCGAGGACATCGAGGCGAAGCGCGGAATCGCCTACACCGCCTCAGCCGAGGCGGCGATCGCATCCCTCGATCAGGGAACGCACGCGGCGTTCCTGATGCGTCCGACCCCGGTCGAGCAGGTGCGCGAGGTGGCTGCGACCGGCGAGACGATGCCGCCGAAGTCGACCTACTTCTTCCCCAAGCTGCTGACCGGGATCGTCTTCAACCCGCTGAGCTAGCTCGCTCGCTAGGGTCGGCGCCGTGGTCCGCATCTACACCAAGAAGGGCGACGACGGCACGACCTCGCTCTGGTACGGCGGGCGCGTAGCGAAGTCCGACGCCCGCACCGAGGCCTACGGCGCGCTCGACGAGGCCGCCTCGCACCTGGGCGTCGCCCGCTCGCTGTGCGGCGAGGCCGGTGCGCAGCTGGCCGCCGACATCCTGCGGCTGCAGGACGACCTGTTCATCGCCGGCGCCGAGCTCGCGACCGCGCCCGAGGCCGCGGGACGACTCGAGGACGGGATCAGCCGAGTGACACCCGCGATGGCGACCGAGCTCGAGCACGCGATCGACCGCTACATGGATCGTGTCGACCTGCCGCCCAAGTTCGTGATCCCGGGCGGCACCACGCTCTCGGCGCAACTCGACGTCGCTCGCGCGGTGATCAGGCGCGCCGAACGGCGCACCGTCGCGCTCGCCCAGGCGGGCGGGCTGGCCTCGAACGAGCTGCTGCGCTTCCTCAACCGCGCCTCGGACGCCGCCTACGCGATGGCACGCTTCGCCGACAGCGACGACCCCGACCTGTTCGCCGGGCGCGAGCGGGAGGAGCCCGCGAGGTGAGGGTCGTCGCGCGCCGGCGCGAGGGATATACCCACGAGGTCGAGATCGAGGGCGGCCACACCCTGGTGATCGACGAGCCGACCGAGGTCGGAGGCAACGACCAGGGACCAAGCCCGAGCCGCACCGTCGCCGCCGCGCTCGCTGCCTGCACGGCGATCACATGTGAGATGTACGCGGCGCGCAAGGGTTGGGAGCTCGGTGAGGTCGAGGTCGAGGTCGAGGTCGAGTACGGCCCCAACCAGGCGATGGTTCGCTCCGAGGTGACCTTGTGCGTACCCGAGCCGCTGGACTCAGAGCAACAGCGGCGCCTGCTCGTTATCGCCGGCAAATGCCCGGTCCATCGAGCGCTCGCAAGCGAGACGCCGATCGAGATCACCGACCGGATCGAGTGCCCCGCGCCGGAGCGCTGATGGATCTCGGACTGGCTGGGAAGGCATGCGCGGTCACCGGCGCCAGTCGCGGCATCGGCCGCGAGACTGCGCGGATGCTGTGCGCCGAGGGCGCTTCGGTGCTGCTGATCGCCCGAGGCGCAGAGTCGCTCGCCGATGCCGCCGAGGAGTGTCGGGCGGCCGGCGCCGAGACGGGCGCGCGCGCCGAGCAGCTCGTGCTGGACATGACCGCCGCGGATGCCGGCGAGCGCGCGGTCGCCACCTGCGAGGAACGCTTCGGCAAGCTCGACGTGCTCGTCAACAATGCGGGTACCGCCCGCTGGCGCGACCTCGACGACGTGCCCGAGGCCGACTGGTACGAGGCCTGGGAGCTGAGCGTGATGGCGCCGCTGCGAACGATGCGGGCGGCCGTGCCGGGGATGGCCGACCGCGAGTGGGGCCGGATCGTGAACGTCTCCTCGACCGCCGGCAAGCGCCCGTCGGCGCAGATGGCCGAGTACTCGGTGGCCAAGGCCGCCGAGCTCTCGCTCTCCCGCCTGTTCGCCGACCGCTACGCCGGCCGGGGCGTGCTCGTCAACGCCGTCTGCCCGGGCCCGACCGCGTCCGAGCTGTGGATGGACGAGGGCGGCCTGCTGGACCAGTCGAAGGCGCTGGCGGGGATCGAGACCCGCAAGGAGGCCTTGCGCGCGGCCGGTCGAAAGCGCCCGATCGGCCGGCTCGCCCAGGTCGGGGAGATCGCAGCGGCGATCGTCTTCCTGTGCTCGGAGCGCGCCTCCTACGTCGCCGGAGCGGCGTGGTCGGTCGACGGGGGCACCGTCGCCGTGATCATCTGAGCGCGGGCCCTACGGAGTCAGGCCGATCTCGGGTGCCCGCCGACGATCGGCGTCGGGCGGGCTCGGCGGCCGCCGCTTGGCGGTCGCCGAGCTGACCGCGAACGCAGGCGCGCGAGTCGGCTCGCTGGCGGCGGGAGGCCCGTCGCGCTGCTCGATCTGCTCGAGCTTCGCCAGCAGGTTCTCGGCCATCCGGATCGAGGCCGCGTCGATCAGGCGGCCGTTGAGCGAAACCGCGCCCTTGCCCTCGGCGGCGGCCTCGTTCATCGCCGCGATGATCCCGCGGGTCTTCTCGACCAGCTGCTGGTCGGGCGTGAAGACCTCGTTGGCGAGCTCGATCTGCGAGGGGTGGATCGCCCACTTGCCCTCGTAGCCCAGCAACGCCGCGCGGCGGGCCGCGGCGAGATAGCCCTCGCGGTCGGTGAAGTCACCGAACGGGCCGTCGATCGGTCGCAGGCCGTGGGCGCGGCAGGTGACCGCGATCTGGGCCAGCGGGTAGTGCCACTGATCACCCCAGTGGCGTTCACGCTCCCCGCGACTCGTCGGCGTCGGTGAGCACCGAGTAGCGCTCGTCCACGCCACCGATCGAGGTCGTCCGGGCACTGGATCGAAGCCGCGTAGTCGGCGACCCCGAAGATCATCGCCTCCATCCGCTCCGGACAGGCGCGGGCGATCTCGTCGACGTTGACCATCCCGATCGCCGTCTCGATCAGGACGGTGATCCCGATCTTGCGCTGCAGCCCCACAGTCGGCTCGATCTGCGACAGCAGGGTGGCGACCAGATGGACGTCTCCGGCGCCGCTCGCCTTCGGGATCACGATCGCATCGATCTGGTCACCGGCCTGCTCGACCACGTCGATGATGTCGCGATAGCAGAAGTGGGTGTCGAGGCCGTTGATGCGTACCGACACCGAGGGCCCCGACCAGTCGAGGTCGCGCAGCGCTCCGATCACGTTGATCCGGGCCTGCTCCTTGTCGTCGGGCGCGACCGCATCCTCGAGGTCGAGCATGACGATGTCGGCTCCGAGCGCCGGCGCCTTCTCGAGCATCTGCACGTTGCTGCCGGGCACGGCGAGCTCACTGCGGTGAAGCCGGGTCTTCTTCGGAGTCATCGGGCATCCCTCCTGGCGGGTTCACGGATCGACCGGAAGCGGCAGTACAGCGCCGATGGAGCGGGAAATCAAGTCGAGTTAGACGAATTCGCCCGAGTCGATCGGTTATCTCAATACATAGAGAGATCCCGTACTTACAAGAGAAATCTTAGCTTGCAATCCAACTCGCGGTGGGGCAAGCTGGCAACTCGATGCCTGACCAGCCGACGATCGAGAGCCTCGACCCGCCGCAGCGACTGCTCTGCGGGCCCGGACCGACCAACGTTGCCCCGGCGGTCCTCGCGGCGATGCAGAAGCCGATGCTCGGGACACCTCGACCCCGACCTGCACGACATTCTGCTCGAGGTCGTCGCCCAGCTCCGCCGCGTCTACCGGGCGCCCGACGGGCTCGTGATCCCGCTACAGGCGACCGGCACCTCGGGGATGGAGGCGGGGGTGCTCAACCTGGTCGAGCCGGGCGACACCGTGATCGTCGGCGTCTGCGGCTTCTTCGGTCGCCGGATCGCGGAGAAGGCTCGCCGCGCAGGCGCCGAGGTGGTCGAGGTCGAGGCGGACTGGGGCGAGGTCGTGCCAACCGATCGGATCGCCGAGGCGCTCGAGCGGAGCCCCGAGGCGCGTCTGCTCGCCGTCGTGCACGCCGAGACCTCGACCGGCGTCGAGCAACCCGTGGCCGATCTCGCGGCGTTGGTCGCGGCGACCGACGCGCTGTTGATGGTCGATTGCGTGACCTCGCTCGGCGGCGTACCGCTCGAGGTGGGCCGGTGGGGAATCGACTACGCCTACTCCTGCACCCAGAAGTGCCTCGCGGCCCCGCCCGGGATGTCGCCGATCGCGGTCTCCGAACGCGCGCTCGCGCGCGTTCGGGAGCGAACGCATCCGGTCCCGTTCTCGTTCGACCTCGAACTGCTCGAGCGCTACTGGGTCGAGCGCCCGGCCGTCTATCACCACACCGCCCCGATCCTCCACATCTACGCCCTGCACGAGGCGCTGAGGCTGGCCCTGGACGAGGGGCTCGAACGGCGCTGGGAGCGCCACGCCGAGGCGGGCGCGCACCTGCGCCGACGAGCTGACCGCACGCGGGCTCGACCTGCTCGCCGACCCGGATCACCCCCTGGCCCCGCTGACCGCCGTCCGGCTCCCCGAGGGCGTCGACGGGAAGGCCGTGCAAACGCGGATGCTGCGCGAGCACGGGATCGAGATCGGCGGCGGGCTCGGTCCCCAGGCGCCGCCGATGTGGCGGACTCGGGTTGATGGGCGAGAACGCGACCGTCTCGACCGCCGATCGGCTGCTCGGCGCGCTCGATTCCGCGCTCGCCGAGCAGCGGGTCGTTTCAGCCCGGCCGGCTGACACCGCACCGGGCGACTAGTGCCCGTATCGTGTCGCGTGGAGTGGCCGTGTACGAGAGCACGATCAGCCCCGGCTCAGCCTCGTGGTGAGGAGCTGTGGTCATGACCCGCTCGATCGTACTCGGGCTGGTCGGCGACTCGGGCGCCGGCAAGACGACCCTGACCCGCGGGCTCGTGCGCGTCCTCGGCGACGAGCACGTCACCCACCTCGTCGGCCGACGACTATCACCGCTTCGACCGTGCGCAGCGGGCCGAGCTCGGGATCACCCCGCTGGACCCCGGCGCGAATCACCTCGACATCCTGACCCAGCACCTGACCCACCTGCGCCGGGGCGAGCCGGTGCTGAAGCCGGTCTACGACCATGTCCACGGAACCTTCGCGCCTCCGGTCTACCTGCGCCCCGCGCGCTTCCTGATCGCCGAGGGGCTGCTCAACTTCCACACCGAGACGCTTCGCAGCGCACACGAGATCCGCGTCTTCCTCGCCCCGCCCGAGGATCTGCGCCGAGCCTGGAAGGTCAAGCGGGACTGCACCCGCCGCGGCTACACGACCAGCGAGGCCCTGGCCGAACTCGATCGCCGCCAAGGCGACGCGCGCGCCTACATCCAGCCGCAGCGAGACCACGCCGACATCGTCGTCGCCTTCCGCCCGGATCGTGGGCGGGGTCCGGCTCACCTCGACGCCGACGTCATCCTCCGCGACACCCTCCCCCACCCCGACCTCTCGCCGCTGATCGACGGCAGCCCGGACGGGCCGACGCTGATCGAGCGGGAGCACGAGCGGATGCTGCGCATTCCCGGCGATCTCGACCCCGAGCACGCGGCGGCGCTGCAGGAGGCCGTGTGGGAGCGGATCAGCTTCGCCAACCACCTTCGGATCCGCCGGCTGGGAGAGCTGACCGTGGGCACCGACCTCCACCGGTCGGACTCCGCTGGCCCTGGTCCAACTGCTGCTGCTCTACCACCTGGTCCGAGCGCGGGCGACGATCACGACCGGGGGCGACCCGCCGCGCACGCAGGAGCGGCGCAGCACCGGATCGGACTCGGCGCTGCACACCTGACCCCGGGTCCTGCCGCTGCGCGAGCCGTCCTCACGTAGTCGCTCTAGACTTCGCCAGGCATAGACGAACGTGGATGGGTGGCCGTTCCTTCATGGCAATTACTCTCACGCAGCTCAACGCTTTCATGGCCGTCGTCCGCTGCGGCTCCGTGACCGCGGCGGCGCGCGAGCTGGTCGTCACCCAACCCTCTGTCTCGGCCGCGATCGGGGCCCTCGAGCGCGAGCTCGGCGTCGAGCTCACCGAACGCGCAGGTCGGACCCTGAAGCCGACAGCTGCGGGTCTCGCGTTCTCCCCCTATGCGGGCGACGTGCTCGGCCTGCTCGAACAAGGGGCGCGCGCCGCGCGAGAGGCGGCCTCGGCGCAGAGGCACACGCTGCGGATCGCAGCCGTGACGACGGCGGGCGAGTACATGGCGCCAAAGCTGATCCAGGCGTTTCGCGAGCGACACCCGGAGCTCGAGCTGAGCCTCGCGGTGGGCAACCGCGACGAGGTGTTCCAGCGGCTGATCGATCACGAGGCGGACGTCGCGATCACCGGCCGCATCCCGGACACGGGGCGCCTCGTCGGGCGGGTGTTCGCCGAGAACCAGATCGTCCTGGTCACGGCGCCCGAGGACCCGCTGGCCAGACGGCGCTGGGTCGCGGTCGCGGAGCTCGGCTCGCACCACTGGATGGTTCGCGAGCCCGGATCCGGCACGCGCGCGCTCTGCGAGGAGTACCTCGAGGCCCATGGCCTCGAGCCGACCGTGCTCACGCTCGGCTCGAACGGAGCAATCAAGCAGGCAGCGCAGGCCGGCCTCGGGATCGCGCTGCAATCGCGCAGCGCCGTCGAGCTCGAGCTCGGCCTCGGATTGCTGGCGACGATCAGCCCCCGCGGCGGCCTGCCACTGCGTCATTGGCACGTCGTGCGCTCGGCGACCGGACCCGTGCGCGACGAGGTCGAGGCCTTCATGGCCTTCTGCGAGTCGCCGACGGCGCGACTGGCGCTCGCCCGGCGACCGACGGCGCCGACGGTCGGCGTCGACTGAACGAGCGATCGCCGCGCCGAGGGCGCACAGGGGCGTGGCCGGCAGGACAGGCGATCTCATGCCGGACGCGGGCGAACTTCGAGTTGACGACGTATTTGGGGGTCAAGTCGAAGTTGGCCGATCGTGGCGGACCAGCCGGCCGCACCCGCTGAAACCTTCCCCGTCTCAACTCCAGGGGTAGGGACTGCTCGAAACCGGGTGCAGGTCGCCGGTCTCGAAACGCTCGAACCTGAACGGGCGCAGCAAGGTCGAGTGCTCACCGGTCAGCACCCGAGCGATCTCACGACCGACGGCGATCATCTTGTAGCCGTGGTTCGAGTCGGCGGCGAAGAAGACGTTGGGGCGCATGTAGTCGAAGACCGGGAAGTTGTCGGCCGTGAACGCGCCCGCGCCTCCGGATCTGGCCTGGCGGTAAACGCCCCGACAACCCTCGAAGCGCGCCCAGCAGTGCGAGAGCGCCGCGCACCACAGGTCCGGGAAACCGGGCTCGACGGTCCCGGTGGGGTACGGCTCGAGCTCGAACTCGCCGCCGACGGGCAGCGGCGCCGCGCCGCCCTGGACGCTGGCGCGATCCTGCTTGACATAGATCCCCCAGAGCTCTTCGGTGATCAGCTCGCCGTCGTCGGAGCGAAGCGGCGCGGCGCTGTCGACGTGGACGACCGGCGGCAGCGAGCCGTCCGCGGTCACGAACATCTGCGGGTCGACGAGGATCTCCCCCTCCTGTAGGTACCAGTAGGTCCACATCCGCTGATCGGATGAGACGCTGCCGTCCGGCCGGTGGACGTCGATCGTCGCCGGTAGCCCGAGCATCTCCCAGAACACCTGTGCCCAGGGACCGACCGCGATCACCACCTGCTCGCAGGCGATCGGCCCCGCGCTCGTCTCGACCCGAGTGACCGCGCCGGAATCGTCGAGGTCGAACCCGGTGACCTCGACCCCCTCCTCGATCCTCGCCCCGGCGGCGCGCGCCTTGCCCGCCAGGCCGAGCATGGACTCCCGGTTGAAGGCGAAGCCGCCGGCATGCTCGTGCAGGCAGGCGCTCAGGCCCGGGGCGCGCCAGTCCCCGAACAGTGCTCGCATGTGCTCGCTGACGGCCTCCTCACCGAGGATCAGCTCGGACGGGTAGCCGATCGCCTGCTGGCGCTCATGGACCTCGGCCAGCTCCGACGCCTGGGCCTCGGGCCCGAGCGCGATGTAGCCCGAGCCGTGGTAGGTGAACGCCTCGGGATCGGACTCCCAGATCTCGACGCAGGCCGCCATCAGCTCCGCCATCGCCGGCTGGTAGTAGTTGTTGCGGATCACCCCGCAGGCGATCCCCGAAGCGCCCGAGGCGACCTCCGCCTTGTCGACGACGAGCACCGATTCGCCGCGCTCGGCGAGGTGCCAGGCCGTGGAGAGCCCATGGACCCCTGCGCCGACGACCAGATATGGGACAGATGATGGGACGGGAGTCATCTCAGGCTTCTCCGGGATCCGGCGCGGTCAGTGCGCGGGCGGCTCCCAGCCCTCGAGGACCGCCGGCTTCCAATCGGTGCCCACGACACGTGATCCCTCGACCCAGGGGCCGAGCTCGGGCTGCAGGAACTTGGTGTGGCGCTCCTTGAGCCGGATCCCATACGAGTTGCCCGACTGCAGGTGCCTGATCAGCACCTTGCGGGCGATCTCGTCCTCGCGCCCCGCGGGCACGTCGAAGTAGATCTTCAGGAACGAGTTCGAGTAGCGGTCGAAGACCGCCGGCACGCCCTCCTCCTCGAGCAGCTCGACGTCCTCGAGCCAGTTGATGTCGCCGCCGGGCGTCGCCGCCTCGAGGTCGACGTCCTCGACCAGCGCCATGTCCTCCTGATAGTCGAAGCGCCGCCCGGAGAGGTACTCGGCGTCGATCGACGCGATCTTCTCGGGCTCGTTGACTTGATCGGCGCGGGTCATTGTCAATCCTCCGCGCCGACGGTGTCGCGATCAGCCGGCAGGTAATCGATCGGATGCTCGAGGTGGCGGTCGAGCATCCTCTTGATCTCGTTCAGGGCGGTCTCCTCGGTCACCCCTGGGACGTAGTTGGTGCCGGCCAGCGGGACGCGCGCCATCGCCGCGGCCTCGACTGTCAGCGCCGCCAGGTCCTCGGGTTCGAGGCTGTGGATGTCGGTCTTGCCGCAGGCGCGGGCCAGCATCTGGACCTCGAGCGTCAGCGTGTGGAGGAAGTTGTAGACGCGCTCGGCGCCCTCGTCGACGTGCAGCCGCTTGCGCAGCTCGGGATCCTGGGTGGCAATCCCGACCGGGCAGCGGCCCGTGTGGCAGTGATAGCACTGCCCCGCCGGCACGCCCATCGAGCCCTCGTAGTCGGTGACGCCGGGGATCTCCTTGTTGCAGTTCAGCGAGATCAGCGCCGAGTGGCCGATCGCCACCGCCTTCGCGCCCAGCGCGATGCACTTGGCGATGTCGGCTCCGTTGCGGATCCCGCCGGCGACGACCAAGTCGATGTCGTCGACCAGGCCGACGTCCTCGAGCGCCCTGCGAGCCTCGGGAATCGCCGCCATCAGCGGGATCCCGGTCTCCTCGGTCGCGATGTGCGGGCCGGCCCCGGTGCCGCCCTCGGCGCCGTCCAGGTAGATGATGTCGGGGCCGCACTTCGCCGCCATCCGCACGTCGTCATAGACGCGCGCCGCGCCGAGCTTGAGCTGGATCGGAATCTCGATAGTTGGTCGCCTCGCGCACCTCCTGGATCTTCAGCGAGAGGTCATCGGGGCCGAGCCAATCCGGGTGGCGGGCGGGAGAGCGCTGGTCGATGCCGACCGGCAACGAGCGCATCTCGGCCACCTGCTCGGTCACCTTCTGGCCCATCAGGTGGCCGCCGAGCCCGACCTTGCACCCCTGGCCGATGAAGAACTCCAGCGCGTCGGCGAGCATCATGTGGTGAGGGTTGAAGCCGTAGCGGCTCTGGATCACCTGGTAGTACCACTTGGTCGACAGGTCACGCTCCGGCGGGATCATCCCGCCCTCCCCCGAGCAGGTCGCCGTACCGGCCATCGAGGCTCCTTTGGCGAGCGCCATCTTCGCTTCGAGCGAGAGCGCGCCGAAGCTCATCCCGGTGATGTAGACGGGGATGTCGAGCTCGATCGGCTTGCTCGCGAAGCGCCCACCGAGCACCGTCTTCGTGCGGCATTTCTCGCGATAGCCCTCGATCACGAACCGGGTCAGGGTCCCGGGAAGGAAGATCAGCTCGTCCCAGTGCGGGATCGGCTTGAAGATCGAGAACCCGCGCATCCGGTAACGGCCGAGCTCAGCCTTCATCTGGATGTCGTTGATGACCTCCGGGGTGAAGATCCGGCTCCGCCCGAGGACGGTGTTCTTGCTGGGTGCTGTCTCGTCGGCCATCGTTCGCTCCCCGCCCTCAGAGCACCAGCTTGCGCTCGCTCGGCTCGAGGGAGTCGTAGTTGTAGAGCTGCTTGCCGCAGACGAACTTGCGAAGCTCGGGCGGCGCGCCGAGCTCGTGGATGCGGAACTTGCGCTCGACCAGCTCCGAGTCGGCGTCGGTCCACTCACCCTCGACGCAGTCGACGCCCAGCGACTTGACCTCGCCGCCGACGTAGATCGTGCCGTCGTACATCGAGTCCCCGAGCCCGTGCCCGACGTCGCCGCAGATGATCTGGCGACCGCGTTGCATCATGAACCCCGTCATCGACCCGGCGTCGCCGAGGGCGATGATCGTGCCGCCCTTCTGGTCGATCCCGGTCCGCGCCCCGACCTGGCCCTTGATCACCAGGTCACCTCCGCGCAGCGCCGCACCGGCGAGCGAGCCGGCGTTCTTGTTGACGACGACCACGCCCGACATCATGTTCTCGGCCAGCGACCATCCGACGCGGCCGTTGATCGTCACCTCGGGACCGTCGATCAGCCCGCAGGCGAAGTACCCGAGGCTGCCCTCGATGGTGAGCTCGCACCGGGCCAGGATCCCGACCGCGATCGAGTGCCGGGCCATCGGGTTGCGGATCGTGACCCGCCTCACGCCCTCCTCGTAGATGAGGCGGCGCAACTCGAGGTTGATCTTCCGGGTCGAGAGCTCCCGGGCGTCGAACTCGGCGCTGTCGCCGTCGATCTCGGCGATCCGCGGGACGCTGCCGTCGAGCTCGACCAACCCTCGGGCGTCGTAGGCGATCTTCGCCTCTCCTACCGCTTCCACACCCTCACCTCACCCTCGTAGGGATCGCTCGTCTCGATCTCGGAGTCGACGACCTTGCGGATCGCGATCTCCTCGGAGGCGAGCGCGACCAGGTCCTCGGACTCGTAGAGCACCAGCGGCTTGGCGGCGAGCTCGTCCTTGGCCATCCCGAGCTCGCCGTCGGTGACGCAGATGTAGGTGAAGACGCCGTCGAGCTCCTCGAGGCTGGCGCGCATCGAGTCCTCGAGCGACATTCCGCCGGCCATCCGCTCCGCCAGGTACACGGCGATGATCTCGGAGTCGCACTCGGACTGGAATCTGTGGCCGCTGCGCTCGAGCCGCCTTCGCCACTGGTGGTAGTTGGTCAGCTGCCCGTTGTGGACCACGGCCACGTCGGGGAACGGGTAGGCCCAGTAAGGATGCGCGCTGGCGATGTCGACGTCGGACTCGGTCGCCATCCGGACATGGCCGATCGCGTGCGTGCCCCGAAAGTCCTTGAGGCCGTACTCGTCGGCGACGGTGTCGGCGTCGCCCAGGTCCTTGATGATCTCCAGCGAGTGGCCGAGGGAGAGGATCTCGACGTCACGAACGTCCTCGACATAGTCGGCGAGATCGCGGAGGTCTCCGCTGTGCTGGAAGTGGAGGGTCAGCGAGTACTCGGTGTCCTGCTCGATCCGCTCGATCCTCGCTCCTCGAGCATGAAACCGGGCCTCGACCTCGCGACGGTTGCCCCGCAACCGGTCCTCGAACTCGAAGTCCAGCGGTCCGCTCGGGTCGGCGAGCTTCAGCCGCATGACGTAGGCGTCGGCCGAGCCGTTGGCGGGCCCGTAGAGCGCGTACCCGGTGGAGTCGGGCCCGCGGTGCTTCATCGCCTGCAGCATCCGCGCCATGTCACGACCGACCTGCTCCCCGCCCGCCTCGCCGTGTCGATAGATCAGCCCAGCGATCCCGCACATGATCGTCCCCCGCCTAGGGCAGGACCTCAAGGTACTCGTCGCGCTCCCAGTCGGTGACCGCTGCCAGGTAGCGCTCCCACTCGTCGCGCTTGTAGTGCTCGAACACCTTGTAGAGCCGGCCCGGCATCGCACCCTTGATCACCTCGTCGGCATCGAGCGCCTCGAGCGCCGCACCGAGGCTGTCGGGGACCTTCTCGATCTGCTGTCCCTCGCTGATCAGGTCGTACGTGTTCGCCTGCTGCGGCGGCCCCGGATCGCTCTTTCTCTTGATCCCGTCGAGCCCGGCGCGCAGCAGCGTCGCCACGGTCAGGTAGGGGTTGGACGACGAGTCGACGCCGCGGTATTCGAACCGGCCACCGGACGCGACCCGCACCGTGCAGGTGCGATTCTGCCAGCCCCAGTTCTTGTAGATCGGGGCCCAGAAGCCGGTGTCCCACATCCGGCAGTAGGAGTTGACGGTCGGGTTGCCGACGCACATCAGGGCGCCGAAGTGGTCGAGCATGCCGCCGAGGAAGTGGCGGGCCGTCTCGGAGAGCTGCGCCGGGCCGTCGGGGTCGTGGAAGACGTTGTTGCCCTCGTTGTCGACGAGCGTGAAGTGATGGTGATGCCCGTTCGCCGAGACGCCGGTGAAGGGCTTCGGCATGAACGTGCCCAGCAGGTCGTGCTTGCGCCCGACCGCGGCGATGATCTGCCGGTAGGTGGTGATGTTGTCCGCGGTCTGGACCGGCCGGTCGAAGCGGAAGTTGAGCTCGAGCTGGCCGGGCGCGTCCTCGTGGTCGCCGTAGCTCATGTCGAGGCCCAGCTTCTGGCCGTACTCGACCACGTCGAGCAGCACCGGACGCAGCTCCTCGAACATGTGAATGTGGTAGCAGTAGGGCTTGGTGACGCCCTCGGCGCCGCCGTCCTCGGTGCGGCGCAGCCACATCATCTCGGGCTCGATCCCGATCAGGAAGTTGAGCCCCAGCTCGTCCTCGAAGTCCTCGACGATCCGCTTCAGGTTCTGGCGCGGGTCGGCGTCGAGCAGGTCCCCGGTCTCGGTGTCGTAACAGTCGCAGTAGACGCGCGCGACGCGGTCGTCCCAGGGCAGCACGGCGAAGGTGTCGAGGTCGGCGATCGCCGCCAGCTCGGACTCCTCGGGCCCGAAGCCGATGTAGTTGCCGAGCCGATCGGTGAACAGGTTCGCGGTCGCGCCGTACACGAGCTGGTAGCCCTTCTCGGCGACCTGCGGGAAGAAGGACGCGACGACGCCCTTGCCCATCACTCGCCCGGTCACCGAAACCTGCTGGAAGAACACGTACTCGACGCCCTCGGCCTCGATGCGATTGGTCAGCGCCTCGATCTTCTCGCGACGCCCGGGCGCCGAGCGCGCCTCCTCGAGCGTCGCGGGCGGCGCCTGCGATCGGGGCCCTTCCAGGACCGTCTCGACTGTGCCCCCGAACCGCTGCGACTCGCTCATCCTCAGGTCCTCCTCCTCCTCCGGCTCCACGGATGTGAGCTTTTTTCGGACTATACATGCCCCGCATGCCTCCTGAGCAAATTGGTATATTCGCCCGCAGGCCTCGAATGTCCTTCGTTCTCACCTGCCCCAACTGCGGTCCGCGCGAGGTCACCGACTTCGGCTACGGCGGCGAGATCGTTCCCCGGCCCAGCTCGCGGCCGGCTCTGCGCGACCTCGGCACCTACAACTACTTCCGCCGCAACGTCGCCGGTGTGCAACGCGAGTGGTGGTACCACCGATCCGGCTGCTGCGCCTGGTTCGTCGCCGAGCGCGACACGCGCACCAACCAGGTACTGCTCACCGCGCTGCCCGACGCGGCCGCCAACCCCGAGCAGCGAGACGGCGCCCCGTGAGCCGGCTGGACCGCCAGCCCGGCGAGCGCATCGACCGGGCACGGAGCATCGACTTCAGCTTCGACGGCCGCAAGGTCACCGCCTTCGAGGGCGACACGATCGCCTCTGCGCTCTATGCCGGCGGCCAGCGCACCTTCTCGCGCAGCTTCAAGTACCACCGGCGCCGCGGGCTGCTGTGCTGTGCAGGGCAGTGTCCCAACTGCCTGGTCCAGGTCGACGACGCTCCAGGCGTGCGGGCCTGCACCGAGCCGGTCCGCGATGGGATGCGGGTCGAGCACATGAACGCGCGGCCCTCGCTCGATTTCGACGTCATGCGGGCCACCGACCTCTTCGGCGGCCCGTTCACACCGCCCGGCTTCTACTACAAGACCTTCATCCGGCCGCGGCGGCTTGTGGCCCCTCTACGAGAAGATCCTGCGCAACGCGGCGGGACTCGGGCGGGCACCCAGCCGGCGGCCCGAACGCGAATGGCGAACCGAGTACCGCCGCCGCCACGCCGACCTGATGGTGATCGGCGGGGGCGCGGCCGGGCTGCGCGCCGCCCTGGCCGCGGCCGAGTTGGGTGCGGACGTCGTCCTCGCCGACGAAGGCCCCGAGCCCGGCGGAAGGCTGCTCGCCGAGGGACGTCACGAGCACGCCAGGGGGCTGGCCGAGCAAGCCCGCGAAGCGGGCGTCGAGATGTTGGCCGGAGCGCCCGCCCTGGGCTGCTTCGACGGACTGGTACCCGTCTGGCAGGGCGCGACCCTGCACCAGATCCGGGCTCGCCGGCTGCTGTTCGCCACCGGGGCAATCGAGCAGCCGCTCGTCTTCGCCGGCAACGACCTCCCGGGGGTGATGCTGTCGGGGGGCGCCCGGCGACTTGCTTCCCTCTATGGGGTCAAGGCCGGGACCCGCGCCGTGGTGGCGACCGTCGACGACCGCGGGCTCGAGGCGGCCGTCGCCCTCTCGGCGGCGGGGATCGGGCTGGCGGCGGTCGCCGACCTGAGGACCGAGTTCGAGTCGTCCGCGGCCGCCGAGAGCCTGCGCCGGTCGGGGATCGAGCTGATTCCCGGCACGACGGTGGTCGAGGCTCGCGGCCGCAAGCAGGTTCGCCAGGTGGTGCTGGCGGCGCGAGGTCCCGACGGCGACAGGGTCGGGACCGATCGGGTCGTGAGCTGCGACCTGCTGGTGGTCTCGGGCGGCGACGCTCCGGCGACCGGGCTCGTCGCCCAGACGGGCGCGCGCACCGCCTACGACGCCGAACGGGGACACTTCGCCCTCTCCGAGGTGCCGGAAGGCGTGCTCGCGGCCGGCGAGGTCGCGGGCTTCGGCGACGATCAGGCCGCCGAGCTGTCGGGATCCGTCGCCGGCGCCGAGGCCGCTCACGAGCTCGGCCTCGGCGATGTCGGCTCGCGCGAGCGGACGGCCGCCGAGCGTGAACGCCTGGCCGACCTGGACGTGGATCCGGTGGTCGCCGACATTCCCGAGCCCCCCGCCGACCGACGTGGCAAGTGCTTCGCCTGCCTGTGCGAGGACGTGACGGTGAAGGACATCCATCTGAGCGCCGAAGAGGGATACGACTCGATCGAGCTCTCGAAGCGCTACACGACCGCCACCATGGGGCCCTGCCAGGGCCGGATGTGCCAGCTCGCCTCGGTCAGGCTGATGGCGCGCGAAACCGGGCAGAGCCTGGAGCAGGTCGGCACGACAACGGCCCGCCCTCCCTGGGCAGCGGTCCCGCTCGGGGCGCTCGCGGGGCGCCCGTTCGAGCCTGCCAAGCGCTCCTCGATTCAGGGCCTTCACCGCGAGCTCGGGGCGAACGTGATGTGGGCCGGAGACTGGCGGCGGGCATATGACTACGGGGACCCCCGGGCGGAGGCCCTCGCCGTCCACGAGGCCGCCGGCCTGATCGACGTCTCGACGCTGGGCAAGCTGATCGTCCGCGGACCCGACGCGGGCGCCTTCCTCGACCGCCTGTATCCGAATCGGATCTCAAACCTGAAGCCCGGGCGCATCCGCTACGGCGTGATCAACTCCGATGCCGGTCGGATCGTCGATGACGGCACGATCTGCCGACTCGACGAGGACTCCTTCTACGTCACCACCACCTCGAGCGGCGCGGCTGCGGTCTACGAGTGGTTCTCGTGGTGGCAAGCGGACTGGCGGATGCGGGTGCAGCTCACCGACGTCACCCAGGCACTCTCGGCGATCAACCTGGCCGGCCCGCGGGCGCGCGAGATCATGGGCAGGCTGACCGCGCTCGACTGCTCGAGCGAGGCCTTCACCTACCTCGACGGCAAGCGCGCGCCGATCGCCGGCGTGCCCTGCCTGATCCTGCGGATCGGCTTCGTCGGCGAGGTCGGCTACGAGATCCACTGCCCGGCCGCACATGGGGAGCACCTATGGGAGGCCGTGCTCGAGGCGGGCGCGGACCTCGGCGTCCAACCCTTCGGGCTCGAGCCGCAGCGCCTTCTGCGCCTGCAGAAGCTCCACGTCCTGATCGGCCAGGACACCGACTCCGAGTCGACGCCCGACGGCGCGGCGATGCCGTGGATCGTCAAGCTCGACAAGGAGGAGGATTTCATCGGCAGGTGGGCGATCGAGTACGCCCGCGAGCGCTCGCTGGAGACCGCTCTGGTCGGGCTGACGGTTCCCGGCACGGACGTGCCGACGGAGGGGGCCGCGGTGCTCGCCGACGGCGACGGGCCGATCGGGCAGGTGACCAGCGCCCGCTTCTCGCCGCAGCTCGACCAGGTGATCGGCATGGCCTGGGTTCCGGCGGCGCTCGCCAACGATGGGGCTTCGATCACGATCTCCGACGGGGGCCGCACGCTGCCGGCCACGGTGACGACGAAACCCTTCTACGACCCCGAGGGAGAGGTGCTGCGCTCGTGAGCCTCGAGTTCCTCTGCGCCGACGCCACCGCGACCGGCGGCGAATGGGCGCCGGTAGCCCGCAGCCCGATGGAGCGCCCGGCGCAATCGGCCGGCGCCCGCTTCGAGGCCCGCGACGGCTGGAGGGTGGCGGTCGGCTACGGCGATCACGCCTCCGAGGCCGAGGCCATGCGCAACTCGATCGGCTTCGTCGACCTCTCCCACCTGGGCACGATCGAGCTCCAAGCCGACCCCGAGGACCTGCGGCCGATGCTCGCCGAGGGCGCCGGCGGCATCGAGCCCGAGCTCGGGCGAGCCGTGCGCACACCCGGAGTCTGGTGGGCGCCGCTGACCGCGGAGCGGGCGCTGGCGATCTGCGATCCGTCGCGAAGCGGCAAGCTGCGCGCCCGCCTCGAACGAGCGGCCGCCGGTGCGGGCCGGCCGGCGAGCGCGCTCGACGTCAGTACCGCGTTCGGCGCCCTGGCGCTGGTCGGGCCGATGGCCCGGGAGACCTTCGCGCGCTTTTCCGCGATCGACCTGCGGCCGGCGGTGACTCCTGTGAGTGGGCTGCGGCCCGGCTCGATTGCGCGCACGCCCGGCCTCGTCATCAGGGAGGCGGAGGATCGCTACCTGATGCTGTTCGGGGCGGCGCTCGCCGAGTACGTCTGGACCGTGGTCGCCGACGCGGCGGAGAGCCTGGGCGGCTCGCCGATCGGTGTCGACGCGCTGGACCCGATCGATGAGGGCATCGTCGCGGGAGCGAGCGAGCATGCTTGACATCTTCCGCCGCCGGCGCATGTGGCGCAGCCGCCCGGAGCTGCGGGACTCCTACGACGTCGTCATCGTCGGCGCGGGGTCGCACGGCCTCGCGGCCGCCTACTACCTCGCCCGCGAGCACGGGATCACCAACGTCGCGGTGCTCGAGAAGAGCTACATCGGCTCGGGTGCCGCGGGACGCAACACGACGATCCTGCGCTCCAACTACAAGACCCCGGAGGGAGCGCGCTTCTACGACGCCTCGGTGAAGCTGTACGAGAACCTCTCCGGCGAGCTCAATTTCAACCTGATGTTCTCCCAGAACGGTCACCTGACGCTGGCGCACTCCGACCGGGCGATGTTCGTGATGGCCAACCGGGCCGAGGTCAACCGCCTGCACGGGATCGACTCGAGGCTGATCTACCCCGATGAGATCAAGGAGCTTGCGCCCGCGATGCAGGTCGACGGCGCGAACGCGACCTATCCCATTCTCGGCGCGCTCTACCACCCGCCGGGCGGGATCATCCGCCACGACGCCGTCGTCTGGGGCCTCGCCCGGGCCGCCGACCACGGTGGAGCCGAGATCCACCCGTACACGGAGGTGACCGGGATCGAGCGCTCGAACGGGCGGGTCGCCGGCGTGCGGACGAATCGCGGCACGATCAAGACCGACGTCGTGCTCAACTGCACGGCGGGCTGGAGCACCCTGGTCGCCGACATGGCCGGGGTCGAGCTGCCGATCACCACCCACATCCTGCAGGCCTGCGTCACCGAGCCGCTGAAGCCACTGCTCGACGTGGTGATCGTCTCGTCGCAGATGCACGTCTACCTGAGCCAGACCGACCGCGGCGAGTTCCTGATGGGGGCGGAGATCGAGCCCTGGACCACCTACCGGATGCAGGGCACGCTCAACTTCCTCCAGGAGGTCGCCCGACACGCGCTGGAGCTCTTCCCACAGCTCGAGCGGGTGCGGATGCTCCGCAGCTGGGCGGGCCTGTGCGACCTGAGCCCGGACTACAGCCCGATCCTCGGCAAGACCGAGGTCGAGGGCTTCCACGTCAGCACGGGCTGGGGCACCTACGGGTTCAAGGCGGCTCCGATCGTCGGCAGGACGCTCGCCGAGCTCGCCGCGACCGGGCGTACTCCTGACCTGATCGAGCCGTTCGCGCTCGAACGCTTCTACGAGGACCGGCTCGTCTCCGAGCTGGCCGCAGCCGCCGTCAGCCACTAGATGAGCAAGGGGAGCAGATGAAGAGCAGTCTCGAAATCGCGCAGGAGGCCGAGCTCGAGCCGATCGAATCGCTGGGCGAGCGGATCGGCCTCGAGCCCGAGGAGATCGAGCCTTATGGCCGCTTCAAGGGAAAGATCCCGCTCGACGTGCTCAGCCGCCTCGGCGACCGGCCCGACGGCAAGCTGGTCTGCGTCGCCGGCGTCACCCCCACCCGCGCCGGCGAGGGCAAGACGACGACCGCGGTCGGCCTCACCCAGGGCCTCGGCGTGATCGGCAAGGACCCGCTGCTCTGTCTCCGCGAGCCCTCGCTCGGTCCGGTCTTCGGGATCAAGGGCGGGGCGGCAGGCGGCGGGTTCACGCAAGTCGTGCCGATGGAGGACCTGAACCTCCACTTCACCGGCGACATCCACGCCATCGGGGCGGCGAACAACCTGCTCGCGGCGCTGCTGGACGCCTCGATCCTGCACGGCAACCCGCACCACATCGACGCCCTGCGGGTGGGCTGGAAGCGGGCGCTGGACATGAACGACCGTGCGCTGCGCAGCGTCACCATCGGTCAGGGCGGACGCGCGAACGGCTACCCGCGCGAGACCGGCTTCGACATCACGGCCGCCTCCGAGGTGATGGCGATCCTGGCCGTCTCCCGCGATCTACACGACCTGCGGGAGCGACTCGGTCGGATCACGGTCGCGCACTCCTACGACGACGACGGAGCCCGGTCCGTCACCGCCGAGGACCTCGGCGCCGCCGGGGCGATGGCCGTGCTGCTCAAGGACGCGCTCAAGCCGAACCTGATTCAGACCCTCGAGGGACAGCCTTGCCTGATGCACGCGGGCCCGTTCGCGAACATCGCTCACGGCAACTCGTCGCTGGTCGCGGACCTGATCGGGCTCAAGCTCGCCGATTACGTGATCACCGAGTCCGGCTTCGGCTCCGACATGGGAATGGAGAAGTTCTTCGACATCGTCTGCCGGATGGGCGATCTGCGGCCGAACGCTGTCGTGCTCGTCTCGACCGTGCGGGCGCTCAAGCACCATGGCGGCATCGACGACGACACCCGCGGCGACGGCCAGCAATCGCTGCAGGCGCTCGAGACCGGCGCCGCGAACCTGCGCCGGCACCTCGGGATCGTCAAGGGGTTCGGGCTGCCGTGCGTCGTCGCCGTCAATCGGCGCCCGGGCGATACGGACGAGGAGGTCGAGACGGTCAGGCGTCTGGCGCTCGAGGGCGGCGCCTTCAAGGCCGAGGTCAACGAGGGGTTCGCGCGGGGGGGCGAGGGCGTCGCCGACCTCGCTCAGGCGGTGGTCGAAGCCTGCGAGCAGCCGTCCTCCTTCAGCTTCGCCTACGAGGACGGTGACGCGATCGTCGACAAGATCCGCAAGGTGGCGACGAAGGTCTACGGGGCCGCCGACATCTACCTCTACCCGGAGGCCGAGCGCAAGATCGCCCAGTTTCACGACGACGGGCTCGACGAGGTGCCGATCTGCATGGCGAAGACGCACCTCTCGCTCTCGGCCGATCCGACCCTGCTCAATGCCCCGGAACGGTTCACGCTCGCGGTCCGCGACATCCGGGCCTACACCGGCGCGGGCTGGCTCGTTCCCCTGTGCGGTGACATCCAGCAGATGCCCGGGCTCGGCAAGCAACCGGCCGCCTTCAACGTGGACATCGACGGCGAGGGCCGCACCGTCGGGTTGTTCTGATCCGATGAGCGCTCGCGCGGCACGGCCGACGCGCGGTAGCGGTTCGCTGGTGGACGTCGCCGAGGACGCGATCCGCGAATGGCTGCGCGCCGGGCGCCAGCGGCCCGGCGATCGACTGCCCCCCGAGCAGGAGCTATCGGTGCAGCTCGGAATCTCCCGTGGCACGCTGCGCCACGCGCTTGGACGACTCGAGCAGACGGGCGAGATCATCCGCAGGCAGGGCAGCGGCACCTTCGTCGGGCGCACCGACCCGACCGGTCTCGAGGAGGGCCTGGAGCGGCTGGTGCCATACGGCGAGCTCGCCCGGCGCCAAGGCGTCGAGCTCGGGATGGGAAGGCTGGAGATCGCCGAGCGGCGGGTCGGGTCGGGGCTCGGCGAGGTCTTCGGGGTCGATCCCGATCGGGAGGCGACCACCTTTCATCGAGTCCTGCTCGTCGACGGCGAGCCGGGCGCGACGATGCTCGACGTCATTCACCCCGACATCCGGATCCCCACCGGCGCCAGGGCCCGACAGAGGCTGGAGCGGTGCGAGATGGTCCTCGACCTGGTGCTCGCCGAGGGGATCCCTGTGGCCTATGCCACCGTCCACATCAGGCCCCGCCTGGTGACCAGGAAGGAGCGGCTCGGGCGTGAGCTGGGGCTTCGGCAGACGGTCGCCGCGCAGGAGCTGGAGACGAGAATGCGGACCGCGGAAGACCGCGTCGTCCAGGCCTCGGTCGACATCTTCCTGCCGGGCGGGCTCGACCTCTACGTGATGCGGGTGCTCGACGAGCGGCCGCCTGTTCCGGCGATCGTGTCAGCAGGATCGCGTTCGGCCGGCTCGGACGAGACCAGATAGGGGACCGCGCCGGTCGCGGCGTGCAACCAGCCTGCGAGCCCAGCGGGAGGCTCGGCCTCGCCGTCCAATCGGGCGGGGTGAACCCCGCGGATCGACGAGGTCAGGAAGATTGCGTCGCCGGCTGCGAGACGACCGAGCGTCAGCGGCTCCTCGCGCAGGTTCGCGCCGACGCGTCGCGTCGCGGCGATCAGGTCGGCCCGAACCGTGCCCGGGAGCAGTCGGCCGTCGAGCGGCGGGGTGACGAGCAGATCGCGCTCGGCGAGGAAGACGTTCGCGTGTGCGGCCTCGAGCACGTCGCCGTCGAGGTCGATCAGCAGGGGCACTCCCCCGCTCTCGCTCGCCAGCGCTTCGAGCAGCCGCCGGTCGCCCCACTTGTGGGCGCCGAGCCCTCCGGGCACGACGAACGGATGCAGAACGACCGCACGGACACCGGGCCGCTCCGGCGCCAGGGCGGCGGCGGTCACCCGCGTCGAGACCGACCCGTCGGCGACCGGGACGGCGGCCACCCGCAGGCGCGCGGAAGGGCACCGGAGCGACTCGGCGGCAATTCGCCGATGCAGGTCCCGGGGCAGCGCGCACCCGTAGAGCTCTTCGACGCTGCGCTCGAGCCGCTCGAGGTGAGCTCGGGCATCCAGCGGTTGGCCGCCGCGCACGAGGATTGTCTCGAACACCCCGCGAGCCGGGTCGGGTCGGTCGGCGGCGCCGAGCCCCAGGGGCGGGCGGCTGGATGCTCGCCTGACCGACGCCGGGGCCAGCCTCGCCCCGGCGGCGGCGGCGATCGGCCGCGCCTTGAGCGTGCACTCGCGCAGCTCGGTCTCGGGCTGCGAGTCGGCGACGATGCCCGCGCCGGCGCCGAGCCAGATCCGGTCGCCACGCAGCTCGAAGGTGCGGATCGCGACGTTGAGCTCGAGGCCGGCGATCGGGCTCGCGTAGCCGACCGCCCCGGTATACGCCTCGCGCCCGGTGGACTCGAGCTCCGAGATCACCCGCATCGCCTGGATCTTGGGAGCTCCGGTGACCGAGCCCGGCGGGAAGCAGGCGCGCAACAGAGCAGCGTCGCCGGCCTCGGACCGCAGCCTGCCGGTGACGGTCGAGACGAGATGCCAGACCCCCGGAGCCGGGTGTGGCTGCGCAAGCTCGTCGACCCGAATCGATCCGTGCTCGCAGACGCGTCCGAGGTCGTTGCGCATCAGGTCGACGATCATCACGTTCTCGGCGCGGTCCTTCTCCGAGCGGCCGAGGGCCTCGCGCTCGCGATCGGGCGCGACCCCTTCCCGAGCGCCCGTTCCCTTGATCGGCCTGGTGACCACGTCGCGAGCTCGCCGGCGCAGGAACAGCTCCGGTGAGAGGCTGCACACCGCCCCCCATGGACCCGCGACGAGGGCGCCATAGAGCGGCTGGAGCCGCGCCGTGGCGTCGGCGAAGAGGTCCAACGGGCTGCCGTTGAACGTAGCCTCCAGGCGCACGCAGAGGTTGGCCTGGAAGATCTCCCCGGCTGCAATCCGCTCGCGGCACTCACGGACCGCCTCCAGGTACCCGGAGGCGCCCGGGGCGGCCGCGGCAAGGGTCCCGACCGAGAACCGGCGACGCCGCGGTGGCGAGGCCAGCCGTCGGCTCAGGACCGCCAGCCGCCGGCGCAGGTCGGCATCGCGGGCCGGGCTCCACAGTGCCTCGAACCACCAGTGCCCGCCGGCGTCGAGCCTCAGCACGTGGTCGTAGAAGGCGAGCGCGAACGGCGGCATCACCAGCGGCCTCGGCGGGGGCGGTGGAACGCGCTCCACGCACGCCCCGAGGTTGTAGCCCAGGTACCCGAACCAGCCCCCGCCGACGGCGTCGGGAGCGACGACGCCGCGCCAGGCTTGCTCCTCCCCGGGCCAACCCTCGAGTGCGCCCGCGACCGCCGGCTGGCGCTCGACCAACTCGAACGGGTCCTCACGAACGCCCGCCACCCGAGTCGGTTCGGAGCCGAGCACCGCGCCCCCGCCCGCCCACGCTCCGCAGAGCGCGAACGGGCGATCGTCGCCGCGCAGCTGCAGGCAGGCGTCGCCGGGCTCCAGATCCACGGCGAGCGGGACCCGAACCAGGCTCACCTCGCCGGCCCGCGGCGCGTCGCAGTCGGCCGTCGCGCCGTTCATCGCCGGTCGATTGCCGGGTGAAATCACTGATCTAGTATCGCGCCATGCCCATCGCCGCGCCCTGGCG
The DNA here is from genome assembly GCA_963746675.1 of uncultured Solirubrobacterales bacterium. Lineage (GTDB taxonomy): Bacteria > Actinomycetota > Thermoleophilia > Solirubrobacterales > 70-9 > WHSW01. The sequence goes on along the minus strand of CAVVBX010000005.1, from coordinate 257,441 downwards.
TCGCCGCGAACGAGCGAAGCGTCTGTGGGTTGGGCGCGAGCCCGCCCGGTGACCTCGATCGAACCGCTTCGCGCGGCGCTCCTCTCCCCCGCCGCCGCCGAGGTGATGGACGCCCACGGCGAGACCGAGGCCGCGGTTCTGGTGCCGATGTTCGGCTACCCCGAGCGCCCCGGCCTGGTGTTCACGGAGCGCCGTCACGACCTCCGCCGCCACGCCGGCGAGATCTCGTTCCCCGGCGGTCGCCGCGATCACCCCGGCGAGGAGTTGCTCGCCACCGCGCTGCGCGAGGCCGAGGAGGAGATCGGGCTGGCGCCGGCGGCGGTCGAGGTGGTCGGCGCCCTGCCGCCGATCGGGACCTTCGTCACCAGCTACAAGGTTCACCCGTTCGTGGGCCTGATCGGCGACGCGCTGGCGTTCGAGCCCAATCCGGCCGAGGTCGAGACGGTGCTCGCGTTCGAGCTCGGCGCCCTGCGCGACAGCTTCGCGATGCGACGCCTCGTCCGTCGCGGAATCCCCTTCCGGACGCCCACGTACGTCGTCGGCGATCACCTGATCTGGGGCGCCACCGCCCGAATCCTCGGTGACCTGCTTCAACGCGTGAGCGCCTTGTAGCCGCTCGCCTAAACGTCTTTTTCAATCGGGACGTCGACGAGGTTGCCCCACTCGGTCCACGAGCCGTCGTAGTTCTTGACCTCGTCCTCGCCGAGCAACTCGCGGAGCACGAACCAGGTGTGAGCCGAGCGCTCGCCGATCCGGCAGTAGGCGATGATCGGCGTGCCCACCTCGATCACACCCGCCTCGGTGTACAGGGCACGCAGCTCGTCTGCGGCGCGAAAGGTGCCGTCCTCGTTGACGGCCTTCGCCCAGGGCACCGAGGCAGCGCCGGGTATGTGGCCGGCGCGCTGAGCACCCTCCTGCTCGTAGCCCGCCATCGCGATCAACTCACCGGAGTACTCCTGCGGGCTGCGGACGTCGACGAGGTTGATGGCGGCGCCGAGGGCCTCTTGGACCTCGTCGCGGCGTGCCCGAATCGCGTCGTCGCCGGGCTTGGCCTCGAACCTCGCCTCCGGATACGGCGAGACCTCGGTCGACGTCTCACGGCCCTCGGAGATCCACTTCTCGCGCGGGCCGTTGACCAGCCTCACCTTGTCGTGGCCGTAGTAGCGGAAGTACCAGTAGGTGTAGGCCGCGAACCAGTTGTTGCGGTCGCCGTAGAGGACGACGGTGTGGTCGTTGGAGATCCCGCGGCCGCCCATCAGGGCGCCGAAGTCCTCGGGGCTGAGGAAGTCGCGCCGGACCTGGTCCTGGAGGTCGGTCCTCCAGTCGAAGCCGATCGCCCCGGGAATGTGCGCCTCGGCGTAGAGCGCCGGGTTCTCGTCGACCTCGACGATCCGGATCGAGTCGTCGGCGAGGTGCTCGGCGACCCAGTCGGTTGAGACGAGCACGTCGTTGGCATAGTCGGACATCGGGGCTTCCCTTTCCTGATTCACATAAATCTCGATCGGAGTTTACCTATTTTGGATCCCCGCTCAGCGACGAGCCGCCGACGAGCTCAGCCGCCGCCGCCAGCATTCCCTCGAGCCAGCTCCGGTGATCGCCCGGCGCCGCGTCGACGACCTCGAACGGGATCCGCCACCTCTCCCCGGCGCTGCGAAGCAGCTCGAGCGCGCGGACGGCGGCTTCGGGCTCGAGGCCGACCGCGAGCTCGTAGACGAGCCCGCGCACGGGTGTGTCGACGATCTCCTCGAGCAGGCGTTCGAGCCTGTCCCCGTGAATCGCCGTAACCGCCTCGGGCTCACCGGCGGCATGACCCAGGAGCCAGAAGATCAGGGTCACCCCCTCGATCTGGTCGGTGATCGTCGCGATCAGGTCGGGGTCGGCGATCACCGCCTCGATCCCGGCGCCCTCGATCGCGCCGAGCCCGTCCTCACGACGGGTGGTTCCGCGCACCTGCCAGCCGGCGTCGAGCAGCCCACGGCCGAGCTCGCGCCCGCGGCAGCCGCAGCCGACGATCAGCGCCCGAGCCAACCGTTCAGGCCCCGGACTCGTCCTCGCGCGCGCGGTCGTGGGCCTGGCGTGCCCGCTCGCGGATCGCCTCGTCCTCGCGCGCCATCTGCTGGGCGTCCTCCTCGGTGAGGTCCGTCGACCCCACGCCGGCGGCGGTACTCGTTCTGGGCCTCGAGCATCTGCTGGACGTCGTCGATCTCGAGCTGGGCCTCGAGCTCGTGCGAGCGGGTCGGCTTCCAGTCGACGAGGTCGGCGCCGCTGCCCGGATAGGCGCGCGCCAGCAGGACCAGGCAGAGGACGATGAAGGCGACCATCGCGAGCGAGAGAAGGACGAAATCCACCGGCCCACCTTACGCCCGATCCGGGACGGCGGGCGTCGCGTGGCATGATCGCCCGCGCATGGGCGAGGCGCTGATCATCGACGCCGTGCGGACGCCGATCGGGCGCTACCGGCGGCGCCCTCGTCGAGCGTCCGACCCGACGACCTCGCGGCGCGCGCGATCGCGGCCGCGGTCGAGCGCACCGGCATCGATCCGTCCGATGTCGCCGACGTCTATCTGGGGTGCGGCCAACCAGGCCGGCGAGGACAACCGCGACGTCGCGCGGATGGCCGCGCTGCTGGCCGGGCTTCCGGTGGAGGTGCCCGGGGTGACCGTCAACCGGCTCTGCGCCTCGGGGCTGGAGGCGATAAACCAGGCCTCGCGCGCGCTGCGCCTCGACGAGGGCGACCTCTACCTCGCCGGCGGCTCGGAGTCGATGAGCCGGGCACCGTGGGTCATGGCCAAGCCCGAGCCGAGGCCTCGCCCGTGGCGAGCAGACGATGCACGACACCGCGCTCGGCTGGCGCTTCGATCAACCCCCAGATGGCGGAGCGCCACTCGACCGAGGCGATGGGCGAGACCGCCGAGAACGTCGCCGAGCGCTAATCGGATCTCTCGCGAGGACCAGGACGCGTTCGCGCTTCGCAGCCACGAGCGCGCGGTCGCCGCGCAGGCGCGAGGGCCGCTTCGACGACGAGCTGGTGCGCGATCGAGGCTCCGGGCGGACGCGAGACATCCGTCGTCGACGCCGACGAGGGGCCCCGCGCGGACACCTCGCTCGAGCGGCTCGCCGCGCCTGCGCCCGGCCTTTCGCGAGGGCGGCACGGTCACCGCCGGCAACGCCTCGACCCTCAACGACGGCGCCGCCTGCCTCGTCCTCGCCTCCGAGCGCAGGCCGAGGAGCTCGGGCGCGCAGCCGCTGGCGCGCATCGTCGCGACCGGCGTCGCCGGCGTCGACCCCGCCTACATGGGCATCGGCCCGGTGCCGGCGATCCGGCGGGCGCTCGACGCGGCCGGGCTTCGAGCTCGGCGAGATCGACCTGATCGAGATCAACGAGGCGTTCGCCGCCCAGGTGCTCGCCTGCGCGCGCGAGCTCGGGATCGACGAGGAGCGGCTGAACGTCAACGGCGGCGCGATCGCGCTCGGCCACCCGCTCGGCTGCTCGGGCGCCCGGCTGATGACCACGCTCGTCTGGGAGCTGCGCCGGCGCGGCGGCCGCTACGGCATCGCGGCGCTCTGCGTCGGCGTCGGTCAGGGCGTCGCGACGGTGATCGAGAACCCCGAGCCGCCTGAACGATCCGGAGGGCGCGAGGTGGATCGTGCACGCACTCGGACGCGATCCGCCGAGTAGCACTCCCTCGCGAGGCGATAGCCTCGCGACCATGGCATCGAAGAGCTCGCGAGCGTCGACGGCGCGATCGCGCCCGACCGCGGAGGCGACGATCCCGCTGCGCGACGACGGCCTCTACCGCGGCGACGGCGTGTTCGAGGTGATCCGGCTCTACGCGGGCCGACCGTTCGCGCTCGCCGAGCACCTCGACCGGCTCGAGCGCTCGGCCGCCGCGATCGAGCTGCCGGTCGATCGCGACGCGGCTCGAGCCCGAGCTCGATGCGCTGCTCGGCCGCAACGGCGACGCCGACGCGCAGCTGCGGATCGTCCTCACCCGCGGCGGGCGGCGGATCGCGCTGATCGAGGAGCTCGCCGACGCGGGGGCGACGGTGAGCCTGGCCATCGGTCACCTACTCGCCGACCGTGATCCTGACCGGGGTCAAGTCGCTCTCCTACGCGGCCAACATGCAGGCGACCCGGATCGCCAAGGCACGCGGCGCCGACGAGGCGCTGCTGGTGCGGCCCGACGGGGTCGTGCTCGAGGCGCCGACCTCGACGATCTTCTGGGTCTCGCCGAGGGCGAGCTGCGTACGCCGGCGATCTCGAGCCGGGATCCTCGAATCGATCACCCGCGGCGGCGCTGCTTGCCGACGCTCCACGTCGAGGAGGGCGAGTTCACGGTCGACGACCTGCTGGCGCGCCGACGAGGCCTTCCTCGCCTCGACGGTGCGCGAGGTCCAGCCGATCGTCGTCGATCGACGACCGCGCGCTCGGGACGGGACCGCGGACGGCCGAGGCGCACGCGGCGTTCGCCCGGGCGATCGCGGCCGAGCTCGCGGCCCCGGCCGGGCGCTGATGGACTCGACCTCACCGACGAGCAGCGGCTGATCCAGGAGACGGCGCGCGACTTCGTCGACAACGAGATCGTCCCGCGTGCCCGCGACTCCGACCGCGCCCAGCGGTTCGACCGCGAGCTGGCGAGGCGGCTCGGCGACATGGGCTACCTCGGCGCGCCCGGTTGCCGAGCAGTACGGCGGCCGCGGACTCGACTTCACCGGCTACGGGCTGATCGTCGAGGAGGTCGGCCGCGGCGACTCGGCGATGCGCACCGTGGTCTCGGTGCAGACCTCGCTCGTCTGCGGCTCGATCGAGCGCTGGGGCACCGAGGAGCAGAAGCAGCGCTGGCTGCCGCGGCTGACCGCGGGCGAGGCCTTCGGCTGCTTCGGGCTGACCGAGCCCGACGCCGGCTCGGACGCCGCCAACCTGCGCACCCGGGCCGAGAGGATCGACGGCGGCTGGCGGATCAGCGGCCAGAAGATGTGGATCTCGCTCGGCAACGTCGCCGAGGTGGCGCTGATCTTCGCCCAGACCGACCCGGAGAAGCAGCCAACGGGGCTCGCCTGCTTCCTCGTCCCGACCGAGAGCGAGGGCTTCTCCTCCCAGGAGATCCACGGCAAGCTCGGCCTGCGCTCCTCCGACACCGCCTCGCTCGCGCTCGACGCGGTCGAGGTCCCCGACGACGCGCTGCTGGGCGAGGTCGGCGACGGCTTCAAGATCGCGATGTCGGCGCTCGACTCCGGCCGCTACTCGGTCGCCGCCGGCTGCGTCGGCATCTGCGAGGGGTGCGTCGAGGCCTCGGTCGCGTACGCGAAGGAGCGCCGGCAGTTCGGCGTCCCGATCGCGAGCTTCCAGCTCGTCCAGGAGATGATCGCCGACCAGATCGTGCGCCGCGACGCGGCACGGATGCTCGTCCGCCGCGCCGGGTCGCTCAAGGACGAGGGCAAGCCCTCGACGGTCGAGACGTCGATCGCGAAGCTGTACGCGACCGAGTCGGCGGTCGAGTGCGCCAACCTGGCGATCCAGGTGCACGGCGGGTCCGGCTACGTCGACGACTACCCGGTCGAGCGCTACCTGCGCGACGCCCGGGTGACGACGCTGTACGAGGGCACCTCGCAGATCCAGAAGCTGATCATCGGCCGCGAGGCGACGGGGATCAACGCGATGACCCCGCCCGGGTGAGCCGGCAGGTCGAGACCTCGGTCGACGACCACGTCGGCCTCTGCCGCCTCGACCGGCCCGAGGCGCGCAACGCGCTCTCGCCGGAGCTGATGGAGGACCTCGCGGGTGCAGTCGAGGCGTTCGACGCCGACGCCGAGATCCACTGCATCGTGATCGCCGGCTCCGACGATGTGTTCGCGGCCGGTGCCGACATCGGAGCGCTCGCCGAGCGCGAGTTCCACGAGACGGTCTTTCACCCGACCGCCACCTTCTGGCGCCGGCTGGCGAACTGCCGCACGCCGATGATCGCCGCCGTCTCGGGCTGGGCCCTGGGCGGCGGCTGTGAGCTGGCCCTGGTCTGCGATCTGATCGTCGCCTCGGAGACCGCCGAGTTCGGCCAGCCCGAGATCACGCTCGGAATCATTCCCGGCGGCGGTGGCACGCAGCGGCTCGCGCGCGTAGTCGGCAAGCAGCGGGCGATGGACCTGGTGCTGACCGGGCGGCGGTTCGACGCCGAGGAGGCGCGGGAGATGGGGATCGTCAACGTGGTCGCCGGCAAGCGGGAGTGGCTCGAGGCCGCGTTGGAGCTCGCCCGGCGAATCGCATCGCGGCCGCCTTTCGCGGCGCGGCTCGCCAAGCAGGCGGTGCTGGCCGCCGAGGAGACGGGGCTGAGCGCCGGCCTCGAGCAGGAGCGGCGCCTGTACGAGCTGGCGATGGCGACCGAGGACCGGGTCGAGGGGATGCAGGCGTTCCTCGAGAAGCGCCGGCCGGAGTACCGGGGACGGTGATCGAGCGGACCAACATCTACGACCCGCGGTTCGAGGCCGACGCCGAGAGCGCCGCCGCCGGGTTCTCCAGCCGCCGGGCCCGGCTCGGCAGGCAGGCCGGAAGCGAGCGGCTCGGGGCCAGCCTGTTCGAGGTCGATCCCGGATCGGCGCCCTTCCCGATGCACTACCACCTCGGCAACGAGGAGATGCTGATCGTCGTCTCGGGGTCGCCCAGCCTACGAACGCCCTCCGCCGAACGCCGGCTCGAGCCGGGCGAGGTGGTCGCGTTCCCCGCCGGCGAGGAGGGCGTGCACCAGGTGGTCAACCGGACCGAGGAGCCGGTGCGATTCGTGATCGTCAGCGAGATGAACGCCCCCGACGTCGTCGTCCGCCCCGAGTCGGGGAAGCTGAGCGCCTTCGGGCGTCCGCCGGGCTCACCCGGTGAGGGCTTCCACGACGTCTACTTCCGGCGCGACGCCGCCGAGTTCTGGGACGGCGAGGCGCCGCCCCCTCCGCCGCCGTCGTGAGCGTCGCCCGCGTCGGCGTCGCCGGCGCCGGGACGATGGGCGCCGGGATCGCCCAGCTGGCCTGCCTCGGCGGGTTCGAGGTCGCGCTCCACGATCCGCAGCCTGAGGCGCTCGCCCGCGGGGCGCGAGCGGCTGCGGGCGGACCTGGCTCGCGGCGCCGAGCGCGGACGCTGGAGCGCCGACGAGGCCGCGGACGCGATGGCCCGGCTGGCGGTGGCGGAATCCATCGACGGGCTCACCGACTGCGAGTTGGTGATCGAAGCGGCTCCGGAGGAACTGGCCTTGAAGCGCGCGTTGTTCGCGCGCCTGGAGGCGGCCTGCGGCCCCGCGGCGGTGCTGGCGACGAACACCTCCTCCCTGGCGGTCACCGAGATCGCCGCGAGGAGCGAGCGCCCGGAGCGGATCTGCGGGATGCACTTCTTCAACCCTCCGGCGCTGATGAGGCTGGTTGAGGTCGTTGCCGGTGAGCGCACGGACGAGGTCACGCTCGCCGCCGCGACCGAGGTCGCCGAGCGCATGGATCGCACCGTGATCAAGTGCTCGGACTCCCCCGGTTTCGTCGTCAACCGCTGCAACCGCCCGTACACGCTCGAGTCGCTTCGCATCCTCGAGGCCGGGCTCGCGACCCCCGCCGTGATCGACCGGGTGATGCGCGACCGCGGCGGCTACCCGATGGGCCCGTTCGAGCTCATCGACCTGATCGGCGTCGACGTAAACCTCGAGGTCGCGCGCTCGTTCTACCGCCAACGCCCCGAGCCGCGCTGGGAGCCACTGCCGCTTCAGGAGCGGATGGTCGGCCGAGGGCCGGCTCGGCCGCAAGGTGGGGCGCGGCTTCTACGAGTATCACGACGGCAAGCCCACCGAGAAGCAGACGGTCGAGCTGGAACCCACGACCCGCGAGCTGGTATTCGAGCGAGTCGTCTCGCAGCTCGTCAACGAAGGCTGCTTCGCCGTCGACGAGGGCGTCGCCTCGCCCGGAGACATTGATTCAGCGATGCGGGTCGGGCTCAACCACCCGCGGGGCCCATTCGAATGGATGGACGAGCTCGGCGCGGAGCGCGTCGAGGCGACCCTCGACGCGCTCCATGCCGGAAACGACGAGCGCTACCGCGCGGCGCCCCTGCTGAGGCGCCTCGCCAGCCGCGATCAGCCGAACTGACCGCGGACCGCGCCGTCCGGGTACCCCTTCGTGGTCACGTCGGCGTAGTGCTGGCCCGGCTTGCGCTTCAAGCGCCTGATCAGGCGGCTGCGGATGTTGTGCTCGCAGCCCTTGATCGTGCTGGCGGTCTCGCTGGTATTGAACAGGGTGATGATCGGCCTGGCGATCTGGCCCGGGGCGCCCTTATGGATGAACGCGCCGGTGACCTTGCTCAGGCCCGAGGTCGTGAGCTTGAAGCAGAGCCTCTGCTTGACGCGATTGATGCGCAGCTTCAGCTTCGCGCTGCCGTTGGGGTCGCCGCCGTTCGGGTTGACGACCTGCGCCCCCGTCATGCTCGTGCTGATCTGGGCCGCGCCGCTCGCGCTCATCGGGATCGCCACCGCGGCGATCACGGCCACAGCCGCGGTGGTGATGGCCACTCGCTTCCGCATCTATCGCTCCTCGAGTCGTGGAAGAACCGCGCGCCGTTGCGCGCCTGTTCGCCGATTCTCTGCTGGCGGCGACTCTCCTGCCCGCCGGAACCCGCGGCGGCGGCTAGGGCCGCTCCATGGCGCCGTAATTGATCCCACCGTAGAGATGGGTCGGGATCACCGGCCACTGGCGCTTCCAATCGGCCATTTCCGAGGACGGGAAGACGTTGGCGAAGCGCGGGTCACGCCGGTTCGGGTCGGCGAGCGCCTTCTCCTTGATCATCGAGTCGTACTGGTCGATCGAGTCCTCGAGCGTGTTCGAGTTGAGGATCACCTCGCGGCCGAAGAACTCGGCCGTCTTGCGCACGCCGGGAATCTTCGAAAGATGCGGGTGCCAGTTGTCCGCGGCGACCCCGTTCTCGGATGAGATCCAGACACCGTCCGGCGTGTTGACGCAGAGCGAGTGGTTGCCGTCGGTGTGGCCGGGCGTCCAGACCATCGCCACTCCCTTGCCGAGCTCGAGGTCGCCGTCGACGAGCACGACGTTGTCCGTGATCAGGTCCCTGATCCCGTCCTCGACGTACCAGGCCCACTGCATCGGGTGTAGCGACGCGAACGTGTCCCACTCCTTGCGCTGTGCGATCAGCTTCGCGTTCGGGAACAGCGGCGGACGGGGCGCCGGCTCATCGCCGATCGGCTCGGTCGTGCCGAGGACGAAGCGCAGGTCCTGGACGTGGAGGTGGTCGAAGGAGACGAAGTCGACGTCCTCGGGGCGCAAACCGGCCCTGGCCAGCGCCTCGTCGGGATGGTTCCAGATCTTCGCCAGCACGTTGTAGGCGAGCAACTCGCCGATGCGCTCGATCTCTGCGCGTAGTACGGAGCCTCGGCCGGGCCCTCGGGGACGGTGGGCTCGTAGGCGAGCGTCCGCAGGCGACCCTCGAAGTCCTCGAACTGGACTACCTGCAGGCGGTTGATGATGTTGATGTAGGGATTCGCTCCCTTCGCGGCGCCGCCAAAGGCGAACTTGAGCGGATACCCGGCGGAGGCGATGTCGACGGTTCGGATCGCCGCGGACCCGGTTCTCCGGAATCGCGAACCGGGCGCGAAACTCGGCCGCGGCCTCGCGGATAGCCGCCGGCCGGTCGCCGCGCGGCCAGGTCTCGTTTGCGGCGTCGAACTCGTGGAAGGGACGCAGGCCCAGAGCGTCCGGGCTGGTCTCGGGAACCTCGATCACGGCCATACCGAGAGCCTAGATGATGCAGTCCGCACTGCCGGACCCGCGGCGGTACGCTGCGCCCGGGTGGAGGCGCAGGCGTTGACCAGGATCCGTCTCGTGGCCGCAGTCGCGGCGGCTTCGGTCGCCGCGACCGTCTTGATCGTGCTTGCCTCGCCCGCCACCGGCGGGCCGTCGGCGCTGACCCCGGACCTCGTAACGCTCGCCATCCAGGAGGAGAACTTGGTGATCGAGCCGGGCGACCACGGCAGCGCCGTCCTGCGGCTCACCAACGAGATCGGCAACCGCGCCAATGGCCCGCTCGAGGTCTTCCCCAGCGCCGCCTCCGCGAACTGCGACGGCGACGGCGATCCCGAGAACGACCGCGACGCCTCGCAGCGGGTGTTCGCCGACACCAACGGCAGCGGCGCCTACGAGACGGGCGCCGATCAGATCGACTCCGAGCGGCGGTTCGGCTGCATGCTCTATCACCCCGCACACGACCATTGGCACGTGCTCGACATGGCCCGATACGAGCTGCGCCGGGAGCCGACCGGGAAGCTCGTGGTCTCCTCGCGCAAGGTCGGCTTCTGCCTCACCGACACCCGGCAGGCGTTCCCCGGAGCCGTCTCGCCCGCTGTGCCCACGTATCCGCTCGGCACAGCGGGGCCGATCGGCTGCGATGCGACATCGACCCAGGGGATCTCGGCGGGCTGGGCCGACGTGTATTCATTCGCGCTACCTGGCCAGGACCTCGACGTCACCGGCCTTCCGCGCGGCCACTACTGCCTCACCTCACGCGCCGACCCGCTGGACCTGCTGCGATGAGCTGGTCGAGGACAACAACGTCCGTCGCGTCCGGATCGCCCTGCGACCACGCAGGTTCCGGGTGCGGAAGCTCGACGGGCCCTGCCAGAGCTGATCGCGGTCGGGCGTCGCCGATCGTACGAGTCAGGCGAGCTCGGGGGCGATCTCGACCGGCTCGCCGCCCTTCATCCAGTGAGCCTCCGGCGAAGGCGGCGTGTCGCGCAAGTACCACTCGGCGTCGAGCGCCCCCATGCAGCCGGTGCCGGCGGCGGTGACGGCCTGTCGGTACGTGTGGTCGACGAGATCGCCGACCGCGAACACACCGGCGAGGTTCGTCCGCGTCGAGCCGGCCTCGGTGACCACGTAGCCCCCGTCGTCGACGCTGAGCTGCTCCGTGACCAGCTCCGAGCGCGGGATATGGCCGATCGCGACGAATGCGCCGCCGACCTCGAGCTCCTCCGACTCGCCGGTGTCGGCGTGTCGGAGGCGCACCGCGCGCAGCTTGCCGTCGTCGCCGGCGATGAACTCCTCGGGGATGTAGGGCGTCTTGAAGTCGAGGTTGGGCTGCTCGCGGGCGCGGTCGAGCATGATCTTCGAGGCCCGGAACTCGTCGCGCCGGTGGACCACGGTGAGCTTGGACGCGTACTTCGAGATGAAGATCGAGTCCTCCATCGCCGAGTCGCCGCCGCCGATCACGGCGACCTTCTCGCCCTTGAAGAAGGCGCCATCACAGACCCCGCAGGTGGAGACGCCGCGACCGGCCAGCTCCATCTCCCCCGGGATGCCGATCCGGCGCGGCTCGGCGCCCATGGCGAGGATCAACGTCCTGGCGAGGTGCTCCTCGTCGCCGATGAAAACGCGTTGCAGGCGGCCGTCGCTGAGCTCGACCCGATCGGCGTCGTCGGTGACGAACCGGGTGCCGAAGCGCTCGGCCTGGGCGCGGAACTGGTTCATCATCTCCGGCCCCATGATCCCTTCGGGATATCCGGGATAGTTCTCGACGTCGGTGGTGTTCTGGAGTTGCCCGCCCCATTGGAAGCCCTCGATCACCAGCGGCTCGAGGTTGGCGCGCGCCGCGTAGAGCGCCGCCGTGTAGCCGGCCGGCCCCCCACCGAGGATGATCAGGTTCTCGAGTCTTGTTGTCGCCCATCTGCGGAAGCCTCCTGGAGATTGAACTTATCACACTTCACTTTGTGAAGTAATGGCAGCTCCAGGCATCGATTCGGCGATCTCGGTGGCGACGCCGGGTCCTGCTCTTTCGGCCTCCCAGCGGTGCACGGTGGCCCTCGAGCTGGAAGAAGGCGACGATCCCCGGAACAAGCGGCAGCCAGAAGGCGATCAGGCGGTAGGTGAGAACGGCGGCGAAGATCGTCCCCCCGCCGACGCCCGGCAGATCGAAGAGGGCGAAGGTGCCGATCAACCCGGCGTCCACCGCCTCCGACCCCCCCGGGCAGCGGCAGCAGGTTGGCGAACATGCCGACGAAGAAGCCCTGGACCACCACAGCCAGCGGAACATCGGCGTCGAAGGCCTTGAACGCGGCCCACAGGATGCCGATCTGGGCCGCCCAGAACCCGATCGCTCCGAGGACCGCCAATCCGCCCCGCGACGGCTCGCGGACGAACCGCAGCGCCTCGCGAACGCCGATCGCCGCCGTCGAGGGCACGGTCGCCAGGCGGCGCAGCGCGCGGCCCCAGAAGTGCTCCTGGGAGGCCTCCGTGAAACGCCGCTCGAGATCGCCGGGCACGAGCGCGAGCAACAGGAAGGTGATCATCACGCCACCCGCGATCGCCGCCGGTACGACGGTCAGCCCCGGGGGGCCGGACCCGAGAACACCCCGGTGCGAAGCAGGATGCCATCGATCACCAGCGTGAGCATGTAGACGGTGTAGAGAAGGACGAGGAAGGCGATCATCCTCGCGGCCGACTCCTTGCGCGGCATTCCCGCCTTGCGCAACGCCCAATAGGTGAGCACGATGCCGCCCGCCCCCCCGGCGGAGAACAGCCTCGTGGCGGCGAGGCCGGCCATTGTGATCTCGTAGCTCTCGCTCCAGCGCAGATGGACCCGCTCGCCGACAATGCCCCGGAACAAGGCGACGTAGGAGCCGAACATGGCCAAGCCGAAGGCCAGGGCGACCGCGATCCAGACCGGGTCTCCCTCGTCGAGTTTGTCGATCCCGTCCTCGACCCCGACGATCTTCGGAAACAGGAAGTAGATCGCCGCGATGATCACGATCACCAACAGCGCCGTCTGCGCCAATCGCCTCGGATCCTCGAGGAAGCTCGGTTCGACGGCCTCCGCTTCCTCCCCCTCACCCTCGGCGCCCCGCTGAAGCTCGGCGTCGGCTGCGGGCGGCTCTGCTCCGGGGACCGGTTCCTGCCTTTCCCCCCGATCGCTCGCACCATGACCGGACATCGGTGCCTATCCTCGCAAATGGGCCGGTGGGCTCGGCTGCGCCACCAACCTAGGTGGCCGCGAGCCGCTCGAGCCGCCGCAGCACCCTGTTGACGCCCTCGACGAGCGGCTCGGCGAGCGGCTCGCCACCGCGCACCAGCGCCACCAGGGCCGCGCCGGCGATCAGGTCGGTGACGTAGTGCTCGCCGAGGTAGACGAGCGCGAACCCGAGCGCCGCGGCGTACCCGGCGCCGAGCGCTCCGGGAATCGGGCCGATCTCCGCCAGCATCAGCGCCGCCATCACCGAGCTCGCGAAGTGAAGCGACGGCATCGCCGCCCACGGGTTACCGCCCGCGAGCTCGTAGAGACGGTCCCAGGCCGGGCCCCAGACGTCCTCGCCGACGTCGACCATCAGCCGCCGGACCTCCGCCGGCTCTTCGAGGTAGCCGTTCTCGGACGCCCACCACGGGGGCGCCGTCGGAACCGCGAAGTAGAGGGCGCAGCCGAGGTCGTAGGTGGCGGCCATCTGGCGAGCGGCGCGCGGGAAGCGCTCGACGTGGCGGGTCTGGACGTAGAGCAGGGTCAGGTGAGGCTCGAAGAACCAGACCCAATGGACGACCGAGAGCAGCCGGTCGAGCGCCGTCACCCGGCCAGGGCGACTGAGCGCCCGCTGCAGGCGGACGCTGGGCAGCTGGCCCATTCCGAGCGCGCGATCGGTTTCTATCGGGTAGCGGACGCGGAGGCGGCGGCGAAGCGCGTCGGGGTCGTCGTAGGGCAGCTCGTGGGCGATCGTGAACGCCCACATCTGGAGCGTGTAAAGGACGACGTCGCGGCCCCGGCTGCGCGGGCGCAGGACCGCGAGCGCCAGCGGCCCCGCGGCCACCACGGCCGTCGTCGCCGCGGCCGGAATGCGCCAGCGCCGGCGAACCAGCGGCACCACGATCGAGGCCGCCAACGTGGCCCCGGCGGCAAGGCGTACCGCCGCGGGCAGCACGGGCGAGGAGCGGCGCCAGGGACGGATCGAGCGCAAGGCGGGCGAGTATACGAACGCGCCCGCGGGCCCTTCGCGCAAGCCGATGCCGGATATAAGTCCGGGCATGGGACGCTTCGACGGCGAGCGCGTCGCGGTCACCGGCGCGGGCGGGTTCATCGGCCGCGCAGCGGCGCGCCGGTTCGCGGCAGAGGGTGCGGAGGTGGTCGGAATCGACGTCTCCTCGGCCGCGATCGAGCGAATCGCCGCCGACGGGGTCGAATCCGCCCTCGCCGATGTCACCGACCGCGAAGCGCTGGCGCGGGTGCTGGCGCGGGCCACGCTCGTCGTCCACGCCGCCGCCTTCGTTCATGAATGGGGACGGATGTCCGATTTCGTCCGCGTCAACGTCGGCGGCACCGCTGCTGTGATCGACACCGCGGCGGAGGCCGGGATCGAGCGCGTGGTCCACATCAGCTCGGTCGTCGTGTTCGGATATGACGATCCCTCCGAGCAGGACGAGACGGCGTTCCGGCGCAGCTATGGGATTCCGTACATCGACACGAAGTCGGCGTCCGACAGGCTGGCGGCGCGGCGCGGCGCGGTAATCGTCAGACCCGGAGACGTCTACGGCCCGGGGTCGATCCCGTGGACGGTGCGGCCGCTGGAGATGGCGCTGGCGGGCCAGCTCTCGGTTCCCGGCAAGGGGGCCGGCCTGATGCTGCCGGTCTACGTCGACGACCTGGTCGAGGCGATCGCGCTCGCAGCCGAGCGCGGCGAGCCGGGCGCCGCCTACACCGCCTGGGAGGGAGTGCCGGTGACCTTCGGCGAGTACTTCGACCGGATCGCGGCGATCGCCGGTGATCGCCCGGTACGCCGGCTGCCACGCCCGCTGCTCGAGCTGGCCGGGGCCGCGATGGAACGCTGGGCGAGCCTGCGGGGCCAAACACCGGCATTCACCTCGCGCTCGGCCACGTTCATCGACCGCCGCGGCACCGCCTCGATCGAGCGGATCCGATCGGAGCTGGGGTGGGAACCGCGAGTGCCGCTCGCGGAGGGCCTGCGGCTTTCCGGCGAATGGGCACGCGCTCAGCGCCTCATCCCCGATTAGAATGGCGCCGCCTTGAGCCGCCGGACGATCCTGCTCGCCGCCCTCGCCACCGCGCTCGCCTTGGCGTGCTCGGCTGCGCCCGCGTTCGCGATCTCGCTCGGGCCGCAGGAGGCGCATTCGCCCAACGCCGACGGGATCGCCTCCGCCTACTGGGTGATGGTCGTCGTCGTCCTCACGGTGATCATCGCCGTCAACGTGGCGCTGATCGCGGCCGTCCTTCGCTTCCGCGAACGGCGTGGCCGAGTGCCGAGCCGATTCGCGGCCGGCCGGGGTGCGCTGAGGCCGGTCGTCGGGGCGTTGTCGCTGCTGGCGGCCGCGATCTTCGTCTACGGGGTGGTCGTGACCACCGACGTGCGCGAGATCGAGCCGACGGGGCCAAACGGGCTCGGCACCGCCCAGACGGCCCAGGTCGGCGTCAAGGGACTGTCGCCGCTGAACGCGCTCCAGGGCGCCGAATCGGCGAGCGGCTCGGAGCCGATCAGTGGCGAGCCCGCGGAGGCGAGCCCGCTCGAGATCGACGCGATCGCCCAGCAGTGGCTGTGGCGATTCGAGTACCCGGGCGGCCGGCCCGGTCAGCGCACCTTCTCCTACGCTGAGCTCGTGGTCCCGGTCGACACGACCGTGATCCTCAACATCGACTCCACCGACGTGCTTCATACGTGGTGGGTCCCCGCTCTCGGCGGCCAGGTCCAGGCCTCGCCCGGCGACGTCACCCAGACCTGGTTCAAGGCCGAGGAGGAGGGGCGCTACGCGGGTCGCTCGACGATCTTCTCCGGCACCGGGTATCCGGTGATGCGCTCCTGGGTACGGGTCGTCAGCGTGCCCGAGTACCAGGACTACATCGAGCAGCTCGGCAGCGATCTCGGCGAGGCCCAAGCGTTCGTCCAGGCGGAACAGGCGAGGACCGCCCAATGACGCCTCCGACGATCACGCCGGCGCGCCCCGAGGTCGTGACCCGCGGGGTGCACGCCGAGCGCCAACCCTGGATCGAGCGGGCGACCAGCGCCGACCACAAGACGGTCGGGCTGATGTACATCGCCACAGCGCTCTCCTTCCTCGCCCTCGCCGCGGTCGAGTTCGCGCTCATGCGGATCCAATTGATCGTCCCCGAGAACTCGACCATCCGGCCCGAGATCTTCGACCGGCTGCTTTCCACCGCCCCGGTGACGCTCGTCGTGCTGGCGGCGATCCCGTTCACCCTGGGGCTGATCGGGTACGTCGTTCCGCTGCAGATCGGGGCCCGCGGCGTCGCCTTCCCGCGCCTGCACCAGCTCTCCTACTGGCTCTACTTGATGGGCGGGGTGGCGATCTACGCGAGCTTCCTATACACGGCGCCGGACAGCGGGACGATCGCGCTGCCGCCGCTCTCAGACACGGTTTTCTCGCCGTCGAACGGGGCCGACGCCTGGATCGCGGGCACCGCGTTGGCGACTGCCGGGTTCACCTGCTTCGCGATCAATCTCGTCGTCACCCTGAACCGCATGCGCGCTCCCGGCATCGCCTGGCGGCGTATGCCCCTGTTCTCATGGGCGGCAGCGGTGATCGGGTGGCTGCTGCTGGTGATCGGCCCGGTGATGCTCGCCGCCCTGACGATGCTCGAGATCGACCGCCACTTCGGCGGCGTCTTCTTCGATCCCGGCGAGGGAGGCGCGCCGCTGCTCTACGAGCACATGGCGTACATCTTCTTCACCGGCGCTTACGTGATCGTCTTCCTCGCGGCGGCCGGCGCGATCTCGGAGATCCTGCCGACCTTCGCGCGCAAGCCGATCTTCAGTCACCGCGCCGTGGTTGCCTCGTTCGTCGCCATCGGTGTCCTCGGGCCGCTCGCCTGGATGCAGAACATGTACATCGCGCCGCTCAACGAGGGCTGGACGATCGCGGCGATGTTCTTCGCCCTCTGCCTGACGGTGCCGATCGGCGTCCTGGTCTACACCTGGATCGCGACAATCTGGGGCGGGACGCTGGAGCTGCGAGCCGCGACCTGGTACGCGCTGATCGCGATCTCGACCATGGTCTCGGGGCTCGCCGGCGAGCTGAGCTACTCGGTGATCCCCGTCGGCTGGTTGCTCGATAACACCACCGCGAGCCAGGGCGACACCCTCTACGTGCTCGTCGGCGGCGTGATCGGCGGTTTCGCGGCGCTGCACTACTGGTTCCCGAAGCTCTCGGGCCGACGCCTCGGCGAGGGTCTCGGCAAGGCCGCGCTGACGCTGATGTTCATCGGCATCAACGTCTACGTCGTGGCGATGTTCCTCGCCGGGCTCGAGGGCCAGCCGGTCGACGTGTTCAAGTACTTCGAGGACACCGGGGTGGACGGCTACAACCTGATCGCCTCGATCGGGGCGTTCGTGCTCGTGCTCGGAATCCTGCTCGAGCTCGGCAACGCTGCCCACAGCTGGCACAACGGTCTCCCCGCCCGTGGTCACGATCCGTGGGGCGGCGCCACCCTCGAGTGGTACGCCCTCTCGCCCCCGCCGCCACACAACTTCGACGCCGTCCCGGACGTTCGCAGCACGGAGCCACTGAGCGACATTCGCGACTCGATTCGAAGCCGCGCCCCGGCGCTCACCCAGCCCCCCGCGTCCGAGGACCCCGAGACCACGGGGGACGGTGCCGTCGACGCGCAGGCCGGCACAGCCGCGCCCCCGGACGCCGGTCCGCTGGAGGATGACGGCGGGACGCCCTCGGTAGCCTGACTGCGATGGAACGGGTTCTCACCGCCGCCGGGGGCGGGGACGCGGAGGACGCGCTGTCGCGCTTTCGCCGCCTCGTCACCCTGACGATAGGCGCGACCTTCATCCTGATTCTGATCGGCGGCGTCGTCCGCGTCAGCGACTCCGGGCTCGGCTGCGGCCCAGCCGGGAGCGGAACCCACGGCTGGCCGCTGTGCGAGGGCGGAGTGCTGCCCGCCGCATCGGCGGAATCGGCGATCGAGTTCAGCCACCGGGTCGCCGCCGGGGTCACAGCGGTGCTGATCGCGCTGCTCGTCTGGCGGGCCCTCCGCCAACTGCGCGACTACCGCTGGATCGTCCGCGGGACCGTCGCCGCTGGGGTGCTGGTGTTGATCCAGGCGACGCTCGGAGGGCTCACCGTGGAGCAGGGACTCGAAGAGGAGCTGGTCGCCGCGCATCTCGGCCTCGCGATGCTGCTCCTCGGCCTGCTCTTGCTGCTGCGCCGCGCCTCCGACAGCGGCGCCGAAGCGCCCTCCCCCGAGAGCATCCGCGGGCTGCGCGCCACGACGGTGGTGGCCGCGACGCTGGTGCTGGCGACGATCATCGCGGGTGGCTACGTTGCCGGGACCGAGAAGGAGGGCACGCCCGGCGAGCCGGCGCTGGGCCAGGCCCACGTCGCCTGTGGAACCGGGTACTCGGCGGACGCGTTCCCGGCCTGCAACGGCCAGCTCCCGGGTTTCGGCCAGAGCCGCCTGGCCGACATCCAGCTCGTCCACCGAAGCCTGATGTACCTGGCCGCGATCGCTGTTCTCGCGATGGCCGCTGTGGCGCTCCTGCGCCGTGCGCCGAGTCGCGCCTTCGTCCTCGCGGCGCTGCTGCTCATGGCCCAGATCGCGCTCGGAATCGTCAACGTCTGGGCCGGCAAGCACGCCGGCTTGATCCTCGGACACCTGGCGCTCGGCACCGTTCTCTGGGGCACCGTCGTTTACGCTGGCGCCTCGCTCCTACCCGCCGCGGTCCCCGCGAGCGAGCGGACGGGTAGCCGCGACGTAGCGGGAGCAGTGACCGCGTAGGACATGGAAAGCGCGACGACCACACGACGCCCGATCGAGGCCGGCCAGCTGGAGCCGGGCGCCGTCGCCGGCCGCGTTAGCGCGCCGCGGCGCGCCGGCGGCCGCTCCCTGGTCGCGGTCTTCCGCGACTACGTCGCCCTGACCAAGCCGCGGATCATCTCGCTGCTGCTGTTGACCACGGTCGCGACGATGATCGTCGCCGACCCCTCCGGGCCCCCGCTCTCGACCGTGCTCTGGACGATGCTGGGCGGCTATCTGGCCGCAGGTGGCGCCGGCGCGATCAACCACTACATCGACCGCGACCGCGACGCCCGCATGGCGCGAACCCGCGGCCGGCCCTTGGTCTCGGGACGGATCGAACCGTGGCATGGCCTCGCCTTCGGGATCGCCCTCGGGACTCTGGCGACGATCCAGCTCGCGTTCACCGTCAACCCGCTCTCCGCCGCGCTCGCCCTCGCGGGACTGCTCGGGTACGTGTTCGTCTACACGATCTGGCTCAAGCCGCTGACGCCACAGAACATCGTCATCGGCGGCGCCGCCGGGGCCGTGCCGCCCCTGGTCGGCTGGGCAGCGGCAACCGGGGGTCTGGCCTTGGAGGCGCTGTATCCGTTCGGGATCGTGTTCCTGTGGACCCCGCCGCACTTCTGGGCGCTCTCGCTGTTGATCAAGGACGACTACGCCCGCACCGGCGTGCCAATGCTGCCGGTGGTCAGGGGCGAGGCCGCAACCCGCCGCCAGATCCTCGTCTACGCGGTCGTCCTCGTCGCCTTCACCCTGCTCCCGGTGGCCACCGGCTTCCTCGGCGGGATATACCTCGTCGCTGCGTTGGCGCTTGGCGCCGCATTCGTCGTTCTCGCCGTCCGCCTCCTGCGCTCGCCCTCCCGCAACGCCGCCCTGCGGCTCTACCTCTCCTCGCTCGCCTACCTGGCCCTGCTCTTCTGCGCGATGGCCGCGGACCGAGCGATCTGATAGAACCGCGCCATGGATCGCAACCGCGCGGCAAGCAACATCGGGGCGGGGCTGCTGACGGCCTCGATCGCGCTCGGCGTGTTCGGGCTCTGCTTCTTCGTCGCGATCGTCTACATCGGCTGATGGGCGACGATCGCCGCAACGGCGGCCCGACGGAGCTCGTCTACCTCCCGGCGCCCTCCTGGCAACCCGCGCTGATCGCCGCAGGTCTTGCGGGCGTGATCGCCTCGCTTTTTACCTGGTGGCCCTACGGCGTCGTCGGCGGGGTCGTGGCGCTGTTCGCGGCGCTCGCCTGGATCCGCGGCGCTCGCCACGAGTTCTCGCGCCTGCCGCGCGATCAGCGGGTCACCTCCGCGGTCATCCCCGCGGTCCCGTTGAAGAAGTAGCGCGGCTTCCGGACTACTCGTTCTCGGGCGCCGTCATCCCAGACGTCGCGCCCTCGGAGGTCCAGACGCGGACGATGTCGCGCATCGAGAGCACGCCAACGAGCTCGCCCTGCTCGACCACGACGAGGTGGCGGATATGACGCCGTGACATCTCGACCGCGGCGCGCTCCAGGCTCCAGCCGGGCTCGGCCGAGATCACGGAGTCGCTCATGTGGTCGGCGACCCGCTCGGCGTCCGGATCCTCGCCCCGGCCGAGCGAGGTGAGAATGTCGCGCTCGGACACCACCCTGGGCCCCTGGGCCTCCTCGTCGATCACCACCGCGGCGCCGACGCCCTGATCGGTCATCCGCTGCGCGGCCTCTCGCAGCGTGTGCCCGGGACCCACCGTGAGCACGACTTTCGACATCCCCTCGCGAACTTCCATCACCGATGTTCCTTGCGCTCGTCCGGCTAGTGCAGATCGGCTCGAACCCTATCCAAGATCGACCGGCAGCGATCCGGCTCGCCCGCACGGCCAGATAGGATTCGGCCCGTGCCCAGACTCCCTCTCCGCAGGCGGGGAACCGCCCGCGTAGCCGCCCTCGCGCTCGTCCTCGGCGGGATCGCGTTCATGGCCGGCTGCGACGCGTCCGAGGACGCCGACGTCGAGCGCGGCCGGGCGCTCTTCCTGCAGAACTGCGGCACCTGCCACACCCTCGCCGAAGCCGGGTCGAGCGCTCAGATCGGGCCCAATCTCGACGCCGCTTTCGCCCAGGCCCGGGAGGATGGCATGGACACCGACACGGTCGAGGGCGTCGTCCAGCAGCAGATCGCAAATCCGCGCGGCACCAGGGAGGGCGTCCCCAACTACCAGAACGTCTTCATGCCGGCGGAGTTGGTCACCGGCCAGGATGCCGAGGACGTCGCCACCTACGTCGGCAGCGTCGCGGGCGTGCCGGGCGCGAAGCCGCCCCAGCTTGCTCCCAAGGACCTGTTCACACAGAAATGCGGGATCTGTCACGCGTTCCAGGACGCGGGGACGACGGCGGCCACCGGCCCCGACCTCGACCAGGCGCTGGCCGGCAAGGACGCGAAGTACATCGAGCAGCAGATCGTCGATCCAAGCTCCGCGATCGCGAAGGGGTACTCGGACGGCGTCATGCCGGCGAACTTCGGCGCCTCACTGACGCCCGAGGACCTCAAGGGCCTGGTCAACTACCTGCTCGAGAACGGCGCCCAGTAGGCGTCCTGCCGAGAGGCGCCGCTCAGGCCGGGCTGCGGCCTTCCCCGGTCGCGCTCACCCTCGAACCCTCGGCCTCGAGGTCGACGATCACGTGCGTTACCGGAAGCGGGACGTCGCGCTCGGCCCGCTCGACGACGCCGTGATCGAGCCACTTCGAGCGCTCAGGCGGGTGCGTCGAGATCACCACCTCGTCGGCGGCGAAGGTCCGCAAGGCGTCCTCGATCGCGGCATTGGGGTCGTGGTGGTCGCCGACCTGGCCGCGAGCGTCGAGCCCCGCGGCGGCCATCGCCTCGAGCGCGTATTCGAGCCTCTCGTGCGCCTCCGCGATCGCGCCGTCGACGTCGTGTGCAAGGTGGTCGAGACGCGACGACGCCAGCGCCGGCACGACAACGAGCACCTCCGTCTTGGCGCCCTCGGCGCGGCTTCGCACCTCCTCGAGCAGCACCTTGCCGGTGACCGTCTGGTTGGCGACCACGAGCACGCGGTGCGCGTCGTCGTCGTCGACGGCGACGTCCGCCGTGTGCGGCTCGGAGCCACGCAGGCTGCGCCACAGGACGCCGATCCCGATCCCGATCTCGAGCCCGAGCACGATCGCCGCGTAGATCGGCTCGGTCAGCAGCCCGACGACGATCACCGGAAGGGCGGCGATGCCGACGATGACGACGACGCGGAACATCTCGGCCTCGGACCGAAGCGGGTTGTGCACGTAGGGCTCCTTCCGCGATATCCGCCCAGGACACGTTAGCGCGCCCGGCGAGCGGGTCAGTCGGTCCAGAAGTCCGGCGCCGGGACCGCGTCTTCGCCGGGCGAACCGGTGCTGGGGGCGCCGAAGGCGAGCAGCTCGGCACCGTCCGGGCCGGCCTCGAAGCCGCGGACGACCTCGGGCGCGACGCGGACGGCATCGAGTGCCTCGACCGCCACGATCTCGTCGTCGAGCCGCATCCGACCGCCACCGGAGACGACCACGTAGAGCTCCTCCTGCTGCTTGTGGCTGTGGCCGAACGGAATCCGGAACCCGGGTGCGACCCGCTGGTAGCTGACCGCGGACCGCTCCAACCCCAGCGAGCCGGCCGCGAACCGTGCCTCCATGTTCGGCGCGTAGCCGAACCGAGGCGCCATGTCCTCGACATCCCGCCTCATGTTCACCCGCGTCCATCCGGCCACGACCCGAACCTATCAGCCGACGATCGCCCCGCCGAATGTTCCGTCGCGAGCGTCCTACTTCGACACCCCGGCGGCCTCGAGGGCCTCGGGTTTCACTAGCGCTTAAGACCGCTCAAGACTGCCTGAACCGGGTGTGGACCTAAAGGCCCTTTACCTCGCCGTAGGCATCCTGCTGCCAATCGGCCGCAGCACGTTCCAGCAACTCCAGCCGAGGCACGCCAGTGACTACAGAATAGGCATCAAGGATCGCGTCGATGAGCGGATCGGCCGGGAGCGCTCTGCCGTTCTCAAGGCGGGAAACGGTCGCCGTGCTCGCCCCCGCGCGCTCAGCGACTTCTCGCTGCGTCGCGCCGGCGCGCTCGCGGGCGGCACGTAACACCGGACCGGCGTAGTGGAGCAGGCGACCGGCCATGGGTCCAGCTTACGCCGCCTTACACGGGGTGCAAATCGGGCGGATACCGTCTTTCAAGGGTGCACCCAGTGACGAAAATTGCAGCGGTATTGGCACTACTGGCGATCCTGACGACCTTGTCCCTGCCACCGCAGATGGCCTTCGCAGGTCCCGCGCAGGCGGACCGTCCCGCGCAGGCGGACCGGATCGATGCATTGCGCCAGAGGGTCGAGCACCTGCGCGAGCAGAGGACTGCGTTGCGCGAGCAGGTGACCGTCCTGACCGGGGCCTGGTGGCGCCTGGACCGAATGATCTTCTACATGGACGACACTTTGGGGATGGAGCTGCCCTCGGAGGTGCTCGACGCCCAGGAGCTGTCTTTGGACGAGGTCACGGGCGCGCTGCCCAGCTCTGATATGGCGCCCTTGCGTCAGGGTGCGTCGTCCACCACGTTCAATACGCCTCGATCCCAACTTGGATCGGCACTGATCTGGTTCGCGGTTTCGACTTCTTCGCCCACGACAAGCGGCTCAGACTGTCAGCGGAGGTGACTCCTGAGCTGACTGACATTCTCGAGTGGCGACGAGCAGGACCGCGCTGGGCAGGACCGCTCTAAGCGCCCAGCCCTGTCCTTTGGACGAAAGCGGTAGTCCCCGCTGATATGGGCTAATCGGACTACCTACTCGGCTAGTTCATGGCCAGAGCGAGATACTGCGCGGGCGATGTCGCAGGAGAACGTCGAGGTCGTGAAAGCAGCCTACGAGGCGTTTGCCCGTGGAGGGCTTGATCGGTGGATCGAGCATTTCGCCGACGATGTCGACTACCGGGCAGTCGAGGGTGCCATCGATGATTGGGGCCCGATGAAGGGCACGGACGCGCTGCGCGCGTACTTCCAGGACTGGATCGACATGTTCGACGGGTTCTGGATGGAGCCGGTCGAACTGATCGACGCCGATGGAGACACGGTGGTCGCGGTTGAGCGGTACGGCGGATGCGCAAAGCTCAGCGGCGTCGAAACGGACCAGACCGAAGCGGAGGTCTTCACGATTCGCGACGGAAGGATTGCGCGGTGCCGCGAGTACGGAACCCGCGACGAAGCCCTCGAAGCCGCCTCTCTGCGTAGCGCTTGGGACGAGACGCGGTAGTCGCTTCGCATGGAGAGCGCAACACCGGCGGCGCGGGATACTGCGCGGGCGATGTCGCAGGAGAACGTGGAGATCGTGCGGCGGGCCTGGGAGATCGAGGCTTTCGGCCGCGACGACTATCGCGCCGAGGTGTTGACGGTCTACGACTCCGACGTCGTCGTGGCCCCCCTCGAGGAGGAGCCGTCCTACGGCCTGGATGCGTACTTGGACTACATCGAGCGTTGGTTTGCCGCGTGGGAAGAGCTTGAGCAGGCCGCCGAGGAGTACATCGACGCCGGGGACCGCGTGGTCGTCAGGGGCTATTTCCGGGGACGCGGCCGGGGGAGCGGGGTCGAAGTCGACTCCCGCTTCTATGAGATCTACACCCTGCGCGACGGCAAGATCGTCCGCGTCGACGAGTTCGCCGAGCGGGGCGAAGCCCTCGAAGCCGCCGGGCTGTCGGAGTAGCTCAGCGAAGCACGAACGCAGCAGCGTCGCCCAGGGTGTCGCTCATCTACAGGGCAGAGCCGACGATGCGTGGACCAAGGCTGGCCTCCACCGGATCACCCCGCACGAGTGCCGCCACACCTTCGCCTCGCTGATGATCGCCGCCGGGGTCAACGCGAAGGCGCTGGCGACCTTCATGGGCCACGCGAAGATTGGGATCACGCTCGACCGCTACGGGCACCTGATGCCGGGGTCGGAGGACGAAGCCGCCGCCCTGCTCGACGCCTACCTCGCTGCCCAGCGCACGAGAGCCGAAGCCGCCGCCCGTGGTGCTGGCGGATTGCTGACTGGGGTTCTGACTGGGGGACAGTTCGGGGACGAGGAGGGAGAACCGCTTGAATAAGCGGCTTCTAGAGGATGTAGACGGTCGTGAAGACGATGATCCACATCACGTCGACGAAGTGCCAGTAGATGCCGGGCACCTCGACGCCGAGGTGGTCCTTCGTGGCCGGGCCGAAGTGACCGCGCCAGGCGCGGATGTTGGCGAACGTCAGCAGGCACAGGCCGACGAAGACGTGCGCGCCGTGCAGACCCGTGAGGCCGTAGAAGATCGAACCGAAGGCACCGTCGCGGGCGCTGAAGCCGATGTGGACGTACTCGTTGATCTGGATGAAGAGGAAGGTCGCACCGAGCAGCCAGGTGGTCACCAGGCCCATCTGCAGCCGCGGCGATTGCCCTTGCGCACCGACTCCAGCGCCCAGTGGACGGTGAAGCTGGAGGAGATCAGGATCGCCGTGTTGACGCCGGCGACCGCGACCGGCAGCTCGAAGCCCTCGGGCGGCCAGGGGCCGTCGTTGGCGACCACGCGGAGGAAGAAGTACGAGGCGAAGAACGCCCCGAACAGCATCATCTCCGAGACGATGAAGAGCAGGATGCCGAGCGTCTGGCGGTCGATCCGCGAGCTCTGGTGGGCCTCCGGCGGACCGTGGTGCTCGTGCTCGCCGGCGGGCGCGTGGCCGGCTGAGATCGAAGCCGACTCCATCAGGCCGGCACCTCCTCGTTGGCGACCCGCGAGCTCTCGACCACGCCCTGCCCGCCGGCCTCATAGTGCTCGACCGGCTTGTCGGTGATCGCCTTGACGCGCTCGATCAGGCCCTCCTCGAGCCACTTCGACTGCTCGCCGGCGAGGGTCGAGATCAGGATCTCGTCGATCCGGTAGTGCTCGATCGCGTTCTCGACCGCGGCGAACGGCTCCGGGCTCATCGGCTGGCCGGTCGCGTCGATCTCGCTGCGGTAGAGCTCGGCGAGCGTGCGGGCGAGCCGCTCGCAGACCTGCTCGCGGCTGAGCTCCCCAGAGCGCGGGCAGATGATCGTGTAGCGATGGGGCGCTCGGCCGCCCGGCGCTTGAGCTGGTCGATCAGGTCCGGGCTGGCGACCGTCTGGGTGGCGACGACCAGCGTGTGGGTGACGTCCCAGCGCACCGCGTCGTCGTCGATCCGCACCGGGATGTGGGTCACCGGGACCTCGAAGCGCTGCTTGGCCCACTCGACCAGGTCCCGGCGCAGGAGGCCGAAGCGGGTCTCGTACAGGGCCGAGAGCAGGACCTCCCGCGGCGCGAACGCCCGCACCGCGTCGTCGAGCGCGAGCGCGGGTCGGGATCGATCACCGCGCCGAGGCCTCGATCCCGAACTCGGCGAGCACCGCCTGGGTCACCTCGACCCGGCTCTGAGCCGCGTCGCGGACCTCGTCGCGGTCGACGATCTGGCCCGCCGATCGGCTGGTTCTGCGGCGCCGCCACCGCGACCTCGTCGGCGCCGGCGTCGACGCGCTCGCGAAGCGCCTCGAGCAGCTTGCCGGCCGCCGGCGACCTCGTTCACGAAGGCGAGCACCGTGCCGCCCCGCTCCAGTCGACCGAGGTGTCGGATCGTCCACCGGGTGCCGGCGAGATCGGCCTCGGTCACGGGTCGCTCCCCGGAGGAGCCGTGCCGCCCGCGGCTCCGGCAACCGCAGGCTCGGGCCGGCGTACCTCGGCCTCCTCCGAGCCCATGATCGCGTGCCGCGCACCCGGCACGCCGAACTCGTACGGCCCGCCGACCACGCGCGGGATCTCGTCGAAGTTGAAGATCGGCGGCGGCGAGGAGACCTGCCACTCGATCGTCTTCGCCCGCCACGGGTTCGCCGTCGCCCGCGGGCCCCACTTCCAGCTGACGACCATGTTGTAGAGGAAGACGAGCTGGGCGACGCCGAGGAGGAACGACGAGATCGAGATCATCAGGTTCCAGTCGCCGAACTGGGCCGAGTAGTCGGCGACCCGGCGCGGCATCCCCTCCATCCCGATCCAGTGCATCGGGACGAAGGTGCCGTGCATCCCGACCAGGGTGAGCCAGAAGTGGACCCGGCCCAGCTTCTCGTCGTACATCCGGCCGGTCATCTTCGGGAACCAGTGGTAGATGCCGGCGAAGATCGTGAACACCGAGCCGCCGAAGAGCACGAAGTGGATGTGGGCGACGATGAAGTAGGTGTCGGAGACGTGGATGTCGATCGGCACCATGCCCAGCATCACGCCCGAGATCCCGCCGATCGTGAAGGTGACGATGAAGCCGAGCGCGAACAGCATCGCGGTCGATTTGCAGGTGGATCACGCTCCGCGAACAGCGTCGCCAGCCAGGAGAAGATCTTGATCCCGGTCGGCACCGCGATCAGCAGCGTGGTGATCATCATCGGCACCCGCAGCCAGGCGAACATGCCGGAGACGAACATGTGGTGCGCCCAGACGGTGTAGGAGAGGACGACGATCCCGAGCAGCGCCAGCGCCATCAGCCGGTAGCCGAAGATCGGTTTGCGGGCGTGGGTCGAGATCACCTCGGAGACGATCCCGAAGCCCGGCAGCATCATGATGTAGACGGCCGGGTGCGAGTAGAACCAGAAGATGTGCTGGTAGCTGAGCACGTCGCCGCCGAACGCCGCCTGGAAGAAGTTCGTGTGCAGCGCGCGGTCGAAGAGGACCATGAACTGGACCCCGGCGATGAACGGCGTCGCGGCGACGACCAGCAGCGAGGTCGAGAGGTTGGCCCAGACCAGCAGCGGCATGCGCCAGAAGTTCATCCCCGGCGCCCGCATGGTGATGATCGTGACCAGGAAGTTGAGCGCGGTCGCGATCGACGAGGCGCCGGCGAACTGCACCCCGAGGTTGAAGAACGACTGGCCCAGCGGCGCCCCGGTCGAGAGCGGCGCGTAGCCGGTCCAGCCGGCGTCGAAGGCGCCGCCGGGGACGAGGAAGCTGGCCAGGAAGAGCAGCCCGGCGATCGGCAGCATCCAGAACGAGAGCGCGTTCAGGCGCGGGAACGCCATGTCCGGCGCGCCGATCATCAGCGGCAGGACGTAGTTGGCGATCCCGGCGAACACCGGGACGACGAAGACGAAGATCATGATCGCCGCGTGGGTCGAGAAGAGCCCGTTGAAGACCCCGGGGTCGACGATCTGGGTGCCCGGCTGGGCGAGCTCGGCGCGCATGATCATCGCGATCAGGCCGCCGACCAAGAAGAAGAAGAAGTTGGTGCAGATGTACTGGATCCCGATCACCTTGTGATCGGTGTTGAACTTGAAGTAGTCCCGCCACGAGGTGGCGCCGTGCTGGGAGTGGTCGTCGGGGATCGTCGGCGCGCCGACGGCCCAGCGGAACCAGTAGTCGAAGGCGCCGAGGCCGACCAGGAAGCCGAGCGGCCCGGTGATCGCCGGGACGATCAGCTGCGGGTAGCCCGTGGGCTCGGTCTGGAAGATCGCGAGCCCGGAGATCGCGCGCAGCGCGACGACGAGGCCGAAGCCGAACGCCGAGCCGACAACGAAGCCGAGCCCCGCTCGCGCCATGCCTGGTTTCTTGAATGCCGCTACCACTGCCGTGCTACCTCCGGAAGCCTATGTCCCGCCCTGCCGGTCGACTGAAGCGCCGCCGGTCTCCACCGGCGGCTGCTTGCGCCTGCTGCGCGAGCCAGGCGTCGAACTCCTCCTGCGACTCGACCACCACCGTCGCCCGCATCGTCGCGTGTCCGAGCCCGCAGAGCTCGGTGCAGACCACGTTGAAGGTCCCCACCTGGTTCGGGGTCACGACGAACTGGTTGTCGATGTCGTTCCCGCCGGGCCCGGCGGGCACCAGGTCGCGCTTGATCCGCCACTCGGGGACCCAGAACGAGTGGAGCACGTCGAGCGCCTCGAGCTGGACGTCGAGCTGGCGATCGACCGGAACGTGGAGCTCGTTGGTGACCAGGCCGTCTGCCTCCGGGTACTCGAACGTCCACTTGTACTGCTGCGCGGTAGACGTTGAGCGGCATCCGGTCGCCGGCCTTGGCCTCGATGTCGTCGAGCACGATCCAGCTGTAGACCGCGCCGAAGAGGACGATGATCGTCGGGATCACGGTCCAGGCGATCTCGAGCTTCGTGTTGCCGTGGATCGGCTCGCCGTCGGACTCGTCGCCGGGCTTCGCCCGGTACTTCCAGATCGCGTAGCCGAGCATCACCATCACGATCGCGAACACGAACGCACGAGAGCACGATCATGACGTCGAGCAGCGTGTCGATCGGGCCCGCCTGCTCGGAGGCGGCGTCGCCGTCCCAGTCGATCTGCAGCAGCACGACCGAGGAGACGACCGTGATCGCCAGCATCGCGACGAAGAGCCGGAAGAGCGTCGAGCGGGTCACCGCGCAGCGATTCTATTGATCGCGCCGACGGCGCCGGGCGCCCGCGACGGCGCAAGTGATGGCTGTTATCAGCTCGATCCGGCGCCGGCGGCGCGGGTCTCAGTCCTCGACCGGGATCGGGAGCTCCTCGAGCCGGCCCGCGGACGCGGCGAGCACGGTGCGCGCGACGCCGTCCCAGCTCCAGAGGCGTCGACGGTCTCGCGCAGCGCGGCGCCTGCAGCCTCGCGCTCGGTGGCCGGAAAGCGCGAGCCAGTCGTCGACGCGTGTCGGCGATCGCTCCCACGGCGCCGTCGTCGAGCGGGAACGACACCAGCCGACCGATCGGCGTCGGCAGATCGGCGGCCAGCGCCCGGCTCACCTCGGCCGCGCCCGAGTGGTCGGCCGAGACCGGCAGCGCGCCGGCCGCCGCCGCCTCGGCGGCGACCATGCCGAAGGCCTCGGGGAAGGTGCTCGGGAAGACCAGCGACTCGGAGGCCGGCGACGGGAGCCCACCTCGTCGTGCTCGAGCCGGCCCGCGAACGCGACCGTGCCGGCTGCCGCACGGGCGGCCGCCTCGTAGCCCTGCGGGCGGCTGCGCCAGAAAGGCCGACAGCATCCGAAGCGGTGCTCCTCGGCGCCCTCGAGCCCGCGGCCGCGCTCGGCGATCTCGCGCGGCGGACCGAGGTCGCCGGCCGCGAGCCCGTCCCAGACGCCACGCAGGACCGTCTCGTACTCGCCGAAGCCGACGATCAGCAGCCGCGCGCCCGGGTTCGGCCTGGTGGACCAGCGGCCAGGCGGCGAGCAGCAGGTCGACGCCCTTGGAGACGATCAGCTTGCCGACGAAGACGACCCGGGGCCCGCGGGCGTCGGCGAACCAATCGACCGCCTCCGCGGCCGCCCTCGGGTCGCGATCCCAGGAGCTCCCTTCCTGCCTCTCGTCGAGCCCGCGCAGATCGGCAGCCAGTGCCCTCAGGCGCCGCGGGCGATCCTCCGGGGCCAGCGGCGCGAACAGCTCGGTGTCGACGCCGGGCGGGCCGAGGCGGACCTTGGCATTGGTGATCGGATCGTCGACCGCCCGGCGCAGCCGGGCGGCGATGTGGCGGGAGCCGACGAGCACGCCGGCGGCGCCGTCGCATGCCTCCCGCGCGTAGGGACCGAAGCGAGCGAGGTCGGGGATCACGGTGTAGGAGAGATCGGAGCCGTGGAC
The DNA here is from genome assembly GCA_963746675.1 of uncultured Solirubrobacterales bacterium. Lineage (GTDB taxonomy): Bacteria > Actinomycetota > Thermoleophilia > Solirubrobacterales > 70-9 > WHSW01. The sequence goes on along the minus strand of CAVVBX010000005.1, from coordinate 227,100 downwards.
CTTGATCGCGAAGCGCAGGCCGGCGCGGGCGAGGATCACCGGTCCCATCACGAGGTGGTTGGCGAGCGCCGCGTCGACGCCACCGAGCTCCGAGACGACCCCGGCCACCGCGGTGACGTTGGCCTCGAGGTAGCGGTCGAGCTCTGCGTCGGTCAGCTCGGCGAACGTCTTGACCTCGAAGCCCTCGTACTCGTCGTGGACGTAGACCGGCAGCAGACCGCCGATGTCGGGGACGTGGATCGTCACCGAGCCGGGGGCGCCCGGCGGGACGAGGTCGGGCGGGTCGCGGTCCTGGCAGAGCAGGTGGACCTCGTGGCCGAGCGCGGCGAGCGCCTGCGCGAGGCTCGCGTTGTAGACGTTGGAGCCGGTGCCGCGCAGCAGGTAGCCGTGGAAGATCAGGACCTTCATCCGCGGGAGGCTATGTCCCCGGGCCAGGAGATATCTTTCCGCTGATGCAGAACCCGCGCCAGACCTTCAGGCTGCGGGCCCGCGCCTCGGGGCGCGAGGCGCTCGCGCCGGCCGAGCCCGGTGGCGTCTACGTCGACCGCGAGACCGGCGAGGAGATGGAGCCGGTCACGCGCACGCTGCCGCTGGCGCCGTCCGAGTCGGCGCTGCTGCGCATGCCCGAGAACCTGCGCGAGTGCCGCCGCTGCGACCAGCTGATCGGCCTCGACGTCAGCGACTGCCCGTATTGCGGCCTGCGCCAGCCGGCCCTTTGAGCTTCGGCAGCAGGGCGCGCATCACGGTCGTCGTCACGTCAGCGACGGTCGCCTGCGCCGGTCTCACCGCCTGCGGAGATGACGAGCGGGCGACGACGAGCTCGACCACCACGGTCACCGAGACGACCGAGACGACGACCACCACGCAGTCGGTCGAGCCGACCACGACCACCGACGAGACCGTCTCGACCACGACCACGGACCGAGCCCAACGAGGGCTCCTCCGGCGGCACGGCGCCGCCCGAGGCTCACGAGGGTGGCGGCCCCGACCCGGGCACCGGCGAGGGCTCCTCGGGCGGCGGCGGATCGGGCGGCCAAAGCCCGCCGGACGCCTTCGACGAATACTGCGAGGAGAACCCGGCTGCCTGCGAGTAGCCGGCCCTGCCCGCCGTTCGAGAGGGTGATCGTGCCCCGATGGGAGACAGGATCCCCCGCTGAGCGGGATCGGCGCTCTGCTAAGTGGCGAGGAAGGCCCAGTAGAGGAGGCGGGCCCCCTTGTAGGTGCACGCGTAGGCGCGCTTGCCGCCGACCTTCTGCTGCGGTCGGCTGCGCTTCAGCAGGTCGTCCTCGTTCAGGCATTGGCCCTGTTCACGGCTCGCCCGCCAGGCGTCCGAAGCGCTGGCACCGGCGTCAGCGAGGTTCGAGAGCCAGGTGGAGGTCGTCAGCCCGACGATCATCCCCTTGCGCACCCGCAGGGGGTCGGTGAGCGTGAACACCGCGCGATTGCCGAGCACCGACTGGACCTGGACCACCGGGCTCTGCTTGACGAGCTTGAAGCGGCCCTCGCCCTTCGGCTTCAGGATCGAGAGCCGGGCGCTCGGCGGGCCGCTCTTCGACAGCGCCTCGGCAAAGAAGTTCTGCTCTTTCTTGGTCGGCTTGGAGACGTCGACGCTCCAGGCGACGATGGTGCCCGGCTTGCGGATCTTGAACGGGTTGCGGCGCCCATCGGCCGAGGTCTGGAAGCCCGTGACCCGCCCCATCGCCTGGCAAGCCTTGTCGGCCGGCACGTTGTCGCCGTTGGGGGTCGGGCAGTTCGGTTTCGGCGAGCTCGGAGTCTGGCCGATCACGGTCGCCCCGGCGCGTGCGGCACCGGCGACGTCGGATTCGGCGAGCGCGGCGGCGAGCGCGATCAGGCACGCGCACGCGGCCGCGAACGCGAGCGCGACGATGCGGGGACGTGTGCCGGTTGCGGCCATAGAAAAGCTGGAACACCTATTCCCGGACAGGGTTTCGGTTCCTCTCGCAGGCCATAGTAGGCCGAGCGACGGGCGGCGGTAGATTCCCTCGCCGTGCCTGCAATAGAGGTGACAGGGCTGGAGCGCGAGTTCGAGGGCGGAATCCGCGCCGTTGACGGCGTCGACATCGAGGTCGCCGAAGGCGAGATCTACGCCTTCCTGGGCCCGAACGGGGCCGGCAAGACGACCACGGTTCGGATGCTGACCACGCTCCTGCGCCCGACCGGTGGCAGCGCCCGTGTCGCGGGCTACGACGTGGTCACCGAGTCCTCGGACGTTCGCCGCGCGATCGGCGTCGCGCTGCAGGAGGCGGCGCTCGACCCGTTGATGACCGGCCGCGAGCTGATCGCGCTGCAGGCAACGCTCCACGGCCTGGTCGGCGCCGAGGCCGGGCGCCGCGGCAACGCGTTGCTCGACCGGGTCGGGCTCAGCCAGGCGGCGGACCGCCGGGTCGGCACCTACTCGGGCGGGATGCGCCGCCGCCTCGACCTCGCGTCGGCGCTGGTCCACGAGCCGCGCGTGCTGTTCCTCGACGAGCCGACCACCGGGCTCGACCCGGTCTCGCGCAAGGCGATCTGGGAGGAGGTCACCGCCTTGAACCGCGAGGGCACGACGGTCTTCCTGACCACTCAGTACCTCGAGGAGGCCGACCAGCTCGCCGACCGGGTCGGGATCATCGCCAAGGGCAAGATCGTCGCCGAGGACACGCCGGCCTCGCTCAAGGCCGAGGTCGGCAAGCCGCGCCTGGAGATCGGGCTCGTGGATGGCTCGGCCGGGCGAGCCGAGGAGGTCTGCACGGGTTTTGGTCGCCGCCTGCCGGGTAAGGACGGCAAGGTGGTGGTCGAGCTCGACGGCGGCGCGAGCGAGGTCGCGAAGGTGGTGCGCGCTCTCGACGACGCCGGGATCCTCTTCGACTCGCTCGACCTCGTCGAGCCGACCCTCGACGACGTCTTCGTCGAGAAGACGGGTGAGCACCTGGAGGGCGACGAATCGGCGCCCGCCGAGGCGGCCGGGGCTTGAGCCGGCTGGCGCTCAACCTGCGTGTGATCGGGGCGCTCGGCCGGCGCTCGGTCAAGCAGACGTTCCGCCGCCCTCAGTTGTTCGCGCCGATCCTCGTCTTCCCAACCCTGCTGCTCGCAATTCAGACCGGCGGCGCCGGGCGGGCCGTCAGCCTCGACGGCTTCCCGCAGGTCAACGGCTTCCTCGACTTCATGCTCGCCGGAGCAATGGTCCAGTCCTGCCTGCTGGCCGGCAACAGCGGCGGCATCGCGCTGGCGGTGGATCTCGAGATGGGCTTCACCGACCGCCTCTTCGCAGCGCCGATCTCGCGCTTCGCGATCGTCCTAGGCCGCCTCGCCGGAACGGCCGCCCTGGGCGCCGTTACCGCGCTCTGGTTCATCGCCATCGGCCTGATCTTCGGCGCCCAGATCGAGGCGGGGATCGCTGGCGTCGCGCTGATCGTCTTCCTCGTCTCGCTCTCGGCGATCGCCTTCGGCGGGCTCGGCGCCGCGGTAGCGCTTTACGCGGGCCGCGCCTCGGTGGTGCAGGGCCTGTTCCCGATCGTCTTCGTGATCCTCTTCCTCTCCAACGCATTCTTCCCGGCCAACCTGATGTTGGAGCCGGCGAGCACGATCGCCGACTACAACCCCCTGAGCCTGATCGTCGATGGCATCCGTGACACCGTGATCGGAGGGCTGACGGTCGAGGCGGTCGCCGCTGCTCTGGGGGCGATCGCCCTGATCGCGGCGATCTCGATGGGGTTGAGCGCGATCGCGTTGCGCCGCCGCCTCAGATTGGGCGGATGACCGGGCACGCCGAGACACTCGATCGTCGGGTTACCCTGCGAGCCGATCTCGCCACCGTGCGGGCGCTGGTCCGCCGCTCGGCGAACGAGCTGCTCCGGGTACCGGGGGCAGCGATCCCGGGCGTACTGGCGCCGACGATCTTCTTCGTCGGCCTGACGGCGGTGTTCGGCGGGCTGACCGCGCTGCCCGGCTTCAGCGCCGACGAGTACCAGAGCTTCATCATCCCGATCAGCCTGCTCCAGGGCGCCGGCTTCACCGGCGCCGCGACCGGCGTCAACCTCGCCCGCGACATCGAGGCGGGCTGGTTCGACCGCCTGATCGTCTCCCCCGCGCCGCGCCCGGTGCTGCTCGCCGGCCTGGTGCTCTCGGCGAGCCTGCGGTCGCTGATCCCGGCTACGTTCCTGCTCTGCGTCGGCTTCGCGATCGGGGTCCAGTGGCCCGGAGTCGACGGCCTCGTGCTGGCCCTGATGCTGGTCATGTGCATGGGCGCGGTCGCCGCCTTCTGGGGCGTGGTGCTGGCGCTCCACTTCAAGACCCAGGGCGCCGCCCCGCTGATGCAGGCGGGGATGTTCGTGCTCATCCTGACGACCACCGCCTACGCCCCGATCGCCCTGCTGACCGGCTGGCTGCAGGAAATCGCGCGGATCAATCCCCTGACCCAGGTGGTCGAGGCGATCAGACAGGGCTTCGTCACGGGGACCGTCACCTGGGCCGAGACATGGCCCGGTCTGGTCGCGATGGCCGGGCTGCTGGTGTTGCTTGGGGCGCTGGCCCTGCGCGGCATGAATCGCGCCGACCGCTGAGGCGGTCGAGGAGGTGACGTCCGCAGGCGGATCTACGCTTGGACCATGTCGAGTCGGTTGTCCTACGCGAACGTGATGGCGACGCTCGCGGTCTTCATCGCCCTCGGCGGCGGCGCCTACGCCGCCCTCACCCTGCCCGAGGGAAGCGTCAAGTCGAAGCAGATCGCCCGCAACGCGGTCCGCGCCAAACAGATCGCCAAACGGGCGGTCAGGCGCAAGGAAATCGCCCGCAACGCGGTCCGCTCGCGCAAGATCAAGGACGGCCGAGTGAAGACGTTCGACCTCGCCGACGGCTCGGTCACGACAGCGAAGCTCGCCGACGAGTCGGTGACGCCGCCGAAGCTCGGGGACTTGGAGTACGCGAGGGTGGAGGGCAGCGGATCCACCTCGTCGAGCACGCCCGCCGACATCTCCCCCGCCGGACCCGAGATCGAGCTGACGCTGGGTGCCGACGTGTACGCGACCGTGCTCGCTCAGACGACGATGACCGCGGCCGGGGGCGCGACCGAGGACGACTGCCGCTTCACGGTCGAGGTCTCGGGGCAGGGCTTTGCCGTAAGGCTCCCGTTCGAGGGCCGGGCGACGTTCACCGGGTCCTCACCGGGCCCTCGCACCGAGTACGCGTTCACGCTGCCTCCGCTGCCCGGCGGAACGGTGCGCTTCCGGATGCTCTACTGGCGCGCGGGCGGCGACGACTCCTGCACCTTCTCGAACCGCAGACTATGGGTCGAGGTCTCCGAGCCCTGATCGCGGTCGGAGTCGCTGGGACCCGTCCCTACTTGTAGCGGTAGGTGATCCGGCCGCGGTCGAGGTCGTACGGCGAGAGCTCGATCTTGACCCGGTCGCCGGGGAGGATGCGGATGTAGTGTCGGCGCATCTTGCCCGAGATGTGGCCCAGGACCTCGTGATCGTTGTCGAGCTTGACCTTGAACATCGTGTTCGGCAGGGCTTCGGTGACCTCGCCCTCCATCTCGATCTTCTCCTCCTTACCCATGCGCGGGGCAGGGTAGCGCCTCGTCGACGCCGCGGCGGCGCTCTACTTGCCCTCGAAGCGGGCCTTGCCGGGTCCCTCCGCGAGGAACGAGCGCACCGCGTTCTGCAGGTCCTCGGTCGCGAATAGGCCGGCGAACTGCTCCGGCGTGACCTCGTCCGCGCCCTCGACGCCGCGGTCGGAGAACGCGCGGACGATGCGCTTGGTCGCCGCGTGAGCCTTGGTCGGACCGGCGGCGAGGCGGTGGGCGAAGCGCATACCCTTCTCGTGCACCGTGCCGTCCTCGACCACGCGGTTGATCACCCCCCAGCGCTCGAGGGTCGTGGCGTCATAGAGGCCGCCCGTCATCACGAATTCCCGCGCCCGCCCGGGACCGGCCCGCTCGGCCATTCGCTGCGTCCCACCGGCGCCGGGCGTCAGTCCGACGACCGCCTCGACGAGACCGAAGCTGGAAGACTCCTCGGCCCAGATCAGGTCGCAGCCGAGCGCGATCTCGAGCCCGGCGGTGAGGCAGAGCCCGTGCACGAGGGCGAGCGTTGGGATCTCGATCGCCTCGAGCCGGCGCACGCCCTCGATCAGCGGCGCGGCGAGGGCCGACGCATCGCCGGGCTCGCCGTCGACGATGCGCTGGAAGCCGTTGACGTCGACGCCGCCGGTGAAGATCTCTCCCGCAGCGCGCCACACCAGGGCGCGGGCACCCGAGCCCTCAACCTCGTCGAGGCACTCCATGAGCTCGTCGAAGGCGGTATCGGTGAACAGGTTCAAGGGCGGGTTCGCCAGCACGACCGAGGCGACGGCGCCGTTGTGTTCGACCGTGATCGTCCGCTCCGCCATCGTCAGGCCTCGCCCCGGATCCGGGCGCCGGTCCGGGCGATCTCGCTGAGCTCGGCGCCGCGGGGGATCCAGGGCAGCTTCAGTGGATCGTCCTCGTAGCGGGGGATGACGTGGAGGTGGAAATGGAAGACCGTCTGCCACGCCGGCGCCCGGCAGGCGTTGAGGATGTTGAAGCCCGCGGGCTCGAGCGTCTCGTCCATCCGGGCGGCGAGCCGGCGCGCCGCCACCGTCGTCCGCTCGAGGTCACGATCGGAGATCTCGATCAGGTCCGTCGAGTGGTTGCGGGGGACGACCAGGGCGTGGCCGGGCGTGGCCGGGTTGATGTCCATGAACGAAACCGTGTGCTCGTCCGAGTCGACGATCTCGGCCGGCGCGTCGCCGGCGACGATGGCGCAGAATGTGCAATCCGACATCGGGCGCGCAGCCTATTGGGAACTCAGACCGCGGGCGAAGGCGATCGCGTCCTCGGCGGTCTCGACCTCGCCGGCGAACACCGCGCCCACAATCTGATCGATGATGCGTCCCAGCTCGGGCCCCGGCTCGATCCCGAGCGCAGCCGCCAGCTCGTCGCCCGGGATCGGGGCCCGGGGAGGGCCCTCGCGATGCCATCTCAGGGCCGGGGGGAGGACCTCGCGTGCGAGCTCGAGGTGGGCCTCGATCATCTCCGCCGAGGCGGTCGGGCCGCTCCCACGCGCCGATAACCGGTCGGCCACGGTCAGCAATGTGACATCGGCGGCAACCGGGGCCGTCAGCCGCAGGTACTCGTACTGACGTCGGCGCGACAGCGGTTGCTCGTGGGTCATGAAGCCGAGGTGGAGATGATGCAGGGTGAGCGCTTCCAGATGACGGGTCAGGGTGCGGCTCGCCTTCAGCCGGGCACACGCCTCGCCAACGATCGCAGCGCCCTCTCGGTCGTGGCCGATGAACGAGACGGCGCCGCCCTCGTGCTCCTGGCGGGTCGCCGGCTTGCCGACGTCGTGCAGGACGGCGCCGAATCGCAGCGCCCCGGCGCGGGTCATCTCGTCGGCGAGCGGCTCGGCGAGGAGCTCCCGGACCTCGTCCGCAGCGTCGCCCGCGTATCGATCGAGGTCGCGCTCGACCTCCAGCAGCTTGGCGAGCACCTCAATCGTGTGGCCGTGAACGTCAAGATGGTGATTCGGGTTCTGCTCGACCCCGCGCAGCGCGGCGAGCTCCGGAAGCACACCGGCGGTGCCGCCGAGGTCGTCGAGCAGCCGCAGGCCCTGAATCGGGTCGGGACCTGCGATCAGCAAGCGCAGCTCGGCGAGCTGGCGCTCGCCCGCCGGCTCGCCGGCGCGGGCGCCCGACTCGCGCGCGAGCGCCACCGTGCTCGGCTCGACCTCGAAGCCGAGCTCGGCTCCGAGCCGGGCGGCGCGCAGGATGCGCAGCGGGTCGTCGGCGAAGCTGCGCGCCGAAACGGCTCGCAGCACCTCCGCCTCGAGGTCCGTCGCACCCCCATGGGGGTCGCACGGCTCCGCACCCGGGTCGGCCAGCGGCACGGCGATCGCGTTGACCGTGAAGTCGCGCCCGAGCAGGTCGGCGGCGATCCCCGAACCGCGCAAGCCGGTCACGTCCGCGTGCCAACCGCGGTCTCCGGCGAGCGCGCGCCAGGTGCCGAACTCGGCCGAGAGCTCGAACGCCACACCTCCGGCCAGCTCAGCGATCCTCCGTGCGAACGCGCCCGGTTCGCCGGCCACGGCCAGGTCGAGGTCGACGACCTCCTTGCCCCGAAGCGCGTCGCGGACCGCGCCGCCGACAATCCAGGCATCGTCGGCGCCGAGCGCCTCGCGCGCGACGCGCACGGCAGCGGCGGCGCTGAGCGTGTCGGCGGACGTCACGAACTGACGCACTCGCGCGGCACGCGCGGGGAGAGCGCCGCGGTCACCTCGTAGTTGATCGTCCCCAGCCGCCGGGCGATCTCCTCGGCGAGCACCCGCTCGCCGCCCTGGGCGCCGATCAGGACCGCGGGCGCGCCCGCGGTGACGTCGGGCTCGGGACCGAGGTCGACGGTCAGGTTGTCCATCGAGATCGTGCCGACGACCGGCCGGCGGCGGCCGCCGACCAGGACCTCGGCTCGGTTGGAGAGTGCCCGCCGAACCCCGTCGCCGTACCCGATCGGCAGCACACCGATGCAGGTCGACTCGGTCGCCCGCCAGGTGCGGCCGTAACCGGCGCTGGCGCCGGCCTCGAAGCGGGTGATGTCGGCGACGTAGGAACGGAGCTCGAGCGCCGGCTCCAGGCCCCGCGCGGCCGGGTCCTCGCCGAACGGATCGAGGCCGTATACGGCGACGCCGCAGCGCGCCATGTTCAGGTGAGACGCCGGCTCGCGCAGCACGGCGGCGCTGTTCGCCGCGTGCAGCAGCATCCCAGGGATCTGCTCACGCAGCGGCAGCGCAAGCTCGCGGAAGCGATCGAGCTGCTCATCGAAGAACATCGAGCCGGGCTCATCGGCGGTCGCGAAATGGGTCCAGAGGCCGGCCGCTTCGACGCCCGGCTGCGCCGCGGCATCGCGGACCAGGGACGTGACCGTGGCGGGATCGCGCTCGCCCAGCCTGCCCATCCCGGTGTCGTACTTGACGTGCACTCGCGGCGTCACGCCCAGGGCCGCGCCGCGGGCACGAACGAGCTCCAGGAACCCGGCGCGCCAGACCGCGATGTCCGCGTCGGCGGCGAGCGCCAGGTCGAGCTCGGCCGGCGTCATCGCTCCGAGGACGAGCAGCCTCGCGTCCGGGACCGCGGTCCGCAGGATCGCCGCCTCGCCCGCGGCGGCGACGGCGAGCCACGTCGCCCCGGCGGCGAGCGCCGCGCGCGCGCAGTCGACCGCGCCATGGCCGTATCCATCGGCCTTGACCACGGCGCACAGCGCCACCCCATCGCCGATCTCGCGGTCGAGCAGGGCGCAATTGCGCCCGATCGCGTCGAGATCGACGACCGCGCTCGCCCGCGACACCGGCGCCCGTCCCTGCTCGGCCGCCCTCACACGTGGCCGTCCTTACCGGCGCGCAATCCGGCCGGGATCGCGGCGATCACATCGGTCGCGACGACCGATTCCGTGGCGCCAACGCGCTCTGCCGCGATCCGGCCGGCGCGGGCGTGGGCGTAGACGGCGGCGGCGGCGGCCTCGGGCGCGCCAAGGCCGCGGGCAAGCAGTGCGGCAACGACCCCTGTCAGCACATCGCCGGTGCCGGCGGTGGCCAGCGCGGGGCTCGCGAGGCCGTTGACGACCGGCCCTCCGTCGGGCCCGACGATGATCGTGTCATCGCCCTTGAGCACGATCAGCGCGCCGGAGCGCCGGGCGGCCTCGCGGGCACTCTCGAGGCGCCCGGCGTCGACGGCCGCCGCGTCGACCCCGAGCAGGCGACCGAGCTCGCCGGCGTGCGGCGTGAGCACCGTCGGTGCGGCGCGATCGGCGAGCGACTCAAGGCTCCCGGCGATCGCGTCCAGCCCGTCCGCGTCGATTACCAGCGGAGCCGCGATTCGTCGGGCGAGCGCGACGACCAGGGCGGCTGTCCCAGCTCGGCGCCCGAGCCCCGGTCCGACGGCGACCGCCGCAGCTCGCCCGGCCGCGGCGACGATCGCCTCCGCGGCCTCCGGGACGAGACCACCGTCATCACTCGGGCAGCCGATCGACATCACCTCGGTCAGCTTGAGCTCGAAGATCGCCTCGAGCTCGCTCGGGACCGCGACCGTCGCGTAGCCGGCGCCCGAGCGAATCGCGGCCTCGGCGGACATGCAGACGGCGCCAGTCAACCCGCGCGAGCCGCCCGCGATCAGCACCTGACCGGAGCTGAACTTGGTCGAGCCCGCTCCTCGGTGCGGCGGAAGCTCGAGAACCTGCTCCCGGACCAGGCCGCCCGCGGCTTCGACCGGAGCGCCGTTCGGGATCCCGATCGGCACCACGCGGAGCTCGCCGGCATGGCGCTTGCCCGGCGCGATCCAGTGGCCGAGCTTGGCCGCGTGAAAGCTCACCGTCTGATCCGCCTCCACCGCGGCACCCGCGACCTCGCCGGTCGAGGCGTCCACCCCCGAGGCGATGTCGGCCGCGACGACGGGCGCCGCCGTCGCGTTGATCGCCGCGATCGCCGCCCCCGCCGGCCCCCGAGCGACGCCCGCGAAGCCGGTGCCGAAGATCGCATCGATAACCACGCCCGAGCCGGCGAGCCGGTCCGCGAGCGCCTCGGGCTCGACCTCGATCACCGGCCCGCCGAACCGCGCCAGGTTCTCCCGCGCATCGTCCGAGAGCTCGGCGGCCGGCGACAACAGCAACGCCTCGGCCTCGAATCCCGAGGCCGCCAGTCGCCGCGCCGCGACGAGACCGTCGCCGCCGTTATTGCCCTTGCCGCAAACCGCACGCGCCGGGCCGGACCCGGCGACCGCGATCGCGGCCTCGGCGACAGCGCGGCCAGCAGCTTCCATCAGCTCCAGCGAGGGCACCTGCCGCTGCTCGATCGCCCACTCGTCGGTGGCCCGCATCGAGGCGGCGTCCTGCAATGGCTCGAGCCAATCAGGCATCCGAGCGCAGGGTAGTCACACCCGCGGATCAGCGGGTGGGTTGGTCAGCTCCTGAGACGGTCAGCCGCGACCACGACCGCCGTGGCCAGGTGGCGCGAGTGGCTCAGCGAGACCGACAGCGAGACCCCGTGGCGATCCGCCACATCGGCGGCGCTGCCGTGCAGGATCAGCCGCGGCGGCCGGTCGACTCCGCCCGCGACCTCCACGTCGTGCATCCGCAAGCCACCTATGCCGAGCGCCTTCAGAGCCGCCTCCTTGGCGGCGAAGCGCGCGGCGAGGTGGCGGGCCGGCCGGCCGCGATCCGCGCACGCGTCGACCTCGGTGGGCAGGAAGAGCCGCTCCAGCATCCGTGGACGGCGCTCGAGGGCGCGCTCGAGCCGCTCGATCTCGATCAGATCTATGCCGATCCCCGGAAGGGCATCCACGCGGCGAACGCTACTCGCCGCGGGTGACGGTGACGCGGGAGATCCCTAGCCCGTCGCTGAGAGGGGCCAACGGGCCGGTCCGCGGACTACTCGACGGTGACCGTCTTGGCGAGGTTGCGCGGCTGGTCGACGTTGAGGCCGTTGAATTCGGCGATGTAATAGGCGAGCAGCTGCAGCGGCAAGACCGCGAGGATCGGCTGCAGGACCCAGTCCGTGCGAGGCACGAACAGGGTCTGGTCGGAGGCCTCGGCAACCTGGTCCGGAGCCCTCGGTGGCGACCGCGATCACATCGGCGCCGCGAGCGCGAACCTCGGCGACGTTGGAGAGCACCTTCTCGAGCACCGGGCTGTCGGTCGCCACACGCGATCACCGGAGTGTCGTCGTCGAGCAGGGCGATCGGCCCGTGCTTCATCTCGCCGGCGGCGTAGGCGTCGGTGGGGATGTAGGAGATCTCCTTCAGCTTCAGCGCGCCCTCGAGGCATACGGGGAGCCCGATGTTGCGACCCAGATAGAGGAAGAAGCGCCGCTCGTGATGGCTGCGGGCGATCGCCCGCACCGGATCGTCCACCGCCAGCGATCGTCTCCTGGATCAGCGTGCGGTAGCCGCTTGAGCTCGGCGATCAACTCGGCGATCCGCGCCGGCGGCAGGGCTCCACGGACCTGTGCGAGCCAGAGGCCGAGCAGGTACATCGCCGCGACCTGGGCGGTGAAGGTCTTCGTCGCCGCGACGCCGATCTCGAGCCCGGCACGTGTGAACAGGACCGCGTCGGCGTCGCGCGTCGCCTGGCTGCCCATCACATTGGTGACCGCGAGCACGGTGGCGCCGCGCTCACGCGCGAGTCGCATGGCGGCAAGCGTGTCCGCGGTCTCGCCCGACTGGGTGATCCCGATCACCAGGTCGTCGGCACCCACCACCGGGTCCCGATAGCGGTACTCGGAGGCGATGTCCATCTCGACCGGCATTCGCGCCCACTGCTCGATCGCGTAGCGGCCGACGAGGCCGGCGTGGTAGCTCGTGCCGCAGGCGACGATGACGATCCGCCGCAAGCCGATGGCCACGCTCGTCGGAGAGCTCGAGCTCGGAGAGGTCGACGCGTGTCGAGCTCGGGCAGGCGGTCGGTGATCGTCTCCGCGACCGCGTCCGCCTGCTCGTGGATCTCCTTCAGCATGAAGGTCGCGTAGCCGCCCTTCTCGGCCGCGTCCTGCGTCCCAGGTGACCTCGAGCCGGTCGCGCTCGACCGGGCCGCCCGTCGACGTCCGTGATCCGCGCCCGTCGGGGTCGACGGTGACGATCTCGCCGTTCTTCGAGCCCCAGCGCCCGTGCGCGTCTCGGCGAGGAAGGCCGGGATCGCGGAGGCGACGAAGGTCTCGTCCTCGCCGAGCCCGACGATCAGCGGGCACTCCTGTCGAGCGGCGACGAGCGTGTCGGAATGGTCGGAGTGCATGGCGACGAACGCGTAGTGGCCGCGCATCTCGGCGAACGCCGTGCGAACCGCCTCGGTGAGGTCGCCCGTCGTAGTGCCTCTCGATCAGGTGGGCGACGATCTCGGCGTCCGTCTCGGAGCTGAACCGTGTGCCCGTCGGCCTCCAGCGTCGCGGCGAAGCTCGGCGTGGTTCTCGACGATCCCGTTGAGGACGATGTGGATGTCGTCGCGCAGTCGCCGTGCGGGTGGGCGTTCTCCTCGGTGACCCGGCCATGCGTCGCCCAGCGCGTGTGGGCGAGGCCGATCGTGGCCGGCGGCGCAGCGACGGCGACGCCGCCCTCACCGGAGCCGTCGATGCCGAGCTCGGCCCGCAGATTGGCCAGGTTGCCGACCGCGCGCACGGAGTCGATCTGACCGTCCTCGAGCAGCGAGATGCCGGCCGAGTCGTAGCCGCGGTACTCGAGCTTCTCGAGCCCGGCGACGAGCAGGTCCCGGCAGGGGCGCTTGCCGACGTATCCGACGATTCCGCACATGAGGGAGTCCAGGGTAGCGCCGGCGGGCCGGCGCTCGAGCTAGCCGAGCTCCGCCCGGACGACGCCGACCAGCCGCGCGCAGACTGCCCGGCACTCGTCCTCGGTCGGCGCTTCGACCATCACCCGCACCAGCGGCTCGGTGCCCGACGGACGCACCAGTACCCGGCCGCGACCCTCGAGCCTCCGGTTCTCGGCCTCGACCGCCTCCCAGAGCGCCTCGCGCATCGTCGACCGCGTCGCGATCGACCACCTCGACGTTCTCGAGCATCTGCGGCAACCGCTCCATCGGACGAACCTCGGACAGATCGCGCCCATCAAGGGCACCCACAGCGAGCAACGCGGCCGCGATCCCATCGCCGGTCGGGGCGAAGTCGGTCCAGATCAGGTGGCCTGACTGCTCGCCGCCGAGCGACCAGCCACGCCGCTCGAGCTCGGCGGAGACGCTGCGATCGCCGACCTGCGTCGTCGCCACCTCGATCCCGGCGGCGGCCATCGCCTTGTGGAAGCCGTAGTTGCTCATCACCGTCACGGCGACCCCGCCGTCGAGCGCCCGGCGCTCGCGCAGGTGTCCAGCGATCAGCGCAATCAGCTCGTCCCCGTCGCGCACCGAACCGGTCGAGTCCACGGCGACAACACGGTCCCCGTCGCCGTCGAAGGCGAACCCGAGAGCCGCGCCGGTTGCCCTGACACGCTCGGCCAGATGCTCGGGATGGGTCGAGCCGCAACCCTCGTTGATGTTGCGACCATCGGGCTCGTCGGCCAGCACCTCGACTCGCGCTCCGAGCCGGCCGAAGATCAGCCGGCGCCGCTCGGTAGGTGGCGCCGTTGGCGCAGTCGAGCACGACTCGCAGGCCGGAGAGGTCGAGCTTGAAGGTGCTGGAGAGCTCACGGAGGTAGTCGTCGAGCCCGCCTTCGAGCTCGCGCACCCGGCCGATCGCCGGGCCCGGCCCTGAGGGCTCCACGAGGGTGCCAGGTCCAGCTACGGCAGCCTCGATCGCGCCCTCCGCCTCGCTGGCAAGCTTCCGTCCGTCTCCTCCGAAGAACTTGATCCCGTTGTCGCGCCAGGGGTTGTGCGATGCGGAGATCACCGCCGCGAGGTCGAGTCCCGAGTCGCCGGACGAGCACCGAGGCGGCCGGGGTCGGCAGCACGCCGGCGCAGTAGGCGTCGCCGCCGGCCTCCGCGATCCCCGCGGCAAGCCCCGACTCGAGCATCGGGCCCGACTCGCGGGTGTCGCGCACGATCAGCACCTGGGGGCGTCGGCGCGGGACTCTGCGCCGCCGCGGCGCGACCGAGCGCGAGCGCGAGCTCGGCCGTCAGTAGCTCACCGGCGACCCCTCGGACGCCGTCGGTTCCGAAGAGCGTCTGGGTCAAGCGGCTACCGCTTGCTGAACTGCGGTCGCTTTCGCGCCTTCTTGAGTCCGGCCTTGCGGCGCTCCTTCTTGCGGGCGTCGCGGGTCAGCAGGCCGCGGCGCTTGAGCTCCGGCCGTAGCTCCGGATCGATCTCGCAGAGCGCCCGCGCGACGCCGTGGCGGACCGCGCCCGCCTGGCCGGAGATGCCGCCACCGTGGACGCGAACGTGGACGTTGACGGTTGCCTCGTAGCCGGCCGTCAGCAGCGGCTGGCGAGCGATCGTGCGCAGATTCTGGCGCGGGAAGTACTCGTCGAGCGAGCGATCATTGACCTCGAAGCTGCCGTCGCCCGGAAGCAGGATCACCCGCGCGATCGAGCTCTTGCGCTTCCCGGTCGCCTGGATCCGGGCATCGGCCGCGATCGCGACCTGCGGGCGCGCTGCGGGCGACGGGCTCATCGCCGGCCTCCGCCTCGGCCTCGAGCCGGGCCCGCTCCTCCTCCTCGGCCTCGAGCCGGGCCCTCTCCTCGGCGCTGAGCTCGCGCTCCGGCTCGATCGCGATCGGATCGAGCTCGGCGCCAGGGGGTTGGTCCTTGGCCTTGGGCTTCTCCGGCGGCGAGGCGCCTCGGCATCCGGCTGCCCCGCTGCCGCTTCGCCGGCGGCCGGCTCCTCAGCCTCGGGCTCCTCGGCTACCGACTCCTCGGCCGCAGGCTCTTCCGCCGCAGGCTCCTCCGCCGCAGGCTCCTCCGCCGCGGGCTCCTCGGCCTGCAGGCTCCTCGGCCGCGGCTCCTCCGCGCCGGCTCCTCGGCCGCCGGCTCCTCGGCCGCAGGCTCCTCGGCGCGGCCCTCGGCGGCAGGCTCCTCGGCCCGGGGCTCCTCGGCGTCATCGTTGCGCTCTTCGTCGATCATCGGCTTGTCCTCCATCGGCGTCGGCTTCTGGGCGGCATGGGGGTGGTCCGGCCCGGCGTAGACCTTCAGCTTGCGGAGCTGCTGGCGGGCGAGGCGGTTTCGCGGCAGCATCCCGTGAACCGCCTTGCGAATCACCTCTTCTGGCCGGCGCTCGAGCATCTCGCCCAGGGTCCGAGAGCGGATTCCGCCGGGATAGCCGCTGTGCCGGTAGTAGATCTTGTCGGTGCGCTTGTTCCCCGTCACCGCGACCTTGTCCGCGTTGACCACGACGACGAAGTCGCCGGTGTCACAGTGCGGCGTGTACTCGGGCTTGCGCTTGCCCCGCAGGGTGTCGGCGATCTGGGTCGCCAGGCGACCCAGGGTCTTGCCCTCGGCGTCGACGAGATACCAGTCGCGCTGGCGGTTCTCGGGTGTGGCGACGTAGGTCTTCATCGGACTCGCTGAGCGCACAGCTGCGCGCGAAAGCCGCGCTGCGGCCGTGGCCGGCATGCGCGGCCCGATGATGATAGAGACCCGGCCGCCGAAGCGTCCCACCCGCAGGCGTGTTTATACTGCCGCCCGCAAGACCTGCCGAATTCCGCGTCGCCAGGCGCGGAAGCGGGGGAACCGTTGGGTCGGCGTCGATATGCCGTCCCAGGGGCGAGTCGGGTCGTACCGCCCGTAGCGCCGCTCTTTCGGCGCGAGTCCGTCAGCTAACCCCGCAGGCGCGAGAAAGAGAGGCTCGGTTCGATGGAGCCGGCGACGCCCAACTGGCGCGGATGGCGAAAACTGATTGCGGCGGCGGCCGCTGCGGCGGCCTGCTTCTCTGC
The DNA here is from genome assembly GCA_963746675.1 of uncultured Solirubrobacterales bacterium. Taxonomy (GTDB): domain Bacteria; phylum Actinomycetota; class Thermoleophilia; order Solirubrobacterales; family 70-9; genus WHSW01. The sequence goes on along the minus strand of CAVVBX010000005.1, from coordinate 210,735 downwards.
CGGGCATGCGTCGGCGAGCGGTGGCGGCGGCATCGGCACAGGTGACCCGCCCGAGGTCTCCGGCGTCGTCTGCCTCGAGAAGTGCGCCGGCGAGCGCACGGCCACCGAGGGCTCGAGGGTTCGGCTCGACGGTAATGATCTCAACCACATCGATGAGGTCGGGTTCGCCGCGCAAGGCCGCCGGATCACGGTCGCGCCGACGTCGACCGGCGCCGGCGCCGTGGAGGCGAAGGTGCCCCACGGCGCGGTCACCGGGACGGTGAAGGTGAGCGCCTTCGGAAGCCACGCCGAGACGCCGCGCGACAGGCCGCTGAAGATCGTCGCCGAAGGTCAGATCCCCGACAGCGGCGACTTCAGGCTGACCTCCGCCGAGGCGACTCCGCAGACCACCTTCTACGACGGTCTGCAGCCGCCGGGGATCAGCTACCTGTTCCAGGGCGACAAGGCAACCGATGTGAGGATCGAGGTCGTCGACCGCGCGACCAAGGAGGTCGTCCGCACGTGGATCGACGAAGACGCCGAGCCCAGCGCCCGCAACTCGGCCCAGTGGGACGGCCGCGACGGCGACGGCGCCCTGGCCGGCAACGGCGAGTACAAGTTCCGGATCGGCAACGCCGCCGGCGGCGGGGTCGAGACCACGGCCGACGCGCGCTTCGGCTTCTACAAGTTCCGCTTCCCGATCGCCGCCAAGCACAGCTACGGTGACGGCTTCGGAGCCGACCGAAACCACCAGGGCCAGGATGTGTTCGCCAAGTGCGGCACCACCCTGCGCGCAGCGCGCGGTGGGCGTGTGCAGTGGAACAAGACCCACCCCGCCGCCGGAAACTACCTCGTGATCGACGGTAAGGGCACGAAGACGGACTTCATGTACGCGCACCTCAAGCGCCGTTCACCGCTGCAGCGCGGCGACCGCGTGCGCACCGGCCAGAAGATCGGCCTCGTCGGCGAGACCGGCAACGCGTCCGGCTGCCACCTCCATTTTGAGGTCTGGTCGGGCCCCGGCTGGTACGAGGGCGGGCACCCGTTGGCCTCGGTCGGCCGCCTGTTGAAGACCTGGGACCGCTGGAGCTGAGCCCGCCGATGGTGCGGCGGGCGCTGGCCCTGGGCGCGGCGACTGCCGCCACTCTCGCAACGATCGCCACCGCGTCGGCTGCGCCCGACGGCGGCGGGGCCGGGTTCGAGCTCACCTCCTCAAAGGCGCGGCCTGCGCTCGCGTTCTTCGACGGCGCGCGGCCTGTGCGCCTGCGCTACGCCTTCAACGCCGAGCGGCGGCTCGACCTGGTGATCCGCGTGATCCGCATCCGTGACGGCGAGGTCGTGCGCCGCTGGCTCGAGCGCGACCTCGCGCCCGGTCGGCTGCACCGCCGCCGCTGGGATGGGCGGCGCGGCGACGGTGGGGTCCCGGCCGACGGGGCCTATGAGTTCAGGGTCGGCCCGGTCGGACATGGTGGCGTCCGTGCCGGCCGATTCGAGTTCCACGACCATCGCTTTCCGGTTGCCGGCCCGCATTCCTACGGCGACGGGTTCGGAGAGCCACGCAGCGGCGGCCGCGTCCACGAGGGCCAGGATCTACCGTCGCCGTGCGGGACGCTGCTGCTGGCGGCCCGCGGCGGGCGGGTGCAGGCACGCGGCTACAGCGACGCGCTCTATGGCTACTGGGTGCTGATCGACGGGCTCGCGACCCGGCGCGATCACTTCTACGCCCACCTGGAGGCACCGACACCGCTGGCAGATGGCGAGCGCGTGCGAACCGGCGAGCGTGTTGGGGCGGTCGGCAAGACGGGCAACGCACGCTCGGAGTTCTGCCAGCTTCACTTCGAGCTCTGGCCGCACGGCTACCGCAACGGCAGCCCCCGCGACCCGCTTGCCGTACTGCGTGCGTGGGACGCGTTCTCGTGACGCCCCACCGGGTACCGTGGCGCGCGTGAGCGAGGCGAGCGCAGCGGCCGAGACCCGGCGTTACGGCAAGTCAGCGGGCCTGTTGACGATCGCCCTCGGCTCGGCCGGGCTCCTCGCCTACGCGTTCTTCGCGCTCGCCTCGCACACCCTCTCGAAGCAGGAGTACGGCGAGATCGTCGTGCTGTGGTCGGTCGTCTTCGTCGCCGCATCGACCCTGTTTCGGCCGATCGAGCAGTTGCTCTCGCGGACCCTTGCCGAGCGCGAGCAGGTCGGTGAGGACACCGGCCGCGTCCTGCGGGTCGCCGCAACGATCCAAGGCGGGGTGACACTCGCGGCGGTCGCTCTGCTGCTGATCCTTCGCGAGCCGATCTCCGACAATCTGCTCGAGGGCGGCGAGGTGCTGTTCTGGGTCCTGGTCGTGGCCCTGATCGGCTTCGGTGGCGCGTACTACGCGCGAGGCTTCCTCGCCGGTAGGCGGCAGTTCGGGCTCTACGCGACGCTGCTGGTGCTCGAGGGCAGCGCGCGGCTGTTGTTCGCGCTTGCGGTTGCGATCGGGATCGCCGATGGCATCGACGCGGTCGCCTTGGGTATTGCGGCAGCGCCGTACGCGAGCATGACCGTGATGCCGTTCGCGCTGCGCCGGCGACGGTCGTCCGCCAGCTTGGCCGGCACCGGGGAGGCGTCGCTGCGAGCGGGGAGCGAGCCCGAGTTCACCCTCTCGCGCGGCGGCGCCTTCGCCGCTGCCGTCCTGCTGATGATGCTCAGTGAGCAGATCATCGTCAGCTCCGGAGCGCTGTTCGTCCGCGCCTCGGAGGGCGCCGCCGCTGCCGGCTACATCTTCAACGTGTTGATGGTCGCCCGCGCGCCGTTGGTGCTCTTCCAAGCGATCGCCGCCAGCCTGCTGCCGCACCTGACCCGTCTGCGGGCGCGCGGCGACGCGACCGGCCAGGATGCGTTCCGGATGTCGGTGAACACGACCCTGCTGATGATCGCCGGGTTTGCGGCAGCGACCACGATCGGGGTCCTGCTGATCGGGCCGGAGGTGATGCAGCTCGCGTTCGGAGACAAGTTCACCTACGACCGCGTCGGGCTGGCGATCGTCGCGGTCGGGATGGGGTTCTATCTCTCGGGCGCGGCGCTCAACCAGGCGGCCCTGGCCCAGGGCCAGGCCCGTCGTGCGGCGGCATGCTGGGTGTTCTGTGCGACCGGGTTCATAGTCTGGAACCTGATCGCCCCCCTCGACCCGTTCCGCACCGTGGAGGTCGGGTTCACCGGTGCGGCGGCGCTCCTTGCCGGTCTGCTGTTCCTACTCTACGCCCAGCCACACCCGACCGCGGGGGACGCGGTCGAACCCGGATCGGCGCGCGAGATCGAGGCCCGCCTGACCGCCGTCGACGAGATCGGCTAGCTACTCCCACTCGATCGTCGCCGGCGGCTTGGAGGAGATGTCGAGGGCGACGCGGTTGACGTGCGCGACCTCGTTGATGATCCGATTCGAGACCCGCTCCAGCAGGTCGTACGGCAGCCTCGCCCAGTCCGCGGTCATCGCGTCCTGGGACGTCACCGCCCGGATCACGATCGGATAGGCGTAGGTGCGACCGTCGCCCTGCACACCGGTCGAGCGGACCACCGGGAGCACGCAGAACGACTGCCACAGGTCGCGATACAGCCCGGCGGCCCTGACCTCCTCCTGGAGGATCGCATCGGCCTCGCGCAGGATCTCGAGCCGCTCGCGGTTGACCTCGCCGCCGACGATCCGGATCGCCAGACCCGGCCCCGGGAACGGCTGGCGCCAGACCACCCGGTCGGAGAGCCCGAGCTCGGCGGCGACCGCCCGAACCTCGTCCTTGAACAGCATCCGCAGCGGCTCCACCAGATCGAAGCCCAGGTCCTCGGGCAGGCCACCGACGTTGTGGTGCGACTTGATCGTGTCCGCCGCGCGGCCGTCGCCGCCCGACTCGATCACGTCCGAGTAGAGCGTGCCCTGGACGAGGAAGCGCACATCGGCCAGCTTCTCCGCCTCGGCCTCGAACACGCGGATGAACTCCTCACCGATGATCATCCGCTTGCGCTCCGGATCCTCAACCCCGGCGAGCTTCGAGAGGAACCGCTCCTCGGCGTCGACGTGGACGAGGTTGACGCCCAGCTCGCGCATCGCGGCGACCACCTGCTCGGCCTCGTTCTTGCGCATCAAGCCGTGATCGACCAGCACGCAGGTGAGCTGATCGCCGATCGCGCGGTGCACGAGTGCCGCAGCGGTCGCGGAGTCGACCCCGCCCGAGAGTCCGCACAGCACCCCCGCATCGCCGACCTCGGCGCGAATCTGCTCCACCTGCTCGTCGATCACCGACGCCGGCGACCATCTCTGCTCACAATGGGCGATCTCGCGCAGGAACCGCTCGAGGATCTGCTGCCCGTAGGGCGTGTGGACGACCTCGGGGTGGAACTGGATCCCGTAGAGGCCGCGCTCGGTGTCCTCCAGGGCTGCCACCGGTGATCCGGGGCTCGCGGCGAGCGGGGTGAACCCATCCGGCGGCTCGAAGACCGAGTCCCGGTGGCTCATCCAACATTGCTGCTCGGGCGGCGTGCCGGCGAGCAACCGGCCACCGTTGCCGGCGAGGGTGAGCCCGGTGCGGCCGAACTCACCCGACTCGGCGCCCTCGACCTTGCCCCCGAGCTCGAGCACCATTGCCTGCATCCCGTAACAGATCCCGAGCACCGGGATGCCGAGCCCGAGCAACTCGGGCCGCAGCTCCGGAGCCCCCTCGGAGTAGACCGAGGCGGGGCCGCCGGAGAGCACCAGCGCGCGCGGGGAGCGCGCTCGGATCAGATCGAGCTCGACGTCGTGCGCGAGCAACTCGGCGAATACCCCACACTCGCGGATCCGGCGCGCGATCAGCTGCGAGTACTGACCGCCGAAGTCCAGCACGAGGACCTCCTCGCGAGCGGTCTCGGGCGTCGCGCCGCCGGTCGGGTCATCCATGCCGGCCTCCACTTCGGGCAGGGCGCGCGCCGCGGTCGGTGTCTCCGAGACCGCGGCGGTGCGCTCAGTCATCCGAGACGGCCACCCCGGTCGAAACGCGAGCGTGGCCGTTCGAGCCCATGCCGACGGACTGCTGGCGCTGGAGCTGCTTGCCCTCGGTCTGCAACGAGGGGGCGACCATCACCTCGGCGCGCTGGAAGTCGCGGATGTCCTCGTAGCCGCAGGTGGCCATCGAGGTGCGCAGGGCGCCGATCAGGTTGAAGGTGCCGTCGTTCTCGTGCGCGGGGCCCATCAGGATCTCCTCGAGCGTCCCGTCCTGCTCGGTGGCCACGCGTGTGCCTCGCGGAAGCGAGGGGTGAAAGGTCGCCATTCCCCAGTGAAAGCCCCGGCCCGGAGCCTCCTTCGCGCGCGCCAGCGGCGAGCCGATCATCACCGCGTCGGCGCCGCAGGTGATCGCTTTGGAGAGATCTCCGCCGGTGCGCATGCCTCCGTCGGCGATCACGTTGCTGTACTCGCCGGTCTCCAGCATGTGCTGCGCACGAGCCGCGGCGACATCGGCGATCGCCGTCGCCTGCGGGACGCCGAGGCCGAGGACTCCGCGGGTGGTGCAGGCGGCGCCCGGGCCGACCCCGACCAAAACGCCGACGGCGCCGGTGCGCATCAGGTGCAGGCCGGTGGCATAGGAGGCGCAGCCGCCGACGATGCAAGGGACCGGCACGTCGGCGATGAACTCCTTCAGGTTCAACGGCTCGGACTTCGACGAGACGTGCTCGGCCGAGATAACGGTGCCCTGGATCACCAGGATGTCGAGCCCGGCCTCGAGCGCTGTCTCGTAGTTCTCCCGCACCCGCTGCGGGGTCAGCGATCCGGCGGCGACCGCTCCGGCGGCCTTGATCTCCTCGACCCGCTTCGCGATCAGCTCGGGTTGCAAGGGAGCCTCGTAGATCTCCTGCATCTTTCGCGTCGCCAACTCGGGCGGAGCCGCGGCGATCTCCGCCAGGCGCTCCTCCGCGTCCTCGTAGCGACTCCAGATTCCCTCCAGGTTGAGAACGGCGAGCCCGCCCAGCCTGCCGAGCTCGATCGCGGTGGCCGGGCTCACGACCCCGTCCATCGCCGACGCCAGCAGGGGCAGCTCGAAGCGATAGGGGCCGAGCGTCCAGGAGATGTCGACATCGTCGGGGTCGCGCGTGCGCCGCGACGGCACGATCGCGATGTCGTCGAACCCGTAGGCCCGCCTGCCCTTCTTACCGCGCCCGATCTCTACTTCCATGAGGAATGCAACCTACGCTTGCTCGCGGACGAAAAAGGCCCCTCTCGGGGGGCCGGAAAGGCCGCTGTTTGCGGCCGAGCGGCCCCACAATCCGAGGCCCCGGCGATGATAACAGCGGTCAATCTGGGCCCTTTCGGGCGTTGGGCGCTCAGGAGACGCCCGCGGCGATGTCGAGTTCGCTGACCTCCACCCGGGGCAGCAACCGCTCGACCTCGCGCCGGTCCAGCGTTCCGGCGCCGAAGTGCTGGGTGGACTCGGCGCCACAGGCCACCCCGAACGCAAGGCAGTCGCGCGGCGCAGCGCCCTCGTAGCGCGCCGCGACGTAGCCGGCGAGGAAGCAATCCCCCGATCCCACCGTGACCACCGGGTCGAGCTGGTCGATCCTGGCCTCGAATCGCTGTCGCTTCGCACCCTCGCCGACGCTCGCTACGCAGCCCGTCTCCGAGGTGATGATCGCCTCGCCGGCACCCATCTCGAGCAGGCCGGTGAGCCCGAGCGCGAGGTCGTCGGCATCGTTGAACTCATGCCCCGCGGCCTCCTCGGCCTCTGCCACGTTGGGAGCGACGACGGCCGGTCCCGCCCGTAGCCCGGCGCGCATCTGCTCGCCGTCGGCGTCGAGAATGGTGAGCACGCCGAGGCCGCGCAGCTCGGTAACCAGGCGGGCGTATATGTCCTCCGGGGCGCCCGGTGGGACGCTCCCGGCGAGCACGCAGATCGAGGCACCCTGAGCCAGGTAGAGCAGCTTCTCGACGAACAGCTCGACCTCTTCGGTGGAGACCTCGGGTCCGCGATCGTTGATCTCGGTCTGCTCGCCCGAGGTCGGGTCGATGACCGCGAGGTTGGTGCGCGACTCGCCCGCGATCCTGGTGAAGGCGGTGAGCACGGACTCGCGGCGAAGCTGCTCGAGCAACCGGGTTCCCGTGGCGCCTCCGGTGAGCCCGGCGGCGATCACCGGCCTGCCCAGCAGGCGCAGGGCCCGGGCGATGTTGACGCCCTTGCCGCCCGCGATCGAGCGTGCCTCGACCGCTCGGTGGCGTTGGCCGAGACGGAAGTTGGGAACCGCGACCGTGCGGTCGATCGCGGCGTTCAGGGTGACGGTCAGGATCACGCGCCGCTAAGGCTAGCTGGCATGGTCGCGCCGCCGCGGTCGCGGTCGATCAGGACGTTCGCCGGTCATAAAGGGCAAGCCCGGCGGCGAACAGGAGTGCCAGGCCACCGACCGCGACGGCCCAGGCGAGAGCCCGAGGCCCGGGTATCGCTCCGTCGAAGCGCTCGAGCAGGCTGGCGGCGCCGACCGAGCGCACGGCCGCCAGTGGCACTCCGGCCGCCCGCTGCCCGTCGACCGTCACCATCACCCGCCCGAGCCGCTCTCCTCGCGCGGCAGGGCCCTCGATCTCGGTGGGCGCATCGATCACGGTGTCGACTCGCTGGCCGTCGCGCAGCGTCAGCCGCACGTCGCCGACCGGAGCGAGAGGCAGCCGCTCGTCCTGGTAGCGGACCGAGGTGCTGGCCACTCGCTCGCCACGCTGGAGCACGTCCTCACGGTGATAGAGGGAGAAGCCGTAGTCCAGAAGCTCGAGCGTGGCCGTGTCCCGCTCGGACTCGCTCGGCACGCCCAACACGGCGGAGACGAGCTCCACCCCGTCGCGCTCGGCCGAGGCGACGAGCACGTTGCCCGCACCCGATGTGTAGCCGGTCTTGACCCCGGTGACGTAGGGGACCGTGCGCACGAGGTTGTTGCGATTGACGACCGTACGCTCTCGCGCTCCGCTGGACAGGAGCGCCTGGGGCGTGTCGAAGACCCGCGCGAAGAACTCGTCCGAGCGCAGCTCGAGGGTGAGCTCGATCAGGTCGCGGGCGCTGGAGAAGTTGCCCGGGTCGTCGAGCCCGATCGGATTCGCGTATGAGGTGTCGCCGAGCCCGAGTCGGGCGGCGGCTCGGTTCATCCGCCGCACGAACGCGGCCTCCGAACCCGCGGAGGCCTGCGCCAACGCCTCGGCGGCGTCGTTGCCCGAGGCGAGAAGAAGGCCGTAGAGCAGGTCACGGACCTTGATCCTCTCCCCTTGCTCCAGTCCCAGCAACGACTCGGCGGAGGAGGTCGGGACGTACTCCGGCGCGACCACCGTCTGATCCAGTCGCAGCGACCTGCGCGCGACGAGCGCGGTCATCAGCTTCGTCGTCGAGGCGACGGGGTAGGAGCCCGCCTGCCGGTGGGCGGCGAGCAGCTCCCCGTCGCGCGCATCGACAAGAGCCCAAGCGCGCGCGGGGAGCTCGGGCGGCGCCGACTGCGCGAGCGCATGGGACGGCGCGACGAGCGCCGGCGTCCCCGCCATCACGGCGGCGGCCATGAACGCCGCGCCTGCGAGCCGTGCTAACCCTGGGCGAGCGCCTTGCAGCCGTCGGCGACCAGATCGACGCACGATCCGACCTGGATCAACTGTGGATCGAGGTTCGGATTGAGCTCGATCAAACGATCGACCGGGATGCATGTGCGGTCCGCGACGACGCTCAGATCCTCGCCGGGCTCGATCACGTAATACCCGTTCTCGACCGCTCCCTCGGCGGCGGGTCGGCAGCCGTTCGTCGCCGCACTCCGCTCGCGGTCGCCCCTCTTGCGACCGTCCGGCCCGCCCAGGTTCCCGGCCACCAAGAGGACGATCGCGGCGGCGACGATCAGCAGCGCCAGCGGCGCGAGAATCCGAGCCGTCCAGCTCGACGGCCCGCTGTCCTGCGGCCTTCGCTCGCTCCCCCGGGCTTCCATGGAGCGGGAAATCGTAGGGGCAATCCCTGGAGCCCGGGGCGTCCAAGGCGCTCAGCGGGCGGCGCTTTGCGCGACGGCCCAGACCTCGTCGCGCAGGGTCGAGGCCGCGAGGCCGGGATCATCGGCGGTGGCGATCGAGCGCGAGGCGGCGACGATTGCCGCTGCGGGATGCGGCGCGAACGCTGGGCCGAGGCGCGCGGCGCTGCCCCCCTGGGCGCCCACCCCGGGGATCAAGAAGATCGAGCGGGGCATCAACTCTCGCAGCCTGCCGATGTGCTGCGGCTCGGTCGCGCCGACGACCGCACCCATGCCGCTGAGACCCGATCCGCCGGCGAGGAGGTCTGCGCGCGCGGCGACGAGGGCGGCGAGGTGCTCGTAAACCGGCCCCTCTTCGGTGCGCAGGTCGAGCACGTCGCCGGCGCCGGGGTTCGACGTCCGCACCAACGCGAACACGCCGGCGCCCCGCCTCGCCGCCGCCTCGACCAGCGGCTCGAGCGCGTCGCCGCCCAGCAACGGGTTGGCCGTGGCCGCGTCGGCGCCGAGGCCCGCAACGGGGCCCCACCGGCGTGTCGAGCCCGGAGAACAGGGCCTCGGCATAGGCGGCGGCGCTGACCGGCACGTCGCCGCGCTTGCCGTCCGCGATCACCAGCAGGCCGGCGTCGCGGACGATCGCGGCGACCTGCTCGAGCGCGCGCCAACCGGGAGCGCCGAGGCGCTCGAAGCAGGCGAGTTGGAGCTTTGCGGCGACGCATGCAGGCGCGGCGCGCTCGATCAGAGCGCGAGCGCCGACGACAACCGCCGCGGACGCGGCCTCGGCGGGCGAGTCGTCGTCGCCCGCCGAGGGCCCCGCCGGCAGCGCGCTTGGGTCGGGGTCGATGCCCAGACAGACCTGGCTTCGCCGTTCCTCGACGAGGGCGGCGAGCCGGTCGGCGAACGGTGCGCTCAGCCCTTGACCTTCGCCTTCAAGCCGGCGCCGGCCGAGAACTTCGGCACCCGGCCGGCGGCGATCGTGATCCGCTCGCCCGTGCGGGGATTCACACCCTGCCTCGGGCCCGCGCTCGGCGACGCTGAACTTGCCGAAGCCGGTGAAGCTGATCTCACCGCCGCCCGCAAGCGTGTCGGTGATTCCGCCCAGGACCGCCTCGACGGCATCCGCGGCGGCCTTCTTGCTGGCGAACTCGCCGGCGATGCTGTCTACGAACTCAGCCTTGGTCAATGTCCGTTCCTCCTGGTCTCGTGGGTCGGCCGCAACATAACAGCGGCCCTCGACGGCTTGGCAGAGCGGCGCTCGGCCGGCGCCGCCGAGCGGACCTAAGCTCTTCGCGTGGACGCTCGACCCTCGCTCGATGTCGTGATCGTCGCCTACCGATGCCGCGACCTGCTTCGGGCGTGTCTGGCGGCGTTGTTCGAGCACGCACCGGCCTCGCGTCCGATGACCGTGTTCGTGATCGACAACGCCTCGCGGGACGGCACCCCGCAGATGGTCCGCAGCGCCTACCCCCAGGCCTCGCTGCTCGTCAACGATCGCAATCTCGGCTTCAGCGCCGCCAACAACCAGGGGATCCGCAGGGGCTCGGCTGACTACGTGCTGGCGTTGAATCCGGACACCGAGATCACCGAGGGAGCATTGGATCGGCTCTGTGGCCTGATGGACGCCGACGCCACCATCGGCAACTGCGGCCCGGCGCTCGTCCAGGCCGACGGCCGGCCCGATCACGCCGCCCGCAGGGCCTTCCCGACGCCGCTGAGCGCGCTCGGGCATTTCTCCGGCATCGGTCGACGCCGCAAGGGCGGCGCTCTCGCCGCCTACCGCGCGCCCGAGGTCGACTCCGGCCCGGTGGACGCCGTCAACGGGGCGTTCATGCTGATGCGCCGGCGAGCGCTCGACGAGGTCGGGCTCTTTGACGAGGGGTATTGGATGTACATGGAGGACCTCGACCTCTGCTACCGCCTCGCCGAGGCGGGATGGACGACCTGGTACGAGCCGTCGGTGACCGTTGGGCACCTGAAGGCCGGAACCAGTGGCAAGCACCGCTCCCTGCGCCTGAACTACGCCTTTCACCGCGGCATGTACCGCTTCTACCGGACCCATTACGCGAGCACCAGGGGTCCGGTGGTCAATGCCGCGGTGTACGCCGGGATCGCCGTCAAGTTGGCCGCGGCGGTGCTGCGAAGCGCGCTGGCGCGCGCGGGCGACCGCCTCACATCTGCTCCGGGGAGCTGACCCCGAGCAGGGCGAGCGCGGTCGCGAGCGTGCGCTTGGTTGCGACGCAGAGCCCGAGCCGGGCCGCCTCCGTCGCGGGCTCCGCACCGACGACCCGGCAGTCACGGTAGAAGGCATGGAAGTCCGCGGCTGTCGCCATCGCGTAGGCGCAGATACGGTGCGGCGCCCGGCGCTCCGCCGCCACCCCGGCCTCGGCTGGGAGCTCGAGCAAGCGGCGGAGCAGCAATCGCTCCGACGGCTCCGCCGCGGCGGCGCGCGCGCCCTCGTCGGCCGCCACCGCCGCGATCGAAGCCCGATCGGCGCTCGCGGCCACCCCTTCGTCGACTGCCTTGCGCAGGATGCTGGCGATGCGCGCGTGCGCGTACTGCACGTAGTAGACCGGGTTGTCCTGAGAGGCCGACCGGGCGAGGTCGAGGTCGAGGTCCACCGCGGTGTCGTGGCTGCGCTGAAGCAGGAACCAGCGCGCTGCGTCGGCGCCGATGTCCTCGATCAGCTCATCGAGGGCGACGAACTCGCCCTTGCGCTTCGACATCCGAGCGCGCTGGCCGGCCTCGACGATGCTGACCAGCTGCATGATCGGCGCCTCGTAGCGATCGGGGTCGGCCCCGAGGGCGGCGACCGCCGCCCGCATCCGGGGCACGTAGCCGTGGTGATCGGCGCCGAGCGGAGTCAGCATCAGGTCGGTGCGGCCGAGCTTGTCGCGGTGATAGGCGATATCGGCAGCGAAGTAGGTCGGCTCGCCGTCGGAGCGGATCAGGACGCGGTCCTTGTCGTCGCCGAACTCCGTCGTTCGCAGCCAGACGGCCCCCTCGCTGTCGTAGACGTGCCCGCGCTGACGCAGCTCGGCCAGCGTCTCCTCGAACAAGCCGCTGTCGTACAGACGGCGCTCGGAGAACCAGCTGTCGTAGTGGACGCCAAAGCGCTCGAGCGTCTCCTCGGCCCGCTCCCGCATCGCCTCGATCCCGAGGCGGCCCAGCGCGTCGAGGTCTCCGGCCGCAGCCCCCGCGGCGCGCAGCTGATCGGCGAGCTCGGTCACGTAGTCGCCGGCGTAGCCCTCCCCCGGCGGCTCGCTGCCGGCCATCCGGGCGGCGATCGACTCGGCGAACAGCCGCACCTGGCTGCCGGCGTCGTTGACGTAGTACTCGCGCTCGACCTCGTGACCGGCGAAGGCGAGCAACCGCGCAAGCGAGTCCCCGTAGGCCGCCCCTCTTCCGCCGGCGGCGGTGACCGGGCCGGTCGGGTTCGCGCTTACGAACTCGACCAGCACGCGCTCGGACTGGGTCGCTCCCGGGCGATCGGCCGACCCGAGCAGCTCGAGCGTCACCTCGCGATGCCAGCGGTCGGAGAGGAAGACGTTGAGGAAGCCGGGGCCGGCGACCTCGATCCGCTCGGCACTCGGGCCGAGGCGATCGGCCAGTCCCTCGCGCAACCGCTCGGCAACCTCACGCGGCGGGGCGCCGACGGAGGGGGCGAGCAGCATCGCCGCGTTGGTCGAGTAGTCGCCCAGATCGGCCTTCGGCGGACGCTCGAGCGTCAACCGCGACGCTGCCTCGCCGTCGAACCTCGCCGCAACCTCCTCGACCAGCGTTCGCAGGACCGCCAGCGGGTCCGGTCTCGGCTCAGTCGGCATGCGCCGATACTAGGCTGCCACGCGCCGATGCGGCCCACACTAAGCTCCGGCGCGAATGAGGGCCTTGGTCACCGGCGGCGCCGGGTTCATCGGATCGCACGTGGTCGACGCCCTGGTCGCGAGGGGCGATCAGGTGCTCGTGCTCGATGACCTCTCCTCCGGGCGCCGCGAGAACCTCGACCAGGCAATCGAGGCCGGGGCGAGCCTGCTCGAGGGCGACATCACCGACACGGCGGCCGTCGCCGAGGCATTCGAGCGGGGCCGGCCTGAAATCGTCTGCCACCTCGCTGCCCAGATCGACGTCCGCCGCTCGCTTTCCGAACCCGCCTACGACCTCGAGATCAACGTCGGCGGAACGATCTCCTTGCTCGAGCGCTCGCGGCAGACGGACGTCGGCCGCTTCGTCTTCGCGTCGACCGGCGGGGCGATCTATGGCGAGGGCAACGGGCGCGATCTGCCGCTGAGCGAGGCCGCGGATTGTCGCCCCGACGCCCAGTACGGGCAGTCCAAGCACGCCGCCGAGGGCTACCTCGGCCTCTACCGCCGTCTCTACGGCATCGAGACGGTCGCCCTGCGACTGGGCAACGTCTACGGGCCGCGCCAGGATCCGCACGGCGAGGCGGGCGTGGTGGCGATCTTCTGCCGGGCGCTGGCCGAGGGCCGCCGGCCGAGGGTCTACGGCGACGGCGAGCAGACCCGCGACTACGTCTTCGTCGCCGACGTCGCCGCCGCCTTCGTGGCCGCGACCGAGCGGGGCGGTGGCGGCCCGTACAACATCGGCACCGGCGCCGAGACCAGCGTCCTCGAGCTTGGCCGCCGGATCGCGGCTGCCTCCGGCCGCGAGTTCGACCCCGAGCTGGCTCCGCCCCGGCTGGGCGAGGTGCAGCGGATCTCGATCGACCCGGCGCTCGCCGAGCGCGAGCTCGGCTGGCGCGCCGACTACGACCTCGACGCGGGGCTGGCGATCACCGCCGATTCGATCGCGTAGGTCCGGCCGCGAGCGCGCTGCCGATCCGCTCGAGCGTGGGCGGATGGGTGGCGAAAAGAGTCGAGTAGAGCCCGGGCGGATCGGGGTCGGAGAGATTCGATCGCGCAAGCCGAAGTTGAAGGTCGATCAGCGCCTGCGGATCGCCGGTGAGCTCGAGCGCGAAGGCATCGGCCGCGGCCTCGACCTTGCGCGAGAGCTGATTGCCGGGCACGCTGAGCGCGAAGGTGGCGAGCATGATCGCGAACAGGTAGGCGGGCACCGCCGCGGGAGTCGCCGGGTCAGCGCCGCCCCGACGCGCCAGTGAGCTGCCCAGCTCGCGTGTGAACAGCATCCCCAGCGGAGCGACCAGCGCGATGTAGAGCAGGCCGCGCAGGAGGTCGTTGTGGGCAACGTGGCCAAGCTCGTGGGCGACCACGGAGCCGACTTCCCTGGGCTCTGCCTGGTCGAGCAGGTTGTCGTACAGCACGACTCGCTTGGTCGAGCCGATCCCGTCCACGTAGGCGTTCAGCGAGGTCACCCGCCGGCTCGCGTCGACGCTGTAGACCTCGCCGATCTCGACCCCCGCCCGTTCGCCGAGGGCGAGCACCTGGGCGCGCGTCCGGCTTCCCTCGGGCAACGCGTCGAAGTGATTGAAGACGGGAGCGAGCAGCACCGGGGCGATCCAGACGAAGGCGACAGCGAGCAGCGTGACCGCGGCGGCCGCGGGTAACCACCAGCCCCTCGGCATGCGTCGGATCAGCGCCAGCAAGAGGGCGGCGCCCGCTGCGGTCATCGCCGCAGTGATCGCGGCCGACCGGCCCACGTCCCACAGCCACGGCCCAAGGGACTGCGAGGAGAGCCCGGCATCGACCGCGCGCTCGTGCGCAATCAGGTCGGCCGGAAGCGCGGCCGCCGCCGTCAGCAGCGCGATCCCGGCTCCCGCCACAGCCGCACCGGCGATCGGGCGCGAGGCGAGGCGGACGAGCCCGCGGCGCACGATCGCGGGGCGGCCAAGCGCAAGGGCGAGCAGCACCGCGGCCTCGATCGCGAGCCCGGCGACCGCCAGCCAGCGCTGGCCATCGCGGTAGTCGATTGCGCGTCGGAGCTCAGCGGCGCCAAAGTAGTCGCCGGCCGACACGGGGACCGGTTCCGGCAGCCGATCGCCTGGGCTCAACACCCATACGGCGAGCTCGGCGACGATCAGCATCGCGATCGCGGCCCCGCCGATGCGTAGCGCGGTCGAGCCCGCCAACCTCATCCCCGCTTACGATAGTCCGCTCCTTGCGGCTGGCGATCCTGAGCGACATCCACTCGAACCTGCCCGCGCTCGAGACGGTGCTCGAGGAGGTGCGGGCCGCGGGCGTGGACGAGACCTGGTGTCTCGGCGACATCGTCGGCTACGGGGCGGAGCCGAACGAGTGCACGGCCCTGGTGCGCGACCGCTGCGCGGTCTCCCTGGTCGGGAATCACGACCTCGCAGCGCTCGACGAGCTCGACATCTCGACCTTCTCCCCGGCCGCAGCCGCAGCCGTGCGTTGGACGCGGGAGGTGATCAGCGCCGAAACCGCCGACTTCCTCGGCGGCCTCGAGCCCTCCAGGGAGGGCGCCGACGTGGCGCTCTACCACGCCTCGCCTCGCGACCCGATCTGGGAGTACGTCCTCTGGCCCGACCAGGCTGCGGAGTGCATCCGGGTGCAGGCGAGCAGGGTGAGCTTCATCGGTCACTCACACGTCGCCCTCTTCTTCGCGCTCGCGGACGAGGGAACCCACGGTCGGGCCACCGACGCGCGTGGCGCACAGGCCGGCGCCGGGACCAGTCTCGAGATCGGGCGCGGACGCTGGCTGATCAACCCGGGCAGCGTGGGCCAGCCGCGTGACGGCGACCCCCGAGCCGCCTGGCTCGAGCTCGACACCGAAGCGTGGAAGGCGACCTTCCACCGAGTCGCGTACGACATCGATCGCGCCGCCGACGCGATCGTCTCCACCGAGCTGCCCGAGCACCTCGCCCGACGGCTGTACGTCGGGCAATGAGCCGAAGGGTGAGGATGGAGCGCTCATCTAGACTCGGCGCGATGCCGGCGCGCGCCAAGATTTCCCTGCTCGCGTGCGTCTGTGCGGTGACCCTCGCGGGCTGTGGGTCAAGCGAGCAAGGGACCATCCCGCCCGCGAACTCGGCGCAGATGATCACCCTTCTGGCCGCAGTGGAGAAGAACGCGGGCAGCGGCGACTGCGAGCTCGCGCAGCGACAGGCGGACGAGTTCAAGCACGCGGTTGACCTGCTTCCGGCGGAGGTCGACGACGAGGTCAAGCGGGGCCTGTTCGACGTGGCCGAGAACCTGATCGAGCTCACGCAGGACCCTTCGCAGTGCGTCGACCAAGGCGCCTCGGGGGCGACCGGTCTCGTGCCGACGACCGATACCTCGACCACGAGCGTGCCCCCGACGACCCAGACCACGACCACGACCGAGCCCTCGACGACCACCTCGACCGACCAGACGCCGACCAACACCGGCGGAGGCGGGAACGCCCCACCCGAGCCCCCGGCCCCTCAGCCACCAGCCGGTGGGGGCGGTGGCGGTAGCCCCACCAGCGGGGGCATCGGCGGCGAGAAGGGGACGACGCGGTGAGCACCACGATCTCCGACCGCTACGAGCTCGGCGACCGGCTCGGATCCGGAGGCATGTCGACCGTCTACAAGGCCACCGATCGGGTCCTCGAGCGCACGGTCGCGGTGAAGATCCTCGCCGAGCATCTCTCCGACGACGACAAGTTCGTCGCCCGCTTTCGCCGCGAGGCGCTCGCCGTGGCGAAGCTGATCCACCCCAACATCGTCCAGGTCTACGACACCGGGGTCGACGCGGGACGCCACTACATAGTCATGGAGTACGTCGAGGGCAAGTCGATCGCCCAGCTCCTGCAGACCAAGGGGCGACTAGGCGCCGATTCGGGGGCCGAGATCGGCATCCAGGCCTGCGCCGGGCTGGAATACGCGCACCGCCAGGGAATCATTCACCGCGACGTCAAGCCCGGCAATCTGATGGTGATCGGCGGCCCCGCCGGACGCCGGCACCGCGACAGCTCGGCCCACGAGCCGCCAACCGGGGAGATCACGATCAAGCTGACCGACTTTGGCATCGCGCAGGCCAGTGCGCAGTCCCGCCTGACCCAGGTCGGCTCGGTGGTCGGTACTGCCGCCTATCTCGCGCCCGAGCAGGCTCGCGGCGAGGAGGCGGCCCCGGCCGCGGACGTCTACGCGCTCGGCGTCGTCCTCTACCAGCTGCTGACCGGGCGCCTCCCCTGGGAGGGCTCGACCCTCGCCGAGCTGGCGACCAGGCGGGAGAACGAGCGCCCCCTGCCCCCCACTTCTTATGACCCGGACGTTCCCGAGACGCTCTCGACCGCCGTGCTCCGCGCACTCGAGGGCGACGTCGCCGCCCGTTACTCCTCCGCGCGCGAGCTCTCGAAGGCGCTCGAGGACGGCTTGCGCGGCCGCGAGCCCGCGCCTCCCGGCCCGCCCGACGACGAGATGCCGACGGACATGCTGGCGAGCGCCCCTACCGAGGCGACCAGGCGGATGGAGCCCGAGCCAGCGACGCCGGTTGCCCCACAGGCGCCCGCCCCGCGGCGGCGGCCCCCGGTCGCCTCACGACCGGCAGCGGCCCCTGCCGCGGCGCCGAAGCGGTCAGCGGCCGGCCGCCTGCTGCGCACGATCGGGGTTCTGATTCTGATCGGCGTCCTCGCCGCCGTGATCGCCGGCGCCGTGCTCCTGCTCACCGACGCCGGCCAGCAGACCGACGTCGGTCAGCTGATCCGCGACACCCTCCATGACCAGGTCCAGGCAGCCGAGGACTTCATCCGCGAGAACACGCAGTAGATGACTGATTCCTGATCAGCGTGCACGCGGGGATTGGGAATCATTCATCTGGCCGCCGCCCAGGGCGCCGCACCGGCCAGGATCGCGGCGCGGTAGCGCGCGTAGGCGCCCGCGGTGATCGCCTCCCGCGCGCCATCGACCAGCCGCTCCAGGAAGGTGAGGTTGTGGAGCGTCAGCAGGCGCCCGGCCGTGAGCTGCTCGGCGCGGGCCAGATAGTGGATGTACGCACGGCTGTGAACGGCGCAGGTCGGGCACGGGCAACCGTCCGCCAGCGGGCCCGCGTCCGTGGCGAACGCCGGGCGGGCGACGTCGAAGCGAAAACGCGAGTCCGGCAGCGGCGCCAGCGCCATCCCGTGACGCGCGAGCCGGGTGGGCACGGCGCAGTCGAAGACGTCGATGCCGAGCGCGATCCCCGCCAGCAGATCGTCGGGCTCACCGATCCCGAGCAGATGCTTGGGCGGCGCCTCGGGAAGCAGCGGAGCGGTCATCGCGAGCACCCCGTGCATCTCCTCCTTGTCGCGGCCGAGGGTGCCGCCGATCGCCAGTCCGTCGACGCGGGCCGCCCCAACCGCGGCTGCCGACTCGCGGCGAAGGTCCTCGTATACCCCACCCTGGACGATTCCGAACACGGCCTGGGTCGCTGGCCCGTGATCGGCGTGCCAGGCGAGGCACCGATCGAGCCAGCGGTGGGTGCGCTCGGTCGAGCGGGCGGTGTAGTCACGGTCGGCGTGGTACGGCGTGCACTCGTCGAAGGCGAGCGCGATGTCGGAGCCGAGCGACGCCTGCTCCTGCATCGACTCCTCCGGTCCCATAAATCGCTCCGAGCCGTCGATGTAGGAGCGGAAGGCCACCCCGCGCTCGGAGATGTCGAGCACCCCGCCGGACGTGCCCGAGCCGCCACGCCGGCCCTTGATCTCGTCGGCGACGTTGCCGTGCGCGAGCGAGAAGACCTGGAACCCGCCGGAGTCGGTGATGATCGCCCGCCCCCAGCCGATGAAGCGATGAAGGCCCCCCAGCTTCGCAATCCGGTCGGCTCCCGGCGAGAGGAAGAGGTGGAAGGTGTTGCCGAGGATCAACTCGAAGCCGAGCCCTGCCACGTCGTCCATGCCCAGCGTGCGCACCGCGCCGCGGGTCGCAAGCGGGATGAACGCCGGGGTTCGGACCGGGCCGTGAGAGGTGAGGAGCCGCCCGGCGCGTGCGGCTCCGTCACGCGCTTCGATCTCGAACTGGAGGCGTCGCGGGTCGCTGCGCACGACCGGGGAGCCTAGGGGTGGCTGCTCATCTGGGGCCTCGATCGCGGATCGCGCCCATCGAGCGGAAGGCCGGCGCTCACCGAATCAGCGAGCGTCCCGTCATCCCCGGCGGCTGCTCGATCCCGAGCAGCGCGAGCGCGGTCGGGGCGACGTCGGCGAGCACCCCGCCATCGCCGAGCTCGAGGCCCGCAACGGTGACCACGAACGGCACCGGGTTGAGCGAGTGGGCCGTGTTCGGCGAGCCGTCGGGCTCGAGCATGTGCTCGGCGTTGCCGTGGTCGGCGGTGACCATGCAGGCACCGCCGCGGGCGTGGACCGCCGTGACGATCTCGCCGAGACAGCCGTCCACCGTCTCGACCGCCTCCACCGCGGCGGGGATCGAGCCCGTGTGGCCGACCATGTCGGGGTTGGCGAAGTTGATGATCCCGAATCGGTAACCGTCGCCGCATCCAGCGCTCGCAGAACGCGGCCGCCGCGGCGCGGGCGCTCATCTCGGGCTTGTGGTCGTAGGTGGGCACGTCGCGGGGGGACTGGACCAGGCAACGCTCCTCCCCCTCCCACTCGACCTCGTGGCCGCCGTTGAAGAAGTAGGTCACGTGGGCGTACTTCTCGGTCTCGGCGACGTGGAGCTGGCGATCGCCGCGCTCGGCGACGCACCTCGGCGAGGGTGGCCGTCCGGCTCGCTTCGGCGGGAAGGCCACCGGGTAGCGCCAGCCCTCCTGGTACTCGGTCAGCGTG
This sequence comes from uncultured Solirubrobacterales bacterium, assembly GCA_963746675.1. Classification (GTDB taxonomy): domain Bacteria; phylum Actinomycetota; class Thermoleophilia; order Solirubrobacterales; family 70-9; genus WHSW01. Next base: position 191,136 of record CAVVBX010000005.1, on the reverse strand, counting down.
GTCGAGCTCGACCTCCGGCGCGGCCGCCGCGGTCGAACTCGTCGAAGCCCGGCTCGGCCGAGCGCCCGGGTGAGCTGGCGGGCGCGGTCGGGGCGGAAGTTGAAGTGGATCGCGGCGTCGCCGTCGGCGATCCCGTCGTAGTCGCCGATCACGGTCGGGACGACGAACTCGTCGGTCTCGCCGCGGTCGTGCGCCGCCGCGATCGCCTCGGCCGCGCGTCGCGGCGTGTTGGCCCTCGGCGTGGACGATCGCGTCGTAGGCGAGCTTCGTCCGCTCCCAGCGCCGGTCGCGGTCCATCGCCGTAGTAGCGCCCGCCGACGGTCCCGATCCGACCGGCGTGGCGCAGCCAGCGCTCGAGCTCGCGCGAGGTAGCCGGGGCCCGCGGTGGGCAGCGTGTCGCGCCCGTCGGTGAACGCGTGCACGACGAGGTCGGAGACGCCCTCGCGCGCGGCGAGCTCGATGCAGGCCTCGATGTGCGCCCAGCCGGAGTGGACCCCGCCGTCGGAGACGAGCCCGAGCAGGTGCAGGCGCCCGCGGGGCCTGTGCGCGGGCGGCGTCGCACGCCGCGAGCAGCGCCTGGTTCTCGAAGAAGCTCCCGTCGGCGATCGCGTCGTCGATCCGCGCCAGGTCCTGCTTCACGATCGCGCCGGCGCCGAGGTTCATGTGACCGACCTCGGAGTTGCCCATCTGCCCGTCGGGAAGGCCCGACGTCGCGTCCGGAGGCCGGAGGGTCGCGTGCGGGTACGTCCGCCACAGCTCGTCGAAGACGGGCGTCGTCGCCTGACCGATCGCGTTCCCGGGGCCGTCGGGCGCCAGGCCCCAGCCGTCGAGGACGACGAGGCACAGGGAGGGCACCGGCAGGGAGGCGGCCTCGGCGGCGAGCGGTCATGCCGCGGCCTCGCAGATCGCGATGAAGTCCTCGGGGTCGAGGCTCGCCCCTCCGACGAGGCCCCCGTCGATGCTCGACGCTGCGATGAGCTCGGCGGCGTTGTCGGGCTTCACCGAGCCGCCGTAGAGAATGCGAACCGCGCTGCCGCCGCCCGGCGCTCGTCGACCAGCGAGCGGGCGAAGCGCGATCGCCTCCTGGGCCTGGTCGGGCGTCGCCGTCCGACCGGTTCCGATCGCCCAGATCGGCTCATAGGCGATCACCACGCTCGCGCGAGCGCCCTCCGGCACCGCGGCCAGGTCCGCCTCGAGCTGGCGACGGAGGACCGCCTCGGTCTCGTCGGCGTCGCGCTCGGCCTCGGTCTCGCCGACGCAGAGGATCGCGAGCAGGCCGGCACCGAGCAGCGGCCGGGACCTTGCGCGCGAGGACCTCGTCGGTCTCGCCGAAGATGGCTCGGCGTTCGGAGTGGCCGATGATCGCCCCGGCGACGCCGAGCTCGCGGAGCATCGGGATCGACACCTCGCCGGTGAACGCGCCCGACTCCTCGGAGTGGACGTTCTGCGCCGCGATCCTCGAACGGGGATCGGCGGGTGCGGGCGACCGCGGTCGCGAGCGCCGTGAAGGGCGGGCAGATCGCGACCTCGTCGCGCCGATGGCGGCGATCGAGCCGACGAAGCGATCGAGGAAGTCCTCGGCCTCGGCGATCGTCTTGTGCATCTTCCAGTTCGCCGCGACCAGCGGCCTGCGCTCAGCGCCCGGCATCGCTCAGGGCCTCCACCCCGGGCAGCGGCTTGCCCTCCATCAGCTCGAGCGAAGCGCCGCCGCCGGTCGAGAGCCAGTCGACCTCGTCGGCGAGGCCGAAGCTGACCAGCGCCGCAGCGGAGTCGCCGCCGCCGACCACCGTGAACGCCGGGCGCCGTCGCGACCGCCTCGGCGATCGCTCGCGTCCCGGCCGCGAACGGCTCGAGCTCGAAGGCCCCCATCGGCCCGTTCCAGAACACCGTCCCGGCAGCGGCGATGACGTCGGCGTAGTCGGCGACCGTGCGCGGGCCGATGTCCAGCCCCATCCAGCCGTCGGGAACCTCCATCCCGTCGAGCTCGCGACGCTCGGCGTCGGCCGTGAAGCGATTGCCGATCACCAGGTCGACCGGGAGCAGCAGCTCGCAGGCCGAGGCCTTGGCGCGTCGCGAGCACCCGGCCGCGAGCATCACGCCCTCCTCCTCGACCAGCGAGTCGCCGGTGGCGCTGCCCGGCGCCCGGAAGAAGCTGAAGCACATCGCGCCGCCGATCAGGACGCTGTCGGCGGTCTCGAGGAAGCGCGTCGATGACGCCGATCTTGTCCGAGACCTTGGCGCCGCCGAGCACGACGCACAGCGGGCGCCGTGGATCGTCGCGAACCGCGGTCAGCTCGCGCACCTCGCGCTCGAGCAGCAGGCCGGCGTAGGCGGGCAGCAGGTCCGCGACCCCCTCGGTGGTCGCGTGGGCGCGGTGGGCGGCGCCGAAGGCGTCGTCGACGTAGACGTCGGCGAGCCGCGCGAGCGCCGCCGAGAGCTCGGGGTCGTTCTTGGTCTCGCCGGGCTCGAAGCGGCTGTTCTCGAGCAGCAGCACCTCGCCGGCGCCGAGCCGCCCGGCGGCGGCCTCGACCTCGGGGCCGACGACGCCCGGCGCGAGCGCCGACCTCGATCCCCAGCAGCTCGGCGAGCCGCGCGGCGACCGGCGCCATCGAGAGCGCTGGCTCCGGTCCTCCCGCCGGCCGGCCCAGGTGGGAGACGAGCACCAGCGGCGGCGCCGCGCTCGCGCAGCAGCTCGATCGTCGGCAGCGCGGCCCTGATCCGGGTGTCGTCGGCGACCCGGCCCAGCCTCGCCGCCGTCGGCGAGCGGGACGTTGAAGTCCACCCGTACCAGCACCCGCGTGCCCTCGAGCGGCGCGTCGCGAACGCTCGCCTTGGCGAACGTGCCCCGCTCGCTCAAGCGACGGCGCGGCGCGCGCTCGAGCACCTTGGCGGCCAGCTCGACGCAGCGGTTCGAGTAGCCCCACTCGTTGTCGTACCAGGAGACGACCTTGACGAGGCCGCCGTCGATGACCATCGTCTGCGGCGCGTCGAAGATCGACGAATGCGGGTCGGCGACGATGTCGGTCGAGACGATCGGGTCCTCGGTGTAGAGCAGGATGCCCTGCCAGCGGCCCCTCGGCCGCCTCGCTTCACGGCCGCGTTCAGCTCCTCGGCGCTGGTCTGGCGGCCGAGCCTCGCAGGTCAGGTCGACGACCGACCCGGTGACCACCGGGGCGCGCACCGCGATCCCGTTGAGCTTGCCGTTGAGCTCCGGCAGCACCAGGCCGACCGCCCTCGCCGCACCGGTCGAGGTCGGGATCAGGTTGATGGCGGCCGCCCGCGCGCGGCGCAGGTCCTTGTGCGGCATGTCCTGGAGGCGCTGGTCGGCGGTGTAGGCGTGGATCGTGGTCATCAGCCCGCGCTCGATCCCGAACGTTTCGTGGAGCACCTTGGCCACCGGCGCGAGGCAGTTGGTCGTGCAGGAGGCGTTCGAGATGATGTGGTGCGGCTCGGGGTCGTAGTCGCTGTCGAAGTTGACGCCCAGAGCGACGGTGACGTCGGGGTCGGTGGCCGGCGCCGAGATGATCACCTTCTTCGCCCCGGCCTCGAGGTGCTTGGCGGCGTCGTCGCGCTTGGTGAACAGGCCGGTGGACTCGATCACGACGCTCGACGCCGAGCTCGCCCCAGGGCAGCGCCGCCGGGTCGCGCTCGGCGAGCACCTTGATCTCGGTGCCGTCGACGGCGATCGCGCCGTCGCGCGCCTCGACCTCGCCGGGGAAGCGGCCGTAGGTCGAGTCGTACTTGAGCAGGTGGGCGAGGGTCGCGGTGTCGGTGATGTCGTTGACGGCGACGAACTCCAACTCCGAGCCGGCCTCGTGCGCGGCCCGGAACAGGTTGCGCCCGATGCGCCCGAACCCGTTGACTCCGACCTTCACCTTTGCCATCCGAACCTCCGTCTGGTCATCTCGTCGTGTTCAATCGATCCCCACCGCCACCTCGACCCGGTGTCCGTCCGGGTCGAGCATGTACGCCGAGTAGTAGTGCGCACCGTACTCGGGGCGCGGCCCGGGCGCGCCGTCGTCGACGCCGCCCGCCGCGACCCCGCTCTCCCAGGCGGCCTTGACCGCCGGGATCGCGTTGGCGGAGAAGCAGACGTGCCCGCCGCCGGTGCCGACCGTGTCGCCGAGCGAGGCGAAGAAGACCGGCCTGACGATCCCCCAACCGATCACCTCGTCGTTGTCGTTGTGACGTCGCCAGCCGAGCGATCCGAGCACCGCATCGTAGAAGCGCCCGCTTCGCTCCAGATCGGTGACCTCGACGCTGGCGTGGTGAATCACCCCGGAACCGTATCCACGTCAGCCGCCCCGGGCGTCCAGCGGAAGAATCGGATCGCGAGCAGCAGGCCGACCACCCCCCAGGCGGCGACGACGGCCAGGTGCCCCCACTCGAAGCCCGCCCCGCCGGTCGTCGGATCCCAGGCGGCGAACAGGGCCTCGAAGAAGTGGCGGATCGGGAACAGGTCGGCGACCTGCAGGACGCCGTCCGGGATCTCGGTCTCGGGGATCAGCACGCCGGACAGGAAGTAGAGGGGAAGGACGACGAAGTTGGTGATCGCCGGCGCGGCGTCCTCGCTGGGGATCAGCGCCGTCAGCGCGATCCCGAGGCAGCAGAAGCTCGCGGCGCCGACCGCGAGCGTGACCAGGACGGCCGGCAGGTGATCCCACGGAATCGCGACGCCGTACAGCAGGCGGCCGATGCCGGGAACGATCACCAGCATCAGCAGCGAGACCACGATCGCGTTGCCGACCCGCCCGGCGAAGAAGACCCAGCTCGGCATCGGCGTCCCGCGCCCGCGCTTGAGGATCCCGTTCTCGCGGTCGACGGTGAGCCTGATCGCGACGCTCTGCAAGGTCGCCGAGACCACCGCCAGGGTGAGGATCGCCGGCACGTAGTAGGTCGCGGTCTTGAGGCCGCCCGAGCTGCTCGAGGGTGTCATTGCCGAAGATCTCCTCGAAGATGAACAGGAACATCAGCGGCAGCGCGACGGTGAAGAACACCGCGCCCGGGTTGCGCCAGAACGCCTTCTGGTCGTAGCGGAACTGGTGCATTGCGAGGGCGGGCGCGCTCATCGGCGCCTCCTGCTCTGCGTCCGGGGACCCGTTGGCCGTGGTGAGCTCGAGATAGATGTCCTCGAGGCTCGGCCTCCGCACCTCGAGGCCCTCGAGGTCGAGCGAGCGCTCGATCGCCCAGCCGGTGAGCCGGTTGAGCGTCTCGACCGGAGTCGAGGTCCTCAGTGAGGCCTCGCCGATGGTCGCCGACGACAACCGCGATCGGCAGCTCCGCGGCATCCATGCCCGCCGGCAGCTGGAAGCTGACGCTCGGCCGGCCGGTTCTCGCGGTCGCCAAGCTCGTCGGGCGGACCCTCGGCGACGATCCGGCCCGCGGCGATGATCGCCACTCGATCGGCGAGCCACTGCGCCTCATCCATGTAGTGGGTGGTCAGGAAGACGGTCTTGCCGAGCTCGCGCAATCCCGCGATCACCTCCCAGGCCTGACGGCGGGCCGAGGGATCGAAGCCCGTCGTCGGCTCGTCGAGAAAGAGCAGGTCGGGGTCGCCGATCAGCGCCACGCCGACGTCGAGGCGTCGGAGCTGTCCGCCGGACAGCGCCCTCGCTCGCGTATCGGCCTTCTCCCCCAGCCCGACCTGCTCGATCGTCGCCGCGATACCGCGCGGAGCCCGGTAGTAGCCGGCGTACAGCTCGAGCGTCTCGCGCACGGTCAGCTCGGGTCGCATGCGGCACTGCTGGAGGACGATGCCGATCCGCTCACGCCATTCGCGCGTCGGTGCCCCCGGATCGACGCCGAGGACGGAGACCGCGCCGGCGCTGCGCGCCCGATAGCCCTCGAGCACCTCGGCGGTCGTCGTCTTCCCCGCTCCGTTCGGGCCGAGGAAGGCGAAGACCTCCCCGCGTTCGACCTCGAGATCGATCCCGCGCACCGCCTCGAACTCGCCGTAGGACTTGCGCAGGCCCGAGACTGAGATCACCGGCTCGCTCACTGCGGCGATTCTACGAATGCCCGGGGGCTAACCGAGCTCGACGTCGCGGTGGACGACCCGCAGCGAGACGTCCTCATGGCCGGCGAGATGCCGGGCTACGCGGTCGGCGATCGTCACCGAGCGATGGCGACCGCCGGTACAGCCGATGGCGATCGTCAGGTGGGTCTTGCCCTCGGCGACGTAAGCGGGCAGGAGGAAGTCGAGCAGAGGGAGCAGGCGATCGTAGTACTCGAATGCCAGCTCTCCGGCCTCGACGTACTCGACCACCGCCGAGTCGAGGCCGGTCAGCGGCCGCAGATCCTCGCGGTAGTGCGGGTTGGGCAGGAAGCGGACGTCGAAGACGAGGTCGGCGTCGCGGGGCGGTCCGTTCTTGAATCCGAAGGTGAGGATGGTCAGTGCCAGCTTCGAGCTCGAGCGCGGTCCGAGCAGATCGGTGGCGATCCTGCGGCGCAGCATCGCGCCGGTCAGCCCGGAGGTGTCCATGACCACGTCGGCTCGCTCGCGCAGCGGGCCGAGGATCTCGCGCTCGGCGCGAATTCCCTCGACCACACGCCCGGCGGGGGCCAGCGGGTGGCGCCGGCGCGTCTCCTTGAAACGGTCGACGAGCGCCTCCTCGTTCGCCTCGAGGAAGAGCACCGTGGGCTCGAGGCCGCCACCTTCGAGCTCGCCCAACACCGCGACCAGTTCGGCGAAGTAGTCGCCGCCGCGAACGTCGGTGACCACCGCCGCGCGCCGGACCCTGCTGCCCTGGTGGCGAAACAGCTCGCCGAGCGAGGCGATCATCCGCGGCGGCAGGTTGTCGACGCAGAAGTACCCCGAGTCCTCGAAGGCGGCGATCGCCTCCGACTTCCCGGCGCCCGAGTAGCCGGTGATCACCACCAGGTCGACGTGCTTGCCGACGGGACTCTCGACGCTGGTGCTCATCGAGCCGCGCGCGCCGCCGCACCCGCCGCCATTTCCCTAACCCGCCCGGTTGAGCTGTCGATGAATGTCACGCGCGAGCTTTCCGGGGAGCCCCGGCACCGCCTCCAGCTCCTCCCTGCTCGCGGTGACCAGCCGCTCCGGCGAGCCGAAGTGCTCCAGCAGCGCCCGCTTACGAACCGGGCCGACGCCGCGAAGCTCGTCGAGCAGCGAGGCGGTCATCGCGTTGCCGCGGCGCTTGCGGTGATGATCGATCGCGAACCGGTGGGCCTCGTCACGGACCCGCTGGAGAAGTCGCAGGGCCTCGGATTCCGCGGCGATCTCGAGCGGCTTCGTGCGACCTGGGACGAAGACCTCCTCCTGCCGCTTGGCGAGTCCGATCACCGCCGTTCCGCGATCGACGAGCGGGCCGAGCGCCCGCAAGCCGGCCGAGAGCTGGCCCTTGCCGCCGTCGATCACGATCAGATCGGGGACCGAGGCAAAGCTCTCGTCGCGGTCGGGATCGTGTGGCGAGCGGTCGGCCTGCTCGAGCAGCTGCGCGACCCGGCGCTCCAGCACCTCCTCGATCGAGGCAAAATCGTTCGCGGACACGGCGGCATCCTCCGTTCGGCGAATGCGGAACCGGCGGTAGTCGGACTTCCTCGGCGCCCCGCCTTCGAAGACGACCATCGAGGCGACCGTGTGCTCGCCGCCGATGTTGGAGACGTCGAAGCCCTCGACTCGAACCGGTAGCTGCTCGAGCGCGAGCGCGTCCTGCAGCGCGGAGAGCGCGTCGACGCGCTGGCTGCGTCGACGCTCCTGGCGCAACCGATCCTGAGCCAGGGCGAGCGATGCGTTGCGCTCCGCGAGCTCGCGCAGCCGCCGCTTCGAACCGCGCTCGGCCACCCGGACCTCGACCGGGCCACCGCGGCGAACCGAGAGCGCCTCGGCGACGACGCGGGCGCGCTCGGCCATCGCCGGCCCCACGATCACCAGCCTGGGCACCGCGGGCGCCGCGGAGTAGTACTGAGCGAGGAACTCCTCGGTCACCTCGCCCTCGCCGCGCTCACCCTCGTTGGCGAGGTAGAAGCCGTGGCGCTCTGCAAGCACCCCGTCGCGGACCTGGAACACTTGCGCATTCGCCTCCGCCCCCTCGACCGCGACCGCGACCAGGTCGGCGCTGACGAGCGATTCCGAGGCGACGCTGCGGCGCTCCATCAGCGAGCGCACGGCTTCGAGCCGGTCGCGGAGCACGGCGGCGCGCTCGAACTCCTCGCCGGCCGCCGCCTCCGCCATCTTGCGCTCCAGATCGCGTTCGACGTCGCGGTAGCGGCCGGAGAGGAAGGCGACGATCGCGTCGATCCCCCGCCGGTACTCCTCTCGGTCGACGAACCCGACGCAGGGCGCAGCGCAACGCTTGATGTAGTAGTCGAGGCAAGGCACACCGGAGCGCCGACCGGGCTCGGGCCCTTCGCAGGTGCGGTACTGGAACAGGCGGCCGAGCAGGTCCAGGGTCTCGCGGACGCGCTTCGCCGACGAGTACGGGCCGAAGTAGATTCGCGCCGAGCGGTGGCGCTCGCGGGTGAAGTAGACGCGCGGGAACTCCTCGTCGAGGCTGATCCCGATGTAGGGGTAGGACTTGTCGTCGCGAAGGCGGATGTTGAAGCGCGGCCGGTGGCGCTTGATGAACTGCTGCTCGGCGAGCAGCGCCTCGGCCTCGGTCTCGGTGACCAGGAAGTCGATGGCGGCGATGCGACCGATCAGCTCGCCACCGCCGGTCGTCGACTTGCCCGAGAAGTGACCCGCGACGCGCTTGCGGATCGAGGTCGCCTTGCCGACGTACAGCACCAAGCCCCTGGCGTCCCTGAACAGGTAGACGCCGGGTTGATCGGGGAGCTTTCGCCGCTCGGCGGTGACGACGCCCGCCACCTCCTGGGAATCAACGCCCGCCAAACCCATGCCCGCCACCTCCTCGGCTTCGCCTCCGGGGGAATCAACGCCCGCCACCTCCTCGGCTTCGCCTCCGGGGGTGTCGGGGTCGGGTGAGGGATCGGGCTCGTGGGGTTCAGGCATCGGGTCAAAGGTTAGGGTTCGCGCCCGCCGTCGAAACGACCTCGAGGAGCCCGATCCCGATGAGCACCGCCGCCGTTCCCTCCCCGCCCGACCTCGCCACGCTGAAGATCGAGGTCGAGGCCGGGATCGGCACCCTCACCCTGGACCGGCCTGATTCGCTCAACGCGATGAGCCCCGAGATGATCGGCGAGCTCACGGTCGCCTCGGGCTGGCTCGCCGACCAGGCTCCGCTGCGGGGGCTGATCGTGACCGGCGCGGGTGACCGCGCCTTCTCCGCCGGCGGCGACGTGAACTGGTTCAAGGGCGGTCTCGACGATCCCGATCTCGACCTGCCGGCGGACGTGCGCCGCGGCGCCGAGGTGCTCCATCAGGCGATCGTCGATTTCCGTCGCATCCCATATCCGGTGATCGCGGCGGTCAACGGCGTCGCCGCCGGCGCCGGCTTCTCGCTGGCGCTGATGTCCGACATCCGGATCGCGTCGTCGAGCGCGTCCTTCGTCTGCGCTTACGGGCGAATCGGCGCCTCCCCCGATGGAGGCATGACCTACTTCCTTCCCCGGGTCGTCGGCCCGGCGAAGGCGCTCGAACTCCTGCTCAACGACCCGCTGCTCTCCGCCGACCAAGCGCTGGAGCTGGGGATCGTCTCGAAGGTGGTCGCACCCGGGGAGTTGATCGCCGACGCGCGGGCGAAGGCCGAAGGGCTCGCTGCCAAGGCCCCCCACTACGTGCGGATGGCGAAGCTGCTCGTCGGCCAGAGCCTCGACAACTCGCTCACCGATCACCTCCAGATCGAGCGCCACGGGATCGCCGACTCGATGGGGACCGAGGACCTGCGGGAGGGCGTCACGGCGTTCTTCGACGGCCGTGCCGCGAAATTCACCGGTCGATAGGGCGGACTAGACTCGATCGAATCCCGACCCAAGGAGACCGCCGATGAAGAAGCTTGCGTTCGTACTCTCGGTCCTCGCCCTCGGCGCGTTCGGATTCGCGGCCTGCGGCGGAGGCGACGAGACCACGACGTCAACCACCGCGACCACCGACACGACGGTCCAGGCGAACGGCGAGGCAGTCTCACTCGAGGCCGACCCCGACGGCGCGCTCGCCTACGTCCAGAGCAGCCTCAGCGCTCCGGCCGGCACCGTCACGATCGAGTTCGACAACCAGTCCTCGACCGGCCACGACGTCGTCGTCGAGGACGCGGACGGCAAGCAGGTCACCCGGACCGACGTGATCACCGGTGACACCGCGACGGCGGTGGGCGACTTCAAGGCCGGGGACTACACGTACTACTGCTCGGTCGACGCACACCGCGAGGCCGGCATGGAGGGCACACTGACGGTCGAATAGCGCACAGCGTCGCAGCGCGACCGTGCAAGCGGCGGCCTCCGGGGCCGCCGCTTTCTTTCGTCAGCCGACGAGCGCCCGGCCCACGGACTCGGCGACGCAAACGGGCTTGTCGCCACCCTCGCGCTCGAGCGTGAACTTGGTGACCACGTGATACCAGCCCTCGCCCAACTCCTCGACCGACTGGACCTCGGCGGTCGCGCGAACCTTGGCGCCCGCGGGGACCGGCGCCGGGAAGCGGACCTTGTTCCAGCCGTAGTTGATCCCGATCGTGACGCCCTCCTGCCTGATCAGCTGGAGCCGAAAGCCGTCGATCAGCGACAGGGTGAGGTTGCCGTGGGCGACGGTGGTGCCGAACGGGCTTTCGCGCTCGGCCCGCTCGACGTCGACGTGGATCCATTGGTCATCGCGCGAGATCTCGGCGAACTTGTCGATCTCGGACTGCGTCACCTCGACCCAGTCGCTGGGGCCTATCGGCTTGCCGATCAGCCCCCGCAGCTCATCGATCCCGGAGACGGTCAGGGGTGGCATCCGGGCAGCGTATTGGCTCTCGGCTCACACGACCAGCCACACCTCGAGTACCGGCGCCGCCGGTGCCATCCCCCTCCGCAATTCGGCAGCGGCACCCGCACCGACGCGATCCCCGGCGACCGAGCAGGCGCCGACCCGGCCGTGCAGCCGAAATGCTTCGGGTTGCGCTAGCGCACTTTTCTGCCAGCCGATCGGCCCGGAAGAGGCCCCGGCCTACTCCCGCAGCCCGGCGGCTTCGAGGGCCTCGCGCCAGGAGAGGAAGGCAATGGCAGCTCAAGGCTGGCGCAGACAAACGGCGGGAGCCGTTATCGCATCCGCCAAACCGCGTTCACGATCCTCCAGCCTTCGGGCATACGAATCAGGTGCAGCAGGTCGACGAAGAGATGGCAAAGGCACGTTACGCTCGCGATGTCGCCGCTTAGGTACTCGATCTTTATTTCGATCCGCCGGTCGGCGGCGTCCTCGCGTCGGCCTTCGCCGTCTGCGGTGGCGTCGATCATCTCAGCGGCTGAGAGAGTCTCCAGGGCGTCCGGGTCATCACCCTCAATCCCGCGGCAGCGCTTCACGAGTTCCGGGTGCAGCGCCCGTTCCATGCGCCCCGCATCCCCGTCGAACCAACCCTCGATGTAATCGCTCACTACTGCCCGGATCGCATCCTCATCAGCGCCAGTGGTCATCATTCGTCCTTCGCTCCGTCATAGGCATGGCCCGCGCAGTGTCTCACTCTGGTCCGCGGGCCCCTAGCGCCACGGCTTCCGGGAACCCTGGTGCCACGCCTCCCAGGAGTACCGCAGCTTTTCGACAGGTTGGCGCTGCCGCCGCTGATCGTCGGACGGCCCTCAGCACACGACCTATCGCGAAGTACATGTCGACTCCTTTCGCCGGCCCGGGTCGTGGTCTTACAAGGCCGGCTCCAGATGGATAACGCCAGCAGCGGACGCGCGGCGAGCAGTAGAGCCGCGCAACGCGTTCGCGCACCCGTCGTCTACTGGAACGAGACCGAGCCCCCTCGAGGTTCTAGGAGCTGCTCAGAGTGTGCCTTCGCTCCTGCTTTTCGTCCAAGCGAAAGCCGCGAGCCGCCCTCAATCTACGACCTTGAACTTGTCCTTGGCCGCGGAGGGGTCGGCATTCCCAGCCGCGTCGGTCGCAACCACCTTGAACTTGTGCCTCCCCTCATCGAGGTTCTTGACCTTGCGCGGGGACTCGCACGCCTTGAACTGTTCCTTGTCGATCTTGCACTCGAAGGTCGAGTCGGGCTCCGAGGAGGTGAACTTGAACTTGACCTTGGTCCGCTCGGTCTTGGTTGGAGCACCCTTGGTGATCTTGGTCTCGGGCGCGGCGCAGTCCCCCTGCTTGGAGGCGTCGGTCGGACACTGGTCCCGGGTCTCGTCACCGAAGCCATCGTGGTCCGCATCGGGCTCGATGTCGGCGCTTACGAGCAGTTCGATGTCCGCGAACGACTTGTTCGGGAGCTTGGGCATATCAGCGTCAACGAGTGGGTTCCAGGTGTCAAAGATCGAGCCCGGGGTGGGAGCGAGAGCCGTGAGTCCTCCAACCTCGCAGCAATCGATCCCTACACCGTCACCGGCCTGGATCGGAAGCCGCACATCGAAGGTCGAGGTCGTGTTGAGGGCCGGGGTTTCCGTCGGGCCCGTGCCGGCCCCGGTGAAGTCGGAAAGCGGTCCAGGTCCCGGCCGGGTGATCCGCAGCGCGACCGGCGTAACCGGACTGCCTGTCTTGATCCGCCAGCGGACGACGACCCCGTCACTCGGTGCTACGAGGCCAGCCGACGCCGTGCTGGTGTCCGGCAGGGAGCTGTTAGAGGTCGTGCACAGGCTGGCGCACGTGATGGTGTTCTCCGCAGCCACCTCGAGACTGCTTCCAATCGTCACCGCGCCAGAGGCCGAGGCCGGGATCGCGACGCAGAGCGCAGCGGCGATCCACAGGGCAGGCCTTACGCGGCGCTGAACGGGCATCCCATCCCTTTTCCCGGTTGCAGTTCGAGGCGAGCCTATCCCGCCCTGGGTGGCGGGTCAACGGCCGGGGCGCCGTACTCAGTCGACGACCTTGAACTTGTCCTTCGCCGGAGAGGGATCGACGTTGCCGGCGGGGTCGATCGCCCGGACCTCGAACTTGTGCTTGCCCTCATCGAGTCGCTTGAGCTTCACGGGAGACGTGCAGTCACCGAAGCCGAAGCCCGCCTTGTCGATCTTGCACTCGAACGTGGAGCCCGGCTCGTCGGAGGCGAACTCGTACTTCGCCTTGGGCTTGGCGGTCTTCTGCTTCGGCTCCTTGGTGATCGTGGTTTCTGGCGGGGCGATGTCTGGCGGGGCGATCTCGCAGCTCGACAGGTCGGTGTCCTGGGTCTCGTCGCCGAATGCGTCCGAGTCGCAATCGGGCTCGAGGTTTGCGGAAACGTCGAGCTGGTGGTTGTTCGGCAGGTCCACGTTGAAGGTACCCATAAATCCCGGCGGGGCGTCGACGGACGCGATGTGCTCCGTATAGCCGACTTGCTCTGCGAAACAGGGGCCGCTTGTCGCGAGGTAGACCCCGATCACGTCGCCCGCTCGAATCGGGAGTCGGACGCTGTAGGTGTTGAGCTGATCGGCAACCGGGGTCTTGACGGTGCTCTCCCCGACAACGGTGTAGACGGTCCCCCCCTGCGGGTGGGCGACCTTCAGCCCGAGCTGGGGCGGCGAGCTCGAAGCCTGGTGGCTCCATGCCGTGATCACGCCGTCGGACGGGGCCGCGTATTGCCCGCCGGGGTAGACACCCTGGAGGCGTGTGAAACCTCCACTGCAGCTTGCACCCCCCGGAGTGAACGTCTGTCCTATCTGAGTGGCCGCGGAAGCCGAGAGCGGGACCGAAAGCGCCAACGCTGCGACTGCCGCGAATACGCCCGCTCCTACCTTCTTGCCGAGCATCTGGACCTCCCTGCTCGGATCGACTTCGAGTGAAGCTACACCCGGTCGCCGAGCGGGTCAACCGACCGCTCCGACCTAACGCGTCAGCCCAAGACCTTGAACTTGTCCTTGGCGGCGGTGGGATCGGTGTTGCCCGCCGCGTCGGTGGCGACCACCTTGAACTTGTGCTTGCCCCCGTCGAGGTGCTTGACCTTTCGCGGCGAGGTGCACGCCTTGAACTTCTTCTTGTCGAGCTTGCACTCGAAGGTCGAGTCGGGCTCGGTGGAGGTGAACTTGAACTTCACCTTGTGCTCATCGAGCTTGTTCGGAGCGCCCTTGGTGATCGTGGTCTCGGGCGGGTCGGTGTCGGGACACGTCCCCTGTGTGGAGGTATCGGTCGGGCACTGGTCCTGGGTTTCGTCCCCGAACCCGTCGCGGTCCGCATCGGGCTCGATGTCGGCGTTTACGAGCAGCTCCTGACCATTGAAGGTGGTGGCGTCGGACCTCGGCGGCTCCCCATCCAGGAGTGCCGGGATCCATCGGATGAAGCTTGCGTTCGGCGTGTTGGCGAGCGCATAGAGGACGACGTTCTGACAAAAGCAGTCGATCCCCACGGTGTCGCCGGATTGGATCGGAAGCCGCACGTCGTCGAAGGTCGAGGTCTGATTCGCCGTCGGGGTGACCGTGGGGCCCGTCCCGGCGCCGCTGCGGGCTCCGGAGTCACCGGGCCGAGTGATCCGCAGCGCCACCGGAATGGGAAGGACTCCGACCCTGATACGCCACCGGACCACGACCCCGTCGCTCGGTGCCAGCACGCCGCCCGGGGCCGCGCTCGTCGGTGCTGGCAGGGCTTTGTGCGAGGCGGTGCATCCGAATGCTCCGCAGTCAATGGCGTCCGTTGGGGCTGCCGCGAGATTGCTGCCGATCGTCACAGTTCCGGAGGCCGAGGCAGGGAGCGCGACGCACAGCGCCGCTGCGATCCACAAGGCAGGCCTTACGCGGCGCAGATCGAGCATCCGGTCCCTCCCCCTGGTTGCGGTTCGAGGCGAGCCTATCCCGGCCTGGGACGCGGGTCAACGGCAGGGGTGAAGGCCTCAGTCGACGACCTTCAATGCGGCGATACGGCGATCGCCCCACAGCCACGGTTCCCAGGCGTTTAGACCCTTTTCCTCAGGGCTGGCCCTGCCGCGGCCAGTCGTTGAGCTTCAGGACCGCCGGTGTTCGTAGGCCTGAAACATGCGCTTTTCGTCCCAAAGCGCAACTTTCGCTTCCACGCGTCCGGAAGGCTCGCCGGCTACCCGCCGGTGCGGTCGCGGTGCTTGCACCCCGGCCAGCAGCAGGGCCGGCGCTGGCCTTCCTCGAGCTCCTCCTGGGTCCGGCGAATGCGGCGTTCTCGGGTCATCTCCTGCTTGGCATCCTCGACCCAGCAGATGAACTCGTTGCGCGCCAAGGGCGTGATGTCCTGCCAGGCATCGAGTGCCGTGCGGTTGGCGATCAACGCCTTGCGCAGGTCTGCGGGTAGCTCGTGCACCACCCCACCGGGCACTCGCTGGCTGCTCACAGGGCAACGGTAGCGGGCTTGGAGGCGAGCCCGGTTCACCATCCGCTTCCGGAACGCTAGTCGGGTCGCTCGGTTGGTCGGGGGTCGGCGGCGGACCGGATCCGTCAGCCGATCTGCTCTGCCAGCTCGACGATGATCCCCTCGGGGCCGCGGACGTAGCAGAGCCGGTAGCTGTCCTCGTAGCGCTCCAGCTCGCCGACGAGCTCCGCGCCGTGGGCTCGCAGGCCGGCGACGACGGCGTCGATGTCCTCGACGGCGAATGCGATGTGACGGATACCCGGGGTGTTCGCCGGCGCGTGCCGGTTGCCGCCCTGGCCCGACGGGGCGTGAAACTTCACCAGCTCGAGCCGTCCGTTGCCGTCCGGGGTCTCCATCATCGCGAACTCCACCTGGACGCCCTCGAGCCCTACCACGCCGTCCACCCAATCCCCCTCGACCTGCCCCTCGCCCTGCGGCTTGAGTCCGAGCTCGACGAAGAACGCCGTCGCTGCCGCGAGGTCGTCAACCACGATGCCGACGTGATCCATCCGTTGGAGGCTCATGTGCTCGATGGTAAGGAAGATCCAGGTTCGAGCCGCGGCGCCAGGCGCCGGAGAAGACCCGACCCCGTCTTCATTTCGACTACCGCTCGTCCGACATCCACGTCCCTCGAGCCGATCGGCCAACGGGACATGCCGCTCCCGCTGTCGGGGCGATGCGAGCGTCTTCAACCGCTGACCGGAGGCTTTCGCAGCGGACGACATGCAGTCGTCTCGTTGTTGCGCCTGACCCCCATGCCTCCTTTCGCGTGAACGCAGAAGTGCTCTAGTCGTTAATCGTCTGGCCCTGCCGCCCCTGGTCGTCCCCTCGCAGCCTGATCGGCGACCTCGGCGGGCCGTCCAGCGATGCCGGTCTTCCGCGGCGGTGGTGGAGAGGTCCGCCAAAGGCGATTGCGGCAGCCCCAGCGTGTTAGGTTCGCAGACCGACCGACACCAGCGAACAGGAGGAAAACGATGGGAGCAGACGAGAACGCGGCGGTTGTTCGGCGCGGCTACGAGGCCTTCAACAACGGCGACATGGGGACGCTCACCGAACTCTTTGACGAGAACGCCTCGTGGCACACGCCGGGGCGAAGCTCACTGGCCGGCGACCACGAGGGCCGCGAGGCGAGCTTTGCCCAATTCGGCCGGTATGGGGGCGAGACTGGAGGGACCTTCAAGGCGGAATTGCGGGAGGTGCTTGCAGACGATGACGGCCGCGTGGTCGGCATACACCACAACAGTGCGGAGCGGAACGGCAAGCGGTTGGATGTTGACTGCTGCCTCGTCTTCCAGATCGAGGACGGCCGGGTGACGGACGGTCGGGAGTACTTTTACGACGTCCACTCCTGGGACGAGTTCTGGTCGTAGCCCGTCGGCGCGAGCCCGTTAGCCGGCCGAGACGGTGACCGCCACCCGCTGGACCTCGTTGTTGGCGTAGCCGCCGAGGTTCCACCGGGCCTCGAGCGGCTGGCAGTTGCCCGCGCTGTCAGTCGCCCGGCAGCAGAGCTCATGGACACCGGATCGGCGGGGCTCCCAAGCCCACTCCCAGGAGCGCCAAGCCCACTCCGAGGCCTGCAAGCCGAGCCGGGCGTCGCCCCAATTCGTGCCGCCGTCGGCGCTCACCTCGACGCGCTGGACCGAGCCCAAGCCCGACCAGGCGCGACCGCGCACGGTGCAGGGGCCGGGCTCGAGCCTGCGCTCGCGGGTTGCGAAGTCCGGGATCCCGGGCGGGATCATCAGCGACCGCGGCAGCATCCACGAGACCGGTTCGCCCTGCTCCTCGGGCGTTTGGCGCAAGCGATAGCCGCGGGCCTGCTGGTATCCCTCGAACGGTTTGTCGAGGACGGTGATCCGCTCGAGCCACTTGACGCTCGTCATCCCGTACCAGCCGGGGACGATCAGTCGCAGCGGAAAGCCGTGCTGGGGTGGCAGCGGCTGGCCGTTCATGGCGTAGGCGAGCAGCACCTCGTCTCGCGACGCCTCGGCCAGCGCCAGGCTGCGCTCGAATTGCTGCTCCTCCCCGCCCTCCACCCCGCGATCGAGGCCGCGAAACAGCACCTCGGCCGCGCCGTCACTGACGCCTGCCTCGTCCAACAGGCCCTTCAGCGGGGTACCGGTCCACTCGGCCGTCCCCACCGCCTCGAGCAGCCATGGCTGACTCAGCGGGCGCGGCGAGAGCTGGGCACGGCCGTTTCCGGCGCACTCGAGCGTCACCGGGATCGTCACCGCGGGCCGCGAGCGCAGCTCGTCGAGTGACAGCGACAGGTCGCGGCCCACGTGACCACCGACGTCCAGCCGCCAGCTCCCCGCATCGACCACCGGGATGTCGTAGTGGACGAGCAGGTAATGCAGGCCGGCCGGCGTGATGTCGTAGGCGAGCGCCTCGAGAGGAAACCCGTGGTTGCGGGTAGCGAGCCGCAGCTCAGCAGGAGTCAGCTGCTCCGACGCTTCTACGCCAGGGAGCTCGGCCGCGGTGCTTGTTGGGTCGGGGGCCGTGTCGCGATTCTAGATCTCGCGAACCCGATCAAGCGCGGGCCACCACATATGGAATGGAACGGGTTCTCGACCCGGTAGCCGCCGCTGGGCGTCCGGTAGGGCGTGAGCGCCTCGACGATCGCGGCTCTCACCTCCTCTCGGGCAGGCCCGAGGAGCGCGGCGTACCCGGCCGGCGCCACCATCTCGCGGCCGAGCGTCCAAACAATGACGGAAGGGCGCCCGGTTACCCGAACGTGGCCAAGGGATACACGAGGATCAGAAACGGGGGGGTGCAACAGCGGCCAAGCTCAAGTGGACCATCGATCAGATCTGGGCGCGAGTCGGGTCGGCTGGGTTCAGGCCACCAGCCGCACCTCAAACACCGGCGCCGCAGCGATCGCGCCGGCGCCGTCCATCAGCCCGAGGATGCGGGCGACGTAGGCCTGGGTCTCGGGGTATGAGGGCACGCACCCGCAGGCTGGGACCGGCGCCGGGCCGGCGTTGCTGGGATTCGACGGGAGGTCGCGATCTTCCGTTGTGCGCCGAACCCAGTGGCCGCTACGACAAACCTGACCGCTCGCTGCGGAATACTCGCCGCGTGCCCGAGTCCGTGCGAACGCAAAGCCGCGAGGTCCTGAGGGTCGTGCGCGGAGTCACGCCAACGCACGACCGCCTGCGCTCGCGGATCGCGTTCATCGTCGTCGCAACGGTCCTTCTGGACACTGTCGCGAGCGTGCTCGTCTTTCTGTTCGAGCGCCATGCAGCCGGCACAGGAATCACCACATTTGGAGACTCCGTCTTCTGGACGAGCACCCAGCTCCTGACCGTCTCGTCCCAACTCCCGAACCCGATCTCGACACCGGCACGCGTGCTCGATGTCTTTCTTCAGGCATACGCGATCTCGGTCGTCGCGATGCTGGCTGGCTCCTTCGGCGCCTTCTTTCACCGGCGCGGTATCGAGCGTGACGCTCCCGACGACGCGCCCGGCGCGAGCGCGGCCGGCCTCTAACGGCCCCAAGTGCAAGCCAACGACTCACGGATAATCGAGCGGAACGGCTGCCGCCTAGTCCTGGACTACCCCTGACGCGCCACGGCGGGCTTCCGCCCCCATCCGAGGCCGCATGCGTGGCGTCTAGCCTGCCCGGAGGAGCAGCCCCGCTCCGGGAGCCAGCGCACGATGCCGATCGCCGACGTCAATGGAGTCCAGCTTCACTACGAGCGAAGTGGCGCCGGCGAGCCGCTCGTGCTCGTGCACGGATCGTGGGTGGACTGCCGCATCTGGGACGGCGTCGTGCCACTGCTGCGCCATTCCTTTGAGGTCGTCGTCTATGACCGGCGCGGCCACAGCCTCAGCCCCGGCCCGCTCGGCCAGGGAAGCGTTCACGATGATGTCGACGACCTGGGAGCCCTGATCGACCTGCTCGGCGCTGGGCCCGCCCACGTCGCAGGGGCCTCGTTCGGAGGCTCGATCGCCCTGCGTCTGGCGGCCGGCCGGCCGGAGGCGCTGCTTAGCGCCGCGGTCCACGAACCCCCTCTGTTCGATCTGCTCGATCCTCGGGCGCTCGACTCATCCGAGCTGACCGAGCTGACCGAGCTACGAACTCAGCTCGCCGCGGTTGCGACCCGGCTCGAGTCGGGCGATCTAGAGGGCGGCGCTCGCCTGTATTTTGACCGGGTGGCCGAGCCGCCCGGCGGCTGGACCGGGCTGGATCCCCGCCGCCGCCGGGTCTTGGTCGAAAACTCCGGCACCTATCTCGACCAGTACCGGGACCCGGATGCGCTGCGCATCGAGCTCGGCGACCTGGCCGCTTTCGACGGACCGGCCCTCGTCACCCACGGAGGCCGCCGCCCGGCGTTCTTCAAACGGATGGCCGAGATGGCGTTCTCCGCGATGCCCGGGGCGAGGAGCGAGGTTATACCCGGCACGACACACGATCCACAGGTGACCGATCCCGGTGCCTACGCTCGAGCGATCGAGGAGTTCGCGAGCCGTTGCGAGGCCGAGATCTGAGCCCGAATGACGCGCCTGCGCCCGCCTCGCCCGACTATCGTGGATCGTCGATGACCGCGGCGCGAGTGTTGTGATGGACGCGGGCGAACCGGGCTCAGGCCCGGCAGGCGCCCGCAAAGATCATGCGCTTGAGCTGTTCGCGGGCCTGCCGCGTCGCTACGACGTCGCCGGGGCCGTGCTCAGCTTCGCCCAGGATCCCCGCTGGCGGAAGGCGATGGTCGCCCGAGTCGCCGCTGGACAGCAGGACCGTGTACTCGATGTCGCGACCGGCACCGGCATGGTCGCCGACGCCCTCGTGCGCCGTTACGGCTGTCGGGTCGTCGGGCTCGACCAGAGCCCCGAGATGCTCGCTCAGGCGGCGGCGAGACTGCGCGCGAGTCAGGATCTCGCATCGCGCATCGAACTGGTTCGCGGTGAGGCCGAATCGCTGCCGTTTGCGGATGGCGAGTTCGACCACCTCACGTTCACCTACCTGCTCCGCTATGTCGAAGATCCTGCGGCGACCCTGCGTGAGCTCGCCCGTGTGGTCAAGCCCGGCGGGCGCGTGGCCTCGCTCGAGTTCATGCTGCCGCCGAACCCCACAGCGCACGCACTGTGGCACGCCTACGTCCGGCTCGGGCTGCCCGCCTTCGGTCGTCTGATCTCACGGGATTGGTATGAGGTGGGCCGCTTCCTTGGGCCGAGCATCACGGCCTTCTATCGAAAGCTGTCGCTGCAACGGCAGCTGGAGCTCTGGCGAGCGGCCGGATTCGGCTCGGTGGAAGCAAAGGTGATGAGCCTGGGCGGTGGGGTCGTGATCTGGGGAACACGCGATGACTGACCGGCGCCCGTCTGCCGCCGGCCCGGGTGGGCGACTTCGTCGCCCCGCCTTCTACGCGCTGCGTGCCGGCGGCTGGCGCGACCTCGTGACCTTGCTGCATCCGCCGTACACCGCCTGGCACCTCTCTTACGTCGCGCTCGGCGCGGCAGCCGCGCCGGCGATTCATCTCAATCGACTACTGGCCACGCTTGCCGCCTTTTTTCTCGCGGTCGGCGTGGCCGCCCACGCGCTGGACGAGCTCAACGGGCGCCCGTTGAGGACGCGGCTCTCCAACCGCTCGCTGGTCGCGCTTGCCGCGATCTCGCTCGCCGCCGCGATCGGGATCGGGATCGCCGGCGTGTTCATCCTTTCGCCCACGCTGGTCCCGTTCGTCGTCGCGGGGGTTTTCCTCGTGGTCGCCTACAACCTCGAATGGGCGGGCGGGCGCTTCCACACGGACTTCTGGTTCGCCGCTGCATGGGGCGCCTTTCCGGCCCTGACGTCGTGGTGGGCCAACACGCTTTCGCTCGCGCACCCGGACGAGCTGGTGGCGGGGCTGTTGGTGGCGACAGGGTGCTTCGGCGTCAGCGTGGCGCAGCGCCGTCTCTCGGCGCCGGTCCGTGAGCTGCGCCGCAGAACCACGTCGGTCAGCGGCGAGCAGCGGCTGGACGACGGCACCAGCATCCCACTATCGGTCGAGAGGCTCGCGCGGCCGCTCGACGGAGCCCTGCAGACTCTCTCCTGGGCGGTCGCCGCGATCGCGGTCGGCGTGGTCGCGCTGCGGCTCTGAATCTCGCGGCTATTTCCAGGAGCGCCGGGCTCACGGTCGATCTGCGGCTACCCGGACGCCCTCAGTCCACCAGCCGAACCTCGAGCACCGGCGCCGCCGGGACCACGCCGCCCCCTCCCATCAGCCCGAGGATGCGGGCGACGTAGGCCTGGGTCTCGGGATAGGACGGAACGCAGGCGCAGGCGGCGACGGGCGCCGGACCGGCGTTGTAGGCGGCGAGCGCCAACGGAACCTGGCCGAACTGGCGCAGCAGGTCGGACATTAGATGCGCCTGGGCGTCGATCGCGGCCGCCGCGTCGAACGGATCGGCGAGGCCGTAGGCGGCGGCCGTCCCGGGCATGAACTGCGCGATCCCGCTGGCCCCGGTCGGCGAGACCGCGTAGGGGTTGAAGTTCGACTCCGCCATCAGCTGTGCTGCCAGCAGCGTCGCGGAGACGTTCCAGCGTGCCGATGCGCGCGCCAGCGGGCCGCGAAAGCGAGCCGGCACGAACGCCGGCAGCGCTGCGGCCCCGGCGGTGCCATCCCCTAACGCCGGTTCCGCGGCAGCGTCACCGACCCGATCCCCGGCGGCGGAGCAGGGCGCCGGACCGGCCGTGTAGCCGAAATGCCACGCCTCCCAGGAGTACCGCCGCAGGAAGCCGAAGCGTGGCGCGTTGGCCGCCAGCCAGCCGTACGCGGCCGGAGGGCCGAGGTCGAGTTCGGTTGCACAGCGGTGCAGCGAGGTGCCCGGCGGAGCCACCCAGCGCGGGTCGGGGTTCTGGGCGAAGAGCGCCGCCTGCTCTGCGTCCGAGCGAAATCCCGAGTTGACGATCAGCGCGATTCCCGCCGCCGACGCTGCCTCGGCCATGCGGTCGAAGGCCCGGGCCACATCGGGGCGCATCGACTCTCCTTGACGGTAGGCGAGCGGGCCGGAGTAGCCGCCGCCACTGGCGATCGCGGGGGCGCTCGGCGCCGCCGATTCGGCTGCCGGGCTCGTCGCTTCCGCCACGGCGTGGGCCTTCACCGGCGCCCGCGGCGACCCGGCGAGATCCAGAGATGCGGTGATCTCCGCGCGGGCGCGAAGGGGGGCAAACGAGGTCGCGTCCGGGAACTCGATCCGCACCCGAGATCGCTCGACGCCGTTTCGCTGCGCCGCCTCGACGGCCGCCGCCGACGCCCGCTCGAGGTACGCCCGCTTCGAGAGGTGGGACGGATTCGGCGACCCGTCCGCAAGCCGAGCGGCGACGAACAGGCGGTCGAAGTCATCGCGCATCGAGCGGGCGGCGGAAATTGCCGCGAGGTCGGCGGATCGCTGGACGCGTGACGTGCCGGTGACGGCGCCGCCGAGAGCGACGAGCGCGAGCGAGCAGAAGATCAAAGCGAGGATCCCACCGAGCGCCAGCGGCAGCGCCTGACCGGAGTCGCCGCCGAGCAGACCGCGAGCAAGGCGGACCGAGCGCCGGGCGGCGTCGCCACCGGGGTCGATGCCGGCCAGGGCCCGGCGGGCAGCCACGCGCCCCGGCGCCCTGGTCGAAATGCGCACCCGCAGGCCCGCCTCGAGCGACTCCACCGTCGCCAGTGCCGCCAGGACCCGCTGTGACGGCAGGTCGGCTCGCACCAGCGCCGCGGACGGCTCGAGCTCCGAGCATTCGATCGCCTCGCGCCAGTGCTCCCGAGGGAGGTGGGCCACCGCGGAGCTCGCACCCGACGCAACCTCGAGCGCCAGCCTCATGCGATCCGCCCAGCCGGGGTCAGCCCCGAGCCGCAGCCAGGTCAGCCGTCCCCGCGCGGACGCCTCGAACCCAGCGCCGCGAAGCGCCCGCTCGAGCTCGCGGGCGGTGTCGGCGGCGAGCATCGTCGGACCGCGACCGCGCTCGGCCCCCAGCTCGGCGAACAAGACCGCTCGAGCCGCCTGCTCGCCGACCGGCTCGCGGTCCGGGCCGCAGGAGATCGCCACCGCGACGGCGGCGGCGGCGGCGAGATCGCCACTCGCGCCCGGCAGCCCGCCCGCGAGGATCAGCGGGGAGGTCACGCCTCGCCCGCCGGGCGCCGCACCCAAGCCGTGGAGCTGACTTCGAGCGCCCTGCCGAGCGCCGGCAGCGCCGCCGGCGGGCGCAGACGAACCGTCAGGCGACCGCCGTCGAGGTCGATCTCGATCCGCTCCCGCGCCCAACCCGGCAGTGCGCCGACGACGGCCGGTTCGACCGGGAGGCCGGCGGCGCGGGCGAGCGCACCCGCCTCGGCTGCGCCGTCGGCGACGGTCAGCGAGTACCCGGCCGCCAGCAGCTGGAGGCAGATCGCAGCGGCGAGCAGGATCGCCGGCAGCGCCGCGAGCACCTCGACCGAGGCCTGGCCACGATCATCCATCGGGGGCGACCTCCTCCGGCTCGAGCGCGGCCGCCGCCTCGATCGGGATCGAAGGCAGCCCAGGGAGCAGCGCCGGCGCCTCGACCGATACCTCCACCGGCACCCCCGGATCGACCTCGGCGCCGTCCTCGAGCCAGAGCGGCAGCGCGCTCAGCGCGGCTCGCTCGGCGTCACCCCCGACGTGCGCCGCCCGGGCACCGGCTCTGGCGGCGTCGCCCGCCGCCCAGAGCGCGTAGCCGGCGACGGCCGCCTGCGCCAGGGCCAGGAGCACGAATGCCAGGACCGGGGTCACGGCGATCAGCTCCGCGGCGACCTGTCCTTCCTCCTCTCCGGCGCGCGACATCGGTCGAGACTCGCAGCGAATCCGCTACGCGGGAGACGATCGATGTACCAAGGGGCGCGCGAACCGCGGTCAAGTCACCGACGTCCGCTTGGACGATCTCTCAGTCGCTCGAGCGCGCCTCGCCCCAGACGCGGACGATGGCGAAGATCGAGGCGCCGACAACGGCGAGCCAGACCACCAGGCCGCCGCCGGTCGCGGTCAGCTCGTCGGCTCCCGCGATCATCAGCACGATCGCGCCGATCGCGCCCAGCAGCAGCGCCCGGCGGCCGTCATCGAGCTGCAGATAAGCGAACCGATGCTGGCGGTAGAGCTGCCAGCCGGCAAGACCTATCAGCGCCAGGAAGACGATCGTCATCGCGGCGACGATCGCGCGTGCGGCCTGGTCGCCGCCGGGGACCGCGGCGACTATCAGGGCCAGCAGCGCGATGATCGCGATGTTGCGCAACGCACGCACCGTCGCGATTCTAGGAGGCTCGCCCGCCTACTTGCTCGTCATCACGACCACGCCGACGGCAACCGCCCCCGCCGTCGCCAGCAGGCCGAGCGCCGCGAGTCCGCCGAAAAGCACCGAGCTGCAGCGTGCGGCCATCGCGGTTCGCCTCCGCCAACCGCGCCACGCCGAGGATCGCGAGCGAGAAGACGAAGATCGTCCCGACGCCGGCGACGAAGGCGGCGACGACCGACTCCCACAGTGCCGTGGTGTCGATCGTCGCGATCATGCCGCAGGAACCGGGGTCGCGGCACGGATCCGTCGCGCGAACGCGATCGCGACCAGCCCGAGACCGATCGCCGAGACGACGAGCGGGCCGACCGCGCCGGGGAAGAGGTCGGTGAACACGTAGGTGGCGCCGCCGATCGCCGCCGCGGCCGGCAGCGTCAGCAGCCAGGCGGTGACGATGTTCCCGGCCACGCCCCAGCGAACGGCCGAGAGCCGCTTGCCGGCGCCGGCGCCCATCACCCCGCCGGCGATCACCTGCGTGGTCGAGAGCGGAAAGCCGAAATGAGACGAGGCGAGGATCACGGCCGCACCTGCCCCCTGGGCCGAGAAGCCCTGGGCTGCGTCCATCTTGATGATCTTCGTCCCCATCGTCCTGATGATCCGCCAGCCGCCCGTGTAGGTGCCGAGCGAGATCGCCGAGGCCGCGGAGATCACCACCCAGGTCGGCACCTCGAAGTGGTCCGCCGAGAGGTTGCCGTTCGCGACCAAGGCCAGCGTGATCACCCCCATCGTCTTCTGCGCGTCGTTGGTGCCGTGGGCGAGCGCCAGCAATCCCGCCGGAGAGCACCTGCCCGTAGCGGTAGCCGCGGGTCACCGGCCCGGGCCGCTGGCGGCCGACGATCCGGTAGGCGATCACGATCCCGATCCCGCCGACTGACGAACGCGAGCACCGGCGCGATCACGGCCGGGATCAGGACCTTGCCGAGCACCCCCTCGCCGAGGACCGCGTCGGCTCCGGCGGCGACGAACGTGGCGCCGACGACGCCGCCGATCAGCGCGTGCGAGCTCGACGACGGGAGGCCGAAGTACCAGGTGATCAGGTTCCAGGCGATCGCGCCGACCAGCCCGGCGAAGATCACCGTGGTCGTGATCGCCTCCGGGTCGACGATGTCCTCGGCCACCGTCGCGGCGACCGCGAGCGAGATGAAGGCCCCGGCGAAGTTGAGGACCGAGGCGTAAGCGACCGCGACTCGCGGCGACATTGCCCGGGTCGAGATCGAGGTCGCGACGACGTTGGCCGTGTCGTGGAACCCGTTCGTGAAATCGAAGGCGAGCGCCGTGAAGACGACGATGCCGAGGATCAGGTCGGCTTCAGACAAGGCCCGTCCGCAGCCATCTCACGCGTTCTTGATCACGATGCCCTCGAGGATGTGGGCGACGGCCTCGGTCGCGTCGACCGCGCGCTCGAGCCTCAAGAAGATGTCCTTCCAGCGAATCACCACCATCGGATCGATGCCGTTGCGCGAACAGCGAGGCGACCGCGTCGCGATAGAGCCGGTCGCCATCGTTCTCGAGCCGGTGGATCTCGATCCAGTAGCGCTCGAGGTCCTTGAACCCGCGCAGGTGCTCGAGCGCGGCCGCGAGCTGCTCACACGAGCGGACGAGTACGTCCGCCATCTCAAGCGCCTGGTCCATCGGTGCCTCGATCCGGTAGAGGACGCAGAAATCGGCCGTCTCCTCGATCTAGTCGACGACGTCGTCCAGCTTGGTGGCGAGCCCGTAGATGTCCTCGCCGTCGAGCGGCGTGACGAAGGTCGAGTTGAGCCGGTTGATGATCGTCGTGGGTGATCCGGTCGCCCTCCTGCTCGGCGAGCAGGATCTCGCGCGCGAGGCCGCACTCGTCGGGCCACTGGTCGAGCATCTCCTGGAGCAGGCGGGCGGCGCGCAGCGTGTTCTGACCGGCCTCGCTGAAGAGGTCGAAGAAGACGCGGTCGCGGGGGACGAGCGAGGGCAGCGGCACGGTGGCGAAGCTACCAGCCCGCGAGAACATCGGCGACCCGCTCCGCCGCCCTCCCGTCCCACAAGTACGGACGCGCCACCTCGGCTTCGCCTCCGGGGGCTCGCGGTCTGCCGAGGGCCGGGCTGCGAGCAGCTCGGGGATCTCGGCGATTCGCGCCGGGGCGCCAGGCCGAGCAGCGTGTTGGTGCCCGCGCGGACGGTCACCGGGCGCTCGGTGTTGTCGCGCAGGGTGAAGCAGGGGACGCCGAGGTAGGTGGTCTCCTCCTGGATCCCGCCGAATCGGTCAGCACGGCCGCGGCGTCGGCCTCGAGCGAGAGGAAGTCGAGGTAGCCGATCGGATCGATGAGCGTGACCGCACCCAGAGTCGGCGCCGCGAGCATCTTCCGGGTCCGCGGGTGGACGGGGAAGACGACCGGCATCTCGCTCGGCGACGCGGGCGAGCGCCGCCATCGCCTCGCCGAGCAGCGGCCCGTCGACGAGCGCCGGGCGGTGCAGGGTGACCAGCAGGTAGGAGCCCGGCTCGACGCCCAGCCCGAGCGCCGCCTCGCGGGCGCGGAAGCGCGGCCTCGAGCGCGACCAGCGTGTCGATCATCGTGTTGCCGACGAACCGGCAGCGGTCCTCGGCGACACCCTCCGCGCGCAGGTTGTCCTCGGCCTCGGGCGAGTGCAGGAACAGCAGCGCCGAGAGATGGTCGGTGACCACCCGGTTGATCTCCTCGGGCATCGTGCGGTCGAAGCTGCGCAGGCCGGACTCGACGTGGCCGATCGGGATCTCCAGCCGCGCCGCGCAGAGCGCGGCCGCGAGCGTCGAGTTGACGTCGCCGGGGACGAGCACGAGGTCGGGGCGCTCGGCGCGCAGCACCGGCTCGAGCCGCTCGAGCACCCGCGCGGTCTGCTCGGCGTGGCTGCCCGGAGCCGATCCCGAGCATGTGGTCGGGCTCGGGCACGCCGAGCTCCTCGAAGAAGACCTCGGACATCGCCCGGTCGTAGTGCTGGCCGGTGTGGACCACGATCGAGCTGCCGGCGCCGAAGCGCTCCCGCGCCGCGGCGATCACCGGCGCCATCTTGACGAAGTTCGGCCGCGTGCCGAGGACGTGGACGAGGCGCATGGCGCGCTGTCTACAGCGAGACGCGCGGCCGAGGAACCCGACCTGGTCGGAGACGACGCGCTCGAAGAGGTCGCCGATGTAGAAGTCGAAGTGGCCGCCGGGGTAGGCGAGCAGCTCAGCGCGCGGCGCGCGCGCGGCGACGCGACGCGCCGGGTCGGGAGGCGTGACCGCGTCCTCGGTGGCGATCTGGACCAGCAGCGGGCAGCGAACGCGCGACGCGCGCCGGCCCGGCGAGTACGTCCCCACCTGCAGCGCGGCACGGGCGCTGACCTCGTTTCGCCACCGGACTCCGGCCGGGAACATCGCCCCGTAGCCGGGCTCGGCGTCGGGGCTGTTCATCGCCGAGGTGGTGCCGGGGGGGCCCACGATCGGGATCAGGTAGGGCGCGCGCCCGAGCGCGGCGCCGACCAGGTCGCGCAGGCCGGCGGCCGTCAACCGGGCGAGATCCCCGGGGCCGGCGGCGCGCAGGGTCGCGGGGCCGTCGGTGTGCGGAACCTGCGCCACGACCGTCCTCACCCGGGCGTCTGCTGCGGCGATCACCACCACGTGCCCGCCGCTGAAAGACGAGCCCCAGAGCGCGATCCGCTCAGGGTCGACGCCGTCGAGCGCGCGCGCATGGACGACGGCGGCGCGCCAGTCGGCCTGCTGGCGGCGGACGCTGAGCAGTTGTCGCGGCGCTCCCCCGCTGTCGCCGAAATGCCGATAGTCGAAGACGAGGACCGCGTAACCGGCGTCGGCAAACCGCTCCGCGTAGGCGGCCAGGCCGCCGGCCTTGGTCGCGCCGAAGCCGTGGGCCATGACCACGCACGCCACCGGGTCGGGGGCTCCCGCCGGCCGGTAGAGCCAGCCGGCGCACTCCTCGTCACCTGAACGAAAGCTGATCTGCGCGCGATCCACCTCACACGAGCTCGTCGATGCGGCCGGCGAGCACGAAGTCGTTCGCGGTCAGTCCGCCGGCCGAGTGGCTGGTGATCGAGACCGTCACCTCGCTCCACGAGATGCCGAGGTCGGGGTGGTGGCCCAGCTCCTCGGCCGGCCCGGCGATCCTGCGCACGAACTCGACCGAGCCGACGAAATCTCCGCGGTCGTACTTCTTCGATGATCGCGGAGCCGTCGCGAGCCCAACGATCGAGCTCCGCCAGCCGCGCCTCAACCTCCGCTTCGGAGAGCAGCTCCGCCATCTCGCCCCAAGCCTATCCCGACGGGTGGCCCGGGCCTGGTCCGAGCCGGGCGTTAGGAGAAGCCGGGAACGCCGGACACGCTCGGCACGCTCGACTCCGCGACGATCAGGCACCCGGCGACGGCGATCGCGCAGAGGGCGAGGATGCCGGCGGCCTCGATGAGCTTCGCGTTCGCAAGCCGGCGCCTTTCGACGGCCGAGAACAGCAGGGCAGCAAGCCCCCCTCCGACCAGCCCTCCCAGGTGACCACCGAGGCTGATGTTGGGAACGCTGAACGTGATCACCAGGTTGAAGATGACGAAGATGCCGATCTGCGAGGCGAGGTGGTCGAGTCCGCGGTTGCGGGCGATCAGGAACGCCGCCGCCATCAGGCCGAAGATCCCCCCCGAGGCGCCGACGGTGAGCTCGTTCGGAGACAACAGCAGGGCGCCGAAGGCGCCGCCCAGGACCGAGACCGCGTAGATGCCCGCGAACCGGACGCTGCCGACGGCCGGCTCGAGCAGGGTGCCGAGGATGTAGAGGGCGAACATGTTGAACGCCAGGTGGATGAACCCGGCGTGCAGGAAGGCTGAGGTGACGATCCGGTACGGCTCCCCGCCGGCGACGGCGGGTCCGAAGAGACCGCCGTCGCTGTTCACCGTGCCTCCACCCGAAGCGCCCCCGAGCCGCCACCGACGAGCTCGAGCAGGTACGCCGCGACGCAGAGCCCGATCAGGGTGTAGGTCACCGGGGCGTCGGACCGCCCGGCCGCCCCGGCGGGCTTTCGCACCTGGGTCTTCTGGCGAGCGCACTCGGGACACCGCATCCCGACCGGGGTCGAGGTCATGCAATCGGGGCAGATCGGCCGGCCACAATTGGAGCACGAGACGTTGGTCTCGCGGCCGGCGTGTCGGTAGCAAGTCGCCACGGGCGTGGGACGATATCGGGACGCTGCGGCCCTACAGGGGCGCTTGCAGAAGCGGCCGGGTCGTCGGCTGGCGACTGCCGGGCGCGTCGCTCGGCGGTGACGAAGACCGCATTGGCACCGTCGAGGGGACCGGGCACCGCCGCCTCGGCGGTCCCGTCGAGACCGAGCACGAAAGTGCTACGGGGCTCCATCACCCCTCCGCGCTGGACCCACACCTCGTAGACCTCGTCGCGGTCGAGCGCCGGCATCTCGCTGACGTGCAGCGTCGCCGAGTCGCCGGCGTGACGCTCGAGCGTCGCCGAGACCTCCGCCGCCCGCGGCCCGAGTGGCTCCGCGCTGACGAAGCGCCCGCCCGGCTCCTGCTCGGAACCGCGCAGGAGGTAACCGGTCGCGACGCCGGCGATCAACAGGATCACGGCCGCGATCCCGACCGCGGGACGCAGCCCGATCGTGCGCAGGCTCGTGCCAGCGCGAAGACCGATCCGGCGTCGGCGTCGGCGCGCCGCGCGGCCTCGGCTCGCACGGTGGCGAGCAGGTTCTCGCGCAGGCTCTCGGGCGGGCTCAGCTGGGCGACCGAGGCCGGCAGCATGTCGACCGCCGGCCGTAGCCACAGGACCCGTTGGCGGCAGTCGGAACAGGTGCCCAGGTGAGTCTCCAGGTCGGCGGCCTCGGGTTGATCGAGGGCGCCGAGCGCGTAGGTGGCGAGGTCGTCGCTCAGGCGCTCGGCATCGGCGTGCCAATCGCGACGGCTCATGGCAGAACCTCCGACGGGCCTTCGATCCCCATCCGCTCGGCGAGCGTGACCCTGATCCTCTCCAGCCCGAGCCTCATTCGTCCCTTCACGGTTCCCAGCGGCATCCCGAGCATCTCGGCGATCTCCGAGTGGGTGAAGCCGCCGAAGTAGGCGAGGCCGATCACCTCCGACTGCTCGTCGGGAAGCTCGCTGAGCGCGCCACGAACCCGGCGGGCGGTCTCACGCCGGATCGCCTCCGAGTCGGTGAGCTCGCCGGAGGCTTGGCCTTCGAGCACCGCTTCGTCGTCGAGGTCGAGCTTCGGAGCCGAGCTCGAGCCACGCCGGAGCGCGTCAATGGCCCGATTGCGGACGATGCCGAGCGTCCACGAGCGCACGCTCCCGCGAGCGGCGTCGAAACGGGCACCGCTGCGCCATAGGGAGAGGAACGCCTCCTGGGTGACGTCCTCGGCGATCGGGGGGCTGCCGACGATCCGGTGGGCGAGCGAGTACGCGGCGCCGGCGTGGCGGTCGTAGAGAACCGCGAACGCGTCCGGGTCCTGGCGCTCGACCAGGGTCATCAGATCCTCGTCGGCGAGGCGCTGCAGCGCCTCTGGTGTCAGCTGTGAGCTCATCCGGTGGCTTGCCCTACGCACTGGTACGGCCGTTCCCGAGCGATGGATCAGTGCCGTCCGCCGGCCTGACGATAGTTGTCCCAAACCGACTGCTCCCGAGGAGGATCCATGAGCACCTCGAGTCCCGCGAGGCTCTATTGCACACTGGTCGGCGCGGTGCTGGTGATCGCCGGGATCATCGGCTTCTTCTACAGCTCCGGATTCGACACCGGGGTCCCCGGGGTGACGAAGGACACCGACGACGTGTTCGGCATCCTCGCCGTGAACGGCTGGCACAACGTCGTCCACATCCTCCTCGGCGTTCTCGCCCTGGTCGCCGCCGGAAGCCCGTCCGGCGCGCGCACGTACTGCCTGGGCATAGGCCTGGTCTACGTGCTCCTCGCCCTCTGGGGGTTCATCGACGGCGACGGCGTCATCCTCGGGCTGGTCCCGCTCAATGACGAGGACAACGTCCTGCACCTGATCCTCGGCCTCACCGGCCTCGCGGCCGGAGCGGCGACGCCGAAGACCGAGGCTCCGCTGAGCACGGCCTAGGAGCGCCGGGAGCCGGCGTCCCCTACCGCAGCTCTCGGAGCACGCGCTCGGCGGTCTCGCGCAGGCCGCCCGGTCGCCTGCGCCGACGTGCGCCGGCGACCAGCAGCGCGCCGGCCGCGGCGCCGCCGACGGCGACCGCGGCCACCGGGCGGACCCAGTTGCGCGGGTCGCGCAGCGCCTCGAGCTCACCGTCCGAGAGCTCGTCGGCCCAGCTCGAGAGCTCGGCGGCCGCGTGCTCGGCGATCGACGACAGCGTCGACTCCATCCGCGAGGCGAGATCCTCCGGCGGGTCGATCGGTTGCAGGGCGTCGGCGAGCAGGCGCTCGAGGTTGAGGTCGCCGGTCGCCTCATTCATGCGCTATCAGCTCCTCGAGCTGCTTGATCGCCCTGTGGATCAGGACCTTGGTCGCGCCGTCGGTGCGGCCGAGGGCGCGGGCGATCTCGCGGTTCGACATCCCGAGCGCGAAGCGCATGATCAGCGCCTCGCGCCGGTCCTCGGGCAGATCGTCGAGCCGCGCGATCACCTCGCGCAGCTCCTCGCGCCCCTCCACCACCCGCTCGGTGCCGTGCGGATGCGAGGGCGGCTCGATCGCATCCAGCGCCGCGGTCGGCTTGCGCGCCCGGTCGCGGTGGTAGTTCGAGGCGAGGTTGTGCGCGATCCGGATCAGCCACGGCCGCAGCGGCCTGCCGTCGGACTCCCGCCGAGCGCGCTCGAAGTGCCGGTAGGCCTGGAGGAAGGCCTGCTCGGTGAGGTCCTCGGCATCGTGGTGATTGCCGACCCGGTAGTAAGCGTAGGAGTAGACGTCGCGCAGGTGCGCTCGATAGAGCTCCTCGAAGGCTCGATCGAGCTCCGCCTTGGACGCGGGCGCCGTCGCCGGCGCCCCGGAGCCTTCCTGCTCGTTCTCCGCCGTCACCCGGCAAGCGTAGCCCGATCAAGCCGCTTCCCTGGCGCGCTCCGCGCGCCGCAACCCGGCGACCCATTCGTCGGCGTCGATCTCGCCCTCGATCAGCGAGGCGAGGCCCTCGAGACCGGGCGCCTCGACGCCCGCGGCGCTCACCGCATGGGCGATCAGCGGCACCGAGTCGAGTCCCTCCGACGCCTGGCCGACGCGCGCCTCGATCTTCTCCGCCGCCACGCCCGCGCCGAGCAACTCGCCGGCCTGGCGGTTACGGCTCTTCGGCGCCATCACGGTCGCGGTCAGATCGCCGACTCCGGCGAGGCCGGAGAAGGTCTCCAGGCGGGCGCCGCTTGAGCAGCGCGAACTCGACGCACTCACGCCAAACGCCGGCCGCGGCGATCCCGGCCGCATTGAGCCCGAAGCGCTCGGCGGCCGCGGCGGCGAGCGCCGCGGCGTTCTTGGACGCCCCCGCCACCTCGACTCCGCGACGTCGTCCGTGCGCTCGCAGACGAGGCCGGCGCGCTCGAAGACCTCGCCGAGCATCGTCCGCAGGTCGGCGTCGGCGCTGCCGAGAACGAGCGCCGCCATGCCGGCAGCCGCCTCTTGAGCGTGCGCCGGACCACCGAGCGACGCGATCGCCCGGGCGCGCACCCGCTGCGAGACGTACTCGTTGGGAAGCGCCCCCATCGGTTGGACGAAGCCCTTCGAGAGCAGCAGCACCGAGGCGCGCGAGCCGATCCGGTCGGCGAGCCCGCCGACGACGTTCGGCAGCGCCTTTGAGGGGACGGCGAGGCAGATCAGGTCACAACCGGCGAGCTCGATCTCGCTCGAGCGCTTCACCGCGACCCCATGGGGCAGCTTGACCCCGGGCAGGTAGTCGGCATTCTCGCCCTTCCTGAGGATCTGCGCTGCCTTCTCCTCGCTGCGGGTGCCGAGCTCCACCTCGAGCCCACCCTTGGCGAGCAGAACGGCCATCGCGGTGCCCCAGCTTCCCGCGCCGATCACGGCCGCCTTGCGCAGCGGCGGCAGGCCCGCCGAGCCACTCCCACTGAAGCTCGATATTGGGCCAGATCCGCTCGGTCACCGTGGCCGCCAGCGCGGGTGAGGGGCGCTCGGTGCGGGGAAAGGTGATCGGCTTGCCGGCGCGCAGCGTCACCTTGCGCGGGCGGATCCGCCAACCGCGGCGGACCTCCTCCGAACCGTGCACGGCGATCGGCAGCACGGCGGCCCCGGTCTCGAGCGCGAGACGGCCGACGCCGCGCTTCGGACGTCGCGAGCGAGCCGGTGCGGATCCGCGTCCCCTCGGGGAAGATGACCACGGTGCCGCCGCGCTCGACGATCAGCGCGCGCCGTCTCCATCGCGGTCTCGTCGGACTGGCCGCGGCGAATCGGGAAGGCCCCGAGTCGCGACAGGATCCAGCCCTGCCAGCGGTTCTCGAACAGCTCGACCTTGGCGACGAACTGCATCCGCCGCC
Organism: uncultured Solirubrobacterales bacterium; assembly: GCA_963746675.1. Classification (GTDB taxonomy): domain Bacteria; phylum Actinomycetota; class Thermoleophilia; order Solirubrobacterales; family 70-9; genus WHSW01. The sequence continues at coordinate 157,115 of CAVVBX010000005.1, read as the reverse complement.
GCCACGGCAGCAGAACCCCGATCACGAACGGGTCGAGGAAGCTGCGGTGGTTGGAGGCGACGATCATGCCGCCCTTGAAGCCGGGCGTACTCGCGTCCGGTGCGCTGCGAGCCGCAACCAGACCAAGAGGCAGGGCACCAGCAGGCAGCGCGAGGAGGTAGTAGAGCGGCCGGTTGGTGCCTCGCTCGCGCGCGTAACGGTGGTAACGCTCGAAACGCTCCTCGCTGATCACCGTCGTCGCTGCGGGGCGCCGCCGAGCGCCGGGATCCCTGATCCATGAACATGCGTACACGCCCGTGCGTGCGAGGCGTTACGAGATCGCACGTCCAATCTCAATCGGTCCTTCCCCGCCAGGCTGCCCCGGGGCCTCACCAGACGCTGCGTATCAGCTTGCGGATCTCGGCCGCGTCGGGCGGATCGGGGGTCATCTGGCAGCTCGGGGCGGGCGATGATCGCGTTGATCGCGTCGTCGATGCCATCCTCGTCAGCGCCAAGGGCGGATAGGCGTCGCCGGCCGCCACCCAGCTCCACGATCCGCTTCGCCAGTCCGTCGCGCCTGGTGCCCAGCGCTCGCGCGAGAGCGGTCATCTGCTTGCCCGCCCGCGGCACCATCAGCTCCATCACCCGCGGCAGGACCGCGGCGTTCGTCTCGGCGTGCGCGATGCCGAGCAAGCGGACCAGCGTCTGGCAGACGACGTGATGGATCGCGAACAGGGCCGAGTCGAGCGCGTAGGCGCAGAGGATCGAGCCCGAGCGCGAGCTTCGCCGGATCGCGCTTGGCGCGCTCGGCTGGTCGAGGGCCTTGGCGATCAGCGTCGCACCGCGCAGCGCGGCCATCGTCGACGACCGGGTTGGCGAGCGGCGTGTAGAGCGAATCGGCTCCGTGCGCGAGCGCATTCATGGCGCTCGCCCGCAGGCGTTCCTCGGGGAGGGTGACCATCACCGGCGGGTCGGCGAGCACAAGCCTCGGGCCGGACCAGGCCGTGCACCGCCTCGTGGCCCTCGGGCAGGCGGTGGATGCGCGTCATCTCCGCGCCCGAGAGCGTGGTCGGCAGCGCGGCGACGCGAGCGCCGCGAACAGCGGCGACCGCCTTGGCGATGTCGATGACCCGGCCGCCGCCAAGCGCCACGAGCGCACGTCGCCGAGACGTCCTCGATCACCGCTCGCGGCGATCTCGTTCACCGGACCCGGCGGGACGTGGTGGACCGCGGTCGCGTCGCTCGGCGAGCTCGAGCGACGCCGCCCCCATCGCCCGCTGCGTGGTCAGCAGCTCGTAGCTCGCCGAAGCCGTGACCGGCGAGGAGCTCGGGCGAGTCGGCGATCACGCCCGGCACGGAAGACGATCGTCCGCTCGCCGTCGCGCCAGGTGAACTCGCTCTCCGTCAAGAGCCCGGGGCGGGACTCGAACCCGCACAACCGGCTTTACAAAAGCCGTGCTCTGCCAATTGAGCTACCCGGGCAGCGCTCGTTACCAAGAATAGATTCGCCGCGGCGCTCGACACGCCGCGGCGACCAAAGAGGGCGGATCACGACCGCGAACGGGGCCTAGACGAGCACCTCGCGGCCGCCAATGTGTGCGGCCACCTTGCGCTTGACGCGCTGGAGCGCGTTGTCGACGGTCTTCGTGTCGCACTCGAGCTGCTCGCCGATCTGCTCGTAGGAGTGGCCGTCGAGGTACAGCGACAGCACCCTGCTCTCGAGCTCTGAGAGCACGCTCGACAGGCACGAGACGAGCGCCTGAAGCTCCTCGCTGGCGATCACGCGCTCGGACGGCTCCTCGGAGATCGGCCCGGGGAGGATCTCCTCGAGCGTGGTCTCGGCCTCGCCGGCCGCCGCCGGCGATCTGGGCGAAGGACACGTACTGGTTCAGCGGGGCGTGCTTGTTGCGGCTCGCGGTCTTCACCGCGGTGATGATCTGCCGCGTGATGCAGAGCTCGGCGAAGTTGCGGAAGCTCGACTCGCGGTCGGTGCGAAAGTCGCGGATCGCCTTGTAGAGACCGACCAGGCCCTCCTGGATCAGGTCGTCCGAGTCGCCGCCGAGCAGGAAGTACGACGATGCCTTGAGCCGCACGAAGCCGCGATAGCGCTTGACGATCCGGTCGTACGCGTCGGCGCTCCCTCGCTTGGCGAGCGCGACGAGGTATGCATCCTCAAGCTCGGGTTGAGCCTCAGTCCGACGAGCGGTCTGCTGGCCGGCGCGGGCGAGCGGCGCTGACTCGTGTGTTGTGGGTAGGTACGGCCACTGGTCCTCCAATTGGTCGGTTGGTTGGAACCTGTGGCGCCCGTACCTCCCGTGGGCGCCCTCTCCTCGGGTGATCGGCAGGCCGAAGCTCGACCTTTAGTTCACCCTTATGCGGCGCAGTACTATGCCCGTGGACATTGTTCTGTCAACCTGCGGCCCGTTTGCGCAAGATCCGTTGCAGTCTCGGCGGTCCGTCCGGAGCAGCGCGTTACACCGGCCCGCGCTGGCGAACCGCCTCGAACAGCAGCGCCGACGCGGCGGCGGAGACGTTGAGCGAGGCGACCCTCCCGCGAACCGGGATCGAGACCAGCAGGTCGCAGGCGTCGGCGACCCGGCGGCGCAGGCCCTTGCCCTCGCTGCCGAGCACCAACACCACCCTCCCGGTGAGATCGATCTGCGTGTAGGCGCCTCGGCGCCGGCCTCGGCGCCGTAGATCCAGGCACCGGCCTCCTTGGCCCGCCCAAGCCAGTCGGCGAGATTGGTCACCCGGGCAACCGGCAGGTGCTCGACCGCCCCCGCCGACGCCTTGCAGACCGCCGCCGTGACCGCCGCCGAGCGGCGCGTCGGGATCACGACGCCGGCGGCGCCGGCGGCCTCCGCCGAGCGGCAGACCGCGCCGAGGTTGTGCGGATCCTGGACCTGGTCGAGCGCCACGAGCAGCCCGTCCGGCCGCCCGAGCAACGCCTCGGGGTCGGCGTAGGGATAGGGATCGACCTCGGCGACGCAGCCCTGGTGGTCAGGCGAGCCCGCGAGCCGGGTCAGCTCGGCCTGGTCGAGCTCGGAGCTGGTCCAGGCCTTCCGCACGCGCCGGCGCCCGCGCTCGGCCTCGGCCACCGGGCGGCGCCCGTAGACGATCTGCGAGCGCGCTTCGCGCCACGGCGCTCAATCCCGGCGCCGCAGGCGCGCCCCGTCGGGCGTGTCGCGGACCTCCTAGCCGAGCGATTCGAGTCGGTCCCGGACCCGGTCGGCGCGCTCGAAGTCGCGCTCGGCCCGGGCGCTCTCGCGCTCGGCCAGCAGCGCCTCGGCCTCGGAGTTCGGCTCCGGCGCGGGCCGCGCGGTGAGCGACTCGAGGCCGAGCAGCGGCAGGAGCTCGGCGAGTGCGGCGTGGGCGCCGGGCAGGGGCCGGCGATTGCCCTCCGCGACCAGCTCGAACACCGCCGCCCAGGCGCGCGGGGTGTTGAAGTCGTCAGCGAGCGCGTCGAGTAGCTGCTCACGCCGCTCGCCCACCAACGGGTCGGGCTCTCCCTCCGGCGGCGGCTCGGCGAGGTAGTTTCGGATCCGTTCGAGCCGGGCCACGGCCTCGCCCAGCGCCCGCTCAGAGAACTCCAGCGGCTGACGGTAATGACCCGAGCTCAGGTAGGCGACCACCGCTTCGGAGCCGTACCGGTCCACGGCCTCGGAGAGCTGGAAGATGTTGCCGGCCGACTTCGACATCTTCTGCTCGTCGGTGCGAACCATGCCGTTGTGCATCCAGATCCGCGCCAGCGGGGCCGCGCGCGCGGCCTCCGTCTGCGCGATCTCGTTCTCGTGGTGGGGGAAGATCAGGTCGGAGCCGCCGCCGTGGATCGCGAAGTCCGTGCCGAGCAGCTTCTCGGCCATCGCCGAGCACTCGATGTGCCACCCCGGCCGCCCGTCGCCCCAGGGCGAAGGCCAGGCCGTGTCCTCGCCTTCCTTTTGGGCTTTCCAGAGCGCGAAGTCGAGCGGGTCCTCCTTCAGCGTGGCGGTGCCCGCCTCCTCCCCCTGGTCCATGTCCTCGGGATCGCGATTCGAGAGCTTGCCGTAGCCCTCGAAGCTGCGGACCCGGAAGTAGACGTCGCCGCCCGACTCATACGCGTGGTCCGAGTCCACGAGCGCCTCGATCAGGGCGACTATCTCGGCGATCGTCTCGGTGGCGAGCGGCTCGGCGTCGGGGCGTCCGAGGCCGAGCGCGCCGGTGTCCTCGAGGTAGAGCCGGGTCATCTCGGCGGCGTGCTCGGCCGAGCCCATCCCCGCCTCGCGCGCCGCGCCGTAGATCTTGTCGTTGATGTCGGTGATGTTGATCACCAGCGTCGGGTCCCAGCCCTCGTGGACCAGAAACCGCCGCAGGAGGGTGAAGATCACGAACGGTCGCGCGTTGCCGACGTGGATCCGGGAGTACACCGTCGGCCCGCAGGCGTAGATGCCGACCGCGGGCGGGTCGCGCGGCTCGAGCGGCACGATCTCGCCGCTGAGCGTGTCCCTGATCCTCACCTCTCGCACGCTGCGATGCTATTGCCCGAGCCGCGTGCCTCGGCGGAAACGCGCTGCATCGCCGCCAGCCGAGCCCTAAGATCGCGCCCATGGCTGATCCGGCGATCCTCGCCGAGCGGGCGAAGCGCAACGGTGGCGGCGACAGCGCTGCGGGACGCGACCGTACGGCCATCGGGGCTGCCGGCGGTGCCTTGGCGCGGATCGGAGGCGGCGCTGCGGAAGCCGGCAGGGCGGTCGCCGGCGAGGTCCTCGGCGGGCTCGTGAAGCGCGCCCAGAAGGCGCTCACCGCCGACCTCGACGACCGCGATCCAGACTACATCCGGGAGAACCTTCCGGTCTCGTGGCTCGCGGCGACGCTGTGGTACCGGGCCGAGGTGCGCAACATGGGAAACGTGCCCGAGAACGGGCCCGTGCTGCTGGTCGGCAACCACACCGGCGGCAACATGTCGCCCGAGGTGCTGATCCTGCCGCTCGCGTTCACCACCTACTTCGGCGTCGAGCGGCCCTTCTACCAACTCGCACACAACCTCGTCCTCGCCTCCCCCCTCGGCCCGTACCTGCGGCGCTGGGGCGCCATGGCGGCCTCCCACAAGCACGCCCGGGACGCGCTCGGCGCCGGCGCCGCGGTGCTCGTCTTCCCCGGCGGCGACTGGGAGGTCCACCGGCCGTCCTGGGAGGGAAACAGGATCGACTTCGCCGGGCGCAAGGGTTTCATCAAGCTGGCGCTCGCGGCAGACGTGCCCATCGTCCCGGTGGTGACGGTGGGCGGCCAGGAGACCGCACTCTTCCTCAGCCGCGGCGGATGGCTCTCGAAGCTGACCCGCGCCGACAGGCTCCTGCGCCTGAAGGTGATCCCGATCTCGCTCGCGCTGCCTTGGGTGATCAACGTCGGCGACCTGCTCGGGCACATCCCGCTGCCGGCGAAGATCACGATCGAGGTTCTGGCGCCGATCGACCTGCGCGACCGGTTCGGCGCGGAGCCCGACCCCGACGAGGTCTACAACCACGTGACCGGGGTGATGCAGGAGGCGCTCGACGGGCTCGCCGCCGAGCGCCGCTTCCCGGTAATCGGCTAGGCGACCGCATGCGCCTCAACGAGTCAACCGTGATCTCGGCGCCGCCGGGAATGATCTGGGAATACGTCGTCGATCCCTCGAACGCGCTCCGCTACATGTCGGGCGTCACCCGCTGGGAGGTCGTCGGCGAGCAGCGCACGGGGCTCGGGGCCCGCTACCGAATGTTGATCCAGGTCGGCTCTGCCGAGGTCGGCGGCCTGATCGAGGTGGTCGAGTTCACCGACCAGCGCGACATGGCCTGGTCCTCGGTGACCGGAGTCGACCAGCGTGGTCGCTGGCGCCTGCGCGAGATCTCGGGCGGTCGCACCCGAGTCGAGTTGCGCTTCGCCTACGGCGTCGCGGGCGCCGGGATCCCCGGCTACATCTCCGAGCTCGTGGCCGCGCCCTCGCTTGGCCGCCATCTGCGCCGTTCGCTTCAGCAGCTCAAGCGCCAGGTCGAGCACGAGAAGCTGCGCCGCGACGCCGCTCGCCGCCGGGCCGCCCGCGACGCCGTCGCCCCGTAGCACCGAGGCGCGCGGCCACGTTCAGCTAGGTCAGCTCGCGCTTGAGCACCTTGCCGGTCGCATTGCGCGGCAGCGAGTCGAGGAACTCGACCTCGCGCGGAACCTTAAAGCGGGCGAGGTTCTCCCTCACGTGGGCCTTGATCGCGTCTTCGCTGATCGAGCCGTGCTCGACCAGGACCACGAACGCTTTCAGCCGCTGGCCGAACTGCTCGTCCTCGACCCCGATCACCGCAACCTCCTCGACCGCAGCGTGGCCGGCGAGCAGGTCCTCGACCTCGCGTGGGAAGACGTTCTCGCCTCCCGAGACGATCATCTCGTCGTCGCGTCCGTCGATGAACAATCGGCCGGCGGCGTCGAAATGGCCTACGTCTCCGGAGGAGAGCAGCCCCTCGAGGATCTCCTTGCCCCCGCCGCCGGTGTAGCCCTCGAAAGCCATCTCGTTGCCGACGAACACCCTGCCCGTCTCGCCGCGGGGCATCTCCCGGCCCTCGGGATCGACGATCTTGACCACGGTGCCGCGCGGCGGCAGGCCCGCGGTGCCCGGCGCCGCGCGCAGGTCGCTCGGGGGTCGCGATCGTAGCCCAGGCGACCTCGGTCGAGCCGTACAGGTTGTAGAGGTTGTCGCCGAAGCGGTCCATCCACTCGATCGCCAGCGCGCCGGGCAGTGCCGAGCCGCTGGCGGCGGTGACCCGCAGCGTGGGCAGGCGGTACTTGGCCAACGTCTCCTCCGGAAGCTGGAGGATCCGCTGCATCATCACCGGCACGACGGCGAGCGCGGTCGCGCCCGTTTCCTCGACCGCGCGCAGCGTCCGCTCTGGGTCGAAGCGGCGCTCGAGCACGTAGGTCGAGTTCAGCGAAAGCCCGAGGATGAAGTGGGCGAAGCCCCAGGAGTGGAACATCGGGGCTGCGATCATCGTCCGCTCGCGGGCCCGAAGCGGGATCCGCGAGAACATCGCCGCGAGCGGGCTCAGGGTGTCCGGCTGGCCGCGGTGGGCGCCCTTCGGCATCCCGGTGGTCCCCGAGGTCAGGATCACGAACCGGCTCGACTCCTCGGGCGGCTCGAGGTCCGAGTCGTCCGTGGAGGCGATCAGCTCGTCGAGGCCGGGGTCGCCGCTCGACCCGTCCTCGCGCCAGGCGACGAAACGTCGCAGCTCCGCCCCGGCCTCGGCGAGCAGCCCGGCGAACTCCTCGTCGTAGATCAGCACCGCAGGCCGCTCGCGCTCGGCCACGCCGACCAGCTGCGGGCCCGAGAAGGCAGTGTTCATGTAGAGCCCGTTGGCACCGAGCTTCGAGACCGCGAGCGTCGCCTCGACGAATCCGCGATGGTTGCGACACATGATCGCGACACCGTCACCGGGCCCGACTCCTTCTGCCTGCAGGGCTCGGGCGAGCGAGTTCGAGCGCCGGTGCACCTGGGCGAAGCTCAGCGACCCGGCCTCGTCGATCAGCATCGGCTGATCGGGATGCGTGATCGCGGCGCCCGCCACCCCAGCGGCCGGCGAGGCGCCCCAGCGCGCGAGCTCGCGTCCGACGCGGACCAGCTTGTCGGGGCGCACCGGCCGGATCACCCCCGCCTCGGTCAGCGTGCGCAGGTTGAAGGGCACATCGGACAACGCGCCCAGCGGCCCGAGCTTCACCCTCCGGGCGAGCCAGCGCGGCGAGGCGAGTCGACCCAGGTCCATAGCCACAACTCTATGGCCCGCGCTAGATCTAGGTGCCGATCAAGGCCACGGCGATGCAGGCGATCCCCTCGCCGCGGCCGACCCAGCCCATGCCCTCGTTGGTCGTCGACTTGACGCTCACAGGCGCGCCGAGGGTCGTCGACAGGTTGCGCTCCATCTCCTCGCGGTGGGGGCCGAGCTGGGGCTGCTCGCAGATCACGCTCACGTCGACGTTCTGCACCGGCCCGTTGAGCAGGCCGACCACGGTCCGCAGCAGGTCGAGCGAGTTCGCGTCGCGCCACCTCTCCTCGGTCGGGCGGGAAGTGTGTGCCGAGGTCGCCGAGCCCGGCAGCGCCGAGGAGCGCGTCGATCACCGCATGGGCGACGACATCGGCGTCGGAGTGGCCCTCGAGACCCGTCTCGTGGTCGATCTCGATTCCGCCGAGCACCAGCGGCCGGCCGGCGGCGAAGCGGTGGCTGTCATAGCCGATTCCCACCCTGGCGCTCATCCGAGCGACTCCATTCGCCGCTCGCGCCGGTCGAAGACCGCGATCTCCTCTATGCCCCAGTCGCTCATCGCCTCCAAGGCCCGATCGTAGTCGCGGCCGACGTCCTCCGGCACATGGGCGTCGGAGGAAAGCGAGAACGCCGCCCCGGCATCGACGCACATCTCGGCGAAGCCGTCGGCCGGATAGAGCTCAGCGACGGGCCTTCGCAGACCCGCGGTCGAGACCTCGACCGCGATCCGCGACTCGGCGATCGCCTCGATCGCGGGCTCGTAGTGGAAGCGCGGGTCGCGCTCGGGCTGCGGCCGGCCGTGCCCCCACATCTTGACCAGGTCCGGGTGGGCGACGATGTCGTAGAGGCCGCTGCGGATCAGCTGGGCGAGGGTCTCGAAGTAGCGCGCCCAGACGTGGTCGGGGTCGTTGGCACCGTCCCAGATGTCATAGGCATCGTCGTCGACAGCGCGGTCGCCGACGAAGTGAATCGAGCCGACCACGTAGTCGAAGTCGTGGTTCTCGAGAAGGTTGGCGATCCGGTCCTCGCGGCCGGGCACGTAGTCCATCTCGATCCCGAGCCGCAGTGGGCTGGCGGAGACGAAGTCGCAATAGGCGCCGAGATCGTCGACCGCCTGCTCCTTCCAGAACGGGTGATCCCAGACCTCCAGGGCGGCGCTGAAGCGATAGACGTGCTCGGACACGCCGAGCTCCTCGATCCCGGCCGCATCCGCGGCGTCGAGGTAGCGTTCGACGTTGGCGGGCGTGAAGTACTCGGCCGGTGAGGCATCGAGGTCGTCGGGACGCAGGTGCAGGTGGTAATCCGTGAGCACGCTCCCCTACGCTACCCACGGATGGTCCACCTGCGGATCGTGGTCCCGAGCTACCAGGCCGAGCACGTGCTCGACCTGCTCACGCATACCCCCTCGGCCTGCAACCTGATCTTCCTCGAGCGCGCCGCCCGCAAGCCCGAGGGCGACGTGATCCTCTGCGACGTCGCCCGCGAGGACGCGAGCGTGATCGTCTCCGACCTGCGCGAGCTCGACGTCGACACCGAGGGCTCGATCGCGATCGAGCACATCGACTCGGCAATCTCGGCCGTCGCCGCGCAGGCCGAGCGGGCAGCAGAGGGCCGGCCGGGCGACGCCGTGGTCTGGGAAGAGGTCGAGTCGCGGACCTCCGAGAACACGGAGATGTCGTCGAACTTCCTCTGGTTCATGGCGCTCGCCTGCCTGATCGCCTCGGTGGGGATCTTCCTCGACTCGCCGATCCTGATCGTCGGCGCGATGATCGTCGGGCCGGAGTTCGGGCCGATCGCCGGCCTCTGCGTAGCCCTGGTCCAGCGCCGGCGGGAGGTCGCGAAGCGCTCCTTCACCGCGCTCGCGATCGGGTTCCCGATCGGGATCACAGCCGCGTTCGTGTTCGCGCTGGCGATCCGCGCGGTCGACCTGACCCCAAGCGGCTTCACGGTGTCCGAGCACCCGTTGACCGATTTCATCTCCAATCCCGACGCCTTCTCGTTCATCGTCGCGGCGTTCGCCGGTACCGCGGGGATGCTGTCGCTGACCTCGGCGAAGTCGGGTGCCCTGATCGGCGTCCTCGTCTCGGTCACCACGATCCCCGCCGCCGCCAACATCGGCGTCGCCGCCGCCTTTGCCGAGTGGGCGGAATGGCGCGGGGCGATGCTCCAGCTCGCCGTCAACATGGCGGCGATCCTGGCTTCGGGCATAGCCACCCTGTTCGTTCAGCGGGTGCTCTATGTCCGCCGCCGCCGCGCCCACCTCCACGACCACGCCCGGGAGGCCGCCGGCCTGCCGCTCGGGAGGAGCCGCCACGTCGGCGGCTCGACCTACAAGAGCCCCGCCGCCGAAACGGAGTCGCCCCAGTGAGCCGTACGGCGTCGGATCTGCTCCTGCTCGGCGTCGCCTTCGCCGGCGCGACCGCGCTCGCGGAGCTGCTCGGGGCCGTGAACATGGGCACGGCGATGACGGTGGCGGTGCTCGCCTTCGCCGCAACGCTGCTCTGGGTGCTGCTAGGCCGTAAGTAGCGCGGGTCAGGCGCGCGCGAGCAGCAGTGCTTCGACGCGGGCAAGGTCGGCCGGCGTCGTCACCTTGATGTTCTCGGCCGGCGACGGCTCGATCAGCACCCGCCCGCCGGCCGCCTCAACCAGCATCGACTCGTCGGTGGCCGCGGCCAGCCGCTCCGGCGGCGCATCGAGCGCCGCACGCAGCTGCTCGGCGCGGAACACCTGCGGGGTCTGAGCCGCCCAGAGCCGCTCGCGGGGCTCGGTCGCGACGATCTCCCCGCCGACCTCGCCGACTCGCTTGACCGTGTCGCGGAGCGGCGTCGCCGCGATCACCCCGGCCGCATCCGGAATGCCGGCCAAGCGCGCGACCAACCCGTCGATCAGCTCCGCGCTCACCAGCGGCCGCGCCGCGTCGTGGACGGCGACGATCTCGGCCTCGGCCCGCGCCAGCGCGGCGGCGACCGACTCCGAGCGGGAGTCGCCCCCGGCGACGATCTCGGCCTCCAGCCCTACCGGAATCAGCCCCGCCAACTCCCGCTCGCGTCCCGGCGGCGCGGCGATCACCGCGCGGCCGACTGTTCGCGAGGCTGCGAACGCCCTCAGGCACCAACCGACGAGCGGCAACCCCGCCACCTCCACGAGCGCCTTCGGGCCACCGGCTCCGAGTCTCTCGCCGGAGCCGGCGGCCGCGATCAGCGCGGTCGCACCGAGAGGCGCCCGGACCTCAGGCTGCCGTCGTGGCGCCGAAGCGCTCCTCCAGCAACTCGTCGATGTACTCCTCCGCGCCCTCCTCGTCCTTGTCGAGCGCGTACATGAACTCCGAGGCGAGGATCTTCTTCGCCCGCGTGTACATCTGCTTCTCGCCCGTCGAGAGCCCCTTCTCCCATTCGCGGATCGCGAGGTTGCGGACCACCTCGGCGAGCTCGTACACGTCTCCGGTCTTGATCTTCTCGCGGTTGTACTTGAAGCGGCGGTTCCAGTTCTTCGGCATCTCCGACACCTCGCCGGTGAGCACGTCGATCACCTTCCGAACCTGCTCCTCGTCGATGACCCGCCGCAGGCCGGCGAGCTGGGCGTTCTCGCAGGGGACCATCACGGTCATGTCGTTGTGCAGGATCTTGATCGTCAGGTAGTCCCGCTTCTCTCCCATCAGGTCGCTTGATCTCCTTCTTCAGCACCACCCCGGCCCCGTGATGCGGATAGACGACGTTGTCGCCGACCTCGAACTCGCACTCCACGGGGCCGAGCTCGATGTCGTCGACTGCGGGTTCCTCCACTGCTAGATCTGCGATGTCTGCCTCCTCAAATGACGACGGCCGCGTTCGCGGCCGTCTGATTCACGGGTAACGGTCGACGATGTCGACCTCCTGCAGTCTGCGAAGGCCCTCGCGGATCTCCTTCGCACGGGCCTCCCCCACTCCGTCGACGGACTCGAGCTCGGCGTCGGTGCGCGTCATCAGGGCCTCGAGGTCGCCGAAGCGGTGGACGATCTTCTGCGACCACCAGGCGCGGCAGTCGCGGGACCCGGCGAGAGCGCCCGGTAGCCGCGCGGCGTGACGGCGAAGTCGATCGTGCTCGTCTTGCGGTCGTAGCCGAGCAGCTCGGCGAGGCGGCCGAAGTCGAGCAGCTCCGTGTGGGGCAGCTCGGCGAGCTCGGCGAGCGCGCGCTCGATCGCCTGCTCGGACTCGATCGCGCTGTAGTCGCGCACGAGGGCGGCGCGGTCGGCCATCACGCCGACCACCGTCTCCTCGAGCTGCATCTCGATCAGCCGCCCCTCGGTGCCGAGCTCGATGATGTAGCGCTCGACCTCGGTCGCCATGCGCGTCACCAGCTCGGCGCGCTGGAGCACCGAGAGCACGTCGTAGAGCACCGCAGCCGCCGGCGAACTCGAGCGCGGTCAGTCGGCCGGCGACCTGGTCGAGGCGGGCGCGGTACTTCTCCAGCGTCGCCAGGCCCTGGTTCGCCTTCGAGAGCACCGTCGGGATGTCCTGGAGGATGTACTTGATCCCCTCGACGTAGAGCGAGACGACGTCGCGGCGCTGCGAGATCGCGATCACCAGCGCCTTGGTCTGCTTCGAGACGCGCTCGGCCGTCCGGTGGCGGGTGCCGGTCTCCATCGAGAGGATCGTCGGGTCGGGCATCAGCTGGACGTTCGCCCAGCAGATCCGGTCGGCGCCGGCGGGTCGAGCACGATCGCCCCGTCCATCTTCGCCACCTGATAGAGCAGCGCCGGGCGTGTAGTCGATGTCGAGCTTGATCCCGCCCGAGAACAGGAAGGAGACGTCATCGGTATCGGCGATCAGGATCAGCCCGCCCGTGCGGGCGTGGATGATGTTGTCGATCCCCTCGCGAAGCGGCGTGCCCGGGGCGACCATGTCGAGCGCCCGCAGCAGCCGGGGATCTTGGCGCACCTCGAGCTCGTTCAGGTCATCCCCGGTGTGCGGCCACCTACTCATGATGGCAAAAGCCCTGCTGGCCACGCGTCCAGCTCGAATTCCGTGTGGAGAGATCGGATTTGGCATTGTCAAGCCGGCCTCACGAACCGGGCACGCCCGCCCGGCCGCCAGCGCCGACCGCAACGAGTCCAGCGGGGTGAGGCCCTCGATGCGCTCGCTCGCCGGCGGACCGAGAACCGGGGCCGAGTCCGAACTTGAGCGCCTCGGCGACGCGGCGCTCGATGTGCCCGACGGAGCGCAGCTCCCCGGTCAGGCCGACCTCGCCGAAGCAGGCGAGTGGGCGTCCGGCGACTCGGCGAGCGGCTCGCCACGATGCGCCGAGGCGAGCGCCAGCGCGACGGCCAGGTCGGCGCCCGGCTCGTCGACCCGAACGCCGCCGGCGACGTTGACGAACACGTCGGCGCCGGCCAGCGAAGGGCCCCCGTGGCGGGCGAGTACCGCGAGCACCATCGCCAGGCGGTTGCGATCGATTCCGTTGGCGACCCGGCGCGGTGGCACGATCTCGGTCGGCGCGACCAGGGCCTGGACCTCGACCAGCAGCGGCCGGGTGCCCTCCATCGCGCAGAGGACCACCGAGCCCGGCGCCGCGCTCGCCTCGCCGACGAAGCGCGCCGACGGGTCGAGCGACCTCGACCAGCCCACCCGAGCGCATCTCGAACACGCCGACCTCGCTGGTGGCCCCGAACCGGTTCTTGAGCGCCCGCAGGGTGCGGAAGCTGCGCTCGCGCTCGCCCTCGAACAGCAGCACGCAGTCGACCAGGTGCTCGAGCACCCGCGGTCCCGCGACCGCTCCCTCCTTGGTCACGTGGCCGACCAGGACCACGGCGGACCCGAGCCGCTTGGCGACCTCCATGACCGCACCCGCGGCCTCGCGCACCTGGCCCACCGAGCCGGGCGCCCCGCGTCATCCCCTCGGCGTGGAGCGTCTGCACCGAGTCGATCACGCAGGCATCGGGGCGCTCGGCCTCGAGCGTCGCGAGCACCGCCTCGAGCGAGGTCTCGGCGAGCACCGGCACCGCGAGCGCGGCGTCGCCGAGCCGCTCGGCGCGCAGCCGCACCTGGGCGGCCGACTCCTCACCGGAGACGTAGAGCACGCGTGTGCCCGGCGGCGCCGAGGTTGCCGAGCGCCATCCCGGTCAGCGTCGACTTGCCGATCCCGGGCGAGCCGCCGAGCAGGACCAGCGACCCGGGCACGAGGCCGCCGCCGAGCACCCGGTCGAGCTCGGCGATCCCGGTGCGCAGGCGGTCGACCGCCGGGGCCGAGACGTCGCGCAGCGGCGATCGGCTTACCGCGCCGGTCGCCCGGGGACCTGCGCCGCCTGCCTGGCGGCCTTGGCCGGCTCGGCCTTGCGGCGCCTCGACCAGCGTGTTCCACTCGCCGCAACCGGCGCAGCGCCCCGACCAGGTCAGCGACTCGTGGCCACACTCCTGGCAGAAGAAGGATGTCTGTGATCGGGCGATCAGCCCAGCCTACGCGCGCCCTCCGACGCATCAACGAGCGCGAGTGGCGAAACCCCCACCGCTCAGGGTCGAAACAATCACGGCCGGATCTCCCGAAACCCGGCGCATCCCCGTGCAGCTGCTCAGCGGTGGATTGTGTCTCCCATGCAGACACGATCCACCTTTCGAGCGCGATCCACCGCGCCGTCCTGAAACCTGGCCGGGAAGGAGGCCTTGCGCTATGCCCTAGCCCGACTCGCCGTCGGCGGGCTCGCCGTCGCCCGACGGCTCGTCGTGCGTCTCGCCCGAGTCGTCGCCCGACTTCTTCGCGCCGACGCCGACCGGCTCCTTGGGCGCGTCCTTCTTCTTCGCCGCTCGGCTTGCGCGGCTTGACCATCTTCAGCCTCAGCGGGCGCTCCTCCTCGTCGCCGGACTCGTCGCGGTCGACCACCACGGTGGTGCCGGGGACGATCGAGTCCGGCCGTGGCGCAGCACCTCGTCGGCGAGCGGGTCCTCGATGTAGCGCTGGATCGCGCGGCGCAGCGGCCGGGCGCCCATCGCCGGGTCCCAGCCCTTCTCGGCCAGCAGGTCCTTGGCCGCGTCGGTCGAGCTCGAGCTGCAGCTCGTGCTCGGCGACCTGGGCGCGGACGCGGCTGATCAGCAGGTCGATGATCTCCTTGATCTCGTCGCGGGTGAGCTTGTGGAAGACGATCACCTCGTCGATCCGGTTCAGGAACTCGGGCCGGAAGACCTTCTTCAGCTCGCCCATGATCCGGTCCTTCATCTCCTCGTAGGAGGTGCCGGTCTCGTCGTCGGAGCTGCCGAAGCCGAAGGAGACGTTGCGGGCGATGTCCTTGGCGCCGATGTTCGAGGTCATGATCACGATCGTGTTGCGGAAGTCGACCGTGCGCCCCTGGGCGTCGGTCAGCCGTCCGTCCTCGAGGATCTGGAGCAGGATGTTGAAGACGTCCGGGTGCGCCTTCTCGATCTCGTCGAGCAGCAGCACCGAGTAGGGCTTGCGGCGCACCGCCTCGGTCAGCTGCCCGCCCTCGTCGTAGCCGACGTAGCCGGGCGGCGAGCCGACCAGCCGCGAGACCGCGTGCTTCTCCATGTACTCGGACATGTCGATCCGGACCATCGCGTCCTCGTCGCCGAACAGGAACTCGGCCAGCGTGCGCGCGAGCTCGGTCTTGCCGACCCCGGAGGGGCCGAGGAAGATGAACGAGCCGGCCGGGCGCTTGGGGTCCTTGATCCCGGCGCGCGAGCGGCGGATCGCCTTCGAGACCGCCTCGATCGCGACGTGCTGGCCGATCACCCGCTTGTGCAGCTCGTCCTCCATGCGCATCAGCTTCTTGGTCTCGGCCTCGGTCAGCTTGAACACCGGGATCCCGGTCCACATCGAGACGATGTCGGCGATCTCCTCCTCGCCGACCTCGGGGCGCTCGCCGCCCTCGCCGGAGTCCCACTGGTCCTCGAGCTCGCGCTTGCGGTTGGTCAGCTGGCGCTCCGTGTCGCGCAGGTTCGCCGCCTTCTCGAACTCCTGCGCCTCGATCGCCGCCTCCTTGGCGCGCCGCGTCTCCTCGATCTCCTCCTCGAGGTCGCGGTACACGGGCGGCTGCGACATCGACTTGATCCGCATCCGCGAGGCCGCCTCGTCGATCAGGTCGATCGCCTTGTCGGGCAGGAAGCGGTCGGAGATGTAGCGGTCGCCGAGTCGGCGGCGGCGTCCAGGGCGTCGTCGGTGATCTGGACCCGGTGGTGCTCCTCGTAGCGCTCGCGCAGGCCCTCGAGGATCGACACCGTGTCGGGGATCGACGGCTCGTCGACCTTGATCTGCTGGAAGCGGCGCTCGAGCGCCGAGTCGCGCTCGAGGTACTTGCGGTACTCGTCCAGCGTCGTCGCGCCGATCGTCTGCAGCTCGCCGCGGGCCAGCGCCGGCTTCAGGATCGAGGCGGCGTCGATCGCGCCCTCGGCGGCGCCGGCGCCGACCAGGTTGTGGAGCTCGTCGATGAACAGCACGATGTCGCCGCGCTGGGTGATCTCCTTCATCACCTTCTTCAGCCGCTCCTCGAACTCGCCGCGGTACTTCGAGCCGGCCACCAGCGCGGCCAGGTCGAGCGTGTAGATCTGCTTGTTCTTGAGCAGCTCGGGGACCTCGCCCTTGGTGATCCGCGACGCCAGGCCCTCGACGATCGCCGTCTTGCCGACCCCCGGCTCGCCGAGCAGCACCGGGTTGTTCTTGGTCGCCGGGAGAGGATCTGCATGATCCGCTCGATCTCGGTCTCGCGCCCGATCACCGGGTCGAGCTTGGACTCGGCGGCGAGCTTGGTCAGGTTGCGCCCGAACTGGTCGAGCAGCTTCGAGGACTTCTTGCCCTCGCCCGAGCCTCCGCCCGAGCCCTGGCGGCGACCGCCCGGGCCGGAGAGCATGCGGATGACCTCGTTGCGGATCTTCTCCGAGTCGGCGTCGAAGTCGAGCAGGATGCGGGCGGCGACGCCCTCGTTCTCGCGCACGAGGCCGAGCAGGATGTGCTCGGTGCCGATGTAGTTGTGGCCGAGCGAGAGCGCCTCGCGCAGTGCCAGCTCGAGCACCTTCTTGGCGCGCGGCGTGAACGGGATCTGGCCCGAGGTGACCTCCTCGCCGGAGCCGACGATCCGCACCACCTGGGCGCGGACGCGCTCGACCGTGATGTCGAGCGACTCGAGCACCCGCGCGGCGAGGCCCTCCTCCTCGCGCAGCAGCCCGAGCAGGATGTGCTCGGTGCCGATGTAGTTGTGCTTCAGGGTCCGGGCCTCCTCCTGGGCGAGGACGACCACCTGGCGGGCTCGTTCTGTGAATCGCTCGAACAAACTCTTCTCCGCCTTGTTTCCTTCGCCTAAGTTCTAGCCGCGCCGGGGGACGCGACAGCGCCGGAAGCTCTAACCACTTCTTCGGCTGCGCCCTGCAGTCGGATTAGAACCTCCGGTTGTCGGTAACGGCGAGCAGCCAGTATATCGGGGGCGGTTCGCGTCTCTGCAGGGTCAGCGCCTCGCGAAGCTGATCGCGGTCGCCTGGATCTGCCGCTGGCCGTACGAGCCCCGGTAGACGGGGCCGGCGGCGCTGAGCAGGTCACCGATCCCCGGCAACCGCCGCGGCCGCAGGTCCCTCGCCACGTCGATCACCGAGATTCCCGGCGCCGTGATGCTCGCGCCCCCGGCGAGGACGAAATGGGCGTCGCCGTCGCCGTCTGGATCCACGGCCTCGACGTAGATGACCGTGCCGGTCGCGCTTCGGCAATCAGGTGCCGCCGCCCGACAGAGCGCCGGCTCGAGCCGCGGCGATCGCCGCTGCTCGGCCGGTCGCGCCGCGGGACCCTGCTGGGCCCCGGGCGTGGCGGAGGACGGGCCGCCGACGTCGCCGCCCCCGCACCCGATCAGGGCGAGCGCAGCGAGGGCGCCGGTTGCCGCGCGCGGGGTGATTCAGCTCCGCATCGCCGGGAACAGCACCACCTCGCGCAGGCTCCTGGCTTCGGTGAGCAGCATCACCAGGCGATCGATGCCGAGGCCGACGCCGGCGGTCGGGGGCATCCCGTACTCGAGCGCCTGCACGTAGTCCTCGTCGAAGGGCTGGGCCTCGAGGTCGCCCCGCCGAAGCTCCTCGGCCTGGGCCTCGAAGCGGCGGCGCTGCTCGTCGGGGTCGTTGAGCTCGGTGAACGCATTCGCGATCTCGAACCCTCCGACGTAGGCCTCCCACCGCTCGACCAGCCCCTCCTCGGAACGGTGGCGCTTGGCGAACGGCGACATCTCGACCGGGTAGTCGCAGACGAAGGTCGGCTGGACCAGGTTCGGCTCGACCTGCTTCGAGAGCAGCCCGTCGACCAGCTTGCCCCAGCCGTCGGCGGCGCCGGGCTCGATCCCGATCGCCTCCGCGAGCTGCTCGCGGGTCGGATGGGCGAGCACGTCGATCCCGGTGCGCTCGCGGATCGCCTCGCGCAGGGTGCGGCGCTTCCACGGCGGCGCGAGCTCGATCTCGACCCCGTCGCGCTTCACGCGGGTGGTCCCCAGAACCCGCTCGGCGACATCAGCGACCAGATCCTCGAGCCGCTTCGCGGCGTCGGAGTAGTCGGCGTAGGCCTCGTACCACTCGAGCATCGTGAACTCGGGGTTGTGCTTGAACGAGATCCCCTCGTTGCGAAAGTCCTTGCCGAGCTCGTAGACGCGGTCGATCCCGCCGACGATGCAGCGCTTCAGGTAGAGCTCGGTCGCGATCCGCAGGTACAGGTCGCGGTCGAGCGCATTGTGGTGGGTGGTGAACGGCCGTGCCAGGGCGCCGCCGTAGAGCGGTTGCAGGACCGGCGTCTCGACCTCGACGAACCCCTCCGAGTCGAGCCGCTCGCGGACCGACGCGATCGTCGCGCCGCGAATCCGAAACAGCTCCCGCGCGTCGGGATTGGCGAGCAGGTCGAGCTCGCGGTGACGGTAGCGCAGCTCGGTGTCCTCGAGGCCGTGGAACTTGTCGGGCGGCGGCCGCAGGCTCTTGGCGAGCAGCGTCCAGGCGGTCAGCTGCAGCGAGAGCTCGCCGCGTCGGGTCGCAAAGGCGACGCCGTCGACCCCGACGATGTCGCCGAGGTCGAGCCCGGTGAGTAGCTCGTGCGACCGCTCGCCGAGCACGTCGGTGCGCGAGTGCAGCTGGATCTTGCCGCTGCCGTCGACCAGATCGATGAACGCCGCCTTGCCGTGGCCGCGGCGGGCGGCGATCCGGCCGGCCACCCGGTAGGCGTCCTCGCTCTCCTCGCCGGCCGCCAGGCCGTCGTGCGCCGCGTGGACCGCGGCGATCTCCACCCGGCCCTCGAACGCGGGCGGGTACGGCTCGACGCCGGCCTCGCGCAGGCGCTCCAGTTTCGCCCGGCGCTCGGCGAGGACGCTCGACTCGGAGCGCTCGCCGGCGCCGCTGCTCAGGCTCTGCCATTGCGGCGAGCCTAGATCACCGCCGGGCGCTACGCAGCCTCGATCTTGGTGATCTTCAGCTTCTTCTTCGGGCCGCGCGGCACGTCGACGGTGACCACCTCGCCGCGCTTGTGGCCCATCAGCGCCTTGCCGATCGGCGACTCGTGCGAGAGCTTTTGCTCGGCGGGATCGGCCTCGGTCGGGCCGACGATCTGAAACTTGCGCGACTCGCCCGACTTCTGGTCCTTGACGTAGACCCGGACGCCGACGCCGACGCTGTCGGTGTCGATCGCCTTCTCGTCGACGACGCTGGCCCGCCGCAGCCGCTCCTCGAGCTGGGCGATCCGCGCCTCGAGCAAGGCCTGCTCGTTCTTGGCGTCGTCGTACTCGGAGTTCTCGGAGATGTCGCCGAACTCCCGCGCCTCCTTGATCCGGGCCGCGACCTCGCGCCGCTTATCGGTCGAGAGGTGCTCGATCTCGGTCTTCAGCTTCTTCAGGCCCTCTTGGGTGATCAGCGCTTCGCGAGCCACTGCGTTCCTCTTCTCCGCCTATTCGTTCTATTGCGTGAAAACGCCCGAAACGCGCCGCATCTCTGCGTACGCGGGCTCGGGCAGGTCGGCGATTATAGCGATGCGGGTACGCGCGCTTCACACAGCAGATGCCGTGCCTGATCGAGCGTCTCGGTGCGCTGAAACCGGTCCGCGGCGGGGCCCGCGAACCCGAGGCGCTCGACGTACCAGGGGTAGAACTTGCGCAGATTGCGCGCCGCGCGCGCGGCGCCCCAATGCTCCTCGGCGCGATCGATCACCCAGTTCAGCTCGGCCTCGATCTCCGCCGGCGTGGGCTCACCGCTGCCGGGCCGGGTGAGCTGGTCGAAGATCCAGGGGTTGCCCAGCGACCCGCGGGCGATCATCACCGCGTCGGCACCCGACTCTTCGAAGGCCGTCCTTGCGCCCTCGGCGGTGCGAGCGCCGCCGGAGACGATCACCGGTACCTCAAGCTCGGCGGCGAGGGCGCGAACCAGGGCGTAGTCGGGGACTCCCCCGTGGTGAACCGCCGCCGAGCGCGGATGCAGGGTCACCGCCGCCACCCCCGCCTCGACCGCCAGGCGCCGGGCCAGCTCGACGCCGGAGCGGTCGCCGGGCTCGATCCCCGAGCGCAGCTTCACCGTCACCGGTAGCCCGGAGCCCTCGATCGCGGCGACGGCGACGGCGACGGCTCGATCCGGGTCGCGCAACATCGCGGCGCCCGCGCCCGTCTTGACCACCTTCGGCACCGGGCAGCCCATGTTCAGGTCGAGCATCTGCGGACCCGCGGCGGCGGCGGTCTCGGCCGCCACCCTCATCACATCCGGATCGCATCCGAAGAGCTGGATCGAGACCACTCCCTCATCGGGGTGGACACGGAGCATCTCCTCGAGCGTTCGCCGGTTGTGATGGGCGAGCGCAAAGCTCGAGACCATCTCCGAGAAAGCCATTCCGGCCCCGTGCCTGCTCGCCTGCAGCCGCACGAACCAGTTGCCGATCCCCGCCAGCGGCGCCAGCAGGACGCGATTCGGGATCTCGATCCCCGCGATTCGGAAGGGCTCTGTCAACGACTCGCGCGTCACTGGTTGAGCTCCCAGATCAGGCGCAGGCCGGTCAGCGTGAGCAGGTCGTCGACCTCGTCGATCGTCTCACAGAATGGGACGATCGCTTCCGCGAGGCCACCGGTGGCGACGAAGACGGGTGCGCCGCCGAGCTCGACCTCGAGCCGCCGCGCGATCCCGTCGATCAGCCCGGCGAAGCCGAAGATGACGCCCGACTGGATCGCCCCGCGGGTCGACTTGCCGATCGCCGCATCGGGCTCGCCGAGGTCGATGCGCGGGATCCGGGCGCCTCGCTCGGTCAGCGCCGTGAGCGAGATCTCGACGCCCGGGGCGATCGCGCCGCCCATGTACTCGCCGTCGGCGGAGACGGCGTCGAAGTTGATCCCGGTCCCGAAGTCCACCACCACGCAGGCGCCACCGACGCGCTCGTAGGCGGCGACCGCGTTGACCAGCCGATCGGCGCCGACCTCGTGGGGATTGTCGATCCGGATCGGCATCCCTGTCTTGATCTGCGGGCCGACCGTCAGGCACGTGCGTGCCGAAGTAACGCTCGGTCATCGCCTCGTACTCGCTCCCCAGCGGAGGGACCACGGACGAGACGACGATCGCGTCAACCTCGCCGACCTCGATCCCGCTCAGCGCGAGCAGGCCCGCGATCCGCTCGGCGAGCTCATCCCCGGTGGCCCCGGCGCGGGTCTGGAAGCGCCAGTGCTCGACCAGCCGGTCGCCGCGAAACGCGCCCAGGTGCGTGTTGGTGTTGCCGACGTCGATTGCAAGCAGCACGCGGGGATTATCGCCAGGATAGGATCGGGCCCGTGGACGCGAAGCTCTACGTGGTCCCCGGCTCGCATCCCTCGCGCACGGCGATGATGATCCTCGAGCACAAGGGGATCGCCTACAAGCGGGTCGACCTGCTGCCGGTGATGTCGAAGGCGGCGCTGCGCGCGGTCGGCTTCCCGGGCGTCACCGTGCCGGCGCTGAAGATCGACGGCGCGCAAGATTCAGGGCTCGCGCGAGATCGCCCACGAGCTCGATCACCTGGTGGCCGACCCGCCGCTCTATCCGACCGACCCCGACGCCCGCGCCGCGGTCGAGCAGGCCGAGCGCTGGGGCGACGAGGTGCTGCAGCCGGTCGCCCGGCGGCTGCTCTGGAACGTGCTCCGCCGCGATCGATCACCGCTGGCCTCCTACTCCGAGGGCGCCCGGATCGGGATCCCGATCGGGCTCGCGGTGAAGACCGCGGCGCCGATCGTCGCCCTGGGGTCCGCTTCAACGAGGCCAGCGACGACAACGTCCGCGCCGACCTCGCCGCCCTGCCGGGGATGCTGCAGCGGATCGACGATTGGATCGACGAAGGGGTGCTTGGCGGCGAGCAGCTCAACGCTGCCGACCTGCAGATCGGCGCCAGCCTGCGGCTGTTGATCACCCTCCAGGACCTGCGCCCGGCGATCGAGTCCCGGCCCGCCGGCGAGCTCGCGCTACGCGTGGCTCCGGACTACCCCGGCGACGTCCCACCGGATCCTGCCGCCCGCCTGGCTCGAGCCCCTGCACCCGGCTGCGTAACGCGAACCGCGCCGGCTCAGAGCGGCCCCAGCTTCGCTACCCGCTCCCCCTCACCCAGTCCCTCGAGCGCCTCGCCGAGCCGCGTCCCATCGGGCAACGCCAGATCCGGATCGAGCTCCAGCAGCGGCTCGAGCACGAACCGGCGCCTCGCCGACCTCGTGATGCGGCAGGGTCAGCCGCTCGCTGCGAGCTCGAGGTCGCCGAGCAGCAGCAGGTCGACGTCGAGCGGCCGCGGCCCGTGCCTGGGCCCGCCGAGCACCCGCCCCCGCTCGGCCTCGATCGCCTTGCACACGTCCAGCAGCGGCTCGGGCTCGAGCTCGGTCGAGATCCGAACGACGGCGTTGAGGAAGTCGGGCTGATCGAGGACCTCGCCGACCGGCTCGGTCTCGTAGGCCGAGGAGACCGCCTCGACCTCCACCCGATGCGCGTTCAGCCTCTCGACCGCCGCGCGCAGGTGACCGGCGCGGTCGCCGACGTTCGAGCCGAGGCCCAGGTACCCGGTCCGCGGCGTCACCCGGTGCCCTCGGGCTCGTCCTCCTCGTCGATCTCGTCCTCCGGCCGGCTGCGCACGACCTCCACCGCGACCTCTTCGACCGCGAGCGGGATCGGCGGCTCCGGCTTCGCTGCGCGGACTCGCACGGCCTCTGAGCCGAAGCGCTCCATCAACCGCTCGGCGATCACGCTGGTCAGGCGCTCGAGCGTGCGGTAGCTGCGCTCGGTCGCCGCCAGGGCGACGATGTCGGCGACCTCGGCGTAGTCGATCGTGTCGTCGAGCCGGTCGGTGAGCACGGCGTCGCAATCGGGGACGTCGAACGAGACGTCGATCACCAGCCGCTGCCCGATCTCCTGCTCGGCGTCGGTGACGCCGTGACGGGTGTAGATCGAGAGCCCGTGCAGCTCGACGTCGACCGCCGTCTCATGCCCGCCGCCGTGCGCTTCCATGCGCGCAACCTACCGCGCGCTTGCCGGCGTGCGCCAATCGCGGGCGCCCAGGATCACCTCGGCGACCTCCAGCGCCTGGCGGACCGCGAGCACGTCGTGGACGCGGAACACCTCGGCTCCGGCCGCCAGCGCGAGCACGTTCGAGGCCACCGTGCCGCCGAGCCGCTCGTCGACCTCGCGTCCGGTGAGCGATCCGAGGAACCGCTTTCGCGAGCTGCCGATCACGATCGGCCGGCCGAGCGCGCGCAGCTCTCCCAGGCGCCGCAGGAGCTCGAGGTTGTGCTCGACCGTCTTGCCGAAGCCGATGCCGGGATCAACCCAGATCCGCCCCTCGGCCACCCCCGCCGACGTCGCCGCTTCGATCCGCTCGGCGAGGAACGCACGGACGTCGTCGACGACATCGCCGTAGCTCGGGCTCTCCTGCATCGTCCGCGGGCTGCCCTGCATGTGCATCAGGACCAGGGCGCAGCCGCGCTCGGCGCAGAGCGCGGCGAGGTCGGGATCGGTGCGGAGAGCGGTGACGTCGTTGATGATCGCCGCACCGGCGTCGAGCGCCGCTCGCGCGACCTCGGCCTTCGAGGTGTCGATCGAGACCGGCACCCCGGCGCCCGCTTCGCCCGCCAGCGCCTCGACCACCGGGGCCGTGCGCTCGAGCTCGAGCTCGGCCGAGACCGCCTCGGCCCCCGGCCGGGTCGACTCGCCGCCGACGTCGAGGATGTCGGCGCCCTCGGCCGCCAGCTCGCGGCCGTGCGCGATCGCCGCCTCCGAGTCCAGGTAGAGGCCGCCGTCCGAGAACGAGTCGGGGGTGACGTTGACGACGCCCATGACACGCGGTGCCATGCGCGCAGTATCGCGAGCGCTCAGCGGATCACGAGGAACCGGATGCTCACCGGTGACGGATCACCGGCGAAATCAACCGCGCAAGCGTGCAGCCCGATCTCGCCGGGCTCGGCATCCGCGGTGAGGACTATCCCGGCGTTCAGGGCGGAGGGCGGCGTGACGATCACAGAGTCCCCAGCCTGCACCGACGAAACCGCGACGGCCGCGCGCACGCAATCGCCCAGGTTGAGGTTCCCAAGGTCGATCGTCTGGCTGACCGCGGCCAGCACGCTAGCGCTGGTGACCGAGTTCGCGGCCAGCTTCTCGGCGCTGATCGCGGCATCGGCGAGCTTCGGATTGGTGACGGCCTGGGCCTTGATCTTTGGCCGCTCGACGGCCGCGTCGCCGAGGCCCGAGGTGCCGACGGCGCCCGCGGCGATCTTGGTCGTGGTCACCGCGGCATCGCGGAGCTTCGCCGACTTGACGGCATCGGCGGCCAACCTGCTGCCCGTCACCGCGCCGGAGGCGATGTTCCTCGTCTTCACGTCGTTCTTGCCCAGCTTGACGGCGTAGGCGGCACCGCCGAGGGCCACGAACAGCGCCAGCGCCGCCACGACGAGCGCGGGCGATGGCGCGTGCAACCGAGTGCTAAATCTCATCGCTTCCTCCTTGGTCGCCGAACTCCTGAGCGCGAGCTTGACAGGCTCGTCGGCGCGCATCTCGATTTCGCCCGCAACGCACCGAGGGACGGGCCGAAGCCCGCCCCTCGACAAACGCGTTGAGACCGCTGCGGCGCCCTACAGGAGCCGACAGCGCCTGCGGGAGGTGAAGTAGCGGACATCGCCCGAGAAGTGGTCCAGCGTGACCACGACCTGGCGAACGCAGGCGAAGCCGACGCCCTGGCGAGCGCCCACCGCGACGATCTTGCCGAGCGCCTTGTGGTGACTGACCCGGTGCAGCCTACGGACGAAGTAGGAATTGCACCCTCTGGTGGCCTGACATTCGCGCTTTGCGGCCAACCTGGCGGCGTCGGTTGCCGTGCGGCGGTCGAGGTTGTTGGCGCTCGCGATGCTGGCGACGCCGATGCATAGAACGGCGACGGCCACGACGATCACGCCGGCGCGCCGGCTACGAGTCCCCTCTGCTCGTTGGTTCATCTGAGTCCCTTCAATTCCGTGGGTGATGACGAACGGAAACCTATCGCGATCGGAGGCGGACAGGCAAGTGTTGGGCCGAGATCGCGGCGGGCCGGGTTCGCCGACGGATCAGAGTTGGTGACCGTCGGACTCGTCGGCGCGCATCTCGGTGCTGCCGGCAAAGCCGGGGCGCGCCTGCGGCACCGGGCGCGGGCCCTCGCGGCCGGTGCTCTTCTCCGGCTCCGGCTCCGGCTCCGGCTCGGGCTCGTCCTCCTCCTCGACCCCGAAGACCTCCTCCTCGGCGACGCCCTCGAGCAGCTTCACGAACTGCTCGGCGTCGATCGTCTCGCGCTCCAGCAGGATCTTCGAGATCCGCTCGAGCTGCTCACGGTGGTCGACGAGGATGTCCTTGGCGGTCTGGTGGGCCTCCTCGACGATCCGCCGGATCTCGTCGTCGATCTCGCGAGCGATCTCGTCGGAGTAATCGGGCTCGGCCGAGAACTCGCGACCGAGAAAGGGCATCGAGCGGTCGTGGCCGAAGACCCGGGGCCCGAGTCGCTCCGACATCCCGAACCGCATCACCATCCCCTTTGCGGTCTCGGTCACCTTCTCGATGTCATTCGAGGCGCCGGTCGTGATCTCGCTGAAGACGATCTCCTCCGCAGCCCGGCCGCCGAGGGTCATCGCCATCGTGTCGGTTAGCTCGGCGCGGGTGGTGAGGAACTTGTCCTCGCCGGGGAGCGAGATCGTGTAGCCGAGCGCCTGCCCGCGGCCGATGATCGAGATCTTGTGAACCGGGTCGCAGTTCGGGAGCACGTGGCCGACGATCGCGTGACCCATCTCGTGGTAGGCGGTCACCAGCCGCTCCTTCTCCGACATCACCCGGGTCTTCTTCTCGGGGCCCGCGATCACGCGCATGATCCCCTCCTCGAGCTCCTCCATCGTGATCTCGCGCTTGCCCGAGCGGGCGGTCAGCAGCGCCGACTCGTTGATCAGGTTGGCGAGGTCGGCGCCGGTGAAGCCGGGCGTCTGCCCGGCGAGCGCGTCGAGGTCGATCTGCTTGGCGAGCGGCTTGCCGCGCGTGTGGACCTCGAGGATCTTCTTGCGGCCCCGCCGGTCGGGGCGGTCGACGACGACCTGGCGGTCGAAGCGGCCCGGCCGCAGCAGGGCCGGGTCGAGGATGTCGGGCCGGTTGGTGGCCGCGATCAGGATGATGTTGTCCTTCATCTCGAAGCCGTCCATCTCGACCAGCAGCTGGTTCAGCGTCTGCTCGCGCTCGTCGTGGCCGCCGCCCATGCCGGCGCCGCGGTGGCGGCCGACGGCGTCGATCTCGTCCATGAAGATGATGCAGGGCGAGTTCTGCTTCGCCTGCTCGAACAGGTCGCGCACCCGGCTGGCGCCGACCCCGACGAACATCTCGACGAAGTCCGATCCGGAGATCGAGAAGAACGGGACGCCCGCCTCGCCGGCTACGGCGCGGGCGAGCAGCGTCTTGCCGGTGCCGGGCGGCCCGTAGAGCAGCACACCCTTCGGGATCCGCGCGCCCAGCGCCTGGAACTTCTTCGGGTTCTCGAGGAACTCCTTGATCTCATGCAACTCCTGGACCGCCTCGTCGACCCCGGCAACGTCGCGGAAGGTGATCTTCGGCGCGTCGACCGACATCCGCTTGGCGCGCGACTTGCCGAAGCTCATCACCCGCGAGCCGCCACCCTGCATCTGGTTCATCAGGAAGAGCCAGAAGCCGAAGAAGAGCAGGAAGGGGAGGATGTAGGTGAGGATCGAGAGGATTCCGCCGCCGCCGATACCCTCGACCTTGGTCTCGACCTCCTGCCTGGTGAGCGTGTTGAGCAGCGCCTGCTCGTCCTGGGGCAGGTAGCCGGTGGTGTACTCGTTCTCGTCGGTCTCGACCACCGTCAGGGTCTGGTTCTTCTGCTCGAAGGTCACCGAGTCGATCGAAGTCGGCCGGTTCTCGACCTGGGAGAGGAACTCGTTGTAGGTCGGCGGCTCCTTGGTGTCCGGCGGGCTGATCAGCCGCTGGGCAAAGAACGCGAGCACGATCACGATCAGGATCGGGAATGCGGCGCTTCTGAAGAACCTTCTCATCGGCATGCAGAGGGGGTGCGTTCCCCCGCTCGAGCTTGGATCAGCGTACCAGGGGTGATAAGGCGCCCTTGAACCATCATTACTCCTGCAACGCGGCTACATAGCGCAGGTTGCGGTAGCGCTGGCCGTGGTCGAGCCCGTAGCCGATCGCGAACCTGTTCGCGATCTCGAATCCGACGTAGCGAATCGGCAGGTCGACCCGCCGTCGGTCGGGTTTGGTCAGCAGGGCGCAGACCTCGAGCGAGCGGGGATTGCGGGCCCCGAGGTTCTTCAGCAGGTAGTGCAGGGTGAGTCCCGAATCGACGATGTCCTCGATCAGCAACACGTCGCGCCCCTCGATCGAGTCGTCGAGGTCCTTGAGGATGCGCACCACGCCCGAGGAGTCGGTCGAGGAGCCGTAGCTGGAGACGGCCATGAAGTCGATCTCGCACGGCACCGTCGAGCGAGCGCATGAGATCGGCCGAGGAACAGCACGGCGCCCTTGAGCACGCCGATCATCACCAGGTCCCTGCCCTCATAGTCACGGCTGATCTCGGCCCCGAGCTCGGCAACGCGCCGCTCGAGATCCTCGGTTGCGACGAGGATCTCGCCGATGGCGGGATCGTTCACGCCGCAGGAGGCTAGCTTTCGAGCGCGCGAGCGGTGAGAACCGCGACCTCGCTCGGTCTCGGGATCGAGGCGGAAGTCGCTCCGACACCGCGACGCCTGCGACCCAGGCGATCTGCGCCGTCGACGGTGACCACCGGGAGCGTGTGGCGCAGCGAGCGCGGCACCCCGCGGTCGGTGAACACGTCCTGAAGCGTCTTCGTGCCGCTCATCCCGAGCGGCTGCATGCGGTCGCCCTTGCGCCAGGTGCGGACCTCGATCCTCCCGGTCAGGGCCCGCGCGTCGAGGGTGGCGAGGTCCGGCCCCGCGGGCTCGACCGGCCCCGGCCAGATCTCCGCCCGCAGCTCCCAGGAGCCGATCCGAGCCTGCCCGGAAGGCCGAGCGAGACCGGCGCCGGGGCCGCGTCCTCGAGCGGCGGCGCGGAAGCGGACGAATCCGGCCTCGCAAACGGCCACGAGCCCGCTGCCGAGCTCGACCTCACCGCCCTCGCGCCGCCCGGCCAGCCGCAGGATCTCGGCGGCGCGGGCGCGGCCGAGCGCCACCGGCGCGCCCCGCTGCCCGCTCGGCCAGAGCCCGGAGCGCCAGCCGTCGCAGCCCGGGCTCGCAGTCACCGAGCGCGTCCGCCCGGATCGCGACCGCGCCGGCGTCGGCGCCGGCTTCGGCGAGCGTCTCGAGCACGACCCGGTCGAGCAGCTCGGCCTCCTCGGCGAGCTCGGCGCGGGTCTCGGCGATGTTCGCGATCGCTGCCGGGTTGAGATCCGCGAGCACCGGCAGCACCTCGGCGCGGATGCGGTTGCGGGCGAAGCGCCGGATCGAGGTTGGTCTCGTCGTCGGCGAACGGGAGCTCGGCCGCGGTGGCGAGCTCGCGCGTGCGCTCGCGCTCGAGCCCGAGCAGCGGACGGACGACGCGGCCGCTGCGGGGGGCGAGCCCGAGCAGGGCCCGGCTGCCCGGCGAGATCGCGAGCCGGTAGAGGACGGTCTCCGCGACGTCGGTGCGGGTGTGGCCGGTGGCGATCAGGCTGGCGCCGGCGCGGTCGCGGAGCCGCTCGGCGGCGTCGTAGCGCAGCGCCCGCGCGGCGGCCTGCAGGTTGCCCTCGAGCGGGCCCTTCGGGCGCTCGATGTGGAGATCGATCCGCAGCTGCCGCGCAGAGTCGACGGCAGGTCGCCATGTCATCGTCGGCGCCGGCCGGAGGCCGTAGTTGAAGTGCAGCGCGTGCACCTGCTCGGCGCCCAGCTCGCGGGCGAGCCGGCGGCGGCGCAGGCGGAGTCGGCGCCGCCCGAGACCATGACGACGGCCGAGCGTGCCGCGCGTCGATCAGTCCGCTGCCGCGGACGACGGCGGCGAGCTCGGCGAGCGCTTCCTCCTTGGTCACGGCCGTCTCACGGACCGGATGCTACGCGGCCGAGGGGCGGATTCCGCTCGGCCGCTCTCGATTGGGACCTCAGGCGACGGTCTCGTTCGCGCGCCCGGGCGACGAACAGCTCCACCGGCTCGGGGAAGCCCTTCAGCTCGACCCCGCCGATCGGCTCGAACTCGAGATAGTCCGAGCTCGCCGATCGCGTCGACGACCGCGGTGGTGACCATCACCTCGCCGCCGAGCGCCCGCGCGACGACCCGGTGGGCTGAGGTTGACCTCGGTGCCGAAGTAGTCGCCGTCGCGGTACACGGCCCGGCCGACGTGGAGGCCGACCCGCGGCTGAGGGCGCTCCTTGAACAGGGTCAGGAACCCGACCGCCCACTCGGTCAGCGTGACCGGGTCGGGCGAGACGATCATCACCTCGTCGCCGATCGTCTTCACGATCAGCGCCTCGGCCGGCAGCGTCGCCTCCACCGTCTCGACGAAGCGCTCGACCAGGTCGAGCGCCTCCTCGTCCCCCTCCTCCTCGGTGTAGCGGACGAAGCCGGTCAGGTCGACGAAGCAGAACGCCATCGTCACCCGGCCCAGCTGTCGCATGCCGGCGAAATCAACCTCCATGTGGCCGACCACGTCCTGCTCGATGTAGAAGCGCAGGTAGCGCTGGTGGATGTACTCCATCAGCGGCGAGGTCAGCGGCAGCAGCTCGCCTGCGAGGTCCTCCATCTCCTCGGCCATCTCGAGCGGATCGACGCCCTGGCGGATCAATGGCTCATGCACGTAGAGGTGGAAGAGCCGCACCTCCGCCTCGGCGATCTTGCGGATCGACTGGGCGTAGACGCGCACCAGCTGCAGCAACGCGACCAGCGGGAAGCCGGCGCCGCAGCACCGCCGCCATGCGCTCGATCGCCTCGAGATCCTGCTCGTCGAGCGTTCCCTCGAGAGCGGTCGGGGTCCCGAGCAGGATCATCACGCGCTCGATCAGCTCCTCCTCGAGTCCGGTTCGCTGGGCCGCCTCGGCGCGCTTGATCGACCTTTCCCGCCGGGGGAGGAGATCCTCGGCGTAGCCGAAGGCGAGCCGGCCATCGCGAACCGCCCGGCGAAGCTCCTCGAGTGAGTGCCCCCGCTCCCGCATCCGTGCCACAACCCGGGCGTGCGCCGCCGCGGCCAGAGTCCAGCGGCTCTTCTTCACCGGGATCACCTTCGCCGCCGCCCAGCGCCTCAGGGTCGACGGCGCCACGCCGGCGATCCGGGCCGCCTCGTTGAGGGTGATCACCTGCTCGGGCACAGGCCGATCCTAAGGGCGAGGTGGGCTGCCTGCGAGTCCACAAGCGGCAACGGGGCCGGGGACCCCGTTGCCGGTGCGGGCTCACGGCCCGCTTCGTCGGCCATCGGCGCCGGAGGCGCCTCGCGGACCTCGCTGCTCGCGCCCCAGTCGCCGAGGGGCGATCGAGTTGGGAGGACCACTGCTGGCCTGTTGCCAACTTGTCGGAGTCAGGCTACGCGGACAGGCGCGCCGCGTCAATCATTTCTTGCCCGATGCCACCAGGGCGGGGAAGTCGGCCTCGACGGCGCGGCGGTAGGCGTCGCACAGGAGCCGGGCCGCCGGCAGGTAGAGGAGCGCCACGCGGGACTCGCCGCGAAGCCGAACCTCGCCGCGCGCGATCGCGATCGCGAGGCTCTCGAGTCCCTGCAGGTAGCGATTCGCGACAGCCGAGTCCATCTCCAGCACGAGCTTCGGCGCCCATCCTGGATCGTCGTCGAAGGACCAGGCCAGGTTGCGGCCGTGCTCGGCCGCGGCGACGTTGAGCGCCAGGTCGCAGTCGGTGAACTCGAATCTCAGCCGCAGCCTGGTGGCGCCGACCACCGGCCCGATCCGTTGATCGGCATCGGCGTCGCTCAGCGCCTGCTCGAGCGCGGCCCGGAACTCAGCCCGGCGAACGCCGGTGCGCACTCCCTCGCTCTCACTCCTGATCACCGTCGCCGTCGACGCCATCCTCGCGATCGTATCCGGCTGCGCCGGTGAAGCGGTCGATCGGCGGGCGAAACTCGATCCGCCCCTGCGGGGCACCGGCGACGACGACCGGCACGATCGGCACCCGGGCGCGAGCCGCGAGCCTGGCGAAACCCGTCTCGCCGAAGACGGCCACCAGCTCGCCTCGCCCGAGCAGTCCAATCACGTTCTCGGGGGTTGCCGGAACCGCCCCGCAGCGGCGCATCACGCCCGACAGGAAGGGGAGGGCGAACGCCCGCTGATCGACCATGCAGCGCGGCCAGCGGGGCAGCGGATGGGCCTTCATGATCGCCGTGGTGATCATCGCCGCGTCAAACGGCGCGACCGGTCCAGCGCGGTCTGCCACCAACAGCGCCCCGCCGTGCGCCGGCACGTTGCGCACGCCCTCGATCTCGGCGCGCCACCAGAGGTCATTGACGAGCTCGAACAGCCCGTACACGGCTTCCGCGAGCCGCTCGTCGAAGCCCCATTCGTCCTCGTGGTGGTGGCCGCGAAGGCGCGCCACGATCGCCTCGATCGCGTCGCGAAGCCGAGTCGGGAGCGAAGCCGCCGCCCCCTGCGCCACCGCGAGCGGGTCAGCCCCCGCCTCGACGCCCTCCCGGAGGTCGCGCAGGAAGTCGGCGATCGCCTCCGGCCGCAGCGTCTGCTGTGGCGGGGGGCCGGTCATCGCGGCCGGCTGCCGATCGCGGGGCGGCGACCCTCGGCCCCCATCTAAGCCTCAGGTGGAGACTGAGGTTCAGGCCGGTCACCCGGCTCTGACTCGACCTCACCTCGAGCCTCGCCGAGCCGAGCCTCGAGCTCGGCGAGCCGGCGCTCGAGCAGCTCGAGCCGGCGACCGACCTCCCCAGTCGCCTCCTGGCCGCGTCGCGCCAGGCCGGCGCCGGCCTCCTGGCCGCGTCGCGTGATCCCGGCGCTCGCCTCCTGGCCTCGCCTGGCCAGCTCATCACGGGCCTCCTGGCCCCGGCGCACGACGTCGTCGACGAGATCGGCGGCTCGCTCGCGTGTGCCCGCCGCCGACCCCGCGGTTGCCCGCATCGTCCGCTCGACCGCCGAGCGGACGGCCTCGGCGACACCGTCGGGGGTCGGCTGGCCCCGATCGGGAGGGTTCTCGGGTGGTTCGCTCATCGGCTGCTACCAGCATAATCCGCCGCCCTTGACCGCTCACCTGCGCCCGACCGCGCCGATCGCCCAGGACGTGCTGCTTCCCGGCGACCCAGCACTCGCTCTCGCGCTCGCCCAGCAACTGCTCGACAAGCCACTGATGGCGAACCACAGCCATGGCCTCTGGGGCTACTCGGGATCCACCGCGGGTGGGCGCAGACTGACGATCCAGTCGAGCGGCATCGGCGGCCCGAGCGCCGCGGTGGTGCTCGGCGAGCTGATCGAGCACGGTGCCCGCCGCGCGCTCAGGGTGGGATGCGGGGTCGCGCTCGACCCCGGCCTGGCTCCCGGCGACACCGTCGTCGTCGGCGTAGCGCTCACCGCCGACGGAACCAGCAAAGCGCTCGGTGCGACGGATCCGAGCCCTGACCCGACGCTGACCCGGGCGCTGCTCGCGACCGTGGGCGGCGACGCCGTCGCGGTCGCCAGCTCGGACCTCTTCGACGATCCCTCCGCCCGTGCGCGCCGCCACGCGTGGCGCGCCGCCGGCGCGGCGATCGCCGATCTCGAATCGGCCGCCGTCCTCGCCCTCGGCGCCCGGCGGGGCCTCGCCACGGGAGCCGCCCTCGTGATCGCCGAAGCGACCGACGGCCGACGAGCCGGCGACGAGTTGACCGACGCTGCCTTGCTGAGGCTGGGATGCGCCTGCGCGAATGCCCTCGAAGCGGCCTCGGAAGCCGCTCAGGAACCGGCGCCGGAGGCCCCGGCGGTGCCCTGATCGCCGCCGGCCGGAGCGAGGAGGCGACGCAGCGCGACGACCTCGTCGACGACCTCGTCGAGCCGGTCCTCGAGCACCTCGAGTCGCGCCGAGAGCGAGCGCAGCCGCTGCTCCAACCGCTCGACATCCGAGCCCGCGGCGAAGTTGAGCGCGTCCATCGCCGAGCGTTGGGCTGACGCCGCCCGCTCGCCGGCCCCGAGTGCCCGGGAGAGGGCGGAGCTGAATACCGGGTTCTCGATCAGCGCCTGGGCGAGTTCGCCCACGGCCTCCTCGCCTCGAGCGCGCATCCCGCTCCTGTCCTCGGAGGCCGGCATCAGGCGCGGAGCCTACTGCGTCGCCGTGCTCAAGGCAGGCGTTCACGATGCCGAAACAAGCCACGAGGATCCGTGACCAACAAAGCGCGCACACGTCCGCCGATCTCGGGTACGGTTGCGGCGTCGGTTCTACAATTGCAAACGGCTGATCGAACAAGTAGGTTTCGCCACGCTCAGGAGGAGGAGCCTCGCCGCGGTTGCAGGCAGGGGTCTGTGCCTGGCGGAGAGCCAGCCCAGGGCATTAGGGAATGAGAAGGAAGCTTCCACTGACGATCTGCCTTGCGACCTTCGCCGCGTGCGTGGTCGCGGGTACGGCCGCCGGGCAGGACGGGGTGCTCGGCTCGGGAGAGGGCGGGGTCGAGATCGACCTCGCCGACGGCGAGCAGCTCGCCGACCTCCAGGCCCTGCCTGAGTGCTCGAATCTCGCCGACGACGACCTCGATCAGCTCCAGGACCTCAACGACCCCGACTGCACCGGCCCGCTCGATGCGACCGAGTCCGGGGCCGCCGACCCGGGTGAGCCCCCGCCGCCGGACGCACCTGCGCCCCCCTCCGCCCCGGCCGACGACGCCTCGATCCCCGAGGTGCCGGGCGGGACCTTCAAGCCCGACGGCGGCATCCCCGGGCCCAGCGGCTCGGGCGGACGCGGCTCGGGCGCCACCACCAAGCCCGACCACAAGCCCGACCCCGGTCGGGACGCCGAGGAACCCTCGGGCGGCACGCAGCCGACCGATCAACTCGACACCCGGCGCCCGGATGGAACGCCGACCGACGCGAATCCGGGGCTGACGATCGCCGACTTCGGCCCGGCGCCGATCGGAGTTCCCAACTTCGTCATCGACCAGTTCTCGATCCCTCCCTTCCTGTTGCCGATCTACCAGGCCTGCGGGACCCAGTACGGGATCCCGTGGCAGGTGCTCGCCTCGATCAACCGGATCGAGACCGCCTTCGGCACCAACCTGAATGTCTCCACCGCCGGCGCGCTCGGCTGGATGCAGTTCATCCCCTCCTCCTGGGAGATGTACGGCGTCGATGCCAACGACGACGGGCGCAAGGACCCCTACAACCCCGTCGACGCGATCTGCGCCGCCGCCCGCTACCTGCGCGCGGCCGGCGGCCAGCAGGACCTGCGAACGGCGATCTTCGCCTACAACCACGCCGACTGGTACGTGGACGAGGTGCTGCTCTACGCCAACCAGTACGGCAAGCTTCCCGAGGACCTGATCAGCTCTTTGACCGGGCTCACCGAGGGCGCGCGGTTCCCGGTCGCCGCCAACGCCCGATACGCCGATGACATCTCCGAGCGGCGGGCCCTGAAGCGGGCGAAGCCGGGCAAGCGCGCGTACGGCAACGCCGCCGAAGTGATCTCTAGCTCACCCACACGTCGAGGGATAGACATCTACTCTCGCGACGGCGCTCCGGTGGTCGCCGTCAACGACGGCGTGATCACCGAGGTCGGCAAGTCGAAGCAGCTCGGCCGCTATCTGGTCCTCCGCGACGCCTACGGCAACCGGTTCACCTACGCGCAGCTCGGCGAGGTCTCGGACGTCTACCCGGTCCCGAAGCAGGACCGCCTCTCGGCCGAGGACTTCGAGCTCGTCTCGCCCGGGGATCCGCAGGAGCCGGATCAGCCGGCGAGCGCGGGTGCCAATGATGGCGACTCCGCGGGCGGCGGTAGCCCCGCGGGCGGCGCCAAGGCAGGCGACGGCGATCTGGTCAACACCGAGGATTCCCGCAAGCGCCTCTACGCCTTCCCCGAGCGGCCGCGGAACGCCGATCGCGCCAACCTCAGCGGACAGCTCGACAAGCTGCTCAACGAGAAGTTCCCCGGCTACGAGTCCTTCAAGGCCTACTTCTCCGGAGTGCTGCGCTTCGACCGCAAGACGATGGAGCTGCGCCCGCTGAAGAAGGGCTCGCGGGTTACCGCCGGCACGGTGCTGGGCCGGATCGGCGACAGCGGCGAGGTCGCCCCCCACGTCCATTTCGCGATCCAGCCGGCCGGGCGCGGCGCGCCGAAGATCGACCCGAAGCCGATCCTCGACGGCTGGAAGCTGCTCGAGGCGACGGCGATCTACCGGGCCGCCGGGGAGAACCCGTTCGAGGGCTCCGCGACCACCGGCCAGGTGCTGCTGATGTCGAAGCCGCAGCTGATCCGCCGCGCGCTCGCCGACCCGGGGCTCGAGATATACGCCTGCGGGCGGGAGGACATCCGCACCGGGCAGATCGACCGCCGAGTGCTTGCGATGCTCGAGTACCTGGTCGAACGCGGCTACCGGCTGACCATCACCTCGCTCAAGTGCGGGCACTCTGTCCTCACCACCTCGGGCAACGTCAGCGAGCACTCCTCGGGCAACGCGGTCGACATCGCGCAGATCAACGGCATCCCGGTGCTGGGCAACCAGGGACCGGGCACCCTGTCCGAGTCGCTCGTCCGCGACCTGCTCGCGCTCCAGGGCACGATGAAGCCGCACCAGATCATCTCGCTGATGGACTACTTCGGCGCCGACAACACCTTCGCCATGAGCGACCACGACGACCACGTCCATGTCGGCTACACCCCCGCCGTCGGCCCGGGCTCGGGGAGCGTGTCGCGCCAGTTCCAGGAGATCCTCAAGCCGGAGCAGTGGCGGCGGTTGATCGACCGGATTTCCGAGATCGACAACCCGTCCGTGCCGACCTCGCCGTCGCGCTACGCGACTCCGACCAGGAACGGTCACGGCGAGAAGGCCGACAAGGGTCGTCGCGCGTCCGGCGCCCACGTGGGCGAGTAGCGCCCGGCCGCGTCGAGGTCGAATAGCGTCCCTGCCGTGACCGGCGAGGAACGCTTTCCGTTCGTGCAGCTCGAGCTCGCCGGGACCACCGGGCTCGAGGACGGTCGCTACCTCGGCCACGACCCCGAGCGCGTGCTGGTCGTGCGCGTGGCCGGAGCGCCCGCACCCGCCCGTCGCCGGTTCACCCGCCCAAGGCCCAGCCAAGCCGATCCCGACGCCGAGCCGCCGCCGGTACCCGTGACGACGCTGACGGCGATCCGCCCTGAACCGCTTGCGGGCGACGCCGTGGCCGGGCGCTGGCTGGCCGAAGTTCGGGACGACCCCGAGGCGATCGAGGCGGAGATCGCGGGCGGCGTCGCCTTCATCAACCTCGCCGTCCACGCTCACCGCGCATCCGTCCTCGATCCGGATCAGGCCGACGTCAGCGCCGAGCACGCCCTCGTGGTCCGGATCGGCTTCGGCAGCGGCGAGCGGTTGGTCGAGGGGCGCTTCTCGGAGGCGATCGAGGTTCCCCGCTCCGTCCGGCGCCGCCGAGCCGAGGCGCTGCGCCCCCAGGAGCGGATCGCAGCGGTGTTGAGCGGCAGGGAAGCTGTCGCGGCATGCGAGCTTCTCCTGCTCCGGGCCCGCTCCGACCTCGACGCGGGTCGTGTTCGCGAGGGCGCGCTCCAGCTCCGAGTGGGCCTCGAGGCGCTGCTCGCCGACCGCGAAGCGCTGCAAGCGCCCGGCCAGGAGGACGACCTGGCGGCGCTCGACGGGCGTCGGAGGATCACCGACGAGGCAGCCGACGAGGCGCTGGCGAACCGGCCAACCGACGACCGCACCGCGGAGCTGACCGAGACCCTCGGGGTCTGCGAGCGCGTACTGCGCCGCCGTCGGGCGCTGGGCTGAGCCCGTTCCGGCGCCGTCGACCGTAGCGGCGCTAGAGCGCGGCGAGGACCGCGTGGAGCTCGTCGACGACGTCGCCGTCGAGCTTCACCGCCGCCTCATCGTCGTACGGCGTCGGGCCGGCGGTGATGATCGCCACCCGCCCGCCCGCCCGCAGCGTCAGCTCCGGCAGCCCTGCCACTGGGTGAACCTCGAGCGAGGAGCCGACGCAGAGCAGCAGGTCCGCGCGCGCACACAGCGCCTGCGCCTCGGCCATCGCAGGCTCGGGGAGCAGCTCGCCGAAGAGGACGACGTCGGGCTTGACCTTGCCCATGCAGCAGGCGCACGTTGCGACGCCGTCGGTGTCGAACAGCTCGCCGACGTTCTCCAGCGGATAGCTGGTGCTGCAGGTGGTGCAGCTCGAGGAGGCGATCGAGCCGTGCACCTCGATCACCCGGTCGGAGCCCGCCTTGCTGTGCAGGCGGTCGATGTTCTGGGTGACGATCCCCTCCAGCATGCCGCGCGCCTCGAGCTCGGCGAGCGCGCCATGAGCCCCGTTGGGCTGCTTGTGGTCGAGGTCGGCGAAGCGGGGCCGGTAGAAGCTCCAGAACCGGCGCGTGTCGCGATGAAACGCGTCGATGTGGGCGACCTCCATCGGGTCGACGTTCTCCCACAGTCCCCTGCCCGGGGTGCGGAAGTCCGGGATCCCCGACGGGACCGAAACGCCCGCCCCGGTCAGGGCCACCACGCGCTCGGAATCCCGAATCATGTCCGCGAGCTCTGCGGCCCTCGTCCCCAGCGCGTCGTCGTGCGGCTGACCAGGCACTACTCGCCCCGCCACTTCGGCGTCCGCTTGCCGAGGAAGGCGGCGATGCCCTCTTTTGCATCCTCGGTCTGGAACGCTGCGGCGAAGCCGGCCTTTTCTCTCTCGATCCCCTGGTCGAGGTCCGGATCGTCCGACGCCCGCTTGACCTGCTCCACCGCGACCGGCGCCTGGCCGGCGAGCTTGCGCGCCCAGGAGAGCGCGGTGTCGAGCAACTCGTGGTCGGGCACGACGCGGTTGGCGAGCCCGTAGGCCTCGGCCTCACCCGACGAGATCGCGTCGCCGATCAGGTTCATCTCCAACGCCTTCTCCGAACCGACCAGGCGGGGCAGCCGCTGGGTGCCTCCGAAGCCGGGGATGATCCCGAGCTTGATCTCGGGCTGGCCGAACACCGCCGACTCGGCCACGATCCGGAAGTCGCACGCCATCGCCAGCTCGCAACCGCCGCCGAAGGCCAGCGAGTTGACCGCGGCGACGGTCGAGATCCGGTTCTGGCCGAGCTCGCGCAGCAGCGCGTGGCCACCGTCGATCAGCTCCCTGCCGCCATCCTCGTCCATCGAGGTGAACGCCTTGATGTCGGCTCCGGCCGAGAACACGACCGGGTTCGACGAGGCAATCACGATCGCGCCGATGTCGCCCGCGGCCTTGACCCGCTCCCAGACGACGCCGAGGTCCTTGATCACCTGCGGCGAGATCGCGTTCATCGGTGGGTTGACCAGCCAGGCGATGGCCACGGCGCCGCGCGTCTCGAGCTTCACCGTGTCGGCCTGCTCGCCGTCATCGGGCTTCGGATAGGCGTAGAAGCCCTGGCCCGACTTCTGCCCGAGGCGGCCCTGCGCGACGAGGCGCTTGAGCACCCGGGGCGGCGCGAAGCGCTCGCCGTGCTCGTTCTGGGCGGCCTCGAGCTTCTCGAGGATCTCGTCGAGCCCCGCAAGGTCGGCGCCCATAAACGGCGGGAAGAGCCCGCGGCGCGGGTCCATGCCGGCACCGGCCATCATCCCCAGGTCGATGTCGCGGACCGTGCACACGCCCTCCTCGAGCACCAGGCAGGCCTCCACGATCGCCTTCAGCTTCATCAACTCGGCGAGCGCCTCGCCATCGGGGTCGGCATCGCCCTCGATCTGCGGCTCGCCGTCCTTGTAGAAGCCGCTGCCGCCCGACTTGGCTCCCAGGTTCCCGTCGGCGACCAGTCGCTTCATCCCCTGATGGACGTAGAACGAGTCGCCGTAGGACTCCCGCAGATGCTCGGCAACGTGCAGCACCGTGTCGAGCCCGAGCATGTCGACGAGGAAGAACGGCCCCATCGGGGCCACGTTCGCGCCCGCCACCGCCTCGTCGATCTTCTTGATCGAGAGGCCCTGTTCCTCCTGCGCGCGCCAGATCTCGCCGACCGTGGTGTTGAGGATCCGGTTGACGACGAAGCCCGGCACCTCGCCGCAGGTGATCGGCTGCTTGCGGATCGTCTGGGCGAAGTTGATAGGCGGCCTGGACGATCGTCGGGGTCGGTCTCCTCGCCCTCGACGATCTCGACCAGCGGCATCACCGAGGCCGGGATAGAAGAAGTGAAAGCCGACGACCCTCTCCGGTCGCAGCGTCGCCTCGCCCATCTCGGTGATCGAGAGCGAGGACGTGTTCGAGGCCGAGGATCGCGTGCCCGGGCGTGACCTCGTCGAGCTCGGCGAACACGGCCTGCTTGATCTCCATCCTCTCCGGCGCGGCCTCGATCACGAAGTCGACGTCGCCGAACGAGGCGTAGCTCGGTCGTGCCCTCGATCAGGCCCATGACCTCGTCGAGGCGGGCGTCGGCCTGCTCCTGGGTCAGCTTCTCCTTCGAGACCAGCCGGTCGAGCTGGCCCTTGGTCACCTCACGCGCCTTCTCGAGGCCGTGGTCGACGAACTTCTGGTCGATGTCCTTGAGCACGACCGGGATGTCGGCGAGGCGATCGCCTGCGCGATCTCGCCGCCCATGGTGCCGGCGCCGACGACGGCGGCCTTGAAGACGAACATTGAGTTTCGGAGCCTCCGGGGATTCGCGGGAAAGAGCCGGCGGGAGGCTAGCGATCCGCCGCGGCGCGGAGCGTCAGCGAAGTGCGCGACCTCCTCGGCCTCGTGCTTGAAGCGCAGCAGCGAGCGCTGAAGCGAGCCTCGCATCTGCGCCCGCACGAAGAGTCGCTCGGTCAGCCATGCGATCGGGCCCGCGCGCGGAAGCCTGTAGTCGAGCGTCTGGGTGACCCGCGTCGCCTGGCGCTCGATCGCGAACGTCGGTCACGCAGCTCCCCGCTGGACTCGGGGTCGGAGAACTCGATCCGGTGCCGTTGACGCGGGCTCGTGCTCGACGACCCGCTCGCGCACCGGTCCCGCGACCTGCGGGGGTCGAGCGCCAGATCAGCGTCCCGCCCTCGTCGGGGTAGCCGCTCCGACGACTCGATCGCCGCGAAAGCCGTCCACCCACGCGGGCCAGCCACGGGCCTCGAAGTAGAAGTCCCAGGCCTCGGCGAGCGATGCCTCGACCACGCAGCGACTCAGTCAGCGTCGCCATAGAGCTCGCGCTTGATCAGGCCGACGGACCGGATCACGGAGTCGAGGAACGGCTCGACGCTCGGCGCGCAAGCCGCCTGTACTCGCGCGCGCCCGGCCGCGGTGATCGAGTAATAGCGGCGGGTGCGGCGGTCCGGATGCTCCCAGCGCCCCTCGATCATCTCCTGGGCCTCGAGCTCGCCGCAGCAGCGGGTAGATCGTGTTCGGATTGACCGAGATCACGCCCTCGGTGATCCGCTCGATCTCCTCGATCAGCCGGTTGCCGTACTGCGGCTCGCGCTCGATCAGGTGCAGGACCAGCAGCGGGAAGACGTCGCGGCGGCGGAGCTCGCCGCCGAAGACGTCCATCGAGCGGTCGGCGCGGCGGGCGCGCCGCCGCCCCGCGATCGCGCGCGGTCGCGGGCCGCGTCCGCGACCGCGTCAGCCACGGGCTTCGAGCGCCGCTGCGGCCATGGCGCGACTATAGGCATCGGGCGTCGCCCAGCAACATCCGATCTGCGTGACCCGGCTGACGGAGACGGTTCATGGCCCCTGGATGCGGTCGGCTAGGATCGTTCCGTCTGCCACGAGGAGAAATCGAATGGCCAACATGTCCGTCAACCAGCGAACCCAGACCGAACGCGTCGACCTGAGCGTGCCGACCACCGGCGTCCGGGTCCGCAACAGGCGCGCGGTGATCGCCTACACGGTGCTCGCCACGATCGTTCTCGCCATCCTCGCCTACGCGACCGTGGTCGCCATCGACGGCTGGGCGAAGGCCGTCGTGCTCGGCGTGATCATCCTCACGGCCGTCGGCGTGATGATCGCCGTCAATCCGTTGCGACGGAGCTGACCCGCGGCTAGACCGCCGCCGCAGCCGTCTCCGACTGCTTCTCGGCGACCTCGTTCTGCGTCTTGACCGCCTCGGGGATGGGCTCGTCGACGTTGCGGCCCATCAGCACCTCCTTGGCGATCACGAGGCGCTGGATCTGCGACGTGCCCTCGTAGAGCTGCATGATCTTCGCGTCGCGCATCAGCTTCTCGACCGGGTACTCCTTGATGAAGCCGTAGCCGCCGTAGACCTGGACCGCGTCGACGGTGATCTCCATCGCCGAGTCGGCGGCGAAGCGCTTCGCGTGCGAGCAGGCGAGCGTGTTGCGGATCCCCTGGTCGAGCAGAGCCGCGGACTGCCAGGTCAGCAGCCGGCCGGCCTCGACCTTGGTCGCCATGTCGGCGATCATGAACGCGACGGCCTGGTGCATGGCGATCGGGACGCCGAACTGGACCCGCTCCTTGGAGTACTCGCAGGCGAACTCGAACGCGGCTCGCCCGATGCCGACCGCCATCGCGGCGACGCCGGGGCGGGTGCGATCGAGGGTCATCATCGCGAGCTTGAACCCGTGGTTCTCCTCGCCGAGCAGGTGGTCTGCCGGGATCTCGGTCTCGTTGAAGACGACCGTGGCCGTGTTCGAGGCGCGCTGACCGAGCTTGTCCTCCTTCTTGTCGATGATCACCGTGTCGTCACGGGGAACGACGAAGGCGGAGATACCGCGGTGGCCGGCATCCTTGTCGGTCTTCGCGTAGACCGTGTACCAGTCGGCGTACTGGCCGTTGGTGATGAAGCACTTGGAGCCGTTGAGGACCCACTTGTCGCCCTTCTTGACCGCGGTCGTCTTCATTCCCGAGACGTCGGAGCCGGCGTCCGGCTCGGTGAGGCAGAACGAGGCCAGCTTCGGCTCCTCGGCGAGCATGCCGAGGTACTTCGCCTTGATCTCGTCCGAGCCACCCAGCGTGACCGGAGTCATCGCGAGGCCGTTGGCGGCCAGCGAGGTGCCGATCCCGGAGCAGCCCCAGCCGAACTCCTCCTCGATCAGGCAGCCGGAGAGGAAGTCGAGCCCCGGCCCGCCGTACTCCTCGGGCACGTGGGTGTTCATCAACCCCACCTCCCAGGCCTTCTCGATGATCTCCTGCGGCCAGGTCCCGTCCTTGTCGTACTCCCAGGCGACCGTGCGGATCTCCTTCTCAGCGAAGTTGTGCGCGAGCTCGCGCAGGTCCTTCTGCTCGTCGGTCAGCGTGAAGTCACCACGGCTCAGAGGCTCCTTTGCGTGCGTTGGAAAGCTACCGATTGACTGGTCAGTCAATCACCGTAAGAGTAGCTCATCTACCCTTCGGGCGTGTCGGTTGCGACTACGGATCTGGCGCTCGCAGTCTCCAACGGCGAGGTGATCCTGATCGTCGTCGCGGTCGCGATCCCGGTCGCCGCGATCGCCTTCGCGGTCGGCGCCGGCGAGGCCTTCCGTCAGATCGGCAAGGGGCAGTTCTCGGTCGAGTTCGATCAAGACCTGCCGCAGCGCGCTCCGCGACTCCGATGTCGAGCTGACACCCGCGGCGCGCGAGCAGGAGATCCGGCAGTTGCTCGAGGCCAAGGCCTACCGCCAGTCGAGTCGCGGCGAGGCCCCCCTCGACGTCGACA
This sequence comes from uncultured Solirubrobacterales bacterium, assembly GCA_963746675.1. Taxonomy (GTDB): domain Bacteria; phylum Actinomycetota; class Thermoleophilia; order Solirubrobacterales; family 70-9; genus WHSW01. The sequence continues at coordinate 114,292 of CAVVBX010000005.1, read as the reverse complement.
GCGAGCTCGACCGCCTGCTCTCGCAGCGGTCGGACGCCGTCGAGCCCCGAGGACGGCGAGCTGCGCGCCGAGGTCCACCAGCTGGTCGTCGCCCGCAACGAGCGACGCGCGCGCCAGGGCAAGCAGCCGCTCGACGTCGAAGCCGAGGTCGACCGTCAGCTCCGCGAGCTCGAGAACCTCGGCCAGTAGATCCCCCGTGAGCTGAGGTATGTTGCGGGCGTGACACCCGAGGAAGCCGAGAACGTGGTCGAGCTCGAGGATCTGCTGGTCAGGCCCGGGACCTACTTCAACCCCCAGACCGAGGTCGTCGTGGTCGTCGACGACTCGGCGTCGATCGACCAGGAGGTGTTCAACATGGAGCCTTACGAGGGCGCCGATTGGGTCCGGATCACGGACGAGGTCCCGGTTGACTCCGACGCGCTCGACACGGCGCTGCAGACGTTCCAGACCCATTACCACCCCGGGGCGTCGGGCTCGGTCTCCGAGACCGCCCTCGAGCAGGGCGACGAGGAGCAGGACGAGGACGAGGACGGCCAGGACCCCGGACGGGAGGACTAGACGGGTGGGTGACTACTCGATCGCGATGCGCGAGCAGGCGGTCGACTTCATGGCCGACTACCCCGGCTTCGGCGAGATGCGCTGGTACGCGGACGCGCTCGATGCCGAGCAGCTCTCGTTCAGCTGGCGCTCGATGCCGGCCGGCACCGGGGGCAGGGGCAGCTACGGCCACAGCCACCCCGGTCAGGAGGAGGTCTACTTCGTGATCTCGGGCACGGTGACGTTCAAGATCGGCGACGACGTCTTCGAGGCCGGGCCGCAGACCGCGGTGCGAATCTCGGGAGACGCCTTCCGCTCGGTCCACAACGACACCGACGCCGACGCCGAGCTGCTGATCTTCTCGACCAGGCTCGCCGACCCGGCAACCGAGAAGCAGGAAGGCTTCTGGCCCGAGTAACCGCCTGTCGCGCGGCTCCCCGCACCGCCCGGCTCGCCGCCGAGGCTCCGGACCCCGATCGCCACCTCGACTTCGCCGCTCGCCAGTTCACCGACCCGCGGGTGGCTCGCTGGCACTGGCCCGACCACCTCGGCGGGGCGAGGACCCGCGAGCAGGTGCGCGAGCTGCTTAACGGTCAGGCCGCCGGCCAGGTCGTCGACGGCTTCGCCCTCTGGTGGTGGCGCGAGCGCGAGACGGGCGAGCTCGTCGGGCAGGTGGGGCTCAACCGGACCGAGGTCGAGGACGAGCCCGTGGTCGAGGTCGGCTGGTCGATCCGCCCCGAACGTTGGGGCGAGGGGCTCGCGACCGAGGCCGCACGGGCATCGCTGAGCTGGGGCTTCGAGCTCGCCCGGCTCGACGAGATCGTCTCCTTCACCCTGCCCCAGAACGCGGCCTCGCGACGAGTGATGGAGAAGCTTGGGATGAGCCACAGACGCGACTTCAAGCGCCACGGTCTCCCACACGTGCTCTACGCGGTGGCCGGTTAGATTCCACGTCGTGCTCGGCTCCGGCGACACCGCACCCGACTTCACCCTCCCCGACCAGGACGGGAACGAGGTCACGCTCTCGGACCTGCATGGGCAGACCGTGGTCCTCTATTTCTATCCCCGCGCCGACACCCCGGGCTGCACGACCCAGGCCTGCGGGATCCGCGACCGGCGCGCCGACTACGAGGCGGCCGGAGTCGCGCGTGATCGGCGTCTCGCCCGACGAGGTGGCGGCGGTCGCCAAGTTCGCCGGCAAGCACTCGCTCGACTTCACCCTGCTCGCCGACGCGGACCACTCGGTCGCCGACGCGTACGGCACGTGGGTCGAGAAGAGCATGTACGGGAAGAAGTACTGGGGAGTCCAGCGGGCGACCTTCATCATCGGCCCGGATCAGCGGATCGTCCACGTGATCCCGAAGGCCTCGCCGAAGACGCACGACGACGAGGTCCTCGCCGCGCTCGCCTCCGCCAGGTAGGCGTCGTCTCCTCAGGCGAAGAAGAAGGCGATCGCGAGGATCGCGTAGAGCGCCAGCAGCTGCACGCCCTCGAACCAGTTCGACTCCCCGTCCTGGGTCACCACCTGCGCGGCGAGGATCGCGAACAGCAGCGCGCCGAGCTCGAACCCGTTGAAGACCAGCGGCATCGGCCCGACGCCGAGGAAGAAGGAGGCGATCACCAGCACCGGGGCTACGAAGAGGGCGATCTGGGCGCCGGAGCCGATCGCGATGTTGACCGCGAGGTCCATCTTGTTCTTGAGCGCGACCAGGACCGCGACCCAGTGCTCGGCGGCGTTGCCGACGATCGCGACCACGATCACGCCGATGAAGAACTCCGAGAGCCCGATCGACTCGGACGCCTCCGAGATCGAGCCGACGAGGATCTCCGACATCAGCCCGACCGCGAGGCCGGCGATCGAACAGCATCAGCACCGAGCGCCGCACGCTCCAGCCGAAGCCCTCCTCGTGCTCTTGGACGTAAGGGGGATTGAAGACGTCGCGGTGGGTCCGCAGCGAGAACACCAGGCCCGCGACGTAGGTGCCGATGAGGACGATCGCGACCGCGAGCGAGAGCTTCTCGACGGTCGAGCCGTAGTCGACGAACTCGGCGTTCGGCGAGGGGAGTCCCTGGCCCTCGACCAGCTCGAAGATCGCCGGCATCACCAGCGCGGCCGCGGCCAGGAACAGCATCGTCGCCTGCACGCTTGCCGCCGTGGCGCTGAAGGTCTGCTTGTCGCGGCGCAGGCCGCCGAACAGCATCGACGCCCCGAGAACGAGCAGGACGTTGCCGATGATCGAGCCGACGATCGAGGCCTTGACCACCTCCTGCAGGCCCTCGGCGAGCGCGAACAGCGCGATGATCAGCTCCGGCGCGTTGCCGAAGGTGACGTTCAGCAGACCGCCGATGCCGGGGCCCGACTTGGCCGCCAGCTCCTCGGTCGCGAGGCCCATCAGCGCTGCGGTCGGCACGATCCCGAGCGCGGCGACGAAGAAGATCACGCTGGCTGAGCTGTGGCCGAGCTCGAGCAGGACCGCGGCGGGGATGAACGGCGTCAGCAGGTAGGGCCAGCCCTGAGCTGAGAGCAGGAAGCCGAGCACCCCGCTCCGCCTCTGTCGCTCGGCGGTCATCGCGCGCCAAGCCTAGACCGTCCGTTGTAGGGAAAAGCGGCCCCGGCGCGCGGCCGGGGCCCCATCTCGATCGGCTTCGGAGTTCGGCGCCCGAGCTAGGGAGCGGTGGCGCACGCCTCGATCGCCGCGGGCGTCGATGCCTGGGCGATGCAGTCGAGGTAGGCGTTTGCGTTGCCCGCGCCACCGCCGAGCTGGGGGCCGGGCGCGACCGACGAGCCGGTCCCACCGAGCGCCCCCAGACCCCCCAGCGCGCTGGAGTCGACCCCGAACTGGCCGAGCAGGTCGCCGATCGGCTGTGCATCGGCGGGGGCGTCGATCGTCTGCTCCTCGTTGACGCCGCCGAGGCGCAACGAGAAGTTGAGGTCGACGCTGTCGACTCCGGCCGCGCTGGCTTCGGGGATCGCGCTCGGGTCGATCGCGAGGTTGAAGTCGAGCCCTCGCAGGATGTCGTCGTCGACTCCCGAGTAGAGGTCGAAGCTCGCCTCGGAGATCGCGTCGGTGACCTGCTGGATCTGCTGCTCGCTCGGGGCCTGCGCCGCCGCCTGCGGCACCGCGGTGCCGAGCTCGACCAGGTCCTGGACCATCGTGTCGACGTTCAGGGTGCCGGAGATGTGGGTCGTCTGGGTGCCCTCGACCTCCTCCTCTCCGTCGTTGGAGAGGTCGCCGAGCCAACCCTGGAAATCGACGTCGCACGCCGAGGTGTCGCCACCCTGGGCACCGAGTGATTGCTCACAACCCTGGGTGAACGCCTCTGTGAACGAGAGTCCCTCGGTCTGAGACTGCTGCGCCGCGGCCTCACCGGCGAGCTTCTGGAACTGGGCGAAGCTATCGGCCCCCACCTCATAGGCGCTGCCGCCGTACTCGATGTAGGCGTTGTCCCCGGTGACCGTCAGGCCGCCGTCGAAGCTGATGCTCTGGCCGGCGCCCTCGGCGCTGATCGAGCCGGTCCAGTCGAGCTGCGGGATCCCTGCCGGATCGTCGGCGTTGCTCTGGAACGGGCCACTGAGGCTGGCCTCGAAGCTGCCCCCCTGATCCCCGGTGGCGGAACCGCCGAGACTGAGCGACAGGTCTCCGCTGGTCACCGTCTGGTCGTTGCTCAAGGTCTGATCGAGCACCGTCTGCGGATCGACGTCGCTGGTACTGTCGCCGCCACAGCCGGCGATGATCGCCGGTACCGCCAGCGTGAGCGCGCCAAGCGCGACGTAAGTGCGGATGCGGGTCAAGTCTCGTTACCCCCTCGAGCTGCTTTCACGACCGCGGCCAGAGTAGCGAACTACGTCGGCGGCCCCGGCTCGTCGCACGCTCTACGCTGATCCCTCTCGATGGCTGCCCCGCGGACCATCCTCTACACCGGCAAGGGCGGGGTCGGCAAGACCAGCGTCGCGGCCGCTACCGCGCGTCGCTGTGCGCAGGCGGGCCTGCGAACAGTCGTCCTCTCCACCGATCCGGCGCACAGCCTCTCGGACTCGTTCGAGAGTGAGCTCGGCGCCGACCCGACCCCGGTGGCCGAACGACTCTGGGGACAGGAGGTCCACGCGGAGCGCGAGATGGAGGCCAACTGGGGCGCGATGCAGCGCTGGCTGGGCTCGTTTCTCACCGAGCGAGGGGTGATGGACATCGCGGCCGAGGAGCTCACGGTGCCGCCCGGCATGGACGAGCTCTTCAGCCTGCTGCAGATCAAGCGCCACCACGAAGCGGGCGAGTTCGACATCGTCATCGTCGACTGCGCGCCGACCGGCGAGACCCTGCGGCTGCTGTCGTTCCCCGACGTCGCCCATTGGTGGTTGGAGAAGGTCTTCGGCTGGGAGCGACGGCTGCTCGCCGCGGCGAAGCCGCTGGCGCGGACTGCATCGACGTCGAGATCCCCAACGAGGAGGTGTTCGAGGACGTCCAGCGCCTGGTCCGCAACCTGATCGCGATGAACGAGATCCTCCGCGACCGCGAGCTGGCCTCGATCCGTCTGGTGATCAACCCCGACCGGATGGTGATCAAGGAAGCCCAGCGGACCTTCACCTACCTCAACCTCTACGGCTATCTGACCGACGCGGTGATCGTCAACCGGGTCTTTCCCGAGGAGCTTGACGGCAGCTACTTCGGCGAGTGGCGCGAGCGCCAGGGACAGCGCCTGGCCGAGGTCCGCGAGGGCTTCGCGCCGGTTCCCGTGCTCACCGCTCGCTACTTCGAGCAGGAGGTCGTCGGCACGCAGATGCTCGACCGGCTGGGCGATGAGGTCTTCGGCGACGATGCGATCGACCCCGCCGCCGTGCTCCACTCCGAGCTCGCGCAGGAGCTCGAGTCCGACGCCGGGCTGACGAAGCTGCGCATTCCGGTGCCGTTCGGCGAGCGCGGCGAGATCTCGCTGAAGAAGCTGGGACCCGAGCTGATCGTCGGCGTCGGGGCCCGCAAGCGGACTATCATCCTGCCCTCCGCCCTCGCCCGCCAGCGTCCGACCGGCGCCCGGCTCGAGGACGGCTCGCTCGAGGTCAGCTTCGAAGCCGATGGACGCCCCCGAAGACCAGCTGCACTGCGTTGAGCTGTGCCCGATCTGCCGCGGGGCCGACGTCCTGCGCGCGACTGGGTCGCCCGAGCTGCGCGGCCAGTGGCAGGCGGTTCAGCGCGAGGCCCTGCTGACGATGCGCACGATGATCGACGGCTACCTCGAACGCCTCGACGAGCACGAGAGCCGGGGTGGACCCCAGGTCGAGGAGATTCCGATCGAGTAATTCAGCCGCCGAACGGTGGATCGTGTTCGGTATCCGCACACGATCCCCCTTTTGCGCCGGGCGAGCGCTTCCTGTGGGGCGGCCGGGCGTATCCTGATCCCGTGAACTGCGCCAGTTGCGGCACGGAGAACCCCGACCGCGCGCGGTTTTGCATGTCGTGCGGGTCCGCGCTGCCGGCCACCTGCCCGAGCTGCGGGACGGCGAACCCGGCGGAGGCCAAGTTCTGCATCGAGTGCGGGGGTGGGCTCGCCGGTGAATCCACCGCGCCGGCCGCGGAGCCGGCCATCGAGGAGCCGCCGCCCGAGGAGCGGCGCAAGGCGACCGTGATCTTCGCCGACCTCTCCGGCTACACCGCGGTCTCCGAGCGGCTCGACCCGGAGCGGATGAAGTCGCTCGTCGATCGCGCCCTGCGGCGGCTCGGCGAGGAGGTCGAACGACACGGCGGCACGATCGACAAGTTCATCGGCGACAACGTGATGGGCGTCTTCGGCGCGCCGGTCGCCCACGAGGACGACCCCGAGCGCGCGGTGCGCGCCGGGCTCGCGATGCAGGCCGCGATGGAGGAGATCAACGAGCGGATAGCCGCCGACATCGGCGCCAACTTCGCGCTCCGGGTCGGGATCAACTCGGGGGAGGTGCTGGCCGGCCGGATCGGCGACGGCTACACGGTGATCGGCGATCCCGTCAACGTCGCCGCGCGCCTGCAGGCGGCGGCCGAGCCCGGCACGGTGATCGTCGGCGAGATCACCCACCAGCTAACCGCGGCGGCGATCGAATACATCGAGCTCGAGCCGCTCGAGCTCAAGGGAAAGTCCGCAACCGGTACCCGCCTGGGAGGCGGTGCGCGCGGTGGTCCGCGGTCGCGCCGCCCGTCCCTCGCGCACCTCCACCCCGCTCGTCGGCCGCGACGACGAGGCCAAGATGCTGCTGTCGCTGTTCGATCGCGTGGTCAACGAGGGCCGCCCACACCTGGTCACGGCGCTCGGCCAGGCCGGGGTCGGCAAGTCGCGGCTGCTGCGGGAGCTGACGCTAAGGGTGGGCGAGCGCGATCAGCCGCCGGCCGTGCGACTCGGAAGCTGTCCCGCCTACGGCGCCGGGCTCGCCTACTGGGCGCTCGGCGAGGTCGTGCGCGGCACGTTCGACATCGTCGACACCGACGACGTCGGCGCCGCCTGGCGCAAGCTCGATCGCGGGATCTCGGCGCTGGTCGACGAATCCGACACCGAGGAGCCGGTTGAGCGGATCGCGGCCGCGCTCGGGCGGCCGCTCGGGATCGAGCCGCCGGCCGCCCAGGGCCTCGACTCGCACGAGCACAACGACCCGCAGCAGATGCGCGACCGCCTGTTCTCCGCCGTGCGGCTGCTGATCGAAGCGGCCGCCCTGCGAGAGCCAATGATCTTCGCGATCGAGGACATCCACTGGGCGGACGAGGGAATGCTCGACCTGATCGAGTACCTGGCGCGCTGGGTGCGGGGGCCGGTGCTGATGGTCTGCCTCGCCCGCGACGAGCTTCTCGACCGGCGCCCGGGCTGGGGCGGCGGGCGCCTGAACTCGACCACGATCACGCTCGAGCCGCTCGAGCCGGAGCAGGCGCGGCGGCTGGTTGCCGCGCTGATGCCCTCCGGCGCCGGCACGGGCCAGGCGGAGCTCGCCGGACAGGTTGCCGAGCGATCCGGGGGCAACCCGCTGTTCGCCGAGGAGATGGTCAACCGCCTGCTCGAGGGCGGGGGAAGCGACACCGAGTCGCTGCCCGAGACCGTCCACGCGGTCCTCGCGGCGCGGCTCGACGCCCTGCCGCGCGGCGAGCGCCGCGTGCTGCAGGCGGCCGCGGTCGTCGGGCAGACGTTCTGGGAGGGGTCTGTCGACCCCGACGACGCCTCGATCGACCTCGCACCGGCGCTCGGATCGCTGCACGAGAAGGACTTGATCGTGCCCACCGCCGGCAACCGGCTGGCGGGCGAGCGCGAATACGCGTTCAAGCACGTGCTGATCCGCGACGTCGCCTACTCGACCCTGCCGAAGGCGGTGCGGGCACGCCGCCACGCTGAGGTCGGCGCCTTCATCTCCGCCCGAGCTGCGGACCGCTCCGAGGGAGTCGTGGCGATGGTCGCCGAGCACTACGGGCGCGCGGCCAGCCTGGGCGCCGCCGCCGACCTCGAGCCCGGTGAGCTGGATTCGATCGAGGAGCGGGCGCTGGAGGCCCTGGAGGCGGCGGGCGACGCGTCCGCCGCGCTCTACTCCAACCGCGAGGCCCAGGGCCATTATGAGACCGCGCTCGACCTCGAGCGTCGCCTCGATCCGGCGAGCCGGGCCCGGATCGCCGAGAAGCTCGGCGACGTCGCGCTGCGACTGGGCCGCGTGAACCGCGCTGTCGGAGCCTGGGAAGCCTGCCTCGAGTACCACCGCGGCGAGGAGCAACTGGCGCGGGTGGGCGACCTCCACCGCAAGATCGGCGCCGGCCTGTGGCAGAAGGGCGACCGCGAGGGGTCGATCGAGCACTACCAGCGCGGCATCGACCTGCTCAAGGACGGTCCTCCATGCCTCGAGCTGGTGCGCCTCTACGAGGAGGCGGCCTCGCTCTACATGCACACCGGCGACAACATGCTCGCCATCTATGCGTCCGAGAAGGCGCTGCGCCTCGCCGAGCGACTCGGCGAGGCGGCCGCCGCCAGCCGCGCCCATGGGATCTTTGGCCGCGTGTTCAGCCGCATCGGCGACTCCGAGCGGGCGCGGGAGAACCTCGAGCGCTCGGTCGAGCTGGCGCGGGAGAGCGATCCAGCCGAGGCGGTGCGTGCCCTGTTCGCGCTCGGCTACCACCTCGAGGTCTCGGAAGCCGACTACGACGGGGCACGGTCGGCTTACCAGGCGGCCCTCGACTTGGCGCTGGAGACCGGCGACCTACCCTCCCAGGTCGAGGTGCACGCGCAGCTCGCGGAGCTGGCTATCTACCGCGGCGACTGGGATGTCGCTGAGCGCGAAACCGAGGCTTCCGCGACGCTCGCCGAGCGCGAGGGGCTGGCGGGCAAGCTCTGCTTCCCCTACTCGATGCGCGGCGTGCTGCTCTGGCACGACGGCGACCTGGACGGCTCGGCCGAGCTGCTCGAGCGCGCGTTCGAGATCGCCGAGCAGGTCGGTCGGTCGGAGGTCGCCTTCGACACCCTGCGCTGGCTCGCCGCCACCCTGCGCGACCGCGGCGACCACGCCGACGCCGACCAGACGCTCGCCCGCGGGCTCGACCTCTGCGAGCGCGCCGGGTTGGTGGCGCAATCGGTCGAGGCGACCGCCGCCCGCGCGGTCAACCTCGCGCTCTGGGGCAGGGCGGATGCCGCCCGCGAGACCGCCGACGAGGCGGCGAGCCTCGCGGAGCGCCTGCGTTACCCGGTCGGGCGCGCGGCGAGCATCGAGGCGCAAGGCGCCACGAGGACCGACCCAGCCCAGCGCGCCAGGCTGCTCGCCGAGGCGCGCGAGGCCTGGGAGGCGCTCGGCCGTCCGGTCGATGCCGAGCGCTGCGCGGGGCTCGAAGCACGCGTCTAGCCGTGCCCGCCTGGCGCCTCACCGAGCACGCGGTCGACGGCCTGCGCCAAGCCGCCGGCAAGGTAGTGGCCGGGCGCTCGGGCGCCTGCCCGGGCTAGTACCCGCTACGCCAGGCCCGCCGCCTCGTACTCGCGCAGGAAGCCCTCGAACATGCGCTTGTGGCCCTGCTCGTCGCGAAGGATGGTGATCACCATGTCCTGGGTGACCGGATCGATGCCGTCGGTCTCCTCGATGATCCGGCTGTAGTGGGCGATCGCGCCCTGCTCGGCCTCGATCACGCCCTTGATCACGTGGACGATGTCGATCTGCTCGGTCGGCGGCTGCAGGAACGACTGCACGGCCGCGAACCCCTGCGAGCCGGGGACGACGCCGTAGAGCTCCTTGATCCGGGCGGCGAACTGCTGCGCGTGGCCGAGCTCCTCCTGGATGTCCTGCGCCAGCGAGTCCTTGACCTCCTGGGCGCGCACGCCGTCGGGGTTGACCGAGTTCGCGATGTAGCTCATCACCGTCTCGATCTCCATCCAGTAGGCCTTGGTCAGCAGTCCGATCACCTGCTCGCGCCGGCCCGCGTTCTCCGCCGCCATGATGTCCATGCTTCCCGCCGCCGTATCGCTCACCGTTGCCTCCTTGGTTGTTCTCCGCCCCATCCGAAGGGGTGGGCCCCGAACCGGGGCTTCTGAAAGCTAGCGCGAGCAACACCAGCGGCCCGCCGCTGCTCGGCATGCCGAGACGCGAGCGACACCTAGCGCCACTCCCTGCGGCGCACCCCGCATAGAATCCGGGCGATGGCCACCTGGATCCTCACCGGCTCGGTGGAGAACTTCCGCATCAGCGTCGAGCGGGGCTTCGACGTGATCGGCTTCAAGGAGCGGCGGCGCATACAGGCGTCAGAATTCGAGCCCGGCGACGAGATCGTCTTCTACGTCACCGGGGTTCAGGCCTTCGGCGGGATCGCGAGGGTGCGCTCCGAGATCTTCGAGGACCGCACACCGATCTGGCCTCAGGGCCGCAAGAAGCACCCCGAGGACTATCCGTGGCGCGTCGAGGCCGAGCCGGTGATCGCCCTCGACGAGGGTGCATTCGTGCCGGCCGACTCCGTCGTCGACGAGCTCGAGCACGCACGCAAGTGGCCGCCCGAGCATTGGCACCTGGCGTTCCAGGGGCAGCTGCGGACGATTTCCGAGGCCGACGCGAAGCTGCTTCGCGAGCGGATCGAGACCGCCTCGCACGCCGCCGTCCCCGCCGGGTGATCCACGAGCGCCACTTCACCGTCGACGAGGCCAACGCGCTGCTGGCGCAGGTCGAGCCGATGCTGCGCTCGCTGCGCCAGGCGCGCGACCGTCTGACCGACACCGAAGCCCACGAGGCGCTCGCGGGCGCCGCGCCGGGTAACGGCGGCGGCGACCCGGGTCGCAATGTCGGCGAGGCGTTCCTCGAGGTGCGGCGGCTGTTGTTGGAGCTGCAGGAGCTCGGCATCGTCGTCCGCGACATCGAACGCGGCCTGATCGACTTCCCCGCGATCCTGGAGGGCCGCGAGGTCTATCTGTGCTGGAAGCTCGACGAGGAGACGATCGCGTTCTGGCACGACCTCGAGTCGGGATACGGCGGCCGCCAGCCGCTCGGCTGACCGTCCGGACACGGAAACGGGGCGCCCGCCCGGCGCCCCGTCTCGCTGTCACATGGGAGGTGTGTCCGTTTGAGTTACCGCCCCTGAGGGCGGGGATGCGTCAACCTCTCAATCGGTTCGGGGCTCCGAGCCCTTGAGGCTGCAACCCGACTTTCAACGGACAGGCCCCATAAATGAACCGGAGCGCCATCGTGGCGCCCCGGCTCTGGCATCGGAGGTGCCCCCGGAGGGCCGGATCGGCCACCTGGGGGCTATGGGGTCCAATGGGTTCGGTCGGGAGGCAAGCTTCCGCACGCACCCATGCGTATCCGGTTGCTTGATCGGCACGGGACCGTCCGCGCGCGAGCCGAGCTCAGCCGTCTGGACGTCTGTTGGACGGCCCGATCTGGCCGATCTGGCGGACCAGCCGGCGATCGTGCTCGTAGTCGAGCAGCGCGAGCGCCGCCGGCGGCTCGAGCCAACGCAGCTCGTCGACCTCGTCGCCGGGCACGAACTCACCCCCGAGCGCCCGCATCCGCCACCAGCGGACCCGCTTGCGCCGGCCCTTTCGGTCGCGATAGCGCGCCTCCTCGAGCTCGGCGCCGAGCTCGCAGCGCAGGCCGGTTTCCTCCTCGACCTCGCGCAGGGCGGCCTCGGCCCAGTCCTCGCCGGTGTCGAGCTTGCCCTTGGGCAGCGACCAATCGTCGTAGCGCGGGCGATGCACGACCGCGATCTCCTCCCGCTCGCCCGCCGCCCGGACCACCAGGCCTCCGGCCGCCTCGACGGTCATTCGAGCGAGACCGGGAACCCGTGCCCGCGGACCGACGCGAGGATCCTCTCGCCGTGTTCGGGTCCGTCCGTCTGCAGGACCAGCCGGATCCCGGTTTCGCGCACGTGCAGGTCGACGCCGTCGCGGATGTGGGCGACGTCGAGCACGTTCGCCCCCTGGTCGGCGACGCTACCGACGAGGCGGGCGAGCGCGCCGGGGCGGTCGGGAACCACGGTCGAGAACGCGAGCCGGCGACCGGCGGCGGTCTCGCCGACCCGGATGCACTCGACCAGCCGCGCCGCGTCGACGTTGCCCCCGGAGAGCAGCGCGCAGACCTCGCCCTCGGTGGGCGGCTCGACCTTGCCCGCGAGCAGCGCCGCCACGGAGGCTGCCCCGGCCCCCTCGACGATCAGCTTCGAACGTTCGAGCAAGAGCACCATCGCCTGGGCCACCTCGTCGTCGGAGACGGTGACGACCTCGTCGACGTGCTCCGCGACCAACGGAAGGGTGAGCTCGCCGGGTCGCTTGATCGCGATCCCGTCGCAGATCGTGCTCAGCGCGCGGGCGCCGACCGGCTGCCGCGCCGCCAGTGACTCCGCATAGGGCGCACACCGATCCGACTGGACGCCGACCACCCGCACGCCGGGAAGCCGGTCCTTGGCCGCGATCGCGATCCCGGCGATCAGCGCTCCACCGCCGACCGAGACCACGATCGTCCTCGTATGCGGGGCCTGCGCCGCGATCTCGAGCCCGATCGTCCCCTGGCCGGCGAGCACGACAGGGTCGTCGAAGGCGTGGATCAGGGTCAGGCCCTGATTCTCGACGGCCGCCCGGGCCGCAGCCATGGCGTCGTCGAACGTCCCGGGCACGAGGCGGACCTCGCCACCGTAGCCGCGGACCGCCTCGATCTTCGCGATCGGCGCGTCCTCGGGCATGAACAGGACCGCCCTGTGTCCCGCGTGAGCCCGCGGCCACGGCGACCGCCTGCGCGTGATTGCCGGCGCTCGCGGCGACCACTCCCCCGGCCAACTCGGCCTCGCTGAGCGCGGCGATGCGGTTGAGCGCGCCACGGACCTTGAACGACCCGGTCCGCTGCAGGTTCTCGGCCTTGAGCGTGACCGGGGCGCCGACCCGGTTCGAGATCTCACGAGCGGAGAAGACCGGTGTCTCGCGCACCCGGCCGCGGATGGTCGCGGCGGCGCGCTCGATCTCCGCCGGCCCGACCATGGCCTTCGCCGGCCTCGCCCCGGTCGCCATGACCGGAAGCCTACGCGGGCTCGGGCGGTGGCGGCGTGGCCGGCCGCGAGACCGGACCCGTGGCTTCCCGACCGTCGATCGGCGTCGCCAGCGTCTCGCGGCGGTAGTCGCGGTACTCGCGCCAGACGATCTGCAGCGTGGCCGCGGCGGGGATCGCCAGGATCGCGCCGAGGACTGCCGAACAGAGCCGAGCCGAAGAGCACCGCGACGATGACGATGAACCCCTCGACCGCCACGGCGCGCTTCTGAATCTGCGGCTGGATCACGTAGTTCTCGATCTGCTGGTAGGCGATCGCCCAGATCCCCCAGACGATCACGCCGACAGGGAAGTTGACGAACAGCATCACGATCCCGATCAGGACCGCGGCGATCGTCGCGCCGACGACCGGGATCAGGTCGAAGAAGGCGACGATCAGGGCCAGCGGGGCGGCGAAGGGGGCGCCGAGGATCTTCAAGACGATGAACGCGCTGACCCCGGCGATCGTCGCCTGGACGATCGCCCCGGCGACGTAGTTGCCGATCGCGTTGGCGACGTCTCGCAGAGCGCGGTCGATCCGCTCCCGGCGGCCGGCCGGCTGAGCGCGCACGAACGCCTCCGCCCAGCGGGGGCCCCCGCCGACCATGAAGATGCTGAGGATCAGGATCGTGACCGCGGCGAAGACCGAGTTGACGACGCCGACACCGATATCCTGGAGCACCCCCGCCGCGTCGCCGATCTTGCTCGGCAGGTCGTTGGCGGCGTTCTGGATCTCGCTGGTGAAGTCGTACTTGTCGTTGAGGTCGTTGAGCGTCTGGTTGTTGTTGACGAAGTCGGTCACGTCCTGCGCGTACTGGGGGACGTTCCCGGCCAAGTCCTCGATCTGGCCGACGATGTTGGGAATCAGCAGCGCGCCGAGCCCGATCGGAATCAGCACCAGCGCCCCGTAGGCGAGCGCGATCGCGAACCCCCGCCTCATTCGCCGCTCGAGCACGTTCACGGGCCCCGACATCGCGATCGCGATGAAGGCGGCGATCACCAGCCAGGTGATCGGCGTCTGGAGCAGGTAGATCAGATAGAGGGCGAGCGCGACGGTGACCACGATCAGCACCGCGCGCAGCGCGGCGCGGCCGAACGGGTCCCGTGGGGTCATGACCGCCATCCCAACCTCCCCTATTCGGCAGCCCGCGGCCCATTCCTCGCCCGGTAGCTTGGGCACCGGATGAAGGCCGATCTGGAGCCGCTTCGAGCCGCGCTCGCCGAGGTGTCGGACCTCGGACGCGCACGCGCGCTGCTGGCCTGGGACGAGCGCACCAAGATGCCGCCGCGAGGCGCCGGGATCCGGGCCGAGCAGCTCGCCACGCTGACCCGCCTCCGGCACCAGCGCTTCTCCTCGGACGAGCTCGGGCGGATGCTCGACGAGGCCGAAGCCGCCCTCGGCCCGGTCCCCTACGACTCGTTCGAGGCCAGCCTGGTGCGGGTGGCGCGACGCGAATGGGAGAAGCTGCGGCGTGTTCCTGTCGAGCTCAGCGCCGAGACCGCGCGGGTGACCTCGATCGCCGAGCGGGCCTGGGAGGACGCGCGCGAGCGCTCGGACTTCGCCGCCTTCCTCCCCCACCTCGAGCAGGTGGTCGAGCTCAAGCGGCGCTACGTCGAGTGCTTCGACGCCGACCACCCCTACGACCCGCTGCTCGACGACTTCGAGCCCGGGATGCGCACCGCCGATCTGCGCCCGGTGCTCGCGCGGCTGCGCGACGGTGTCCGCGATCTGCTCGCCGAAGTTCTGGCGGCCGACGTCGAGGTCGACTCCTCCTGCCTTCACGGCGACTTCGATCCGGCCGCCCAGGAACGGCTCGCGCGGGAGGTGGCCGAGCGGATGCCGCTGGAGCCCGCCGCCTGGCGGCTCGACCCAACGGTGCACCCGTTCGCCGTCGGGATCGGGATCTCGGACCTGCGGATCACGACCAGGTTCGATCACGCCTATCTCGGCACCGCGCTGTGGGCGGTGATCCACGAGGTCGGCCACGCGCTGTATCAGAACGGGATCGCCCCTGAGCTCGAGCGGACCCCGCTGTGCCGCTCGGCCTCACTCGGCTTCGACGAGTCCCAGAGCCGCCTGTGGGAGAACTGGGTCGGTCGCGGTGGGCCCTTCCTCGGCCACCTGCTGCCGCTGCTGCGCGGTCGTTTCGAGGAGCACTTCGCCGGCGTCGACGCCGAGGCCCTCTACCGAGCCGCGAACTCGGTCGGCCCGTCGCTGATCCGGGTCGAGGCCGACGAGATCACCTACAACCTGCACATCGCGCTTCGCTTCGAGCTCGAGCTCGAGCTGTTCGAGGGACGACTCGCGCCCGCCGAGCTGCCCGAGGCCTGGGCGTCACGGATGACCGACTATCTCGGGATCGAGGTGCCCGACGACGCCCACGGGGTTCTCCAGGACGTCCATTGGGCCGACGGGTCGTTCGGCTACTTCCCCACCTACTCGCTCGGCAACGTGATCGCCGGCCAGGTCTGGGAGCTGGCGCGCGCCGAGCTCGTCGAGCTCGACGATCAGCTCGCCGCCGGCGAGCTGCAGCCACTGCGCGATTTCCTGTGCGAGCGCATCTACCGTCATGGAGGCAAGCTCGAGCCGGCCGAGATGATCGAGCGGGTCGCGGGAGGTCCGCTCGATCCGGAGCCCTTGCTCGCTCAGCTCCGCGAGAAGTTCGGGGCGATCTACGGGCTCGAGGGCGGTTGAGGGACTACGACGATGAAACCGGGCCCACCGATCGCCTCCCTGATCGACAAGACCCTGGACTGGACCGTGCTCCCCGGGTACAGCCGGCTCGGCTTCGCCGCGCGGCGGAGACTCCGGGCCGATTGGGATTCCGAGATCGACCTCACCGGGCGCTCGGTGCTGGTCACCGGGGCGGGCTCCGGAATCGGCGCTGCGGCCTGCGAGCGCTTCGCCCGCGCGGGCGCCGGGGTCCACATGCTCGTTCGCGACCTCGAGCGCGGCGAGCGAGCCCGGTCGGAGATCGCCGGGCGGTCCGGCTCCGATCGGATCGAGCTCGAGCGCTGCGACGTCTCGAGCCTCGCCTCGGTGCGCGAGTTCGTCCGTCGTTTCGACGCTGAGCAACCCACGCTGCACGCCTTGGTCAACAACGCCGGTGTGATGCCCTCCCGGCGTACCCACACCGGCGAGGGCTTCGAGCTCGCCTTCGCCACCAACGTGCTCGGCCCGTTCCTGCTCACCGCGCTGCTGCTACCGGCGCTGCGCCGCGGCGCCCCGGCGCAGGTGGTCAACGTGTCCTCCGGAGGCATGTACTCGCGGCGGCTGGACGGTCGACGACCTACAGCTCGAACAGCGCGAGTACGACCCACCGGCCTTCTACGCCCACACCAAGCGCTGCGAGGTGGTCCTCACCGAGCTCTGGGCGGAGCGCCTGCGCGGCAGCGGCATCGGCGTCCATTCGATGCACCCCGGCTGGGCCGACACGCCCGGCGTCCAGACCTCGCTGCCCCGCTTCCGGACGGTGATGCGGCCCCTGCTTCGCGACGCCGACCAGGCCGCCGACACGATCGTCTGGCTCGCCGCCGATCCCGAGCCCGCGGCGAGCCCCGGTCTGTTCTGGCACGACCGCGCGCCGCGCCCCACCCACAGGGTCCCGTGGACGCGCGAGTCGGCGTCCGACCGGCGGCGCCTCTGGGACGCATGCGCCCGGATGTCCGGCCTCGACGACCCCCTGGCGGCTGCCGCGGCCACGCCGGCGGCTGGGAGCGAGGAGTGAGATGGCACGCTACGTAGGGACGATCGAATCGCCCAGGCCGCCCGACCAGGCGTTCGACTACCTGGCCGACTTCAGCTCGGTCGCCGAGTGGGACCCGAGCGCGGTGAGCGCGAAGATGCTCGGTGAGCGGCCGGGGCTGGGTACCGAGTTCGAGGTGGTCGTCGGCTTCGCCGGTCGCGAACTGCCGTTTACCTACCGCACGATCGAGTACGAGCGCCCGCATCGGATCGTCCTGCGCGCCGAGAGCTCGACCGTCGTCTCCGAGGACACGATCACCGTCCGCGCCGCGCCGGATGGAGGCTCGGAGGTCACCTACGACGCGGACCTGAGGCCGAAGGGCCTGATGCGCCTCGCCGACCCGGTGCTGGGCCTGTTGTTCAAACGGCTCGGCGACAACGCCGCGGAGGGCCTTCGTGAAAAGCTGTCGGGGAGGGGCAACGACTCGAAGGAGAACTAGATGAGCGAGCACACCTCGTGGCCGCACGGGACGCCGAGCTGGACGGACAACGCCTCGCCCGACCCGGGCGCGGCGGCGGAGTTCTACAAGGGCCTGTTCGGCTGGGAGGCGGCGGACGTGATGCCCCCGGATTCGCCGGGCCGTTACCTCATGTGCACGCTGCGGGGTAAGAGCGTCGCCGCGTGCGGCCCACAGCCGGCCGAGGGTGTGCCTCCCGTCTGGAACACCTACATCACGGTGGACGACGTCGATCAGATCACGGGCAAGGTCACGGGCGCGGGCGGCGCGGTGCTGATGGAGGCGTTCGACGCCATGGATGCGGGACGGATGGCGATGTTCACCGACCCGTCCGGGGCGGCGTTCATGTGCTGGCAGCCGAAGAATCACATCGGCGCCGAGATCGTCAACGAGCCCGGGGCGATGACCTGGAACGAGTTGCTGACGCGCGACGTGGACGGCGCCAAGGCCTTCTACGGCGCGGTCTTCGGCTGGACGACCACCGCGATGGAGATCCCGGGCGGCGAATACACGATCTGGCACCGGCCCGATCAGGCCGCTGAGCAGGGGGTCGGCGGGATGCTGGCTATCAGCGAGGGGATGCCGGCCGGGATGCCCCCGAACTGGATGGTCTACTTCGCCGTCGAGGACGCCGACGCAACCGCCGCCAAGGCGCAGGATCTCGGGGGCGGGGTGATGGCGGCGCCGTTCGACATCAGCGTCGGGCGAATTGCGGTGCTGACCGACCCCCAGGGGGCCGCGTTCTCGGTGATCAAGCCGAACCCGCCCGGCGAGAGCAGCTCCTGAACGGACGAGGGGCGGCGCCGCTGGCGCCGCCCCTCGAATACTCCGAAGTCAGTCGTTCGAAGGACTAGATCGTGCGCACGTTGATCGCGCGCGGACCCTTGTCGCTCTCCTCGGACTCGTAGTCCACCTTGGCGCCGTCGGCGAGCGCGCCGCCGCCCTCCACCTGGCTCTGGTGAACGAAGAGGTCGCGGCCCGCCTCATCGGGGGTGATGAAGCCAAAGCCCTTCTCGTGGTTGAACCACTTGACTGTGCCTGTTGCCATTGTCCCTCCAGGGAACTCACGTGCCTGCGGTGCGAAGGAACCCTGGTTGAGGACGCCTGCGAACTGCTGCGCACTGTTTACGAGGCGGCAGGGTAGCTGAGTCTCAGGGCGAAACGCGAGCCGGCTCAGCCGCTCCGATCTCCACGTGGGCACGACTGTCGCGCGTGCGGATCAGCAGCAACGTGGCGATCACACCGAGCAGCGCTATGCCCGAGCCGACCAGGAACGCGTCCGCGTACCCGTCGGTGAGCACGGCTGGGCTGGGGGCCGCGCCGGTGGACGCGGCCGCGTCGGTGATCTGCGTGAAAGCCACCGTCGACAGGACCGCGAGGCCGAGCGCCCCACCCACCTGCTGGCTGGTGTTGATCAAGCCGCTGGCCAGGCCGGCCTCGTGCTGGGCCACCCCCGAGACGGCGGCGATCGTCTGGGGGACGAACGAGAAGCCGAGCCCCACGGCTGCGACCAGCGAGGGTCCGAGCACGTCGGTGACGAAGCCCCCGTCGACCGAGATCTGGCTGAACCACAGCAGCCCAATCGAGATCAACGCCATTCCGGTTGCCAGCACCGGCTTGAAGCCGATCCTGGTCACGAGCTGGGAGGCGACCCCTGCGGCGAGGATGATCGAGATGGCCAACGGCAGGTAGGAGAGGCCGGCCTTGATCGCGCTGTAGCCGAGCACGTTCTGCATGTAGAGCGAGATGAAGAAGAACATCGAAAACAACGACGCACCGGTGAGCACGCCGACCACGTTGGCACCCGTGAGCGTCCGCATGCGGAAGATCGAGAACGGCACCAGTGGCGAGGCCGAGCGTCGCTCGATCGCAACGAATGCGGCGAGCAGCGCGACCGCGCCGGCCAGCAGGCCGATCGTCTGGACCGATCCCCAGCCGGCGTCGGGCGCCTCGACCAGGGCATAGACGAGCACCGAGAGCCCGAGGGTGACGGTCACGGCGCCGGCAAAATCGAAGCCCCTGGTCTCGGACTCCGCGCGGCTCTCGGCGATCAGCGAGGGCGCGAGCGCGGCCGCGACGAGGCCGATCGGGACGTTGACCCAGAGCACCCACTCCCAGCCGAGGTACTCGGTCAAGACGCCACCGAGCAGGACGCCGGCGGCGCCGCCGGCGCCGGCCACGGCCCCCCAGACGCCGAGCGCCTTGTTGCGCTCGGAGCCGTCGCGAAATGTGGTGGTGACGATCGAGAGCGCCGCGGGCGAGAGGATCGCCGCGCCAAGGCCCTGGATCGCACGGGCTGCGATCAGCGCCCCCTCGCTCTCGGCGAAGCCGCCGGCGAGCGAGGCGAGCGCGAACACGACCAGCCCCGCCATGAAGACCCGGCGGCGCCCGAGCAGGTCGGCGAGCCGTCCCCCGAGCAGCAGGAAGCCGCCGAAGGTGAGCACGTAGGCGTTGACCACCCAAGAGAGATCCGCCTGCGAGAACAACAGCGACTCGCCGATCGTCGGCAGCGCGACGTTTACGATCGAGGCGTCGAGGACGACCACGAACTGCGCCATCGCCAGCAGCGCAAGCGCGATCCACCTTCTGCTCTCGAACTGCCTCTCGGTCGTCATCTCGGTTGCCGTCCTTCCGTCGCCTGGATACAATCGGAACTCACGTTCCGGTTTCGCCCTCGGCACTATACGGAATCTCAATTCCGCTTGTTGTGGGGTAGGTCACACAGACGACGAGCCGCGATGACCCAGATCGACGACATCAACAACGCCTGAGCAGATGGCAACCGCTACCAGACAGTCAACCGGCGAGGCCCGCGGCCAGCGCGCTGACGCGCGCCGCAACCGCGAGAAGGTGCTGGCGGCCTCGAGCCGGCAGTTCGCGCGCCATGGCCTTGACGCCCAGATGGACGAGATCGCCCGCGATGCAGGGGTCGGGGTCGGGACCGTCTACCGCCATTTTCCGACCAAGGAGGACCTGCTTCAGGCGCTCGCCGACGAGCGCTTCCAGGGCCTCGCCGACGCCGGGCGCAGCTCGCTCGAGGTCGAGGACCCCTGGCAGGGGTTCGTCGAGTTCATGACCTACTCGGCACGGGTGATGGTTGAGGACCGGGCGCTCTCGGAGGCCATGGACCAGCGCCCCGGCATGTGCGGCCGAGCCGCCGACAAGGTCGACATGCTCGCCGTCACCGCCGAGGTGGTCGAACATGCCCAGGCGAGCGGCCAGCTTCGCTCAGACATCGTCGCCGAGGACGTGCCGAGCCTGATCTGCGGGCTCGGCCGCGCCGCCCGCGCCACGGACGGCCGGCCCTCGATGAGCTGGGAGCGCCACCTCGAGATCATCCTCGCCGGCTTGCGCGCCTGAGGCTCGCGGCGAGATAGGTTTGCCGGCGATGACCGCCGAGCAGCTCACCGCCGACGAGGCAGCCGCCCGTCTCGAGCCGATCGACACGCTGGCGATCCCGCTCGGGCCGGGCCAGCCGCCCGCCTTCCTGGAGGCGCTCGGGCGACGCGAGGACTGGCGAGAGCTGAGGATCGGCGGCGCCCTGCTGCTTGCCTGGTCGGAGGCGTTCAAGCATCCCAACGTGCACTACCTGTCCGGCTTCTTCGGTCCGCTCGAGCGGGCTCTGCTCGACCAGGGGGCGAACGTCGGCTTCGCCCCGGCCGACTTCCGCCGCTTCGCGCCCTTGCTCGAGCAACAGCGGCACCGGGTGGTGGCGACCGTCGCTGCGCCCCCGGACGGGGACGGCTGGTGCAGCCTCTCGCTGCATGCGGGAGGAACGTTGGCCGAGCTCGGCCGCGCCGCGGCCGACCCCGATCGCCTGCTCGTGGTCGAGGTCTCGGACCGCTACCCGCGCACCCGCGGGCTGCCGCCCGACCACCGCCACGCCGTCCACATCGACCAGATCGACATCCTGGTCGAGAGCGACGCGGCGCCCTTCGCCCTACCGGAGCCCGAGCCGGGGCCGGTCGACGAGGCGATCGCCACCCATGCGCGTGCTTTCATCCCCGAGGGGGCGACGCTGCAGACGGGGATCGGCGCCGTGCCGTCGGCGATCGTCGCCAGGCTCGCCGACGGCGACGGGGGCGGCTACGGCGTGCACACGGAGATGTTCACCAACGGCCTGATGAAGCTGCATCAGTCCGGCAAGGTGAGCAACCGAAAGGGGCAGTTCGACGGCGTCTCCGTGACCACATTCGCCGGCGGCTCAGAGGAGCTATACGCGTGGCTCGACGGCAACGACGAGGTCGCCTTCCTGCCGGTCGAGGTCGTCAACTCACCCGACCTGATCGGCCGCAACAGGCTGATGGTGACGATCAACGGCGCGCTCGCGGTCGATGTCCACGGCCAGGTTGTCGCCGACACGATCCGCGGGGTCCAGTTCTCGGGCATCGGCGGGCACGAGGACTTCATCTCCGGCCCGGCCCTGTCGCTCGAGGACCGCGCGCTGCTCTGCCTGCCGTCGACGTACACCGTCGGAGGCGAGCTGCGCTCGCGGATCGTCCCCTTCTTCGATGCCGGCGCCGTCGTCACCACCCCCCGCCACCAGGTGGACGTGATCGTCACCGAGCACGGCGCCGCCGAGCTGCAGGGCCTCACCGTCCACCAGCGAGGCGAGGCGCTCGCCGAGATCGCGCACCCCGACTTCCGCGACGAGCTGCGCGAGGCGGCCGAGCGCGCCTCGGGCGGGCGCTCGGCGGTACCGGGCTGAGCCATGCTCGAGGCGGCGATGTGGGGACTGATCGGCGGGCTCGCGCTGGTGCTCGGCGCGGCGATCGCCCTGGCGCCGCGCACCCCGGTGGGCAGGCGACCCGTCGCCTACGTGATGGCCTTCGGCGCCGGGGTGCTGATCAGCGCGGTCGCCTTCGACCTGACCGAGGAGGCGATCAGCATCGGCGGCGGCGACGCGGCCGCGATCGGGCTCGCAGCCGGGGCGCTGACGTTCTTCTTCGGTGACCGGGCGGTCGAGCTCAAGGGTGGGCGCGATCACCGCCGCGGCCGCGGCGCCGACACGGGCGCCGAGGGCGACCCCGAGGGCATCGTCCTCGGCGCGCTGCTCGACGGGGTCCCGGAATCCGCGGCGATCGGCCTGACGCTGATCTCGGGCGGCGGCGTCAGCATCTCGTTCATCGTCGCCGTCTTCATCTCCAACCTCCCGGAGTCGATCTCTGCCTCGACCGGGCTCGAGAAAGCCGGGCGCTCGCGCCGCTGGATCCTCGGACTCTGGCTGGGGATCGCAGCCGCGTCGGCGATCGCCGCCGGGCTCGGTTATCAACTGCTCGGCGATGCGGACGAGAACGTCATCGCCGGAGTCAACGCGTTCGCCGGCGGCGCGATCCTGTGCATGCTCGCCGACACGATGATGCCCGAGGCGTTCGAGGATGGGGGCCGCAAGGTCGGCCTCGTCACCGTGCTCGGGTTCGCGCTCGCGGCCCTGCTCTCGACCGCCTAGGCAGTGGTCGAGAGCGCCGCGAGCCGCGCCGCTAGTGCGACGCCGCCTCGGTCTCCTGCTCGCTGCCGTCCTCGAGTCCCGGCCCCGGCTTCGCGGCCCGGTCCTCGTAGGAGGCGCGCGCCACGGTGTCGGGCTCGGCGAGCACCTTGTCAGCCTTGAACAGCCTCCCGAGCGCGTCGGAGGCCCGACGCGGCAGGAGCTGCGCCAACCGGTGCACCACGACGCTCTCGCGCGGAACCCAGACGTCGAACTTGGGGTATTCCAGCGCGGCGACGATCGCCTCGGCGACATCCTCGGGCTCGATCTTCTTGATCGCCCGAGTCTCGGGCAGGCCGGAGCCGAGCTCGGTGTTGACCACCGCCGGCATCACGCACGAAACCTCGATCCCGCTGCCACGCAGCTCGGCACGAACGGCCTCCGAGACGCCGACGACGAAGTGCTTGGTGCCACAGTAGGTGGCGCCCCCGGGAAAGCCCGTCTTACCGGCCTGCGAAGCGATGTTGACCAGATGCCCGCGGCCGCGCCGCTGCATCCGGGGCAGCGCCAGCTTCATCCCCAGCATCACACCGTGGACGTTGATGTCGACCATCCGGTGCGCGATCGCGTCGTCCTCCTCGACGAAGCGGCCGAGCGGCATGATCCCGGCGTTGTTGATCAGCACGTCGAGCGAGCCGAGCCGCTCCTCGACCTGGTCGAGGAAGCCCTCGAAGGAGTCGCGCCGGGTGACGTCGAGCTCGAGCGCCACCGTCTCGCCGCCGAGCTCGGCTGCGGTCTGCTCGGCGAGCTCGCGGTCGATGTCGCCGATCGCCACCTTGGCGCCCTTGCGCACCAGCGCGGCCGCGGTCGCCTTGCCGATCCCGCGCGCACCGCCGGTGATCGCGACGACCTTGCCCTGGATTGAACGCGGCTCCTTCGCCATCCGTCAACTCCTCTGGTTGAAATCCTTGCCGGCGCAGAGTATCGACCCCCGCTGCTCGGGGCGCGCGGATCGGGTTGGCTCGGCCGCGTCTGGCTCGTGCTCAGAAACGGATCAGCCCGAGCACGCGGCGCTCAACGCTCGATCGAGCTGTGGCTTTCGCAATCGCGGGCGCGGTCGTCGAGCGGCCCGCCATCGCAGCTGTCGCGCCCGCGCCCGCCGTTGAGGAGGTCGAACCCGTCGCCGCCGAACAGGAGGTCGTTGCCGAGTTGGCCGAAGAGCTTGTCGTCGTTGCCCTGCCCGTCGAGCCGGTCGTCGCCGGTGCCGCCGTAGAGCCGGTCGCGTCCGTTCTCGCCCCCGAACATGCGGTCGGCGCCGTTCGAGCCGTAGAGCAGGTCATCGTTACCGCCGCCGTCCATCACCGCCGGGGCGACGCCCGGGGTTCGCGTACGCAGGACGTCGTCGTGCGTGTAGCCGTACAGGCTGTCCGCTCCGCCGGCCTCGACCTTGTCGTCGTTGAAGCCGCCGTCGAGGATGTCGATCCCGTCGTCGACGATCTTGCCCCCGACCTTGCCCCAGCCGTAGATGCGATCGTTGCCGGCGCTGCCGAGCACCCGGTCGCGGCCGGGCCCGGGGATGATCGTGTCGTTCTCCTCCTCGCCGTAGATCACGTCGTTGCCGCCCCCGCCAAGGATCCGGTCGCCGCCGCGGCCGCCGCAGAGCAAGTCGTCGCCGGGCCCGCCCTTGACGACGTCGTTGTCGCGGCCGCCGTTGATCAGGTCGCCGCCCTTGCCACCGTTCATCTTGTCCTTGCCGCGCAGCCCGGTGACGTTGTCCCGACCGGCACCACCGAACCAGTGGTTGACGCCGTCATCGAGCTTCTCCTTGACCTTGAGGCAGATCGGCGCCTCCTGGGCGGACGCGGGCCCGGCGCCGAGCCCCGCCGGAACGAGCAACGCGGCGAGCGCAGCCAGCGCTGCCGCCCCCGACATCCGTGTCCTTGACCTTGACCTCATTGATTCCACATTCTACGCTAACACTCGGTCGTACCGAATGTGCGGCCCATCCGGCGGCCGTGAGCGAGTGGGCGGCGATCGTCGCATACTCGCCGAGCGCTCGCACCGATAGGGTTGGCCGATGGCGATCCTGATGCTGGAGGCAAGCGGCCCGAGGGCGGAGGAACTGGCGATGGATGCCGGGCGCGCGACCGACATCGCGGTCGGCTGGGACCCCGAGTTCGACTGCGCGACCTTCGACGCCGACGGGCTGGCGGAGGAGGAGCTGCAGACGGTGGTCCTCGAGACCCTGGCGAGCATCGAGCCCGAGTGGCAGGCGCACCTCCGGCTGACAGACTGAGCGAAGGGAGCGGCAATGAAGCGTCTACTGACCGGAGCATGCGTGGCGGTGCTGGCGCTCGGCGCGGCGACGGTGGCCATGGGGGCGAAGACCTTCTCCTCACAGGTCAAGATCACCGGCTACAGCCTCGGCTTCTTCGAGGGCCAGGTCAGGTCGAACTTTGAGAAATGCGAGGACAAGCGCGGCGTCGAGCTGTGGGAGGACCAGGCGGAGCCGGCCAGCGACAAGCTGCTCGGCGACGACAAGACCGACGCCAGCGGCGCCTGGTCGATGGTCGACTCCGACGGCACCGGCGGCACCTACTACGCGGTCGCGCGCAACAAGACCGGCAAGTACCGCAAGGCCAACGGCAAGAAGAAGAAGTATCAGTGCCCGGAGGTCGTCTCGGACACGTTCGTTCGCTAGCTGAGGTACTCGACCTCGGCGCCGCCTGTCTCGACCCGGGTTCCCCCGGTTCCGTCGATCAGAGCGGGGAGCTGCTCGAGCGCGCCGATCGCCGCCCGACGTCCGGTCGCCTCGGCGAAGCGGCACACGGCCTCGACCTTGGGACCCATCGAGCCGCCGGCGAACGCCTGCGCGCGCAACCAGCCGGGTGTGGCGCGCGCGACGGCGCGCTGGTCGGGCGTGCCCCAGCCGAGGTAGACGGCGTCGACGTCGGTGGCGAGCACGAGCACGTCGGCCTCGACGCCGACCGCGAGCAGCGCTGAGGCGAGGTCCTTGTCGATCACCGCCTCGACGCCCTCGTGGCCGCCCTCGACGGCGACCACCGGGACGCCGCCGCCGCCTACGCAGACGACGAGGAAGCCACCGTCGACCAGCCGCCGGATGGCGCCGAGCTGAACGATCTCCTTCGGGTCGGGCGAGGCGACGACCCGGCGCCAGCGGTCGCCGTCGGGCTTCACCGTCCAGCCGCGCTCGGCCGCCAGTGCCCGGGCCTGCTCCTCGTCGTAGACGGGGCCGATGAACTTCGTCGGCTCGGCGAACGCCGGGTCCGCGGCATCCACGAGCACGCGCGTGATCACCGTGACCGTGTCCTGGTGGTCGATCGCGTTGTCGAGCTCGAGCTCGACCACGTAGCCGATCTGGCCCTCGGTCTCGGCGTCGAGGACGTCGAGCGGGTACGGGGCGCCCTCCGCGTACGCGTCCTCCTTCAGCGCCAGCAGGCCGACCTGGGGACCGTTCCCGTGCGTGACCACGAGCCGGGCCGCGAGCGAGACCGGGGCGAGCAGCCGGGCCGCGTCCTTCGCCGCGCGGAGCTGGTTCGCCGCGCTCGCCTGCTCGCCGCGCCGCAGCAACGCGTTGCCGCCCAGCGCGACCACCGCGAGCGGCTGCGACGAAGCCGGGCCGGCCATTCCCCGATCATCCTCCCCGGGTCACGCCAGGGTGGCTAGAAGGACGGCCTTGATCGTGTGCAGCCGGTTCTCGGCCTGGTCGAAGACGATGCTCGCGGGTGAGCGGAAGACGTCGTCGCTGACCTCGAGCCCGTTCGACATTCCCGTCGCCGCGGCGATCTCCCCGCCGACGGCGGTCCCGGTGTCGTGAAACGCCGGCAGGCAGTGCATGAACTTCACCTTGGGGTTCCTGGTCGCGGCGAGCAGATCGGCGTTGACCTGATAGGCAGCGAGGAGCTCGGCACGCTCGGCCCAGACCTCCTTCGGCTCGCCCATCGAGACCCAGACGTCGGTGTGGACGAAGTCGACACCCTCGACCCCGGTGGCGACGTCGTCGGTGATCGTGATCTCGGCGCCGGAGGTCGTCGCGAGCGCTTTGGCCATCTCGACGATCTCGTCCGGAGGACGAAGCTCAGCGGGCACGACCAGGCGCACGTCCGAGCCCATGATCGCGCCCGTGATCAGCAGCGAGCGGCCCATGTTGAAGCGCCCGTCGCCCACGAACGCGTAGCTGATCTCGTCGTAGGGCCGGTTGGCGCGCTCCTGCATGGTCAGGAAGTCGGCCAGCATCTGCGTCGGGTGCCACTCCTCGGTGAGCCCGTTGTAGACCGGGACGCCGGCGAACCTCGCGAGCTCCTCGACCTTCTCCTGACCTGCGCCGCGGTATTCGATCGCGTCGAACATGCGGCCGAGGACCTGCGCGGTGTCGGCGACCGACTCCTTGTGCCCCATCTGCGAGCCCGTCGGGTCGAGGTACGTGACGTGCGCTCCCTGGTCGAAGGCGGCGACCTCGAACGCGCAGCGGGTGCGCGTCGAGCTCTTCTCGAACACCAGCGCGATCTCCTTCCCGGTCAGCCGCTGGACCTCGTTGCCGGCGTACTTCGCGGTCTTCAGCGCCTCGGAGAGGCGCAGCAGGTGAAGCAGCTCGTCGCGGCTGAAGTCGATCTCCTTGAGGAAGCTTCGGTTGCGCAGGTTGTACATCGCTAGAAGGCGTCGCGTTGGATCGGGCAGGTCATGCAGTGCGAGCCACCGCGGCCACGGCCGAGCTCGGAGCCGTCGACCGTGATCACCTCGATGCCCGCCTTGCTCAGGCGCGCATTCGTGTCCACGTTGCGCTCGTAGGCGACCACGACGCCGGGCTCGAGGCAGACGACGTTGTTGCCGTCATCCCACTGCTCGCGCGCCATCTCCGCGCTGTCGCCGCCGGTCGGGATCACCCGCATGTCGTCGACCTCGAGGGCGTACTCGAGCGCGTCGACGACGTTGCCGTCGAAGCGCTCGACGGCGGGGAGCGCCTGATCGCCTTCGCCCGGCCTCAGCGTCCAGATCTGCACGTCCTCGTTGACCACGGCCGGGTAAAGGGTGATCGCGTCGCGGTCGACCATCGTCATCACCGTGTCGAGGTGCATGTAGGAGCGCGACGGGGGCAACTTGACCGCCAGGACCAGGCGCGCCGCCTGGTGCTGGAACAGCGTGCGCGCGAGGATGCCCACCGACTGGGGCGAGGTGCGCTCGCCCATTCCGATCATCACCGCGCCGTTGCCGATCGTCTCCACGTCGCCACCCTCGATCGTGCAGCGTCCCCACGACTCCTCCACCCCCCCGAACCAGACGTTGACGCCGCCGTCGGCCCCGAACATCGGATGGAAGCGGTAGATCGCCTCCATGATCGCGGTCTCGGGCCTGCGGGCGGGCTTCGTCATCGGGTTCAGCGTGACGCCGCCATAGATCCACGACGACGGGTCGCGCTGGAAGAGGAAGTTCGGCAGCGGCGGCAGCATCATCTCCAGCGGGCCGGCCGAGCGATAGAAGAGGCCGGCGCCCTCGGCGATGTCGTCCTTCGTCATCCCGCCGATCACGAAGTCCGCGACCTCCTTCGAGCTCGCCGACGAGGCCCACTCGCGGCCGCTGTGGGCGAGGTACTGGCCGACCTGGCGCTCGTCGAGCACCTGGTCGAGGATCCAGTCCTTGCCCGCGGCGACCTCGAGCGTCTCGGCGAGCAGGTCCTCGGCGTCGAAGACCTCGATCCCGCGCTCCTGCATCACTTGCACGAAGGCGGCGTGCTCGGCCTTCGCCTTGCGAACCCAGATCACGTCGTCGAAGAGCAGCTCCTCGGCGTTGTCGGGCGTCAGCCGGCGCTGCTCGAGCCCGGGCCGGTGGACGATCACCTTGCGGAGCTTGCCCACCTCGGAGTCGACGCTGAACGGCATGATCGATCAGAGGGCCGCGCCGATGACCATGAACGCGAGGCAGATCACCAGCACGATGCCGCAGTAGGGGAGCACGAAGCGCAGCCAGCGGTCGTAGCCGACGCGCGAGAGCACCAGCCCTCCCATGATGATCGCGGAGGTCGGGGTGATCAGGTTGATCAGGCCCGACGCCGACTGGAAGGCCGTGACCGTGATCGAGCGCGGCACGTCGGCGAAATCCGCGAGCGGGGCGAGGATCGGCATCACCAGCGCCGCGTGCCCCGACGACGACGGCACCAGGAAGGCGATCGGCAGGTTGACGAGCAGCGCGATCGAGGCGAACAACCCGCCGGAGGCGTCGGTGACCGCGTTCTCGCACCAGTGCAGGATCGTGTCGGTGATGTGGGCGTTCTTCATCACCACCGTGACCGCGCGGGCGACGACGATGATCAGGGCCGCGCCGAGGAACTCGCCGGCCCCGGCGATGATCGCGTTCACCGTGCCCGCTTCGCCCAGCTTGGCGACGAGGCCGATGACCACCGCCATGACGATGAAGAGGACGGTCGCCTGGGCGAAGTAGAAGGCCGTGAACGTCGGCAGCGGGAACTCGGCGCCGAAGACCGTGTCCCAGATGTCGTTCCAGGGCACGAAGCCGTAGATCATCACCGCGAAGGCCGAGAAGAACAGCCCGAGGATGAACTTCTGGCGCCCGGTCAGCGGTTCGATGTCGCCCGCCACCTCGTCAGCCAGGGTCAGGCCCGCGCCGGTGAGGCCCTCGGCGCCCATCACCGAGTTGGCCGGGTCGCGCCGGACGCGATACGCGTAGCGGATGACGAAGGCGATCGCCACCGGCACCAGCACGAACCACATCACCACGCGCAGGCCGATGCCGTCACCGATATCGATACCGGCGGCGTCCGACGCCACCCCGGTGGCGAACGGGTTCACGGTCGAGGCGAGAACGCCGGTGCCCGCGCCGAGGAAGATGATCGCCGAGCCGGTGATCCGGTCGAAGCCCAGCGCGAGCGCCAGGGGGACGAGCAGGGCGAAGAACCCCAAGGTCTCCTCCCACATTCCCTCCGTCGTCCCGCCGAGCGCGAAGACGGTCATCAGCACGATGATCAGCACAGCCGGGCTGTGGCGATAGCGCAGCGCCAGCCGGCCGATGCCCGACTGGATCGCGCCGGTCTTCATCGTCACGCTGATGAACGCACCGATCGCGATCACGAAGAGGAAGATCTGGGCTGCCCCGTAGAGGAAGCCGACGTTGTCGACATCGACGTTGCCCTTCGCGTTCTCGATCCCGTAGAGGCCGTTCGTCGGCGCGGCCCAGAGCTTGTTGAACTGGTGGATGAACGACTTGTTGGCGCAGGGCGTGTCCCCGCTCACCTCACCGCAGTCGGGCAGCTCGGTGTAGGTGCCCGGCTCCGGTCCCCCCGTCTTCGGGTTGATCTCGTAGTAACCCGAGGGGATCACGAACGTAAGCCCCCAGACAACGAGCAGGACGATCGCGAGCACCGTGAACGCGGTCGGGAACCTCTTCGGCTTCTGCTGCTCGGGCTGCTCGGCTTCCGCAGTCATCTCCCCCTCGGCACCCAAGCTATTCGGCGCGCACATCGCGCCACATCCGCAGTGACTACTGAGATGGCGGCGGAGGCGGACCCGCGCGACTCAGCCGACACGCCCGGGCACCCAATCGGTCCCGGCCAGCGGAACCTTGGCCATCGCCGCCGCCTCGAGCGTCAGCGCAACCATGTCCTCGGGCTCGAGGTTGTGAACGTGCGATTTGCCGCAGGCGCGGGCCAGCGTCTGGGCCTCGAGCACCATCGCCCGCAGGTAGTTGGCCAGCCGCCGGCCGCCGAGCTCGGGGTCGAAGCGGCTCGCCAGCTCCTCGTCCTGGGTCGAGATCCCAACCGGATCCTGGCCCTCGTGCCAGTCGTCGTAGTAGCCGGCGGCGGTGCCGATCCGCTCGTAGTCCTGCTCGAACTCCGGGGCATTGTCACCCAGCGCGACCACGGCCGCGACGCCGATCGAGACCGCGTCGGCGCCCAGCGCCAGCGCCTTCGCGACGTCAGCGCCCGAGCGGATCCCGCCCGAGACGATCAGCTGCACCTTGCGGTGCATGTCGAGCTCCTGCAGCGATCGCACAGCCTCCGGTATCGCCGCGAGGATCGGGATCCCGACGTGCTCGATGAACACCTCCTGGCTCGCCGCCGTGCCGCCCTCCATGCCGTCGAGCACGATCACGTCGGCCCCCGCCTTGACCGCCAGGGCGACGTCGAAGAAGGTTCGCGTGGCGCCTATCTTGACGTAGATCGGCTTGCGCCAATCGGTGATCTCGCGCAGCTCCTCGATCTTGATCTCGAGGTCGTCGGGGCCCGTCCAGTCAGGGTGGCGGCAGGCGCTGCGCTGGTCGATCCCCTTCGGCAGGTCGCGCATCTCGGCGACGCGGTCGGAGATCTTCTGCCCCAGCAGCATCCCGCCGCCGCCCGGCTTCGCCCCCTGCCCGACGACGACCTCGACCGCGTCGGCACGCCGCAGGTCGTCGGGGTTCATCCCGTAGCGGGAGGGGAGGATCTGATAGACGAGCTTGTCGGAATGGTCTCGCTCCTCGGGCAGCATGCCGCCATCGCCGGTGGTCGTGCTCGTGCCGGCGGCGCTCGCACCTCTACCCAACGCCTCCTTTGCCGGGGCCGACAGGGCGCCGAAGCTCATCCCGGCGATCGTGATCGGGATCTCGAGCTCGACCGGCTCGCTGGCGAACCGGGTGCCGAGCGTGACGTCGGTCGCGCAGCTCTCGCGGTAGCCCTCGAGCGGGTAGCGCGACACGCTGGCGCCGAGGAAGAGCAGGTCGTCGAAATGCGGCAGCTTGCGCTTGGCTCCGAACCCGCGGATGTCGTAGATCCCCTCCCGCGCCATCCGGTGGATCTCGTGGATCACGTCGCGATCGAACAGGGCCGACTCGCGCAGCCCCGGGCGCCAACGGCCGCCCAATCCCGGCTTGAATCCCTCCTGCTTGCTGAGCGCGTCGAACTCGGTCATCAGTACGCGCCCGCGTTGTCGATGTGGAAGTTGTAGAGCCTCCGAGCCGAGCCATAGCGCCGGAACTCGCCGGGATCGGCGTCCGCCTCGCCCCTCTGCAGCAACTCCTCGAGCTCGGAGCGATGCTCGTCGCGCATCTCCTTCTCGATGCAGTCGGCCCCCAGGCTCGCCGTCTCGCCGCGAACGTAGACGCGAGCCTCGTAGATCGAGTCCCCGAGGCCATCTCCCGCGTCGCCGCAGATCACCAGCGCCCCTTTCTGAGCCATGAACGCGCCCGCATGTCCCACCGAGCCATGCACGATCACGTCCACCCCCTTCATCGAGATCCCGCAGCGGGCCGAGGCGCTGCCCTTGATCACCAGCAGGCCGCCGCGCCCGGTCGCCGCCGCCGACTGGCTCGCGTCGCCCTCCACGATCACCGTTCCCGACATGATGTTCTCGGCGACACCAACGCCGCAGTTCCCCGCCACCCGCACCGTGGCGAGCTGGTTCATGCCGGCGCAGTAGTAGCCCACGTGGCCCTCGATCTCGACCTCGATCTCGGCGTCGAGCCCGACCGCGATCGCGTGCGCACCGTTCGGATTGAGCACGCGCCAGTGCGCCGGGGCACCGGCGTCGAGATCGTGCAGGCGCTGGTTGAGCTCTCGGACCGTGGTGGTCGCGAGGTCGACCTGCTCGACGGCAACCTCGGTCGAGCTCACGTGACCTTCGCCCGCTCCCACGAGTACACGCGTCCCGGCTCGGGCTCCCAGACCTCGGCCTCGTCGGCGCCCGGCAGCACCGCGATCGCCCGGTACTCGGAAGCCATCGCCACCCAATCGTCGGCCTCGGCCATCACCGCCGGCTTGCAGGCGATCGGGTCGCGCAGCACCGCGAACCCGTCGGCGGTGCCGACCGCGAAGGTGTAGAAGCCGTCGAGATCGGTGAGGCAGCCGCGCAGCGCCTGCTCGATGTCGTCGCCCTCCGACAACCGCCAGGTCAGATAGCCCGCCGCGACCTCCGAGTCATTGTCGGTCTGGAACTCGATCCCCTGATGGCGCAGCATCCGCCGCAGCCGGTTGTGGTTCGAGAGCGAACCGTTGTGAACCAGGCAGAGGTCGAGCCCGGTCGAGAACGGGTGGGAGTGCTCGGTCGTCACCCGGCTCTCGGTCGCCATCCGGGTGTGCCCGAGCGCATGCGTCGCCGAGATCTCGGCGAGCTCGAACCGCTCGACGAACTCGCGCGGGTCGATCGCCTCCTTGTAGATCTCGATCCGCTCGCCGACGCTCATCACCCGCAGCTCCGGGTGGTGCTCGCCGAGCCAGCCCTGGATCTCGGCCCCGTCGCCCGGGACGACGAACAGCGCGTGTGAGGCGCGGACCTCCGGCCCCGCCTCGGCGCCGAACGCCTCCGCCAGCTCACCGGCCAGCTCGCGCCACGGGGCGTCGGCATGTGGCGAGAACAGCGAGACCTTGCACGAACCGGCGGGGGCGGGATCGCGGTAGAACGCCACCCCGGCGCTGTCGGGCCCGCGATCCGCGAGCTGGACCAGCATCGCGCTCAGGTGGGCGCCGAGGTGCTCCTCGATCGAGCCCGACTTGCTGAACAGACCGGCGATTCCACACATCGACGCATTCCCTGGATCTAGTAGTGCTGGAGGTAGCGGTCGAGCTCCCACTGGGTGATCTGCTCGTGGGCGAGCGTCCACTCGCGCCGCTTGCAGCGGATGAAGTAGTCGACGTAGTCCTCGTCGCCGACCGAGCCGAAGGCCTTTCGCAGCACCTCGTCGCCGTCGAGCTCACGGGTGGCGTCGAGCAGGTTCGCGGGCAGCGTCTCGATCCCCATCTTCTCCCGGTCCTCCTCGCTGGTCTCGTACATGTTGATGTTGGTCGGGTCACCCGGATCGAGGCCGTTCTCGATCCCGTCGAGGCCGGCGGCGAGGATCGCCGTCGCCGCGAGGTAGGGGTTGCACGAGCCGTCCACCGTGCGGTCCTCGATCCGCCCCGCGTCGGGGATGCGGAGCATCATCGTCCGGTTGTTGTAGCCGTAGGTGACGTAGGCGGGTGCCCAGGTGGCGCCGCTGGTCGGCGCCCCGATCACCAGCCGCTTGTAGGAGGAGACGGTGGGCGCGGTGAGCGCGATGTAGGCCTTGGCGTGCTTCTTCAGCCCGGCGATGAACTGGTAGGCGGTCTCGCTCAGACCGAGGCCACGCGGATCCTTGCCCGGGTCGTCGGCGAACAGGTTCGTCGTCGCCGTCCCAGAGGCTCATGTGGAAGTGGGCGCCGTTGCCGGTCAGGTGGGCGAACGGCTTCGGCATGAAGGTCGCGATCAGCCCGCGCTCCTGCGCCATCGCCTCGACCATGTAGCGGTAGAAGACGGCGCGGTCGCAGGTGGTGAGCGCGTCGGAGAAGCCCCAGTTCTGCTCGAACTGCCCGTTGGCGTCCTCGTGGTCGGTCGCGTACAGCCCCCAGCCGAGCGAGTTGACGTTGCGCACCACCTCGGAGACGAAGTCGAAGCTGCGGGTGAGCGCGCGGATGTCGTAGCAGGGCTGCTCGAGCGTGTCGAGCGAGTCGGCGATCTCGATCCCGCCGTCCTCGGTCTTGCCGGACCAGGAAGTACTCGAGCTCGCAGCCGATCTTGAGCTCGAAGCCCTGCTTCGCCGCCCGCTCGATCTGGTTGCGCAGGATCGTCCTCGGGCAGTACGGCCAGGGCTCGCCCTCGACGGTCGCGTCGCAGGCGAACCAGCCGATCTCGGGCTTCCACGGGAGCCTGGTGAACGAGCCGACGTCGGGCATCGCGATCAGGTCGGGGTTGTCCGGCGTCTGGCCGATGTCCCCGGCCGCGAAGCCGGCGAATCCGGCGCCGTCGGTGAACAGGGTCTCGAGCTCCTGCGCCGGGATCAGCTTCGCGTTCGGCTTCGCGTGCATGTCGACGAACTGCGCGAACAGAAACTCGATTCCGTCCTTGTCAACGGCTTTGCGGACGTCGTCGGCGGTGGGGCGGGCATCGGAGCTCATGGTTGGATATATCTCACATACGGCGTGCCTGGGCAATGGCGTCGGGTCCAGCATCGTGGGTCTGGAGATGTTCGATGGCTACATATGCCGGCCTCGCTCGGCCGGCCGGCCGACCGCTGCTCGGGTAGGTTGCGTCGATGTCCGGATTCGGCGACCTGCGGCTCGACCGGGCGCTGGCCGCGCTCGGGTCGAGCTCCGAGCCTGCCGCCGCCGGCGTCGCCTGCGCGCTCGCGGGCGCCGCGGCGGCGTCCCTGGTCGAGCTGACGGCCGAACTGGCGGCGACCCGGATCGAGGCCGATCCACCGCGCGACCATGAGTACGTGACGGAGATCAGGGCGCTGGCAGAGCGGGCCGGCGCGCTGCGAGAGCTGCTGCTCGCCGCCGCGGACGACGACGTGGCGACCTACGCCCGGGTGGCCGAGGCGCCCGACGCAGACGCGAGGGCGGCGGCGCTCGCGGCCGCCAGCGAGCCGCCGCTTGCGATCGCCGAGTGCGCGGCGGAGCTCGCCGGCGCCGCCGCGCGGATCCGGGCGGCAGGAGACTGGCCCTTCAGCCCCGACGCGGCGGTGGCCGGCGAGCTGGCGCTCGCGGTGGCGCGGGGAGCCGGCGTGCTCGTGACCGCCAACCTGGCCGGGCGCCCCGGCGATTCGCGGATCGATCGCGCGCGAGCCGCCGCCGAGCGCGCCGGTAAAGCCGTTCGCGACGCCGCCCGCTGAGCCGGTTCCGTGGTCGCCGTCACGCTTGGAGTCCTTGCCTCGGTCTGCTGGGGCGTCGCCGACTTCCTCGGTGGCCTTCGCACCCGCCGGTTGACGCTCGCGGCGGTGCTCCTGGTCAGCCAGCTCACCGGCGTCGCTGCGATCGCCGTCGTCGTGGGCGTCGCGGGCACCGATGTCCCGGCGCTGAGCGACCTCGCCCCGGCCATGATCGCCGGCGTTTGCCAGCTCGTCGGGATCGCGGCGCTGTATCGAGCGCTCGCGATCGGCACGATGAGCGTGATCTCGCCGATCTCGGCCGGCGGGGCCGCGATGCTGCCGGTGATCGTCGGGGTCGCAACCGGCGAGCGCCCCGACGCGCTCCAGTTCGCCGGCATGGCCGCGGCATTCGCGGGCGTGATCCTGGCGACCCGCGCCCCGGCGGGCGCCGAGCGGGGCGCGTCCTCGCGCCGGGCGGTCGCGCTCGCCGGCGTGGCGGCGCTCGGGTTCGGGGGCTTCTACGTCGGCATCGGCGCGGCCGTGGACGTCGCGGAGCCCCTCTGGGTGCTGTTCGCGGCGCGGGCGAGCGCGGGAATCGTCCTCGTCGGGGCCCTGCTCGCGATGCGCCCCCGGCTCGGCGCGGCGCCGGCCGACCTACCGTCGCTCGCGCTGATCGGGCTGCTCGACGTGGGCGCGAACGCCTTGATCACGCTCGGCACCGATACCGGGCTGGTCAGCGTGGTGGCAGTGCTCGGCTCGCTCTACCCGGTGTCGACCGTGGTGCTGGCACGCGCGGTCCTCGGCGAGCGCCTCGCCGCCGTCCAGATCGCCGGGGTCGCCACGGCGCTGATCGGCGTTGCCCTGATCGCCGCCGGATGACGGCGATTCATGTCCACGGATACGGGCCCTTGGAGGCGACGTGCGTCTCGCCGCGCTCGAAGCGGCCGAGGCGGAACGGCTCGAGCCGCGGCTCGCCGCCCTCGAGGATGTCGTCGGCCGCGAGCCGGCCCAGCGCCAGCATCTTGAAGCCGTGACCCGAGTCGATGATCGCGTAGGCGTTCGGCAGCGCCCAGTCGCAGATCGGGTAGTTGTCGGGGGTGTGGCTGATGATCCCGCCCGCCGGCGTCGCCCTCCAGTCGTCGGCGTGGCCGCGAAAGCGACGGAAGGCGGTCGCGAGGCCGGAGGTGAAGAGCTCACCGAAGTCGGCCGCGGCGGCGTGGACCGGATTGTCGGGGCCGTAGGGGTCGAGCACGGGGTCGCGCATCAGCACGGGCAGGCCTCCGCCCGTGATCGCGGTGCCGGTCCGTCCCATGCGGAAGTAGATGCCCCACTGCCCGTCGACCAGCACCCGCCCGTCGCGGTCGGAGCGCAACGGGCCCGCCTGATCGAGGTGGATCACCGGCGGCTCATGGCCGGCGCGGCCGCCGAGGCCGACACCGGGTAGCTGGAACTCCCCCTCCTGGGCCTTCCAGTAGGCGGTCATCGGGCGGCGCTCGCTCGACCCGTTCGACGTCACCTCCACCTCGGGAGCGAGGCCGAGCATGCGCCAGGCGGCGTCCGCCCACGGGCCCGGCGCCACCACGGCCACCGCGCACGGGATGCGCCCGCGGGACGTCAGCGCAGCTCTCGACGCCGCCGTCGCCGAGCTCGAACCCGGTCACCTCGACGCCCTCCTCGATCCTCACCCCTGCGGCGCGCGCCCGTGTCGCCAGGTGGCGGACGGTCTGCATCGCGTCGGCCCACCCGGCACGGCGCTCGTGCAGAACGCCGGCCACCTCGGCCTCCCAGTCGGGCCAGGTCCAGCGTAGGTACTCGCGGCAGCGATCCGCCCCCGTCACCAGCTCGGACTCGTAGCCGGCGTCTCCGTGGTGCGCATGGATCGCGATCAGGTCGTCCACCTGCGCCGGCGGCACCGCCGCCATGTAGCCGACCTGCCGAAAGCCGTATGCGTCGGGCTCGGCCTCGAACATCTCGACCGAGAGCCGGATCAGGTCGGTGATCGCCGGCGAGCGGTAGAAGTTGCGCACGATTCCGCCGGCGATGCCCGACGCCCCGGCGCCGACTCGATCCTTCTCCAGCAGCAGAACTTCGCCGCCGGATCCCAGGCGTTCGGCCAAGGCCCCGGCGACCGAGAGGCCGTTCACCCCACCGCCGAGCACCAGGTATCGGGCGGCGGTCGGGTCCGGCATCGACGGCACTAGATCAGGTCGAGCCAGTTCGCGAACAGGCGGCGGGCGACCGGGTGAAGCTGATCGGCACGGCGTTCGACGTCGGCGATGAACGCGGCGCCGGCCTCGGCGCCGAGCGTCCCGGCGAGCGAGTCGCGGTAGGCGGGCACCTGGGCCCACTCGCGGGCCATCTCACCGGTGACCTCGAGGTGGAACTGCACGCCGTAGCCGCGCTCACCGGCGCGGAATGCCTGGTTCGGGACCTGCTCCGAGCGCGCCAGGTGCGCCGCTCCCTCGGGGAGGTCGAAGGTGTCACCGTGCCACTGCAGCGAAACGAGCCGCTCGTCGAGCCCGGCGAACAGCGGATCCGCGCGCCCCTCGGCGAGTCAGCTCGACCTCGAGCAGGCCGACCTCCGGGCGCTCGGCGGCGTACACGCCCGCGCCCAGCGCCGCGGCGAGCAGCTGCACCCCTAGGCAGACGCCGAGGAACGGCCGGCCGGCGTCGACCACCTCGCGCACGAGCCGCTTCTCGGCCCCGAGCCACGGGTGATCGGCCTCGTCGCCGACGCCCATCGGTCCGCCCATCGCCACAACGCCGTCGAACTCGCGCCAATCCGGAAGCGCTTCGCCGCGGTCGAGCTCGACAGCTGTCGGCTCGACGCGGCGCTCACCCATCACCTCCGAGAACACACCCGGGTGCTCGCAGGCGATGTGCTGGAGGACGAGAACCCGCATCGGCTTCAGGGCTGTCGGTCCTTCGGGGCGTCTTTTTGCTGCTTGAACTCGACGACCTTCCCGTTTGTGGCGTCGATCCGAACAATGGCGAGGTCGGTGAACCGGTTGCCGTCCGGGCTCACGGTCGACAGCGAGACGATCCAGAAGGGCCGCCGGTCGATGCCCTGGCGCAGGAACCGCACCTGCGGATCCTCAGGGGTGAAGTCGACCAGCCCGGTGGCGATCGCAAGCGCCTCTTCCTGGGTGATCTGGGTCTGCCCACAGCTTCGCGAGACGACGAACGCGAGCACGAGCACTGCGGCGACCACGGCGGCGCGCGGCCAGGTGGGAGCCCGGCGCGACCTGACGACATCCGGCGACTCGCCGGCGTCGCCCCCGGGGGACGTCACGCTCGGATAATGCGCGTGTCGCTCAGACGGTCGGGCGGAACTCGTTGCCGAGGTCGGTGCCGAGCAGGATGAACAGCACGACCACGACGCAGATGATCGAGATCACGAGCATCGCGATCTCGAACCCCTTGACGTGGGTCTGCTTCGGTGGGAACTCGATCTGCTTTCCGTTCATCTCAGCTCCGATTTCTCGGCCGCGGCCGCGGCCGTTTCCGCCGTGCCGCCGCGAACGCGGGCCGCGGCGTAGGTGATCAGACGCCGATTCTCGTACACGGTCCAGGCGATCAGCACGAAGACCATGAACAAGATCCCGATCCAGGTCAACGCCATGTAGGCGGTGGTCGCCCCCTCGCCCTCGGGGCCGTAGGTCGAGCCCGGGCCGAAGGTCATGAACCCGGCGCACTCCGTGTAGTTGTCGCCGACGACGAAGTCGGCGGTGTCATCGGCCGAGTAGCCCTCGGCGCTGACCACGCAGTCGGGGGCGCTGTTGATAATCGCGGGCATCAGGTCACCCTACCTCTCGGAATCGATCCCTCGTACCCCATCACGTCACCAACTCCCTCGCAGCCTCGGCCTGCACCCTGTCGGCGGGCACCCTCGTCCCGTCGGGCTCGATCATCAGGTCCTCGGCGTGGGCGAACTCGGGCACGTGGATGTCGTACTCGTATTCGGCGTTGTCGAGGCCGTCGAGTTCGACCTCGGGCGGCACGCGCAGCAGGTTCAGCTTCTTCAACAACCAAGAGGCGAACCACCCGGTGAGGAAACCAAGCGGCAGGAAGGTCGCCAAGCCCATCAACTGGCCGCCGATCGAGCTGTCGACGTTGTTGACGCCGGTCGGATAGCCGGCGGCGAAGACCCCGACCCAGATGATCCCCATGAAGCCCGCGAAACCGTGCACGGCGACCGCGCCGACGACGTCGTCGACCCGCATCTTCTGCTCGATCCAGTTGCCGACCCAGACGACGATCACCGCGGTTCCCGCCGCGATCAGGTACCCGAGAGTCGGCGCGTAGACATCGGCGCCAGCCGAGACGCTGATCACGCCGGCGAGACCGCCCGAGAGGGTCCAGAACGGATCCCCGCGACTGGCGAAGTAGCCGCCGGTGAAGCCCCCGGCGAAACCGAAGGTGATGATCATCGCGATCGAGCCCAGGGTGGTCGGGCTGAGGTAGATGTTCGCCCAGCCGGGGATCGTCGTCGAGACGATCACCAGACAGGCAGCGTAGAAACCGTAGAACCCCGTGAAGATCAGCATCAACCCCATCAGGGTCATATGGATGTTGTGGGGTCTGAAGGTTCGGGTCAGGCCCTCCTTCGTGTATTTGCCGATCCGCGGCCCGAGGTTGAACAGCACGCCGAGCGTGAAGGCGCCCGAAACGCCGTGCACGACCGCCGACGCGATCGAGTCGTGGAACCCGAACCGAAGCGTCAGCCAGCCGCCGAAGCTCCAGCCCCAGGCGGCGTCCAGGATCCAGACGGCCGAGCCAAGCAGGACGGCGAGGATCAGGTAGGCGGAGAGCCGGACGCGCTCGAG
This sequence comes from uncultured Solirubrobacterales bacterium, assembly GCA_963746675.1. Classification (GTDB taxonomy): domain Bacteria; phylum Actinomycetota; class Thermoleophilia; order Solirubrobacterales; family 70-9; genus WHSW01. The sequence continues at coordinate 74,220 of CAVVBX010000005.1, read as the reverse complement.
CAGGGCGCCGGACATGATCGAAGCGGTCGTCCACGAGAACAGCAGGAAGGCGAGGAAGAAGACCAGGTTGATGTTGTTGGTCATGTTGGGCCCGAAGACGTCTGACCACGGGATGCCTCCCTGACACGCTGCGCCCGTGAAGTCGGTGCTGTTGGGGCCGATCGGCAGGCCGGGCTGGTTGCAGTTGTAGATCCACCAGCCGAAGTAGTAGAAGCTCGGGGTGACGACGGCGATCGTGAGGATGTTCTTCATCGCCGTTGCGAGCGCGTTCTTGCGCCGCGCGACGCCGGTCTCATAGGTCATGAAGCCGACGTGGATGAGCCACATCAACACGACCGTGAAGAAGTAGAACTGCTCCCCGAGGATGACGCTGTCGAGTCCCTGGGCGTCGCCGCCCGCCGAGACCGCGTCCTTCACCTTCGCGACCGCGTCCTGGACGTCCTGGAGGTTCTCCACCTGGGCAACTAGAACGTCAAGCACACTCGCTCCCTCCATGCTCGGCCCGCGCTGAGGGCTTCAGCCCTCGGGACACGGGTGTGATGGGCGTCACAGCCACCGACGGCGCCAACTTATTCGCAACGGCGGGACCCTCGCAATAGGCAACCGGTCCATAATTGCGCGCTTCTGAATGTAGGATCTGTCCATAGGGTCAGGCACCGGCCGGCACTAGGATTCACCCCGCATGGGCGCGGCAGGTTCCCGAGAGAACGGAGGGTTGGCTTGAGTCTGGATGTGGTCGAGGAGACGGGCGACGCGCTCACCCGTGTGCGGCGGGAGAACGAAACCCTCTACGCGGTCATCAAGACCGTGTCCTCGTCGCTCGACCTCGACCGGGTGCTTGGCGGGATAGTCGAGATCGCGACCGACGCGACCGGTTGCCACGCCTGCTTCATCTACTTCCTCGAGGGCGACCGGCTGGTGCTGCGGGCCGCTTCGCCGCGCTACTCGCGCTTCGTCGCCGAGCTCGAGCTCGGCGTCGACGAGGGCCTCACCGGCTGGGTCGCCCGCACCAAGACACCCGAGTTCATCCGCGAGAACGCGATGGCGGACCCGCGGATGAAGTTCGTGCCCGAGCTCGAGGAGGAGAGCTTTCAGTCGATGATCGCGGTCCCGATCCTGGCCAAGGCCGGGGACGTGATCGGGGTTGTCGTTCTGCACACCGAGGCGCCGCGCGAGTTCGACGACGACGTGCTCAACTTCCTCGTCCACACCGCGTCGCTTGTCGCCGGGGCGATCGAGAACGCCCAGCTCTACGAGGAGACCAGCCGTCGGGTGCAGGCGCTGACCACGCTGACCCAACTCAGCCAGGCGCTCGCCGCGGTGACCCTGCGAGAGGATCTCTACGACGCGGTCACCCGCGGCGCCCGCGAGCTGCTGCGCGCCGACTCCTGCCAGATCTACCGCCTCGATGTCGAGACCGACGAGCTGGCGCTTGTCGGCTGCGATCCCGCGGGCGCTCCGGCGCCGAGCCCGCGACCGGGAGGAACGGCCCTGGTCCTTGATCTGATGCGCCGGGCGGGCGGGCGGGGGCGCGGCGGGCGTCGCAAGGTGGCTCGGGCGCTGTGGCCCGACGTCGACGAGAACGCCCTGCTCGTGGCCCCGCTGGTTGCGCGTGACGAACAGCTGGGGATGCTCTGCTGCCTCTCGGAGCAGCGGCAGTTCACCGACGAGGACGCGGAGCTGCTCGGCGCGGTCGCGAACCAGACCGCGGTCGGGCTCAAGAAGGCCGAGCTGATCGAGCGGCTGACGGCGGAGAACATCGTCAAGGACATGTTCGACGCGCTTGCTGCGGGCTCGGTGGAGGCCGCCGAGGCGAAGGCGAGCGAGGCGCGCTGCGACCTTGCCCGGCCGCACGTGTTCCTCCACATCGAGCGCGCGCCGCGAGCCGGCGACAACGCCCCGCCGTGGCCAGAACTGGCCGTCCGGCTCGAAGCGCGGCTGCGGCGTCTCTATCCACGCGCCTTCTTCGACTCGCGCCATGACCGGGTGCGCGCCCTGGCGCCGCTGCCGACGGGAGGCAACGAGGCGGTCGAGCGTCTGCGGGTCACTTGCGAGCCGCTGGGCATCGAGGAGGGGTTGGTGGTGGGATTGAGCGACGTCGACCGCGGCGCCGCGAGCGCCCGACGGCGGATGCGCGAGGCGGCCGACGCGGCGCAGATCGGCCGCTCGCTGGTGGCCGATGGCGGCGCCGTCTGCTATCAGCAGCTCGGCGCCTACCGCTACCTCGTCCACCTCGAGCTCGACCATGCACCGCGCGATCGCTACCGCGAGTCGGTCGAGGCGCTCGCCGAGTACGACCGCCGGCGAGGCGCCAGCCTGGTCGAGACGCTCGAGCAATACCTGGCCGACCGCGGCAGCGTCACAGCCAGCGCCCGGGCTCTATACGTGCATCCGAACACGGTCCGCCAGCGACTCGAGCGAATCGAGCGCGTCGCCGACCTCGACCTCCCCGCCGAGGATCTGCTCTCACTCGAACTGGCCCTGAAACTCGCGAGGCTGCACCGTGTGCGAAACGAGAACGAGTAGCAGCCGCTCAAGCGGCCTGCTTGTCACCCGCGGCCTTGTACCGGCGGCGCGCCAGCCAGATCCAGAAGATCCCGAAGCCGACCACGTTCATCAGCGCCACGAACAGCACCCACCACGCCTTCCACAGGAACGGCAGCTCCTTCTCCTTCCAGAGCTCGTACCCGGTCAGGTAGCACATCACGATCAGCGTCAGCACGAGGATCGGAGGGGCCAGGCCGGTGAGCACGAAGAGGACCACGGACGCGGCGATCCTATAGATGGGGGTGCGCGATGACGATCAGGGCGAAGCTGTACGCGGCGATCGTGCTGACGATCATCGGCCCCCTGGCTGCGACCGCCGTCGCGTTGCAGGGGATGTCGCAGCTCGGCGACCGTTTCGACGAGGTTCGCGCGAGCGCCGAGCAGGAGTCGATCGCCCGAGAGCTCAAGTTCCTGGTCACCGACGTAAACGGCTGGCAAACCGCCTACGGGTACGCCGGCGGAGGGCTGCGAGGGCGGTTCACTCGCTCGGCTGACGAACTGCGCAAGGAGCTCGGGCTCGCGGACGAGACATTCGCCGGGGAGCAGGAGCGGCAACTGCTCGACCGGCTCAACGGGGAGTTCGAGGCCTTCATGGACCTCGACGCAGTCGCCTGGCGCGCGCTCCGCGAGGGCCGGGGCGAGGAGACGAAGCGGATCCTGCTCGGTCCCGAGCTCAGGCGCTTCGAGGCGATGGCGGCGACGGCGGAGGAGCTGGCGACTTACCAGTCCGAGCAGGCGACAGCAACCGCCGCTGACTTCGACCAGGCCCGCGACGACGCGCGCCGTCGCTTGGTCGCGGTCGCGCTCGCCGCCGGAGTCGTGATCCTGCTGCTGCTGGTGACCGCCAACGACATCGCCCGGATGGCGCTCGAGGGCGAGCGCAGCGTGCGCGGACGCCGTGAGGACGAGGACGACGCGACGGCGAGCGACGACGAGCGCACGTGACCCGCGACATCCTGCTCACGCTCAGCCTGCTGTTGGGCGCGGCGCTCGCGGCGCGCTTCGTCGCCAGCCTCCTGCGGGTGCCGGAGATCCTGATCCTCGTCCTCTTCGGGGCGATGCTCGGCCCGTCGCTGCTCGACGTCGTCGACGTGCCGCTGGACTCGGTGGGCGCCCAGCTCCTGTTCACGCTCGGCGTCTCGATGATCCTCTTCTACGGCGGGCTCAACCTCTCGCTCACCGTCCTGCGCAAGGTCTGGATCGGGCTTGGGATGCTGGTGGTGCCCGGCGTGATCCTGACCGCGGTGATCACCGGCACGGTCGCCCATTTCGCCTTCGACCTCTCCTGGACCGCCGCCCTGCTGATGGGCGCTGTGCTCTCCCCCACCGACCCGGCGATCCTGATCCCGCTGTTCGTGCGCTCGCGGCTGCGACCGAAGGTGGCGCAGACGGTGATCGCCGAATCGGCGTTCAACGACCCGACCGCCGCCGTGCTGGCGCTGGCGCTGGCGGGGGTGCTGCTCAGCGGCGACGCCTCGATCGGGACGCCGGCGGTCGAGTTCGCGGTCGACCTCGGGATCAGCACCGTGATCGGCATCGTCGCCGGCGTGCTGCTCGCGGCGACGATCTCGAGCCACCGCGCCGGGATCTGGCGTGAGTCCTCGGCTACGGCCGTTCTGGCGGTGGTCACGATCGGTTACTTCTCGCTCGACTCCGCCGGCGGCAGCGGCTACCTGGGCGCCTTCCTCGCCGGGCTGATCGTCGGCAACATGGAGCTCCTCGGGCTGGCGATGCACTCCAAGCACGAGCGCGAGATGCGGCAGTTCGCCTACAGCACCGCCGACCTGGTGACGCTGTTCGTGTTCGTCGTCCTCGGCGCCAATATCCCCTTCGACACGCTCGGCGAGTACCTGTTGCCCGCGCTCGCGGTGCTGGCCACATTGCTTCTGGTCGCGCGGCCACTGACCGTGCTCGCCTGCACGCTGCCCGACCGGCGCGCCGGCTGGACCAGGCCCGAGGTCGCCTTCCTGTGCTGGACACGGGAGACGGGAGTGGTGCCGGCGGCGCTCGTCGGGGTGCTCGCCGGGCTCGGCGTCCCCGACACCGACGCGTACGCCAGCGTCGTCGCTCTGGCGATCGTGCTCACCCTGATCCTGCAGGCGCTTCCGGCCGCCTGGCTGGCGGGCCGGCTCGGGCTCCTCGACAAGGGCGCGGCGTAGACCGGCGCGCGCCTCGCATCCGGTACAACCCAGTGGACAGATCTGTTCATTGACTGGGAGAGGGACATGAGCGAGAAGACGTGGGGCGGAGAGCCGTTCTGGGGCCTCGGTTACGAGTGGGATCCAGACTGGGTCCTGACCGAGCGCCAGAAGGAGCTGCGCGCGAAGCTGATCGAGCTCTGCGAGAGCGAGATGCGCGCGAACGCGAAGCGCTCCGACGACGAGCTGCTCTACCCGCGCCGCAACTTCGAGATCCTGGCCGAGAACGGCTTCCTCGAGCCTGACCGTGCCCGAGGAGTACGGCGGCATGGGCGAGAACCACGTCGCCTTCTCGATGGTCTGCGAGACGCTCGCCCGCTACGGCTGCGCCTCGACCGCGATGTGTTACGTGATGCACATCGGCGCGGTGGCGACGATCATGCTGCGCCCGACCGAGGCGCTGGTCGACAAGTACATCCGCACGCTCGACTCGGAGTGCCGGATCGGGACCCTCTCCTACTCCGACCCCGAGACCGGCTCGCACTTCTGGTACCCGTTCTCCTCCAGCGCCGAGCGCTCCAACGGCGGCTTCAAGGTCAACAAGAAGGCCTCCTGGACCACCTCCGGCGGGTTCGCCGACTTCTACGTCGTCCAGACGACGAGCCCCGACTTCAGCGGCTACGACGACCTCTCGGTGTTCGTCATCGACGGCGACGACGTCCAGGCCCAGCCGTCGCTCTGGGACGCGCTCGGGCTGCGCGGCAACCAGTCCGGCCCGATCGAGGTCGACGGCGTCGAGATCCCCGCCGAGCAGGTCGTCGGGCCGCTCGGCGACGGCGCCGCCTCCAACGACGAGGCCGTCGACCCCTGGTTCCTGATCGGCTCCTCGTCGGTCTGGAACGGCATCGCGCTGGGGGCGATCGACATCGCCAAGCGCCACACGACGCGCAAGCGCCACGTCGACGTCGGCATGCGCGTCGCCGACTACCCGACGATCCAGGACTACGTCGGCGAGGCGGTGATGGACACCAACGCCTGCCGCGTCTTCGTCTTCTCGGTCGCCCAGGCGATGGACCGGGTCACCGACGACAACACCAAGCAGATCCCGGCCCGGCGAGACCGCCCGCGCCGACTACCTGCACTGGGCCTGGCAGATCAAGTTCGAGGCGGCCAAGAACGTCGCCCACGTCGTCGACAAGATGCTGCACGCCTGCGGCGGGTCCGGGTACAAGCGCGACATGGAGCTGGAGCGCTACGTCCGCGACGCCAAGGCCGGCTGGGTGATGGGGCCGACCAACGAGGTCCTGCGCCAGTTCGTCGGCAAGGCGGTGCTGCTCGGCTTCGACGCGCTCGACTACTGGAACCAGACCTACAACCGGCGCGTGGTCGAGAACGAGGTCAAGAAGCTCGACCCGGCCGCCAAGCGCGAGCTCGCCGACGCAGCTCGTCGAGCGAAGCCGAGAAGGCCGAGGGAGCGGCCGGCGAAGGCCTGACGATGGCCGTCGCCGTCCGACCGGCGCTGGCGTTGCCCGGCCTGAGGCCGGTCGACCGCTCGCTGGAGACGCACTGGGTCCGGCCCGGCGCGGCGACCGCCGTGCGGCTCGAGCCCGGCGACCGGCTCACGGTCGTCAACCACGACGGCGGCCAGGTCGCCGAGCTGACGGTGCTCGACGCCGAGGGCGGCGAGGACGCCGCGGCGATCGGCATCCGCCACGACGGCGACGCGTCGGTGCTGCGCGGGCTCGTGCGCACGGTGGCGCCGACGGCTTCCTCGCCGCGCTCCACGGCGCGCGGCCTGGTCCCCGACGACGCCGGCGCGCTGCACCTGTTCGACGCCGAGACCGCCGCGCGGCGCGGCCGAGGCGTTCGACCGTCGAGCGCGCCGCGATCGCGATCGTCGCCGCGCCCGGCGGCCGGGTGGTCGACGGCGACTGGCCGGCGTCCCCGCTGCTGGTCGAGGTCGAGCGGGCGGCGCCGCGCGCGCCCGAGGAGATCGAGCTGCCACCGCCGCTGGCCGAGCCGCGGCTCGACTTCCGGGTCGACCTCGCCACCGCGGCCGCCTACGAGGTCAGCGCGGGCGAGTACATCCAGATCATCGACGTGCAGGGGCAAGCAGTGCTCCGACTTCCTCGCCTTCAACCGGCGCAAGCTCGAGCGCGGCGTCGAGCGCGGGCTCGACGCGACCACGACCCGGACGCTGATGGGTGCCGCGTACCCGCAGCCCGGCCTCTACCGCAAGACCTTCGACGTCGACATGGACCCGCTGGTCGAGGTCGTCCAGGACACCGTCGGCCGCCACGACAGCTTCGCTCTCGCCTGCACCGCGAAGTACTACGAGGACCTCGGCTACCCCGGCCACGTCAACTGCTCGACCAACTTCAACGGCGCAGGTGACCCCGTACGGCGTCGCGCCGCGCAAGGGCTGGGAGGCGCTCAACTTCTTCTACAACACCGGCTTCGACGCCACCAACACGTTCATCGCCGACGAGCCCTGGTCGCGGCCCGGGGACTACGTGCTCCTGCGAGCCGCCGACGACCTGCTGTGCGCCTCATCGGCCTGCCCCGACGACATCGACCCGGCCAACGGCTGGGAGATCACCGACATCCACGTCCGCGTCTACCGGCCCGAGAACCGGTTCTCGCTGGCGATCGCCCACCGCGTCACCCCGGAGGCCGACCCCGTCATGACCCATGAGACCGCATTTCACCCGCGCACGTCCGCGCTCACCCGCGACCTGGTCGAGTACCGCGGCTACTGGCTGCCCGACTGCTTCGCCGGCGAGGGCTCGATCGCCGAGTACTGGGCCTGCCGCGAGCGGGCGGCGATCATGGACCTCTCGCCGCTTCGCAAGTGGGAGGTGCTCGGCCCCGACGCCGAGCTGCTGATCCAGCGCGCGATCACCCGCGACGCCCGCAAGCTCGCGGTCGGCCAGGTCACCTACACGGCCGTCTGCAACGAGACCGGCGGGATGCTCGACGACGCCACCGTCTACCGCCTCGGCGACGACAACTTCCGCTTCGTCGCCGGCGACGAGTACACCGGCGTCCACCTGGCGAAGCTCGCCGAGGCCGAGGGCGCTGCGGGTCTGGATCAAGGCCTCGACCGACCAGCTCCACAACGTCGCGGTCCAGGGCCCGGCGAGCCGCGACATCCTGCGCGAGATCGTCTGGACGCCGCCGGTCCAGCCCGAGCTCGAGGAGCTGCGCTGGTTCCGGCTGCTGGTCGGGCGCATCGGCGGCTTCGACGGGATCCCGATCGTCGTCTCGCGCACCGGCTACACCGGCGAGCTCGGCTACGAGGTCTGGTGCCACCCCGACGACGGCCCCGCGGTCTGGGACGCGATCTGGGAGGCGGGCGAGGGCCGCAGGCCTGGCGCCGCTCGGCCTCGTCGGCGCTCGACATGCTGCGGATCGAGTCCGGGCTGATCTTCGCCGGCTACGAGTTCGACGACCAGGTCGACCCGTTCGAGGCCGGGATCGGTTTCGCGGTCGCGCTCGACACCGAGGACGACTTCGTCGGCAAGGAGGCGCTGATCGAGCGCAAGGCCCACCCGCAGCGCAGGCTCGTCGGCCTCGAGCTGGAGGGCCAGGAGACCGCCGGCCACGGCGACTGCGTCCACGTCGGCCGCTCGCAGGTCGGTGTGGTCACCAGCGGCACCCGGAGCCCGATCCTGCGCAAGAACATCGCGCTGTGCCGGATGGCGGTGCAGTACGCCGAGCCCGGCACCGAGGTCGAAGTCGGCAAGCTCGACGGCCATCAGAAGCGGATCCCGGCGACCGTCGTTCCGATCCCCTTCTACGACCCGGAGAAGACCCGGCCCGCAGCTAGACCCGACCCCCCGGGAGAACGTCCCGGACTACACCGCGTAGGAATGCGGCCGGGACGTTCGGAGGCGGCGGCGGCGCGGGTCAGCGGTCGGTCGTCAGGCGCCCGTACTGACCGCCGTGGAAGAGCAGCGGCCGCGCGTCGGGCGCCCGGCGCGCGTACTCGACCTGGCCGAGGAAGAGCGAGTGGTCGCCTCCCCAGTACGAGCGCGCCACGCGGGAGACGAACTGCGCCGCAGCGCCCTCGACCACCGGGGTCTCGTGGACGATCGCGAAGCTGGGCTCCGGCGCGCCCTCGAGCGCCCGGCCGGCGAAGTGATCGGAGAGCGCGTGCTGATCGGCCGCCAGCACGCTGACCGCGAAGCGCTGGTCCTGATGCAGCAGCGAGCACATCTTCGTCCGCCGGTCGATCGAGATCAGCACCAGCGGCGGCTCGAGTGAGACCGACATGAACGCGTTCGCCGTCATCCCGTGGATCTGGTCGGCGACGATCGTCGTGATCACGGTGACGCCGGTGGCGAACATGCCGAGCGTCTGGCGCAGGGCGACGGCGGGGTCGTCGCCCTCGACGTCGAGCAGATCCTCGCGCGCGCGACTCCAGCCCGGTCTCCCCGATCCCCTCCGGGCCGGCGCCGACCCAGGCCTGCGCCTCGGCGAGGGTGAGGTCGAACTCCGGTGGCGTCGCGGGCGACTCGCTCACGCCCGCATTATCCTCTTACACGGGCAGGATCGAGCCCTCGAGCTCGAGCAGGAAGCGCTTTCGGTCGAGCCCGCCGCCGTATCCGGTGAGCGAGCCGTCGGCGCCGATCACGCGATGACACGGGACGACGATCGCGATCGGGTTGCGGCCGTTGGCGACGCCCACGGCCCGGGCCGCGCTCGGCTCTCCGATCGTGCGCGCGACCTCGCCGTAGCTGACCGTGCGGCCGTACGGGATCCGCTCAAGCTCGCTCCACACGCGCCGGTCGAACTCCGCGCCCGTGGCCTCGCAAGGGAGCTCGAACTCGGTGCGCTCGCCGGCGAAGTACTCACCGAGCTGGCAGACCACCTCGGCGAAGGGCTCGTCCGCTTGTCGCCAGGTGTCGCGTACCCGCATCGGCCGGCGTCCCTCCGTGATGTGGAGGCCGCGAAGTACCTCGCCGTCGCCGACCAGCAGCAGCTCGCCGATCGGGCTGGGAAAGGTCGTGTGGAGCAGGTCTTTGGTCAGGGTCGTCATCGGGCCTCCGGTTCGTCTGGGACGTAGGTGAAACGCTTCCGGGCCCGAGGATGTGAGGCCCGGCAGCCCGCCGCTCAGGATCGCGGGTCCGGCGGCGGCTCGCCCTGTCCCCAGGCGTCGAGGCCGCCGTCGACGAGGACGCTCGACCCCGTGATGTAGCCGCCGCCCGCGGTGGCGAGGAAGGCGATCGTCTCGCCGACCTCCTCGGGCCGGCCCAGCCTTCTCAACGGGACCTGCCTTCGCGACGCCTCGAGCGCCTCGCGGCCGTAACCGGCGAGGCCCTCGGTCTCGATGTTGCCGAGCACGACGCAGACCGTGCGGATCGCGTGTCGGCTCCACTCGAGCGCCAGGCCCTGCGGCAAGGTTCTCGAGCGCGGCGCGCGCGGCGGCGGCGTGCGCGAATCCGGGGATCCCGCGGCGGGGGGAGAAGCCGAGGAAGACGACCAGCCCGCCTGTGCCGGGGATCATCGAGCGGGTCGCGAGCTCATGCGTCAGCTCCCAGGCGCCGTCGAGGGTCAGCCGGTGGACAGCGCGCATGCCCTTGGTCGTGATCTCCTCGGCCGCGGCCGTGAACTGGCCACCGGCGTTGTTGACGAGCACATCCACGGCGCCGAAGCGAGCCAGGGTCGCGTCGACGAGGCGCCCGCACCTGATCGGGCTCGCGCACGTCGCACGGCACCGCGAGGCACTCGCCCCCGGCCGCCTCGAGCTCCGTACGGACGGCCTCCAGGGGCTCCGCGCGGCGACCGCAGATCACGACTCGGCCCCCGACGCCGCGAACGCGACCGCGGTCGCCCGTCCGATCCCGGTGCCGCCGCCGGTGACCAGGGCAATCCTGCCCTGGTTGGCCTCCGGCAGGACCCCGGTCACTCGGGAAACCCTGTCATTCGCCGCGCCAGGTGGGTTCCCGCCCTTCGGCGAAGGCTCGCGGTCCCTCCTCGGCGTCGTCCGAGGCCATCGCCCGGTCATAGGCGGGGACCCTGCCCGACCGAATCGCCGCAAACCCCTCCTCGACCGTGAGTCGCTCGGTCGCCGCCAGCGTCGCCTTCACCGCCGGGTCGCCAGGGGCGCGCTGGCCTCGACCCGGGCGGCAAGCGCGCGGGCCTCGTCGGGCAGCAGTTGGTGGCTCGACAACCCGGTTGACCAGGCCCCAGCGGGCGGCCTCGGTCGCGTCGATCGGCTCGCCGGTCAGCAGCATCTCCATCGCCAGGGGCGCGCGGCATCCGCCGCGGCAGGCGGAACATCCCGCCCGAGTCGGCGATCAGCCCGAGCTTCACCTCGGGCAGCGAGAAGCGCGCGCCGGGGACCGCGACGACCATGTCGCAGGCGAGCGCGAGCTCGAACCCGCCCCCGGCCGCGTAGCCGTTGACCGCCGCGATCACCGGCTTCTCCAGGTCGAAGAGCTCGGTAAGGCCGCCGAGCCCGCCGGCGCCGAAGCTCCGTCCGGGTCCCCGGCGGCGTAGGCCTTCAGGTCCCAGCCGGCCGAGAAGAAGCGCTCGCCGGCGCCGGTGACGATCGCGACCCGCAGCTCGGGGTCGTCGCGGAAGCGCGACGAACGCCTCGCCCATCACCTTGCTGGTCGCCGAGTCGATCGCGTTCGCCTTCGGCCGGTCGATCGTCAGCTCCAGCGTCGCCCCGCGCCGCTCGATCCGGATCCCGTCCATGGCACGGACCCTACGCCAGGTTCGCTACGGGGTGGTGGCCCGCCAGCCCCAGCTCGGCGCTGGTTGCCGACGGAGGTGACACCGTTAGGCTCGCCTGGATGTGCAGCGTGCTGCCGGCCGAGATCGTGGCGGTCGCGCTGCCGCTGTCGCAGCTCGTCTGAGAGCCGGCGATCGTGCACGAGACGGGCGTCAGCGCCCCGTCGTCCACGAGCGTGAACGTCCTCGACGTCGCCCCGCCCGGGGCGGTCGTCAGGCCTACGCTCAGGTCGCGGGCGACGATCGTTGCGTTGGGCGACCGCTGCTCGTTGCCCGCCGTCGTGGCGCTGATCGGGGTCGTCGGGCCCGACGGCGCCAGCTTCTCGTTGGCGATGATGCTGAGGGGGACGACGGTGTTCCCCAGCAGGGCGTTGGCGGCGGGAGGACCCGGCGCTCCATCTGACCCCGCTGGAAGCTGGCCGGCCTCGAAGTCCTTGGCCAGCAAGCCCTTGACCTCCTTGCTGCCGACGCCGTTCTTCTCCAGCCGGTTGCCCGGGATCGTGCGCTTTGCGATCTCACCGCCATCGAGGCGCTTGATCGCGTAGCCGGTCCCGCCGAGCGCGACGAACAGCGCCACGTACGCAACGATCGTGCCGTGGGTGGGTCGCGAACGCGTCATGCTGGACCAAGCCTACCGCCCGATCTTGACGCCGATCAGCTCCGGCAGACCGGCGACCGCGCGGGTCAGCGGATTCGCTCGGCGGCCCTCCTGCTCGAGCGCCTCCTTGTGAATCATCGCGCGACGCACGATCGCTCCGCCGAAGTAGCGCAGCGGCTCCGGCGGCACACGCCCCGGCGATGCCTCGACGATCGCCAGCCGCGTCGGTTCGTCGCGGCGGCCGAGCGCCAGCGAGGCGAGGATGCGGCCGACGAGGCTGGCTCGGGCCGACGCCGTTGCCGGTGAACCCGAACGCGTAGTGCACGGGGTCGCGGGTCGAGGCTGCCGACCATCGGCAGGTGGCTCGGGGAGACGTCGATCGGCCCGCCCCAGGCGTGATCGATCCGGCGTCCCTCGAGCTGCGGAAAGAACCAGCACAGCGAACGGATCACCTCCGCGGTGACCTCGGGGTCGACCTCGGCGCGGCCGCCGAGCCGGGTCCCGGGAACCACCCGCCCCCCGCCCCAGCCGAATGCGATCCGATCGTCGCGGGTGGTGCGGAAGTAGTGGACCAGGTGGCGGGAGTCGAAGATCGCCTCGCCCCGGTCCAGCCGAGCTCCTCGATCACGTCGGGCACCGGCTCGGTGACGACGACGTGGCTGGAGGTCACCGTGAGCCTGTTTCGCAGTCGCGGCACCCGGATCCCCGCCGCGCCGACGGCGAGCACAGCGGCGGCGGCGCGGACCTGCCCGACCGGCCGTCGCGACCACCACCCCCGCACTGGTGGCGTCGACTCGCCGCACCGCGGAATCCTCGCGGACGTCGACCCCCGAAGTGGCGAGCCGCGCCCGCAGTCCCGTCGCCAGCCGGCCCGGGTGCACCGACCCGCAGCCCCCGTAAAGCGCTGCGCCGCGAAACCGGGGCGAGGCGCAGCGCCCGCGGGTAGCCGGGCGGTCGAGCTCCACGGCCGCCGCCGGGACGCCCCAGCTTCGCGCAGCCCCGCACGACCTCGTCCCAAGCGCCGTCCTGGGCCGGGGCCGCGGAGACCTGGAGCAAGCCGCCCCTGCCGAAACCACGCGTCGACCCCCTCGGCCTCACACCAGGCGCCGATCGCCGACACGGACTCGGTCGACGCATCGCAGAGCGCGAGCGCCGCGGCATCGCCGAAGCGTTCGCGGATTCCCGGCAGGCTGTCCCAGAGATCGAGCACGAAGCCGCCGTTGCGCCCGCTGGGCCCGGTGCCGCAGCGGTTGGCCTCGAGCAACACCACCCGGGCCTCGGGCTCGAGCTCGCGGATCCTCCAGGCAGTCCACATCCCGGTGTAGCCGCCGCCGATCACGACCACGTCGGCGTCGAGCCGGCCCTCCAGCGCCGGCAGCGGGTCGAGCGGACCGACCTGGTCCAGCCAGTGTCCGTGGGCGGTATGGGCGCGCGGCGCGGTCACCGGTCGGCGAGACAATACGAGGGCCCGGCGCGCCACCGATCCGAGGGCTCATCAACCGTGGTGGGACGGCTTACGCGATCCAGACGGGCGCATACCGCCCCACCCCGGCGGCGCGGTGACCTGATCGCCCCATGCGGCGCCTCGTCCCCGGGCGTGAGTCGCTGGGACGCCTGCGTTTCAGGCTGCCGCCAACGCCCTGATCGCGAAGATGTGGAACTCCGCCATCTCGACCAGGTCGGCGACGTCGAGCGCCTCATCGGCGCCGTGGGCGCCATCGCATATAGGCGATCGGGTCGGTGGAGAACACGGGAGCGAAGCCGTAGGCGACGGTGCCGTGCGCCTTGCGCACCCAGTGCGAGTCGGTGAAGCCCGGCGTCACCATCGGCAGCAGCTCGGCGCCGGGAACGCGGTCGGCGACGTACTCCTCGCAGACGCGGTACAGCGGCGTGTCGATCGGCGACTCGGTGCCACCCTCGAGCGGCTCGAGCAGCTCGATCTCGTAGGCGAAGCTCGCTGCCGATCGCGCGATCGACCTGCTCGCGGATGTCGGCCTCGGTCTGGCCCGGGAGCGCCCGGCAGTCGCAGATCACGTCGGCGTACGGGGGGATCACGTTGCTGGGCTCGAAGGTCGCGCAGCCCGGTCGGCGTGACCGTCATCCGGGTCATCGCCGGCAACAGGTCGGCGAGCACCGGGTGCTGCTCTCCGGCCCAGGCGACCGCCTCGTCGTCGTCCGCCCGCGGGCGCGCCCGAGGACGCTCGAGGGCCCGCTCGATCGCCGGCGCCGGATCGCGCCGGCGGGCGGTGGTCGAGCAAGCCGGTCGATCGCGGTCGCGGCGTGGCGGAGCGGGTTGTCGGCGCGCGCCGGCACCGAGGCGTGGGCGGCGCGCCCGAAGACCCGAAGCCGCAGCGAGGTCACCTGCTTCACGCCGACCGAAACGGTCACCACCCGGCGCCCGTCGGCGAGCTCGAGCAGCATGCCGCCGCCCTCGTCGAGGGCGAAGTCGCAGCGCAGGTCGGGGCGCTCGCGCACCAGCCACGACATGCCGACGTCGGCGGTCGTTGCGCTCCTCGTCGGACTCGGCGACCAGGACCACGTCGCCGCCCGGGCGCCTCGCCGCTGCGGGCCAGGGCGGCGAAGGCGACCGCGCGCGCCGCGAGCTCGTTCTTCATGTCCACCGCGCCGCGGCCGACCAGCTGGCCGTCGCGGATCCGCGCCTCGAACGGCGGCACGGTCCAGTCGGCGGTCGGGGCCGGGACGACGTCGGTGTGCGCCATCAGCATCAGCGAAGGGCCCTCGCCGCGCGCCCTCGATTCGCGCGACCAGGTTGAGGCGCTCCGGGTCGGGGCCGACGAGCTCGCACTCGATCCCGGCGCCGCGCAGGTAGTCGGCGAGCAGCTCGGCGGCCGGGGTCTCGTTGCCGGGCGGGTTCGAGGTGTCGACGCGGATCAGGGCCTGCGCCAGGCCGACGACCTCGTCGCGAGGTCAGGCCCGCCCATCGCGCGCCCGGGCCAGCTCACGGACCATCCTCGATCGGGAACTCCTCCTGCATCGTCCCGTCGCGCATCTCGCCGGGCCGGGCGGCGACGAGGCAGTTGTAGACCGCCTCGTGGGCCGCCTCCCAGGCGGCGGCGAAGTAGGGGTCGAGGTCGTCGTTGGAGAGCGTCGCCGCGGTGCTCCGGTCGAGAACGCGAGCCCGATCTCACCCGACCCCTCGCAGCCGTAGGACCCCGCCCGCGCGAGCCCGAGCAGCGGCCGCAGCGCCAGCCGGCGCAGCTGCTGCGGGCCCATCGGCGCATCGGTCGCGCAGACCGCGATGCACGAGCCGGCCGGGGCGGCCTTCTCCTCGACCGGGTCGAGATGCGTGCCGAGCAGGTCGAGGCGCTCGCGGTCGCCGAAGTTGCACAGCAGCAGCACGCCGACGTGGTGGTCGCCGACCAGCCCGCGAGGCGGTGCCGATCCCGCCCGGGAACTCGAAGCACATCATCCCCGTGCCCGGCGCCGACGCTGCCCTCCGCGACCTCGCTGCCGAGGCTCGCGAGCGCCCGCTCGACGTCGCCGGTCGTCACCTTGCGCGAGTCGGCCCTCCAGCTGTCGTCGCACTCGCCGACCACCGGCAGCACGATCCTCTCGGGCCCGCGCCCGGAGGCGAGCACCGCGGCGTGGTGGACGATGCCGACCGCGTGCGACCCGCAGAGGTAGACCGGCGTCGTCGATCACGCCCGCGCTCGTCGATCTCGATCTTGCCGGTCAGCTCGCCCATCCCGTTGACGACCGCCGTCGCCGCCGGCGCCGGCAGCGACGGCGGCGCCACCACGGTCACCCCGGTGCGGCTCGCCGCTCTCCGCCTGCGAGTGGCCGACGCGGACCCCGGGCACGTCGGTGATCGCGTTGCGCGGGCCGGGCTCGATCCGTCCGACCGGCGCCGGCGATCTCGCGCCAGCGCTCGCCAGTCGCCGGCTAGATCGCCGCGGCGCCTCGGCCGCCCGAGCGTCGGGTCGTGCAGCAGGCAGGCGGCCATCTGGTCGCGCCCGCCGACCGCGATCAGCGACGGATCGACGCTGTCGCAGGGCTCGAAGCGCTTCGGGCAGCGCGGGTGGAAGCGACACCCGGTCGGGATGTCGGTCGGGTCCGGGCAGCTCGCCGCTGAGCAGCTCGCGCTGCCCCTCCGCCGCCCGCCTCGGGCACCGGGATCGCGGTGACCAGCGCCTGCGTGTAGGGGTGGCGCGGGCGCTCGATCACGTCGACCGCCGACCCCTGCTCGACCACCCGCCCCAGGTACATGACCGCGATCCGGTCGCACAGCGACCAGGCCAGGCTGAGGTCGTGGGTGATGAAGATCAGCGCCAGCTCCCGGCGGCGCTGAAGCTCGAGCAGCACGGCGAGGATCTGCGCGCGGACCGAGGCGTCGAGCATCGAGACCGGCTCGTCGCAGATCAGCCCGTCGGGCTCGAGCACCAGCGCCGCCGCGATCGCGACCCGCTGGCGCTGGCCTCCGGAGAGCTGGTGCGGGTAGCGCTCGAGGTAGCGCTCGGGCTCGAGCCCGACGTCCTCGAGCGCCGCTGCGCACGCGGCGTCGCGGTCGTCGCCGCCGCACGCCCTGGACGCGCAGCGGCTCGGCGACGATCGTCCGCACCCGCTGGCGCGGGTTCAGCGTCTGGTAGGGGTCCTGGAAGATCATCTGCACCCGCTCGCGCAGCTCGGCCAGGCTCGACTTGTCGCCGACCGGGTCGCCGTTCAGCACCACCTCCCCGGCGGCGGGCTCGACCAGGGCGAGCATCGCCCGCGCCAGGGTCGACTTGCCGCACCCGGACTCGCCGACGATGCCGAGGATCTCGCCGCGGCGCCACTCGATCGAGACGCCGTCGACGGCCCGCGCGACCTCGCCGCGAGAGCTGAACTGCACCTCGAGGTCGCGGACCTCCATCAGGCTCTCGCTCTCGACGCTCATGACGCCGTTCCGCCGAGCTTCTGGACCGCCGGCCATTCCCTCCACGGCGCGAAATGACAGGCGGCGGCAGTGGCCCGGGGCGACCTCGCGCAGCGGCGGATCGCTGAGGCAGCGCTCGGTCGTGTATGGGCAGCGGGGATGAAAGGCACACCCGGCGGGCGGGGCGCCCGGGTCAGGGCGGCCCGCCGGGAATCGGCTCGGCGAGTCCGCGCTCCCCCCCGATCACCGGCAGCGACTCGAGCAACCGCTTGGTGTAGGGGTGCTGGGGAGCCCCGAACACGGACGAGACCGGGCCGATCTCGACGATCCGGCCCGCGTACATGACCGCGATCCGGTCACAGGTCTCGGCGAGCACGCCGAGATCGTGCGAGATCAGGATCAGCGCCAGACCGAGCCGCTCGCGCAGCTGCTCGAGCAGCTGCAGGACCTGCGCCTGCATGACCACGTCGAGCGCCGTCGTCGGCTCGTCGGCGATCACCAGCGATGGATCGCAGGCCAGTGCCAGCGCGACCATCACCCGCTGGCGCTGCCCGCCCGAGAGCTGGTGCGCATAGCGGTTTCCGATCCCGGGCGTCAGCCCGACCGTCTCCAACAGCTCGCCGATGCGCTCGCGAACCTCACCGGCGCTGGTGCCGCGGCTGTGCATCCGGATCACCTCGGCGAACTGGGCGTCGATCTTCTGCACCGGGTCGAGCGAGTTCATCGCGCCCTGGAAGACGAGCGAGATGTGGCGCCAGCGCACGTAGCGCATCCCGGTCTCGGTGCGCCGCTCGAGGTTGATCGGCTCCTCCTCGCCCGGGAGCCGCAGCGTCATCTTCCCCGACTGCTGAGAGGCTCGGCGGCAGCAGCTTCATCAGCGCCAGCGCGGTCGTCGTCTTGCCACAGCCCGACTCGCCGGCCAACCCGAGCGCCTCGCCCTTCTCGATCACCAGGTCGACCCCGTCGACGATCGGCCCTCCGCTCGCATGCACGCGCAGATCGCTTACTTCGAGCAATGCGGGGCTCATCCAAGCTCCTGCAGCCGCGGGTTGATGTACTCCTCGAACAGGTAGCCGAGCACGGCGATCGCGAGCACGAGCACCGTGATGCAGAGGCCGGGCGGGATCACGTACCACCAGGCCTCGGCGCTCGGCGCGCCCGCCTCGAAGCCGTTCTCGAGCATCTGCCCCCACGAGATCCGGCTCGGGTCCCCGAGCCCGAGGAACGCCAGCGCCGACTCGGAGAGGATCGCCACCGCCACGATCAGGACCGTGTTGGCGAAGATCAACGGCATCGCGTTGGGCAGGATGTGGGTCCGGATGATGTACCAGTGGCCGGCCCCGAGCGCCCGGGCGCGCTCGACGAAGGCGCGCTCGCGCAGGGTAAGCACCTGGGACCGCACGATCCTCCCTGTCCCGGCCCATGAGGTGATCCCGATGACCAGGATCAGGGTGCCGAGCGACGGGCTGAGCAGCCGCGAGAGCACGATCATCAAGGGCAGGGTCGGGATGACCAGGAACCAGTTGTCGAGCGCGTCGAGGATGCGGTCGGTCCAGCCGCCGAAGTAGCCGCTGAACAGGCCGACGGAGGCCCCGATCAGCGCCGAGATGATCGCGGCCGAGAACCCGACCACGATCGATACCCGCGCTCCGACCAGGAGCTGGGAAAGGACATCTGCGCCGCTCTCCGTCGTCCCCAGCAGGTGCTCGCTGCTCGGCGGCTGAAGTACCTCGAGGCTCGACGCTTGCGGGTCGTACGGGGCGAGCAGGTTGCCGAAGATCGCAATGAAGATGAACAGGCCCAGGACCCCGAGCCCGAAGCGGCCACGCCAGCTGCCCAGGAGCAGCTCGCGCACCCCCCGGTCGGTGACGGGCGCGCGGCTCGGGCGTCGCCGGAACGCCGGGCGTCGCCGGAACCTCGCCGCCGGTGCCGACCCCGCCGATCTCGCCTCCGGTCATGTCGCCTGCACCCGTGGATCGAGGTAGAAGTAGAGGCAGTCGGCGAGCAGGTTGGCGATGATCACGCCGACCGAGAAGACCAGGAACGTCCCCTGCAAGACCGGGAAGTCCTTGTCGTTGATCGCGTTGAAGGTCAGCTCACCGAGTCCCGGCCAGGAGAACAGCGTCTCGATCGTGATCGCCCCCCCGGCCACCGCGCCGAACTGGATCGCCGCCAGGGTGACCAGCGGCAGCAGCGCGTTGGGCACGGCGTGCTTGCTGACCACCCGGTCCCACGGCAGCCCGGTCGCGCGCTTGACCGTGATGAAGTCCTCGGTCAGCACGTCGACCATCGACGAGCGCATGATCAGGAAGTACTGCCCCAGCAGCAGCAGCATCATCGCCGTCGCGGGTAAGACGAGGTGGTTGAGGACGTCGAGCGCCTCGGCGAACCAGCTCGAGAACTCCTCGCCGGGCGTCACCTGCTGCCCGGCCGGAAAGATCGGGATCGCGACCGCCAGCACCAAGATCAGGATGATCCCGATCCAGTACTCGGGCGCCGAGTAGGTGAACAGGCTGAACCCGAGTAAGCCCTCATCCTCCTTCTTGCCGCGTTTCGTCGCGGCCACCACCCCCAACCACGCGCCGATCACCGTCGCCAGCAGCGTCCCGGTGCCGACCAGGAGCAGCGTCCAAGGGATCGCCTCCTTGATCGAGTCCCAGACCGGCTCCCGGGTCCGCAGGCTGATCCCGAGGTCGAGGGTCAGCGTGTCGCCGACGTAGTCGGCGAACTGGCCGACCAGCGGCTTGTCGAGTCCGTACTGGGCGCGCAGGTCCTCGATCTCCTGCGGTGTCGACTGCGGCAGCCGGGCCAGCTCGTTGGTCGGGTCGCCGATCCCGCGGAAGAGGAAGAAGTTGAAGATCAGCACGAAGACGAGGGTCAGCAGCGCCGCCCCGATCTTGCCGGCGAGCCAGCGCGCGTTCATCGCGCCGGCCTCACGCTTCCAGCTCCAGCGGCTCGGCGATGCGGCGGCCGCGCGCCCGGCCGAACAAGAAAGCGGCGGCGGCGATCATCACGGCGCCGATCGCCGCCAGGCCACCCGGGACGCCGGTCGAGGTCGCCTCGGTCGAGCCCGCTGCCGGCTCCAGTGACAGCAGCGGCTCGTAGGAGACCTGCTGGCAGAAGATGTTCCCCTGGTCGGAGGGACAGGACGGCGTTACGTTGGCCACCGCGTCGGTCCGATACGCCTCGAGGCGCGGGTCCTCGGTGAGCACGAGGTAGGGCAGGTCGCGCTGCAGGATGTCGATCATCTCGCCGATCACCGCCTTGCGCTCCTCGGTGTCGAACAGAGTCGTCTGCTCCTCGAACAGCCGGTCGTACTCCGGGTTCGAGTAGAAGGAGTCCGAGGAGCCGCCGATCTCGTCGGTGATCAGCACGCCGAGCAGGAAGCTCGGGTCAAACGGATCGCCGCCCCAGCCCCAGATGAAGGTGTCGAAGTCCGGCGCCGGCTTGCCGTCCACCTTGCGAACGGTGAGCTCATAGAGCTTGTCGGTGCTGACGACCTGGACGTTGAACTTGATCCCGATCTCCTGCGTCTGCTCAGCGATCAGCTTCGCCATCTGGACCGTGAACGGCGATTCCGAACGCACGTAGAGGTCGAACTCCAGCCGGTCGCCGTCCTTCTCCCGGACCCCGTCCTCGCCGGGAACCCAGCCGGCGTCGTCGAGGATCTGGTTCGCCATCTCGGGGTCGTAGGGATAGTCCTGCTCGGGGACCTCGAAGAACGACTTGTAGAACGAGGGCAGCAGGCCATGGGACACGAACGAAGTGTCCTGAGTCGCGATCGCGTTGATCCGCTCGCGGTCGATCCCGTAGGCGATCGCCTGGCGCACGTCGAGGTCCTGGATCGCGGGGTTGAACTGCGCGTCCGGGCACACCTTCTCCGAGCAGAGGTTGAACGCGAGCTGGGTGATCCCGGCGGTCGGGGCCCGCAGGGTCTCGATCCCATCCTCCTCGCCGAGCCGCTTGAAGGTCGCCGGCTGGACCTCGGTGATGATGTCGATCTCGCCCAGCTTCAGCGCGCGCTCGACCGCGTCGTTGCTGCCGTACTTGATGAACTGGAGCTCGTCGTAGGCCGGCTCCTCGCCGCGCCACTCGGGGTTGCGCTCCATCGTCACGATCCGCCCCCGGTCGTACTCGGTCGGGATGTAGGGCCCGCTGCCCACCAGTGGAATCTCGGGCTCATATGCGCCGGTCAGGTCCTTGACCGGGACCTTGTCCCAAACGTGCTTCGGGAGCACGTAGATGAACAGACCGCCGATCACGCGCGCGTCGGGCTTGCGCATCTCGAGCACGACGGTGTTCTCGTCGGGGGTCTTGATCGCGGCGACATTGCCGGTGTAGGAGCTGAACAGATACCCCTTGCTGCCCAATACCTCGAGCGACCACTTGACGTCCTCGGAGGTGATCGGCTTGCCGTCCGACCACTTGGCGCCCTTGACGAGGTTGAAGGTGATCGTCTTCTTGTCCTCGGAGACGTCCCAGCTCTCAGCGATGCCGGGCGCCGGCGAGAGGTCCTTGGGATCGAAGTTGATCAGCAGGTCATAGGTGATCGCCCAGATCGTGAAGCTCTCCTCGTCCTGGCCGACGAACGGGTTCAGCGTCTTCGGGTCCTGGGCCCAGCCGAACCTCAGGACGGTCTGCCCGGAGTCCTGGGCCGCCGCGGGCAGCGCCGCCGCGGCGACCGTTGCGGCAACCGCGATCGCCAGCACCAGGATCCTCGCTCGGCCTCATCGGTCGATCTCCTCCCGTCTCGTTCGTCAGCGGGCGGCTCAACCGCCGCCTCGATCACCTCGAGCGACTTTTCGGCGCCGTCGATGCGCACGGTTGCGCCGAGCGGCATCGTCGCCATGTGCTTGCCGTGTCCGACCGGCACGTTCGCGATCGCCGGGATCCCGAGCGGGGCGACCAGCTCGTCGAGCATCTGCTCGACCGAGAGCGTCGACTCCGGCCCCTCGGGCAGCGTCTGGTACTGAAGGTTGACGTCGGTGCCGAAGACGAAGCCGGCGACGTTGTCGAGCTTTCCGGCGCGCACCAGATGGTTGAGCGCGGCGTCGACCATGTAGGGCTCGGTGTTCAGATCCTCGACCATCAGCACGCAGCCGTCCGTCTGTATCTCATACGAAGTCCCGATACTCGCGCATAGCAAGGCCAGACAGCCGCCGGCCAGCGGCGCCTCCGCAGTTCCCTCGCCGACGGTGAGCACGTAGGGATCCTCGTGGTCCTGGAACACGCGCCCGAGCGGCTCGGGCTGGAAGGCGCGGTGAAACCAGGCTTCGGTCCTCACCGTGAGCTCGTCCTTGCGGCGGGTGAAGCGCAGGAAGTTGGGGCCGTAGAAGGTGATCCAGCCAGCGTGGGCGGCGAGCGCGAGGTGCAGCGCGGTGATGTCGCTGAAGCCGCAAACGATCCGCGGTTCGCCGACCGCGTCCCAGTCGATCAGGTCGTGCAGGCGCGCGCAGCCGTAGCCGCCACAGAGCGTGTGCACCATGTCGATCCCCGGCTCGCTCAGCGCCCACTGCAGGTCGGCCGCGCGCTCTGAGTCGGTCCCTGCCAGGTAGCCGTGCACCTTGCGATGGTTGGGCCCGAAGATCACCTCGTGGCCGCGAGCCTCGAAGTAGGCGGTCGCCTGCTCGATCTCCGAGCGCGTCTGCGACGGGCCGGCCGGCGCGACGACGGCGATCGTCGCCCGCTCGGGGAGCGCCGGTGGCTTGATCCTCACTACCCCTCCCCCGCTCTGCCGGCGGCCTCGGCGATCAGCGGACCGGAGGCCCCGAGCGAACCGAGCACGAGCTCGACGTGCAGCGCGGCCACCCGCTCGAGGTCCAGCGGGCCCCTGGGGTCGAACCAGAGCGCGACCCCGGTGCACTGGAGCAGGATCGCGTAGGTCGCGACGTCGGCGTTGGAGACGTGCAGCGAGCCGTCGCGGACGCCGGCTCGGATCGGCTCGGCGAACATCTCCTGGTACTCGTCGCGCCTGGCGATCAGCGCCCGGCGCGGCCGCTCCGTGAGCGCCCGGATCTCGCTGTCGGTGACGAACGCGGCCCGGCGGTGGACACCGTGGAAGACGACGTGCTCGCGCACCGCCGCCGCCAGCCGCAGCGCCGGGCGGTCCTCGCCGTCCATCGCCTCGACGACCCTCTCGGTCAGCTGCTCCATGAAGTCGTCCTGGAGCCCGACCAGGATCGCCTCCTTGTTCGGGTACCAGTGATAGATCGCCGCCGGCTGCACCCGGGCGGCGGATGCGATCGCGCGCATCGAGGTCGCGTGGTAGCCGCGCCGGGCGAACAGCTCCAGCGCGGCCTCGTGGATCGCGTCGCGGGTCTCGGGCCCACGCCGGCTCGAGGAGCGCCCGTCGGCGCGGGCGGCGCTCTTGGAGAGGGTGGCCGCCACGCTCAACCGAGCCCAAGCAGTTCGCTTGCCTGAGCCTGTGTCGCGACCTCGCGCCCCAGGGTGCCGGCCAATCCGACCGCCACCTCGACCAACGCCGCGTTCGACGGTGCGAGCACGCCGCGGCTCAGATAGGCGACGTCCTCGAGCCCGGTGCGGATCCCCGGCGCACCAAGCAGCAGCGCCAGCGCCATCATCCGCTGGTGGTGGCGGCCGATGCAGGTCACGGTCCAGAAGGTCTCCGGCGGCAGCGGGCGCAGCATCGCCGTCAGCGCCTCCGGTGAGGCATCGATGCCGCCGGGAACGCCGAACACCAGGTTGACCCGCATCGGCGACGGCAGCACGCCGTCCTCGAGCCAGCGCACCGCGCTGACCACGTGGCCGACGTCGAAGGCCTCGACCTCGAGCGCGATCCCTGCCTGCGTCGCGCGCTCGATGATCCCGCGGCCGGCCGGTGGCGGCGTGATGAAGGTCTCGTCGCCGAAGTTCATCGAGCCCGATTCGACCCCCGAGATGTCCGGCTTCGCCTCCAGGCCGGTGGTCCGCTCCTCGATCGTCATGTCGTTGGCGCCGCCGGTCGAGACCATCGTCAGCACTTCGCATCCGGCCCGGATCCGCTCGATCGCGTCTACGAACAGCTCCGGGCGCCCGCTCGGCGTGCCGTCGTCCTCGCGTACGTGCAGGTGGGCGATCGTGGCCCCGGCGCCCGTCGCCTCGATCGTTGAGCCGGCGATCTCCTCGGTCGTGTACGGGACGTTCGGGTTGTTCTCGCGAAAGACGTCGGCGCCGGTGATAGCCACGGTGACGACGACCGGATTGCTGTTCCAAGCGCTCATTCAGGTGCCTCCCCGGAGCGCGACAATGCGGTCCGCTCCTCGTCGGTGATCGGTCGGGAGCCTCGCTGCTCGGGGTCCCAGAGCACGAGGCCGAACTCCGCTTCGACGACGACCTCGCCGCTGTGGTCGAGGATGCGCTCCGTCGTCGCCACGCTCGAGCGACCGAGCTCGCGGACCGCGCACTGCACGGTCACGGCCCCGAACGCCGGATCGATCTCGCCGTTGAAGGTCACCGAGCAGCGCCCCACCACGTACTCGTCGCGGCGGATCCCGCGCTCCTTGAGGAACGCGTCCCGGCCCTCCTCGAGGTAGGTGAGCACCACGGTGTGGTTGACGTGACCGAGCCCGTCGAGATCGCGCCAGCGCATCTGCACGCGGTGCCCGGCCTCGGCGCTCACGCGGGCTCTCCGACTGGCATGCCCAGGGCCTGCCGGAGGGCCGACGAGCGGCGCGTCAGGTCCAGGGCGTAGGCACCGCGATCCGGCGCGTAGCCACTGCCCACCAGCATGCGAACGTTCGTCCCCAGCCCGTCCGCGGCGAGCGCCGCGCTCGAGAAGTGCGTCGCCATCGAGAAGAAAAGCACCGTGCCCTCTTCGGCGGTCAGGAGGATCGCGGTCGGCTCGCAGCCGGTGGCGTTGACGACGACGACGGTGAGATCGGCCGGGGGGACGCCGGCGGCGCGCAGCGCCTCGGCCGCCTCGAGCGGTGCGCGCAGATCGGCGGCCACGCCGATGTCGCAGAGCCCGAGCGCGGTGACGCGCTCGATCGCGTGCGGGTCGACGTCGACCGCGACCACGGTCCCGCCCTCCATCGCATCGCGGGCGGCGGCGAGCACCAGCTTGCCGCCGTGTCCGGCGCCCATCACGCACACCGTGCCGTCGGCGGGCGCCAGGGCGCGCGTCTGCGACGCGGCTGCGCAGACGTCGTAGAGCTCGAGCGCGGTCGTCAGCGGCACGTCGTCCGGGAGCGGCGCCCACGAGGCGCGATCGAAGACGAATGCGGTACCGGCGACCTCGACCTGAGGAGAGCCGGGATCGAGCTGGGTGATCGCCTCGAGCCGAAGCGGCGTCAGCGTCAACGAGCCGAGCGTCACGATCCGCGCCCCGAGCGCGGGAGGCGAGCTGTAGCGCTCACCGACCGCCGCCACCGTCCCGAGCAGAACCCCTCCCGACTCGGTTTCGGGGTTGTGCATCTTGCCCCGGGCTTCAACGATCTCGGTGATCCGGTCGGCCATCAGATACGGGTCGCCACCGGCGCGCTCGCGGATGTTGCGAAACGAGGTCGAGTCCAGACACAGCCGCTCCACCGCAACTTCGAACTCGTACGGCCGAACCGGTCCCGACGGGTCGAGGCGCTCGGCGGGCTGCGGCAGCTCGCCCGGTGGGTCCAGGACCCTGTCCGCACCGAGCTGCTGCCCGATGTCCACCATCTCGATCTCTCTCTTCATGAACGACCGTTAGCGAACCTATCCGGCGCGCTGGCCGCTTGTCAATACCCTGCCCACGTGACCCTCGCGATGCCCGTGGTCTGGAGCGACCGCCACCGGCTGCACGAGCCGGGCGGCGAGATCTGGGTGGGCGTGCGTACGCCCGGCACCGAGCTCCCGGCGCGCGCCGAGCGCATCCGCGAGGCTCTCGCCGAGGCCGGCGCGCGGTTCGTCGACGCCGAGGGGCATCCGGACAACATGGTGGCGGCCGTCCACGATCCGGCGCTTCCGGCGTACCTCGCCGGCGCTTGGGACGGGTGGGAGTCAGCGGGCCTGACGGCCGATCCCGGTCAGGACCGCGTCGTCCCCTACATCTTCCCTCACCCCGGCCTGCTCTCCGGCCGACAGCCCGCCGTCCCCGCGGCGGTCACCGCCCGGGCCGGCTACTTCGCCTACGACACGATGACGCTGATCGGGCCGGGCACCTGGGAGGCGGCGCGCGGCGCGATCGACGCGGCCCTCACCGCGGCCGACCTGGTGCTCGCCGGCGCGCCGGCGGCGTACGCGTGCTGCCGCCCGCCGGGCCACCACGCGACCGGGTCCTGCTTCGGTGGCTCCTGTTACCTCAACAACTCGGCCGTCGCCGCCGCCCGGCTACACGACGCCCTCGGCGGTCCGGTTGCCGTGATCGACATCGACGCCCACCACGGCAACGGCACGCAGGAGATCTTCTACGACGATGCCGAGATCCAGGTCGGCTCGGTGCACGTCGACCCGGGCGCGGGCTGGTTCCCCCACTTCCTCGGCTTCGCGACCGAGACCGGCAGCGGGGCGGGCGACGGCGCCAACCGAAACCTCCCCCTTCCACCGGGCTCCAAGGATGAGCGCTGGGTCGAGGCGGTCACCGAGCTGGCCGCGTGGGCGGGCGAGCGCGGCGCGCGAGCCCTCGTCGTCGCGCTCGGCGTCGACGCCGCCGCCGGCGATCCCGAGAGCCCGCTAGGCGTGTCCGCGGCCGGATTCGGGGCCGCGGGCCGCGCCCTCGGCGGTCTCGGGATCCCGACCGTCGTGGTTCAGGAGGGTGGGTACGCCCTCGACGCAATCGGGGGCCTCGTCTTGGAGAGCCTGACCGGGATCGAGGAGGGGCTCGGGGGTCAGCGCTAGCGCCGGGTCGGAGATCACCCAGCAGAAGGTCTCGACGATCTCGGGGTCGAACTGCGTGCCCGCGCACCTGCGCAGCTCCTCGACCGCCTCCCCGTGGGACTTGGTCCGGCTGTAGGGTCGCTCGCTGGTCATCGCGTTGTAGGCGTCGCAGACGGCGATGATCCGCGCCGCCCGCGGGATCTCCTCACCGGCGAGCCCATCCGGATAGCCGGTGCCATCGAGGCGCTCGTGAGTGGAGCGCACGATCGAGGCGACCGGGCGAAGCGCCGGAACCGACTCGAGAATCCGCTCGCCGATCACCGTGTGACGACGCATGATCTCGGCCTCCTGCTCGGTCAGCGGCCCGGGCTTGTGGAGGATCGCGTCGGGGGTCGCCATCTTGCCGATGTCGTGCAGCTCGGCCGCCCGCGTGAGCACATCGAGGTCCTCGTTGCCGAGCTTCAGGTCAGCCCCCACCTTTCGGGCCAGCAGCGCGACGGCGTGCAGATGGGCGTCGAGTCCGGGCTCGCGCTCGCGCAGGATCCGAAGCAGCACCGCCCGCGCGTCGCGGGTGACCACGTCCGGGCGTGCGTGTTTCTGCGTGTACATCCGCTGATCGGCGAGCTGGAGTGCCTGCTCGACCGTGCTCGCCTCGCTGCCGAGGGCCGCCATCCCCCAGGACGGCTCGACCTCGAACCCGCTGCCGCGCTCGGAGAGCGCCTCGCAGGCGCCGGCGACGATGACCTCGGTCTTCACCGCGTCCGCGCTCACCAACGCGCAGAACTCGTCGCCACCGATCCTGTAGGCGCTGCCGTGCGGGCTCACCGCACCGCCCAGGTTGGCGCCCAGGCGGGCGAGCAGGGCGTCGCCGGTCGGGTGCCCGAAGGCATCGTTGTAGCCCTTGAACCCGTCAAGGTCGAAGATCACCAGGCTTCGCGGGCTGTCGCTCCCGGTCTCGCTCAGCGTGGACTCCAGGTCCACCATCAACCTCCGGCGGTTGCCGAGACCCGTCAGTCCGTCGGTGAGCGCGTCCCGCTCACGCGCCTCCAGCAGGGCGCGGTTGTCGCGGAAGGCGAGCGCGGTCCGCGCCACGATCAGGCCCAGCGTGGCGGTCGCGAGCAGGATCGCGACGGGGCTGATCGGCTCGAAGGCCGCCAGGAACAGCAACCCGAGCGCCAGCGAGGCCAGCGCCAGGGGAGCGGCGACGCGGCGAACGTCCTCGGCCCGGCGGCGGACGACGGGCCGGATCGGATACCACGTGGCGAGCCCGAGCAGCAACGCCGAGCTCACGTAGAGCGAGTCGACCAGGCTGCCGCGGTGGAACGCTCCCGCCTCGCTCGCCTGAACGAGCGCGATGTTGCCGAGCGTGTTGACCACGATGCCCGCGCACATCAGCCCCCAGCAGAGTCCCGGCCGCCAGCCGGTGAGCGCAATCGTGACGAAGACGAAGGCGAGGATCGCCAAGTCGGCGAGCAGGAAGAACGCCGGCGGTCCCGGCTGGCTGACCTCGACCGTGCTCCCGCCGTGGACGGGGAACAGCAGGCTGGCCGCGATCGCGGCCACCGCGAGACCTCCGATCAGCCCGTCGAGCGCGAGGCCCTTGTGGAACCCGTCGATCCGGTCGCGGCTGAGCAACGCCAGGGTCGTCGAAGCGAGGCCGAAGCCGACCAGCAGCAGGCCCTGGGTCAGCACCGGGTAGGACGCACCGGGGTCCGGCTCGAGGACGCGGTAGGAGACCTCGGCCGAGAGCCAGACCGTCACCCCCGCGGCCGCGAACGCCCAGGCGAGGGCGTTCCCGCCCGCGCGGCGCTCGCGCACGGCGCGGGCGAGGCAGCTGAGGGCGGCGACCGCGAACAGGCTGCAATACAGCCAGTCGGCGATCACCGTGTCCGCCGTGATCGCCCCTCCGGCGGCATGTGCGACGTGCACGGCGACGCCCGCAAGCGCGATCGCGAGGAAGACGCGGGAGCTTCTTCGCAGGCTCGCCGACGGCTCGAGCGCCAGGCCCGTCGCCCGCGGTGCGCCTATCTGACCGAAGATCGGAGTTGCCTGGTCGATACCCCCTAATCGGTCGCCGGCCGAACCCGCTTGAGCAGCGGCGCCGCCGACTGACCTCGGCTCGAGAAAGGTGCCGCGAAGGGGCTAGCCGCAGACGGGCCAGTGCCCGGCGCCGTCGCGCCGCTTGAGCAGGACGGCGACCACGGCCTGAGTGCGGTAGGGGTAGGCGATCGGATCGCCACCGGGGCTTCGCGGTGAGCTCTTCCAGGTCGACCTCATGAACTGAAAAGCGCCGCGGTACAGCCCGCCTCCGCCGATCGCGTCCGGATCGCCTCCGGACTCGCAATCGCTGGTCCTGTGCGCCCAACGCTTGTCGCGCGGCGCGACCCGGTTCCAGAGCCGGTCGTACCTGGCGACGGTCCCGTCGCTCGACCGATCTGCATCGGCGCCGCCGGAAGCCGCCGCGGTGCCGACCCCGCCCGAGGCCGCGCCCGCCTCGTCGAGGGCGACCGAACCCGTCGCCAGCGCGGCGAGGGCCGCGATCGCGATCACGAACATCCGTGGTTTGCCGGTGGCCTGGAGGCCCATCTCACGCTCCGCTCTCGTCGCTTCCGGGGTTAGCTGACGGGCTCGCGCTCAAAGAGCTTGCGCTACGCGACCAAAACGGTCGCGATTCGCCCCAACAGTTGGGTCCCCCGTCCCCCGCCCACTTCCGGGCGGGGACTCAGCAGGAATTGCGGAAGGTTAGCAGATTATGAGCGAACCGTTAGCGAGCCTTTCAGGCGCCGGCGGCGGCTCCGCGGCGGCGCATCGCGACGCCGGTGAGGATCTCACGCACGGTGCGCTCGCCGGCGAGCGCCGAGCTGTCGGCGGTCCCGATCGCGGTCGGGATCACCTCGACCAGGTCGGCGCCGACGAGCTCGACCCGCGAAGCAACCTCGCGCGCGCCCCACAGCAGCTCGCTGGTGGTCAGCCCGCCGGGCTCGGGCGTGCCGGTGCCGGGAACGAAAGCGGGGTCGAGGACGTCGATGTCGACGGTCAGGTAGACCGGCCCCTCGCCCACCGCCGCAAGCGCGCGTGCGACGACCTCCTTGATCCCGAGATCGCGGATGTCGTGCGCGAACAGGCTGGTGATCCCGCGCTCGCGCTGCCAGGCGAAATCGGCCTTGCCGGGCCAGTAGCCGCGCAGGCCGATCTGGGCGTAGCGACGCGGGTCGACGTGACCGTCCTCGATCAGCGTGCGCATGAAGGTGCCGTGCGAGTACTTGGCCCCGAACACGTGCTCACCGGTGTCGGTGTGGGTGTCGAAGTGAACGACGCCGAGCGGTCCGTGGACGGCGGCGGCGGCGCGCAGGCTCGGCTCGGTGACCGAGTGGTCGCCGCCGAGCACGACCGGCATCGTGCCGGCGGCGTGCACCTGGCCCACCAGGTGCTCGATCGCCGCGTGCGAGCGCCGAGCGTCGGCGGGGACGACCGCCGCGTCGCCGAAGTCGATGATCCGAAGGTCCGCGGAGGCGTCCACCCCGACCTCGAGGTGCGGCCCGGGCGGCGAGCTCGCCGCCCGGATCGCGCGCGGCGCCAGGCGCGCGCCGGGTCGGTCGGAGACCAGGTCGTCCATCGGCGCGCCGACGATCGCCACGTCGGCCCCCTCGAGCTCCGCCGGGTCCTCGGTGTAGGGGCCACCCGCGAAGCTGAGCAGCCCGGCGTACTCGGGCTTCTCGCCGATCGCCGACCAGCGGTTGAGTGGATCGATCATGATCGGTGCGACGTTATACGTCGCGGCCCATGCCGGGCCGCCAGCGCCGGCAACTCCACGGCCCGAGAGGTGACGCGATGTCCGGGCTGAGCAGCGCTACTTCTTCAGCTTCTTCTTCAGCTTGACGGGCTTCGTCTGACTCGATGTCGTCCCGCCGGTGGGCGTATACGTGACCTTGACCTTGACCTTGACCTTGCCGTGTTTCTTCAGCTTCTTCTTCTTGCCGCCCTTGGGCTTGATCAGGAGCTTCACCGCCCCGCCCTCCGTGACCGGTTTCGCGCTCGCGCGGCCGGCGCCGGCGGCGCCCGGACGCTGCCTCTTGACCCCCTTGCCGCCGAGGTCGAGCTCGCCCGGGTGGGGCAGCTTGACGGTCAGCTTCGCGGTCCCCTTCTTCTTGTTGCGCTTCAGCTTCCCGAAGCTGAACTCGTTCGAGGGGCAGCTCGGCTCCTCGAAGGTGCCGATCGCGGTCTTCCAACCGGTGCCCGAGGTCGGGTTGTAGTACTCGTTCGTGTACCAGAAGTCGCAGTCGGTGGCCGGATCGATCGACATCGCGCTGTAGTCGCCCCAGCGGTTCGAGCCGGTCTGCGAGCCTCCTCCGGCCTTCAGCGTCTGCTCCGAGGTCAGGGTGCCGGGCGGGTCGTCCGGGGCGCGGGTCGCGTAGCGGATGCTCGGGGACAGGGTGCTGCTGGACACCGAGTAACCGAGCGCGATGTTGCCGTCCTGGTCCATCGCGATGCTGCCCATGAACCGATCCTGGACCCCGCCCTCATCCTGCGTTCCCTCCTGGAACAGGGTCCAGCCCGAGCCGGTGTTGCGCAGCTCGAACCAGCGGATCGCGGCGCCCACGTCACCAGCGCCGCCGCCGACGGTGAAGTTGCCGACCAGGGCCTCGTGGTCGGAGAGGCTCCGGTACGGGAAGCGGTGCATCGGCCACTCGCTCACCGCATCAACCCGCTGCGCCGTGCCCTCCTGCCTGATGCAGTCGAGGTTGAAGAACCCGCAGACGGTGTAGGTGAACGGAGCGACCGGGAACGTGTTGATGAGGCTGAACGTGCTGTTGCCCGGCGCGGCGAAGTCCGGCGTCAGCTGGAAGAGCTCGATCCGGTCGGCGCCTCCGCCGTGGAAGACGCTGTCCTTGAACGTATAGAAGAGCCCGCCCTCGTCCGGCGGCGGGGCCGTCCCGTCGACGTCCGCGGGCAGCATGAAGTTGCTCTCGCCGGGGAACCGAACGCCGGCGGCCGTCGGATCACCGGCGAGCATCTTCGTGCGGTCGAAGGCGTAGGAGGTGTAGCCGGCCGACTCGTTCGTTGAGACGTAGTAGCCGTTGGGCCAAACACCGACTTTGAAGTAGTCGGGGAAGTTCGGTGTGGCGAATTCGTAGAGGTGGTACGAGCCGAGCGGATCGCCGGTTTGCGAGATCGCGAAGCACAGACCGCCCGTATCCAGGCCTGGATCGCCGTAGAACTGACTCAGCAGCCAGCGGTCGGCGAGCGGGTCGTAGAGGACGACCGGGTCGCCGAGGTTTCCGGTGCACGGGCCGCTGGGCCAGAGCGTGCCCAGGTTGAACGCCGGTTCCAGCAGGGTGCCGGACTTGTCGTAGATCGCGACCTTCGTCGCGTTGACCATCTGGATGTAGTGATTCGGCCCCACGTCGCCGTTCGTGTCCGGCGGGCTGCAGGTGCCGCAACCCTGCGGGTTGGCGGTGCCGTCGAAGACGAGGCCGGGAGCCGGGGTGCGACCCGTCGCGCTCCGCGAGCCCGCGGCGAGCGGGTCGGCCGGCGCCTCGCCGCCAGCCCGGGTGCCACGTCCACCGCCGCCGCGCTCGCCGGCCAGCGGGTTGATCCGCGGCGGAGCCGAGGCGTCGGAACGGGTCGATCGGGCAGCGGGGAGGTCGCGAACCGGCGGGCTGAGCTCGTAGGAGCCCGCCTCGATCGCGGTCGGGCCGGTCGAGGCTCGGTCCTCGGCCGAGGCTGAGGTGAGCGAACCAGCGAGGGCCACGAGCGTCGCGACCACTGTCGCCACGCCCACGACGATCCGATTCTGCCGCATGCGGGGCTCCCTCCCCTTCGCCCACGTCTTCGGCGCGACCCTTCCACATCGCCCGCGACGAGTCAACCCGTAGTGGCTGCGGAGCGGGCTCGCCGACGCACCGGTGAACTTCTAGGATCACGCGATGCCGCTCGTGCGCCTCCGCGGACCCTTGAAGCGGCTCGCGGGCGATCGCGCCGAGCACGAGCTCCAGGCGACGACCGTGGGCCAGTCGCTGCGCGAGCTCGAGCGGGCTCATCCCGCGGTTGCCGGGTGGATCCTCGACGAGCGCGGACTGATCCGGCGGCACGTCAACGTCTTCGTCAACGGGGAGCGCAGCAGCGAGGACACGAGCGTGGCAGACGGCGACCGCATCGACATCATCCCGGCGATCTCGGGAGGATGAGGTCGAGATGACGGAGCTGCTGGTCGGGACCAAGAAGGGGCTGTTCGTGCTCGAGGGCGCGCCGGGCGCGACCGTTCGAGGTGGCCGCCCGCGCGTTCGCCGGCGAGCCGGTCGAGTACGCGATGCGCGACCCGCGCACGCGGGCGCGTGTTCGCAACCGTGACCTCGCCGTTCTACGGGCCGAAGATCTTCTACACCGACGACCCGACGGGAGAGTGGGAGCAGGCCGACGGCGTCGCCCTGCCCGAGGGCGGTGATCAGGCCCTGGAGCGGATCTGGGTGATCGTCGCCGGCGAGGCCGACGGCACGCTCTACGCCGGTGGCGACCCGGGCGTGCTGTTCGAGAGCCGAGGACGGCGGCGCGAGCTGGTCGCTCAACCGCGGACTCTGGGAGCACCCGGCGAGGGGCTCGTGGCAGCCCGGCGGTGGCGGCCTGTGCCTACACTCGATCGCGACGTGGCCGGGCGAGCCCGCGCGGCTCGCGGTCGCCGTCTCCGCCGCCGGCGTGTGGCTGACCGAGGACGGCGGGCGAACCTGGCGCGCCGGCAACGACGGCCTGGTCGCGCGCTACGCTGCCCGAGGACGCGCCCCCGGAGGAGGTCGGCGCTCTGCGTCCACCGCCTGCACCGAGCCGCGACGCGGCCCGAGCGGATGTTCATGCAGTTCCACGGCGGCGTCTACCGCTCCGACGACGCGGGAGAGACGTGGACCGACATCGCGGCCGGCCTGCCGTCCGACTTCGGCTTCCCGCTCGCTCTCGACCCGGCCGATCCCGACGCGCCTACGTGATCCCGCTGACGGCCGACACCGACCGCGTCACGGTCGGAGGGGCGGGTGCGGGTCTACGAGACGCGCGACGCCGGCGCGAGCTGGTCGGCGCGCGGCGAGGGCCTGCCCCAGAGGACGCCTACCTGACCGTCCTGCGCGAGGCGTTCGACCGGGCCGGCGAGGACGAGGCGCTCGAGCTCTACTTCGGCGCCACCTCGGGCGACGTCTTCGGTTCCGGAGACGCGGGCGCGAGCTGGGCGGTGGCGGCGACACGCCTCCCGCCGGTGTACTCGATCAGCGCCGGGCCCTAGTCCCGGCCGCGGACCGCGAGCGCCAACGCGGCCCGGCGGCCGCAGCCGCCGGACCGCGCCGGAGCGTGGTTGAGCGCTAGACGCTGACCGTCTTGCTTGTGTCGGCCTTGCAGCCTGAGATCTTGCCCGCGCGGGCGTAGTACTTGCCCGAGTCGAGCCCCGTGTTGCCGGTCGACCACTCGTAGCGGTTTCCGTTCAGCGAGGCGCGGTCGCTGGCGACCTTGTCGTCCTGGCTCGGGTTCTGCTCGTCGCCGAGCTGCTCGAACAGGGTGACCTTGCGGTCCTCGGCGCAGCGAGCTGGGTCCGAGCTCTTCACCTTGCCGGAGAAGTCGCCGGACTGCTCCTTGATCGTCACCTTGGTCTCCGCGGCGCCGGCGGCAGCGGCGACGCCTGTCACTGCCGTGAGCGCGACGGCCACGGCGGCGAGGGTGGCGATTGCGTTGCGGATCTTGGTCTTGTGGGTCATCGTGTTCCTCCTTGAAAGGGGTTTACTGACCCCCCAATCGTCCGCCGCGGCGGCGCCCACCACCAGGGACCCAAGGGTGGAAATCACCCACACCCTGTGGGTCTGTGCGGGCCGCCGGTCTAGCCGCCGTAGGCGTTCCAGCGAAACGGGCACCCGTGCGCCTCGAACTCCTCGACGCCCAGGTACTCGCCGCGGGGGTAATACCGACCCATCACCGGGGCGGCGGTGTCGGGCTCGGTTACGGCGAAGCTCGAACGGCGAAACCCGGCGGCCGGCAGCACGTTGCGGGTCAGCAGCGTTCCCGAGTCGGGCCGGCCCGCGCCGTCGCCCGCCGGGTCCGCGCCGAGCCATGCGACCCCGCAGCGGCGCCTTGCGTTCTCGGGGCGATCGCCCGCCTGGGCGACCGTGATCAGGTAACGGCGGCGGTCTGGGTCCTGGAGCGGGAGCTGCTGGTCGAAGAGGCAGCCGTAGGTGCGGGTGGTGACCAGGGACTCGATCACGCACATGTCCCAGACCCGCAGCTGGCCGGCTCCCATCACCCGTTGGCCCTGGCGCGTGCGGGGCGTCGTCGGCAGGCGGCCGCGGAGCGCCAGCACGGGCCCGTAGACGAAGCTGAACGCACCGGTCATGTAGCGGGCGTCGTTGTTGTTGTACTGGGTGCCGATTGGCTCGGCGCTGGTGGCAGCCTGCTCGGCCTCGGTCTTGAAGGCGGCAAGCGAGTACTGGAGGTTGAAGAACTTCTCGAACTCGAGCTCGGGCAGGGCGGGATTCGTCGCCGGGTCCTTACCGGGCCAGTTGACGAGCGTGTCCTGGGTCGCCTGCGGCAGCAGCGTGGGCCGGTAATCGTGGTTGGAGTTGAGCGACTCGCAGAGCGCGTCGCCCTCGAGCCGCGTTCCGTTCGCGAGGCGCAGCTCGGGCTCTGGCAGGCCCCCTCCCCCGGCAAGGCTCCGGCCCCGGTCGGGAACATAGACGCGGTAGATGATGTCCTGGTAGGAGTCGCCCGCCGGGTCCGGGGCCGCGTAGAGGGTGTTGGGCTCGGCCGCTGCCGCTGCCTCCGTGGCAAGCACCCGGACGGTGTAGGAGCGCTTGCGGCGGTCGCGGCGGTTGCCCTTCACATAGGGATTGGTTGAGCCCGGGTCGGGCTTGGTCGCGACGTCGGGCAGCGAGCCGGTCGCGGTGCCGTTGTCGGTGTAGGCGTTGAACGACTGGAAGCGGGCGTGCGCGTAGCGGCCGCGGAGGATCAGCTCGGCGCCCGGGGGAGTCGCGAACTTGGCGCCCCAGTAGGAGATCTCGGTACCCGGGAAGGCGTAGTTCGTGGTCGGGTCGGCGGCCGTGAACGGTCCGGTCCAGAAGCAGCTCGCCGCCGGCAGGCCATTCGGGTTATACCCGGTCGGCACCGCGGCCGAGGCGGGTGTCGGCACGGCGAGCGCAGCTGCGGCGAACAGCCCGCAGGCCGCGCCCGCGAGACGCCGGCGAGACGCCCGCGTGCTCAACCGGATCGTGCTCCGCGACATCCGTGGGACACTAACCCGGTTGAGCGACCGCCCGCCGAACCTGCTGCTCCTGATCACCGACCAGCAGCGCCGCCCCCGGCATTGGCCCGGGGGCTCGGAGTGGGTCCGCGAGCTGATGCCCAACGACGCCGAGCTGGCGCGCACCGGG
This sequence comes from uncultured Solirubrobacterales bacterium, assembly GCA_963746675.1. Lineage (GTDB taxonomy): Bacteria > Actinomycetota > Thermoleophilia > Solirubrobacterales > 70-9 > WHSW01. The sequence goes on along the minus strand of CAVVBX010000005.1, from coordinate 38,142 downwards.
CTCAACTTCCGAAACGGGTTCTGCAACACCTCGATGTGCTCTCCGAGCCGCGCCACGTTGCTCAGCGGACGCTATCCCGCCGAGCACGGCGTGACGCTGACGTTGACCGCCGCCGATCTGCGCCCGGACCCCAGAAACACACCCGCCGTCGTCGGCGAGATGGCCGGAATCCTGCGCCGCCGGGAGGCGCCCGTGCGTCGCGTGCTGACCCAGTTCGCGCGCGGCGCGCTTCGCCTCGGCTCGAGCACCGGCGGCGAGCCCGAGCTGCCGGCCTCGCTTCCGGCGCTCGCGGGCCTGCTGCGCTCGCGCGGCTACGAGGTCGCCTACAAGGGCAAGTGGCACCTCACCCATCCCTCGGGCGGAGCGGGCTCACTGCTGGGCGGCTGGAACGCCCGCGACGCCGAGCGCCTCGAGCGCGAGTACGGGTTCTCCGCTTGGGAGCCTCCCGATGCGGGCGAGAACGCGAAGGCCGAGCACTTCGGCGGTGGCAACGCCGGTGACGGCGAGGGCTGGGACGAGGTCTACACGCGCCAGGTCGAGCGCTGGCTCGCGGCGCCGGAGCTGGCCGAGCCCTTCTGCCTCGTCGTCTCGCTGGTCAACCCCCATGACGTGCTCGGCTTCCCGGCGTCATTCGTCGCCGGCGGGTACTCCACCGACGAGTTCCGCGACCTCGGGGTCGGCCTGCCCCCGACCATCGACGAGGACCTGCGGGGCAAGCCGGCCGTGCAGGCGCTGATGCGGATGGGCATGGCCGCCTACCTCGGGCCGCTGCGAAGCCGGCGCGCGCGGCTCGACTACGTCAACTTCTACGCCTACCTGCACCGGCTCGTCGACGCCAAGATCGGGCGGATCCTCGCGGCGCTGGGGGATTCCGGCGACCCCGAATCGCTTCGTTCGCGGACCGTGATCTTCCGCTGCGCCGACCACGGCGAGATGGGGCTCTCGCACGGCGGCCTGCGCCAGAAGGCGTTCAACGCCTACGAGGAGACGATCAACATCCCGCTGGTGATCTCGAACCCGGTCCTGTTCGGGCGACCCGCCGAGACTGATGCGCTCGCTTCGCTGGTCGACCTGCTGCCGACGATGCTCACCCTGGCCGGCGCCAACCGCCCCGCCGACCTCCGCGGGCGCGACCTGGCGCCGTTGCTGGCCGACGCCGCAACTCCCGAGCGCGAGCGCCTCGGGCGGTCCGCCGTCGATCTGTCCCCGATCGTCGAGCACGACGGTCCGGCTGCCTCGGTTCAGGACGCGATCCACTTCACCTACGACGACCACCAGGCGGCCACCGCGACGACCGAGGCGCCCGGTCAGCCGAACCGCATCCGCGCGATCCGCACGCGTACCCACAAGTACGCCCGCTATCACGACCCGGCGGGCGAGGCCCCGGCCGAGCACGAGATGTACGACCTCGACCGCGACCCCGACGAGCGCCACAACCTCGTCGATCTGAGGACCGGTGACGCTCGCCATCCTGCTCACCGGGCCGTCGGCGCCGAGCTTGCCGAGACCCTCGAGGCGGCGATGCACGAGGCGCGGACCGGCCCGCTCTAACCTCGTCGGCATGGGCACCAGCGCCACCGGTCACCCCAGCAACGCGATCGAGCTCCGCGGCGTCGTCAAGACGTTCGGCCCGATCACCGCCGTGGACGGTCTCGACCTCGACGTTCCGGCCGGGATCTGCCTCGGGCTGCTGGGGCCCAACGGTGCCGGGAAGTCGACGACGATGCGCTTGCTCACCGGCCAGGCGATCGCCGACTCGGGCGAGCTGCGGGTGCTCGAGCTACGAGCTGCCGCGAGAGGCGAAGGCCGCCCGCGCCGAGATGGGCGTCGTGCCGCAGCTCGACAACCTCGACGTCGACGTCACCGTGGAGGAAAACCTGGCCGTCTTCGCGCGCCTCTACCGGGTCGCCGACGTTCCCGCGGCGGTCGACCGCGCGCTTGACCTCGCCCGCCTTCGCGGGCGGCGAGAGGACGCCGTCGACGAGCTCTCCGGCGGCATGCGCCGCCGCCTGCTGCTCGCGCGCGGGCTCATTCACGAGCCGCGCCTCGTGCTGCTCGACGAGCCGACCGTCGGCCTCGACCCGCAGATCCGCACCGAGCTCTGGTCGCTGATCGACGGCCTGCGCTCTCGCGGGGCGACGATCCTGATGTCCACCCACTACATCGAGGAGGCCGAGCGGCTCGCCGACGAGGTCGCGGTGATGGCGCACGGCAAGGTGGTCGCACGCGGCAAGCCCGCGGAGCTGATCGTCGAGCACGCGGGCCGCGAGACCGCCGAGGTCTACGGCCCGCCCGACCGACTCGCCGAGGTCCGCGCCGACGGCCGAGGCCGCAGGGGCTCTCGGTGCGGCCGGCCGGGCCCGCGATCGCGATCGTCGGCGCCGAGCGCCCGCGCGAACGGCGCCGTGCCCGAGGACGCGATCCGCCGCGCGGCGTCGCTCGAGGACGTCTTCGTCCTGCTCACCGGCGAGGAGGCCGAGTGAGGCGGAGCGTAGCGAGCCGAACCGCGCCGCCGTTGAGGCGCCTGCTGTGAGGCGGAGCGAAGCGAGCCGAACCGCGCCGCCGTTGAGGCGCCTGCTGTGAGCGCGCCGGAGCGGCGCCCGAATCCGGCGGCTCGATCCGGCCGCGATCGCCGGCGTGATGAGCCGCGAGGTCGCCAACTTCCGCACCTTCTGGAAGGCGACGACCTTCTCCAGCGTGCTCGAGCCGACGATCTACCTGCTCGCCTTCGGGCTCGGGCTCGGGGCGACCCTGGTCAACAACGTCGACGGGCTCACCTACGTCGAGTTCGTCGGCACCGGCATGGTCGCCACCGCGGTGATCTTCTCGAGCGCGCTGCCGGCGATGTTCGGGACCTTCGTCAAGCACCGCTTCCAGCGCACCTACGACGCGATCCTCGCCGCGCCCGTCGACGTCGAGGAGCTGGTCACCGCGGAGATGCTGTGGATCGGCCTCCGCGCGGGCGTCTACGGCTGCTTCCCATTGATCGTCTCGATCGCCTTCGGCCTCGACCCGACGCCGGGGATGCTGCTCGTGCCGCTGTTCGGCTTCATCACGGCGCTCGGCTTCGCCGCCTTCGGGATCGCGGTCGCCGGCACGGTGGCGAAGATCGACCAGTTCAACTACGTGACCACGGTGGTGATCACGCCGCTGTTCCTCGTCGCGGGCACGTTCTTCCCGATCAACCAGCTCCCCGAGGGCTTCCAGATCGCGGCGCAGTTCAACCCGCTCTACCAACTGGTCGAGCTGGTCCGGGGCGCCGCCTTCGGATTCGAGCCGGTCGACCTGCTGCGAATCGGCATGCTGCTCGTGTTCTCGTTCGCGATGTGGCGGCTCGCGGTCCGGCAGATGAGCCGCAGGCTCATCGACTGAGTCCCTCAGGCGCTGAACTGGCCGGCCGCGGTCGGATCGACAATGGTCGTGCCGCCGTCGACCGGGAGCGTTACGCCGTTGACGTAGGCGGCGTCGGGCCCGGCGAGGAAGGAGACGACCGAGGCGATCTCCTCGGGCTCGGCGGGCCGGCGCAGCGGGTTGTCGGCGTGGGTGAGCGCGTAAGCGCCCTCGCGATCGACACGATGTGCGCGCGCCACGTCGTCCATGTCGGAGTCTCCCATCGGGGTTCTGACCCAGCCCGGGCAGACGCAGTTCGCGCGCACCCCCCGCGGCCCGTAGTCGTTGGCGAGCGTCCGGGTGAGCATGATCAGCCCCGCCTTCGAGGTGCAGTAGGCGGCCCATCCCGGGTCCGGCGAGAATGCCGTTCACCGAAGAGACGTTGACCACGCAACCGCGGCGCTCGATCAGCGCAGGGAGCGCCGTCCGCGCCATCAGGAAGGCGCCGGTCAGGTTCGTGCGCATGATCTGCTCCCATCCCTCCAGCGTCTCCTCGAGCACCGGGGCGGCGTCCCCGATCCCGGCGTTGCTGACCAGCACGTCGATGCCGCCGAAGCGCTCGAGCGCCGCCGCGACGACGCGCCCGGCGTCGTCGGGTCGCCGACGTCGGCCGCGACCGCGAGCGCCGCATGACCGTCCGCCTCCAGCTCGCCCACCGCCGCATCGCACGCTCTCCGCGCGGCGCCCGGTGACGACCACGCCGTGCCCGTCGGCAGCCAGCCGGTGCGCCACGGCCAGGCCGATACCGCTGCCGCCCCCGGTGACGATCGCGCATCGAGACGGCCGCTCGCTCACCCGAGGCAGTATCCCAACTCGCAAGCGCACTCGACAAGCTGTTGGTATCAGCGCCGACCGCCGATAACGCTGGTTGAACGTAGATTCGAGGGACCAGCTGGACGCAAGATGTTGGGCGACGCAGAACGCACCCCACAGAACCCGGGACCGGATCCCACGGCTTCCGGCCGCGACGCGGTCGCGGCCGGACGGGAGGCCGAGCAGAGGTTCCGTCTCGCCTTCGAGCAGGCAGCGATCGGGATGGCCCTGGTCGCCCCCGACGGCCGCTTCATGCGCGTCAACCACGCGCTCTGCGAGCTCGTCGGCTACAGCGCCGAACAGCTGGTCGCCAAGACCTTCCAGGAGATCACCCATCCCGAGGATCTCGATCTCGATCTCGAGTTCGTGCGCCAGATGCTCGGCGGCGAGCGCCGCACCTACGCGATGGAGAAGCGTTACTTCCACGCCGAGGGCCACATCGTCTGGGTCCTGCTCAGCGTCTCGCTCGTCCGCGACGATGTCGACGAGCCCCTCTACTTCATCTCGCAGATCCAGGACATCAGCGAGCGCAGGCAACTCGAGGAGCGGCTGGTCTTCCTCGCGGGTCACGACGAGATGACGGGGCTTCCGAACCGGCGGCGATTTCGAGAGGAGCTCGAGCGCGGAGTCGGCTACGCAAAGCGCTACGGTCACACTGGCGCGCTGCTGATCCTCGACCTCGACAACTTCAAGCAGGTCAACGACACCCTCGGCCATCACGTCGGCGACGGCCTCGTGACCGAGGTCGCGGGGCGGCTGCGCGGCCGGCTGCGCGCCACCGACGTCCTCGCCCGGATCGGCGGCGACGAGTTCGCGGTCCTGCTTCCGCAAGCGACCCGCGCCCAGGCTGAAAGGCTCGCGGCAGATCTGGTCGAAACGGTCGCGACCGAGTGCTACCTGGTCGATCAGGCCACGGTCGAGGCCCGCGCCAGCCTCGGCGTCGCCCTCTTCGCTCCGGACTGGGACGTCGATCCCGAAGCCCTACTCATGCACGCCGACCGCGCCATGTATCGGGCCAAGCACGAGGGTGGCAACCGCTACGCGGTCGTCGAGGCCCGCGGCCGACCGGAGGGCTCGCCTCAGGGCCTTTCCCGGTAGGCGACCGAGATCAGGACTCCGTCCGGACGTAGATCAGCCAATACGCGAGCCCGACCATCAGCGAGCCGCCGACGATGTTGCCGAGCGTCACCGGCACCAGGTTGTCGATCACGGCGTTGCCGAGCGTGATCTCCGGGTAATCGGTGGGGGCAACACCGCTGGTCGCGTAGAAGGCGTCCGATCCCCACTCCTTGATCGCCAGCCCGATCGGCAGGAAGTACATGTTGGCGACGCTGTGCTCGAAGCCGGCGGCGACGAAGGCGGTGATCGGGAAGATGATCGCGAGGATCTTGTCGGTGACCGAGCGGGCGCTGTAGGTGAGCCAGATCGCCAGGCAGACGAGCGCGTTGCACATGATCCCGAGCGCGAAGGCACGTCCGAAGTCGAGCGAGGACTTGGCCTCCGCGGTCGCCAGCGCGCTGACCCCGACCGCCCCGTCGCCGAACTCGTACTGGCCCGCGAGGAAGACGAGCGCGACCGTGGCAAGGGCACCGACGAGGTTCCCGGCGTAGACGATCCCCCAGTTGCGCAGCAGGCGCGTCCAGCGCACCCGGCGCTCCGCCGACGCCATCACAATCAGGTTGTTGCCGGTGAACAGCTCGGCGCCGGCGACGACGACCAGGATCAGGCCGAGGCAGAAGACGAGCCCGGCCAGCACTCGCTGGACGCCGAACGGGATCACGTCGGCGGCCCCTGCCACCGCGGTCGTCGCAAACATCGCGCCGAGCGCGATGAAGGCGCCGGCCAGGACCGCGAGCGCGAACGTGCGCGACGCCGACATGCCGGCCTTCGCTACCCCCACGTCGGCCGCCTTCGCCGCCATCGCCGGCGGCATCAGCGCATCGATCCCGAGCGCGGTCGGCCCGGGCGGAGGTCCGGCCGGGCCGTCGGCCCCGGGCTCGCGCTCCAGCATGGTCACGGCGCCGGATCCTAACCGCGCCGCGCTGGGCTCGTTATCCGGGTCGGCTACGGATCGGACCAGCGCGGTGACTGCGGACGCGCGAAGGACCGGTCGCGCTAGGCTCGTCGCGAAGGAGGCCAACGTGTACCAGGTGCGCATTCACGGCAGGGGAGGTCAGGGAGTGGTCACCGCTGCCGAGCTGCTCTCGGTGGCCGCGTTCGCGGAGGGTCGGCATGCGCAGGCCTTCCCCACGTTCGGCTCCGAGCGGACGGGGGCGCCGGTGGTGTCGTTCTGCCGCATCGACGACAGGCCGATCCGCGCTCGCGAGCCGATCTCAGAACCCGACGCGCTGATCATCCAGGACCCGACCCTGCTGCACCAGGTGGATCTCTTCGCCGGTCTCGATCCGGACGGCTACATCCTGATCAACAGCACCCGCGGCTTCGACGAGCTCGGGATCGGCGAGCTGCTGGCGCGGTTCCGTCGCGAGCGCCTGCTCACCGTCCCGGCCACCGACCTCGCCCGCGAGCACACGGGCCGCCCGGTTCCCAACGCGGCGCTGCTCGGTGGCTTCGCCGCTCTCAGCGGCCAGATCTCGATCGAATCCGTCGCCAGGGCGATCAGCGAGCGCTTCCCGGGCCGGGTGGGCGAGGGAAACGTCGCCGCCGCGCGAGGCGCATTCGACTACGTGCGCGAGGAGATCGAGCAGGTGGCCCATGCTTGAGCAACTCGAGGGCTCCCAGGCGGTCGCGCGCACGGTGGCGATGTGTCGCCCCGAGGTGATCTCCGCCTACCCGATCTCGCCCCAGACGCACATCGTCGAGGGGCTCTCCGACCTGGTGCGCACGGGCGAGCTCGAGCCCTGCGAGTACCTGATGGTCGAGTCCGAGTTCGCGGCGATGTCGGCGTGCATCGGAGCGTCGGCGACCGGCGCGCGCGCCTACACGGCGACCGCGAGCCAGGGCCTGCTCTACATGGCGGAGGCGCTCTACAACGCCTCCGGCCTCGGCCTGCCGATCGTGATGACGCTGGCCAACCGCGCGATCGGTGCCCCGATCAACATCTGGAACGACCACTCCGACTCGATGTCGCAGCGCGACTCGGGCTGGATCCAGCTCTACGCCGAGACCAACCAGGAGGCCGCCGATCTGCACGTGCAGGCATTCCGGCTCGCCGAGGAGCTCTCGCTGCCGGTGATGGTCTGCATGGACGGATTCATCCTCACCCACGCATACGAGGAGGTCGACCTTCCCGCCCAGGAGCAGGTCGACGCCTTCCTTCCCGCGTTCGAGCCTCGCCAGGTGCTCGATCCCGCCGAGCCGGTGACGATCGGGGCGATGGTCGGGCCCGAGGCGTTCACCGAGGTCAAGTACCTGATGCACGCCAAGCAGGTGCTGGCCCTCGACGCGATCCCCGAGATCGCCTCCGACTTCTCGCGCGACTTCGGCCGCGAGTCGGGCGGGCTCGTGCGGGCCTATCGAGCCGACGACGCCGAGACGATCGTGGTCGCGCTCGGCTCGGTCCTCGGGACGATCGAGGACGTCGTCGACGAGCTTCGCGAGCAGGGCGTCAAGATCGGCGCGCTGGCGATCAAGTGCTTTCGCCCCTGGCCGCTCGACGAGGTGCGCGAGGCGCTGCGCGGAGCGCGGCGGGTGGTCGTGATCGAGAAGGCGTTCGCCGTCGGCGCCGGCGGGATCGTCGGCCAGAACGTGCGCCTCGCGCTCTCGGGCCTCGAGTCCCGGGTGCACGACGTCGTCGCCGGGCTCGGCGGCCGCCCGATCACCGGGCGATCGCTGCACGCCCTGTTCGCCGACGTGCTCGCGGACCGGCTCGAGCCCAACCGGCTGCACTTCCTCGACCTGAAGCGAGACGTGGTCGAGCGCGAGCTCGAGCGCATGCGCGCGGGCCACCAGCACGGACCCCACGCCGAAAACATCCTCCGCGACCTGGGAATCGTCGCGGCTAGCTCGCACTGAGAGGAGCGGAGCGGTGCCCGAACAACCGATCAAGCACTACCAGGTCGGGACCTTCGCGGTCGGCAATCGGCTGCTCGACCCGGACCAGCGCTCGGTGCAGGCGCGGATGGAGCGCTCCAACACGCTCACCTCCGGGCACCGCGCGTGCCAGGGATGCGGCGAGGCCCTGGGGGCCCGCTACACGCTCGACGCCGCGATGCGAGCCACCGGAGGCAAGCTGATCGCAGCCAACGCGACCGGCTGCCTCGAGGTCTTCTCAACCCCCTACCCGGAGTCGTCGTGGCAGCTGCCCTGGATCCACTCGCTGTTCGGAAACGCCCCCGCGGTCGCGACCGGCGTCGCCGCGGCGCTGAAGGTCAAGGGACGCGAGGACATCCGGGTGGTCGGCCAGGCCGGCGACGGTGGCACCGTGGACATCGGCTTCGCCTGCCTCTCGGGAATGTTCGAACGCGGCGACGACGTGCTCTTCGTCTGTTACGACAACGAGGCCTACATGAACACCGGCGTACAGCGCTCGGGCGCCACCCCGCCGGCCGCCCGGACCGCGAACACGAAGCCGGTCGGCACCGAGCCGGGCAACGTCTTCGGCCAGGGCAAGAACGTGCCCCTGATCGCGATGGCACACGAGATCCCCTACGTCGCCACCGCGACCGTCGCCGAGCCGCGCGACCTCGAGGCGAAGGTCGAGCGGGCGATGGAGCTGCGCGGACCGCGCTACATCCACGTCTTCGTTCCCTGTCCGCTCGGCTGGGGCTCCGCCTCGCGAGATACGGTCAGGCTCGCCCGGCTGGTCAAGGAGACGGGGATGTTCCCGGTCTTCGAGGCCGAGCACGGCGAGGTCGTCGCCGTCTCCAAGATCCGTCGCCGGGTGCCGGTCACCGAGTACCTGAAGCTTCAGCGCCGCTACGCGCACCTGTTCGGGCCCGAGCCGCGCACCGATGTGATCGAGCGGCTTCAGGCCGGCGCCGATCGCAACATCGAGCGCTTCGGCCTGCTCGCCGACGACGAGCAGGGGGCCGACCTGCCGGGCGAGGCGACCGACCTCGCCGAGAGCCCCAGCGAGAGGCCCGGGCCGGCCGTCGAGCCTGAGGCAGGGGCCGCACTGGCGCAGGTGCTCTCCGATACGCACGGAAGCCCGCGCTGATGGAGAAGCCGTTCGCGATCACGCTCGACGTCGGCTCCAGCCTCGCCAACAAGACCGGCAGCTGGCGCACCGAGCGCGCCGTCTACGCCGATCGCCTGCCGCCGTGCAACCACGCCTGCCCGGCCGGGGAGAACATCCAGGCCTGGCTCTACGAAGCCGAGGAGGGCGGCGCCGGTTACGAGCGTGCCTGGCGCAAGATCATCGAGGACAACCCGTTCCCGGCGATCATGGGCCGGGTCTGTTACCACCCGTGCGAGACCTCCTGTAACCGCGCCCAGCTCGACGACGCCGTGGGGATCAACTCGGTCGAGCGCTTCCTCGGCGATGAGGCGATCCGCCAAGGCTGGAAGGTGCAGGTCGAGGCCGAGCCGACCGGCAAGCGCGTGCTGGTCGTCGGCGCCGGCCCATCCGGGCTCTCGGCCGCTTACCACCTCACGCGCCGCGGGCACGCGGTGACGATCCACGAGGCCGGACCGATGACGGGCGGGATGATGCGCTTCGGCATCCCCAAGTACCGCCTGCCGCGCGACGTGCTCGACGCCGAGGTCGAGCGCATCCTCGACCTCGGCGTGACGCTCGAGCTCGACGCCAAGGTCACCGACCTGACCGCCGCGATGCGCGAGGGCGCCTTCGACGCCGCCTTCCTCGCCGTCGGCGCCCAGATCGGTAAGCGCGCCTATATCCCCGCCGGCAGCGCCGCGCACGTCGTCGACGCGGTCTCGATGCTGCACGACTTCGAGCAGGGCGAGAAGCCGCTGCTCGGCCGACGGGTGGCGATCTACGGCGGCGGCAACACCGCGATCGACGCGGCGCGGACCGCGAAGCGGCTCGGCGCCTCCGACGCGGTGGTCGTCTACCGGCGCACACGCGACCGCATGCCCGCGCACGACTTCGAGGTCACCGAGGCCGAGGAGGAGGGTGTGATGATCAAGTGGCTGTCGACGATCAAGCACGTCGACGAGGACAAGCTGCTGATCGAGCGCATGGAGCTGGACGAGACCGGCTTTCCGCAGCCGACGGGCGAGATGGAGGAGCTCGAGGCCGACTCGCTGGTGCTCGCGCTCGGGCAGGAGACCGATCTCTCGCTGCTCGAGGGTGTACCCGGCCTGCGGGTGACCGACGGCGTGGTCGAGGTGGGGCCGACGATGATGACCGGGTGCGCGGGGGTCTTCGCCGGCGGCGACATGGTGCCGGCCGAGCGCTCGGTCACGGTCGGCGTCGGGCACGGCAAGCGCGCCGCCCGCAACATCGACGCCTGGCTTCGCCACATCGAGTCCCAGCGCCCGCCCAAGCACGCGATCGCGAGCTTCGAGACGCTCAACACCTGGTACTACGCCGACGCCCCGCGCTCGCAGCAGCCGCGCCTCGAGCTGGTCCGCCGCCAGACGACCTTCGAGGAGGTCGTCCAGGGGCTCGACGATTCGAACGCGCTCTACGAGGCGCGGCGCTGCATGTCGTGCGGCAACTGCTTCTCCTGCGACAACTGCTACGGCGTCTGCCCCGACAACGCGGTGTTGAAGCTCGGCGCGCCGGGCGAGCTCTACGAGATCGACTACGACTTCTGCAAGGGCTGCGGGCTCTGCGTCGCCGAGTGCCCCAGCGGGGCGATCGAGATGGTGCCCGAGGAGATCTGAGCCTCCCGGGGGCGGAGCGGTTTAACCCGAGAGCGCGTCCACCCAGGCCTCCTCGACCCTCTTCTCGGCCTCCGGGCCCCCCGGTGGCGAGATCACCGAGGAGCAGTTCGCCGTGTACTCCTCGTCGGGGAAGATCAACTGGCTCTTCGCAAGCTCGGGGTCCTTGCGCTCGAAGATCTCCTTCACACCCGCCGCCGGTGTGACCGAGCTGACGTAACCGACGATCTGCGCCTGGTTCTGAGGCTCGTAGGTGTAGTTGATCCACTCGTACGCGGCCGTGGGGTTGGGCGCACCAACCGGGATCACCCAGTTGTCCGACCAGATCATGCAGCCCTCGTCCGGCATCACGAACTCGATCGCCGGGTCGTCGATCTGGAGCTGGATCGCGTCGGCACCCCATCCGATCGCGGCGACCGTGTCGCCGATCGCCAAGTCCGCCGTGTACTGGCCGCCGCCGACGCTCCGGAGCTGCCCGGATTTGGACGCCTGCTTGATCCTCTCGATCGCCGCCAGCCAGTCCTCCTCGGTCGCATCCTCCGGATCGATGCCGTCCGCCTTCATCACCAGCGGCACCGTCTCGCGGAGCTCGGAGATCATCGCCACCTTGCCCTTGTACTTGGGATCGAACAGGTCGTTGACCGACGTGATCTCCGGGGCCAGGTCGGTGTTGACCACCAAGCCCGTCATCCCGCTCTGCCACGGGATCGAGAAGTCGTGGTTGGGGTCGGAGCTGGGCGCCTTCAGGGCCGGGTTGAGGTTCGCGAACGCCGGTGCGAGCGCCTCCTTGTCGAGCTTCTGCAGGTAGCCGAGGTCGTACATCCGCTTCGCGATCCAGTCCGTCTCCACCATCAGGCTGCGCCCTCCCGACTCGCCTCGCGCGAGCAGCGGCTGCATCTTGCCGAAGAACTCGTCGTAGCTGTTGATGTCCTCGACGTACTTGACCGAGATCCCGGTTTCCTGCTCGAACTCCGGGATCGTGTGCTTGTCGATGTAGTAGGCCCAGTTCGAGATCGTCAGGTCGCCGCTCGGCTCCCCCGCCGCCGACGCGGTGGTGACCTCGACCTGGTCCTGGTCGCTCTCGATCCCGCCGTCCCCGCAGGCGCCGAGCGCGAGTGCGCCGATCAGCGCCAGCACCGCGGCCGGCGAGGCGGGCCGTCGCCGTTTGCGGCTTTTCGGACCAGCGCTCATCGCGATCTCCTCTCGTTTGATTTGCTCGCGCCCGGGAACCGGGAGAACCACGCCGTCAGGGCGGGGCGAATCACGGTGCGCTCGACATCGGCGTCAGGGACGGCAAGCTGGCCCAGCAGCAGGCCGTCGAGCAAGGCCAGGAACGACCGCGCCTCCTGGGCCGGTGCTGGCGCGCCCAGGGATTCGAACACCTCGGCGAGGGCCTCCCTCCAGGCATCGGTCCACTCACGACACACCTCCTGCAACTCAGGATGGCGGACCGCCTCGTTGAGCAGCGCGTACTGCGCCACCGTGCGCCATCGTTCCTCCCCGAGCTGCGGGAGCAGGAAGGCGGTGAACTCGTCCACCAGGCGGCTCGCCGAGAGCCGCTTGCCCAGCACCCCGGCCAAGCGCTCGCGCAGGCTCTCGATCTCGGCGCGGGCGAAGTACTCGAGCGCCTGGCTGAGCATCTCCTGGCGCGACCCGAACCAGTAGGTCGTCGATCCCAGCGGCACTTCGGCAAGCTCGGCCACCGAGCGGTGGCTGACGGCATCGACCCCCTCGTCGGCGATCAGCCTCAGCGTCGTCTGCAGCAGCAACAGCCTGCGTTCGTTGCCGCGCGTCCCCTTGGGTGGAGTGAACGTCTCCCCCTCGAGCAGGTCGAGGGGCGGGGGCCTGCTCGTGCTCGGCGCCGTGGTGTACATTCGTACAGTACGATCGTACACAGACTCGTCGCACGATGTCAACCCCCGCAGACAGACTCGTTTCCCGCACCGATGTCGTCGTGGTCGGCGGCGGCGTGGTCGGGCTCGCAGCGGCCCTCGCCCTCGCCCGCCGCGGCTCCGGCGTCGCACTCCTCGAGCGATCATCCCTCTCAACGGCTCGCGGATCGAGCGCGGGCACGGCGCGGATCTTCAGTCCCGCCGCCTACCCGGACGAGTCGTATCTGGAGATGGCGCTCAAGGCGCTGCCCAGGTGGCGCGAGGTTGAGTCCGCAAGCGGTCAGCAGCTGCTTTGGCGGACCGGAGCATTGACCCGCGGCGCGTTTGCGGGCCGACAGATGCCCGCGCTTCAAGACGCCGGCGTCGAGGCCGAGTTCGTCTCCAGCGCGGATGCGATCAGGCGCTTCGGCGTGCATGTCTCCGATCAGAGCCCGCTGCTGTACCAGCCCGATTCAGGGATCATCCGAGCCGACCGTGCGATGGCGGCGCTCAGGCGCCTGGCGACCGCCGCCGGGGTCGAGTCACATCAGCACGAGCCGGTCCGATCGATCACCGAGCAAGCCGACTCGCTCGAGCTGCAAACAGACCGTGGCCGATGGCATTGCTCGTCGGCGATCGTCGCCGCCGGCCCGTGGAGCGGGGACCTGCTCGCCGGTCGTCGGGATCAAGCTCACGCTCAACGTCTCGCGGCAATCGGTCGCCTACTTCGATCTCGCCGACCCCCGGGCCCGCCCGGTCGCGCTGATGGAGTTCGATGGTGACGAGCCATTCGCCTGCTGGGATCCCGCACGCGGGCTCAAGGCCGCCCTTCACGCTCAAGGCCCGGCCTCCGATCCGGATCAAGACCGGCCCGAGATCGACCGGCCGGCCGTCGATCGGGTAGCCGCATGGGTCGAGGCGAGCTTGCCCGGAGTCACCAGGCGCAAGGTCGGCGTCGAGACGTGCTTGTACTCGAACACGCCCGACGAGCGGTTCGTGATCGAGAGGCACGGTCGAATCGTGGTCGGCTCCGCCTGCAACGGCCAGGGCTTTCAGTTCGCTCCGGAGACAGGTGAGCGGCTGGCGAAGCTCGCGCTCGAGCGGGTCGAACGCCACGCGGTGGGCGTCTAGATGGAAGCCAACGCTCGAAAGCTCGATCGAGTGCCTCTCGATCCGCGACGGGGAGCTCTGCATCGAGGGCTGCTCGGCGGAGAGCCTCGCGGAGCGATTCGGCACACCGCTCTACGTCGTCTCCGAGGATCAGCTCCGACGCAACACGGGGCGCTTTCGAGCAGCCTTCGGCGAACGATGGCCGGGCGACCTCCTGGTGCTGCCGTCGATCAAGGCCAACTCGTGCCTCGCCCTGCGCCACATCCTCTCCGACGAGGGAACCGGGTGCGACGTGTTCGGCGTCAGCGAGCTCGAGGCGGCCCTGCGGACCGGAACCGACCCGCACACGATCTCGCTCAACGGGCCGATGAAGGACGACGCGCTGCTCGAGCGCGCGATCGGCCTCGGGGTGCGGATCACGCTCGACAGTCGCGCCGAGCTCGAACGCACCGCGGCGGCGGCGGCGCGATTGGCCAGAAGGGCCCACGTCCGCTTCCGATTCCGACCCGACCTGGTCGGGCTCGATCAGCCGTCGGAGATGTCACCCGACGGCCTCTCGATCCGCGACGCCGTCCAGCGCTACAAGGCGGGGATCCCGACCGAGGACCTGCTCGCAATCGATGCGGCGGAGGTCGCCGATCCCAACCTCGATGTCGCGGGGATCATGTTCCACCTCGGGCGCCACAGCGCCGACCCCGCGCTGTGGGGCCACGCCGTCGATGCGCTCAGCGGGATGCTGGAGCGACTGCGCGACCTGTGGGCCGGTTGGATCCCGCGCGAGCTCGATATAGGCGGTGGCTTCCCGGCGCCGCGCGATCCGTTCGGGCGCCGGCTGGCGCTGCGCGCCGACGCCCCGCCTCGGTCGCCGGGAATCGACGAGTACGCCGAGGCCGTCTGCCCTCGCCTCGCGGTCGCACTGAGCCGTATCGGCATCGCCCCCGAGGAGATCCAGCTCCAGGTGGAGCCCGGGCGGGCGCTCTACGCCGACGCCGGCATCCACCTGGCGACGGTCGGCAACGTGAAGCGACAGACCGAGCCGGTTCCGCTCGCCTGGGTCGAGACGGATTCATCCGACGCCTACCTCGCCGACGTGAACCTCGAGTACAACCGCTGGACCTGCATCCCGGCGCGCAACCCGGATGCCCCGGTCACAATCGTCGCCGACATCACCGGCCGAACCTGCGCTCTGGACGTGATCGTGCCCGACGCGCAACTGCCGGAGGTCGAGGTCGGCGATGTGCTCGCGTTCCTCGACACGGGCGCCTACCAGGACGTCGGCGCGACCAACTTCAACGCCCTGCCACGCCCCGGAACGGCGCTCGTCTCGGGCGCCACCGCGGAGTTGATCCGTCGGCACGAGACGATCGACGAAGTCTTCGCGCGCGATCTGGTACCCGAACGGCTCCGCGGCGCCGCCAACGGTGATCAGGGCTGGCGCGCGACCGGCCTCGATCATTTCTCGATCACCAGCGGCGAACCTCGACCGCTCGCTCTCCTTCTACTGCGATCTGCTCGGCCTCGGCCTGCGCGCACGAGGCGAGGCGCATGGGGCGAAGGAGTTCGAGATCACCGGCATCGCCGATGCCAGCGTTCGCTGGGCCGACCTCGAACTGCCCCACGGGCAGGTGCTCGAGCTGATCGAGTTCATCGATCCCCCCGGCCGGCCCAATCAGCCCGAGATCAACGATCCGGGCGCGACCCACTTCTCCCTCCGCGTGGCCGATATTCGCGCCGTCCACGAGCGTCTTCGCGGCGCCGGCGTGAGCGTGCGCAGCGAGCCCGCTGACGATCACCGACCCCGGGGCGTGGCAGGGCGCCCAGTGCTTCTACGCGAGCGACCCCGACGGGGTGACGGTCGAGCTGATCCAGACCGCCTCTCCCGCGCGCCGCTCATGACCGGCTCCCCGCTTCAGTCGCGGCCTTAGAGTGAGCCCGGATGGTGGAGGAAGCGAGCGAATCGCGCGCGGTCTGGGTGACCGGGGCCGCCAGCGGCATGGGCGCCTCGCATGCGCGGCGCTTCGCCTCGATCGGCGACCGGGTCGGGTGCTGGGACGTCGACGCCGAGGCGTTGGGCGAGGTGGTCGACGGCATCAGGTCGCGCGGCGGCGAGGCGGAGGGGGTCGTTGCCGACATCTCGGACTGGGGCCGGGTGCAGAGCGCCGCCGGCACCCTCCGCGAGGCGCTCGGACCGGCTCAGGTCGTGGTCGCCAACGCGGGATCCTGCCGACCGGAGAGCACGTCGAGGATGTCGATACGGCGGCTTGGCAGCGGGTGATCGACGTCAACCTGACCGGCACCTTCCTGACCGCGAAGGCGGCAATCCCGCAGCTTCGCGAGGCGGGCGGCGGCTCGATGATCCTGATCTCCTCGATCTGCGGGCTCACCGCGTCCGCCGGATACGTCGCCTACAACGCGTCCAAGCACGGCGTGATCGGGCTGATGCGCACGCTCGTGCATGAGCTCAGCCCGGATGACGTCACCGTGAACGCCGTCTGCCCGGGTTGGGTCCGCACCCCGATGTTCGACCAGTCGTCCGACGACGCACCCGAGGAGCGCAGCCACGTCGAGGCGTTTGCCCGCATGCACCAGCTCGACCGGCTGATCGAACCGGATGAGATCACCGACGCGGTCGTTTGGCTGGCGTCCCCCGGGGCGCGAACGGTGACCGGCGTCGCCCTGCCTGTCGACGCCGGCCTGATGGAGACGCGGGACTGGCCTTAGCTGGAGGCGCGCTCAGCCCGACCCGTCCAGCACCCGGTCGGGTCGCGTGTAGACGTTGACGCTGCCGCCGCGCGCGAAACCACAGAGGGTCATCTCGCGGTCGGCGGCGAGCGAGACGGCCAGCGAGCTGGGCGCGCCGACGCCGACCAGGATCGGAGCTCCGGCCACCGCCGCCTTCTGGACCAGCTCGAAGGAGAGCCGGCCGCTCACGCACAGCAGCCGCGGGTGCATGGGGACGATGCCGTCCGCGAGCGCCCGGCCGATCACCTTGTCCATCGCGTTGTGGCGGCCGACGTCCTCGCGCACCAGGAGCAGATTGCCGTCGGGGTCGAACAGCCCGGTCGCATGCAGGCCACCGGTGCGCTCGAACTCGGGCTGGCGCAGCCGCTCGGGCAGCGAGGCCAGCAGGCTCCGTTCGACCCGCGGGCCGTCGGCCAACCGGCTCGGCGCTGACCGCCACCTCCTCGAGCGCCCCCTTGCCGCAGACCCCACACGACGAGGTGGTGTAGAAGCGCCGCTTCCCCGGGTCGCGCGCCAGCGGCCCGCGCACCTCGACCACGTTGACGGCGAGGTCTTCGGTCGGTCCCACCTCCGGGCGGTCGGTGATCAGGCCTTCGCCGAACAGGAACCCGACCGCGAGATCGTCGTCGTCGCCCGGGGTGCGCATCGTGACCGCGAGCGGCTCGCCGTCCACCCGGATCTCGAGCGGCTCCTCGACCGCGACGGCGTCGGAGACACCGTCGTGCTCGAGTACCGCGTGCATGCCGCGGTGGCGGATCGCGCCGCCGGGCCCGGGCGCTGGGTCGCCGTCCGCCACGGCGGCGCCGATCAGACTTCGCTCGGACCCGCGGGGACCGGCTCGGGCGCGAGCTTCGTCGGCCCGGCCGGCGCGGCCTTCGCGCGCACCTTCGCGACCGAGACGGCGATCACCTTGTACTCGGGACAGCTCGTGTTGATGTCCGAGGAGGAGCCGACGAGCAGGTTCGTCCGCACCTCGGGGAAGTGGAACGCGGTGAACACGTGCCCCGGGTCGATCCGCTCGGTCAGCTTCGCCGCCAGCGTGATCTCGCCATTGCGGCTGCGCACCTCAACCAGGTCGCCGTCGGCGACCCCCGCAGCCGCGGCGTCCTCGGGATGAACCTCGAGCCAGTCGTGGTCCATGAGCTCGAGGTTGCCCGTGCGACGGGTCATCGTGCCGACGTTGTAGTGCTCCAGCCGCCGCCCGGTGACGAGGATCAGCGGGAACTCGTCGCTCGCCTCGTCCCCAGGCGCCAAGTAGGGCAACGCCGCCATCCGGGCGAGGCCGTCGGGCTTCTCGAAACGCTCGATGAACAGCCTCGGCGAGTCGGTGCCGTCGGCTGCCACCGGCCACTGCAGGCCGGTCCGCCCCAGCCGCTCGTAGGTCACGCCGGCGAAGTGCGGCGTCGTCTCGGCGATCTCGGTCATCACGTCCTCGGGGCCCGTCGTAGGGCAGCTCGTATCCGAGCGCCGCCGAGACGAGGCCGAAGATCTCGAGGTCGGTCTTCGCGCTGCCCGGGGGGTCGGCGGCCTTCGAGACCAGCTGGATCCTGCGCTCGGCGTTGGTGAAGGTGCCGCTCTTCTCCAGGAAGGAGGCGGCGGGGAGCACGACGTCGGCGAACTTCGAGGTCTCGTTCTCGAAGATCTCCTGCACGACGAGGAAGTCGAGGTTCGAAAGCGCCTCGTTGACGTGGGCGACGTTGGGGTCGGACTGCGCGATGTCGTAGCCAACGATCCACATCGCCTTCAGCGAGCCCTCGGCGGCCGCGTCGAGCATCTTCGGCAGCTTCAGCCCCGGCTCGCGTTTCATGGTCACGCCCCAGCGCCGCTCGTACATCCGCGCGGTCTCCTCGTCGCTGACCGGCCGGTACTGGCTGAAGGTGTCCGGCAGCGCGCCGACGTCGGAGGAACCCTGGACGTTGTTCTGGCCGCGCATCGGCAGCAGGGCAGCGCCGGGCTTGGCGAAGTTGCCGGTCATCAATGCGAGGTTGCAGATCAGCTGCACGACCTCGGACCCGTAGCGCTGCTCGGTCACCCCGAGCCCCCAAGCGATCGAGGCGCGCTCGGCGCGCCCGTAGATGTGGGCGGCCCGCTCGACGTCGGAGGCCGGAACGCCCGAGATCCGCTCGACCTCGGCCGGCGTGTAGTCGGCGACCAGGTCCTGGACCTCGTCGAAGCCGCTCGTCCGCGCGGCGACGAACTCGCGGTCGACCAGGCCGTCGCGGATGATCACGTGAGCGAGGCCGTTCATGAACGCCGCGTTGGTTCCGGGGTGGACCGGGCAGTGGAGCACGCCGTAGTCGGAGAGCTCGATCTCGCGCGGGTCGGCCGTGATCACCTCGAGCCCGTTCAGGGCCGCCTGCTTGATCCGAGCGGCGGCGACCGGGTGGCCCGCGCTCGGGTTCGAGCCGATCAGCAACAGCACCTCGGCCGCCTCGAAGTCCGCGAACGATCCGGTGCAACCGGAGAGGCCCAGCGCCTTGCGCAGCGCGAACGAGGTCGGTGAGTGGCAGACGCGCGAGCAGTTGTCGATGTTGTGGGTGCCGATCGCGGCGCGGACCACGCGCTGCATCGCGTAGCAGTCCTCGTTGGTACCGCGCGAGGAGGCGAGGCCGGCGATCGCGTCGGCCCCGTGCTCGCCCTTGACGCGGGTGAAGGCGTCGGTGATCCGCCCGATCGCCTCCTCCCAACTGGCGAGGCGGAAGCCGTCGCCCTCGCGGACCATCGGTGCGGTGAGCCGATCGCGCGCCCGTGTGAACTGGTGCGCGAAGCGGCCCTTGACGCACGTGTGGCCGCGGTTGGCGGGGCCATCGTCGGCCGGGGAGATCGAGACGATCCGCCCGCCGCGGGCGTGGGCCTCGAGGCGACAGCCCACCCCGCAGTAGCCACAGGTGGTGGTCGTGGTCTGGTCGAACCGGCCGTCGCGTGTCATCTCACCAACTCCTCTTCGCCCGCGTCCGCGATATCGACGAGCAAATGCTCGCTTATCGCGTCCGTGGGGCACGTATCAGCGCACGCCCCACAGGATACGCACGAGGACTGCTCGAATCCAGAGTCGAGGCCCGCGGCGATGTTGCTGTCGAATCCGCGCCCGGTCGCGGTCAGGGCGAACGCGCCCTGAACCTCGTCGCAGACCCGCACGCACCGCCCACAGGAGATGCACAGCTCATGCTGGAGCACCAGGTACGGGTGTCGGGTGTCGGTGTCGCCCTCGTGCGTCCGCCCGGTCCAGCGCGGCGCGCCGACCTCGAGCTTCGCGGCTGTGCGGGCGAGCTCGGTGTGCGGCGCGGGATCGTGTGGCAGCTCCGAGAGCACCAGCTCGACGACATTGGAGGCGATCCGCAGGGCGCGCTCGTCGTCGGTGGCTATCCGCATGCCCTCCCGGCAGGCGGTGGTGCACGAGGGCACCGGGGCCGGCATGCCCTCGATCGCGACGAGGCAGACACGGCAGGCGCCGAAGGCGGTCACGCGCTCGTCGTAGCAGAGCGTCGGCCACGTCGCCGCCCGCCTGGCGGACGGCCTCCAGCGCGGTCGTGCCGGGCTCGACCTCGACCGCTCGGTCGTCGACGAAGACCTCCATCACGCGGCCCCCAGCTCGGCGGGCCAGTGCGCGATCAGGCTGCGGATCGGTGCCGGCATCCCACCGCCGTGCGCGCACAGGCTCGCGACCTCGAGCGTCTCGAGCAGCTCCTCGAGCGCGGCCCTGTCCACCGGGGCGTCGGCCTCGACCATCTCGAGCCCGCGCTGGAGCCCGATCCGGCAGGGAAAGCACTTGCCGCAGCTCTCGGTGGCGCCGAAATGCAGCAGGTGGCGCGCGAGCTCGCGCATATCGGTGCGCTCGTCGAAGGCGACGATGCCGCCGTGACCGACCATGCAACCCTCGGCGGCGAGCTCGTCGAAGTCGAACGGGGTGTCGAGCTTCGAGCCGGGCAGGATGCCCCCCAGCGGGCCGCCGATCTGCAGCGCCTTGATCTCGTGATCGTCGACGAGCCCGCCCCCGTGGCGCTCGCAGATCTCGCGCATCGAGATCCCGAACGGCACCTCGATCACCGCCGGGTCGCGGAACCGCTCGTTGAGCGAGACGAGCTTGGTGCCGGGGGTCGCGCCCGGGCTGAGCGCCGCGATAGGCGTCGGCGCCCCGTTGCGCCACGAAGGGGATGTTGCACAGGGTCTCGACGTTGTTGACCACGGTCGGGCGCTCGTCGTAGCCGCGCTCGGCCGGGAAGGGCGGCCGCGCCGAGACGGTGCCGCGCATCCCCATCAGCGAGTTGAGCAGCGCGGTCTCCTCACCGACCACATACGAGCCCGCGCCCTCGATCACGCCGACGTGGAAGCCGAAGCCGCTGCCGCGGATGTCGTCGCCGAGGTCACCGGAGGCGACGGCCGCGCCGATCGCGGCCTCGAGTGCGGCCTCCGAGCGCGGGTACTCCGAGCGCACGTAGATATATCCCTGGGCGGCGCCGACCGCGTAGCCCGCCAGTGCCATGCCCTCGAGCAGCAGGGCCGGGTTGCGCTCCATCAGCAGCTTGTCGATGTAGGAGCCGGGATCGCCCTCGTCGCCGTTGACGACGATCACCTTCTCCTCCCCGGCCGCGCCGCGTGCGAACCGCCACTTGGTGCCGGCCGGGAACCCGGCGCCGCCGCGGCCCTTGACGTTCGCGGCCTCGACCTCGTCGAGCAGCGCGTCGGGCGAGAGCTCGTCCAGCGCGCGGTGAAGGCCGGCGTAGGCCCCCGGTGCCGTCAGCACCGGCTCGTCGAGCGCGCTGCGCCACTCGGGCTCTGCCACCTGGCGCGACTCGCCGGCCGCGACGCGCTCGCCCGCCCCCGGGCCGGCGTCGACGACGTCGCCGTCGCGATAGGAGGGCCCGGAATGGCAGAAGCCGAGGCAGACGACCTCCGCCAGCGAGGTCACACCGTCGTCGGTGCGCTTGTTCAGTCCCACTCCGAGCGCCTGCTCGAGCTCGTCCACCTGGGCGTCGAAGCGGCTCGCCCAGCACGCCGTGCCGGTGCAGACCTGAACGTGGCGCCGCCCGCGCGGCCGCACGAAGTCGTCGTAGAAGGTCGAAATGCCGTAGACCGCGGCCTCAGGCAGTCCCGACCGGGCGGCGGCCAGGCGGCGGTCGTCGTCGGTGAGCT
This sequence comes from uncultured Solirubrobacterales bacterium, assembly GCA_963746675.1. Classification (GTDB taxonomy): domain Bacteria; phylum Actinomycetota; class Thermoleophilia; order Solirubrobacterales; family 70-9; genus WHSW01. The sequence continues at coordinate 16,333 of CAVVBX010000005.1, read as the reverse complement.
CGCCACGGGCGTCCATCGCCTGCTTGAGCACGGCGAGCGCGACCGAGGGACCCTCGCCGTCGTCACGACGGCGCATCAGCTCGATCAGGTTGTGGGTGGGAGACGAAGTCGGCAAGGCTCGAGCCCGGGTAACCAATTTGTCTACAACGCTCCCAAGGCTACTCCGGTCACCGGGGGAGGCAACATCGGGGTAGGGTGGCCCGATGTTGAGCAGGAGGCTCATCCCAGCGGCGCTGCTCTGCGCGGCTTTCGCGCTGCCGGCGGCCGCCTTGGCCGGCACGAAGACGTATTCGGGGACCAGCGACGCGGGCGTCGGCGTCGCGCTCGACGTGGTCGTCAAGCACGGGAAGCCGCGCAAGATCACCGCACTTCGAGGCCAGAAGCTGCCGCTCAGGTGCGAGCGAACGGGTCGCGCCTACACGAGCATCGAGCTGCCGACCTCGATCAAGGTCAGTGCCAAGGGAAAGTTCCGGTTCAAGTACGTGCAGCCCACCTACGGCAACAAGAGCAAGCTCAAGGGGAGGTTCGACGGCAGGGTCGTCACCGGCGAGTTCAGCTTCCGCTACCACTACCCCGCCGACGGGACACAGCCCGAGCAGGACTGCGCGACCGACGTGCTCCCCTACTACGCCACCCGGTAGGCGATGGCACCGAGCAATAGCCTGCGCGCGTGAGGGCTCGGGTCCTGTCGGCGGCGCTGGTGTGCGTTACCTCGCTGTCGCTGTTCGGCGCGGTCGCGTCGGGCTCGGCGACGAGGGGTCACCCGCGGCGCTGCAACGGGGTCGAGGAGCTCTGCGGCCGGCGACTCGACCGGGTCGTTCTGGCGGGCTCCCACAACGCCATGTCCGCCTTCGATCTCGGCTGGAAGATCCCGAACCAGACGCTCGCGATCCCCGATCAGCTTCGGCGCGGGATCCGCGCACTGCTGATCGACACCCACTACGGGCGCCTGCAACCCGACGGGACGGTGCGGACCGATGACGACGGCACGGTGACGGTCGGGACGCGGGGCCTCTATCTCTGCCACGTCCTCTGTGAGCTCGGGGCCTCCCCATTGGGCCCGGTCCTGCGCTCGATTCGCGATTTTCTTCGCCGTCACCCCAACAACGTGCTCACGATCGTCAACGAGGACCACATCACCCCCGCCGACTTCGCCGTCGCGATGGCGCGAAGCGGGCTCAAGAATCGCGTCTACCGCGGCCGGCCCGGACCGACTTGGCCGACGATGCGCAGGATGATCACCAGGCGGCAGCAGGTGGTCGTTTTGGCCGAGAACGACGCCGGCACGGTGCCTTGGTACCACCTGGCCTACGACGGGATCCTCCAGGAGACCCCGTACTCGTTCAAGACCCCGGACCTGCTGATCGACCCGCTCAACTGGCCCTCGAGCTGTAAGCCCAACCGCGGCGGGACCGCCGGGTCGCTGTTCCTGATCAACCACTGGTCGCCGTCGACCGCTCCCCCGCAACCGGATCCCGTGGCGTCAGCGGCGGTCAACGCCGAGGACGTGATCCTTGGCCGGGTCCGCGAGTGCCAGCGGATCCGCGGCCGCTTGCCCTCGATCATCGCTGCCGATCAGGTCACATACGGCGGCCTCCTGGCCGCGGTCGACGAGCTCAACGGGGTCAGGCGATAGGCGAAACGGTGTCAATGCGGACGATCGAGACCGAGATCGCGAACCTGCCGCTGGCCGACTACTCGCCGGAGAGCACCCTCGTCCTCGACAGCAGCGAGGTCTCGCGCGCCCGTTTCCGCGCCTTCGACTTGCACGCGCATCTCGGCCGCTGGCTCGTTCCCGGCGAGGACTGGGTCCGCGCGGATCTCGCCGGACGCTGCGACGGCGCCTGGATGGTCCGGGACGTCGAAGCGCTGATCGCGCTGCTCGACGACCACAACGTCGCCGGCTGCGTCAACCTCGACGGCCGCTGGGGCGCTGAGCTGGAGGCCAACCTGGATCGATACGACCGCGCCCACCCGGATCGCTTCCTGACCTTCTGCCAGCTCGAGTGGTCGCTGGCCTCCGATGGTGACGGGTTCGCAGCGCCGCTGGTCGCCAGCCTGCGCCGCTCGGCTGCGGCCGGAGCGCGGGGCCTGAAGGTCTGGAAGACGCTCGGGCTGGGGGTCCGCGACGTTGCCGGTGAGCTGCTGCTGCCCGACGACGAGCGTGCGGCGCCGATCTTTGCCGCGGCAGGAGAGCTCGGCCTTCCCGTGCTCATCCACACCGCTGACCCGCGCGCCTTCTTCGCGCCCGTCGACGCCCGCAACGAGCGCCTCGAGGAGCTGCTGCGCCATCCGGAGTGGTCGTTCTCGCGCGCGGGGCTTCCGGGCCACGAGCGGTTGATCGATTCTTTCGAGGCGCTCGTGGCGGCACACCCGAAGACCATCTTCATCGGCGCCCACATGGCCGGCAACGTCGAGGATCTCGGCTGGCTCTCGCGGATGCTGTCCGAGTACCCGAACCTGCACGTCGACATCGCCGCCAGGCTCTCCGACCTCGGCCGCCAGCCAAGGGCGGCACGCCGGCTGTTCTGCGAGCACCCCGACCGGATCCTGTTCGGGAGCGACGGGCTGCCGCCCGACGTCGCCGGGTTGCGTAGCTGCTTTCGCTTTCTCGAGACCGCCGACGAGTCCTACCCCTACAGCGACGAGACCCCACCTCCGTCGGGGCGCTGGATGATCTCGGCGCTCGATCTGCCGGACGAGGTCTTGAGGGCCGTCTACGCGGACAACGCACGCCGGATCCTGGGTCAGCAGGCGTCGTAGACGTAGCTGGGCGACCCGGGCTTGGTCACCAGCACGTCGCGCAGCACGACCGAGATCTCGTCGCCCACCCTGCGGCAGGCCTCGCGGAAGGACCGACGCCCGTACTCGATCGCGATCACGTTGTTTCCATGGACGCGGCGGTAGGCGTTGCATTCGTCGTAGCGGGCGCATTGCTCGGCGATCGCGAAGTCGAAGCCGACCCGGCGCGCCTGGCGCCGGCCGACATCGACCGTGTTCTTCTGCGCGACGGCCAGATCTCGAGCGTGAGCCCGCTTGGCCAGCAGCCTCGCGAAGGCCAGGGAGTCGGGCTTGCTGAACGGCACCTCGCGCGCCAGCGGGGTGCCGTCGAAGCGCGTCCAGGAGTCGAGGTTGTCGAGCTCGACCGCCTCGTAGCCCTTGTCGGCGCAGCCGTCGATCATCTGCCCGACCCAGCGGGCAGCCTGCCGGCGCTTGTTGGCGGTGCTGACGTCGACCAGGTACTCGCCGCCCCAGTTCGGGTCGTCGCCGAGCTCGCTCAGGACGAGCTTCCGGGGCCAGTTCGAGAGCTCGTCGGGGCGATCGACGCCCCGCTCGTCGGCCTGGGTCTGGAAGGCGTTGACGTAGCAGATCGAGTAGACCGGCTGCTCGGCCGCCCGGCCGATGAACCAGTCTCGCGAGACGATCGAGACGCCCTCGGGGAGCGGATAGTCCCCACCGATCTGATAGTCGAAGCCGGCGTTGACCGGGGGCGGGGCGAAGGCGCCGGCGGAGGCGTACGTGGGCTCGCTGGCCCCGCCGCCCCCGAGGCAGCCGAGGAGCGAGAGCGCTACCGCCGCCGCGGCGCCGGCGGCCGCGGTGCGCTTGGTCGCGCGTGTCATCGTCGAAGCTGCCTCACGCCGCCTGCACGGCGGGTTGCTCGGGATCGAGGACATGGCCGGTCTCGCGGTCGAAGAGGTGAAGCTGATCGGGGTCGATCGCCAGCTCGACCGCCTCCCCGGCCGAGGCGGGCGCATGCCCCTGGATCCGTGCCGTGAAACGGGCGCGGCTGTCGTCGGCCAGCAGCGTTCCCTCGTCGGCACCGCTCTCTCCTCCGATCGCGGCCTTGACATCGTCGGTCGCAACGCGTGGAGCGTCCACCGTGAACAGCAGGTTGCACTCCGAGCCGAGCTGCTCGACGACGTCGATGCCGACCCGCAGGCGCGGCCAGCTCGGATCGCAGGACGGGCTCGCGACGACAAAGCTGGTCGGACGGATGCCGAGCACGACCTCCCGCTCGCCGCCAAGTGCCTCGACGCCCGGGATGCGCACGCCGGTGTTGCCGAAACGGACTTCGGTGCCGTCGGCATGCGCCTCGACCAGGTTCATCGCCGGCGAGCCGATGAAGGCGCCGACGAACAGGTTCGCCGGATGCTCGAAGATCCGCTGCGGGACGTCGCACTGCTGGACCACCCCGTCGCGCAGGACCGCGACCCGCTGGCCGAGCGTCATCGCCTCGACCTGGTCGTGGGTGACGTAGACCGTGGTCGTCGGCAGGCGCTCGTGCAGGCGCGCGAGCTCGCCGCGCATACCCGTTCGCAGCTTCGCGTCGAGGTTGGAGAGCGGCTCGTCCATGAGGAAGGCGCGCGGCTCACGGACCAGCGCACGGCCCATCGCGACCCGCTGGCGCTGGCCGCCGGAGAGCGCCGCGGGCTTGCGCTCCAGCAGCTCGCCGAGACCGAGCATCGCCGCCATCCGGTCCACCCGCTCGGTGATCTCGTCCCTGCGCAATCTTGCGCCGCCGCAGCCCGAAGGCGAGGTTCTCGCGCACGGTCATGTGCGGGTAGAGCGCGTAGCTCTGAAAGACCATCGCGATGTCGCGGTCGGGCGGCTCGAGCGTGGTCACGTCGTCGTCGCCGATCCAGATCCGCCCGAGCGTCACCTTCTCGAGTCCGGCGATCATCCGCAGCAGGGTCGACTTGCCGCATCCCGACGGGCCGACGAGGACGATGAACTCGCCGTCGGCCGACCTCGAGCGAGACGTCGTCGACGGCCTTGACGTCGCCGTCATAGACCTTGGTCACCCGCTCGAGCCTGATCCCGGGCATCAGCCGCCGCGCTATCCCTTCACCGCGCTCGACGTCAGCGACTCGATGAACGTCCGCTGGGCGAGCAGGAAGGCGATCAGCACCGGCACGCACCGTGATCACGTTGCCCGCCATCACCGCCGAGACGTCCTGGGTGTGCTGGCCCTGGAACGTGGTCAGCCCCAGCGGCAGGGTGCGGTTCTCCTCGGAGCTGATCGCGATCAGCGGCCAGAGCAGGTCGTTCCACGTCGATCAGGAAGATCAGCGCGGCGAGCGTCGCCAGCGCCGGCCGCGCGAGCGGCAGCGCGACATGGAAGAGGACGCCCAGCCGCGAGCAGCCGTCGATCCGCGCCGCCTCCTCGATCTCGCGCGGCAGGTTGACGAAGAACTGCCGCATCAGGAAGACGCCGAGCGGGGTCACGAGCGCCGGCACGATCAGCGCGGCGAGCGTGTCGACGAGGTCCGAGCTTCTCCATCACGATGAAGGTCGGGATCATCGTCAGCTGGAACGGGATCGACCAGGGTCAGCAGGATGAGCACGAAGAGCAGCGTCGAGCCGCGGAACCGCATCCGTGCGAAGGCGTAGCCGGCGAGCGAGCAGAAGACGAGGTTCGAGATCACCGTCACGCCGGCGACGATCGTCGAGTTGACGAACCAGCGCGGGAAGTCGCGAGTCGCCGAGGACGGTCCGCCAGCCGTCGAGGTGAAGCGAGTCCGGGATGATCGTCGGCGGGAACTGGTTGATCTGGGCGTTGGACATCAGCGAGCTCAGCACCATCCACAGCAGCGGCAGCGCGAAGACGAACGCGGCCGGGAACAGGACCAGGTGCCAGGGGCTGAACGGCAGCCGCCAGCCGCCCGCTCGCCCGCCGGAGGCTCGGCGACGAGCGCCGGCTGCGCCTCGCGGCGCGAGCACGACGCTGTCCGGGTCGACGCTCACGCGTGCTTCGCCCGCCGGCGGTTGAAGACCAGCTGGGCGCCGACCAGCAGCAGCAGGAACGCGGCGACGACGTAGGCGATCGCGGCCGCGTAGCCGGCGTTGAAGAGCTCGAACGCCTGGTTGTAGATGTAGTAGACGATCACCGCCGTCGCGTCCAGGGGCCCGCCGCGGGTGGTCGCGTAGACGAGGTCGAAGAGCTGCAGCGAGAGCAGCGTCTGCCAGACGACGAGGAAGATCGTCACCGGCAGCAGCTGCGGGCAGGATCACGTGCGCGGAGCGTCGCCCAGCGGCCGGCGCCGTCGACCGAGGCGGCATCGACGCAGCTCGCGGGGAACGTCCTGCAGCGCGGCGAGGTAGATCACGAGCGGGAAGCCGATCCCGCCCCAGATCCCGATCAGCACGATCACGAACAGCGCCTGGTCGGGATCGCCGAGGAACCCCTGGCGCGGCAATCCGACCGTGTCGAGCAGCGCGTTGGCGACCCCGAACCGCTCGTCGAAGATGAACGAGAACAGCACCCCCGTGGCGGCGACCGAGGCGATGAACGGGGCCAGGAACGCGGTCCGGTAGACGCCGATCAGCCGAATCCTCCGGTTCAGCGCCATCGCCAGGAAGAGGCCCGAACCCGGTCGAGATCGGCACGAACAGGGCCGTGTAGACGACCGTGTGCTCGACGGCGTCGCGCAGCCCGGGGTCATCGAGCAGTGCCTTGTAGTTGGAGAGGCCGACCCACTGCGCCGGCGCGATCAGGTCGGCCGAGTTGAACGAGAGCAGCAGCGACCAGCCGATCGGCACGATCGCCAGCCCGACGATGATCACGACCGCGGGGAGGACGAACGCCCAGGCCGTCGGGTGTTCCCCGAAGACCCGCTGGGCGAACGTCCTCTCCGGTGCAGTCGGCTCGGCGCTCATCTCATCGCTTGCTCAGGGCGCCTGTAGCTCCGCGTTCGAGGTCTCGACCGCCTGGCTGAGCGCCTCGCCCGGCTCCGCCTCGCCGTAGAGCACCGAGGCGATCGCCTTGGCCATCGCCTGGGAGATCTGCGGGTACTCGGCAACCGTCGGCCGGGTCCTAGCCACCTCGGTGTTGGCGATGAACTTGTCGAGCTCCGGCAGGCTCTGCTCGTAGTCGGCGTATCCGCCGGCCTCGCTGACGTCGGTGGTCAGCGGCAGGCTGCCCGCCTCGCTGATCCAGCGCAGCTGCTGCTCGGGCTCGTTGAACCACTCGAGGAACTCGATCGCCGCCTGCGAGCGCTCCTCGCCGTTGTCGAACACCGCCCACGTGTCGGGGCCGGCGATCGTCGTGTGCTCGCCGCCGAACGAGGGCAGCGGGGCGACGCCGTAGTCGATCTTCCCGTCGACGAACTCGGGCAGCGTGTAGGGGCCGGCGATGGTCATCGCCATGTTGCCGCCGGCGAACAGCTGCTGCATGCGCTCGCTGTCGGCGCCCGGGTCGACATAGACCGACCCGTCCTCGACCGCCTGGGCAACCACATCGAGCGCCGCCTCGCCGGGGGGCCCGTCGAAGCCGACGCTCTGGCCGTCCTCGGCGACGATCTCGCCGCCCCCCTGCCAGATCAGCGGCCAGATCCGCCAGGTGGTGTCCTCGTCGCCCGCTCCCGGCCAGGCGAAGCCGGCGATCCCGGTCTCGGGGTCGTTGAGCTCCTTGGCGGTGGCCAGGAAGTCGTCCCAGGTCCAGCCGTCCTTGGGGTAGGCCACGCCGGCGTCGTCGAAGATCTTCTTGTTGTAGACGACGGCGAGGTTGTCGATGAACGCCGGCTCGGCGCGCGGCTTGCCGTCCACCGTCACGGCCGCCTTGCCCGCATCCGCGAACCGGTCCCAGTTGATCTCGCCGCTGTCGATCGCGTCCGTGAGATCGAGGAGTTGCTCACCGGCGGCCAGGTTGGCGAGGTCTGAGCCGAAGATGTAGGAGATGTCGGGGTAGTTGCCGGCCTGCAGGCCCGCGGTCACCTTCTGCAGCATCTGGTCGGCGGTGACGCCCCCGGAGTCCTTGGAGACGACGATGTCGGGATGGGTCTTGTTGAACTCGTCGATCATCTCCTCGAGCAGCGCCGCGGGCCCCTGGGTCTGGCCATGCCAGAACGTGATCTCGACGGGCTCGCCCGAGCCCTGGTCGCCGCTCCCCTCGTCGCCGTTGCCTCCGCAGGCAGCCAGCAGTCCGGCCGCGGCCATTGCCGCCAGCGCGATCATGATCCTCGTCGGTTTCGACACGATCCGATCCTCCTCTTGGGTTGATCCATCCTGCGATGGCATTGCCGATGAGCTCATCCGGGCCTCGCTGCCCTGCCCGCGCTCCGCAGGGCGCCGGGCATGGCATCCCCGTGGGCAACGGTGAGCTCGTCGCACATCTCCCAGATCGCCTCCAGCGAGAGGCTCGCCCCCGCGTTGGGATCCAGCATCACCGCCTGTCTGACGTACTCCGGGCGACCCTCGAGGGCGGCCCGCACCGTCAGCTCGGCGACGTTCAAGAAGGTTCGGTTCAGCGCCGCAAGCTGCGGCGGCAGCTCACCGACGTGGATCGGGTGCACGCCGCTGCGATCGACCAGGCATGGCACCTCCACGCACGAGTCGGCGGGCAGGTTCGTCGATCAGGCCGGCGTTGCGGACGTTGCCGTAGATCACCCGGGGCGGCCCGGTCTCGATCGAGTGGATGATCTCCGGCGCGTACTCGTCGCTCGGCTCGAGCTCGAGCGGCTGCGACGCCGCGTCAGGGCCTGCGCGCGTACGCTCGTACTCGGCCAGGTTCTCCTCGCTGCGGGCGACGTATTCGGCGACCCAGATCCGGTGGCGCTCGATCGCCGCCTCGTCGCGCATCAGCCAGGGCAGGTACTCGGCCGAGTGCTCGCTCGACTCGGTCGGGAAGTAGCCGAACCGCCGGTACATCTCGATCCGGACCCGGCGCAGCAGCTCGGGATCGCGCTCGATCGCCTCGTCCAGCAGCGGATAGAGGTCCTCGCCGTCGCGCTCGAAGCGCAGGATGAAGGCCTGGTGGTTGACGCCGGCGCCGAGGAAGGTGACCTCGGCGAAGCGGAACGTCGACGAGCTCGGCGAGCTGCTGGGTCGTGTTCTGGACCGAGTGACACAGTCCGACGATCTTCTTCTGCGGGGTGCCGGCGTAGGTGGCCCAGCAGAGCATCGCCATCGGGTTGGTGTAGTTGAGCAACCAGGCGTCCGGGCAGGCCTCGGCCATGTCGCTCGCGATCCCCTCCATGACCGGGATCGTGCGCAGCGCCCGGAACACGCCGCCGACCCCGAGCGTGTCGCCGATCGTCTGCCGGAGGCCGAAGCGGGCCGGGATCTCGTGGTCGATCACAGTCGCCGCGTGGCCGCCGACCTGGATCATGTTGATCGCGTAGTCGGCGCCGTCGAGCGCCGCACGGCGCTCGAGATGGGACTCGATCGCGGGGGAGCGCCGCGCTGGTCGGCGATCGCCCGGGCGACGCCTTCCGCCGTCTGGAGACGCTCGGAGTCGATGTCGTGGAGGGAGATCGTCACCTCCCGCAAGTCGTCATAGGCGAGGATGTCGGCGATCAGCATCCCGGTGAACTCGACGCTGCCTGCGCCGACGAAGCAGATCTTCGGTCCACTCACCGCGAACACCTCCCCCCGGTCGCGGTCGGGCTCATGCGCGGCTTCTCTCGATCTCGTCGGAGGTCAGGTCGTGGGCAACCTCGAGCGCCTCGCCGAGCGGTGGCTGGGCCTCCACACCGCCGAGGCTGCGGGTCGAGAGCGACCCACAGGCCACCCCGAGCCGGAGGGCCTGCTCGAGCGACTGCCCGTTGCCGAGGCCGTGGAGGAACCCTGCGCTGAAGCTGTCGCCGGCACCGGTGCCGTCCACCGACTCGACGGAGGGTGCATCCACCTTCACGGTCTCGTGTTCGCGCCGTGGCGATCGCGCCGTCGGAGCCAAGCTTGACAACGACGGTGTCGATGCGCTCGGCGAGCGCAACGAGCGCCGCTGCGGGCTCCTCGACGCGGGCGAATCGGCAGGCCTCCGCGTGCGTTCGGCAGAAACACGTCGGTCGCCTCGAAGGCGTGCTCGAGGCCGCCCCCCAGCTGCCGCTTGGATCCCAGCCGGGATCGAGCGAGGTCGAAGCCCCCGCGTCGTGGGCCCTGTCGAAGCAGCTCAGCGAGCCGGTGGCGAAGCCCCGGTTGGCAGATGGGGCGAGGAGACGTGGAGATGCTTGGTCGCGGCGAGCATCTCGTCGGTCACCTCGTCAGCGGTCAGGCTGGCCATCGCTCCGAGGGAGGTGAGGATCGCCCGGTCGTCGCCGTTGCTGAGCACGACGCTGAGGCCGGTCGCGCGCTCGGGGTCGACCCGGCACCGCTCGACGTCGACGTTGCGGCGCTCGCAGCTCGCGAAGCAGGAATCTGCCGGAGGCGTCATCGCCGACGACGCCGACGTAGGCCGTGCGCATCCCCAGGCAAGCGGCGCCGCAGGCGACGATCGCCCCCGAGGAGCCGATCGTCAGAACACCGCGATCGACCAGGCGCTCGACCTGTCCATACTCGGGCTCGATCGTCTCGGCCAGCACGATCGCGTCTGGGTTGAGCTCCCCGGCGATCAGGAGATCGAAGCGCTTGCCGCTCACGGAACCGCCACCTCCGTCTGCAGGGGAGTCGCATCAACCAGCGGCACCAGCGCCTCGACCGCGTCGCGCGATCGACCCTGCCGGGATGCAGGTGGGAGAGCTTCTCCGTCGCGGCGGCGGTTCCGAGCGCGGCCGCCGAGCAGCAGGCCCCGGCCGGCAACCAGGCCGGCCGCGAGCCCGCCGATCAGCGCATCGCCGCAGCCGACCGCGTTTACGACCCGCTCGGGCGCCGGCGCGGTGAGCCGAAAGCCACCCTCGGCGCCGGCGAGCACGCTTCCCTGCGCGCCGATGCTGAGCCAGACCGCGGCGGCTCCGCGATCCCTGATCGCATCCGTGATCGCCGCGAGCTCGGCGTCGCCACGTGGAGAATCGAGCTCGGCCTCGAGAAGCCTGCTCGCCTCGGCGAGGTTGGGCGCGACCAGGTCCGGACCCTCCGCCAAAGCTGCGGCAACTGCTTCCGGGGTCGAACAGTCGAGGATCGTGAACGCACCGAGGTCGCGCGCCGTCGCGATCAGACGGGCGTGCAGGTCGGTCGGAGCTCCGGGCGGCAGGCTGCCGCTGACCGCGACCGCTCGGGGGGCCTCCCCGAGCTTTGCGAGCATCGAGACGAGTCGGGCGCCCTCGGCCTCCGTCAGCGGACCCGCCGGCTCGTGCACCTCGACCAGATCGCCCCCCGTGGCGTCCACCAGCGTGTACGTACCCCGGGTGGATCCCGCGATTGGAACGTGAGCGACCTCGAGCGGCTCGCAAGCCAGAAGCGAAAGCAGCTGATCACCGCTGCGGCCCCCGGCCGTCGTGATCACCGCGGTGTCGGCGCCGAGCTGCGCGGCGACACCGGCGGAGTGGATCGCCTTGCCTCCTGGCGTCTCGAGCAGCTCCGACGCGCGCACCTGTCCCCTGAGCGCTCCCTCGATCCGGGCGACTCGGTCGATCGCCGGGCTCGTGCTCACGGCGATGAAGCCGGGCTGGGAGCCAGAGCCCATCAGACCTGGATCACCTCCACGCCGGCAGACCGGAGCGCCTCGAGCTCCCCGGCAGGAGCGTCGACGTCCGTGATCAGCTCGTCGACCTCCGCGAGCGTGCAGATGCTCGAGAGCGCGGAGCGCCCGAACTTCGAGGAGTCGCAGACGACGATCACACGGGCGGCGCGCTCGACCATCTTGCGATCCGTCTGCGCCTCGATCTCGTCGTGGGTGGTGACGCCGGAAGCGTTGACGCCGTCGGCGCCGAGGAAGATCAGATCGAGGTTGAGCCCCTCGAGGGCGCGCTCGGCGAGCGGACCGATCAGCTCATAGGACGCCGGGCGCGCGACCCCACCGGTGACGACGAGCCGGATCGTCTCGCTGATCACCAGCTCGGAGGCGATGTTGACGGCGTTGGTGACGACGGTCAGGGTGCGGGCGCGCAGCCTCAGCGCGACCTGGGTGGTGGTCGTGCCACCGGTCAAGCCGACCGTCTCGGCGCCGGCGATGCGCTCGGCGGCGGCGTCGCCGATCCGGCTCTTCGCCTCGGCGTGCCGACCACCGCGATAGCGGACGGGCAACTCGTAGAGAACTCCGTTGCCGACCGCCCCGCCGTGGGAGCGCGAGAGCAGCTTCTGCTCCTCGAGCAGGCTCAGATCACGCCGCACGGTCGCCGGTGAGGCGCCGAGCGTCTCGGTCAACTCGCTGACCGAGACCGAGCCCTGGCTCGCCAGCGCAGTGAGGATCCCGTCCAGCCGCTCCGCCCGCGTCACGGCGCTCCTCCTCCCGACTCGATCGGATCGAGGACGACGGCCCGTTCGAGATTCGCGGGCCGGTCGGGGTCGAGGCCGCGGTGCTCGGCAAGCGCCACGGCGAGGCGCTGGATACGGACCAGCTCGGCGAGCGGATCGAACCTCGCGGCGAGGACGGCCGCCCCCGTCGCCGCGATCTCGTCGGCCAGCTCCGCGGGGGGGTCGTCGAGGAACCAGACCACCGCCCCCGGACCGGCGGTGGCGATCGGACCGTGCCGGTACTCCATCGACGGATAGGACTCCGCCCAGGTTCCTGCCGTCTCGCGCAGCGCCAGGGCTGCCGCGTCGGCGAGGCCCACCCGCCACTCGCGACCGAGGACCACCGCCCGCTCGACCGTCTCCGGCTCGACCGGATGCGGCGCCGAGACGGCGGCCTCCGAATCGGCCAGCAGGCTCTCGATCTCGAGGCCGAAGGCAGCACGTGCAAAGCAGAGCACGGTGGTCACGAACCGCGTCTGAACCACGGACCGGTCGCCGGCGAAGCCCAGATCGACGACTAGGTCGCACTCCGCGGCGACGGGGCTGAGGGGGTCTCCGACCAGGGCGACGGTCGTCGTGCCGGGTCTCGCCAGCTCGATCGCGCGCCGGATCTCGGTCGTCGCGCCCGAGCGGGAGATGGCGACCACACGGTCGTAGTCTCGATCCAGGAGGGCCTCGGAGGCCGCGAACGCGTCCGTCTCCCCCCGGCCGTTCAGCTCGCGGAGCGCCGCCAGCGCCTTCGCCACGTGCCAGGAGCTGCCGCAGCCGATCACCGCGACGTGCTCGCCGGCGGGGAGCGCGTCAGGGGTCCGGCGCGCCAGCTCGACCGCCCGGGACCAGGCCCGGGGCTGGTCGAGGATCTCCTCGGCGACTAGGGACATGGGCCGGTCGACGGCGCTCACTCGGACCCGAGTCTACACATACCGTCAGACTCATGCAAGAAACATGATTGACTATGAGCGAAGTGGCGAAGTCACCAGCAGACGGGGGACAACCGCGGGAGAGCGGAGGCGGCGAGGCCGAGCGATTGCCCCTGCTCGTGCTCGCTTTCGATCACCGGCGGTCGATCCGTGGGCTGTTCGGGATCACCGGCGAACCGACGTCGGAGGACGCCCGCCGGATCGCCGACGCCAAGCGGCTCATCTTCGACGGCCTGCTGCGGGCGCGGGGGCGGCTGACGGGTGTGGGGATCCCCGGGCTGCTGGTCGACGAGGAGTTCGGCAGCGAGGTTATCGACCTCGCCCGGGGCTCGGACGTGGTCGCCGCCGTTGCCTGTGAGCGGTCCGGTCAGGCCGAGTTCCAGTTCGAGTACGGAGAGGATTTTGGCGCCCACATCGAGCGCTTCGAGCCCGAATTGGTCAAGGCGCTGGTCCGCTTCAACCCCGACGGCGACGAGGAGGTCAACGGGCGGCAGATCGAGCGCCTGCGGCGCCTCTCGGAATGGCTGCGGCGCGAGCGACGGCCCGAGCTCCTGTTCGAGCTTCTGGTCCCCGCATCACCGGATCAACTCCGAGGTCTTGGCGGCGACCGCGACCGCTTCGACGCTGAGCTCCGACCGGAGCTGGTCTGCCGAGCGGTGACCGAGCTCCAGGACGCGGGCGTCGAGGCCTCCGTGTGGAAGATCGAGGGAATCGAGGAACGCTCCGACTGCGAGCGGATCGCCGCCACCTGCAGGCGAGCCGGCCGCGACGACGTCGGCTGCCTGATCCTCGGGCGCGGCGCCGACGAGTCGAAGGTCGAGCACTGGCTTCGAGTGGCCGCCCCGGTCGAGGGGTTCCACGGCTTCGCGATCGGCCGGACGATCTGGTGGGACGCGATCGCCTCACAGCTGGCGGGCGAGCTCGATCGCGCCGGCGCCGTCGCCACGATCGCCGAGCGCTATCTGCACTTTGTCGACGTCTATCGCGAGGCCGAGCTGACCGCATCCGATCGCTGAACCGCTCGCGTCCGTTCGCGGGGCAGCCTGGGACGACGATCGAATATATTTCCGTCACCTTGACCACGATGATTCAGGTGGAGACGCCGATCACGTTCGACCGCTTCGGTTGGGACGGGCTCGAGCAACAGGCGAGGGCGGAGCGTCTCGACCTCGCCCAGCTGGTCGCCCAGGCCTGCACGTACTACGAGTCCGAGCTCGAGGGCGAGCGCCCAGCGACCACGGCGCCCCGCTTCCGCCCTCCCCCGCTCGGCCGGGAGACGCGCACCCTCACGATCGAGCTCAGCGCCGGGTGTCTCCAACGCCTCGAGCAGGAAGCCGAACGCCAGAGGCTGGCTCTGGAACGGCTGCTGGAGCATGCCGCGCTCCTCTACCTCGCGGACCTCGAGGCGGGTCGGATCGCGGAACGAATCGTCGAGCGCGCCGGCGAGTAACGAGGCCGGGAGCCCGGCGCGGATCCCTCGCGTCTACGCTGCGGAGACCGCTGTCACCGGCGCCACACCGAGCTCCCGCAGGGAGTCCTTGAGCGCCGCCCGGCCCCGGTGGTGCAGGCCCTGGATCGACGCCTCGGTCTTCCCCAGTCGCTCAGCGATCTCATTCGGCGAGAGGCCGGCGATGTGACGGAGCACGAGCACCTCTCGCTGCGCCTCGGGCAGGCCTGCGAGCGCTTCCTTGAGCGATCGCGAGTACTCGAATGAGATCTGATCGTGGCCCTCGTCGGTGATCCGCACCTCCTCGACGGGGATCTGTCGCCTCGAGCGCAGGTGGTCCAGCGCGGCGTTGCGCGCCACCCGGAGGATCCACGCGGCGAACGGGACCTCCCGCTCCTCGTACTTCTGAATCGCCTTCATCAGCTTCGCGAAGACGTTCTGGGTGATGTCCTCCGCCTCGTGGTGATCGCGGACGATGCTCTGCACGAACCCCTGGACGTCATCCGCGTGGCGGACGTATAGATAGTGCAGCGCGTCCCAATCACCCGCTTTGGCGCCGGCGATGGCACGACGCTCCAGGTCGCGCCCCGCGCGCTCGTCAGGCTCACCAGCGGGCGTGAACCGACGCCGCGGAACGCGATCTATGGCCGCCCCCGACGCGAGCTTGGCCCCCCCAACTTGGTCGACTTGCATTTTCGAACTCCCCCATCCTTGGGACACCCGGGACACCCGGACCTGTTTGACACCCTTCGAAAGTCGCACCGTAGGGCAGCGCACCTGATGTCGCACCGGGGTACCCACCCCGGACTTTCTTGCCCCCCCCGGGGCGGCCCCGGGGTTCACCTCTCGTGAGTCGGGGGCGTCGGGCGTGCGGGCCCGCGGCGGCGGCTCGGTGCCGGTATGGGGGAAGCGGCGCCGGGGGGGGAGCCATCGAGCCTCTCCGCACCCGACGCCGCTCCTCGTGGGTGTCTCCGCCCGTTACGGACGGAGAGTGTCCATCTGTGGAACGGGTCGTGGGTCTGGTTCCTGCCGCGCGCGAGGTCGGAGTTTCGTCTCGACCGTTGCGGCCGTCTCGGAGATCGCCCGCGCGAGGGTGCCGGTTTCGTCGGATCAGCGAGTCAAGCCACGGGCAGCGAGCTCGCGCCGCCCTCGTGAATCAGTGAAAACAGGAACAAAGGTAAGGTAGGAGGTTTTTATTCTGCTCAAGATTGAGAATCTGTCCAAAACATACAAGTTGAAGGATAGAGATGTTGTGGCTCTTGAAAATGTCAGCTTCACCACCAGGCCAGGTGAGATTTTAGGAATTGTGGGAAAGAGCGGGGGAGGAAAGAGTACCCTGATGAAGATCTTGCGAGGAATGGAGCGCTTTGATTCCGGCAAGATCCTCCTGGATGACATCACCATCACACCCGAATCCAGCGATGCAGTGAGAAGGGCACAGATGGCAGTTACAGCCATACATCTGCAAAGGGATTTTGCTCTCTGGACGGAGACTGCCCTTAAAAACGTGGTGCGAAGGATTCACTCCCGGAAAACCGGCTATGAGCTTCTGCCTATTGTCTCGGACGAGGACTACGATGAGATGTACCAGGAAGCCATGTACTATCTGCGTCTGGTGGGCCTGGGGGACAAAGCGCAGCATCTGGCCACCATCCTCAGCGGCGGCGAGAAGCAGAGGCTGCTCATAGCCAGACAACTGGCCAAGAAGCCCAAAATATTGCTGCTGGATGAGCCGGCTACCATGGCCTGTCCGGCAACCAAGCAAGAAGTGCTGGATGCCATCAAGAACGTGAACAAGGAGCTGGATCTGACCATAATCGTAGTATCACACCTGCCCGAGATTCATGAGTATCTGGCA
>CAVVBX010000004.1:0-319069 GCA_963746675.1 uncultured Solirubrobacterales bacterium | reverse complement strand
TCCAGCGCACTTCCCTGCCGCTCAGCTCAGCCCAGCACGAACCCCGCCGCAAACCTCAGCCCACGACCTTGAACTTGTCCTTCGCCGGACTGGGGTCGACGTTACCCGCCGCGTCGATCGCCCGGACCTTGAACTTGTGCTTGCCCGCATCGAGGCGCTTGACCGTCTTCGGCGACGTGCAGCGCTTGAACTTGCTCTTGTCGAGCTTGCACTCGAAGGTCGAGTTGGGCTCTGAGGACTTGAACGTGAACTTCACCTTGCTCTTGTTGGTCTTCTTCGGAGCGTCCTTGGTCGATCTTGGTCTGGGGCGGAGTCGTGCCGGGCAAGGTGTCGACCGCGACATCGCCCGGTTCGCTGACGTTGGCGATGAAGCTCTGGTCGACGTGGGTGCCGTCGAGGTTGGCGCGGCCGATCGAGTGCCGTGACACCCAGTAGACGTGGTTGGCGTCGACCGCGACGCCGTCCGGCCGCTTCTCGCCGCCGCCGATGAAGCTCTGGTCGACGCGGGTGCCGTCGAGGTTGGCGCGGCCGATCGTGTTCGCGTCCAGGTTCGTCCAGTAGAGGTGGTTGGCGTCGACCGCGACGCCGTACGGGCCACTTGCGCCGGTTATGAAACCGGGGTCGACGCCGGTGCCGTCGAGGTTGGCGCGGCCGATCGTGTTCGCGGCCGGGGTCGCCCAGTAGAGGTGATTGGTGTCGGCCGCGACGTCGTACGGGCCGCCGGTCCCGGTGATGATGATGAAGCTCTGGTCGACGCCGGTGCCGTCGAGGTTGGCGCGGCTGATCGAGCCCGCGCCGGTGTTGTCGTCCGTCGTGTCCGTGGCGAAGTTCGCCCAGTAGAGGTGGTTGGCGTCTACCGTGATGCCTGTTCGCCAGTAGGCGAGGGGGATCAAGCTCTGGTCGGCGCCGGTGCCGTCGAGGTTGAAGCGGCCGATCGTCTCGTTTTCGATACTCGACCAGTAGAGCTGGTTGGCGTCGACCGCGATGCCGTACGGGACGATGCCGTACGGTTCGCTGGCGCCGGTTATGAAACCGGGGTCGACGCCGGTGCCGTCGAGGTTGGCGCGGCCGATCGTGCTCCTGCCCTGGTCCGTCCAGTAGACGTAGGCTTCGGCGCCTGGGGCGAGGGCCAGGGGCAGGAGACAGAGCGCAAGCGCGGCGGCGGCGATCGCCAAGGCGGGCCTTAGGCGGCGCAGATCGAGGACCGATGGCGGGGTTGCGTTGGCCTGGGTGAGACGAAACGGATGGACGGACACGGCGTACCTCCCGGTCCCTTTGGGGTGCGGTTCGGGCTCCCCTCGGGGGCGTGGCTTCGGCTGTCTCTGTCGCTGAAGGACAGGCCGTGAAGTCGCCGAGATGCTCTTAGTCCGAGGCGGCCGCGCGAAAAGTTCAGAAGCGGCGGATATGACCTTGTGCGATCACGAGCTTACTGCCGTTGGACGTGTGCTCGCCCGCGCAGGATCCTCCTTCCGAGCCGCCGAGACCGCGGCGGCCGCGGGCGGCAGGCCGGGCACGGAGCCTCCGGACTCGAGCGCTTAGCCCGGCCAGTCGAGGTTGTGGACCTCGAGTCGGTGATCGCCGGCTCAGGGACTGGGCCTCCTTCATCGCTCGACCGAGCCCCTGCCCGATGTCCGGTTACGCCTCGTTCTCGTCGGCGTCGTGAACTGCCCACCCGACGCGCTCGATCAGTTCGGCGGAGCGGTGTCCGCTCTGCAGGTCCGCGGAGCCAATCCGCTCATCGAGCGTGATCGCCCCCTCACGCTCGGCACTTGAGTCGCTCATCACGATGATTCTCGGCATGACCGTCTTCCTTTCGGATTGATGGACCCCTGGGGACCACCGGCCGGTCAAAGCTTGGATGGTGATTGAGGCTCTGACCGAGGGTAGCTGGCCGACACCTCGGCCTTGGCGACGCGGACCTTCCAGGACGGTTGGGCCTGCGCGCTACCGTGGGCATAGCCGCCGGGATCGCTACGCCTCCTGCCCTCCGCAGCGACCGCCCTGAGGAGGCGAAGAAGGGATCGGACATGGCTTCATCGCACCAAGACACCGGCGCCGGGACGAGGCCTGGCGCCGCTTCAAGGAGTGAGACTCCGAGCACGGAACTGGTCCGGCTCGAGGCCGAGGCGCGATATGCAAGTGAGCGCTACCGCCTCTACAAGGCGAAGGCGTATGCAGGACGCCCGACCTCGCCGTCGCGCATGCGAGAGCTCGAAGCGGCCTCCAAGCGGGCCGAGGCTCGACTTCATCGAGCGCAGGCCATCGCGGACGAGAACTCAGGGAGGCGACCGCCGAGCTGACCCGAACTTCCGCGCCCGTCGCTGGTGACTCGTCGCGATGTGCGTCATGACGGGCGAATGACCGAGCGTTCTCGAAAGGGATCGCCTCCCATGCGAAGCGGAAGCCTCCAGAGAGCCCCGGACTGCCGGGAGGTACCGCCCTCTTCCGATAAGGCTGACGCTGCCGCCGCTGATCGTCGGACGGCAGGCGAAGGTCACCTGAGCGAGTCCGATCTCCGCTCTCGATTCTCGTCCGGAGCGGACGCGAGCCCGGACCGGGCCTACTCCCGCAGGCCAGCGGCGAGGACGGCTTTCGCGTAGTCGCCGCGGACATCGACCCGAGCGATCTTCCCGTCGTGCAAGTTGAAGACGAGCGCCCAACGCACGTCGACGGGGACCCCGCTGCCCTTGCCGCGGCCTCGGGAGTGCACCCCCAGCACGACGTCGTCGCCACCGGCCCTGACCTCCTCGATCTCCATTGCTCCTTCGTCCTCGAAAGACTCGAACAGCTCCTTCCAGAACGCGAAGATCGCTTTCGGCCCCACGATCGTGCGTGGGCCGGGAAACGCGGACGTGTTGTGCCACTCGACGTCGGCGCGGAAGAAGCGTCCGGCATCGCCATAGTCGCGCCGCCAGACCGCCTCGAACATCCGCCTCACAAGCTCGACGTTCTCCTGCGACATCGCCTACTCCTGAAGCCCGGTGGCTTCGAGGGCTTCTTCGCGGGTCGGGAACGGCTCCACCCGGATCACGAGTCGGTCTTGCAACGAAGCCACCTGCGCCCACTTCTGTCGCAACTCGGCTCCGCTGCTGCTGCCGGTCCCGCGAGCTTCCACCACAACGACGATCTTCTCGCCGCAGTCGATGAACTCCTGCGCCTCCACCTGAAACGCGCCGCCGAGGTTCTGGTTGATGTCGTTCCACATCTCCAGTAGCGCCTGTCGACCCCGGTGGATGGAGCCCTGGAGGGCGCCCAAATAGGGAACCCATTCGACCTCAGGATGGAACGCTGCAAGCGCGGCCTCGTAGTCCCCGCGATTGAAGGCCGCGAACCCCGCCCGGACGATTTCGACGTTCTCCTGCGACATCGTAGGCGCAGTATCGCGCCAACCATCTTGACTATCGCTTCCATGCAAAGCAGGCGCGAGGACACCGGCGCTCCTTCGTCAACAGGCGAGTTGCCTGCCGCGGCCCCTGGTTCTACCGGCCTATGACGGTCCGCTTAGTAACCAGCGCGCTTACCGGTCTCGGTACACCGACGCCCCCGCTGACCGTCTCACTGCGATAGCTACCGCTGCTCGCCCGAGGCAGTAGACCGAGCTGAATGAGACGAGTGGTTTGGTCGAGCCTCCGCGGTGGATTAGGGTAGCCAGGTCCTCATAAGCCGCGCCCGACGTGCGGTGCATTCCACCGAAAGGGCTGACATGTTGGATTCACCGCTCTCGCGGCACGCAGGGCCTCTGGCGCTCGCCGCCGGTGTACTGATCGTCGTCGCCCAACTTGTGATGTTGCCGTTCGATCCCAACGATCACGTGCCCACGTCGACGGATCCAGTCTTCCAGATCGGCGGCGTCGTTTACATGGTTGGCTTTTGTGTGCTCATGCTTGCCCTGATCGGCGCATACGGGTGGGGCCTACATAAGGCGCCGGGCAGGCTTGGCGTGATCGCCTTCGTCATTGCGATCGTTGGCACGATGATGCTGGGCGGCGACCTGTGGTTCGAGACCTTCGTCATCTCGTGGATCGCTGACGGTGCGCCCGACCTGCTCAACGCCGAGGATCCCTCGACCCTTCTGGCGATCGGTGCCATCTCCAGCTATCTGCTCTTCGCGGTGGGCTGGCTCCTCTTCGGGATCGCAAACTTTCGGGCTCGCGTCTTCCCGACCGCCATCTGTGTCGCCATCGCGATCGGCGGCGTCATTGGGTTCCGCGCTTTGCTGTCGCCCACCGCCATCCCCCTCGCTCTTGCCGTCGCATGGCTGGGCGTCTGGATGATGAGGACGCCGACCGCCGACAGCGAGGCCTCTCAAACCCCAGGCCCGCAGCAGGCCCCCTAGAGGCCGGTAGCGGCTCTCCCGTACAAAAGCCAGGCGCGCGAGGACACCGGCGTTCCTTCGTCAACACGCGAGTTTCGTGCCGCGTCCCCTGGCTCTACCGGCCCAAGTGGGGCCAGGAGTTCGCAAATTCCGTCTAACGAGCGCGCTCCCGGATAGACGGTACGGACGACGGCGTTAGAATCGGCACAAGGTCTGATGTCGTTGATGCTCGACAATTCGGCCGCCGCGGCGGCCACCCATCAGTCCGGTGAGCGGATCACCGAGCCGCAGCCCGGCTCGCTGTTCTGCATCGGCTGCGGTTTCGCCTTCTCGGTGGCGACGATCGAGACGCTGCCGGAGTGCCCCAACTGTCACGGGCGACGCTTCAGGCGGGCCTCCTTGTTCGACCGCCCTACGGTCCACACCGACACGGTCGAGATCGCCGAGGCGGCGCCGGAGTGGCTGTTGGAGGCCCGCGCCGAGCTCGATCAGGCCGGGCATTACATTGCCTTCGATGAGGGCGACGGCGGGTTCGCGGTGCTCCGGCTGGGGCCCGGTTGGACGCGGATCGGGCGCAGCCGCAGCGCCGATGTCCGGCTCGACGACCCGACCGTCTCGCGCCGCCACGCGCTTGTCGTGCTCACCGCGGACGGTGACCTCCGCACCCTCGACGACCGCAGTCTCAACGGCCTGTTCGTCAACGGTGAGCGGGTCGCGTGGGCGCCGTTGTCCGACGGGGACGAGCTGGAGATCGGTCGCTACCGGCTCTACGTGCTGGAGGCTTAGCCGGCGGAGCCTCTACTCCGTCGAGATGTTCGGGTCCGCCTGGACCTTCTCGGGCACGATCATCAGGAAGTGATCGGCGGCGGCGGCGGCGAGTGCGAGTGCGCGCTCTGCCTCGCCCTCCTGCTCGGTCGCCCTGAGCTCGCCGGCGTAGTGGCCGAGCAGGTCCTGGACGTCGAGCTCCCCCTCGGCGTCGAGATCGCGGACATGGACCTTGGCCCCTTCGCCGAGGCGACGCTCGATCGTCTCGCGATCGAGCTTCCACTCGGCGCTGACGCGGACGTAGACCCGCCCACCGGTCATCCCGGCGCAGGCCCACGGGCCGATGTCGCCGAGCACGATTGCGCGTCCGGAGGTCATGTACTCGAAGGCGAAGCCCTTGGCGTTGGCACGATCGACCACGCAGCCGCGCGAGTCGTCGAGCGGCTGCGCGGGCTCGCCGCCCAGCACGACATCGGCGCCGGAGAGGCGAATACAGAAGCGCGAGTCGGCCGACCCCTGCACGAAGAGCCGGCCTCGCTGCGCTCCGTAGGCGAACGACTTCCCGACCGAGCCGTTGACCCGGGCCCCGTTGAGGTTGGTGCCCTTGAGGATCGAGACGGTCCCGCCGAGCATCGCCTTGCCGACGCCGTCCTGGGCACCACCCTCGATCCGGACCACGAGCCCGTATGCGTTGAAGGCACCGAAGCCCTGGCCGGCGACCGAGCCGCCGTTGAACTCGAGCTCGGCGAGCACGTCCTCGGAGCCCTCGGGCGCGTCGCCGTAGATCCGAGCGCGGGAGATCGCGCCAGCGAGCTCCGCGCCCAGGACGCGGTCGTTGGCGTCGGTCTCGCGGGGGAACTCGAGCCGCACCCCGGGGCTCTCGGCCACCCGGGCGGCCAGAGCCGCGATCTGCGCGGAGGCCTGCTTCGGCTCCATCCGAATCGGCCGGGCCCGGACCAGTCCGGCCTCGGCGCGGGCCTCGACCAGCTCCTCGTCGCCGACCGGCATGTCCGCCGGCGCGAGGTCCAGATACTGGTCCAGTGGGGCGATCAGCTCGGTGAGGTCGATCGCCTCGGTGTGGGCGACCTGCTCGAGCAGGTCGTAGCGCCCGACGAGGTCCTGGGTGCGCTCGAAGCCGAGCTCGGCGGTCAGCCCGCGAACCTCCTCCCCCATCGAGGAGAAGAAGCGGGCGCAGTT
Source organism: uncultured Solirubrobacterales bacterium (assembly GCA_963746675.1). Lineage (GTDB taxonomy): Bacteria > Actinomycetota > Thermoleophilia > Solirubrobacterales > 70-9 > WHSW01. The sequence continues at coordinate 312,792 of CAVVBX010000004.1, read as the reverse complement.
CTCGGCGGCGGTGGCAACCTCCTGCGGCGTGAACTTCTTCAGCCCGTGCGCGGTCGCCTCCTCGGTGGTCTCGATCTGGGTCGCGATGCCGACGTGGCAGGTGTCTAGCTGGCAGCCGCGGCAGATCGTGCAGCCGAGCGAGACCATTGCCAGGGTGCCGAACCCGATCCGGTTCGCGCCCATGCAGAGCAGCTTGACCACGTCGTGAGCGTGCCTGTAGCCGCCGTCGGCCCAGATCTCGACGCGGTTGCGGATCCCGGCCTCCATCAGCGCCCGATGCACGAGCCGGGTGCCGATGTCGGAGGGCAGGCCGACGTGGCGCAGGGCGTGCTGGCGAGCGGCGCCGGTGCCGCCCTCGAACCCCGAGAGGGTGATGATGTCGGCACCGGCCTTGGCGATCCCGAGGCCGATCGTGCCGATGTTCGGCACCACCGGGACCTTGACCGAGACGCGGACGTCGGGGTTCACGGTCTTGAGCTCGTCGATCAGCTCGGCGAGGTCCTCGATCGAGTAGAGGTCGTGGTTGTTCGACGGCGAGATCAGATCCGTACCGGGCGCCGCGTTGCGCGCCGCGGCGACCTTCTCGGAGACCTTCTTGCCGGGCAGATGTCCACCCTCCCCCGGCTTCGCTCCCTGGCCGATCTTGATCTCGGCCACGTAGGAGGCGTTGATCATCTCCGCCGATACGCCGAAGCGGCCCGAGGCGACCTGCTGGCCACGCCACTTGCGGTAGCGGCCGTACATGTCGCGGATCTCGCCGCCCTCGCCGTTGACGCAGAGGATGTTGATCGACTTCGCGGCCTCGGCGTAGGAACGGAAGGCGGGCTCGGATTGGGAGCCGAAGCTCATCGACGAGATCACCAGCGGATAGTCGTGGTGACCGACGCTCGTATCCACATCAGCCGGGCTGATCGCTTGACGATCAGACCGAACATTGATGATGTGGCGCATCGAGATCGGGCTCTGCCCCTCGAGCTCGCGCACCTTCTCCGAGTACTCCTCGTAAGGCGCGGCGCCGTTGGCGGCCGCCACCGCAGCCTTGTAGACCTTCGGGTAGAAGCGGAACGTCTTCGCAGGCTTCGCCCCGTCCTCCTCGTCGCGCAGGATGCGGAAGCGCAGGTCGGTGTCGGCGTCGAGCTCCGCGAAGCCGGCGCCGCCCCTCGCCGAGGCGGCGAAGGCGTCGGTCTGGAAGATCTCAGCCAGCTCGGGCTTGATCCCGATCGATGAGAACTGACGGGCGTATCCGCGCACCTCGTGGATCCCGATCGTCGAGATCACCTTCTCGATCCCCTTCGACAGCGCCGCGCAGATGTTGCCGACGTCCTGGGCGTAGTCGTCGACGCAGACCACCTCCAGCAGCACGTAAGGGTTGACGCCGTTCGCGCCGAGGCCGAGCGCGACCACGACATCGTGCACGTTGCGGATCGCCGCCGAGCGGAGCACGATCGAGCAGCGCCGGCGCAGGTTCTGCTCGCCCGGTTCGACCTTGAACTGCTTCAGCGCCTGGTCGATGGCGGAGGTCGCCAGGTGCGGATCGAGGTAGCGGCGCTCGCCGTCGTAGACGGTGCGATCGGTGAGCACGACCAGCTCGGCGCCATCGCGCACCCGCTTGACCGCCTCCTGCTTGAGGCGCTCGATCGCGCCGGCCGTCGTCTCGGACTCGAGCAGCGCGATGTCGATCGCCGCGGCTCGGTCGCGGAACTCCTCCCAGAGGTCCTCGATCAGCCAGGTCTGATGGTCGCGGGCGATCCTGCGGTAGGTGGAATCCGAGAGCGGCGCCATCTCGTGATGGCCGCCGAGAATGACCGGGAACGAGGTCTCGACCGTACGGGTGTCTGCGGCCGGGTCGTGGAGTGACGGGCGGCGACCGAACACCGCCCGGGTGGAGAAGTGCTCCATCTCGCGCTCGCGGTCGATCGCCGGGTTGGTGACCACGGCGACCGTCTCCTTGAAGTAGTCGGCGAGGTTCTGGCGCTCGGGGGAGAGCGCCGCCAGCGGACCGTCGTAGCCCAGCGAGCCGATCGGCTCGGCTCCGTTGGACGCCATCTGCTGGCAGAGCTTGACGTCGTCGCGCTGCCAGCCGAAGCCCGCGAGCACCCGGTCCTCGACGACCACCGGCTCGGACGGACCGGCCGAGGTGTAACCGGGGATGTCGGTCCCCTCCAGCGGTCCGCCGGTGATCAGCGCCCGGTCGTAGCCGGCGGCGGCCTCGGCACCGGTGCGCTCGAGCCAGCGCCGGGCCACCTCGCGCTGCATCTCGGCGTGCTCCCAGAGCCGCGAGCGGCGCTTCTCGGCGTCGATCGTGACCATGAACTTCTCCCCGGGGCCGAGCGGCAGCGGCTCGGAGACCATCTCCCGCACGCTGACGACGCCCGGCTCGGAGCTGAAGATGAAGTCGTCGGGCGTCTCGAGCTTCCACAACGGGCGCAGTCCGAGCGCGTCGGCGGAGAAGACGCACTCGGCGTCGTGGCGCGCGATCAGCGCCACCGGCCCCTGGGCGAACGGCCCCATCGCCTCGCGCAGGTACATGTAGAAGGGGTGCAGATCCGCCGGCAGCGAGCGGATCTCGTTGACCACCGGCGGCACGACCATCTCCATCGCCTCGGCGAGCGACAGCCCCTCGATCCGAACCAGGTGGTCGACGGTCCGGTTGAGGTCCTGGGAGTCCGAACCGCCGTCCGGCACGCTCACCCCGAGCATCCGCGCCTCCTGGCGAAGCTGCTCGATCGTGTTGATCTCGCCGTTGTGACCGAGGATCGAGAAGGGCTGAACGCGGCGGAACGACGGCCAGGTGTTGGTCGAGTAGCGGTTGTGGCCGAAGCAGCCGACGGTCTCGACGCGCTCGTCGCGCAGATCGGGGTAGTACTCGCCGAGCACCCGGGGGGCGCCCATCACCTTGTAGACGCAGGTGGTCGCCGAGAACGACGGGACGTGGAAACCGAGCTCGGCCTCCAGCTCGAGCATCAGCTCGAACAGGTCACGGTCGCGGTTCTCGGCGGCGGCCAGCAGGCCGGCGATCTGCCAGAAGTGAGGCTCCTCCTCGCGGGCGGTCGGACCGAGCGCCTGCGACTCGACCACGCCCAGCCGCTCGGCGAGGATCCGGAAGCCGGCCCGGCCGAGCAGCTCGCGAGCGTCGTGCCGCGCCGTCTCCACGTCCTGCGAGCGGTCGACGAAGACGTGGGCGACCGCGAAGGTGTCGTCGTGGGCGAGAGCCGGGTTGTGGCCGCCGGAGCGGACCTCCTCGGCCCAGATCCTGCGTGGGATGTCGACCAGGATCCCGCAGCCGTCGCCCTCGCCGTCGACGTTGCCGGCCCGGTGGAGCATCTTCTGGAGGTTCTCCAGCGCCAGCTTCACCGGCTCGCGGCCGGCCGTCGCGTCCTTGCGCACCGACGCGTAGATCGCGCACGCGTCGTGGTCCTCGACCGACGGCGGCGACACGCTCGGGCGCCAGGGCAGGTGAGGCGAGTAGCGGCCGGCGGCGGGTGCGTCGGGCCGCGCTGGGCGACCGGCGAAAGACTGATGCAATTGAACCTCCCGGGTTCCGCGCCTTCTTCGAGCGGGCGCGCGACGGGAACAGGGCCGCCGCATTATACGGCGGCGGGCGGGCGCTTAGTGCCCATCTCGCCGGGCACTTATAGTCAGCGCATGGCCACCACGATCGCGGTCCTCTCGCAGAAGGGGGGCACCGGCAAGACGACCCTGATTCGGTCGCTGAGCGATGTCTTCGAGCGCCTCGGACTCGACGTGCTGGCGATCGACGCCGACCCACAGGGCAATCTCTCCGACTACTTCGACACCGACCGCGATGCGCAGCCGACGCTCGCGGACGTGCTCCAGGGCCAGGTGCGCGCGGCCGACGCGTCCACGGCTCGGTGATCCCGGCGAACATGCGCCTCGCCGAGGCCGAGCTGATGCTGGCCGGCAAGATCGGCCGCGAGGTGACGCTTCGCAACGCGCTGCGCGACCTGAAGCGCAACAGGGACCTGATCCTGATCGACTGCCCTCCCACGCTCGGCCTGCTGACGGTGAACGCGCTGGTCGCGGCCGATCACGCGATCCTCTCGACCGAGGCGCAGTACTTCTCCCTGCAGGGAATCGAACAGGCGGTGGAGGTACTCGACCTCGCCCGCGACTCGCTCAACCCCGAGCTCGACCTGCTCGCGCGTCGTCCTCAACATCGCCAACATGCGCACCAGGCACGCTCGCCAGACGATGGACGCGCTGCGGGAGCGATTCGGAGACCGCGTCTTCCGAACCGTGATCCGCCAGTCGATCGCCTACGCCGAGTCGGCCGAACGGGCGATCCCGATCCTCGACTACCGCCCCGACCGGGGCGCCGACTACCTCTCCCTCGCCGGCGAGATGCTGCGCCGGCTGGGCCGGCAGGACCTGCTCGAGCGACTCGACGAGCTCTGCGCCGAGGTGGTCCCCGCCGGGGCTCGCGCCGGATGTCACGGCTCGCGTCACGGGCGCGCACCGAGCCGTGGCCCGGGTGAGCCCATGCCGGTGGGCATCGGCGAGTACCGACTCGCGATGGCGACGGTGATCCGGGCGTCATCCGCGTGCGGACTCGAGGACACCATCTAGATCGCTGCCACGGCCTCCTCGCGGCTCGCAAACGCTCGGATGCCGGTGATCCGGCCCCGTCGACCAGGTAGAGGCGTACCCAGCTCGACTCGTCGAACGCCGCTTCGCTCCCCTTCGAACCGGGTGGTGCCGACGACGATCACCCTCCCTTCGACCGATTCGCTGCATTCCTCGAGCTCGATCGGCGTATTCGCGAACACCTCGAACATCGAGCGAGCGAAGTCGATCAGCGCATCGCGCCCCCGCAACATGCGGCCTTCCGGAAAATCCGCGGAGCGCCTCCATTCGACATCGGCGTCGAGGACCGCGGAGAGCCCGTCGAGGTCGCGCCGGTTCCAGGCATCGAAGTAGGCACTGACCACGTCAACCGAGCTCGGGGACACGGCGCCATTATCACCGGACGAGAGATGCGGTCACGTTCAGAGCTCCGGCACATCGGCCCCGAGGGGGCTGAACTGCATCCGGCTGACCTCGGCCCAGCCGGCGGTCGCCGCGCTCGCCGCCTTGACCACCTTGCCGGTGTCCTGCCAGAAGCACCACAGCATCACCGAGGGCCCGGCGCCCGAGATCGTGGCGCCGATCGCGCCCAGCTCGCGCGCCCGCCCGACGAGGTCCATCGAGCGCTCATACAGCGGCCGCCGCGCGGGCTGGTGCAGATGGTCGTCGAGTCCCGCTGAGATCAGTGCCAGGTCGGAGCGCTCGATCCCGAGCACGAGCTGGGTCGCGGCGGCGACGTTGGCGACAGCGTCGTCGAGCGAGACGGCCGCCGGCATCGCGGCCCGGGCGTCCGCGGTCGGCACGGTGTCGTCGGGCACCACCAGGACCGCCTCGACGCCCTCCGGCGGCTCGAGGCGCGCCGGCGCCGGGACGGCGCCGACGCCCTCGGGCCACGGGCAGATGACGAAGCCGCCGTAGAGGGCCGCGGCGACGTTGTCGGGGTGGCCCTCGAGCTCCGTCGCGCGGGCGTGCAGCGCCTGGCGCTCCAACCCGAGCTCGAACATGTGATCGGCGGCCACGAGCCCGGCGACGATCGCCGCGGCGCTCGAGCCGAGCCCGCGGGCGAGCGGGATCTCGCTGCGGATCTCGAACCGCAGGCCGTCGGCCGTGTGCAGCGCCTCGAACGCGCGCACACAAAGGTTCGACCGGTCGGCCGGTACGTCGGCGTCGGCTTGGACGGAGAACTCCCCCGCCTCGCTGACCTCGAGCTCGAGCCCAATCGAGAGCGCTGCAGCGAGCACGTCGTATCCCGGGCCGAGGTTCGCCGACGAGGCGGGGACCCGGACGAGTCGCCGGCGCGCGGTCATCCGCTCAGGCCCGCCACTTGATCGAGCAGCCCACCGGTTCGGTGCTGGCCGGCGGCTCGGCCCCCGCCAGCAGCGCGTCGAGCGCCTCGCGCAGCCAGGCAGCCCGCTGGGACGGCTGCTGGTGGTCGGCGTCGGCAGCGCCCTCGTAGCGCAACCGCAGCTCGGAGTCGAGCACGAACAGATGCGGCGTCACACGAGCGCCCCACGCGCGGGCTGCGGCCTGGCTCTCGTCCCAGAGGTATGGGAAGGGCCAGTCCTCCCGCTCGACCCGCTCGCGCATCGCCTCGGGCCCGTCGGCGGGGTAGCGCTCGGGATCGTTCGAGTTCACCGCGATGAACCGGACGCCGCGCTCCGCGTAGTCGCGCGCGACATCCGTCAAGCGGTCGTGCCAAGCGAGCGCGTACGGGCAGTGGTTGCAGGTCCAGATGACGACCGTTGCGGCCGCCTCGCCCGGCGCGGGGAGGGTTCTGATCTCGCCGCTGGTGTCAGGCAGCTCCAAGGCGGGAGCCCGGCGGCCTCCGAGGGGTCGTTGCTCACGCTCATTCATCCTCGTCCACCCCTTCCTCGATGGCGTCCGCAAGCGCCGCGGCGACGTCGGCGGGATCGGGGAGCGCCGAGACGCGCCCGTCGCGCAACCTGTAGATGCGGCAGGTTAGTCCGAGTGGCTCAGCGCCCGGATCGCTGGATGTCGCGGCCGTCGATCCGGATCGTCGGCGAACCCGGGAAGCGCTCGCGCCGGGCGTCCTCGCCGTCGCGGACCTCGCGCACGCTCAGCGAGCCCGGATCGAGCTCGAGTCGCTCCATCTCGGCACGCACCAGGTCGATCGCCCGCTCCCAGGACGGGCAGCCCGACCACCAAAGCAGCTCGACGACCGGAGCCACGCTACCGGTACGTCGGCGCACGTTCGTCGCCTGCGTGGTCGCCGGTGCGCTCGACCTGGACGCGCCGCGGCAGCCAGACCCTGAACGTCGTTCCCGCACCGAGCTCGCTCTCGACCTCGATCGTCGCCTCGTGCGCGTCGACGATCGCCTTGACGATCGTCAGGCCGAGGCCGGTGCCCTGGATATGCCGGCGCTCGGCCTCCTCGGACCGGTACATGCGCTCGAACAGGCGACCGAGATCGGCCTCCGCGATCCCGATCCCGGTGTCGGCCACCTCGAATGAGACCCCGGGGCCCGAGGGCCCGACCCTGACCGCCACCGCCCCGCCCCGGGAGGTGAACTTGATCGCATTCGAAACCAGGTTCTCGACCACCTGGGCGACACGGTCCGGGTCGGCCTCCGCCACCATCGCCCCGGCGGTCTCGAGCGTGATCTCGATCCCGGCCTGGTCGGCCAGCGGGCGCGCCGCCTCGATCATCGTCGCGGCGATCTCGCCGACGTCGGCGTGGCCGACCTCGATCTCGAAGGTGCCGGCGGTCACCCGGGTCAGAAGCAGCAGGTCGCCCACCAACCTCAATTGGCGGCGAGAGTTGCGTTCGATCACCTCGACGAAGCGCCGACCCTGCTCGCTCAGGCTGCCCGCCTCGATCTCGCCGAGCAACTCGGTGTAGCCGATGATCGAGGTCAGCGGGGTGCGCAGCTCGTGCGAGATCAGACCGAAGAACTCGTCCTTGAGCCGATCTGCGTCCCGCTCGGCCGTGACGTCGCGGCTGGTACCGATCAGCCGCGTCGTGCCGTCCGCGGACCGAAACGGCCTCCCCTGGACCTCGATCGTCCGCTGCTCCCCGCCCGGCAGCGTGAACCGATAGCCCACGCTGATGTCCATTGCCCCCTCCTCGATCGCGGCCGTCATCCTCTGGACTCCCTCGAGATCCCTCGGGTCGATGCATGCCATCACCTCCTCGACATCGGGCAGCGGACCCTCCGGATCGAACCCGTGGTTGCGGTACTGCTGGGCCGACCACGTCCGCTCGCCCGTCTCGAGGTCGAGCTCCCAACTGCCCACCCGCGCCATCCGCTGAGCCTCGGCGAGCTGGCGGCGCTCGTCCTCGAGGAGCCGCTCGACCTCGAGTCGCTCGGTGATGTCGCGGCCGCTGGCGTAGAAGACCCCCGACTCGACCTCGGGTGACGCGGACCACTCGGTCCAGCGCCAACCGCCCGCCTTTGTCGAGATCCGCAGCCTGACCTCGGTGACGGCTTCGCCTCGGGCGAGATCCGCGATCGCGTCGGTGACCGCGGCGCGGTCGTCGGCGTGGACGATCTCGGCCAGCGGCTTCTGCAGCAGATCCTCGTGCGACCAGCCGAGGCTCGGCTCCCAGGTTCCGTTCAGCCTCTTGAAGAACCCGTCGAAGCCGCAGGTGGCGACCAGGTCGTGAGAGAGATCGAAGTGGCGGGCGCTCTCCTCGAGACTGCGCTCCGCGAGCCTGCGCTCGGTGATGTCGCGCGCGATCGACGACGCGCCGACCACCACCTCGGTCTCGTCGCGGATCGGGGAGATCGTCAACGCGACGTCGATCTGCCGCCAGTCCTTTCGCGTCCGCGCCGTCTCCAGGCCCACGACCCGGTCGCCGGCGCGCAGGCGATCCAGGATCGCCGGCAACTCGCTCTCGTTGCCAGGTGGCACCAGGACCTCGACCGAGCGGCCGATCATCTCCTTGGCGGAGTAGCCGTAGATCCGTTCGGCGCCCGGGTTCCAGCTCGTCACGATCCCGTCGACGTCGAAGCCGATGATCGCGTCGGCCGATGAATCGACGATCCCGGCCAGCCTTCGCATCGCCATCTCGTCCTCGCGGCGCTGGGTGATGTCGGTGAGCGTGCCGGCGTACCCACTGGTAGCGCCGTCGGGGTCGGCGACCCGGCGCACTGAGGCCTCGGCCCAGCGGATCTCGCCGTTCGCGCCCCGATAGCGGTGGATGTAGCGGACCGACTCGGACTCACCGTCGGCCAGAGGGGCGAGCGCACGCTCGACCGCCGGCAGGTCCTGCTCGAGCACCGCCTCCATGAACGGCCGGCCGATGCTGTCCTCGATCGACCGCCCGGTGTGTTCCGTCCAGGCGCGATTGAGGAAGGCCCATCGTCCCTCGGCGTCGGTGCGAAAGACGACCGCGCCCACCGACTCGATGGTCGAGCGGTAGCGCTGCTCGCTCGCCTCGAGCTCGGCCTCTGCGCGCTTGCTGTCGCTGATGTCGACGACCGTGCCCAGGTAGGCCAGGATCTCGCCGTCGTCGTCGCGAACCGCGACCGCCCGGCCAGTGACCCAGACCTCCTCGCCGCCCGGGCGCAGGTACCGGTACTCGAGCGCGAACTCGCGCCGCTCGTCGGCGGACCTCGTCCACTCGCGAACGACCGCCCCGATGTCCTCCGGGTGAATCACCGTCGTCCACCCCCGGCCGAGGCCCGATTCCGCTTCGACCCCGGCGATCGAGCACCAGTGCTCGTTGACGAACACGCACTCGCCCTCGGGGTCGAGCTCGTAGATGCCGACTGGCGCGCTCGTCGCCAGCGCGCGGAAGCGAGGTTCAGTGCCGGCCGGCTCGGCGTTCACGAGGCGCTTCTCAAGGTAGCGCGTCGACCAGACCCATGATCGCGCCGGCGAGCAGGGAGTTCGGCGGCAGCTCGGTCCCCGGCAGGAGGACCGACTCGCGCACGCGAGCGCCGGGTCCCACAACGGCACTCGGCCCCAGGACCAGGGGCCCGTCCAGGCGTGAGCCCGCGCCCACGCGGGCGCCCTCGCCGACGAGGACGCGGCCCGCCTGCTCGATCCCGTCGCCGATGCCGCCCCCGGCGCCGGCATCGATCAGCTCCCCGGCGGGCTCGACCGCCACGGCCCCCGAGACGACGTCGAGGTTGCCCTGAAGGTACTCCGCGAGCGAGCCGACGTCGTTCCAGTAAGCGTCGGCGACGTGGACGCCGAAGGGCACATCGTGGGAGAGCAGGGCCGGGAAGACGTCGAGGGCGAAGTCGACCTCAGCCTGATCGGGGAAGTAGTCGAAGACCTCGGGATCGAGCACGTAGATCATGCAGTTGGCGAGATCGGACAGGGCCTCGGCCGCGTCCGGCTTCTCCTGGAAGCCCTGAACGCGCCCGTCCGAGCCCGTGACGACGACTCCGTACTCGCTCACGTTGGTGACCCGCTTGGTCGCCAGCGTGGCGACCCAGCCGCTCTCGCGATGAGTCCGTGCGAGCGCCGCCAGATCGATGTCGGTCAGCGCATCCGCCGCCATCACCAGGAAAGGCTCGGGGCCGAAGAACTCACGCACGTTGCGGACTCCGCCGGCGGTGCCGAGCAGCTGCTCCTCGTGACTGTAGGTGAGCTCGATCCCCAGCCCCGAGCCGTCGCCGAAACGGTCGCGGATCGTCTCCGGGTACCAATGGAGGTTGGCGATCACCTGGCGCAGATCGTGGCGCTCGAGCAGGGACAGGATGTGCTCCATGATCGGCCGGTTCGCGACCGGGACCATCGGCTTCGGCACCTCGTAGGTGAGCGGCTTCAGTCTCGTGCCGAGGCCCGCCGCCATTACCATTGCCTTCATCGAAGTCAGGCTATAGAGCGCAGGAGAACCATGACCACGATCGCAGCAGAGGACTACAAGGTCGCCGACATCGGACTCGCCGAGTTCGGGCGCAAGGAGATCACGCTCGCCGAGCACGAGATGCCGGGCCTGATGAAGACGCGCGAGGAGTACGCCGACGCGCAGCCGCTCGAGGGCGCCCGGATCACCGGATCGCTGCACATGACCGTGCAGACAGCGGTGCTGATCGAGACCCTGATCGCGCTCGGCGCCGAGGTCCGCTGGGCCTCGTGCAACATCTTCTCCACCCAGGACCACGCCGCGGCCGCGATCGCCGCGGCCGGCATCCCCGTGTTCGCCTGGAAGGGCGAGACGCTCGAGGAGTACTGGTGGTGCACCGAGCAGGCTCTCTCATGGCCCGACGCCGACGGCCCGAACATGATCCTCGACGACGGTGGCGACGCCACCCTGCTCGTCCACAAGGGGGTCGAGTTCGAGCGGGCCGGGGCCGTTCCCGACCCCGCTTCGGCCGAGTCGGAGGAGTTTCGGATCGTGCTCGAGACGCTGCAACGATCGCTCGATACCGACCCCCGGCGGTGGACGCGGATCGCCGGTGGGATCATGGGCGTCACCGAGGAGACGACTACCGGCGTACACCGCCTCTACCAGTTCGCCGTCGCGGGCCAGCTGCTGTTCCCCGCGATCGACGTCAACAACTCGGTTACCAAGTCCAAGTTCGACAACCTCTACGGTTGCCGGCACTCGCTCGTGGACGGCATCAACCGCGCCACGGACGTGATGATCGGCGGCAAGGTGGCGGTCATCTGCGGCTTCGGCGACGTCGGCAAGGGCTGCGCCGACTCGCTGCGCGGCCAGGGCGCGCGCGTGATCATCACCGAGATCGACCCGATCTGCGCCCTGCAGGCGGCGATGGAGGGCTATGAGGTGCGGGCGCTCGAGGAGGTCGTCGGGACGGCGGACATCTTCGTCACCGCGACCGGCAACCGAGATGTGATCACCGCCGACCAGATGTCGCGGATGAAGCATCAGGCGATCGTCGGCAACATCGGCCACTTCGACAACGAGATCGACATCGCCGGGCTCGCCCTCGTGCCGGGGATCGAGAAGATCAACATCAAGCCGCAGGTCGACGAGTGGGTGTTCGCCGACGGTCACGCGATCATCCTGCTCTCCGAGGGGCGGCTGCTCAACCTCGGCAACGCCACCGGTCACCCCTCGTTCGTGATGTCGAACTCGTTCACGAACCAGACGATCGCCCAGATCGAGCTGTTCGGCAAGAACGACTCCTACGAGAAGCGCGTCTACGTGCTGCCGAAGCACCTCGACGAGAAGGTCGCGCGACTGCACCTCGACGCGCTCGGGGTCAGCCTGACCGAGCTCACCCCCGAGCAGGCCGCCTACCTCGGGCTGCCGGTCGAGGGGCCGTACAAGCCCGACCACTACCGCTACTGATCGCCGGATGTCAGATCCCGGTCGCCGAGATCGAGCTGCGGGCGAGCCGCTCGTCCGGCCCCGGCGGCCAGCACGCGAACGTGACCGCGTCGCGGATCGAGGCGGTATTCGAGATCGACGCCTCGGCGACCCTGAGCGAGGAACAGAAGCGCCGCCTGCGGGCGCGCTTCGGCCCCCGGGTCACGGCGGTCGCCCAGGACTCCCGCAGTCAGGCTCGTAATCGCGAGCTGGCGATCGAGCGGCTGGGCGAGCGGATCGCCGCTGCGCTGCGGCCCCGCAAGCGCCGCCGGGCGACGAAGGCGACCGGCGCCTCGCGCGAGCGACGCCTGGCGGGCAAGCGGCGCCGCTCCGATCTCAAGCGGTCTCGGCGAGCTCCGTCGCCGGAGGACTAGCGCCGCGGCGTAGGGCCATGCCGACGAAGGGGAAGATCAGCGTCGAGAGCATCGCCGCGCCGACCAGCTCCGCGGCGGTCGATGAGCGCATCTCCCCAGCCTCCGTCGCCAGGGTCGTGATCGCGACCACCAGCGGCAGCGCGGTGGCGCTGAAGAAGGCGAGCGCCGTCCGATCCTTGGCCTCGAGCGCCTGGCGGTAGAGCAGCAGCGCCGGCGCCCCCCGGACGACCAGGAACAGTGCGAGGAACAGCAGCATCCTGGCCAGAGCCTCAGTCGAGCCGAGCGCATCGAGGTCGAAGGTGATTCCGCTCTCGACGAAGAAGAACGGGATCAGGAAGCCGAAGCCGACGGCGCTCAGCTTCGATTCGAAGGCCTCGATCTCGCGACCGCGCAGCGCCGCCCGCACGATCATCCCGGCGACGAAGCCGCCGAGCAGGATGTCCAGGCCGAGATCGGCGGCGAGCCCGACCAGGCCGAATACGAGCACGGTGGCGATCCGCACGGCGAGTTGGCTGCTCGCCTCGAGCGTGCGCTCGAGCACCGGTATGCCCCGCCACCCCACGCGCACCGAGGCGACGGCGAGCAACAGCCCGAGCAGGATGAAGGCGGCGAGGATCACGGCCTCCTGCAGCGGGTGGGTGGTCGAGAGGACCAGGGTGATCAACAGGATCGGGCCGAACTCGCCGATCGCCCCGGCGGCGAGCAGGAAGGTCCCGAACCGGGTCCTGAGCTCACCGCCGTCGCGCAGGATCGGGATCAGGGTCCCGATCGCGGTCGTCGCCAGCGCCGAGCCGGTGTAGAGGAACGAGAGCACGATTCCCGCCGCCGCCAGCGCGCCGCCGATCCCGTAGGCGAGCGCGAGCGACAGCAGCCATCCCCAGACGCCGAGCCTGAGCGGCTGGCCCTTGATCCGCTCGAAGTCGATCTCGTAGCCGGCGAAGAAGAACAGCATCCCGAGCCCGAGGTTGGAGAAGAAGTCGATGAAGTCGTCGCTATCTGCGACGCCCAGCACCTGCGGCCCGATCACGATCCCGAGCAACAGCTCGACCACGACCACAGGAGGGGCGTATCGCTGCGGCAACACGACGACCGTCACGGCGGCGATCGCCGCCACCACGACGATCGCGAAGAATGAGCCTGCGTCGACGTCGATCACGGATTACGGCCGGCCCAGCTCGTCCTTGAGCCGATCGATCATGTCGACGGGCGCCGGGTCGACGCCGTTGTGGGCGGCGAGATGGAGCGAGACGAGGTCGCCCAGCATCACCGTCCACAGCAGTCGCTCGACCCGGGTCTCGCCCTCGGTCTCGACCTCGATCACCGCCGCGGCGGAGGGTTCGATCAGCCTCGCGGTCAGCTCGGCGCGCTCGCGTTGGCGGGGGTGCTGGTCGCTGTCGGCGAGGAAGACGGCGGAGAAGGATCCGACGGTCGCCGTTCGGCGTCCAGCCGACGATCTCGTTGTGATCGAGCTCGGGGAGCTGGTGCTCGAACGCGTGCTGCTTGGCGTTCTCGTTGATCTGGCTCTTCCAACGATATGCGACGGGAACGGTCAGGTCGCAGCCGTAGAGCAACGGCACCGACCCCGCGAGCTGCTCGGCGATCTCGGCGGCGCGGGCAGCGAGCGCCGGTGCACCGTCCTCGAGGTGGGCGGCCGCAGTGTCGATCTCCGTTCGGATCCCGGGTGCCGCGCCGACCAGAGCCGCGATCTCGCAGGCGACGGTGAACCCGTAGCCGACGCTGTGGCGGGGCTGCAAGCCCGCGGGCATGCCGATCACCGGCACGTCCGCTCTCGCGGGCGGCATCGGCGAGCGGGCCGCCGGTCGTGGCGACGATAGCGGCGGGCGCCGATCGCCTCGGCCGCCGCGAAGCAGGCGAGCGTCTCCTCGGTCTCGCCGGAGTAGCTCGAGCAGAGCACCGCGCGGTCCGCGGACGTCCAGGGCGGCAGCTCGTAGTCGCGAAAGATCTGCATCGGCCGCCCGAGCGAATCGCCGAGCGCCGCGCGCGCCAGAGCCCCGCCGATCGCCGAGCCCCCCATGCCGCAGACGATCAGACCCCGTGCCTCGACCGGCTCGAGCCCCGCCGACTCGACCCGCCAGAGCGCGTCGCGGAGATGCTCGGGGAAGGCCAGCACGTCGTCGAGTTGACCGCTCGGATCGACCTCGCGGATCGCCGCAAGCGGGTCGCTCACGCCGCCGTCACCTCCGCCTCGACCGTCTCACCCGGCTGCACGCGAGCATCGGCCGGGACCGACGCTCCGGAGGCCACCAGCGCCCCGAGGCCGAGCACGGCGCCGGGCGCGACCGTCGCCCCCTCACCGATCGCGACCCGCGGCGCCAAGATCGAGCCGCTCACCCGCGCGCGCGCCCCAATCCGGCACCCGCCCATCAGCACCGAGGCGGCGATCGCGGCGTCGGCTTCGACAACGGAGCCGGATCGCACCACGGCCCGCGGCTCGACCGTGGCACCCGCTGCGATCTTCGCGCCGTCCTCGACGAAGGGGCCCCCCGTCCCGGGCAGCTCAGTCCTCACTTCCCCCTCGAGGATGTCCCAGCTCGCCTGCAGGTAGCGCTCGGGGGTCCCGATGTCCATCCAGTAGCCCTCCAAGCGACGCCCGTACAGGCCGCTACCGACGAGGCGCGGGAAGACCTCGCGCTCGATCGAGACAGGGCGCTCCGGCGGGATCAGGTCGAGCACGCTGCGCTCGACCACGTAGGCGCCGGCGTTGATCTCGTCGGTGTCGATCTCGCCCGGGTCGGGCTTCTCGAGGAACCCCAGCACGGCGCCGTCCTCGGCTCGTGCGCACGAGCCCATACGAGGACGGGTCGTCGACCGGGTAGAGCGCCAGCGTGATCACGGCTGCGGTCTCGGTGTGCTGGCGCTGGAGCGCCGTCAGGTCGAGATCGGTGAGCACGTCACCGTTGAGAACCAGGAACCGCTCGCCGAGCAGGCCCTGCTCGGCAGCGAGGCGCACCGGCCCCGCCGTCCCCAGCGGCTCCTCCTCCTCGACGTAGCGGATCGCCGGGCCGCCGGGAACCTCGTCCCCGAGCGCGGCGCGCAGGTCCTGGGCGCGAAAGCCGCAGGCCATCACCACCTCGCTGACGTCGTGGTGGCCGAGCCAGTCGACCATGTAGCGGATGAACGGCCGGTCGACCAGCGGCAACGCCGGCTTCGGCTGGGTCAGGGTCAGCGGCCGCAGGCGCGTGCCCTCACCGCCGACCAGGACCAGCGCCTGCATCAGCTCTCGGGCCGCTGCCCGCCGCCGTTGGCCGGGCGCCCGATGCCCTCGTAGGTGAAGCCCGCCGCGCGGATGCGGGCGGGATCGAGGAAGTTGCGCCCGTCGACCAGCAGCGGATTCGCCATCTGCGACGCCAGCTCCTCCCAGTCGAGCTCGGCGAACTGCGGCCACTCGGTGACCAGGATCGCCGCGTCGGCGCCATCGAGCGCCGCCTCGGGCGACTGGGCCAACTCGACGCTGGGCAGCAACGCACCCGCGCGCGAGTCCGCGACCGGGTCGTAGGCGACGACACTCGCCCCCTCGCCCTGGAGCCGCGATGCGAGCACCAGGCTCGAGGCCTCGCGCATGTCGTCGGTGTTGGGCTTGAACGCCAGGCCGAGCAACGCGATCCGCTTGCCGACCAGCGATCCGAGGTGCATGCTCAGCTTCGAGATCACGCGCCGCTTCTGCAGCTCGTTGACCTCGATCACCGAGTTGAGGAGCTGGAAGTGATAGCCCGTGTTTCCGGCGAGCATCTTGAGCGCCGAGACGTCCTTGGGAAAACAACTCCCGCCGTAGCCAATGCCCGCCTGCAGGAACTTCGGCCCGATGCGCTCGTCGAGGCCCATCCCGCGGGCGACCTCGGTCACGTCGGCGCCGACCCCCTCGCAGACGTTGGCGATCTCGTTGATGAACGAGATCTTGGTCGCCAGGAAGGCGTTCGAGGCGAGCTTGATCATCTCGGCCGAGGCGACGTCGGTGCGCACCAGCTCGCCACCGAGCGGCGCGTAGGCCTCGGCGACCGCGTCGGCGGCCCACTCGTCGCCGGCGTCGGCGCCGATCACCACCCGGTCGGGATCGAGGAAGTCGATCACCGCGGAGCCCTCCTTGAGGAACTCGGGGCACGAGACGTACGTCAGGTCGGGCGTTCGACGCAGGATCGTGGCGCCGGTGCCGGCGGGGACGGTGCTCTTCATCACCAGCGCGTGCTCGGATCCCCGCGGAAGCTGCCCGACAACAGCGTCTGACCCGCGAGAGGTCGGCGTCACCGGAGTAGGTCGGCGGGGTGTCGACGCAGCAGAACAGCAGCCGGCACGAGGCCGAGCAGCGTCCCGATCTCGGTGGTGAAGTGCAGGCGCTCGCGGTTTCGCTCGACGCAAGCTCGGCCAGACCGGGCTCGTGGATCGGCAGCGCTCCCCCGCTCGCAGCGACTCGACCTTGGCCTCGTCGATGTCGATCGCGAACACCTGGTGGCCGAGCTCGGCGAAGCAGCCGGCGGTCACCAGGCCGACCCAGCCGACCCCGACTACGCCGATCGCCGGCTTCTCGCTCGCGCTCATGGGCCGACGCTAGCCCTCGAACTCGCGCATCGAGGTCGCGATCGCGAGCATCTGGCCCTCGTCGAGCGACTGGCTGAGCGTGTTGTTGACCCAGTAGGCGCCGCTCGTTGGTCTTGCAGCCGACCAGGCGCAGGCGGTCGCCGTCGTAGAAGAGCAGGTACTCACGGCCGTCGATCGTCCTGCGTCTCGCTCGGGTTGTCGAGGATCGGCGGGTCGATCCAGTCCGTGCCCGAGACGCCGTAGTACTCGTCCAGGAGGTCGTTGCCGAACTCGGTCCCGGGAACGCTGGCGACCATCTTGTAGCCGTGGTAGCTCTCGTTGTCGGGCCCGTCGATCGCGAACGCGCGCGAGTCGTCGGTGAGGAACGAGCCCGGCACCAGCCTGGTCGGGTAGAAGATCGGGAAGTCGAGCATCGGCTTGCCGCCCTTGGTCTTCTTGGTCGAGACTGGTTCGCATACTGCTGGCCCTGGTCGGTCGAGTCGTCCATCGGCGGGCCGACGAAGTCCTGCTTGGGCTCGCCTCGGGTTTGCCGGCGCCTCCGCCGCTGGAGCCACCACCCTGACCGGGCGTCTCGTCGTCGCCCTCGGCGGCGGGCGCCCCGGCCTCGCCTCCGGCCGGGCCCCGGGCGTGCCCTCGCGCGTTCAGGAACTGCTCCACCGCGTTCTGGATCGCGCTCTCGGTCGGCGGTCACGTAGCGGATCGGTCGGCCCGCCCGAGCTCGGCCGGGAAATGGACCTCGCGCACCGGCGCGTCTGCGCCGCGAGGAACGGCTTCAGCACGCTCGAGCAGCGTGCGGCGTCGCCGATGTCGGAGGTCGTGTACTCGGTGAAGATGTCGATCAGCTTGTCGTGCGTCGCGCGACGCAGCTCCCCGCGGTGGCAGCTTCTGGCGCGCCTCGCGCAGGAAGTCCTGCTGGCGCGCCGAGCGCACGAGGTCGTTGTCGTCGTGGCGGTAGCGCACGTACTGGAGCGCGTTGTAGCCGCACAGGCGCTGGTAGCCGGCCTCGACGTCGATCTCGGCGTACGCCCGGAGCTCGGGCGCGTGAGTGGTAGTAGTGGCGGTCGACGTCGACGTAGACGCAGCCGATCGCGTTCGACCGCGTCGGCGAAGCCGGTGAAGTCGACGTTGACGACGTGGTTGATCTCGAGGCCGGTGAGCTGCTTGACGACCTCGAGCGTCAGCTTCGGCCCGCCGTCCGTGTAGGCGGCGTTGAACTTGTCGACGCCGACGGCCGGGGATGTTCACCTTGAGGTCGCGCGGGATCGAGAGCAGCGTGATCGCGTCCTGGTCGGGGTCGACGCGCAGCAGGATCGTCGTGTCGGAGCGACCCGGATCGCTCCTGAGGCTCGGGCGCTTGTCGGAGCCGAGGATCAGGATCGTCTGCGGCTCGCCGCCGTCGACCCCGGTGAGCTGGTCGCTGAAGGCTCGCCAGCTGTCGTTGTCGCCCAGCCCGCTGGCGATGTCGGTCAGGTAGAGCAGCAGGCTGACCGAGGTCGCGGTCGCCATCGCGACGACGATCACCAGCGACGCGGCGAGGAAGCGGGCCCAGAGCCGGCTCGCGCGAGGCGGGCCCGAGTCGTCGTCCGCGACCTCGGCCGCGGGAGCGGCTGGGATCGTCGGCTGGCAGCTCCCCCTGGGCGTCGGCGTCGGGCGTGGTCGGCGGCAGCGCGGGCGGGAGCGCGGCCTCGTGCTTGGCGGTTCGGGCGCGCAATCCGGCCAGCGCGGCCTCCTCGGCCTGCTCGCGATCGGCCAGCGCCAGCGTCTCCGGCCTCGACCGTGTCGTCCTGCCCGTGTTCCTGGCGATCCTCCGGCTCCGCCGCCATCGCTTTCGAGCTCGTCCTCGTCATCGAGCTCCTCGTCCTCCTCGGGCTCGTCGACGTCGAGCTCATCCTCGTCCCCCTCGAGCGCCCTCAGCTCCGCGTCGAGCTCGCGCTCGATCTCGTCGAACTCCTCGGCGAAGCCGGCGCGCACGGCTTCGCTGTCATCGGTCTCCGGGGGTTCCTCGGGAGTCCCGGGGGCGTCGGCGGCGTCGGGCTCCTCGCGGCGTCGGCTCCTCGCGGCGTCGCGCTCCTCCGCCTCCTCGTCCTCGCCGGCCTGCCGCGTCCGGCCCAGGTGGCGGCGGCGGCGCCTCGTGCTCACCCGCCGGATCGCCCAGCCGCCGGCTCGTCGGAGTCCGGAGTCCCGGGCGCGTCCGGGGTGTCGGGGCTCTCGTCCTCGGGCCTCACTCACGGACCTCCGTCTCGCGCCACCGGCGAGGCGCGCCGGCAGGGCGCGGACGAAGTCCGCCAGCGCGCCGCCGGTAGCCGGCCAGCGAGGCGACCGAGACCCACTCGTCGGGGCCGTGATGGCCGCCGCCGAGCGGCCCGAACTCGACCGCCGGGACGCCGACGCGCAGGAACGAGACCGCGTCGGAGGCGCCGTCGCGGCCGACGCTCGTCACCTCGCCGTCGGTGTGCGGCGCGGCCGCCTCGCAGAGCGCCCGCACGTACGGCGAGTCCGGGTCGACGAGGGCCGGCGGGCGCGAGAAGGTCGAGACCACCGCGCGCCCGGGAAGCTCGCCGACCTCGGCGAGGATCGCGCGCCGGCTCCTGCTCGGGCAGGTAGCGAACGTCCACGTCGATGAAGCAGGTGTCGGGCACCTTGTTCAGGGCGTCGCCGCCGAGGATCCGGCCGAGGTTGATCGACGGCCGGTCGAAGAGCTCCGAGCTCCGGGACGCGAACGGTAGCGACTCGATCGCGCGGAACACGTCGATCGCCCGCAGGATCGCGTTCTCGCCCAGCCACGGGCGTCGCGCCGTGCGCGGCGCGGCCGTCGACCTCGATCCGCATCGCCAGCACGCCCTTGGCGGCGACCCCGACGTGCATGTCCGTGGGCTCGCCGGTGATCGCGAAGTCGCCCAGGAAGCCCTCGTCGACGAGCAGGTCGCCGCCGCGGTCGGTCTCCTCCTCGGACTCCTCGTCGGGAACGATCCCGAGCCGCACCCGCACCTGGTCCTGGTCGCGCAGGTCGGCGAGCGCGAGCAGCATCGCAGGCCAGCGCGCCCTTCATGTCGTAGGCGCCGCGCGCCGTAGAGGCGGTCGCCGTCGAGCCGCGGCTCGAACTGCTCCGGGCGGCCGGGGACGACGTCGACGTGGCCGTGCAGGAGCACCGTCGGCGGCGTCCGTTCGGGCCCGACCTCGGCGATCGTGACCGGCAGGTCGCGGCACGCCGATCTGGCGCGTCGCGATGTCGCGGGCCTCGAGCCAGCCCTTGACGAAGCCGGCGCAGAGCCTGATCCCCTCCGGCGCTCGAGGTGTCGTAGCCGATCAGCTTCTCGGTCAGCAGTCGCTCGTCCATGCGCGAGTGCCGCCCGATGCAGCGAGGGCGGGCCGTTCAGCCTCGAGCGCTCGATCAGCGCGACTCGGCGATCTCGATGAAGGCCTCGCACGCGCCCGCTCGCGCTCGGCCTGCTCCGCCGCGGCCGAGCCCTCCTCGGCCTCGTCGAGGCGCTGCTCGGCGTCGGCGAGGCGCTCGCGCAGCTCGGCGACGTCGAGCTCGTCGGGCGGGATCGCCTCGGCGACCAGCACCCGCGCGCGGTTGGCGAACACCTCGAGCCAGCCCTCGCCCTGCGCGTAGCGCTCGATCTCGCCCTCGGACTCGTGCAGCCGCAGCTCCGGCGGGCACCAGGCGGGCGACCATCGGGACGTGCCGGGCGAGGATGCCCACCTCGCCGACCGTCGTCCGGGTCGAGAGCTGGACCAGCTCGCCGCGGAACACCTCGCCCTCGGGTGTCAGCACCTCGGCCTCGAGCATTGCGCGACCGTCCGCCATCGTCGTCGCCTAGACCTCGCCGGCCTCGGCCTCGGCCTGCCTTGCGGTCCTCGGCCTCCTCGACCTCCCGTTCGATGCCCTCGTCGGCCTCGCCCTTCTCCTCGGTGCCCGTCACCTGGTCGATCGTGCCCTTCATGTAGAAGGCCGCCTCGGACAGGTCGTCGTGCTTGCCGTCGAGGATCTCGCGGAAGCCCCGCACCGTCTCGGCGACCGGCACGTACTCGCCGTCGCGCCCGGTGAACTCCTCGGCGACGAAGAACGGCTGGCGACAGGAAGCGCTCGATCTTGCGCGCCCGGTTGACCGCCAGCTTGTCCTCGTCGGAGAGCTCGTCGATGCCGAGGATCGCGATGATGTCCTGCAGCTCCTTGTAGCGCTGCAGGACCTCCTGGACCTCGGTCGCGGTCTGGTAGTGCTCCTCGCCGAGGATCTCGGGCTTGAGGATCGTCGAGGTCGAGTCGAGCGGGTCGACCGCCGGGTAGATCCCCTTCTCGGAGATCGCCCGCGAGAGCGTCGTGGTCGCGTTCAGGTGCGGCGAACACCGACGCCGGCGCCGGGTCGGTGAGGTCGTCGGCGGGCACGTAGATCGCCTGGATCGAGGTCACCGAGCCGCTGCTGGGTCGAGGTGATCCGCTCCTGCAGCTCGCCCATCTCGGTCTCCAGCGTCGGCTGGTAGCCGACCGCCGACGGCATCCGCCCGAGCAGCGCCGAGACCTCGGAGCCCGCCTGGACGAAGCGGAAGATGTTGTCGATGAACAGCAGCACGTCCTGGCCGCCCTGCTCGCGGAAGTACTCGGCCATCGTCAGCCCCGAGAGCGCGACCCGCAAGCGGGCGCCCGGCGGCTCGTTCATCTGCCCGAAGACCAGCATCGTCTTGTCGATCACCCCGGACTCCTGCATCTCGAGCCAGAGGTCGTTGCCCTCGCGCGATGCGCTCGCCGACGCCGCAGAAGGCCGACAGTCCCTCGTGCTCCTCGGCGATGTTGCGGATCAGCTCCTGGATCAGCACGGTCTTGCCGACGCCGGCGCCGCCGAACAGGCCGACCTTGCCGCCCTTCGCGTAGGGGGCGAGCAGGTCGACGACCTTGATCCCGGTCTCGAGGATCTCCTGGCGCGGGGTCAGATCCTCGACGCTCGGGGCGGGCCGGTGGATCGGCCAGCGCTCCTCGGCCGTCGACCGCGCCGCTCGTCGTCGATCGGCTCGCCGAGCAGGTTGAAGATCCGCCCCAGCGTCGCCTCGCCGACCGGCACCGTGATCGGGCCGCCGGTGTCGATCACCGTCGTCGCCGCGCTGCAGGCCGTCGGTGGCGTCCATCGCCACCGCGCGCACGCGGTCGTCGCCGAGGTGCTGCTGGACCTCGCAGACCAGGTCCATCGCGGGTCGGCCGTCCTCCTCGGGGACCTCGATCTTGAGCGCGGAGTAGATCTCGGGGAGCTCGTCGGGGAAGAGCGCGTCGACGACGACGCCCGTGCACCTGCTCGACCGTGCCTACGTTGGTTCCGTTTCCGTTGCTGTCAGCCATTCTCTCCTTTCTGACGCTCAGCCGAGCGCCTCCGCGCCGCCGACCACCTCCAAGATCTCCTGCGTGATCTCCGCCTGGCGGACCCGGTTCATCTCCAGCGTCAGGTCGCCGATCATGTCCTGGGCGTTCTCGGCCGCGCTGCGCATCGCGGTCATCCGCGCCCGTGCTCCGAGGCGGCCGACTCCAGCAGCGCCCGGTAGACCGATAGGTCCACGTACTCCTCGAACAGCATCGGCAGCAGCTCCTCGGGCTCGGGCTCGTAGTCCCAGAAGGCCTTCTCGTGCGCCTCGGCGAGCTCCGCATCGACCGGCTGCTCCGGCTCCGGCAGCCCCTCGCCGAACACCTCCGCCTGCTGCAGCGGCAGCAGCGTCTGGCGGCGCACGTACTGGGTCAGCGGCGAGACGTAGCGGTTGTAGACCAGGTCGACGCGGTCGACCTCGCTGGTCGACGTAGGCCGACGTCAGGTCGCGCGAGATCTCGCGTGCGTCGGTGAACGCCGGCCGGTCGGTGAAGCCGACGTAGGAGTGGGCGACCGTCCTCGCCGCGGAAGTTCAGGGTCGAGTTGCCGCGCCGGCCGACGACCGAGAACGACGACCTCGGCGCCGTCGCCGCGAGACTCGCGCTTCAGGCGCAGCCCCTCGCGGATGATGTTGGTGTTGAACGCGCCGGCGAGGCCGCGGTCGCCGGTGACGAGCAGGATCCCGACGCTGCGCGCCTGCTCGCGCTCCTCCAGCAGCGCGATGCGCGGGATCCCGTGGCGCGGCCTCCGAGACCTGGTGGGTCATCTTGCGGATCGCCTGCGCGTACGGGCGCATCGCGTCGATCCGCTGCTCGGCGCGCCGCAGCCGCGCCGCCGCGACCATCTCCATCGCCCGCGTGATCTTGTGGATGTTCTTGACCGACGCGATCCGGTTCTTGACTTCCTTCTGGGTGGCCATCAGTCCTCGGCCTCGAGGAAGCGCTCCGCCTGCTCGGTGCGCGCCGGCGCGGCGCGCTCGTGCTCTGACCTGATGCGGTCCGACTCGCCCTCCTCGAGCGGCTGGCCCTCGGCGTCGAAGTCGGGGCCGAAGTCGTCGATCATCTCGGCGATCGCCTTGCCGAGCGCCTCCTCGTCCTCGTCGGAGAGCTGGCCGCGTCGTCGATCCGCTCCATCAGCTCGGCCTGCTCGGCCCGCAGGCGCTCGAGCAGCTCGGCGAGGAACTCACGCACCCGGTCGACCTTGATCCGATCGAGGTAGCCGCCGGTGCCGGCGTAGATCGAGGCCACCTGCTCGGCGACCGAGAGCGGGCTGCGCTCGTTCTGGTTCAGCATCTCGACCAGCCGCTCGCCGCGGGCCAGCTGCCGCTGGGTCTCCGGGTCGAGCTCGGAGCCGAACTGCGCGAACGCCTCCAGGTCGCGGTACTGGGACAGGTCGAGCGCAGCTTGCCGGCCACCTTCTTCATCGCCTTCGTCTGCGCGTTGCCGCCCACCCGCGAGACCGAGATGCCGACGTTGATCGCCGGCCGCACACCGCTGTAGAAGAGGTCGGACTCGAGGAAGATCTGACCGTCGGTGATCGAGATCACGTTGGTCGGGATGTAGGCCGAGACGTCGTTGGCCTGCGTCTCGATGATCGGCAGCGCCGTCAGCGAGCCGCCGCCGAGCTCGTCGTTGAGGCGCACCGCGCGCTCGAGCAGCCGCGAGTGCAGGTAGAAGACGTCGCCCGGGTAGGCCTCGCGGCCCGGCGGCCGCCGCAGCAGCAGCGACATCTGGCGGTACGCGGAGGCGTGCTTGGTGAGGTCGTCGTAGACGCAGAGCGCGTCCCTGCCGTCGTAGAGGAAGTGCTCGCCCATCGCGCAGCCCGCGTACGGCGCCATGTACTTGATCGGCGCCGCCTCGTCGGCGGGCGCGGCGACGATGATCGTGTTGTCCATCGCGCCGTTCTCGTCGAGGATCTCCGGCGACCTGGACGACGGTCGACATCCGCTGGCCGATCGCGACGTAGATGCAGATCAGGTCCTTGTCCCGGTTGTTGATGATCGTGTCGATCGCGATCGCCGTCTTGCCGGTCTGGCGGTCGCCGATGATCAGCTCGCGCTGGCCGCGGCCGATCGGGATCATCCCGTCGATCGCCTTGAGCCCGGTCTGCACCGGTGTGTTGACCGGCTGGCGCTCGACCACGCCCGGGCGCCTTGAACTCGGCCGGCCGGGTCTCGGGTGCTGTTGATCTCGCCCTTGTCGTCGAGCGGGCGGCCGAGCGGGTCGACGATGCGGCCCAGCAGCTGGTCGCCGACGGGGATCTCGAGCAGGCGGCCCGGTGCGCTTGACGGTGTCGCCCTCGACGACCTTGTCCCACTCGCCGAACAGCACCGACGCCGACGTTGTCGGCCTCGAGGTTGAGCGCCAGGCCGGTGACGTCGTGGGGCAGGTCGAGCATCTCCAGCGACATGCAGTTGTCGAGCCCGTGGACGCGGGCGATCCCATCGGCGACCGAGAGCACCGTCCCGACCTCGGAGAGGTCCGCGGCATCGGCGTCGAGTCCCTCGATCCGCTGCCTGAGGATCTTCGTGATCTCGTCGGGCTTGATCTCCACTTTGGTCTCAGTCTCCTTGGGTAGCTAAGCCGCCGCGGCGACTTCCTTTCTGAGTCTCTCCAGCTTGCTGCGCAGGCTCGCGTCGAGGACCATGTTGCCGACCCGCAGCACCAGCCCGCCGAGGATGTCGGGATCGACCTCGCTCTCGAGGTCGATCCGTGGTCCGTCTGGCGCTCGATCTCCCTGCCGATCCGCTCGACCACGGCAGGGTCGAGCTCGACCGCGCTCGTCAGCCTCACCTCGAGTTGCCGGTTGGCCTCCGCCCAGAGGTCGTCGAACCGGCGCCGGATGCGGAAGATCACCGGCATCCGGTGCTTCTCGGCGAGCAGCTCGAGGAAGTTGACCAGCTCGCGCGCTCGCCCCCTCGACGCGACCGCGAGATCGCCGTCGCGCTTCTCGGCCGAGGAGAAGTAGGGGCTGAAGAAGAACACGCGCAGGTCGTGCGAGTCGTCCATGCGCGTCGGCGAACTGCCCGAGCTGCTCGTGGACCTCGTCGAGCTTGTCGGCATCCCTGGCCGCCTCGAACAGTGCCTCGGCATACACGCGCGCGATCTCCTCCATCGGAGCTACACCGCGCGAGTCACTTGTTCGCCTCGCTGCCCGCCAGGGTCGAGAAGTCGACCTCGGCGAGCGCCTCCTCGACCAGCCGCTTCTGATCGGCGGCGTCGAGCGTCCTGCGGGTCACCTTCTCGGTCGCCAGCACGGTCAGGTCGGCGACCTCCTTGCGGATCGTCTCCAGAGAGCGGCGCGTCTCGACCTCGATGTCCCTGCGCGCCGCGGCGACCAGCTCCTCGCGCTTCTCCTTGCCCTCGGCCGTTGCCTCGGCGACCGCCGTATCGGCGGCCTTGCGCGCCCGGGCGACGATGTCGTCGGCCTGCTCGCGCGCCTCGCGCAGGCGCTGGCGGTACTCCTCGAGCAGCTCGTCGGCCTCCTCGCGCTGGCGCTCCGACGCCTCGATGTTCTCGCGGATCGCGTTGGCGCGCTTCTCGAGCGCCTCCCCGATGCGCGGGAAGGCGACCTTCGAGCAGCACCCACATCGTGACGCCGAACGCGAGCAACGTCCAGATCATCAGCCCGAGGCCGGGCGAGACGAGGAAGCTGCCGCCCTCGTCCTGGCCGCCGGCGGCTCCACGGCCAGCGTCAGCGCCTGGATGTCGGCGACGGCTCCACACTGGTCTAGAGGAAGAAGGCGATCAGGCCGAAGATGAAGGTGTAGAAGGCGACCGCCTCGGTGAGCGCGAAGCCGAGCCAGCGGATGCTCTGAAGCTCGTCCTTCATCTCGGGCTGGCGGGCGACCGACTCGATCTCCTTGCCGAAGATGAAGCCGATGCCGATCCCGGCGCCGATCGAGCCGAGCCCGGCGCCGACGCCGAGCGCGATCGCCTTGCCGGCGTCGGTGACATCCGGTCGGTGAGGCCACCGCCGCCTGGCGCGATCGGGATCAACAGGTCCATTTGCTGCTCCTTTTCTGCACTAGTGGCTCTCGGCGGTCGCGCCGCCGAGGTAGATAGCGGTCAGGGTCGAGAAGATGAATGCCTGCAGGGTCGCGACCAGCCCGACCTCGAAGATGAAGAAGGCGAACGCGAGCGGGAAGGTCAGCGCCCCGAGCGCGGCAAGACCCAGCAGCACCGCGAGCCCGCCGCCCATGAACAGGATCAGCAGGTGACCGGCGAGGATGTTGGCGAAGAGTCGCACGGAGAGCGAGATCAGCCGCACGAAGTGCGAGATCGCCTCGATCATGAAGATCGCCGCCTTGCCGAACGACGTTCATGTCCTCGAGCCCGGGCGGCAGCCACGTCTTCGAGGTAGCCGAAGAAGCCCTTGGCCCGGATGCCCTCGAAGTGGTAGGCGACGCCAGAAACCAGCGTGAGCGCGAGCGGGACCGAGATGTTCGCGGTCGCTGCGTAGAGCGCGAGCGCCGGCACCTCGAGGCCGAAGATGTCGATCTTGTGCTCGGTGTTGGTCGGCAGCGGCAGGTAGCCGAGCATGTTCGAGAACCAGATGAAGAAGAACAGCGCCGCGAGATACGGGAACCATCGCTTGCGCCAGCCTCTCGTCGGGGATGTTGCCGCCGGTGATGTTGTTGCGGGTCAGGTCGTAGGCGACCTCGACCGCCATCTGGATCTTGTTCGGCTCCTCGGCGCTCATCCGCCGGGCGATGCAGGTCATCACCCCGATCGTCAGCCCGCTGGCGAGGGCGACGTAGAGCACCGCCTTCGTGATCGAGAGGTCGATGCCGCCGAGGTGGATGTCGATCCAGGGGTCGAGCTTGAACTCGTTCTGGGGCTGGAACGCCTCGTTCTTGCCGGAGCTGCCGACGATCACGAAGAGCCCGATCGTGATTCCGAAATAGAGCACGAGGCCGACCAAGACCTTGGCCTTGGTGGTCATGCGCGGTCCTCCGGGTCGAGCAGCTTCGAGATCGCCAGGCAGCCCAGGTGCGCCGTGACCAGGGCCAGGGTGAGCACCGCCGCCGCGAGCCCGTCCTCGCGGTCGCCGAGCAGGCCGACGAGCAGGATCGCAAGCGTGACGAGCCACAAGCGGCCGAGGGTCGAGGCGGCGATCATCCCGACAGCGGCGCGGCGATCGCCCGCGGGCGAGCGCGCCGGCGGAGTGGCGCTCGGCGAACGCAAGCACGGCGTGCTGCGCGAGCCACGCGCCGCGCCGCCACGGCGTAGCCGAGCATCGGCCACCCCGCGATCAGGAACACCGGCAGCGCCAGCGCCAGCAGAACGAGGTCGGCGTAGCGGACGAGCGTGCCCGCGCGGCCGCCCACGGCGGCGTCAGATCCTTCTAAAGCGAGCGTAGACAAGAGCAAAACCGCCGACGAGGCCCGCGAACAGCCCAGCGAGGCCGAGCGGGACCGCAAGGCCCACCAGCGAGCCGAGCCCGTACCCGACCCCCGCGCCGACGATCATCCCCCCGACCAGGGACAGGCCTGCCGCGGCGGCGTCCACCCTCGTCGGAGGGCCATCTGTCATCCGAAAAGCTGAAGCTGCGGCCAGGCAATGACGGTCGCGATCCGATCGATCCCAGGGACAAGACAGCCGCCCACCATCCGGCACTTGTCCCGGAGGCCAGGCGGCAGCGCCGACTATATCCGAACCCGCGCTCTCGGGAGTCGCTTGTAACAACTTTGTGACAGCCGCTACGGGTGGCCGGCGAGGGCGACCGACGGCTCGCGAGAGCACCTCGGCGAACAGCTCGATCAGGTCCGGGTCGAACTGCGTGCCGCTGTGCGCGCGCAGCTCGGCGAGCGCTTCGGCGGGCGAGACCGAGGCGCGATAGGGCCGCTGCTCGATCATCGCGTCGAAGGCGTCGCAGATCGCGATGATCCTGGCGCCGATCGGGATCTCCGTCCCGGCGAGACCGTCGGGATAGCCACCGCCGTCCCAGCGCTCGTGGCTGGAGCGGACCAGCCTCGCCACCGGTGCCAGCGACGGCGCGACGCTCAGCATCCGCTCGCCGATCAGGGTGTGGGTGCGCATCAGGTCCCACTCGAGCTCGTCCAGCGGCCCGGGCTTGCCCAGGATCTCGTCGGGGATCGCCATCTTGCCGATGTCGTGAAGCTCAGCGGCGCGGCCGATCACGTCCACCTCCTCGACGTCGAGGCCGAGCCTGCGGGCGAGCTCGGACGCCAGCGCGCCGACCCCCTCCATGTGGTCGCCCAATCCGGGCTCGCGCTCGCGGAGCACGCCCAGCAGCAGATCGCGGGCCTGGAGCTCGAACGAGCGCGGCGAGCGACCCTTCTCCGCATACAGGCGCCGATCGGCGAGCCGCAGCGCATCCGACGGCACCGTCGCCTCGCCCGGGATCAGCGCCTGCCCGTGGGAACAGGTGATCGCGAACGCCCCGCCGTCCTCGTGCAGCGCCGCCGAGGCGGCCGCGACGATCGATCCCGGCTTGGCTCCGCGCAGCGGCGCCAGGACGCAAAACTCGTCGCCGCCGAGGCGATAGGCGCGCCCCGGGCGCGCCACCGCGGCATCCAGGGCCGAGCCGACCCGGCGCAGCAACAGGTCCCCGGCGCCGTGGCCGAAGGTGTCGTTGTAGGCCTTGAAGCCGTCGAGGTCGAAGATCGCGAACACGTACTCGCGGCGGCCGCGGGACGCCTCGGCGACGGCCTCGTCGAGATCGTCGATCAGCCGCCGTCGGTTGCCGAGGCCGGTGAGGGCGTCGGTGAGCGAGTCGGCGCGGGCGGCGTCGAGCAGGCCCGTGTTCTCGGCGTAGGCGAGGACGAGGCGCGCGACGGCCAGAAC
Source organism: uncultured Solirubrobacterales bacterium (assembly GCA_963746675.1). Lineage (GTDB taxonomy): Bacteria > Actinomycetota > Thermoleophilia > Solirubrobacterales > 70-9 > WHSW01. The sequence continues at coordinate 283,868 of CAVVBX010000004.1, read as the reverse complement.
CAGTGTCGCCGCGGCGAGCCAGACGGCGATCGCCGGCATGCGGTCGAAGTGGTCGAGGACGAGCAGCGCCACCGCCGCCACCGCGATCAGGCTCGGAAGCGCGATCGCGCGTGCGTCGGTGGCCGGGCTCCTCGGCCGGCCCCGCGGCTGCCAGGCGGCGAAGCCGATCAGAGCCGCGGCCAACACCCAGGCGGAGTCGAATATCGAGCCCTCGACGTAGCCTGACGTCGCCTCCGCGTAGAGGTAGGCCGTGTCGGCGATCGCCATCGAGATCAGGCCGAGCGCGAGGAAGGCGATGTCGCGGCGCCAGCCGAGCACGACCGTGGCCGCGGCGGCGCCACCGACGATCACCATGTCGCCGATCGGATAGGCGGCCTCGACGATCGCCGCCGCCGGGTCCCTCATCGAGTAGCCGCTGAGCGCCGGGCCCAGCAGCGCCGCCCCGATCGCGGCCGCGCCAAGGCCGGCGATCGCGCCATCGAGGATCACCGAGCCGCGCAGGCGCCGCGCGCCGCTGACGGTGAGCACGAGCACGCCGACCGCGGTCAGCGGGTAGAGGGTCAGGTAGAGCGCGTCGGAGATCGAAGGGTAGGGGGCCTTGGGATCGCCCTGGAAGACAAGCGACCAGGTGAGATCGCCGGCGGCCCAGGCAGCGGCACCGAGGCCGATCAGCGCCCATGCGAGCCGGTCGCGGGGGACGGTGGCAGCTCGCAGCAGGCAGGCGACCGCGGAGACGATCAGGGCGCCGTAGTAGATCCACTCGTTGGCGAACTTGGTGAACGAGCTCTCGCCTCCGAACAGCATCGCGAACACGTGCACGGCGGTGCCGGCCGCCAGAAAGGCCAGCAGCAGGACCACGAATGTTCGCTTCTTCGAGTCCATGCGAATGGAAGCGGCGCCGGGCCGCTGTGTTCGCTTATCGTCAGCCTGGAGAGGGGTCTTGAGCCGCCAGCGCCGCTATGCATCCGGGTCGACGGCCGAGAAGCTGCCCGTCTCCAGCTCCCGCGCGACGCCCTCGTCGACCTCTGCCTCGTCGGGCGGGCTGCCACGGGCGCCGCCGAGCTCTCGAAAACGCTCGCGGCGCAGCTTCAGGATCTCGAGCGTGACCACCAGATAGAAGCTGGCCGCCACCACGGCCAGCAGGCAAACGCCCATCACCGCGGTCCACAGCGGATCGAAGTTGCCGTGGTCGTCTGAGTAGGGGACGAACCGCAACGCGAGCGCCAGCCCCGCCATCACCCCTGCCCAGCCGTAGAGATAGGCGAGGGTTCGCCGCTGCGAGAAGCCGATGTTGGCCATCCGATGGTGAAAATGCCAGCGATCGGCCCGGTAGATCGGGCGCCGGTACTTGATCCGCTTGGCGATCACGAAACCGGTGTCGAGGATCGGCACCGCGAGGATCAGCAAGGGGAAGAACAACGCGACGACGGCATTGGTCTTCAGCGCGCCCTGGACGGCGATCGCTCCGAGCAGGTACCCGAGCAGGTTCGAGCCGGTGTCGCCCATGAAGCTCGAGGCGGGCGGGAAGCCGTGCCGAAGAAACCCGAGCGCACCTCCCGCTGTCAGCGCCGCGAGCACGCCGGCGCCGGTCTTGTCGAGTGAGAGCGCGATCACCGAGAGCGTCCCGGCGGAGATCACGCACACCCCGGCAGCCAGCCCATCGACTCCGTCGATCAGGTTGATGACGTTGATCACGGCGACGATCCCGATGATCGTCAGCACGTGGCCAAGGTGAACCTCGCCGATGAGCGGCAGATCGAAGAGCTCGACGCTGCGCATGTCCACGCCGCCGACGAAGGGCAGCGTGAAGGCGCTCGCGTTGACCCCGTTGAAGACCGGAATCGCGGCGGCGACAGTCTGACCGCCGAGCTTCACCAGCGCGGGGAGGTCGAAGACGTCGTCGAGCACCCCGACCACCGTGATCACCAGCGCCCCCACCAGCAGGGCCTGGGTTTGCTGAGCCCAGGGCAAGAAGAGGACCGTCGAGACGACCACCGCGACGAAGATCGCCAGCCCGCCCAGCTTCGGGGTCGGCTTCTCATGCAGGCTACGCTCGTTCGGGTAATCGACCGCGCCGATTTGCCATGCGATGCGCTCGGCGACCGGGACCAGCAGCCAGGCGATCAGGGCGGCGACGCCGAACGCGAACAGCGCGTAGATGGTCTCGGGCCTGCCGTCGACGAACATCAGACCAAGGCCCCGAGGATCGCATCGACCAGCAGCCCCGGATCGCGGGGGTTCCGGGGACCCGGCTCGGAGGGGCGCGGCTCGAGCTCGAGCTCGGCTGGGTCGGAGAGCCGCCTCATCCTGCCCGCCGCGAGCAGGGCCTCGTCGACGGCGCCGGTCCTGCCGCTGAAGATCGTGTACACGGGGACCCCGAGCGCGACTGCCTCGCGGTTCATCGTGCCGCCGGCGCTGACCACGATGTCGGCGTGGGCGATCAGGCTCTGCGCGTCGATCGCCCCGGCGGGGACGCGGAGTGAACCCCCGCCCCGCGCGCGGACGGCGTCCGCCTGGGCAGCGGTCCGGGGAATGACCACCGCCGTTGTGCGCGGGTCGGCGGTGAGCCGGTCGAGGACTCGCTCATAGAGGGAGTTTGGCGCGTGATAGGCGGAGGTCTCGGGCGGCGGGCGGACGACCGCGAGCACCCCGTCGCGGCTCAGCCCGAGCTCGTCGAGCACCCGGTCGTCGGGCTCGAAGTCGGCGAGGTAATAGTCCTCCTTGAGGCCGGGGTAGCGAAACAGCTTCGCGGCGCTCGCGCCGGCGCGCTCGAGCCGCTCGACGGGTATCACGTCGGGGACGATCACCCGGCGCGCGATCCGCCAGCTGATCCTGCGCTGCAACCCGGCCCACTCGTAGTCCTGCATCTGCACCGACGGGATCCGCAGCGCAGCGGCAACCACCGCGAGGTCCACGGAGCCGTGGGCGAGGGCGAGGTCGAAGCGCCGCGGTCGCGCCCAGCGAGCGAGCGCCGCGCTGCGCCGCGCCAGCGCCGCGGCCTTGCCGACGGTCGAGCCTCCGCCGTGGCGGCCGAAGACCTCGTGGGCGATACCGAGCCGTTCGAGGATGCCCACGGTCTGGCCGTAGTCGCGGGCGGTGACATCCACCTCGTGCCCGCCGGCCTCCAGCCGCTCGACGATCGGCCGCAGGACGAGCGGGTGCGCGGCGGCGGTGCAGTCGACCCAGACCCTCATCGTGCGCGCCGAAACTTACGGCTCGGCCGCCGGGTTAGGGTGGGTGGGGTCCAAGTCAAGTTCCGAACAGGAGGTAATCAGTGGTCGAGCACAGCCGGAAGCGCCTTCCCTCACCGGCGATGGTCGTCGCGATCGTCGGGCTGGTCGTCGGGCTGACCGGCTCCGCCGTGGCGCTGCAGGGCAAGAACTCGGTGAAGTCGAACGACATCGCTGCGAACGCTGTCAAGGGCAAGGACATCGCCTCGAACGCGGTCAAGAGCCGGCAGATCGCCGAGAGCGCGATCACTTCGCCGAAGCTCGACCTGTTCACGACAGGAGCCGCCGCGGAGGAGGTCTCGACCAACTCCGGCCCCCCGGTGGACCTCGGAGGCCCGTCGGTGACGGTGACCGTTCCGACGAACGGCCTCGTGGGAGTCTTCGCCCGGGTCGAGGGGCGCGGGAGCGGCGCCGTCGCGCGCGGCCAGGTCCACCTCTACGAGCCGACCTTCCTCTCGAGCGCGCCGGCGGTGATGGAGTTCGCGAACGGCCCGGACTTCCAGACTCGCCAGACCGCGCCGGGATCCGGTGATGCGGACGGGGTCGGCTCCGCGCTTCGCGGCGGCATGATCGTGCTTGCACCGCCGCCCGGGACGTACACGTTCTCGCTGCGCTACAGCCAGTCCGGCGGCGGCACGGCGCTGTTCCGCAACCGGGCGATCTGGGCCGGGGTCCTCAACTAGACGGTCGCGGCCGCGGAAAGCTGCGGATAGAGCGGGTAGCGCTCGATCAGCGCTTGCGTCCGCTCGCCGAGCGCCTCGCGCTCGTCGTCGAAGCGGTCCGAGAGCGCGATCGCGATCACCTCGCCGATCTCCCTCATGTCGTCCTCGAGCAAACCGCGGGTAGTCAGCGCCGGCGTGCCGATCCGTAGCCCGGACGGGTTCATGGGCGGGCGCTCGTCGAACGGGATCGCGTTGCGGTTGACCGTGATCCCGACCTGGTCGAGCCGGTCCTCGGCGGTCTTGCCGTCGAGACCGGTCGGCCCCAGGTGGACGAGCACGAGATGGACGTCGGTGCCGCCGGTCAGCACCTCCACCCCGCTCGCGATCAGCGCTTCGGCGAAGGCGCGGGCGTTGGCGACGGTCTGACGCTGGCGCGCGCGGAAGACGTCCGACTGGGCGATCCCCAGGGCCACTGCCTTGGCGGCGATGATGTGCATCAGCGGGCCACCCTGCTGGCCGGGGAAAACCGAGCGGTTGATGTCCTTGGCGAGCTCCTCGCGGCAGAGGATCATCCCGCTGCGCGGCCCGCAGAGGGTCTTGTGGATCGTCGTCGTGACCACGTCCGCGTGCTCGACCGGGTTCGGGTGCTCGCCGGCGGCGACCAGACCGGCGAAGTGGGCCATGTCCACCATCAGCCGCGCGTCGACCGAGTCGGCGATCTCCCGGAACGCGGCGAAGTCGAGCTGCCGCGGGTACGCCGACCAGCCGGCGACGATCACCTTCGGCCGGTGCTCGGTGGCAAGCCGCGCGACCTCGTCCATGTCGACCAGGTAGTCCTCGCGGCGCACGTGGTAGGGGACGACCTTGTAGAGGCGGCCCGAGACGTTGAGCTTCATCCCGTGGCTGAGATGGCCGCCGTGGTCGAGCGCCATGCCCATGATCGTGTCGCCGGGCTCGAGCATCGCCATGTAGGCGGAGTTGTTGGCCTGCGCCCCGGCGTGAGGCTGCACGTTGGCGTGCTCGGCGCCGAACAGCTCCAGCGCGCGGTCGATCGCCAGCTGCTCGGCGACGTCGACCTCCTCGCAGCCTCCGTAGTAGCGCTTGCCCGGGTAACCCTCGGCGTATTTGTTGGTCAACACGGATCCGGCCGCGTCGAGCACGGCCTGGGGGACGAAGTTCTCCGAGGCGATCATCTCCAGCGTCGACTGCTGGCGCGCGAGCTCGCGCCGCAGGACCTCGGCGATCTGTGGGTCGACCTCGGCCAGCGGCGCGGTCTGAAAGTCGTCGGGAAGGGCGTGCGGCTCGGTCACTCGTTCTCCTCCATCGGCGCCCAGGCTATTCGTAGAGCGCGCTGTGACCATACTTGCCCGGTGACGCGCACGGACGTCGAGCTGATCGAGGAGACCTTCAAGCTCCTCGACTCCGAGACCTACGAGCGGGCGCTGCCGCTGGTAGGCGAGGACTTCGAGATGGTGACCACGAGCGAGCTCGCCAGTGAGCCGGACGTCTATCGGGGCCCCGAAGGCATCCGGCGGTGGTTCGATTCGTTCCTGCAGGCGATGGACCACGTCCGAGTGGAGGGAAAGCGCTTCCACCAGGTCGGCGACGAGCAGGTGATCGTCGAGTTCCGTCTCCTCGCGCGGGGTCGGGCGAGCGGGATCGAGGCGGGCCAGGACGCGATCGGTCTCGCGACGGTCCGCGACGGCAAGCTGTCCCGGCTCGAGTTCTTCCTCAGCCTCGAGGAGGCCCGAGCCGCTGCGCGATCAGCTCCGGACTGAGCCCGCCGGGACGCAGGATCCGCCACTCGCGGCCATCGTCGATACCAGAGATGTCGAGAACGGTTGAGGGCGAGCCGTCGAGCTGACCGGCGTCGATCGCCAGGTCGGCGCCGGCGACGACCGCCGGGTCGATCTCGTCGAACCCCCATGGCGCCGGCTCGCCCGACCGGTTGGCGCTGGTCTGAAACACGGCGCAGGCAGCGCCCGCGAGCGGGCCGTCGATCAGCCGCACGCCGAGGCGCTCGGGGTCCTCGCGGCAGGCGAGCGGGTAGCGGTGGTCGGGGTTGGCGACCACCAGCGTCACCGGCCCCGGGAGCAGGGCCGAAAGCGCGTCGCGGGTCCGGGGCCCGAGGCTGGATACCAACTCGCGCATCGCCAGCGGCGAGAAGTAGAGGACGGCGGAGGACTTGCCCGCCTCGCGGCCCTTGAGCGCCTGGATGCGCTCGATCGCCGCGGCGCGCAGCGGGTCGCAGGCGAGCCCGTAGAGGCCGTCCGCCGGGAAAACGACGACGTCGCCGGAGCCGATCGTGCGCTCGAGCGCATCGCGCGCCGCAGCCGCTCCATCGCACTCGACCGAGACCGTCTCGGTCATCCTCACCGCTCGCCGACCACGACCCGGTCGATCCGGGCGAGATCGCGCAGGATCCGGACGGTGCCGAATCCCACCCTGCGTACCAACTCGGTGACCGTGGCGGCCTGGCCCGCGCCGACCTCGAGCCCGATCGCCCGCGTCTCGAGCTCGCCGACCGCGATCGCCCCCAACAGCGCTTCGATCGTCTCGAGCCCAGTCGGGCCGGCGACCAGCGCCGCGCGGGGCTCGAAGTGGGTGATCTCGGGGGCGAGGCCGTTCCACTCCGCCTCACCGACGTAGGGCAGGTTGGCGAGCACGAGGTCGAACCCGCCCCCGTCCGGGGCGGGGAGCGATCCGTGCACCAGCCGCACCCGGCCGGTGAGACGGAGGCGATCGCGGTTGCGCTGGGCGACGATCAGCGCGTCGAGGGAGGTGTCGGTGGCGACCACCTCGGCCTCCGACAGCTCGTCGGCGACGGCAAGCGCGACCGCGCCCGAGCCCGCGCCGACATCGAGGACGCGGCCGGGTCGCAGCTCGAGCGCCAGCTCAACCAGCAGCTCGGTCTCGGGTCGTGGGACCAGCACCCGTGGATCGACCTCGAGCTCGATCCCTCGAAAGCCCTTGCGGCCAAGGATGTAGGCGACCGGCTCGCGGCTGACGCGGCGGCGGACCATGCTCCCGAAGCTGCGCCCGGCGGCGGCGGCGACGCCGGCACCGGGCGTCGCCGCGAGCGCGGCGCGGTCGCGTCCGGTGGCCTCGGCGAGCAGCAACTCGGCATCGAGCCGCGGCGTCTCGACGCCGGCGGCCGCGAGGGCGCCCGCGGCCGCATCGAGCGCTTCACCAACCGACCCCGCGACCGCGGCCGTCACGATCATGCCGCCTCGGCCGTCTGCGCTTCCAGTCGCGCGCGCTTCTCCTCCGCAGCGAGCGCGGAGGAGAACTCGCTCAGATCGCCGTTCAACACCTCGTCGAGGTTGTGGGCGGTGAGCTTGATCCGGTGGTCGGTGACCCGTCCCTGGGGGAAGTTGTACGTGCGGATCTTCTCCGAGCGCTCGCCGGTGCCCACCTGTGATCGGCGGTCGGCCGCGATCTCGGCCCGCTGCTCCTCGAGCGCGCGCTCGTACAGCCTCGCCCGCAGGACGCGCATCGCCTTCTCGCGGTTCTGAAGCTGCGACTTCTCGTCCTGCATCGAGACCACGATTCCGCTCGGCGTGTGGGTGATCCGCACCGCGGAGTCGGTCGTGTTGACCGACTGGCCCCCCGGCCCCGACGAGCGATAGACGTCCACCTGGAGATCCTCCGGCGCCACTTCGACCTCGACCTCCTCCGCCTCGGGCAGCACCGCGACGGTCGCCGTCGAGGTGTGGATCCTGCCCTGCGACTCGGTCTTCGGCACCCGCTGCACGCGGTGCGTCCCGCCCTCGAACTTGAACACCGAGTAGGCGCCGTCGCCGCGGATCTCGAAGGTGACCTCCTTGAACCCGCCAACCTCGGCCGGTGACTGCGAGAGCACCTCGGTGGTGAAGCCGCGCTCCTCGGCATAGCGGGTCAGCATCTTGTAGAGGTCGCCGGCGAACAACGCCGCCTCGTCGCCGCCGGCGCCCGCGCGGATCTCGATGATCACGTTCTTGTCGTCGTTGGGGTCGCGCTCGACCATCGCCAGCCGGATCTCCTCCTCGAGCCTCCGCAACCGCTCCGGCGCTTCGGAGACGACCTGGCGCAGCTCCTCGTCCTCGCCGTCCTCGGCGAGCATCTCCTGTGCGCCCTCGAGGTCGTCGCGCAGCCGGCGCCAATCGACGACCAGCTCATGGGCCCGCTCCAACTCGCTGTACTCACGCCCGACCGCGGCATAGCGCTCGCGGTCGCCGATCACCTCGGGATCCGACATCTGGCGCTGGAGCTCCGCGAAGCGCTCCTCGACCTGCTCTACGAGCTTCTCGATCACGACGCTGAGGCTATCGCCGCCTGGAGGCGTGAACGGCGTCGACGTGTTAGAACGCGCACGTGCAAGTGGGACGCGTTACCGCCCTGATCGCGGTGGTCGCCCTGGCGGCGTTGGTCGGCCTGCCGGGCGCAGGCGCGGCGCCCTCCTGCCTTGGCCGGGCGCCAACGATCGTCGACGGGTCGGGGTCGACGCGGATTCAGGGCACGCAGGGAAGCGACGTGATCCTCGCCGGCGCCGGGAACGACACCGTCGCGGCCGGCGACGGTGCCGACTACGTCTGCGGCGGGGACGGAAACGACACGATCGACACCGGCACCGGCGACGACCTCATTGATGGGGACGATGGCGACGACGAGCTGCACGGCTACAACGGCGACGATCGGGTCGAGGGCGGGCCCGGCGGCGACTTCCTCGACGGGCGCCGCGGACGCGAGGACGTGCTCGTGGCCGGCCCGGGTCGCGACAAGCTGATCGGCGGCAGCGTGCTCAAGGGCGGCGCCGGCAACGACGTGCTCGACAGCGCCGGTTACCGGCGCGAGACCGGAGCCGACAAGCTCGTCGGCGGGTCCGGCGACGACCGCCTCAAGGGCGACGGCCAGTCCGGGCCGGGCGAGCGAATGGAGGGGGGCGCCGGGGCCGACGAGCTCAGCGGCTCCGACGGTGACGACCACCTCGAGGGCGGCAGCGGCCCGGACACCCTGCGCGGTGACTCGGGCGATGATTCCCTCGACGGCGGACCCGGCAACGACGGCTGCGACCAGGGATCCGGTAGCGGCCCGTCGATCGCCTGCGAGCGCTGAGCGCTCAGGCGACGATCTCGATCGCGTCGGGGTCCTTCGCCGCCTCCTCGGGGTTCTCGACCGCGAGCACCGCCTCGAGCGCGGCGATCGCGACCGCAAGCTGCTCGCGGTCGGGCTCGCGAGTGGTCAGGTTCTGAAGCATCAGGCCCGGCCACATCACCGACCGCACCCAGCGTTTGCGGCGGTTCTTACCCGCCCACTTGATCACCTCGTAGGAGAGCCCGGCGATCAGCGGAATGCCGAGGATCCTCGAGAGCACGAGCCAGTACCACGCGGGTAGGCCGATCGGCGCGAAGACGAAGATCGCCAGCACCATCACGATCAGCAGGAAGCTGGTCCCACACCGCGGGTGCAGGCGGGAGTAGATCTCGGCTCGGGCGGGGACGAGCCTGTCGCCGGCCTCGTAGCACGAGATCGTCTTGTGCTCCGCACCGTGGTACTCGAACACCCGGCGCAGGTCGGGCAGGCGGCTGATCGCGACGATGTAGCCGATGAAGATCGCCGTTCGCAGCACGCCCTCGACCAGCCAGAAGAGCACGGCCGAGCCGAGCTGGTCCTTGATCAGGCTGGTGAGCCCGACCGGGATGACGAAGAAGAGGCCGATCGCCAGCGCCATCGAGAGCGCGATCGTCAGCCCCCAGGTGAGGCCGCCGATCGGCTCCGGCTCGGCCCCGTCCTCCTCGGCGAGCTGGGCGTTGGCGGAGATCGCCAGGGCGCGAAAGCCGATCTTCAGCGACTCGCCGAGCGCGACCACACCTCGGATCACCGGCAGGCGGAGGATCCGGTGTCGCTTCGCCCACGAGACCAGCGGCTCGGAGGTGACCCCGATCTCGTCCTCGGGCTCGCGCACCGCGACCGCCCACGTGGAAACGCCGCGCATCATCACGCCCTCGAGCACAGCCTGGCCGCCGATCGGGGCGTCCTTGGAGGCGACCGGCATGCCGTCAGGCATCCGGGCCGTATCGAGTGCGGGCCCGTCCGAGCCGTTGGCGCTCATCGCGCCGAGGTCAGCCGCGCTTGCTGCGGGCCGCCCGGCGCTTGAAGCGCTCGACCCGCCCGCCGGTGTCGACGAGCTTCTGCTTGCCGGTGTAGAAGGGGTGGCAGGCGGAGCAGATCTCTACGTGCAGGTCCGACTTGGTCGAGCGGGTGTAGAACTCGTTTCCGCACGAGCAGTGCACATGGGAGAGCACGTAGTCAGGGTGGATCCCGGTCTTCATCGCTTTCGATTCTAGCTATCCATAGTCTTCCCGCCGGTGTACCGAAAGATCCTGGTGGGCTACGACGGGCACGCGGGAGCGCGCGACGCGCTCGCGCTCGCGCGCGGCCTGGCGGCGATCGAGGGCGCCGAGCTGATCCTCGCCGCGGCGCTCGCGCTCGACCCGCTGGCAACGCCGCCCGACGCCTACGAGCGCGCCACGGCCGAGGCCGACGAGCGATTGTCGGCCTCGGCTCGGGAGCTGCTGGACGGGATCCCGTTCGCGCTCAGGACGTTCGGCGGGGTCTCGGCGCCGAGGGCGCTGTCGGAGTTTGCCGAGGCCGAGCACGCCGACGTGATCGTGCTTGGCTCCACCCATCGAGGAGCGCTCGGTCGCGTGCTTCCGGGCAGCGTCGGCGAGGCGCTGCTCCATGGCGCGCCCTGTGCGGTGCTGATCGCGCCGGCAGGCTTCGCTGGGCGCGGGAAGCTCGAGATCGACTCGATCGGGGTCGGCTTCGACGGCCGCAACGCGGCAGGTCATGCCCGTGAGGTCGCCGCCGCGCTCGCCTCGGACCTCGGGGCATCGGTGGAGACGATCACCGTTGACGAGGACGAGGGAGAACCGGCCGAGATCCTCGCCGAGCGCTCCGGCTCGCTCGACCTGCTCGTGGTCGGCTCGCGCAACTACGGCCCCGTGCGGCGCGCCTTGATCGGCAGCGTCGCGGCGGAGGTGATCCGGACCGCCTCCTGCCCGGTTCTGGTCGTGCCGCGCTCGGCTTGACGGCAAGCGCCGGCCCCCGATAGGGTCGTTGGACGGCGCGCGCCGGCGCGAACTCAACGCAGGGAGGTAGCGGTGTCACAGAGAAGGGGTCTCTTCCTGGCCTCAGTCCTTGGCGCGCTCGCCGTGTCCGGGACGCCGAGCGCCGCGGCCCAGGACCACGTCTATTGGACGAACCTGGGCGGCACGACGATCGGGCGGGCAGTCACCGACGGCAGCGGCGTCAACCAGAGCTTCATCGGCGGGGCGGGCGGTCCCTGCGGCGTGACCGCGGACGCGGCTCACGTCTACTGGGCGAACTCCGATTCGGGCACGATCGGGCGAGCGAATCTGGACGGCACCGGCGTCGACCAGGGCTTCATCGACACTGGCGACGACTACGGTACCTGCGGCGTGGCCGTCGACGCGAGCCACGTCTATTGGACCAGCGGCGTCACCGGCACGGCGGTCGGGCGCGCCAACGTCGACGGCACCGGGGTCGACCCCAGCTTCATCACCGTCGTCAACCCGACCTGCGGGGTCGCGGTCGACGACACGCACATCTTCTGGGCCCACAGCCCCGGCACGTCGTCGGGAATCGGCCGCGCGAATCTCGACAGCAGCGCCGTCAACGAGAACTTCATCCCGGTTCCACTCGGGAATCCGTGCGGAGTCGCGGTGAACAGCACCCACATCTACTGGGGCCAGGGCACCAGCGCGGTCGGGCGCGCCAATCTCGATGGCAGCGACCCCGACCAGGCGTTCATCCCGGGGCTCTCGAGCTACGCGTGCGGCGGCGCGATCACCGACGACTACGTGTTCTGGTCACATGGGTCCGGGACGACGGTCGGCCGCTCCAACATCGACGGGACCGGGATCAACGACAGCTTCATCACCGGCGCCGACGGGCCGTGCGGGGTCGGCGTCCAGGTGTCAACCGCGTCGAACGAGTTCACGCTCGGCAAGCTGAAGCGAAACAAGAAGAAGGGGACCGCGAAGCTGTCGGTCGAGGTGCCCGGGGCCGGCGAGCTCGCCCTGAGCGGCAACGGGGTCAAGCCGCAACGGCCCTTCCGGCGGGCGCGGTCGGGGGGCATCAACGCCAAGCCGGTCACCACCGCCGGGACGGTCAAGCTCGCGATCAAGCCGAAGGGCAAGGCGAAGAAGAAGCTGAAGAAGAAGGGCAAGGCGAAGGTCAAGCTGACCGTCACCTACACGCCGACCGGCGGCACCGCGGCGACTCAGCATGAGTCGGTGAAGCTGAAGCAGAAGCGCAAGCGCTAATCGAGCGCACGGCGTGACTCATCCAAGGAGGTAGCGATGTCAACGCGAACGAATCTGTCGCCGGGGGACCCACCGATGACCGGCGCCGGCGACCGCGCCACGGTCGAGGTGCCAGGCGGCGAGATCGCCTACCGCGAGCTCGGTGAGGGCGAGCCGATCGTCTTCGTCCACGGCCTGCTCGTCGATGGGCGGCTCTGGGAAGGCGTCGCCGAACGCCTGGCGGGGCGCTTTCGCTGCCTCGTTCCCGACTGGCCGCTGGGCTCGCACCGGATCGCGATGGATCCCGGCGCGGACCTCTCCCCGCCGGGAATCGCGCGGACGATCGTCGCCTTCATGGACGCGATCGGCGTCGAGCGCGCGACCCTGGTCGGCAACGACAGCGGCGGCGCGCTCTCGCAGATCGCGACCGCCGACCACCCCGAGCGGGTCGAGCGGCTGGTGCTGACCAACTGCGACACCCTCGAGCACTTCCCGCCCTTCCCGTTCAGCCTCATGCCGCCGCTCGCGCGGCTGCCCGGCGGGATGGCGGCGCTCGCGGCGCCCTTCCGGATCGGCGCGGTGGCGCGGATGACGTACGGCACGCTCGCCAAGCGACCGATCCCGCCCGAGGTGGTGGCCGCGTGGCTGGAGCCGACGCTGCACGATGCCGCCGTTCGCCACGACACGCGCAAGTTCACCGCCGGGGTGCACAAGCGCTACACGATCGAGGCCGCCGAGAAGCTGCGCGTGTTCGAGCGCCCCGTGCGCTTCGCCTGGGCGCCCGACGACCGTTTCTTCAAGCTCGCGCACGCCGAGCGCCTGGCGGCAATGCTGCCCGACGCGCGCATCGAGCGAGTCGCCGACGCGAGAACGTTCGTCCCCCTGGATCAACCGGCGCGGGTGGCCGAGCTGGTGGCCGAGTTCATGACCGCCGCCGGCCGGGCCGCGGCCTGAGCGAGCGCCCCGAAAGCTAGTCAGCCGACTGGCGCAGGCCCCACGGCGGGGTCGCAAGCTCGACCGTGCCACCGGCGATGACGCGCAGCACGCCGGCCATGTGGTCGCCGATCCCGCGCTCGGGGATCGCGACCTCGACCTCGACCGTGCCCGCGTCGCTCGAGGTCACCTTCGCGGGGCCGAGCGCGGCGAGGACGTCGCGAATCTGATCGTTGCTCGCCAGCAGCAGCGCGGTGAACCGCCCGATGCCCTCCTCGCGGGCGCGCTCGGCAAGCAGGCTGCAAAGCGCGGTGCCGACCCCCCTTCCCTGCCACTCGTCGACGATCGTGACCGCTGCCTCGGCGGTGGTGCCGTCCTCGAGCCGGACGAAGCGTCCGATCCCGACCGGGTCGCGGGAATCGGGATCGAAGGCGATCAGCGCCTCGTGGTCATGATGGTCGATCTCCGTCAGGTAGCGCAGGTCGCTCGCCGAGAGCTCGGTGATCGCGGTCATGAACCGCTGGTAGCGCGACTGCTCGCTCAACTTCGCGAACCCGGCCTCGAGCGCGCCCTTGTCGTCGGCCCGGACCGGGCGCACGACGACTGAGGCGCCGTCGCGCAGGTTGACCCGGATCTCGTCCATCGGACCGCGCCCGGGCGCCGCGCCTAGGTTTCCTGGTACAGCGGGCCGTCGCCGCCCTCGGGCATCGTCAGCCGCCCGCCCTTGGCGTTGATCGCGCCGCACTGGACGCAGTTCGACGCGGTCACCTGGACGTCGACATCGGCCGCTCCGTTGGCGAGCTGGTCGTCGGGGATCTCATAGACCTGCGCCGGGCAGAGGTTGACCCAGGTCTTCGCCAGCTCACGCGGAACGTGGCTTTGGATCCGGACGTGGTTCGGCGCGTCATCGCGGGTCGCGTTGCCGGAGAGGAACACGGAGTCGAGCTTGTTGAAGGTGAGCTCGTTGTCGGGCTCGGGGTAGCTCTTCGATGCCCCTCCGTCGCTCATCGCGATCTCGGTGTCGGGCTCGTACTTCCACCTGCCTCCCGGGAACAGGCCTTTGGTGATCGTCATCGCGCTCGCCATCGCGCCGCCGACGAGGAAGCCCTTCGAGAACGGCTGGCGCATGTTGCGCGACTCGAACAGGTCATTGCCTATCGCCGACTTGCGGACGCGCTCGTCGTAGGCGTCGAGGCTGAGCGAGTCCCGCTTCAGGGCGTCGACGATCGCCTCGGCGGCGTAGATACCGGCGTGCATCGCGTAGTGGACGCCCTTCAGGGTCGGGACATTGACCATGCTCGCGCCGTCGCCCGCGATCGCCATCCCGGGCACGGCGAGGCTGCGCGGCATGGCGAAGAAACCCCCGGAAGGGATCGTCTTCGCGCCCCAGGCCACCCGCTTGCCACCCTCGAGCAGCTTGGCCACGAACGGATGCGTCTTCAGTTCCTGCAGCAGGTCGTGGCAGGAGAGGGTGGAGTCCGTGTAGTCGAGGCCGATCACCATCCCGATGCAGAGCTTGTCCTCGCCCATCGGGTAGATGAAGCTGCCGCCGAACTCGTTCCATTTGGGGCGCTTTCGCAGCGGCCAGCCCATCGTGTGGATGACCCTGTCGAGCGGCTTCTCGACCGCCCACACCTCCTTCACCCCGAGCTCCCAACGCATCGGGAGGCTGCCCGCGAGGTCGAAGTAGTCGACCGCGGCCTGGGTCAGGTGCCCGAGCGTGCCCTCGGCGAGCACGGTCGCCTTCGCGACTACGTCGGAGCCGGGCTCGAAGTTGCCGAGCGGCGCACCGTCCTTGCCGCGCCCGCGATCGCCCGAGCGCACGCCGCGAACGATCCGGTCCGCGACCAGCAGCCTGTCAGCGACCGTCTCGGTGAGGATGTAGGCGCCCTTCTCCTCCGCCTGCTCGGCGAGAAACCGCGACAGCTTCGAGACCGAGATCACGTGGTTGCCGTGGTTGCGGAAGTTCGGCGGCATCGGCTTCAGCGGCAGGGCGGCCCGCTTGGTCAGCAGGTAGACCGCGTCCTTGGTCACCTCCTGATAGGCGAAGGGCCAGTCGGCGGGATCGAGGTCGGGAAACAGCTCGCGCATCGCCGAGGGCTTCATGTTCGCCCCGGAGAGCTCGTGCGCGCCCGCGACCTTGCCCTTCTCGAGCACCGCCACCGGCACCTCGCCGAGCTTCTCCGCCAGCTCGGGCTCGTCGGCGAGCAGGTCGAGCAGCCGGATCGCGCAGGCGAGGCCGGCCGGGCCGCCGCCGACGATCGCGACGCCAACCTCGATCCGCTCGTCCTCGGGATCGGTCGGCTCGGCGATCAGCGCCCGCTCGTCGAACGGAGGCGGATAGAGGGCCGGCTCGACCGCCATCTCGTCCTCAGCTGCCCCTCTTCGCCTTCACGGCCTCAGTCAGCTTCGGCAGGATCTTGTGGAGATCGCCGACGACGCCGAGGTCGCAGAACTCGAAGATCGGGGCATTCGGGTCCTTGTTGACGGCGAGGATGTTCTCGGAGTTCTGCATCCCGACCTTGTGCTGGATCGCGCCCGAGATCCCTGCCGCGAGGTAGAGCTTCGGCGCCACCGTCTTGCCGGTCTGGCCGATCTGCGCCGCGTAGGGATACCAGCCGGCGTCGACGACCGCGCGGGTCGCGGCGACGGCTCCGCCGAGCGCCTCGGCGAGGTCCTCGGCGAGCTTGAAGTTGTCCTTCTCGCCCAGCCCGCGGCCGCCGCCGATCAAGATCTCGGCGTCCTCGATGTTGACGTCGGCGCCGCGCTGCTCGCCGCGCTGGCGCATCCGCGCCCTGGTCGACCACTCGGAGAGCTCGACCTCGACGTCGACCACCTCGGCCCGTCCGCCGCCGTTCTCGCTCACATCGAACGCGTTCAGGCGCCCGATGATGATCCCGGGCTCGCCCACGTACCCGACATCGACGATCGCCGAGTCCTGGAGCACAGGGCGCTCGGCAACCAGCTTGCCGTCGACGGCCTTGACCGCGGTCACCTCCATGGTCACGCCGGCGTTCATGCGCGCGGTCAGCCCGGCGCCGATCTCGAACCCGAGCAGGCCGCCGCCGAAAAGGGCATAGGAATACCCCCCGTCAGCGATCACCTTCGCCATCACGTCGACGATCGGCTGGGCGAGGCCCTCCTGGACCGCCTTCGCCCGGTAGACCTTGTTCGCGCCGAAGGCGCCGAGGCCGGCGCAGGCGTCGTCGGCGACATCGCCCACCACGACGACCCCCGCCTCTGAACCGAGCTCGCCGGCGAGCTTCGCCGCCTCGGAGATCGCCCCGAGCGAGTTGTTGTTGAACTTGCCCTCGTCGTCGTGCAGGGCGTAGACCAGGATTCCTCCGGCCATCAGTGGCTCCTTTCGGCGGCCAGGTGCGAGTCTGGCCGCGAAAATCGAGTGGGGCTAGGACGCAGGGAGCGAAGCGTGCCCGAGGGCACGCGAGCGACTGAGGACGACGCTCCCACGAAGATTTGCAGCGAGCCAGGTCGCGCTTGGCTGACGGAAGCAGCCACTCAGATCAGCTTCCTTTCGTCCATCCACGCGACGATCTTCTCGACCGTCTCGTTGGTGTCCTCGTCCTCGAACACCTCGCCGGACTCCTTGGTAGGCGGCGGGTTGATCTCGAGCACCTGGGTCTTCGAGCCACCCTCGCCGACCTGCGAGGCGTCGACGCCGACGTCCCCCGTGCCCTTGGTGTCGAGCGGCTTCTTCTTCGCCCCCATGATCGCCTTCAGGCTCGGGTAGCGGGGTTCGTTGATCGCGTCGCCGACCGAGATCACCGCCGGCAGGTCGATCTCGACCGTGTCGTAGCCGTACTCGGCCTGGCGCTCGCAGACGAGCTTGCCGTCCTCGATCTCGATCTTGATCACCTGTGTCAGCGAGGGCATCTTCAGATGATCGGCGACCACGGCACCGATCGTGTAGCACTCGCCGTCGTCGGACTGCTGGCCGAGCAGGACGAGGTCTGGCTGCTCGGACTCGAGCACCTTGGCGAGCGCGTAGCCCGTGGCGCAGACATCGGAGCCCTCGAGCGCGCCGTCGGTGAGGTGCACCGAGCGGTCGGCACCGAGGGCGACGGCCTTGTGCAGGGCGCGCACGGCCGTCTCCGGGCCCATGGTGACGGCGATGATCTCCTCCACGTCGGCGTCGCCGCCCTCGCGGATCTGCATCGCCGCCTCGATGCCGTGGGTATCGAACGGGTTGAGGTTCTTCTCGCCCGAGCGGTCGAGCCGCTTGGTGCCCGGATCGATCCGCTTCTGCACGGCGGCGTCCGGAACCTCCTTGACGAGACAGCAAATCTTCAAGTCGGATCCTCCTTAGGGAACTGAGGCGGCGGGCATGTTACCGAATTGACTGACGAGTCAATCGGGAACGCTCAGGCGCGCTGGGCCACTGCGCCGCGAATGAACTCGACGATCTCGTCGGTGGGCGAGCCGGGAGTGAAGACCTCCGCCACGCCGAGCTTCTTCAACTCGGGCACGTCGTCGGCGGGAATCGTCCCGCCGACCGTGATCACGACGTCGGTGACGCCCTGGTCGGCGAGCAGCGTGACGACCCTCGGCACCAGGGTCATGTGGGCTCCGGAGAGGATCGAGAGCCCGACCGCGTCGGCGTCCTCCTGGATCACCGTGGCGGCGATCTGATCGGGCGTCTGGTGTAGGCCGGTGTAGATCACCTCCATGCCGGCGTCGCGCAGCGCTCGGGCGATGATCTTGGCGCCGCGGTCGTGGCCGTCGAGGCCCGGCTTGGCGACGACGACGCGGATCTTGCGGGTTTCGCTCATCGGCCGGGAGCGTAGACCAGCTAACGCGATGCGAGCGCCGCCGCGATCCGCTCGAGCAGCTCCGCGCGAGGAGAACGGCTTCTTGATGTAGTCGGTCGCTCCCGCCTCGAAGCCGCGACGCACTGCCGCCTCCTCGACGCCCGCAGTGAGCAGCAGGATCGGCGTCAGGGCGAAGCCCTCGGTGCGCCGAAGGCGCTCGGTGACGCCGTAGCCGTCGAGGACGGGCATCATCACATCGATCAGGCAGACGTCCGGCGAGCGCTCGAGCGCCGCCTCGACAGCCTCGCGGCCGTCGGAGGCCGTGACCACGGAGTAGCCGGCGTGCTCGAGCCGGAACGCGACCAGCTCGCGCACGTCGGTGTCGTCCTCGGCGACGAGGACCAGCATCTCGCGCGGGGGGCTCGGTTGGCGATCCATCGCCGCGGCTCAGAACTGCGGCTGCTCGGTGTAGGTGCCGAAGACCTCCTGTAGACCGGCGACCATCTCGCCCTCGGCCACCCGCGCCCGCGCGCAGGCGAGGATCGGCTCGATCAGGTTGCGACTCGGATCGGCGGCGGCCCGCCGCAGGTCGGCGAGCGTGCGCTCGACCGCGGCCCCGTCGCGGGCGGCCTTGGTGGTCTCGAGGCGGGCGCGCTGGCGGCGCTCGGCATCGACGTCGGGGCGGTGGAACTCGCTGAGGTCGTCCTCATCGGTGCGGTAGTCGTTGACGCCGACGACGATCCGCTTGCCGGAGTCGACCTCGCCCTGGTAGGCAAAGGCGGCGTCGGCGATCTCTCGTTGGGGGAAGCCCCGCTTGATCGCCTCGATCATGCCACCGAGCTCGTCGATGCGCTTGAAGTACGAATATGCCTCGGCCTCGAGCTCGTCGGTCAGCCGCTCGACGAAGTACGAGCCCCCTAGCGGGTCGGCCGTGTTGGTGACCCCGGACTCGTGCGCGATCACCTGCTGGGTGCGAAGCGCGAGCCGCACCGCCTCTTCGGTCGGCAACGCGAGCGCCTCGTCGTATGAGTTCGTGTGCAGCGACTGGGTTCCGCCGAGCACGCCTGCGAGCGCCTCGATCGCCGTCCGCACGACGTTCACCAGGGGCTGCTGAGCGGTCAGGCTGACGCCCGCGGTCTGGGTGTGAAAGCGCATGGTCTGCGAGCGCTCGTCGCGGGCGTCGAACGTGTCCCGCATCTCCCGCGCCCAGATCCGCCGTGCGGCGCGGTACTTGGCGATCTCCTCGAAGAAGTCGATGTGGGCGTTGAAGAAGAAGGAGAGGCGCGGTGCGAAATCGTCGACCGTCGAGCCCGCGCTCGATCGCCCGCTCCACGTAGGTGAAGCCGTCCTTGAGCGTGAACGCCAGCTCCTGGGCGGCCGTCGAGCCGGCCTCGCGGATGTGGTAGCCCGAGATCGAGATCGGGTGCCAGCGTGGCATCTCGGCCGAGCACCACTCGACCATGTCGGTGACCGATGCGCATCGCCGGCTCGATCGGAAAGCACCACTCCTTCTGGGCGATGTACTCCTTGAGGATGTCGGTCTGGATCGTGCCGCCGAGGTGGTCGGGCGAGACCCCCCGCTCCTCGGCGGCGACGACGTAGAAGGCCAACAGGATCGCCGCCGGCGCGTTGATCGTCATCGAGACGCGTCACCTCGTCGAGCGGGATGCCGTCGAACAGCGCTTCCATGTCGTCGACGGTGTCGACCGCGACGCCCTCCACCCCGACCTCGCCGAACGACCGCGCGTGGTCGGAGTCGAGGCCCATCAGGGTCGGCATGTCGAAGGCGGTCGAGAGGCCGTGCTGGCCGTGTGAGAGCAGGTAGCGGAAGCGCTCGTTGGTCTCCTCGACCGTGCCGAAGCCGGCGAACTGCCGCGTCGTCCACAGCCGTCCGCGATACATCGACGCATAGGGCCCGCGGGTGAATGGGTACTCGCCTGGGCGGCCGAGCTTCTGCGCCGGGTCGAAGCCCTCGAGGTCGTCCGCGGTGTACAGCGGCTCGAGTGGGTGCCCCGAGAGGGTGGAGAAGGTGACGTCGCGCTCCATCGCCGGCAGTCTAGGGCCGGGGTATCTGATCCCGGGATCGTCGCGGCCGGGGCGGCGGAGGTCCCCTAGGTGCAGTTCGGCGGGCGCCGGTCGGCCCACGGCCGCTCGGCCTCGAGCTGGGCGGCCAGCGAGAGCAGGGTCGGCTCGTCGTTCGGTCGCCCGACGAGGGTGACCGAGAGCGGCAGGCCGGAGCTGGTGAATCCGGCGGGGACCGCCGCCGCGGGCTGGCCGGTGTGGTTCCAGATCGGCGTGAAGCAATAGGTCCGGCTCATCCCGAGCGTGGTCCGCAACGCTCCCCGGCCCGCCCAACGACCGACCTCGATCGGCGGCTCGCCCGTTGTCGGTGTGACGAGCACGTCGCAGCGATCGAAGACCCGGTTGATCCGCTCGGCATCGCGCTCGGCGAGCCGGCGGGCCCGGCGCGCGAGGGAGGGTGGGTACATGGCGCCCAGCCGGCCGAAGCCGCGCGTGCGCGGCTCGAGCCGGTCCGGATGCGGGACCGCCGCCACGTCGTCGTGGATCCCCCGCAGGTAGCGGGGCGACGATGTTGCTGCCCGGTGAGCCCGAAGTCGGGGTCCTCGCGGTGGACGTCGTGGCCGAGCGAGCGCAGCAGATCCTCGGTCTGCCCGAGGCCGCGCCTCGCCTCGTCGGTGACGATCGGGGGCAGGATCGCCCGCGCCGGCTTGTCGGAGATCGCGATCCGCAGCTTGCCGGGCGCCGTACGCGCGACGTCGGCGTACGGCCTCTCGGGGGCCGGCGGCGTCCCCTTCCCCCCTGCCCGGTTGACGGTCGCGTCGTAGAACATGGCCGCGTCGAGGACGGTGCGCGTCAGGCACCCGTGGACCGACATCCCCCACCAGTGGTCCGGCGGGGCAGAACGGCAGCCGGCCGTGTTGGGGCTTGAGCCCGAACAGCCCGCAGAACGCGGCCGGGATGCGAATCGATCCGGCCCCGTCGGAGGCCGACGCGGCGCTCACCAGCCCGGCGGCCACCGCGGCGCCGCTGCCCCCCGACGACCCGCCGGTGGAGCGATCGGTGTTCCACGGGTTGCGGGTGATCCCCCAGCGCTTCGCTCTCGGTGAAGCCGCAGATCGCGAGCTCGGGCAGCGTCGTCTTGGCGATGATCACCGCGCCCGCGGAGCGCAGCCTCCGGACCAGCTCGCCGTCGGCCGTGGCGGGCCGGTCGAAGGCGCCGGTCCCGAACGCGGTCACCACTCCCTCGACGTCCTCGACGTCCTTGATCGCGATCGGGACGCCTCGGAGCGGCCGCTCGCGGTCGCTGTCACGATCCGCCTCGTCGGCCTCGGCGAGCGCGCGCTCGGCGAGCACGACGGTGAAGGCATTCAGGCTCGGGTTGATCGCCTCGATCCGATCCAGGTAGAGCTGGGCCAGCTCGCGCGAGGAGACCTCGCCGTCGCGGATCAGCTCCGCCTGGCGCGCGATCCCCGCGAACGCGAGGTCTGTCGGGTCCATGGCGCGATCCTATGCCGTCCGAGCAGACCCGCGGCAGCCAGCGCCACGGTGAACCCGGCCAGGGCGAGACGGCGACCGAGCTTCTCGAAGCGCATCACGCGCCAGCCGTGCTCCTTCGCGATCCGGGTCAGGTCCTCATCGGGATTGACGACCACCGGGACGCCGACCGCGCGCAGCATCGGCAGGTCCGAGACCGAGTCGGAATACGCGTAGGAGGTCTCGAGATCGATCTCGTGCGCGGCCGCGAACTTGCGCATCGCCTCGACCTTCCCCTCCCCGTACATGAACGTGCCGCCGAGCTCGCCGGTGAACCGGCCGTCGTCGCCGATCTCGTAGCTGGTCCCGATGCCCCCCTCCATGTAGAGGATGCGGGCGAGCAGCTGGACCAGCTCGTCGCCGGCGGCGCTGACGATGAACGTCGGGCGCCCGGCGTCCTGGTGAGCATGGACCTCCTCGAGCATCTCCGGGTAGATCCGCGGCAGGACGCCGACCAGCACCTCGGGGGCCATCCTCGCGATCTCGCGGGCGGAGATCCCGCGGAACACGTCCTTGATCTCGGCCGAGCAGCTTCTCGGTCGCCTCGTCGGTGGAACCGCGGAGCCGGAAGCGCACCGCGTCGACGCCCCAGCGCGCCATCTGGCGGCGACTGATCAGCCCTGCCTTGGTCGCCGCCCGCGCCCAGGGCAGCCCGGAGGACCCCGAGATCAGGGTCCGATCGAGATCAAAGAAGGCGGCGGCGCGGGCCAAGGCCCTCGTCGGCGTTAGCCGTCGACCTCGACCACGATCGCGTCGCCCTGACCGCCGCCGGAGCAGATCGCGGCGCAACCGAGGCCGCCGCCACGGCGGCGGAGCTCGTGAACGAGCGCGCCGACGATCCGCGCGCCGGAGGCGCCGATCGGGTGCCCGAGCGCGATCGCGCCGCCGTTGACGTTCACCCTCTCCTCCTCCACGCCAAGCATCCGTATCGAGTTCAGCGCCACCGAGGCGAACGCCTCGTTGATCTCCCACAGATCGACCTCAGCGGCGGACTTGCCGAGCTTGCCAAGGGCCTGCTCGGCGGCCCTCGCCGGGGTCTTGGCGAGGTAGGCGAAGTCGTCGGCGACGGCTCCGTAGGCGAGCACGCGGGCCAGGGGAGCGCGGCCGTTGGCCTCAGCCCATTCGGCTGAGGCGACGATCACCGCCGCCGCGCCGTCGTTGACCCCCGGGGCGTTGCCGGCCGTGTGCGTGGCGTCGTCGCCACCGACCGCCGACAGCTTGGCCAGCGTCTCGATCGTCGAGTCGGGGCGGATCGCCTCGTCGCCCGCTACCACCGTCTCGGCCCTGCGGCTCTTCACCGTCACCGAGACGATCTCCTCGGCCAGCGTGCCGTCCTCGGTCGCCCTGGCGGCGAACTGGTGCGAGCGCGCCGCCCAGCGGTCCATGTCGGGGCGGGTGATCTCGAGCTCGTTCGAGACCTCGCTCGCCTCGTTGATCATCTGCTTGCCGGTGAACGGGTTGGTGAGTCCGTCGTGGGTCATCGCGTCGACCGCCGGCGTGTCGCCCATGCGGAAACCGAAGCGCGCGCCGGGGAGCAGGTAGGGAGCGTTCGACATCGACTCCATCCCCCCGGTCACGGCGATCTCGAGGTCGCCGGCCCGGATCGCCTGATCGGCGAGCCCGATCGTGCGCATGCCCGAGGCGCAGACCTTGTTGATCGTCTCCGACGGCACCTCGCGCGGGATCTCGGCCTTGATCTGCGCCTGGCGCGAGGGGATCTGGCCCTGGCCGGCCTGCAGGACCTGCCCGAAGATCACCTGCTGGACCTGGCCGGGGTCGACCCCAGAGCGCTCGAGCGCGGCCACCGATCGCCTCGGCGCCGAGGTCGGTCGCGTCCTTGGTGGCGAGCCCTCCCCCCATCTTCCCGAACGGGGTGCGGGCGGTGCCGAGGATGACTGTCTGGGACATCGGAGCCTTTCGGTTCGGGGCGGGCGGGAGCCGTGAGGGCGGGTCGCAGATGCTAGTCAAGCGGCCTGGGGGACCCTCTATAGACTCGCCGCCCGTGAAGCTCGAAGTGGTACCGGCGGGCCTCGGCGAGCTCGACGCCGACGTGGTCGCGATCGGGATCGCCGACGGCGGCGAGCTTCCGGTCGTGCTCCGCGGCGCAGCCGGCGCGGCCGACCTCGAGACCGCCTTCAAGCGGGTGACGCTGATCCATCCCGGGGCACCCTCACGGCTGCTTGCGATCGGCCTCGGCGCCCCCGGCGAGCTCGACGCCGAGCGCCTTCGCGTCGCCGGCGCGCTGGCGGCCAAGCGGGCCGCCCGGCTCGCGGCGCGGTCGCTGGCATGGGTGGTGGCGGAGGGCGCCGGCGCAGCCGAGAGCGCCGCGGCCGTGGTGGAGGGCGCGGTCCTCGCCGACTACCGCTTCGACCGCTTTCGCTCGCATCGAGCCGACGACCCGCCACACGCTCGCCTCGATCGCCTCGTGCTCGCGACTGGTGCCGCCGACCGCAACGCGGTCGAGGCCGACGCCCGCACGGCGATCGTCGCCGCCGAGGCCGCCAACCGCGCCCGCGAGCTTCAGAACCTGCCCTCGAACGTGCTCACCCCGGAGGCGCTCGCGGCCCGAGCCGAGGAGATCGCGGCCGGGTACGAGCGGGTCGAGGTCCAGGTTCTGGACCGGGCGGCGATCGCGGCCAAGGGTATGGGCGGCCTGGTCGCGGTCTCGCAGGGCACCGCGACCGAGCCGCGGTTGATCTCGCTGCGCTACTCGGGTGGCGGCCCGGGCCCGAAGGTCGGCCTGGTCGGCAAGGCCGTGACCTTCGACAGCGGCGGGATCTCGATCAAGCCCTCGGCGGGGATGCACGAGATGAAGATGGACATGTCCGGCGGCGCCGCGGTGCTCGAGGCGTTCGCGGCGATCGCGGAGCTCGGGCTCGAGCTGGAGCTCGTCGCGGCCATCCCGGCGACCGAGAACATGCCCAGCGGGACCGCGATCAAGCCGGGCGACATCATCACCCAGGCAAACGGCAAGACGGTCGAGGTCAACAACACCGACGCCGAGGGCCGGCTGATCCTCGCCGACGCGCTCACCTACTGCGTGCGCGAGCTCGGCGCCGAGCGGGTCGTCGACCTGGCGACGCTGACCGGCGCCGTGGTGGTCGCCCTCGGCTCGACCTACGCGGCGCTGATCTCGAACGACGACGAGTGGGCCGAGGCCGTGCGCCTGGCCGCCGAGGAGTCCGGGGAGCTCGCCTGGCGGCTGCCGCTGCACCCTGAGTACAAGCAGCTGACCAAGGGCACAGCGGCCGATCTCACCAATGCGGCGGCGAAGCGCAAGGCGGGGACGATCTACGCCGGGTCGTTTCTCGAGGAGTTCGTCGACGAGGTGCCATGGGCGCACCTCGACATCGCCGGCACCGCATGGGACACCGGGCGCGAGTACGTCGGCAAGGGGGCGACCGGATTCGGGGTCCGGCTGCTGGTCCGCCTGGCGCGCGATCTGGCGCGCTCCGAAACCCCCTGAAACCGCATCGCAGAGCCTAAAGCTTCGCCTTCAGGGCGCCGATACGAAACACATGGGAGTCGCCGGCGTGGGGCACCTGTGACGGCTGTATCGACAGGCTGGACCACGCAAGAACTAGCGGAGTTCCTCGCCGCGGTCTCGTCGGCGGGCGACGAGCATGCCGCGATCGGCGACGCGATCGAGCGCGCCTCGGAGGCGTTCGGAGCCGACGCCGGAGCGATCGTGGGCGCCGACCGGGTGCTCGCGTCGACAGGGCTCGGACAGGCGGACGTCCCGCTGGAAGCGATCGAGCGGGTCGCGCGCGGAGACGGCAGCCGGCTGATGGTGCCGGGGGTCGGCGAGTGCGAGACGCTGGCGACCCCGATCGGCGACGACCGGCTCGAGACGCTGGTGCTCGCCCGTCGTCACGATCGGGGCTTCTCTCCCGAGGAGCGCAACCTCGCCCGCGGCATGGCCCGGGTGTTGGCGCTGACCGTCCGCCTGCTGCGCGTGGTCGAGGCGGAGCGCAACCTGCGCGCGCTCAGCGATAGACAGGCCGAGGAGAACGCGGGGCTGATCGAGTCGCTGGCCGAGCGCCAGCGATTGCTCGAGCGGCTCTCGAAGATCCAGAGCTCGATCGTCAGCCGGCGCGACCTGGCGGAGGTGCTCGATGCGATCGTCTCGGGCGCCAGGGACCTGCTCGGCGACGAAACGGTGTGTCTGCGGCTGATCGACTCCGACGATCCTTCACAGCTGATCCTGGTGGCCTCGGCCGGCGTCGGGCCGGAGTTGCTTCGCGAGCTGCGCAGCCCGATCGGCCTCGGCGCCGGCGGGAGAGCCGCGCAGGAGGCGAAGCTGGTCGCGATCGAGGACTACTCCGGCGACGACCGGGCGCTGCCGGCGTTCGCCGAGGACGGGATTCGGGCGGCGCTCGCCGCGCCGGTTCGCGAGCACGGCGAGGTGGTCGGCAGCCTCGTCGTCGCCACCCACCGGGCGGGACGGCGGTACTCCTCCGCCGAGCGCGACGTGCTGGTCGCACTGGCCGAGCACGCGAGCCTGGCGCTGACCGATGCGAAGACGGTCGAGGATGCCATCCACCAGGCGTTCCACGACTCGCTCACCGGGCTGCCGAACCGGTTGCTGCTCATGGACCGGCTCGACCACGCGCTCGCCCGCGCCGCCCGCGCCGGCTCGCGGGTCGCTGTCCTGTTCGTCGACCTCGACGCCTTCAAGAACGTCAACGACAGCCTCGGACACGTCGCCGGCGACGAGGTCTTGTGCGATGCTGCGCGACGCCTGCTGGAATGCGTGCGCTCCGCCGACACAGCGGCCCGCTTCGGCGGCGATGAGTTCGTCGTCCTGCTCGAGGACGTCGACGAGGCGACGGTCGCCCACGCGGCAAACCGGATCCTCGATGCGATGAACGAGCCGTTCGAGATCCTCGGCCGCGAAGTGCTGATCGGAGCCTCGATCGGGATCGCCGTCGGCAGCGACGAGGCCGACGACCTGCTGCGAAACGCCGACCTCGCTCTCTACCGGGCAAAGGCCAAGGGCAAGGGCCAAAAGCAGGTCTTCGAACCCGAGATGCACGTCGCCGTGGTCGAGCGGATGGAGCTCGAGGAGGCGCTGGCCAAGGCGCTGCGCGGAGCCGAGCTGATGCTCCACTACCAGCCGATCCTCGACCTCACGAGCCGGCGGCTGATCGGGGTCGAGGCGCTGGTGCGCTGGCACCACCCGAGCGCGGGGACTGCTGCTGCCCGGCGAGTTCGTCCCGATCGCCGAGGACAGCCGGCTGATGGCGCCGCTTGGCCGCTGGGTCCTCGAGTCCGCCTGCCTGCAGGCCTCCGACTGGCGCGCGCGGCACCCGGCCGCCCGAAACCTGATGCTGAGCGTCAACTTCTCGAGCGCCCAGTTCAACGAGCCGTCGCTGGTCGAACACGTCCACCAGGCCCTGACCGAGACCGAGCTGCCGCCCGAACGCCTGGTGCTCGAGCTGACCGAGACGGCCTTCCTGCGCGACCCCGAGACCGTCGCCGAGCGAATGACGGAGCTGACGCAGCTAGGCGTGCAACTCGCGGTCGACGACTTCGGCACCGGAAACGCCTCGCTTCGCCACCTCGCCCGGTTCCCCGTCGACGTGCTCAAGGTCGACCGGTCCTTCGTCAAGCAAATCGGCATCGACCGGCGCCAGACCGCGATCGCCGGCTCGATCATTCGTCTCGGCGAGAGTCTCGAGATGACAGTGGTCGCCGAGGGGATCGAGACTGCCGATCAGCTCGCCCAGCTGGTCGCGCTCGGCTGCAACTTCGGCCAGGGATTTCATCTCGCCCGACCGATGCCGGCCGATGAGATCGAGCCGATGCTGTCGAGCGTCAGGACGGCGCCCGCAGCCCAACCGAATGCCGGCGGGCGAGCCAACGGCGCCGGCAGGCGGCGGGTGCCGGCGAGCTGAGTCAGCCGGTGATCAGGCAGGTGCCGGTCCCGTGGGCGAGCAGCTTGCCGGTTCCTGGGTCGAACAGCCGAGCCTCGGCCGTCGCCTGGCGCCGGCCGCGGTAGAGGACCTCGGCCTCGCAGCGAACCCTGCCGGTGTCGCGGGTGATCGCGCGGACGAACTTCGCCTCCAGCGTCTGAGTCGAGTAAGCGGCGCCGGCGGGCAGCGTGGTGTGCACCGCACAGCCGATCGCGGAGTCGAGCAGCGTGGCGGCATAGCCGCCGTGGACCGTACCGATCGGGTTGTAGTGCTCCTCGCCGGGCTCGCCCTCGAAGACGACGCGGCCCTGCTCGACCTCGACCGGGCCCATGCGCAGCAGAACCGCGATCGGCGGAGGCGGCACCTCACCCGCGGCGACGGCGCGCATGTAGTCGATCCCCGCCCGCTCAGCACCCGCTGCCGCGCTCGGCAGCGGGTCCTGCCAGGTGACGACTCGGCTGCGGCTGGTCTCAGGGGAGCGCCGGGCGAACTCGAGTGCCGTGGCGACGGAGGCGGTCATCCGGGCCGCTCCGCCGCTTGCGCGAGGCTCGCCGGATAGAGCAGGTCGGTGAGGATCTCCTCGCCGCTGATCGAGATCTCGAGCGGGTCGATCTCGATCCGGGCGAGCGCGGTGATGTCGTTCGGGACGAGCCTCGGGTTCATCCTGGGCCTCCTTCGCCGCAGCGCGGCTGCGAGTTGCTTGACGAAACGCACCGTAGCAGGGTGGGTTGCGTCACGCAACTTAGTGTGCGACAATCACACTCATGCTCGACCGCGAGTACGACCAGGTCTGTTCGATCGCCCGTACCCTCGAGGTGCTCGGCGAGCGCTGGACGCTGCTGATCGTCCGCGATGTGTTCAACCGGCGCCGGCGCTTCGATCAGATCCAGGCGAACCTCGGCGTCGCCCGCAACGTGCTCGCCTCACGGCTCGCGTGGCTGGTCGAGGAGGGGATCCTGGAGAAACGGACCTATCAGGAGCACCCGCCGCGCCACGAGTACTTCCTCACCGAGAAGGGGCTCGACCTCTGGCCGGTGATGATCTCGCTGCTCGCCTGGGGCGACCGCCATCTCGCCGACGCGGGCCCACCGATGCTGATCCGCCACAAGGGCTGCGAGGGCGCCGTCGACGAGCGCGGGATCTGCGGCCGATGCGGCGAGCGCCTCGGCGCCCGCGACGCCTACGCCGAGTACGGGCCGGGCGCGCCGGCGGAGTGGCGCGAGGCCGCGTAGGCTTCGCCGCCGCTTGGACTTCGACCTCACAGACGAACAGCGCCTGCTGCGGGACACCGTGCGCGAGTTCGCGCGCCAGGAGGTCGCGCCGGTCGCCGAGGAGCTCGACCGCACCAAGGCCTTTCCCTATGAGCTGGTGGCGAAGCTGGGCGAGCTCGGCCTGATGGGCATCCCCTTCCCCGAGGCCTACGGCGGCGGCGGCGCGGACACGCTCTCCTATGCCCTCTGCGTCGAGGAGCTGGCGCGCGTGGACTCTTCGGTCTGCATCACGCTCGCCGCCCACACCTCGCTCGGGACGATGCCGATCTACCTCTGGGGCACCGAGGAGCAGAAGTCGGAGTGGCTGCCGGTGCTTTGCCGCGGCGAGCGGCTGGCGGCGTTCGGCCTCACCGAGCCGGAAGCCGGCTCGGACGCGGGAGCCACACGCACCCGTGCACAACTCGCCGACGGCGAGTGGGTGATCG
This sequence comes from uncultured Solirubrobacterales bacterium, assembly GCA_963746675.1. Taxonomy (GTDB): domain Bacteria; phylum Actinomycetota; class Thermoleophilia; order Solirubrobacterales; family 70-9; genus WHSW01. The sequence goes on along the minus strand of CAVVBX010000004.1, from coordinate 254,805 downwards.
ACGGGGCAAAGCAGTTCATCACCAACTCGGGCACCGAGATCTCGGGGTGCGTGACGATCACCGCGGTCACCGGGGAGGCCGACGGTCGCAAGGAGATCTCGAACGTCGTCGTCGCCAACGGCACCCCCGGCTACGAGCCGGGCGAGCCCTACCGCAAGATGGGATGGAACGCCTCCGACACCCGCCCGCTGACCTTCAGCGACTGCCGGGTGCCGGAGTCGAACCTGCTCGGGCGCCGCGGTGACGGCTTCAAGAACTTCCTCCACATCCTCGACGGTGGCCGGATCGGGGTTGCGGCGATGGGAGTCGGCCTCGCCCAGGGTGCGCTCGACGAGGCGCTCGCCTACGCCAAGGAGCGCCGCGCGTTCGGCCAGCCGATCTCGAAGTTCCAGGCGATCCAGGCGAAGATCGCCGACCTCTCTGCCCAGATCGAAGCGGCGCGCCTGCTCACCTACCGCGCCGCGCTCCTAAAGGACGCCGGCGAGTCGTTCACGCTCACCGCCGCACAGGCGAAGCTGATCACCGGCCGGCTCGCGGTCCGCGCGACCGAGGAGGCGGTGCAGATCCACGGCGGCTACGGGTACATCGAGGAGTACCCCGTCTGCCGCTTCTACCGCGACGCCAAGATCCTCACCATCGGCGAGGGCACCGACGAGGTCCAGCAGATGGTGATCGCCCGCCAGCTCGGCTGCTGAACCGCAATCCCCTTTTTCAAGCGGTTTTTCTCGCGGTTTGCGGGTTCGTCACCGAGCGCACGAAGATTCGTCCGAAGGGCGGGCTTACACTCGCGCCGACGAGTGTCCCCGGGCCCCGTTTGGGGAGGAGCCGATGGGAAGCACTGAGAGCAACGCGAAGTGGCAGCAGCTCGCCTCGTTGCGCGATGACCTCGACCGTGGCGCGGTCGTGGTGCCGATCTGCGTCAGCCGCCTGGACGGCAGGCGGCACGAGTTGTCGCCGAAGGCGATGAGGTTCGCCGAGGCCCTCTCGTTCTCGGACGGGTGGTCGCGGATCTCGGAGGCGCGCAACCGCCGCATGGCCGCCTAGAGAATCCCGTAGTGATCGATCAGCGCCCGCTCGGTGTCCGCATCGAGCGCGGCCTTCGGCTCGATCCGCGGCCCTCGGCGAATCCGATCGCGGGTGTAGGGCACCCAGACTCGCCCCGCCCCCTCGACCGCATCGCGCGCGGGCACCAGCGTGTAGTGGCCGAAGCGGCCCATTCGCGCCAGCAGCCAGCGTGGCTCGCTGCTGTGCTGATCGGCGAACGCGCCGACGATCCGGCCGACGCTCGCGCCGCTGACCTCATCGAGCCGGTGGCCGGCCCAGCCGCGCACCTGATCGGCGCTCGGCCCGGCGGCGGCGGCCCGCTCAGCCATCGGCGCGCTCGAGCAGTTCCCGGGCGGCGGTCGCCGGGTCGATCTCGCGCCGGACCACCCGGTCGAGCAGTGCCGCCCACTCGGGGTCGCTCGCGGCCCGGGCTTCGAGGTCGCGACGCAGGCGTGAGGCGGCGATTCCGAGCACCTCGGCGCGCAGGTTGCGCGCCCTGCGCTCGATCAGGGTGCCGGCCTCGGTGATGTGGCGATGGTGGTCGTCGATCCTCTCGACCAGCTCGCCGATCCCCTCTCCCTTCGTCGCCTCCGTGCGGAGGACCGGCACCTTCCAGGGACGGCTCGGGCCCAGCGCGAGCACCGACGTGACCTCGCGGACCATCGTCTCGGCGAGCGGATGGTCGCACTTGTTGACCACGATCACGTCCGGGATCTCCATCACCCCCGCCTTCAGCGCTTGGACGGAGTCGCCGGAGCCGGGCATCAGCACCAAGACCACGGTATCGGCATGATCGACGACGTCGATCTCGGCCTGACCGACGCCCACGGTCTCGAGCAGCACGTCGTCCTTGCCCGAGGCATCCATCAGCAGCGCGGCCTGCAGCGCGGCCTCGGCGAGGCCACCGAGCGAGCCGCGGGTCGCCATCGAGCGGATGAACACCCCGGGGTCGAGGAAGTGGTCGGCGAGGCGAATCCGGTCGCCGAGCACGGCCCCCTGGGTGAACGGGCTCGAGGGGTCGATCGAGAGCACCCCAACCTCGCGATCGGTCTTTCGCAGCTCGGCGCAGACGGCGCCGATCAGGGTGCTCTTGCCGACACCTGGCGGGCCGTAAGGCCGACGACCCGCGCCTTCCCGGTGCGCGGGAAGAGCTCGGCGACGAGGCGGTCACCCTCGGGGTCGCGGTTCTCGACCAGGCTGATCGCCCGCGCCAGCGCGCGCTTGTCACCGGCGACCAGGCGCTCAGCGAGGGGGTCCGTGGCGGCGGCCTCGGCCATCGAGGCGCAGTCTAGATCTAGAGTCCACGCCTCGATGATCCGCACGATCCGCTTCGCCGCGAGGAGGAGGATGCTGAGCGGGCGCTACGCGAGGCTGCTGTGGCGCTACCTGTGGCGGCGCCTGCTCACAAGCGCCGGGTGGCGCTGGGAGACCGGGGGGCCCGTGTTCTTCGGCAGGCGCCTCGAGCTCGAGATCGCCAAGCGGGGCACGATCCGCTTCGGACGCTTCACCTGGATCGGCGACCGGACGAAGATCCGCTGTCATCAGGGCGAGGTGGTGATCGGCGAGAAGACCGTGATCGGGCAGGAGTGCACAATCTCGGCCTACCGGCACGTGCGGATCGGCGAGCAGTGCGTGATCGCCGACCGGGCGATGTTCATCGACTTCGACCACGGCGTGGTCGAGGTCGAGCGCCCGATCCGCGCCCAGGGCATCTACATGCGCAACGTCGACGTCGGCTCGAACGTCTGGATCGGCTACGGCGCCTGCATCCTGCGCGGGGTCAGCGTCGGCGACAACTCGATCGTCGGCACGAGCGCGGTGGTGACGAAGGACGTGCCGGCCAACGCGGTCGTCGGCGGCATCCCGGCGCGGATCATCCGTATGCGCGAGACCCCGAACGAGCTCCACTGGTCCGACCCGGTCGAGCCCGACCCGGGCGCAGAGACGACGCTGCAGCCTTCACCCTAAGCGCGCGCCGGGTCGCCGACGAGCTCGGCGTAGACCTCCGCCGTCCGGTCGGCGACGTCGGCCCAGTCGAAGCGCAGGACGTGCTCGGAACCCTCGGCGACGAGGCGCTCGCGCAGCTCGGAGTCGGTGAGCACGCGCTCGACCATCTCGCCGAGCGAGTCCGCGTCGCGGGCGCGGAAGCGAAGGCCGACCTCGCCGTGGGCAACGATCTCGCGCAGGCCGCCGGTGTCGGCGACGATGCACGGGCAACCCGAGGCCATCGCCTCGAGCGCGACCAGGCCGAACGGCTCGTACAGCGACGGGACCACGCAGACGTCGGCGATCCGGTAGAGCGAGTGCAGGACGTCGTCGCCGATCCAGCCGAGGAAGGTGCCGTGCTCCATCAGGCCGAGCTCGGTCGCCTGCTTGCGCAGCTCCTGCTCGTGGGTGCCCGAGCCGGCGACCAGGAAGCGAGTGCCCGGGACCGCCTCGATCAGTCGCGGCATCGCCTCGAGCGCGAGCTGGAAGCCCTTCTCGTAGACCAGCCGGCCGATCAGCAGCACGAGCTTCTCGTCAGCGGCGGCGAACTCGGCGCGCAACCGGCGCAGCTCGGGCTCGTCGTGGGGCTGGAGGTCGTCGGCGTCGATCCCGTTCGGGATCACCGCCACCAGCGACTCCTCGACCCCGAAGATGTCGGCGATCTGCTCGCGCATGTAGTACGAGCAGGCGATCACGCGATCGGCGCGGTTGGTGATCCAGCGCTCGACCCCGTGGATGTGCGATTGCGGGTGCTTGTCGACCCAGCCCTGGTGGCGGCCGTGCTCGGTGGCGTGGATCGTGGTCACCAGCGGCGCATCGAAGCGGCGCGCGAGGTGGTCGCAGGCCATCGCCACGAGCCAGTCGTGGCCGTGGACGAGGTCGAAGTCGAAGCGGTCGCCGAGCTCGACCCCGGCGGCGAGCATGTCGGAGTTCATCCGCTCGACCCAGGCGACGAACTCGCCCAGGTCGGTCGGTCGCGTGGGCTCGCGGACGCGGTGGATGTGGACGCCGCCGACCGCCTCCTCCTCGGGCGACTCCTCGCCGCCGCGGGTGAGCACGTGGACCTCGGTCCCCGTCCGCGCGAGGTCCTCGGAGAGCTTGCGCACGTGCCGCGCCAGCCCGCCCTCGATCAGCGGCGGGTACTCCCAGGAGAGGATCAGGACGTGTGGTCAAGGTTCGAGCAGGGGGCTGAGGCTCAGGTCTGGCGCCAGGTTTCGCATCCGCGGGTCCGGCGGATCGCCGCCGGAGTTTATGGCCTCGAGCAGCGAGCAGGCGTGGCCGGTGGACCGCTCCCAGGGGTAGTCGCCGGCCTCTCGGCGACGGTCCAGGAACGCCCAGTCGCTCGCCTGGACAGCGAGCAGCTCGCGTGCGGCGCGCTCCGCCGCTGCCGGCGGCATGCCAGCGCTCAGCGCCACGCAGGACCCGCAGCTCCAGCCGCCGCGCCGCCCAGGCCAGGTCGGCGACCTCGGGCGAGTCCCAGGTGCGCATGTCCTTGCCCTCGCCCCAGCTCGATCCGCGCGGCGGCCGGCGCTCGGCCTCGTGGCGCTCGTGGGCCTCGGCGAGCGTCACCAGCTCGATGCCGTGCTCGGGGCGCCACCCGCAGCACCTCGCGCCAGCCAGTCGGGCCCCTCCCACCACCAGTGGCCGAGCAGCTCGGTGTCGATCGCGAACACGACCAGACCCGCGGCGGCCAGAGTCAGCGGCGAAGCGCTCGAGCCGGGCCGCGACCGCGCCGGCGAACTCGGCGGCCTGCTCGCGCGCGCGCGCGGCGGCAGCCTCGGGGTCGTAGGGGGCGCCGCCGATCGCCCACGGTCGGGCGCCGCGCAGCGACTTGCGGTGAAAGTCCGCGTATTGCGGGTCGGAGGGATAGCCGTCCATCGACCACACCCAGCTCACCGCCTCCCAGTCGATCGGGAAGGCGACCGGGCCCGCCGTCGTCGCGATCGGGGCGAGAGCGGCGGACGGCTCCTCGTGGGCGCTCTGGTCGATGCAGAAGTACGCCAGCCCGCGCTCAGCCAGCAGCCGCTCGAGCCCGGGCTCGTACGCGCACTCGGGCAGCCAGAACCCGGCCGGCTCGGCCGAAGCGGCGGCCGTGGGAGCGCAGGCCGGCGTCGATCTGCAGCCGCCGGCCGGCGCGCGTCGCGAGCAGCGGCAGCACGGCGTGGCGTCGCAGACGATGCCATCAGCTCGACCCGTCCCTGCTCGCGGGGCGCCCGAAACAGCGCCGGCAGGTCGCCGTCGAGTGCCTCGAGCAGCGCCAGCGCGCGGCGGTAGCGATCGGCCTCGCGCGCGGCATGCCGGGCGACAGGGCCGCCTCGACGTCGGTTGCGTCGGCGTCGCAGGACTCGATCCGGAAGCGACGCAGGAACTCGAGCAGGCGCTCCGCCACCCCGTCGGCCTCGAGCTGGTCGGCGAGCACCGGGGTCACGGTCATCGTCAGCCGCTGCGCGTGCTCGCAGACGGGAACGTAGGAGCGGATCACCGCGTCGAACAGCCACTCCTCGCCGAACGGGTAGGTGCCGAAGCCCTCGACGTAGGGCATGTGGCTGTGGAGGACGATCGCGAGGGAGCCAATGCCCGCCGCCTCCTCCGCTTCGCGTCCGGGGGCGGCGGGGTCGGTGGCGGGTTCGACTGCCTCGGTCACGCGTGGCAGACGGCGACGAAGTCGAGCGCGCGGTCGAGGTCGCCTCCGCCTCGGGCCGGAGCGCGAAGTCCGAGGCCGCGATCGCCGGCACGAAGCGGTCGTAGAAGGGCTTCGTGACCCGCAGCGCCGGGTGGACGCGATCCCAGCCGGCCCGCAGCGCGAGCTCGTGGACGCGCAGCTTGCGGGCGTGGAAGAGGCCGTAGAGCTCGACCCGCGAGAAGCGCGGCTCGAGCAGCTCCCGGTACTCGGCGACCGTGTACTCGCGCAGGTGCCAGGGGTTGTCGGACTTCTCCGCGCCCTCGGGGCGCGAGCGTGAGCCGGTTCGGAGTCGAGACGTAGGCGACCGGCGCCGCCTCGGCGAAGCCGGTCGAGCAGGTCGCCGGGCTCGTCGATGTGCTCGATCGTCTGCAGGAAGACGATCGCGTCGCACGGGCCCTCGAACGCCTCGACCAGGCCGCGCTCGAAGCGCAGGTTCGGGCGCCGGTAGCGCAGCCGGGCGTGCTCGTGGGCCTCCGGGTTGGCGTCGACGCCGACGACCTCGGCGGCGGTCGCGGGCGAGGACGTCGGAGCCGTAGCCCTCGCCGCAGGCGAGGTCGGCGACCCGCAGCCCGCGCGACCCGCGCGGCGATCCACTCGTAGACGGCGAGGTGGCGCCGGAACCAGTAGTTCTCCTCGGGGACGTCGGGGAGGGTGCGCTCGCCGGTCAGCGCGCAGCGGCGGGACGCCGGCGCGGCTGGTTCTCGCTGCACGTGCGCCTGCGGCTCGAGCGGCCGGCTGAGCGCGTGCGACTATCTGCCGCGCCATGCCCGCCGCCGCCGACCGCCGACGCCGCAGCGAGATCAAGGACGTGAACACCCGCTACCACGACGCGGCCGCCGTCGAGCTACGACTCCAAGTGGGGGATCGACTTCGGCGACGGTCGGCCAGCAGCAGGTGCGCGGCGAAGCTCGCCAAGGCCCTCGGCGCGCGAGCCGGACGGCCCTTCGGCGACGCGCTCGAGATCGGCGCCGGCACCGGCTACTTCTCGCCTCAACCTGCTGCAGCTCGGCGCTGATCGAGCGGCCGACCGCGACCGACATCTCGCCCGGGATGCTGGCGACGCTCGCGCGCCTCCGCGGCGCGAGCTGGGGCTCGAGGTCGAGACGGTCGTGACCGAGGCCGAGCGGCTCCCGTTCGAGGATCGAGAGCTTCGACCTCGTCTTCGGTCACGCGGTCCTCCACCACATCCCCGACCTCGAGCGCGCGTTCAGCCGAGTTCGCGCCGCGTGCTGCGCCCGGGCGGAACGGTCGCCTTCTGCGGCGAGCCCTCGCGCTACGGCGACCGGATCGCCGCCGTGCCCAAGCGCGCTCGGACTGCTGGCCGCGCCGGTCTGGCGACGCGCTCGTCGGGCGCCTCGGCGACCCGGTGGCGAAGCCGAGGACGCCGAGCGACGGGCACGAGCTCGAGTCGGAGGTCGACGTGCACGCCTTCGCGCCCGGCGGACTCGGCGACGCTCGCCCGCGAGCGCCGGCTTCGAGCGAGGTCCGGATCCGCGGCGAGGAGCTGCTCGCCAACGTCCACGGCTGGCTCGCTGCGCACCGCTCGAGGCGACCGCCGAGCCCGACGAGGTGCCGCAGCGCTGGCGCCACTTCGCCTTCCGCAGCTACCTCGCGCTGCAGCGGGTCGACACCGCGCTGCTCGAGCCGCGGCTGCCGCCCGAGCTCTTCTACAACCTCGTGCTCAGCGCCCGCCGGCCGGCGTAAGGCGCGCTGGTCGGCCTGCGGGCCTCGAGCGGTGGATCGTGTCCCTATACCGGGGCAAATCCCCCGCTCGATGTATCCGGCGCGGTCTCGTCACTACCCGAACGTGAACGCGTAGCCGGTCACCCCGGGGTCGAAGCGGAGCTCGAGCGTGCCGCGGGCGGCCTCGGGCAGGTCCACCAGGCGGTAGAGGCGCTGGTTGGTGACCGTCGCGTGGCCACCGGTGACGTCCTCGCCGGCGACCGACGCGGGCAGCGGTTCGCCGTCGAGCAGCACCTCGACCTCGGCTGGTCCGTCCTCGGCCCCGAGGACGAGGAAGACGCGCTTGGCCTGGAAGGAGAGCGACAGGGTGGCGTCGTGGACCGCGGTCGCCGACTCGCGATCCACTCTCCAGCGACCGCCGTAGGCGAGCTGGTTGAGGTCGAGGTCGCCCGGGTCGGGCGCGGAGTAGTCGCTCTCGCCCGGGTTGGGGGGATCGACGAACCCCTGGGCGCGCTCCTGGCCGAGGTAGGTCTCGGGCGTGCGCAGCGCCGGGTCGGCGATCTCGGCGAGGCCGGTCTTCGCCCCCTTGCCGAGCTCGGCGTCGCCGGCTTCGGCGAGCAGCGAGCGGATCGCCGCCTCGGTCTCCTCGTATGAGCCCTCGCCGAAGTGGACGTAGCGAATCTGCCCGTCGGCGTCGATCAGGTACTTGGCCGGCCAGTACTGGTTCGCGAACGCGTTCCAGGTGCCGAGCTCGTTGTCCTGGACCACCGGGTACTCGATCCCGTTGCTCTCGACCGCGTCGGCGACGTTGCCGGCGTCCTTCTCGAACGCGAACTCGGGCGCGTGCACCCCGACGACCGTCAGCCCGTCGTCGCGGTACTCGGCGTCCCATGCCTTGACGTACGGGAGCGTGCGGATGCAGTTGATGCAGGTGTAGGTCCAGAAGTCGACCAGGACGACACGCCCATCGCCGGTGAGACCGGCGATCGAAAGCGGCTCGCCGCGCGGGGTGTTGAACCACTCGCCGGTGGCGACGAAGTCGGGCGCCGCGCCGTAGCGGGGAAGCTCGACGCCTGCGGCCGCCTCCTCGGCCCCACCCTCGGTCGCGCCGTGGGCGCCGCGAACGGCGGCGAGGTCGTCGGCGACCGCCTCGCTCTGCTCGAGATCCCCGGCCGGATTGACGAGCACCGAGGGCAGGTCGTCGGCGATCGCCCGCTGGAACTTGAGGTCGAGGTCGGCGGTCATCGCCAGCGCCACCAGCACCATCGCCGCCCCGGTCGCCGCCTGGACCCAAGCCCGGTAGGGGTTCAAGCGATCGACGAGTCGGCGCCCACCGATCATCAACAGGTAGAGCACGGTGCCCGATCCGACCGCGTAGGCGAGCGCGACGGCGAGCTTGCCGGCGGTGAAGTCCTGCGCGGCCGAGACCGTGATCACCCCGGCCAGAATCGGCCCCGCGCACGGCGTGTAGACGAAGCCGAGGCTGGTGCCGAGGACGAACCCGGAGCCGAACCCGTCGCCACCCACCCGCGCGGGCCGCGGAGCGATCCGGCTTCCCCACGCCTCGATCCGGTCGCCGAGGCTCGGGATCAGCAGGCAGATGCCGAACACGAGCAGGGTGACGATCGCGAGCGTGCGCACGAGATCGTCGGCAAGGCCGAGCGCATCGATCACGTAGACGAGCGCGACGGTGGCGAAGGTGAACGCGACGACCAGTCCCGTGACCACGCCGAGCGGCCGGCGCCGTCCACCGGTGACGCCGGCGCCGAGCACCGCGGGCAGCACCGGAAGCACGCACGGCGAGAGCGCCGTCGCCGCCCCGGCGACGAGCGCGAACAGCATCAGCAGGAACATCTCGAGGCAGAGTCCCCGGTGGCCCTAAAGCGTTACTGAACCCGGCACCGAAACACCCTCACCTCGCCGATGCCCCGGAGCTTCTTCGAGCCGGCGAACGACCAGGCGAACGAGTCCTCGAGCGCGTCGCGGATCCCCTCGTCTGTGAGCACGCTGCCGGGGCGGGCGATCGCCCGTGATCCGGCTGGCGAGGTTGACCGGCCGCCCGTACCAATCGCCACCCCTGAGGATCGCCGATCCGGTCGCCACCCCCGCTCGCAGGAGCGGGAAGTCCTGGCCCTCTTGCTCGGCGCGCGAGACCAGCGCGAGCATCGCCTCGAGTACCGGTCGCGGCTCGGGGCCCGAAACCATCGCCGCGTCGCCGAGCAGCTTCACCAGCCGCACCGGTGGCTCGATCACGTCGGCGGCGAGCTCGGCGAGGCGCCCGGTGACAGCCCCGAGCTCGTCGGGCTCGAGCACCTCCCCCAGCCTCGTGAACCCGACCAGGTCGGCGAACGCGACGGTGACCGACTGTCCGCTCGCGACCCTGGCCACCTGCGGATCGCCGATCGCTTCATGCCGAATCTGCTCGCGCAGGTGCAGATCGAAGAGGTAGGAGAGCGATTCGCCCATTATCGGCGCGAACGCCTCCGCCGCCCGCCGAAAGTCCTTGGCGACCTCGTACTCGTCCCCGCCCGATCCACCGAACGCCTCTACGACCAACCCGCGGGTCGCTGCCGCGAGCTGGCTCATCGCCATCCCGACCACCCGCGCCACCTCGAGGATGCCCTCCTCGGGCAGTCCGCCGGCCCGCAGCGCGGCCAACCGGCGCGCGGCTTCGAGGTCTCGGTCGGTGAAGGAGGCGACCTCGTCGCCGGGCACCGCGAGGCCCTGGGCTCGCCGCTGGCGGCGTAGGAAGTCCGGCTCGAGGCCGGCACGCTCGGCGACCTGGTCCGCGGTGTAGCGGCCCTCGCCCCCGAGCATCCGCTCGACCGGGAGCAGCGCGAGCCGGTTCTCCGCCACCGCCCGGCGCAGCTCCTCCGAGCGGCACGCCGTCCTCGGCGAGCTCGGCGAGCAGGCGCGACCGGGCCTCGCGAGCGGAGCCGTCGAGACCCTCGAGCAGGCCCTCGGATTCGAAGTCGATCTCGGCCATCAGTCGGCAGCATTGTCCCTCCTACAATCCCGACCATGGCCCAGGACGCTTTCGAGCTGCCGATCTTCGAGCTGCCGCTGGTGCTGTTGCCGGGGGAGCTGCTCCCCCTGCACATCTTCGAGGAGCGCTACAAGCGGATGATCGACCGCTGCGTCGAGGACGGCGAGCCCTTCGGGATCGTCTTCCGCGACGACGAGAGCGGTGCGCGGCGGGTCGGCTGCGAGGCCCGCGTGACCGAGGTCACCGAGCGCTTCGACGACGGGCGGCTGAACATCATCGTCACCGGCGAGCGTCCATTCCGAGTCCTCGACCGCTTCGAGGCCTCCGAGTTCCCGGCCGGCGAGGTCGAGCCGGTGGAGGGCACGCTGGATCGCGTCGACTCGGGGACGGAGGGCGAGACCGCCGAGGCGGCGCGCGATGCCTTCGCCGAGCTGGTCGAGCGCGTCGGCGGCGACGAGCCCGACCGCGCGCGACCTCGAGGCGCTCGACTCCTACGGCATCGCCGGGCGCGTCGAGCTGCCGCCGGAGACCAAGCAGCGACTGCTCGAGCTGCGCTCCGAGCCCGAGCGCATGGGCGTCCTCGCCGCAGCCCTCGAGACCCTCGTCGACGCGGTCGCCCGTTCGCGTGAGATCGCCGAGCGCGCGCGCATGAACGGCAAGGTCATCGTCGGCGATATCTAGAGGCCAGGCATCTAGGCGATGCGCGCTGCCCGCAAGCGCTCCCACTCCGGCCCACCCAACGTCGCGGAGGGACTCCGATAGCGGTGCGTGCGGGACGTTCGGGCATTCCTGGCGCGCCGAGTCCTCCCTCGGTGTTGCCGTTTCGTGAGTCAGAACGCTGAGTAAGAGGCGACGGGGGGCTGATCTAGGCTTCGGCAACCGCGCCGCCCCGACGGGGGTCGCCGGCCCCGTGCAGATCGCCGGCGGCGGGGTCGCGGGCGACCGCGTGGACGCCGCCGAAGAAGACGTTGCGGTCCGGCCAGCGAACCACCCGGTAGCCGCGGGCCTCGAGTCGCTCGAGCGCTGCCTCGTCGACCCCGGGCTCGGCCTGGACCGCGCCGGCCTCGAAGTGGACCCGGGGCGCGTCCACCGCTTCGACCACCCCGAGCCCGTCGCCGATCAAGCGAACGATCGTCTGCAGGATCGCCGAGCGGATGCGGTTCGACCCGCCGCTTCCGAGGCCGGCCTCGAGCCGCCCGTCCGAGAGCACCACGGTCGGCGACATCATCGAGGGCATCCGGCGGCCGGCCGGCTGGCGGTGAAAGCCGAGCGGGTTGAGGTCCTCCTCGCCGAGCATGTTGTTGACGTGCACGCCCGTCCCGGGCACGACGAGCCCGGAGCCGGTGCCGTTCGAGCAGGTGACGCTGGCGCAGCGCCCCTCGGCCGTCGACCGCGGTGATGTGGGTGGTCGAACCGAGCCGGTCCGCCGCCGCGCCCAGGCGGGCCTGATCGAGGAAGCGCGCCGCGAAACCCTCCTCGTAGAGCCCCTCGAGGAACTCCTCGGTGCGCGCGTCCTGCGCCTCCTCCATCGCCGCGACCACCTGCTCGGTCCGTCGTGCTCCCGACGCGCTCGAGCAGGTCGAGCGCGTAGGCGATCAGGACGCCGCCCGAGGACGGCGGCGGGTTGGTGAGCACCTCGCGGTCGCGAAAGCGGGCCCGCACGGGCTCGCGGGCGACCGGCTCGTAGGCGGCCAGATCGGCGCGCCCCAGGGTACCGCCCCGATCGAGCACCCAATCCGAGATCGCCGCGCCGACCTCGCCCCGGTAGAACGGCTCGGGGCCATCGCTGCCAAGCGCTCGAGCGCGTCGCCCGAGCTCGGCGAAGACGAAGATGTCGCCCTCGCGCGAGCAGGTTGCCGTCCGGTGCGTAGATCTCGGCCGCCTGCTCATAGTGGGTGAGGATCGGCTCCAGGATCGCGAAGATGTACGCCTGCTCGGCGTTCACCGCGTGCCCTTCGCGAGCCAGGCGCGCGGCCGGTGCTGCGAGCTCGCCGAGCGGCACCGAGCCGAATCGCCGCAGCGCCTCCTCGAGCCCGGCCGCGGTGCCGGGGACGCCGCACGATGCGGCCCCGACGTGGAAGACCTGCGACGACTCGGGGCGTGAAGTGGACCGGGATCGGTACCAGCTCGAGATTCGCCGCGCGGCGGCCCTCGAGGCCGGGAGCGGCGACGAAGAAGTCGAGCAGCACGGTCTCCCGGCCGGTGTGGACGAGCATGAATCCGCCGGCGCCGAGCCCGGTCAACGGGCTCTCGGTGACGAACGACGTCAGCACCGAGGCGACCGCGGCGTCGACCGCGTTGCCGCCCTCGCGCAAGCACCCGCGCCCCCGCCTCCGCGGTCAGCGGATGCCCTGCAGCGACGACGCCGCGCGTGCTCATGCGCAGAGCGTAGGTCCCCAGGCGGTTGCTAGCGACCGGGGGAGAACTCGGGAACGTCGATCGACAGGTCGCGCGGGCGCGACTCGAAGCTCTTCGCCGTCCCGGCGCGGCGGTCGGCCGGGCGGCGGGCGGAGGTCGGCGCGTGCCGATCGCCCGGCGCTCGCCGGTCCCCGAGCCGTCGGCACGGCAGCCGCGGCCGTCGAAGCGGGTCGCGATCACGGTCACCCAGACCTGGTCGGCGAGCGAGTCGTCGACGTTGGCGCCGAAGATGATGTTCGCGTCGGGATGAGCGGCCTCCTGGACCACCTTGGCGGCCTCGGAGACCTCCATCAGGGTCAGGTCGGGCGCCGCCGGTGATCGAGAGCAGGATCGAGCGGGCGCCATCGACCGAGGTCTCGAGCAGCGGCGAGGAGACGGCGCGCTCCGCCGCGCGCACGGCGCGGGTGTCCCCGGTGCCCATCCCGATCCCGAGCAGCGCCTGTCCGGCGTCGCGCATGGTCGTCCGCACGTCGGCGAAGTCGAGGTTGATCAGCCCCGGCAGCGTGATCAGCTCGGAGATCCCCTGGACGCCCTGGCGCAGGACGTCATCGGCGACCTGGAACGCCTCGATCATCGTCGTCGTCTTCGGCGAGCACCGAGAGCAGCGCTCGTTCGGAACCACGATCAGCGTGTCGACCTCGGCGCTCAGCGCCTCGATCCCGTCCGTCGGCCTGCTTGGCGCGGCGGGTGCCCTCGAACTGAACGGCTTGGTGACGATGCCGACCGTCAGCGCGCCGACGTCGCGGGCCAGGCGCGCGATCACCGGCGCCGCGCCGGTGCCGGTGCCACCGCCCGCGCCCGCGGTGACGAAGACCATGTCGGAGCCCTTGAGCAGGCGCTTGATCTTGTCCTGCTCCTCGAACGCGGCCCGGTAGCCGAGCTCGGGATTCGAGCCGGTGCCGAGGCCGCGGGCGACGCCGCTGCCGAGGTGGACGGTGACGTCGGCGGTCGACTGCTGCAGCGACTGCAGGTCGGTGTTGATGGCCATGAACTCGACCCCGGGGATCTCGGCCTCGATCATCCGGTTGATCGCGTTGACGCCGGCGCCGCCGACGCCGACCACCCGGATCACCGGCAGGTGCGGACGCGGCCGCGGCCGTGGTAATCGCCGCGCCCGCGCGGCTCGTCGCGGCCGTAGGCGGGGCCCTCGACGTCGTGCGGCTCGTCGGCGAAGATCCGGCTGAGGCGCTCCTTCGGCCGCGCGGAGGCGTCGGACTCCTCGACGCCGATAGGCTCGGACCGGCTCGGGGGCTCGGGTTGCGCTGCTCGGCGCCGGGCGGTTGTGCGCGGCCGGCGGCGCGGCTGCGGACGGCGCGTCGCTGGCGGTCAGCGCGCATCACGCGCGTGCTCGTCCTCGGTCGGCGGCGCCCGTGCTGCTGGGTCGGGGGCTTCCGGCGGGTCCGTCGGGCTCGGACGGTCGAGCGGAAGAGGTCAGCGAGCGGGCCCTCGCGCATGCTGGCCCGCTTACGACGCGCCATTCGTCAGAACCTCCTTGGCCAGCTCGCGGTAGTAGTTGGCGGCGTTGCCCTTCGGATCGTACTTGAGCACGCTCGCGCCGCGCACCGGCGCCTCGGCGAACTTGATCGCCTTGCGGATCCGCGACTTGAAGACCAGCTCGCCGAAGTTCTCCTCGAGGATCTCGACCGCCTCCTTGGCGTGGACCGTGCGCGAGTCGAGCATCGTCGGCAGGATGCCCTCGATCTGCACCCGCGGGTTGAGGTTCTCCGGATCATCTCGAGCGTGTTCTGGAGCTGGACGAGCCCCCGCATGGACAGATATTCGCACTGGACGGGGACGATCACCTTGTCCGAGGCGGTCAAGCGCGTTGACGGTCAGCAGCCCGAGGCTCGGCGGCGTGTCGATGCAGACGAAGTCGTAGTCGTCGACACCGCGGACAGCGCCTTCTCGAGCGAGCGCTCGCGACCGATCTGCATGCTCATCGCGATCTCGGCGCCGGCGAGGTCGATCGAGGCGACGGCGATGTCGATCTCGCGCTCTGGATCACGTCGCGGATCGGGATGTGGTCGACGAGCACGTCGTACATGCGACTTCTCGACCTTGTCGGGATCGATCCCCTGGCTCATCGTCAGGTTGCCCTGCGGGTCGAGGTCGATCGCGAGCACGTCGTGGCCGGACTCGGCGAAGGCGACCGCCAGGTTGAGGGTCGAGGTCGTCTTGGCGACCCCGCCCTTCTGGTTGGCGAACGAGATGACCTGCGCGCGCCGCTGCGGCGCCTCCCCGGAGGCGTTCGCCGGCAGCCTGCCGGCGCCGCGGGCTGCGCGGCTGGGTGCGAGCGCCTGGTGGCGCTGATCCGCACCTCCTCGTCGGGCTGAGGCTCGGGGACCGGGTTGACCGGCGGAGGCTGGGCCGCGCGCTCGGGCTCCGGCGCGGGCTCCAGCTCGACCGCGACCGGGTCGATCTCGGGCTCGACCGCGATCGACTCCGCGTCCGGCGAAGCCGCTGCGGGCGCGTCGATCATCGGCTCCTCGAACACGGGCTCGGGAACATCGGGGATGAGTTCTTGATCGGGGCGTGTTTGGCGGTTGAAGAGACCCATACGATCGCGACTATTCGCACGCGGTAGCGGCTTTCCTTCCCCTGCAGGGGAATCGGCTCGATACGGGTGTCGCGAGAGTACGATCAGCGGTGCGGCGGGTGTCCGACCTGCTCGACAAGCGACTGGTGATCGTCACCGGCAAGGGCGGGGTGGGCAAGTCGACCGTCTCGCTCGCGCTCGGACTGGCGCGCGGCGCGGGCGGGCAGGCGAACGATCGTCTGCGAGGTGTCGTCGCAGGAGCACCTCTCCCACGTCTTCCATCGCGCCGAGGTCGGCTTCCACGAGGTCGAGATGGCGGAGAACCTGTGGGCGATCTCGATCGACCCCGACGAGGCGATGCGCGAGTACGTCCTGCTCCAGCTCAAGGTCCAGGCGATGCGCGACCTGCTGTTCCGCTCGCGGATCTTCACCTACCTCGCCGCGGCGACTCCGGGCCTCAAGGAGCTGGTCACGATCGGCAAGATCTGGGAGCTGACGCTCGACGACCGCAAGGTCAAGAAGGGGCGCAAGTACGACCTCGTGATCGTCGACGCCCCGGCGACCGGACACGGGGTCGGCTTCCTGCAGACGCCGCGCACGTTCGCCAACGTCGCCCGAGTCGGGCCGATCCGCCGCAGGCCGAGACGCTCGACGGGTTCATGCGCGACCCGAAGCGAACCGGGGTCGTGATCGTCGCCCTGCCCGAGGAGATGCCGGTCAACGAGACCGCGAGCCTCGAGCGTGACCTCGACGACCGAGGTCGGAGTGAAGGTCGATCGGATCATCTGCAACGGTCTCTACCCGGAGCGATTCAGCAACGAGGAGTTCGCCGAGCTCGCCGAGCTCGCGGCCCAGGAGGAGGGCGGCCGTGCGGGTCGCCTGCCGTGCGGCGGTCAGCGAGAGCAGGCGGGCACGAGCGCAGCGCGAGCAGCTCGCGCGGCTCGAGGAGCTGACCGAGGCGCCGGTCGAGACGCTGCCGTTCCTGTTCTCGCCCGAGCTCGGAGTCGAGGAGATCGGCGCGCTCGCAGCGCAGGTGCGCGGCTGATGGCAGGCGTCGCGGAGCTGCTCGAGGGCAAGCGCGTCTGCATCTGCGCCGGCTCGGGCGGGGTGGGCAAGACGACGACCGCGGCGGCGATCGCCGCCGGGATGGCGGCTCGCGGGCTGAAGGTGGCGGTGCTGACGATCGATCCCGCAAAGCGGCTCGCCGACTCGCTCGGGACTGCCTGAGCTGGGCAATGCCGAGCGGCGGGTCGACCCGGCCCTGTTCGCCGAAGCGGGTGTCGACGCCGGACGACGGCGAGCTGTGGGCGATGATGCTCGACTCGAAGCAGACCTTCGACGAGGTGGTGCGCAAGCACGCCCCCGACGAGGAGACGCGCGACCGCATCCTCACCAATCGCATCTACCAGCAGCTCTCGGCCGCGCTCGCGGGCTCGCAGGAGTACATGGCGATGGAGAAGCTGTTCGAGATCCACGCCGAGGACCGCTACGACCTGCTCGTCCTCGATACGCCGCCGAGCCGCGACGCGCTCGACTTCCTCGACGCCCCCAAGCGCCTGACCCAGTTCATCGAGGGCCGCGCGCTACAGGTGTTCATGCGCCCGGCGGGGCTCGGGATGAAGCTCTTCGGCCGCGGCACCTCGGTGATGTTCTCGGTCCTGCGTCGGGTCACCGGCGTCGACCTGCTCGAGGACCTGGCGGAGTTCTTCCAGGCCTTCAGCGGCATGGTCGAGGGCTTTCGCGAGCGCGCCAGGCGGGTGAACGAGCTGCTCGCCGCCCCCGAGACCAGCTTCCTGGTCGTCTGCGGGCCCCAGGGGGAGCCGATCTCTGAGGCCGTCTACTTTCATCGCAAGCTGATCGAGGCCGAGCTGCCGTTCGGGGGGGTGATCGTCAACAAGGTCCACTACGAGGGCGAGCTCGATGATGTCGATCCGGTCGAGGTCGAGGCCGAGCTGGAGGCATCGTTGGTCGATCGCGACCTCGCCCGGCGGGTGGTCGAGAACCTCGCCGACTATCGACGCGCTCGCCACCCGCGACCGGCGCAACGTCGAGCACCTGGCGGCCGAGCTGCGCACCCGGGCGGTGATCCAGGTGCCCTATCTCGACGAGGACGTCCACGACCTCGACGGGCTGATGGAGATCAACCGCTACCTGTTCGCCTCGGGCAGCGAGGAACGAGCAAGGATCGCGGCCTCGGCGTGAACAGGCCGAAGCCACCGAGCGCCGCTCGATGGCCTGGCCTGCTCTTCCTGGGTGATCGGAGGAAGTCTGTGGTCAGCCCTTGACGCGGGCGCGCCGCTTGCGGTCGTAGGCGATCTCGCGCACCTTCCACTCGGTGGTTTCGGGCGCTGGGAAGAGGCCGGCGATCCGCTCGTGATGCGCCCTGCTCTCGGCGCGCGTCTGCTCGATCAGGCGCAGGACGGGACTGGCGTCCGCCTGGCGCTCGCGCTCGCGCTCGGCGGCCGGAATCGCCACTGCTTCGTGCGCGTCGGGAACGACCTCGAGCGTGGCCGTTTCGGGTTCGGCCTGCCTGCCGAAAATCTCTCTTGCTCTCGCGATCACCATCTCCTCCTCCGGCTCCGGGCTCGGTTCGGGTGAGATTCGCCGGTCGAGGTCCGAAACCTCTTCGACGATCCCGCTGAGCTCGTCGGCCAGCGTCTGTTGCCCGGGCTCGACCTCGACCATCCGGTCGGTCTCGATCTCGGTCGTGTGCTCAGCCACGATCGGCTCGAGATCCCACTCGGTCGTCCCACCGCGCTGCTCGGTGGCACCGTCGCCGACCGCAAGTCCATCCGCGAGCAGGATCTCGTCCGCTGTGGTGCGCAGGTCGGAGCCGAGATGGCCGGCGGCTGCGTCCTTGAGGATCGCCCGGCCCAGCTCCTCGAGCTCGGCGGCGGTCTCGGCCGGGGTGACCGACCCGGCGCCGGGCGCCGGCTCGCCGCTCCACAGCTCTCGCTCGAGGCCGACGGCACGATCGACGACGGCCTTGACCTCCGCCCGGCGATCCGGCTCGGCGCACAGCGCCGCCACTCGCATCGGCAGACCCGAGACCGGCCGGCCCGCTGCCCTCGAGCAGGAAGCGCAGCGCCAGCAGATGATCGTTGAGCGCCTCGACGACGACGTTGCGCTCGAGTCCCGCCTCGAAGCGGGCTGATCGCCCGACCGAGGGTCGTGGGGAAGCCGGGGCGCTGCTCGGCCTGGCGGCTGAAGGGGGTGCCGGGGGCGGCGAGGGCGCGCGAGAAGGCGGCCAGGTCGGCGAGCTCCGCCTCGACGAGGCGATAGCCGCCGGGGCGCGGGCGGCCGGCTCCGGTCGCGATCCGGCGCCAGCGATCGCCGGCGATCCGAGTCCAGGCGTGGGGGCCGAGCCCGACGCCGCCTGCCTTGAACAGTCTCAGGGTCGTGACCAGGCGCCGGAACGCCTCGACCGCGGCGACGCCGGGGTCGGGGCCCTCCCCGCCGTGGTCGGCGCCGGGCTCTTCGACGCGAACCACAGCGAGGAACGCGGGCTCCCAAGGCGAAGCGCCGAGACCGTCACCGGAACGCGCGTCCGCGGGCACCTCGACCGTGTCGGCACGGACGATCGACGCGGTTGCGAGGTCGAGCCTCGCGACCGGCATCTGCACACCGCGAAGGGGAACGATCACCTCGATCTGGCCGGGCTCGGCCTCGCCGGCGGACTGCAGCTCCTCGATCGCCGCCTCGAGCCGGTCGTCGTCAAGGGTGAAGTCGGAGCTGTCGAGCCAAAGGCGGCAGAGGAACGCGAGGCCGGCGAGCTCGGCACGCTGGCGCGGCTCGGCCGGGACGGCGACCCCCATCTCCTCGAGATAGGTTCCCGCCAGCCCGGCGGCCTCGAGCGCCGCGCAGGCGGCGCCGAAGGAATCGATGGCCCGAAGCTCGCCAGCGTGGTCGCGAACGAAGCGTTGGGTCAGCGGCTGATAGCGGCATAGGGGCGAGCCGTCGCCGGGCTCGCGAACCTCATAGGGAAGATCCTCGCCGGCGGCGACGAGGCCGTGCAGGCACTTGGCGGCGTCACGCGCCATCGCCACCAGCCCCTCTCGAACCACCAGATCACGCATCGCATGGGGCCTTCGCCACCGCCCCGGACGGCTCCTGCCTGCAACGGAGCTTGCAGCCGGTCGCTTAGACGGCGACAGCGGTGCGAGCGCGGGCGCGCTCTTCAGCCGACGGCTTGGCGTCGAACAGCCAGCGGCTGCCGTAGTTGCGCATGTCCTCGATCAGCGGCACGAGCGCGGTGCCCTTGTCGGTGAGCGCGTACTGGACGCGCGGCGGGACCTCGGGATAGGTGTGGCGCTCGACGATCCCGTGCTCCTCCAGCGCTCGCAGGCGCAGCGAGAGCGTTCTCGGGCTGATCCCCTCGAGCGAGCGCTCGAGCTCGCAGAAGCGCCGGCTGCCCTCGGCGAGATCGCGGATCAGCAGCAGCGTCCACTTGCCGGAGATGATCTCGGCGGTTCTACAGACTGGACAGGTGGGATCCGTCATTCGGAGCCTTCGCCGGCCCAGAGGGCGAAATGCGTTTGGGGATGCGATCTCCAGGCCCGCGCAGCCAAGTATAGCGCCAAAGCTTTACGAACTGAAGTGACTCTGGGCGACTAAGAGGAA
The DNA here is from genome assembly GCA_963746675.1 of uncultured Solirubrobacterales bacterium. GTDB lineage: Bacteria > Actinomycetota > Thermoleophilia > Solirubrobacterales > 70-9 > WHSW01. The sequence goes on along the minus strand of CAVVBX010000004.1, from coordinate 234,849 downwards.
CGGAGGATGCTGGCCTCGGGCTCGGGCGCCTCGCCGTCGGCGAGCACCTGCTCGATCCCGGAGGCCCGCTGGCCCTTGGCCTCGAGCATGAGCTTGAAGTCGTGCGGGCTGGAGGCGTACTCGAACGCGGTGTCCTCGTCGATCGTGCCCTCCATCACGTGCCCGAGCAGCGCCTGGTCGAAGGTCTGCATGCCGTAGTACTCGCCCTCGCTGATGACCTCGGTCAGGCGACCGGTCTCCTGCGGGTTGAGGATCAGGTCCTGAACCCGCCCGGTCGAGACCAGCACCTCGCACACCGCGACCCGGCCCTGGCCGCCGGCGCGCTGGACGAGTCGCTGACCGACCACGCCGCGCAGGGTGGCGGCCAGCATCACCCGTGCCTGCTGCTGGAGGTGGGGTGGGAAGAAGTCGATGATCCGGTTGATCGTCTCGGTCGCGTCGAGCGTGTGCAGGGTCGAGAGCACGAGGTGGCCGGTCTCGGCCGCGGCCAGCGCCGTGCGAACGGTCTCCTCGTCGCGCATCTCGCCGATCAGGATCGTGTCGGGGTCCTGGCGCAGGACCCGCCGCATCGCGCGGGCGAAGCTCTCGGTATCCGAGCCCACCTCGCGCTGGTTGATGATCGAGAGCTTGTCCCGGTGCAGGTACTCGATCGGGTCCTCGAGCGTGATGATGTGCCGGGCGCGGGTCGAGTTGACGTGGTCGACCATCGCCGCCAGGGTCGTCGACTTGCCCGAGCCCGTGGTCCCGGTCAGCAGGATGATCCCGCGCTGCTCCTCGGCGAGGCTGCGGATCACCGGCGGAAGCCCGAGGTCGTCGATCGAGCGAACCTGGAACGGGATCGCCCTGCAGGCGATCGAGATGCTGCCACGCTGGCGGAAGGCGTTGACCCGGAACCGCGACACGCCGGGGATCGAGTAGGCGAAGTCGACCTCGCCGTCGCGGTCGAAGTCCCCCACCAGCCGTGTGTCGGTGAGGATCTGGCGCAGGGCGGCCTCGGTGTCCTCGGCCTGCAGCGGCTCAGCGCCGGGCAGCGGCCGAAGCTCGCCGTGCACACGGGTGATCGGCGGCGACGGCACCTTGACGTGCAGATCGGAGCCCTCCTGCTCGACCAGAGTTCGCAGCGCTGCGTCGATGTCGAACATCAGATTCTCTATCGGGCGCCACGCCCGCTGGCTTGAGCGGTCAGCGCGATGGCGGCGGGATCCGTGCGGCGAGCACGCAGTCCTGGCCGGAGCAAGCCTGGAGCCGGGCGACCAGCTTGGACAGCTCGCGGCGCGCCGAGGCGTACCGGGGGTCGCGATCGCGGCTGTCGAGCTGGTACGGATCGATGCTGAGGTCGTACAGCTCGCGGTCCGTCGTGCGTCCGGCGCCGATCCGAGCCGCGATCCCCTCGTCCTGCGTGGCGAAGCCGGCGCGCCGGTGCTCGAAGTAGGCGTATCGCCGCGTGCGAACGCCGACATAGGAGCGAACCTTGAACCCGCGCGACGCGTGCGTGGTGTTGTCGCGGCCCTCGATCAGGATCGCCCGGTCGCCGCCGCCCGCCTTGCCGGCGAGCTGCGGAACCAGCGAGTGGCCGTCGATCGGCCTCGCCAGCTCGGGCGGCATCGCCACCCCGGCAAGATCGAGGATCGTCGGCGCCGTATCGGCATTCGCCACCGGGGCGCCGACCCGGATCCCGGGAAGGACGCCCGGGCCGCGGATCAGCAGCGGCACGTCGATCGCCTCCTCGTAGGGCCGGTTCTTGCCGCGGCGGATCCGATGCTCGCCCGCGAGCACTCCGTGATCGGCGGTGAGCACGATGGCCGTGCGCTCGAGCTGCCCGGTGCGCTCGAGCTGCCCGACGATGCTCTCGACCGCTTCGTCGAGGGCGAGCAGCGAAGCGAGCCCGCAGCCGTAGTCGCGGTCGATCCGCTCGACGTCGCCGCGATCGAGCCGCGGGCCGCGGACGAAGGCGGGCTTGTCGCGCATGTTCGCCTCGTCGAACGAAGGCGGGCGTGGCGCCCGGGCGTGAAGGTAACGGCCCGCATGGCGCGGTGCCGGGATCGCGCTCTGCTCGCCCTTGCGCGAGCTAGGCGGCCCGCTCGAGCAGCGCCGGCCGGCGGCGTCGTTGCGACCGAGGCCGTTGTGCGGCGGGTGGTAGGCGAGCCAGAGAAAGAACGGATCGGGGTCGGCCGCGTGCGCGTCGATGAAGGGCCGCGCGTACTCGCGAGTCAGAGCGTCGGTCTGGTAGTCGGCCGGCCGGGTGCCGAAATGGCGCGGGTCGTCATCCGACTCGAAGACGTCGTAGTCGTAAAACGACGACAGTCCCTCACCTCCGGAACCGACCAGACCCCACCACTCGTCCCAGCCGGGCGGCGCCTTGTGGGGGGTGCGCAGTCCGTTCAACCATTTTCCGGCGAAGGCTGTGTCGTATCCGCCGGCCTGAAGCCAAGCGGCCAGGTTTCGCTCCGGGTCGAGCAGCGCCCCGTAGCCGCCCCCGCTGCGGGGGTTGTTGCCCTTGGCGCCGTGGTTGTGGGCGTACTCGCCGGTGAGCAGGGTGGCGCGCGAGGGACAGCACAGCGGAAAGCTCGCGAACGCGTTCGTGAACTCGGCGCCCCGGTCGCCGATCAACCGCTGCGCCGCGGGCAGGGCGCGCATCATCCCGGGCCCCTGATCGTCGGTCATCACGATGATGAAGTTCGGGCGGGGCGGCTCGGTCGACTGGCCCGCCCCCCGCTCCGCCGCCATCGCGAGGCCGAGCAGACAGCAGGCGACGCCGGCCAGCGCGGCCGCCACGGCCCTGCCCATGTTCAGTCGCCCCGCAGCGATCCGGGAACGGTAGCGGGGACCGTCAGGGCTTCAGCGTCTTCACCGCAGCGCCGAGCGGCGCGTCGAGCCGCCGCGAGGCGAGCGCGGCGAAGGCCGGGTCCATCCCGGGCGAGCCGACCACGTCGGTGGTCGTCGTCCGCAGCGTGTCGGTGCCGCCGATGCTCGGGTCGGTGTTCGGCATGCCGGCCGTCGAGCGCAGCCCCGCCTGGCCGAGCGCCTGATCGTCGCCCCAGCACTGAAGGTTGGGCGCCGGCGTCGAGTCGTCCAGGTACCAGGTGCTCGCCTGCGCCAGGAGCTCGTCCTTGAACGACGACTGCAGCCGGTCGGCCGAGAACAGCGAGCCCTGGGAGCCGCTCCACAGGTGCCATTCGGCGACCGCCGGGGCGATCGTCTCCGGCACCCCGTCGACCTGGACCCCGCTCTGGTTGGCGGAGTTGAAGTAGGTCATCCCGAGCCCCTCGACGCTGAGGTCGTGGTAGGTGAGCGGGCCGGGAACGGCGTGCACCCGCAGATCGGTGACGATCTCGTAGCGGTCGCGGTAGAAGACGTTGGTGCGTTCGGTCAGCGGGCCGCTGTTGGCGCCAACGTAGGCGCGAATCGCACGCACAGGGCCGTCGATGTTGGCGACGAAGGCGCCCTCGCCGGCCTCCTGGGTGCCGTAGTTGTCCTCGGCGCCGTTGAACGAGGCCTCACTGCGCCCGCAGCTGGTCGGGCCGAAGCTGAACTTGAAACCGTCCGAGATCTCGGCGGCACTGGCGCCGCCGGCCTTGATCGCAAGGTCGTCGAAGAACCAGCGGTCGGAGAAGCCCGCCTGGTAGGCAGCGGTCGAGATCCGCGAGGTCTCGGGGTTGGGGCCGGTGCGGCGCTTGTAGGTCGAGCGGTAGTCGCCGCTGACCAGGTTGAAGTCGTAGGAGACGTAGTCGGCGCCCGCGTCACCGGCGAGCCCGCCCTTCGACTCGAACAGGTAGACGAAGCGGGCCGGGCCACCGAGCGGGTCGATCACGTCGATGCGCGTCGAACGCTTTCCGCGCACCCCCTTTGGCTTCGGCTTCGGGCCCTTCTTGCGAGCCCGGTCACCGCCATCGCCCGACATCAGCGCAACCTCGTCGTCGGCGTCCAGCGTCGAGTCCGGATCAGGCCCGACCCAGGTGTTCGGGTCGGCGTACTGGAGCGCGCCGTGGCCGATCGGGGCGCCTCCGTAGACCGTTCCCTCGGTGCCGGGAGCGGCGTTGCTGGACGGGAAGCGACCGAAGTCGGCGAACTTGCGCTCGTCCACCTGCACCGGGACCTGGATCCAGCGCTCGTGCCTGTGGTTGCGGGTGCGCTCGTAGCGGAAGGCGACCAGGCGCTCGGGAGCGATCCCCGTCAACGCCTCCAGCCGCGACCCCTCGAGCACCACCGGCTCGTCGCGCCCCTCTGCCGCAGAGCCCGACGGTAAGGCCAGGGCAACCAGCGTCACCCCCAACCCAGCCAGTCGCTTGCAGAGCGGCGAGAGCCAAGCCTGGCGAGGAAGCAGGGAGTGAGGCGTGCTCCGCACGCGAACGACCGATGACGAAGCCAGGCGCCGGCTATCGCCGGTGACCGGCCCTATGCCACTTCCCGAAGCTTCTGGGCCTCTGCCAGCGACTGGAGCTTCTTCAGCGACTGATTCTCGATCTGGCGGATCCGCTCACGGGTGACGTTGAACGTCCGCCCGACCTCGTCGAGGGTGCGGGGGTGCTCGCCGCCGAGCCCGTAGCGCAGCTCGAGCACGCGTCGCTCGCGATAGGAGAGGTTCTCGAGCGCTTCGCGCAACGCCTCCTTGGTCAGCAGGTCGGCGGCGCGCTCGAACGGCGACTCCGCCTTCTCGTCGGCGATGAACTGGCCGAACTCCGACTCCTCCTCGTCGCCGACCGGCTTCTCCAGCGACACCGGTGCCTGCGCAGAGCGCTTGATCTGGTCGACCTCCTCGGGGTCGATACCGGTGACCTCGGCGATCTCGTCGGGGGTCGGCTCACGACCGAGCTCGGTGACCAGCTTGCGCTCCGCGCGGCCGATCTTGTTCAGCTTCTCGACCACGTGCACGGGGATCCGGATCGTGCGCGCCTTGTCGGCGAGCGCGCGGGCAATCGCCTGGCGAATCCACCAGGTGGCGTAGGTGGAGAACTTGAAGCCCTTGCGATAGTCGAACTTCTCGGCCGCGCGGACGAGGCCCAGCGTCCCCTCCTGGATCAGGTCGAGGAAGGGCAGGCCCTGGTTGCGGTAGTTCTTCGCAATCGAGACCACCAGCCGTAGGTTGGACTCGACCATCTTCTGCTTCGCGTCGAGGTCGCCGCGCTCGATCCGCTTGGCGAGGTCGACCTCCTCCTGGGCGGTCAGCAGGCGGACCTTGCCGATGTCCTTGAGGAAGAGCTGAAGCGAGTCGGTCGTCATGTCCGGCTTCAGGTCCAGTGCCGTCTTCTGGCGGCGCTTGCCCCGCTTCGGCTCGGCGCGCTCGGCGTCCGGGGACGACTTCTGCGCCGGGTCGACGTCGTCGACCATCTCGACGCCCTGGCCCTCGAGGTAGGTGTAGAGCTCCTCGATGTCGGACTCGTCGACGTCGACCTCCGAGAGGGCTTGCGCGACCTCGCCGTAGGCGACGACGCCCTCGGTCTGGCCCTTGGTGACGAGGTTCTTGACTTCCTCGAGCTCCTGCAGCTCTGTGATCAGCATCGGTTGGGTCCGTGTTCCTTCCTGGTCGTAAACCTCGTAGACGCCGGCAAGTCTCGCTTTTTTTCCTATCGGGCCCGGGGGTCGGTTCCAAAAGCCCACGCCGCAACCGGTAGCCACCGGGTCGCGATCTGGAATCCGCGACTCCCCACCGTAGATACAGGTCCCCTCTTCAGCGCGGAAAAGCTCAAACGTGTGTTCAAATCGTACTCGCTATATTTTCTGAAGTCAAGAGGTCTTCCGCTATTTGCGGGGGATTTGCGTCCTCGGCCGGGCATCCGCGAAGGGCCCGGCAGCCCTCAAACACCGCTCGCCCGCCGGGGTTACGCCGGATCGCAAAGCGCGCGTCCGCCGATCGCGCTGGAATACGCGCGATGGACGACGACCACCGCAGCGGCGAGCCCGAGGAGCCGCAGGGCAGCGTGTTCGGGAACCTTCCCGGGTCGCGGCCGGGCACCCGCAGCCCGCGGCGCGATGCCGCATCGGTCGGGCGCCAGAGGGCCCGCGCCGCCAAGCCTCCCCGCAGGGCGGCCGCCCAGGCACCGGTCGAGCCGGCGGCCGGCCCGGCACACGAACCGGTCGTCGAGGAGCCCCGGCCGACCGCCGAGGCCGCCCCGCCCACGCCCGATGCCGAAGAGGGTGGCGGGTTGGAGGACCTGGCCTGGGCGGGGATCGCCACCGCGGCGGAGGCGGCGACAATCGGGGTGCGGCTGGCGAGCCGGGCGATGGAGGCCCTGCGCGAGACCGTCGACCGGCGGTGATCCGCCCCTACCTTCGGGCCTTCTGGGAGCGCGCCTACCGCGAGAACGTCACCGGCCTCGCGGCGATGGTCGCCTACAACCTGGCGCTGGCCCTGTTCCCGTTCGTGCTCCTGATCCTGTTCATCTTCGGACAGGTGATCGACAACGCGGATCTCCGCGAGAGCGTGATCCGCGACCTGCAGAGCGTCTTTCCCGCCGCCGAGCAGGGCTCGCTGACCAGCGTCGTGGACCGCATCCGCGATAGCTCGACGACGATCGGGGTCGTCGCCGCCCTGGGCGCGATCTGGATCGGCGCGTCCTTCTGGGGCGCCATGGACACCGCCTTCTGCCGCATCTACCACGTCGAGTGCCGGGGCTGGGTCGAGCAGAAGCGATTCGCGCTGGTGATGCTGCTGGTGGTCACCCTGTTCCTCGCCGCGAGCGTGATCGTGCCGGTCGCCGAGGCGCTGCTCGCCTCGCGGGCCGACGACCTGCCCTTCGGCCTCGACCAGGTGGGCGAGCTGCGCACCGCGGTCGTCCTCCTGGCCGCACTCGCGATCACCTTCGCAGTCTGCGCGGTGATCTACTACTTCGTCCCTAAGGGCCACGTCCCATGGCCCGGCGTCTGGCCCGGGGCGATGTTCGTCACCGCGACCACCGCGATCGGCAACGCCGTGTTCCCCCTCTACCTGACGCAGTCGAACGTCGACCAGCTCGGCGGCGCCCTGGGCTTCATTCTCGTCGCCCTGATCTGGTTCTACCTCGTCGCCCTGGCGCTGTTGGCGGGCGCGGTCATCAACGCCCTGCGCTACGAGCTCCACGACACGGGCAGCGTCGAGGAGGAGCGAGCGAGAGCGTTCGCGGAGGAGCTCGAGCTCGGCGGCGGCTAGCGGGCCGACTCCGACAGGGCGGCGCGCATCGCCTCCGCCAGCGGCGTCGGCTCGACCTCGAACAGCTCCATCCCCGACCGGTCGGTGACGATCGTCTCGGTCGTCAGTCCCTCGATCAGCGGCCTGGCGACGCCGACGTCGACGGGCGTGACCAGGCCCAGCCACAGCGAGGACAGATACGGGGTCAGCAGCGGGACCGGAATCTGCACCGGCGGCCGGCGGCCGAGGGCCCGGGCCATCGCCTCGATCATCCCCCCGTAGGTGGTCACCTCCGGGCCGCCGATCTCGATCTCCCGCCCAGCCGACTCGGGCACCTCGGGCGCGGCTCGCAGGTAGCCGATCACGTCGGCGATCGCGATCGGCTGGGTCCGGGTCGAGACCCAGCGCGGAGTGATCATCGCCGGCAGGCGCTTGACCAGGTGGAGGACGACGCGGAAGGACTCGCTGCCCTCACCGATCACCGCAGCGGCGCGGAAGTAGGTGAGCGGGATGCCCGACTCGGCGAGGATCTCCGCCGTTTGCTGGCGGCTGGCGAGGTGCTCGGAGCCGGGCTCGCCGAGGCCGCCGAGGTAGATCAGCCGCTCCACCCCGGCCTCGCATGCCGCCTGGGCGAAGTTGCGCGCCGCGCGCCGATCGCGCTCGGCGAAATCGCCGTCGGACCCGCGGCCCATCGAGTGGACCAGGTAGTAGGCGATCCGCGTGCCCGCAAGCGCCGCGGGCAGCGTGTCCGCGACGAGGACGTCGCCGCGGACGATCTCGCAACCGATCGCCTCCAGATCGCGCGCCCGGGCCGGCTCGCGCACCAGGCAGCGCAGATCTCGGCCGTCATCGACCAGGGCCCGTGCGAGGAGCCCGCCGATGTAACCCGTCGCCCCCGCAATAAGCACTCGGGGGGCAGGCGTTGACTCAGTCGTAGCGGCCCCCGGTGACCTCGCGCAGCTTCGCCTGGTCGTGGCGGGCGGTGACGGTGCGCACCGTGCCCGATCTCGACCGCATCACCAGCGACTCGGTGGTCGCCTTGCCCGCCTTCGTGTAGCGCACGCCCTGGAGCAGCTCGCCGTCGGTTACCCCGGTGGCGGCAAAGAAGACGTCGTCGCCGGAGACGAGCCGGTCGACGTCCAGGGTCTCGTCGAGGTCGTAACCGCCGTCGAGCGCCTGCTTGCGCTCGTCCTCGTTGCGGGGCCAGAGCTTGCCCAGCAGCGCGCCGCCCAGGCATTTGATCGCCGCCGCGGAGATCACTCCCTCGGGCGTGCCGCCGATCCCCCACAGCAGGTCGACGCCCCCCTCGGCGGAGACGGCGAACAGCGCCGCCGAGACGTCGCCGTCGGAGATCAGCCGCACGCGGGCGCCGACCTCGCGGATCTCGGCGCACGGTCTGCTCGTGGCGGGGCCGGTCGAGCATGATGATGGTCACGTCGCCGACCGCCTTGCCCTTGCGCTCGGCGACCCGGCCGATCACCTCCGGCAGCGGATCGTCGAGGCTGAGGACGTCGGCGACCTCGGGGCCGCCGGCGATCTTCTCCATGTAGACGCAGGGGCCCGGATCGAACATCGTCCCGCGCTCGGCGAGCGCGATCACAGCCAGCGCGGAGGGCATTCCACGAGCGGTCAGCGTCGTGCCCTCGAGCGGATCGACGGCGATGTCGACCTCGGGCGGGCTGCCGTCGCCGATCCGCTCTCCGTTGTAGAGCATCGGCGCCTCGTCCTTCTCGCCCTCCCCGATCACCACCAGGCCGTCCATCGGCACCGTGTCGAGCAGCAGCCTCATCGCGTCCACCGCGGCGCCGTCGGCCGATTCCTTCTCCCCGCGGCCGACCCAGCGCGCGGCGGCGAGCGCCGCCGCTTCGGTGACCCGGACGAGTTCGAGCGCGAGGTTGCGGTCGGGCTTCGATCCCGAGCGCTGATCGTGCGAGAGGACTCCCACCGACCGCAGGCTACCCGTCGCGCCCCGGGGGGCGCTAGACCGTTCCGGGCGCCTTGCGCTCCTTGCGGCCGCCACTCTCGATCGAGCGGGTGAAGCCGGTGGCAGCGATCGCGATCGCGGCGAGCAGGGCGATCCAGTACCCGTAGTCCAGGCTGGTTCCGAATCGGGGTGCGTCAGCCGGGGTCGGCTTGTCGATGATGCCGTTGTAGGCGATCAGCACCGCCGCGGCGAAGCCGGCGACCATCGTCATCTCGCCGGGCGCCCAGGAGAGCCTGTGGCCGCGGACGAGGATGTAGGCGAGGATCAGCGGTGCGAGCGCGGCGAGCAGCAGCAGCCAGCGCAGGATCGGGAAGGTCTCGAAGCCGGTGCAGCTGAACTCGTCCTCCCCGCACAGCCAGGCGCCCTGCGCCGCGCGCTGGGGCGTGTCGGTGAGCGAGTACCAGGGCAAGAACAGGATGCTGATCACGAGCAGGATCGAAGCCGCGCCGCCGATCAGCACCCGGGTCCGGTTCAGTCGCGAGAAGTCCATCTCCATGCGGCCGCGAGCCTATCCCACCGATCCTCCCCGGGCGTGGGCGGGCGACGTTGGCGGCAATCCCCGTTCAGTTGGCCGTGACGTGGACCGTCCCCTGGACGTTGAAGGGCTCGCAGGTATAGCCGAAGTCGCCGGTGTCCTCGAAGGTGTTGCTGAACGTGCCTCCGTTGGCGAGCGTTGGGCTGTCGAACCCATCACCGTCGATCTGGGCGACCGAAGCGCCATTGTTCGTCCACTTGACCGTGCCGTCCACGTGCACCGCGACCGTAACCGGGTCGAGTGAGCACCCGGCGCCGATCGAGACGTCCGCCGAGTCGGGCGTCGTCGGCGGCGGCTCCGCGGGCGCGTCCTCGCAGGCCACCAGGCTGTCGCCGTCCTGGCCGCCGCCGTCGCAGTGGTCCTTGTCGGGGCCACCGTTGAGCTCGTCGTCGCCCTCGTTTCCGAACAGGCTGTCCTCGCCCGCGTCGCCCCTGATCCTGTCGTCGTCCAGGCCCCCGACCAGGTGCTTGTCGTCGCCGGGGCCGCCGCGGATGTCGTCGTCACCCACGTCGCCGTGGATCGTGTCCTTGCCCTCGTCGCCGAACAGGCTCTCCCTCTGGTTGCGTTGCGGCCCCCCGAAGATCTTGTCCTTGCCCTCCTCGCCCTCGATCGCATCGATGCCGTCGCCGCCCTCGAGCTTGTCATCGCCGGTGCGGCCGTCGAGCACGTCGTTGCCGTTGCCGCCCTCCAGCTTGTCGTCGCCAGGGCCGCCGTCGATGTCGTCCTCGCCGTCCTCACCGAGATTGAAGGTCCGGTCGTCACCAGCTTGACCGAAGATCTTGTCGTTCCCCGCCCCACCGGCGAGGTCGTCGCCGCCCCCTCCGCCCCTCAGCACGTCGCCGGCGGCGCCGGAGGCGAGCAGGTCCGACTTCCCGCCCCCCTCGAGAGTGTTGCGACGCGACTCCTCGACGAGCGGGACGGCCTCAGTGCCACCACCCGGCGGGTCGACGAATTGAATGCTGCGGAGGGTGTCAACGTCGCCCTGACCATCGATCCGGTCGCGGCCGGCGTCGCCGGTGATGTCGTCGACCCCTGCGCCGCCCTCGAGCTTGTTGCCGGCGCGGTCGACCAGATCGTCGGCGGCCCCGCAGATCTCGTCGCGCCCGCCGCGGCCGTCGATGGTGTCGAAGCCGCCCATCCCGATGATCACGTCATCTCCGTTCGTGCCGGTGATGGTGTTGCTCGCGCTCGTGCCCAAGAAGCGCGGCTTCGATGCGCGGTCGCCGCCGCAGGTCGGCGCCGTGCCGGCGCCGGTCGCGGGGGCGCTGATGATCAGCAGGGTCAACCCCAGCGAGAGTGCCAGCGCGATCAGGGCTCGAGCCGAGAGTGGAAGGCGCGAGACCATCGGGCGACCCTATTTGAGCCCAGTCGCGGTGTCAACCAGCGAGCGCCGATAGGCTGCGGCGCCGGTGCAAGCCGCTTCGCCCGAACAACGCTGGGGGCTGACGCTCCCGCTCGCCGGACTGCCGCTGCGCGACCACGAGGATCTCGTCCGCCGCGCCGAGGCGGTCGGCTACACCGACCTGTGGAGCGGCGAGACCAACGGGCCCGACGGGTTCACCCCGCTGGCCCTGGCCGCGGCGTGGACGAGCGAGGTCAGGCTCGGGACCGGCGTCGTCGGCGTCTTCCAGCGCGGGCCGGCGCTGCTCGCGCAGCAGGCCGCGGCGCTCGCGGACGGCAGCGGCGGCCGCTTCGTGCTCGGCATCGGCGCCTCGTCGGACCGGATCGTCGAGGGCTGGAACCGGATCCCCTTCGAGCGCCCGCTGAGCAGGGTCTCCGAGACCGTCGACTTCCTCCGCGCGGCGCTCGCCGGCGAGCGCACCGCGACCGGGTTTCGGCTCGAGCAGGCGCCCCCGGAGCCGGTCCCGATCGTGCTCGCGGCTCTGCGCGGGAAGATGCTCGAGCTGGCGGTCGAGAAGGCCGACGGCGCGTTCACCAACTTCCTCCCGATCTCCGGCCTGCCGCAGGGTCACGCGAGGCGATCGCCGGGGCCGGCGAGGGCTTCGAGCTGCTCTGCCGGTTCTTCTGCCTGCCGGGCGAGCGCGAGCAGATCGAGCCGCTGGCGCGGTTCATGTTCTCCTCCTACGTCACGGTGCCGGTCTACGCCGCCTTCTACCGCTGGCTCGGGCACGGCGACGCGATCGCGCCGATGTGCGAGGCCTGGGAGGCCAAGGACCGCGCGCGGGCCGCCGAGCTGGCGCCGTGGGAGCTGATCGAGGAGATGTTCATCCTCGGCTCGCCGGAGGAGATGAAGGCGCGGCTCGACGAGTTCGTCGCCGGCGGGATCACTCTGCCCGTGCTCACCCCGATCACCACGCCCGACAAGCTCGGCGGGCTGATCGAGGCGCTGGCGCCGGGTTGATCAGGCGGCCGGCCGCGCCAGCGAGAGCGCGTAGAGCTCGTCGGCATCCGTCCACCACTCGACCAATTCGAGCCCGGCGGCTGAGTAGCTCGCCTCGAGCCGCTCGCGGGTGAACTTGGTCGAGATCTCGGTCCGCATCTCCTCGTTGCGGGCGAAATGGGCCCGCATGTCGAGCTCGCGAATGTCGATGAACTGCTCGGCAAGCGAGCGCAGGCGGATGTCGATCCACTCGTTGTCGGCGTCCCAGAACGCGACGTGCTCGAACGCATCGGGGTCGAAGTCCGCGTCGAGCTCGCGGTTGAGCACACGGAGGACGTTCTTGTTGAACTCCGCCGTGACCCCGGCGGAGTCGTTGTATGCCGCCTCGAGCACCGCCGGATCCTTGACCACGTCGGTGCCGAGCAGGAAGCGGTCGCCGGGGTACATCAGGGTCGCGATTCGGGCGAGGAACGAGCGCCGCGGCCCGGGCCGAAAATTGCCGATCGTGCCGCCGAGGAAGGCGATCAGCGCTCCCTCCTCGCGAGGAAGGCGCTCGAGGTGGGTCTCGTAGTCGCAGATCACGCCGTGCACGCGCAGGCCTTCGTACTCGGCGACCAGCTCCTCGGCGACCCGCCTGGTGATCTCCTCGGAGATGTCCACCGGGACGTAGGTCTCCAGCGAGCCGGCGTCGCTCATCGCATCGAGCAGGCAGCGGGTCTTGGCGGCCGCGCCCGAGCCGAGCTCGATCAAGGTCGTCGGCTTCGCCGCGGCGACGATCTCGGCAGCCCCCGGCTCGAGGATCGAGCGCTCGGCGCGGGTGGGGTAATACTCGGGGAGCTCGGTGATCGCCTCGAACAGCTCCGAGCCGCGCTCGTCGTAGAAGTACTTCGGCGGAATCTCCTTGAACGGCGAGGAGAGGCCCTCGCGCACGTCCTCGGCCAGGCCGGCCAGCGTGCCACCCGCCGGCAGGTGGACTCTTCGATCTCGATCTGCGCGGTCGCGTCCACGATCCCTATCCGTTTCGCGCGGCGCCGGTTCGTTTCATCATGGGTCCCTTACGCAACGAAGGCCGGAAAAGATCTGTGAGCGCTCCGGGAGATCCCAGTTGCGAAAGCCGGTGCGGATCACCTCGCGGCGCGTCGCCCAGGAGCCGCCGCGAAGGACCTTGTAGGAGTCGCCGAAGAAGTCCTGCGAGTACTCCGGGTAGGGGAAGGGCGCGAAGCCGGGATAGCCGTTGAACTCGCTCGCGGTCCACTCCCAGACGTCGCCGAGCATCTGCACCGCGCCGGACCGCGCCGGGGCATCGGCGTACGCGCCCGCCGGGGCGCAGCCGAAGCCGAGCCCGTCGAGGTTGGCCCGTTCGCGGTCGGCGCCGATCGCCGCCGCCTCCCACTCGAACTCGGTCGGCAGTCGCTTGCCGGCCCAAGCGGGCGAACGCGTCGGCCTGGTGCCAGCTGACGTGGACCACGGGGAGCTCGGGGTCGAGCCGCATCGCGGCGGCCGAAGACGGTGCTCACCCAGCCGTCGCCGTCGCGCTCCCAGTACATCGGCGGTTCGGCGCCGCGTGTCGGCTACGAAGGCGGCGAACTCGGCGTTGGTCACCGGGATGCGGTCGATCTCGAACGCGGCCAACTCGACCGTGTGGCGAGGGCGCTCGTTGTCATAGGCGAATCCCCAGGCGGGCGTCCCGATCTCGTACGGACCTCCAGGGACCTCGACCATCTCGGGCCCCGGCGCGACCGGCTCGGCGATCACCGAGCGGTCGATGCGCGCGGGCTGATAGCCGTCGATCATCTGCAGCAGCTGGAGCATCGTCTCGTTGTGCTGATGCTCGTGGGCGATCAGCATCTCGTAGATGAAGCCGTCGGCGAGCAGCGGGTCGTCGGCGCCCTCGAGCTCAACGGCGTCGAGCACGTCGAGGGTCCGCTCGCGGACCTCGGCCATGTAGGCGCGCAGGTCCTCCCCCCGCAGGATCGGCAGCTCGTTGCGGATCATCCGCGGGTTCTCGATCGCGTCGTAGAGCCTTCCGAGCTCGCCCGCGCATCGGCTCACGGCCACCGACGCGCTGGACCAGCCACAGCTCCTCGAAGTTCGCGATGTGGCCGAGGTCCCACGACAGCGGGCTGAGGATCGGCGAGTAGACCGCGTTGAGCTGCTCCTCGGTAAGCGGCTCGATCAGCAGCAGCGTGCGCTCCCGGGCCTCCTCGAGGCGGTCCGCGATCCGCTCACTGAGATTGGCCTGCGCGGTCGACGAGATCCGTAGAGGCTACCCGGGTGCAGAGGTGGGGGACGGCAACCAGCAGTTAGATTGCCAGGCCGGATGAGAGTTGAGGGAAACAGCGCTCTGGTCGTGGGTGGAGCGTCGGGGCTCGGCGAGGCGACGGCGCGGCGGCTGCACGCGGACGGCGCCGCGGTCGTGATCGCCGACCTCAACGCCGAGAAGGGCGCCGCCCTCGCCGGCGAGCTCGGCGACCGGGCGCGGTTCGTCGAGGCGAACGTGCTCGAGGCGGACCAGGTCGAGGCCGCCGTCGCCGCGGCGACCGAGGGCGGCGAACTGCGGATCTCGGTCTGCTGTGCGGGGATCGGCTGGGCCCAGCGCACCGTCTCCAAGCAGGGCCCGCACGACCTCGAGATCTTCTCCAACGTCGTCAAGGTCAACCTGATCGGCACCTTCAACGTTCTCCGGCTCGCCGCGGCAGCGATGGTCGGCAACGAGCCCGACGACGGAGGCGAGCGGGGCGTGTGCGTCAACACCGCGTCGATCGCCGCCTTCGACGGCCAGGTCGGCCAAGTCGCCTACTCGGCTTCCAAGGGCGGGATCGTCGGGCTCACCCTGCCGGCCGCCCGTGACCTCGCCGGGCGCGGCGTGCGGGTGCTGACGGTCGCCCCCGGGCTCTTCGATACCCCGTTGCTCGCGGCGCTTCCGGAGGATGCGCGCGAGGCGCTCGGCGCCGGGGTGCCCTTCCCCTCCCGCCTCGGCCGACCCTCCGAGTACGCCGAGCTGGTCGCTGCGATCATCGCCAACCCGATGCTCAACGGCGAGACGATCCGGCTCGACGGTGCGCTGAGAATGCCGCCCAAGTAGGCGCCGGCGCCCCGCGAAGTCGCCGCGGATCTAGTCGGTGCCCTCGTACTCGGGATCGAGCCAGACCCGCTTCCGCCACGGCGGGGTGACGGCGAATGGCGTGTCCGGATGAGCGGCGGCGATCGGCTCGAGCGCGACCAGACGCAGCCGCCGCGGCGCGGTGATCCGGTCGAACCCGGCGGGCTGCAGCACGGTGCCGGCGTGGCTCCCTCCGGCGACCCGGTAGGCGGCCCGCGCGGCCGGCGTCCAGCCGGCGCCATAGCCTTGATGGGCACTGGCGCGGACCTCGGTGCGCCCGTCGGGACCGACTCGGTACTGGACCGATTCCCAGTCGTCGGGGTGATAGGTGGGGCTGCCGATCGCCGACGAGATCTCGCGGATCGCCCCGCGCAACGGCGTCGAGCCCTCGCCGGTGGCACTGCCCGGGTAGTAGAGCCAGAACTGGACGTACCGATAGCCGGCGCGCTCGCCCGAGCAGTCGGCCCCGGGTGTCTCGGTGCCGGGGCGACAATCGATCACGTGCGTGAACGCCGTCGCCGGCTCCCCGCTGAGCGAGTGGGAGACCCTGACCTTGTTCGCCCCCTCTGCGCAGGCGTCCTCGCGGCAGAGGCGGTAGTCGACCGGGAGCGCGCGCATGCCGGGCTCGTAGCGAATCTGCGGGCTCTGGTCGGTGACCAGCGCCGCCAGCTCGTCGCCGTATGCGGCGGCCAGTTCGGACGGGCCGTCGAGACCACAGGACTCGGCGAGCTCGATCGCGCACGCGATCCGCGAGCTGATCGCCTGCGCGAGCGCCGCGCCGGGCAGACCGATGCCCGCGATCGCCCCGAGCACCGCCATCGCCGTCGAGACCAGGAGCACCAGCGTGACCCACTCGACCGTGCTCTGGCCGCGCTCGCTGCGGACACGGAGCGAAAACACGCCGCGACCGTATGGCCGCACGACACACGCGTGGCCGGCCGAAGGTCACGAGTCAGTCGTCAATTCGAGCCGATAGGGTCGCGCCGTGACCGACCACGACCAGACCGAGGGCGCGCCGCGCAAGCAGGGACGCGGGCCGAAGATCTACGTCCTCGGGATCGCGGTCCTGCTCCTGCTGATCCTGGTGCTCCAGAACATGCAGAAGGTCACGGTCGACTTCCTATTCGTAGAGACCCAGACGCCGCTGATCGTCGCCCTGCTGGTCGCCGGCGCGCTCGGCGCGCTGATCGGCTGGGCCTGGCCCCACGTTCGCCGCGGGCGACGTCGCGAGCGCGAGGGCGGCTAGGACTACAGCTCGGTGATCTCGGACGCGATCTCCGCCGCGGCCTGCTTGGCGTCGGCGAACAGCATCGAGGTGTTGGGCTGGTAGAAGAGGTCGTTGTCGATCCCGGCGAATCCGGGCGACAGCGAGCGCTTGATCACGATCACCTGCTGGGCCTCGGAGACCTCGATGATCGGCATCCCGGCGATCGGCGAGTCGGGGTCGGTCTTGGCGGCCGGGTTGGTGACGTCGTTGGCGCCGATCACGACGGCGACGTCCGTGCGCGGCATCTCGGGGTTGATGTCCTCCATCTCGCGCAGCTTCTCGTAGGGCACGTCCGCCTCGGCGAGCAGCACGTTCATGTGACCCGGCATCCGCCCGGCGACCGGGTGGATCGCGTAGTTGACGGTCACCCCACGCTTCTCGAGCTCGTCGGCCATCTCCTTGACCGCGTGCTGGGCCTGGGCCACGGCGAGCCCGTAGCCCGGCACGATCACGACCGAGTCGGCGTAGGCGAGCTTGATCGCAGCGTCCTGGGCGCCGATCGAGATGTGGGGGCGCTCCTGCGCCCCGGCCGCGGGGCCTCCCGTCGGCACCCCGCCGAAGCCGGCGAAGAGGACGTTCGAGACCGAGCGGTTCATCGCCGTGGCCATCTCGAGCGTGAGGATCGTTCCCGAGGAGCCGACGAGGGTGCCGGCGACGATCAGTGCGACGTTGTCGAGCGCGAAGCCCGCGGCCGCGGCGGAGAGCCCGGTGAACGCGTTCAACAGCGAGATCACCACCGGCATGTCGGCGCCCCCGATCGGCAGCACGACGAGGTTGCCCAGCAGCCCGGCGGCGAGCAGGACGAGGATGAACAGCCCCTGCGAGGGGTCGGCGTTGTCGGAGGCGATCAACACGCAGCAGACGACGATCCCGATCAGCAGCAGCGCGTTGATCACCTGCTGGCCCGGGATCGCGAGCGGCCGGGTCGAGATCAGGCCCTGGAGCTTCGCGAAGGCGATGTTCGAGCCCCAGAAGGAGACCGAGCCGACGACGGCCGAGAACAGGACCGGGATCAGCTCATCGAGGGGGATCTCGATCCCGAGCGCGATCCCGTGGCGAAGCTCCGACCAGGCGATCAGCGCCACGGCGCCGCCGCCGACGCCGTTGTAGAGGGCGACCATCTGCGGCATCGCCGTCATCTGCACGCGCACCGAGGCGATCACCCCGACCGCGGCTCCGATCGTGATCCCGGCGACGATCAGGCCCCAGTTGCCGATCCCGTCCAGCAGCAGCGTGGTCACCACGGCGATCGCCATTCCCCCCGCCGCGACCAGGTTGCCGTGCTTGGCGGTCGTCGGGTGGGTGCCCCGGCGAACGCCGATGATGAACATCGAGAAAGAGACGATGTAGAGCGCCGTCGCCGCGTCGCCGCCCGGCTCGAACACGGCAAGCGGGATCGGAAGCGCGTCAGCCACGCAGCTCATCCCTCGGCAGACCCTGACGGCCCCGGACGCGAAGCGGAGGAGCCGTCAGGTTTTTGTTGTTCGCGAGGCTTCCTCGCAAACATCCCGAGCATCCGGTCGGTGACCAGGAAGCCGCCGACGATGTTGATCGTGCCGAAGGCGATCGCGATCACGCCGATCGTCTTCTCGAGCGTGTCGTCCGCGTAGCCGATCACGATCAGCCCGCCGAGCATGACGATGCCGTGGATCGCGTTCGTCTGGCTCATCAACGGGGTGTGCAGCGTCGTCGGCACCTTCGAGATCACCTCGAAGCCGACGAACGCGGCGAGGACGAAGATCGTGATCTCTGTCATCAGGTCCACTAGGAGCCTCCTCCGGAGTCGGGGGAGGCGGCTCCTGCCGCCTCCTTGGCGCGCTCGTTGCGGATCTCGCCGCTCGTGGGTGATGCAGGCGCCGGCCACCACCTCGTCGTCGAAGTCGAGGCGCAGCTCGCCCTCCTCGTCGACCAGCAGGCCGAGCAGGTTCTCGATGTTCTTGGCGTAGAGCTGCGAGGCGTGCACGGCCATGTCGGAGGGGAGGTTGACCGGCGAGATCACCTTGACGCCGTTGTCCGAGACCACCGTCCGCCCGGCCTCCGTGAGCTCGCAGTTGCCACCGGAGTCGCCGGCGAGGTCGACGATCACCGAGCCCGGCGACATGTTGGCGCACGGCCTGCCCGGTGAGCAGCACCGGCGCGGGACGGCCGGGGATCTGCGCGGTGGTGATGATCACGTCCTGCTTCGCCGCGTTCTCGGCCAGCGCCTCGCGAACCTGCTCGTTCTCGTCCTCGGTCAGCGGGCGAGCGTAGCCGCCCTCGTCCTCGGCGTCAGGGATGAAGTCGAGCTCGAGCGGGCGGCCGCCGAGCGAGGCGATCTGCTCCCAGGCGACGCGGCGGATGTCGAAGCCCGAGACGACCGCGCCGAGGCGCTTGGCGGTGGCGATCGCCTGCAGGCCGGCGACACCGGCGCCGAGGACGAGCACGCGGGCCGGGGCGACGGTGCCCGCGGCGGTGGTCATCATCGGGAAGAAGCGGCCCGCCTCGCGGGCGGCGAGCAGGGTCGCGGCGTACCCGGCGACGTTGGCCTGCGAGGAGAGCGCGTCCATCGCCTGGGCGCGGGTGATCCTCGGAATCGCCTCCATCGCGAAGCTGGTCACTCCCGCCGACGCGAGCGCGCGGTTGGTGGCACCGGAGGTCAGCGGCGCGAGGTGGCCGATCAGGACCTGACCCTTGCTCAGACGCGGCCGATCTCCTCGGTGGTCGGGACCGCGACGTGCGCGACGACGTCGGCGCTCCACGCATCCTCGCCCGAGCCGACGGTCGCCCCCGCCTCGGTGTACTCGGTGTCGGGATGGCCCGAGCCCGAGCCCGCTCCCGCCTCGACGACGACGTCGATCCCGCGGTCGGCGAGCGACCTGACGGCGTCGGGGATCAGCGCCACGCGGCGCTCGCTCTCGAGCCGTCTCTTTGGGAACCCCGACGTTCATGCCCGTGGAAAAGCCGGGGCAGCCTGACCGACCCGAATGGCTCTATGTTCAGACCATGAACGAGCAGGACCTCGGCCCGCGCGCCCGCTCGGCGGGCGAGCTCAAGGCGCAGATCGAGGCCGAGCGCCTGGGGCGGCCGTTCCTGGTCTTTCGCGACGCCGCGGGCGAGCAACGGCTGCTGGCGATCGACGAGCGGGTCGAGTCGCTGTGGATCGGACGCAGCGACTCCGCCGACCTCAACCTCGCCTGGGACGACGAGGTCTCGGGCCTGCACGCCCAGCTCGAGATGGTCGGCCTCGAGTGCACGCTCGTCGACGACGGCCTCTCGCGCAACGGCTCGTTCGTGAACGGCGAGCGGGTCGGCGGCCGGCGACGGCTGCGCGACGGCGACACGCTGCGCTTCGGGCGCACCGGAGTGCTCTACCGCGCCCCGGCGGAGAGCGCGACCGAGACCGTGCTCTCCGGCGACGCGCTGACCGCCGCCGGGGTCTCGCCTGCCCAGAAGCGGGTCCTGGTCGTCGCTCTGTCGCCCGTTCAAGGAGGGCTCGGCGTTCGCCACCCCGGCCACCAACGCCGAGATCGCCGAGGAGCTGCACCTGAGCGTCGACGCGGTCAAGACCCACCTGCGGGCGCTGTTCGAGAAGTTCGGGGTCGAGGAGCTGCCGCAGAACCAGAAGCGGGTCGCGCTGGTCGAGCGCGCGCTGCAGAGCGGCCTCGTCAGCGAGCGCGAGCTCTGAAGCCCTTACGGGCGCGCCGACGAGCCGAAACCCGACTTTGCGCCGCATACGGTGGTCAACTCGCGGTTCGCCGCTACGGGCTCGGATCGATGCGCGAGACGGAGCCTTCGATGCCGTTCGCCACCCAGACGCTCTCGGGGCCGGCGGTGATCCCCTCGGGCCCGGCGCCGACCGCGATCCGATCGATGATCTCGCCCGATTCCTCGTCGATGCGCACGACCTCGTTCTCCCCACCGAGCGCGACCCATACCGAACCGAAGCCCGCAACCGCCCCACGCGGCTCCGCCCCGACTTCGATCGAGCGGACCTCGCTGCCGTCGGGCTTGAGCTGCTTGACCACGCCGTCGTCGGTGACGGCAACCCAGACGAAGCCTCCCGCGACCGCGACCCCCTTGGGGCCGGCGCCGACCTCGAACTGCTCCGGCGCACCACCGTCGAGCGGCACGCGCGAGACCGTGCCGCCAAGCCGGTTGCTGATCCAGACCGCGTCTGAGTCGAAGGCGATCCCGTAGGGACCATCGCCGACCGGCGTCCTGTCCAGGATCTCGCCGGTGATCGGGTTGATCTGAACCAGCTCGTCAGACCCGAAGTCGGTGACCCAGACGCTGCTGACGCCGAAGGCGACACCCTGCGGCTTGGTGAAACCCGGGATCGTCTTGGTGATCGCGCCCTCGCCCACGTTCAGCCGCTTGACCGTGTTCTCGTCGCCTATCGCCACGTAGACCGAGCCCGCGGCGAGTGCCAGGCCCTCGGGCGCGCTGCCGACGGGGAATCGGGCGGCGATCTCCTGCGACTTGCCGGCCGCGTCGATGTAGGTGACCTGGTCGCCGTTTCGACTCGTCACCCAGACCCCGCCCTCTCCGTGGGCGAGCTCCACCGGCAGCCCGCCAACACCGGTCACGGTTGCGACCACCTTGGCCTTCGCCGGCTGCCCGCCACCATTGGAGCCGCCACCGCCGGCCTGGGTCCCTCCCGCGGTCTCTTGATTGGTGTCGGTGCCCGAGTCGCCTCCGCCGGTCAGCACGACCGCGGCGGCCACCGCCACCGCCAAGGCACCGGCCGCAACGACCGCGATCCTGCCGGTGTGCTTGCGACGCGGGGGCGGCTCCCGCGCAACCGTCGGCCGGCTCGGCGGGACGGGCCGATCCGCCGGCGGCGAGGTGAGCTCGGTCGGCATCGAAGCTGGCTCGTCTGGCGGCTCGGGCGCCGCGGTCGCCGGTTCGCTCGGTGTCACCTCCGCCGTCACCGCCGCCGCGGCCAGTGCCGGCGCCGCAGCCCCGGTGGCGACGCTGCGCTCGGCCTCGACCGTGGCCTGGCCCTCGATCGCCGCCCAGACGGCGCGCGAGAGGTCACCCGCGGACGGGTAGCGCTCGGCCGGGTCCTTGGCCAGCGCCCGGCCGATCACCTGATCGAGGCCGCCCGGGAGGTCGGGGCGCAGCACGCGCAGGCTCGGGGGCTCCTCCTCGAGGTGGGCATACATCTTCGCCACCTTGTCGTCGCGGGCCGCGAACGGCGGGTTTCCGGTCAGCAGCTCGAACAGCACGCAGCCGAGCGCGTAGACATCGGAGCGGGCGTCGACGCGCTCGCCCCGGATCTGCTCGGGGGCGACGTAGTCGAGCGTGCCGACGAAGGCGCCGGTCGCGGTGACCCCGGTGCTGGCCTCGACCTGGCGCGCGAGGCCGAAGTCGGTGAGGAACACGCGCTCGGTGTCGTGGTGCTCGATCAGGATGTTGCCCGGCTTGATGTCGCGGTGGACGAGGCCGCGCTCGTGGGCGGCGTCAAGGGCGGAAGCAACCTCGGCGACGATCGCGGCGGCGTGCTGGGGCTCGAGCGTGCCGTGCTCGCGCAACAGGCCGCGCAGGTCGCTGCCGTCGATCAGGTCCATGGTCACGAACAGCAGCCCGTCCTCCTCGCCGGCGTGATGGATCGGGACCACGTTCGGGTGGCGGATCGATACGGCGATCCGCGACTCCTCGCCGAACCGGCGCCGGAAACGCTCGTCCTGAGCGAGCTCGGGCGAGATCACCTTGAGCGCGACGACGTGGTCGAGCGCGATGTGGGTCGCCCGGTAGACGACGCCCATCCCGCCCCTCCCGGCGATCCCCTCGATCCGATGTCCGGCGAAGACGGCGCCGGGCGCTAGATCCGGCATGGATGAGTTATAGACCGGGCAGCGGTCAGGCGGGCGAGGGGGCGGCGGCGAGCGCCGCCATGCGCTCGATCGTGTGCATCCGCTGGCCTGCGTCGAGGTGGATCGGGGAGCAGATCAGGCGGTCGACGCCCGCCGCGGCGAGCTTCTCGATCCGCGCCGCGACCTCCTCCTCGGAGCCGACCAGCGAAGTCGCGTCGACGAGCTCGTCGGGGATCGCGTTGTAGGCCTCCTCGCGCTTGCCGGCGAGGTAGAGGTCCTGTACCTCGTCCGCGACCTCACCGAAGCCGAAGCGGTGGGTGAGGTCGACGTAGAAGTTGGTCTCCTTCGACCCCATGCCCCCGAGGTAGAGCAGCAGGCTCGCCTTGACGATCCCGCGCGCGGCGTCGAGGTCGCCGTCGATCGCGACCGAGAGCGACGGTGAGACCTCGAGGTCCTCGCGCGAGCGCCCGCCCTTGGCGAACCCCGCCTCGAGGTGCTCACCCCAGGTCTCCTCGAAGGCGTCGGCGCTGAAGAAGATCGGGATCCAGCCGTCGCAGATCTCGGCCGCCATCTCAACCGACTTGCGTCCGATCGCGCCGACGAAGACGGGGATCTCGTTACGGACCGGATGGAAGTTGAGCTTCAGCGCCTTGCCCTGGCCCGTCGTGTTCGCGCCCTCGATCGGCAGCTGGAAGTGGGCGCCCGTGTGCTCGAGCGGCCCCTCGCGGCGGACGATCTCGCGCACGATCTCGATGTACTCGCGGGTGCGGCCCCACGGCTTCGCGTACGGCACCCCGTACCAGCCCTCCGAGACCTGCGGGCCGGAGGGGCCGAAGCCGAAGATGAAGCGGCCACCCGAGAGGGCGTCGATCGTCGCCCCGGCCATCGCCGCCGCCGCGGGCGGGCGCGCCGGCACCTGCATGATCGCGGCGCCCAGCTTGATCCTCTCCGTCTGCGCAGCGAGCCAGGCGAGGATCGAGACGCAGTCCGAGCCGTATGACTCAGCGACCCAGACCGAGTCGAAGCCCTTGGCCTCAGCCGCGCGCACGAGCTCGACCGCCTCGTCGCCCCTTGGGCCGATCCCCCAGTAGCCGAGGTTGATTCCGAGCTTCAGAGCCATCGGCGCGAGACGTTATTCGATCGAGGCCTCGCGTAGCTCGATCAGTGAGCGCTCGATCGCGCTCGCGAGCCCCGAGACCCCGGGCAACGCCTCGGGATCGGTGCAGAGGCCGATCCCGAGCTCGCCCGCGCACGAGATCGCCGAGATCCGCAGCGCGTGGCGGTCGGCCGGCTCGGCGATCGAGAACAGATTTTCGACCCGGCGGCCGCCGACGCTGACCGGCTCCCGCGGACCGGGCACGTTGGAGATCGAGAGGCTGAACTCTCGCGGCCCGGCGGCGAGCCGCTCGGCCGAATGGCTGAGGTGCTTGAAGCGGGCGAGCGCATGGAAGAAGTCGTAGAGCTCCTCGGCGTCACCGAGGCGCTTGCGCTGGACGGTCTCGGCGTTGATCGCGTCGAGGCGAGCGAGCGGATCGGGCTCGGCCAACGGCAGGTCGACGTTCAGGAACGAGTCGCGGTTACCGAGCTCGCGCGCGTCGGCGTCGCGGTGGTGCAGGCTGACCGGGATCTGTGCGCGCAGGCGAGGCAGCGCGCCATCGTCCTCGCCGAGCCACTCGCGCAGCCCGCCGGCCACGATCGCCGAGCACGACGTCGTTGACGGTCACGTGACCTGGACGCGAGGCGCCGATCCGCTTCAGCTCCCCGAGTCGCGTGGCGGCGAAGGCCAGCTCGCGCGCCGAGCCGATCCGCCGGTCGAGTGGCGAGCGGGTCGCGCGGGCGCCGAGCTCGCGCCGGATCGCCCCCGGCAGTCGCCCGGCCTCCACCGCGACCGATCGCCGCTCGGCCGCTCCCGGGGAAGTCGGGGGTCCAGCGTCGGCTGGGGAGGCCGGCGCAGGCGTCTCCGACTCCCAGAGCACCCCGGCGAGGAAGCGCAGGCAGGCAATCCCGTCCGCCATCGCATGGTGGATGCGGGCGACGATCGCCTCGCGGCCGTCGGCGAGCGGCCCGACGAGGTCGAGGGCCCAGAGGGGGCCGGAATGGTCGAGCCGCTGGGCCATCAGCTCGCCGACAGCGCGCCACAGTCCGGCCTCGTCCAGTCCATCGGAGCCGTCGCGCCGACGGACGTGGGCAGCGATCTCGAAGCCCTCGTCCTCGACCCAACGTGCCGAGGAGGGGTCGCCATTCGCCATCTCGACCCTTCGCAGCCCCCGCGGCTCGTCCGCGAGCCGTCGGGCGACGCTCGCCCGCAGCGCCTCGAGGTCCACCGGGCGCTCCCCGGGCTCGAGCAGCGCCAGCTTCAGCGTGTGTCCGACGATCACCTCGGACTCGAGCGCGAGGATCGCGGCGTCGTCGGCACTCAGAGGCTCTGGAGGGCCTGGAGGCGTCGCGGCCACGCCGCCCAGCGTACGCGACGCGAACCGCGCAATAGGCTCGCCGACGATGGCGGCGGAGAGGGCGCACCGAGCCAACCCCTGGTGGGTGTTGGTCGGATCGTGCGCGGGGTTGTTCGTGCTGATGCTCGACTCGACCGTCGTCGTGCTCGCGCTGCCGGCGATCCGTCGCGATCTGGGCGCCTCAATCGACAGCCTGCAATGGATCCAGAACGCCTACCTGCTGGCGATGACCGCAACCGTTGTCACCGCCGGCCGTCTCGGTGACATCCGCGGCCGACGCGGGGTCTTCATCGCCGGGATGGTCGGCTTCGCTGCCGGCTCGCTGATCGCCGGCACGGCGGGCTCCGCGGATGCGCTGATCGCCGGCCGGGTGCTGCAGGGCATCGGTGGCGCGGCGCTGCTCGCGCTCTCCCTGGCGCTCACCGCCCACGCCTTCCCGGACGAGATGCAGGCACGCGCACTTGGGGTCTGGGCGGCGGTCTCGGCGATCGCCCTCGCGGTCGGCCCGCTGGTCGGCGGGCTGTTGATCGAGGCGGCGAGCTGGCGCTGGATCTTCTTCATCAACGCGCCGGTCGCGATCGCGGGGATCGCGATCCTGCTCGCCCGCGGCGAGGAGTCCCGCGACCCCGCGGCAGCGAGGCGCGTCGACCTGGCGGGCGTCGTGGTGCTCGCCGTCGGGCTGACCGCGATCGTCTACGCCCTCGTCGAGGCCGACGAGTGGGGCTGGGGATCAGCGCCCACGCTCGGGCTGCTGGCGGCGGGCGGGATGGCCCTGGCCGGGTTCTGGGCGCTCGAGCATCGGCGCGAGAGCCCGCTGGTGGACTTCTCCCTGTTTCGCAACCGGCCTTACCTCGGAGCGACCGCCGCTGCCTTCGGCCTCGTCGGCGCCTACTGGACGGTGATGTTCTTCCAACCCCAGTACCTGCAGTCCGATCTCGGCTATTCGGCGGTGGTGGCGGGGGCGCTGATCCTGCCGATCACGGCGCCGATGGTCGCCTTCTCGCCGTTCTCGGGCCGGGTGATAGCCCGATTCGGAGCGCGGGCGACAATGACCGTCGGGATGCTGATCGGGCTGCTCGGGCTCGTCCTCCAGGTGCTCGGGCAGGGATTGGGATCCTACGTCGACGTGGTGCCGGGCTACCTCTGCTTCGGCATCTCACTGGCGCTCGTCTACGCGCCGATGTCCACCGCGGCGATGGAGTCGATGCCACGCTCGAAGGCCGGCATCGCCTCGGGGGTGCTGGCGATGGTCCGGGTGCTCGCCGGCGCCGTCTTCCTGGCGATCTCGAGCGCGATCTTCCAGAGCGCGCTGCCAGCAACCGGTGGGACCAAGACGGTCGAGTACGCCGACGCGATCGCCGATGCGCTCTGGGCGCCGATCGCGATCATGGCGGTCGGCACCGCCCTCACCTGGTTGCTGGTCCGCTCGCCGGCGACCCCCGAGCCGCCACCGCCCGAACAGCTCCACCACCACCAGCACCACCGCCGCTTTCACCTCTGATCGCCGCCGTCGCCCGCCGCTCCGCTATAGATGGACGCGTGGAAGCGGCGACACAGAGACTCGGACTCTCGAGCGCGGAGGCGGCGCGGCGCCTGCAGCGGCTCGGCCCTCCGGAGGCCGCAGACGAGCCGCTCGCTGGCGAGCATCGTCGCCGCCAACGTCCTGACGCTGTTCAACGCGATCATCGGCGTCTTCTTCATCCTCATCCTCTCGCTGGGGCTGTGGGCGGACGCGCTCTTCGGGCTGGTCGCGATCGTCAACTCCGCGATCGGGATCCGCCAGGAGCTGAGGGCGAAGGAGACTCTCGACCAGCTCGCGCTGCTGGTCGCGCCCCGGGCGAAGGTGGTCCGCGACGGGCGCCTGATCGAGCTGCGCGCCGCGGAGGTCGTCCCCGGCGATCTGGTCAGGATCGAGCCCGGCGACCAGGTGGTTGCCGACGGCCCGGTGGTCGACTCGCGCGGGCTGAGCGTCGACGAGTCGCTGCTCACCGGGGAGTCGGATGGCATCCGCAAGCGGCCGGGCGACCGGATCCTCTCGGGCTCGTTCGGCATCTCTGGATCGGGGCAGTACGAGGTCGACGCCGTGCGCGAAGACAGCCACGCGGAGAAGATCGCCGGCGAGGCGCGCGAGTTCCGCCACCCGCCCTCGCCGCTGCAGCTCGAGGTCAACGAGGTGCTCAGGGCGACGACGATCGCGCTGGTACCGATCGCGCTCATCACCCTGCTCGGCTTCACCCTGCACGACAAGGCCTTTCGCGAGGCCGCCCAGGAGGCGACCGCCGGCCTCGTGACCCTGATCCCCGAGGGCCTGGTGCTGCTGATGAGCGTCACGCTCGCGGTCGCCGCCGTGCGCCTCGCCCGCCAGAACACCCTCGTTCAGCAGATGGCGGCGACCGAGGCGCTCGCCGCGGTGGACACGATCTGCGTCGACAAGACCGGCACGCTCACCGACGGCAGCCTGGAGCTGGTCAAGGTGGAGGTCGCCGACCCGGCCGGCCCCGCGGCCGCCGAGCGCGCCCTGGCGAGCTTCGCCGCCTCGGCGGGCGAGCGCAACCGCACCCTGGAGACGATCGCCGAGCGTTATCCCGCCCAGCCCGAGCGGGTCAGCGCCGAGGTCCCCTTCTCCTCCGTGTGGAAGTGGAGTGGGCTGACGCTTCGCGGTGTCAGCTACGTCCTCGGCGCCCCCGACGTGCTGATCGCGGCGGGCGTCCTTACGCTGCCGGGCGCGCTCGAGCACGCGCTGGCCGAGCACACCGCGGCGGGGCGGCGGGTGGTCGCGTTCGCGCGGACCGCGGCACCGCTGCCATCCGACCCCGCCTCGCAGGCTCCGCCGCCGCTCGAGCCGACGGCGCTGATCGCGCTCGAGGAGACTCTGCGCCCCGACGCAGCGGAGACGATCGAGTTCATGCGCTCCCAGCAGGTGGACCTGAAGCTGATCTCGGGCGACGCCCGCGAGACCGTCACGGCGGTCGCCCACGCCGTCGGCCTGCCGCGCGACGCGCAGGTGATCGAAGGGCCCGAGCTGCCCTCGGACAAAGGCGGCCTCGCCGAGGCGGCGGAGGCGAACACGGTCTTCTGCCGGATCACGCCGGAGCAGAAGAAGGCGCTGGTCGGCGCGCTCTCCGAGCGCGGCCGGTTCACGGCGATGATCGGCGACGGCGTCAACGACGTTCCGGCCCTGAAGCGCGCCCGGCTCGCCGTCGCGATGGGATCCGGCAGCCAGATCACCAAGGGGATCGCCGACATCGTCCTGCTGCGCGACCAGTTCTCGATGCTTCCCCGCGCGGTCGCCGAGGGCCGGCGGATCGCCCGCAACATCCACCGGCTCGGGCGCCTCTACGTGACCAAGTCCGTGTACGCCGGCTTCCTGATCACGCTGACCGCGATCTTCGGCTTCACCTTCCCGTTCCTGCCCCGCCAGCTCACCGTGGCGGCGTTCCTGACCATCGGCGTGCCCTCGTTCGTGCTCGCGCTGGCGCCGAGCGAGGGGCCGCTGTACCGGGGTCGCCTGCTGCGCGCGTTGGCCGCCTTCGCGGTCCCGGCCGGGATCGCGATGGGGATCGCCTCGCTGCTCTCCTTCTTCTTCGTCGACGGCGTCTTCGGCGGCACCCTGGACGAGGGCCGCACGGCGGCGACCACGACCCTGATCGTGCTCGGGCTCTGCTTCATCGTCCTGCTCGAGCGCGGCCCGGGCCGCGAGCACATCACGATCCAGAGCTACATGCTCGCGCTGGTCGCCGGGCTGGGAGCGGTCTTCGCCCTCATCCTCGCGGCCGAGCCGGTGCGCGACTTCTTCGAGCTCGAGCTGCTCTCGGGCGGTCAGTGGTTCCTCTCGCTCGCCTTCGTCGCGGTCGGCCTCGGTGCTCGCCGGCGCGGCGTGGCGGCTCCCGTACGTCCAGCGACTCGAGCTGCCCCGGACTGCCGAGCTCCCCGACGCCGGCCCCGCCCCCACCCACACGCCGACGCACCGGCGAGTTCCAGGCGCTCGACGAAGCGCCGACGACCGACGCGCCAACCGAGCAACTGCCGGGCTGCATCGACCCACCGTCGAACCAAGATCGTCGCCACGATCGGCCCCGCGACGCGGACGCCCGAGATGATGGTCGAGCTGATCGAGGCCGGCGTCGACGTCTTCCGGTTCAACTTCTCGCACGGCACCCGCGCCGAGCACGCCGAGAACGTCGCCATGGCCCGCGAGGCGGCGGAGAACACCGGCAAGCAGGTGGGGATCCTCGGCGACCTGCCGGGGCCGAAGCTGCGCATCGACGAGGTCGAGGACGGGATCATCGGCCTTCGCCCCGGCAGCGAGATCACGCTCACCACCGAGGAAATCGTCGGCACCCCTGAGCGGATCTCGATCTCCTACGACGGCCTGCCGGCGGCGGTCGGGCCCGGGAGCGAGGTCTACATGGCGGACGGGCGCATCCGCATGCGCGTGATCGAATGCGGCACCGAGGAGGTCCGCTGCACGGTCGAGGTCGGCGGCAGGGTCTCCTCTCACCAGGGGCGTCAACCTGCCCGGCGCCGCGGTGACGCTTCCCGCCGCCGGTCGCGAGGACCTCGCGTGGGTGGACTTCGCGATCGAGCAGGAGATCGACCTGCTGGCGATCTCGTTCGTGCGCCGCGCCGAGGACGTCACCGCCGTCGAGCGCCGCGTCCGCACCAGCGGCGCCGACATCCCGGTGATCGCGAAGATCGAGAAGCCCGAGGCGGCCGAGCGCGCCGAGGAGATCATCAAGGCGGTCACCGCCGGGGTGATGATCGCCCGTGGCGACCTCGGCATCGAGCTGCCGATCGAGAAGGTGCCCAAGGTCCAGCGCCGGCTGCTGGCGCTCGCCGGGAGCTATTGCCGACCCTCGATCACCGCGACTCAGATGCTCGCCTCGATGGTCGCCTCGCCGCGACCGACGCGGGCCGAGGTGTCCGACGTCGCCGGCGCCATCTACCAGGGCACCGACGCGGTCATGCTCTCCGAGGAGACGGCGATCGGTGACTTCCCGGTCGAGGCCGTGCGGGTGATGGACCGGATCGCGCGCGAGACCGAGCCTGACCTCCCGTATGGCGATTGGGTCTTCAACCGCGTCCGCACCGACGCGTCCGACGTCGCCAACTCGGTCGCCCGGGCGGCGGTCGGCTCGACCTACACGATCGGCAACCTGGCGGCCATCGTGGTCCCCACCCGCAGCGGCCGCACCGCGCGGCTTGTCTCGGCCCATCGCCCGCAGGTCCCGGTGCTCGCGGTGTCGCCGCACCTGGCGACCGTGCGGCGGCTCAACCTCCTGTTCGGTGTCCAATCCGCGATCGCCGCGGACTGGTCCGGCATCACCGCGCTGCTCGACGACTGCGCGCAGCTGGCGAGGGAGACCGGGGTCGCACAGTCCGGGGAGCTGATCGCGATCACCGCCGGCCTGCCACGCCAGGAACTGGGAACGAACCTGTTCGAGGTCCACCGGGTTCCGTGAGCACGACGGCGCCGCGAGCCATCGCGCCCTTGGCGCTGATGGCGCTGATCTTCTATCTATCCGCGCAGCCGTCGGTGGGGCCCGACCTGCCGGGGTGGACTCGGGTGGTCGCTCACTTCACCGAGTACGCGCTGCTCGCCACGCTCTGGGCCTGGGCGCTGACGCCCGCGCTCGGGCGCCGTGCGCCCTTCGTCGCCGCGGCGATCTCGCTGGCGTACGCGGTCACCGACGAGTACCACCAGAGCTTCGTCGACGGGCGCGACTCGGACCCCCTCGACGTTCTCGTTGACGCTGCCGGAATCGCGTTCGCGATCAGTCTCCGGGCAGCCCGAAGTCGCCGAACGGCTCGTCGCGTTCCCGGACCGCCTGCTTGAAGCCGGCCTCGGCGGCGCGGCGGGCGAAGTCGAAGCCCTCGGGGGTGTGGCGGGCGATTCCGTCGAAGAAGGTGCCCAGCACCTGGGTCGCGTGCAGGCCCTGAGAGGCGACCGCCTGGTTGACCAGGAGCTTGTGCATGACGAGTTGGTTCACGGGCAGTCTCGCGACCCGCTCGAGCAACGCCTCGAAGCGGGCGTCGAGCTCGCGCCGCGGACGCCGCCTCGGCGGCCAGCCCCCACTCGACCGCCTGCGGTTCCGGAGATCGAGTCGCCGGTGAGCAGCAACCGCTTTGCCCTCGCCGATCCGATCCTCTCCGCCCAGAGCGCGGTCGTCGGCACGCCCCAGACCCGCGCCGGCGGGTAGCCGATCTTGGCGACGTCCTCGACCACGAGCAGGTCCGAGCACAGCGCCATGTCGGTGCCGCCGGCGACGCAGTAGCCGTGCACCTTGCAGATCACCGGCTTCTCGGAGTGAAACAGCGACATGAACCCGCGCACGTTGCGCGACATCATCTGGTAGTCGACGACCGGGTCCCAGACCCGGCTCGGATCATGGTTCTGCGCAATAACCGAAGGGTCAACTGCCGAGCCGGGAACTACCAACGTTCCGCCCGCCTCCTCGGCTTCGCCTCCGGGGGCGGCCGGGTCAGCAGAGGGCCCGTCCCCCATGCTCTCGGCCGAGGCGAGGTCGTAGCCGCCGCAGAAGCCCGAGCCGTTGCCGGCGAGGGCGATCACGTGCACCTCGGGGTCGAGGTTGGCGCGCTCGACGCAGTCGGCGAGCTCGCGCGGCATCTCGAGCGTGATCCCGTTGCCGCGCTCGGGCCGGTCGAGGGTGATCCGGGCGATCCGCCCGTCGCGCTCGTAGGTCATCGTCTCGAGCCGCTCCACGCCGGGGACGCTATCGCGGCGGGGTCAGAGCGCGGCGGGCAGGAGATCGAGGCCCCGGCGGCGCGCGGCGTCGTGCAGGCGACGATCCCAGGTGGCGAAGACGACCTCGGCGCCGACCATCGCCAGGGCGGAGGCGAGATGAATCGCGTCGAGACTGCGCAACCGATCCTCGACCCCGACTCGGGCAGCGGACTCGGCGACCTCGCCGTCGAGCTCGATCACGGCGAACTCGGGCCACTCGCGCTCGAACTCTGCGATCGGCTCCGGGCGCCCGGTGTCGGTCAGCGCGCGGGCGGTCTCGACGTAGGCGACCCTCGAGACCGCCCAGTCGGGGTCGCGGGCCATCGCGGCCGTGACCGCCTCGCTTCCGGACTCGAGGATGTAGCGCTTGATCAGCGCACTCGAGTCGAGAAAGAGGCTCAGCGCTCGTCTTCCTCGCGCTCGGCGAGCAGCCAATCGGAGACGCTGTAGCCGACGTCGACCGGCTGCGGCGGCTCGGAGTGCGGCTTCGTCGCCGGCGTCAGCCGCCCGGCGGAGATCAGTTCGCGGCGCCAATCCTGCGCGGCGGCGGCCGGCGGGACGAGATCTGCGACGTGCTCGCCGCGCATCGTCACCCGCACCGCCTCCCCGCCGCGCACCCGGCGCAGGTAGCGGCTCAGGTGGTTCTTCAGCTCTCGCACGCCGACCTCGACCATAGTGGCTACATTCTAACCAATGTGGCTACAACTGCATCGAGCGGCTCGCGGATCGGTGTCGAGACCGCCCCTGGGAAGATCCACGGCGTGGCCAAGGAGGCGATCACGATCGAGGCGGCGGGCCGGGAGGTGCGGCTCTCGAGCCCGCGCAAGGTCTTCTTCCCCGGGCCCGGTTGGACCAAGCGCGACCTGGCCGAGTACTACCTCGCGGTCGCCGACGCCGCCTGCCTGCACCTGCGCGAGCGGCCGACGACGATGAAGCGGTTCGTCGACGGCGCCGAGGGCGAGTTCTTCTTTCAGAAGCGGGTGCCGAAGACAGCGCCTGACTGGCTCGAGACGGCGACCGTCCGCTTCCCGAGCGGGCGCAGCGCGACCGAGCTCGTGCGCCAACGACGCCGCGCACCTGGTCTGGGCGGTCAACCTCGGCGTGATCGACTTCAACCCCTGGCCGGCCCGTCGCGCCGACCTCGACCATCCCGACGAGCTGCGCGTCGACCTCGACCCGACCCCGGAGGTCGGCTTCGCCGAGGTGCGGAAGGTCGCCGGCGTGGTCCGCGAGGTGCTCGCCGATCACGGCCTGCTCGGCTTTCCGAAGACCTCGGGCTCGCGCGGGATCCACGTCAACGTCCGCATCGAGCCGCGCTGGGACTTCACCGAGGTCCGCCGCGCGGCACTGGCGCTGGCGCGCGAGGTCGAGCGCCGGGCGCCGAAGCTCGCGACCTCCAAGTGGTGGAAGGAGGAGCGCCACGGGGTCTTCGTCGACTACAACCAGAACGCCCGCGACCGCACCGTCGCCTCCGCCTGGTCGGTCCGCCCGGTCCCCGACGCGCGAGTCTCGACCCCGCTCGAGTGGGACGAGGTCGCCGACGCCGAGCCGGCCGAGCTGCGGCTCGACACGGTGCCCGCCCGGCTCGCCGAGCGCGGCGACCCCTCGGCGGCGATCGACGCCGTCGCCCACTCGCTCGACTCGCTGCTCGAGCTCGCCGACCGCGACGAGGCCGAGGGCCTCGGCGACGCCCCCTGGCCGCCGCACTTTCGCAAGCAGACGGGCGAGCCGAAGCGGGTGCAGCCGAGCCGGGCGAGGAAGCGGGGCTAGCCGGCAAACATCGACGAAATTCCCCCTTTCGACCACCGGTCCCGTGATACGTTGCGCTCGTCACAAGGGGAGGCCCCGAGACCGGCATCGGCGGGGCACGACCACGGAGGGTATGTGTGATGAATGCTCGTTGGGCGGTTGCCACTGGCGCCGGGGCGCTGTTCGCGCTCGCCCCGACGGGAGCAGTGGCCGCCGGCGGCGACCCATCCGAGGAGCGGAGCGAGTCGCGGCGCTACATCGCCGTCCTCAAGGGCTCGGTCGACCGTCCGGGCGAGGTCGCGACCGAGCACGAGGACGAGTACGACGCCGCAGCAGCCGCCGACGTTTACCGCAGCGCCCTGAGCGGCTGCAGCGCAGCGATCCCCGCCTCGCAGCTGTCCGCGGTGGGGACTGATTCGGACGTCCGCGCCGTGGTCCCCGACCGAAGACTGCAGCCTGCCAGGGCGCCTCCGAACACGGATATCCCAGCGATCGCAGAACCGCCCATCAGCGAGGCGGGGCTCTGATGGGAAGCCTGCGCCGACCAGGGCGAGCGACGATGGGCCGCCGCACGCTCGCGCCTCGCCGACGGGCACCGGCCGCCATCGCGGCGGCGATTGCCGCGCTCGCGCTGCCTTCCGCGGCCGCGGCTCAATCCGCGAGCCCCGAGGACCCCGACATCGTCGTGCTCAAGGACAGTGCCGACCCGAAGCAGGAAGCGGCCAAGCACAGCCAGAGGTACGGCTTCGAGGTAGTTCACACCTACCGCTACGCGCTGAAGGGCTATGCGGCGCGACTGACCCCAAGCGAGGCGGCTGCCTTGCGGCAGGAGCGGTCGGTGCTGTTCGTCGACAGCCTCGACGTCGGCGCCGTGCTTCCACCGACCGAAAGGGTGAGGCGGAAAAAGGGCGCTGGCAGAAAGCAAGTAACTGAGCAGTTTGTGCCAGTTGAAGTCGATCGTCTCGACGCCGAGACCAGCAGCGCCCGGGTGGGCGACGGACGGGGCCGGGTCCCGGTCAACGTCGCGGTGCTCGACGGCGGCATCCAGCGAGACCATCCGGACCTGAACGTGATCGACGGGTTCAACTGCCTCGAGGGCAAGTCGCCCGGCGCCTGGGCCGATCGAGACGGCCACGGTACGTTTGTCGCGGGGAAGATCGGGGCGCTCGACAACAGGATCGGCACGGTGGGCTTTGCGCCCGGGGCCCATCTCTTCGCGGTCCGCGTCGCTCACCCTGACGGCTCCATCACGGATGCCGATCTCCTCTGCGGGATCGACTGGGTGACCAAGAGCCGCTTGGATCGGGACCGTTCCAACGACATCCCGATCGCCAACATGAGCCTCACCGGGGTGGTAAAGCCCGACGACGAGCGCTGCGGGCGCATCGTCGCCGACGCCACCCACTACGCGGTTTGTGGACTCACCGATGCCGGGGTAACTTCGGTCGCTTCAGCCGGTAACGAAGGGTTTGAGCTCACGACGGAGGGCCCTGCCACCTACAGCGAGGTGCTTGCGGCCACCGCGATGGCCGATTTCGACGGCGAGCCGGGCGGCCTCGCCCCGCCGGATTGCCTCGGCTTCGACTACGGAGAGTTCGGCGAGGCCGACGACCAGTTCGCCGCGTTCAGCAACTGGGCGGTGCTACCGGCCGATGCCGCACACACGGTTGCCGCACCGGGGGTCTGCGTCCGACTCGACCTACGTTGACAGCCAATACGCCCGGTCGGGACGGAACCAGCTTCTCGGCCCCGGTCGGTCTCGGCGATTGTCGCGCTCTGCATCCATTCGGGCCCGTGCGAGGGCCTGGGGCCGAAGGCGATCGTCCGCAAGATCGCCCGGGACGCTGCCGCGTACAACGAACGCCATCCCGACTACGGCTACGAGGGCGACCCGTTCCGCCCCGTCGACGACCGTTACTACGGCTATCTGATCAACGCGGGGATCTACTGATGCGCCGCCCGCCCACGCCCGCAATGCAAACCGTTCCCAACCCAGCAAGAGGGAGAACGCGAGTGTCCCGGAACCTTCGACGCCTGTCGGCGCTGGTCGCTTGCGCGCTCGCCGCACCGCTGCTGTTCAGCACCGCGACCGCAGCCGCGCAGACCTTCGACGACCCGGACGGTGACGTGCTGGCCTGCTCGGGCGAGTGCTCGAGCTTCGACCAGGACCTACAACGAGTCGAGGTCAACGCAAGCGGCGGGCAGGTCAGCTTCACGATCGAGCAGTACGGCGCGTTCACTGGCCCGACCGTCTGTCGCTGTTACTTCCCCCAGCTGTATGTCTACCTCGGCTCCACCACGCCTGCAAAGCCCGACTACTACACGGCAGCCTGGTCGGGTCCGTTTCCCTACCCGATCGCCCTCTTTGACCGCTCCCTGACCCAGACCGGGCTCGGGGTCAACAACTGCCCGATCCCCAGCGGCTTCAACGGCGTCGGGAAGCTCGCCGACATCCCATCGGTGATCCCCAGCGCCACCAGCGTCACCTACAGCTTCGACCTCGCCGCGATCGGCAACCCCGGCTCGTTCGACTGGCGGGTCGCGAGAGCCCGCGGCGAGCACCTGTCAGACGACAGGGCAACCCCGAGCCCAACCCGCGCGATGTGGTGCCCGATTCGGGCCTTGCCACCTTCGGCGGCGGCCCGGGTGGCGGCGGGGTCGCCGCGACGGTGACGGCGCCGAACAGCGTCGACCTGAACGGAAACAAGGTCGTGGTCCCGATCGACATCGCCGCCGACGAGGACCTCACGGTCGAGGCTGACGGCAAGGTCAAGATCAACCCCACCTACAAGCTGAAGCCGAAGACGGCCACGGTCGCGGCGGGCCAGACCACGACGCTGAAGCTGAAGCCAAAGAAGAAGGCGGAAGCGAAGAAGATCGCCAAGGCGCTCAAGCAGGGCGACAAGGCGACCGCGAAGCTGACCGTGACGCTGACCGACGAGGGCGGCAGCACCGAGACCGAGAAGCTGAAGGTGAAGCTGAAGCGATGAAGGAGGCGCCGAGAATGAGAAGGCTCGTCGTGACCGTCGGACTGTGCGCTGCCGCGTTTGCGCTCGTCGCCTCGACCGCCGAGGCGGCGAAGACGAGCGAGAAGGAGGGGCGGAAGTTCAGCCGCCTCTACGTCAAGAAGGACTACCGCGGCCCGAATTTCGGGTGGGAGATAAAGCACTGCTGGCGAATCCCGGTCGGTCCGCGCGGCGGAGTGGGTCTCTACGACTACTACCCGGGGGGCGTGGTCTGCATGTTCGTCAGCACCGAGAACACCGGCTACGAAGAGCTCCCCTGCTACGTGCTCGGCGTGGCCGTCAAGGAAAAGAAGCGGCACATCGAGGCTCGTCTCGTCGACTATCCCGCCCCGGGCCTCAATCGCTGGACCGGCGATCCTGAGTTCTGCGACCTCGGGCCGGGAGCACCCGTGATGCCGCCACCGCCGAAATGGGGCATCACCGGCAACCCGCTGCGCTTGACCTCGACATTTGCGACGCCGGCAGGATCAGGCCTCAGCGAGCGCGCCCCGTGCGAAAAGCGTGTCGACGGCGTGCTGCGGACGATCGGGGTCGCCGGCGGGGCGGCGAGTCGCCGCAATGTCTCCTGCCGGAAGGCGAAGCGGATCGTGAAGCGCTACATCCTCCACAAGGAGCTGCCGGGCGACTGGAAGTGCACCAACCTCCACTCGTTTGGCAAATGCGCCGACGAAGGGTTGCCGTACAGCATCGGCGAGAACTTGAACCGGCAGCCGTTCTTCAACTACGCGCCGGGACAGCGGGCCTGAGCGACCGGCTAGCTCGCCACGACACCCCAACACGCCGCCGGAACGACGACCTCGTCGCCCTGGCGGAAGCCCTGCATGCGCTCCTCGATCACGGCGCGGGTGGCCTCCTGCTCGTCGGGCGGCAGCGCCTTGATCACCCGCGCCAGCGGGCCGGCGAGGCTGGTCAGCGTGTCCCAGAGATCGTCGGCGCCGTAGCGCCACTCGAAGGTCAGCTCCTCGACCGTCGGCTCGCCGAAGCCGGCGGCGGCGATCAGCCCGAGGACCCGGTCGCGGTCGCCGAGGGCGAAGATGCCCGGCGCGCCGGGCTCGGGCGGGGGCATGTGGCCGCGCTCGACCAGGGTCATCCCGGGGATCGCCGCCCACGGGTTTCGGTCGGGCGTCTGCCAGACGGCCAGCCCGAGCCGCCCTCCGTCGCGAAGGACCCGACGGGTCTCGGCCAGCGCGGCCGCGGGATCGGCCATCAGCATGTAGCCCCAGCGGCAGAGCACCCCGTCGACGCTGTCGTCGTCGAGGTCCATGCGCTCGGCGTCGAGGACCCGGTACTCGACGTTGGCGAGCCCGCGTCGCTCACCGTTTCGGCGCGCGACCGCCAGCATCTCGGGCGAGAAATCGGTGCAGAGCACCTTCCCATCGGGTCCCACCCGCTCAGCGGCGGCGAACCCGAGGTCGCCGGTCCCGGCGGCGAGGTCGAGGATCGCCTCGCCCGGCTGCGGGTCGACCCGGTCGGCCAGCCAGGTGTTGATCGAGTCCGTGAACTCGAGTAGCCATTCGCGACGCTGCTCCCAGCCCGGGGCCATCTCGTCCCAGGTCTGAAGGCTCTGCTCGCGGTATTCCTGCAGGTCCATATTGCTCCTCCGCCGGCTGGTTGGCTGCGGAATGCGACGCTATCACCGAACCGAACCCCTGGACGCGAACCCCGGCGTGCCGGCGAGCGCTCCGAGGATGAAGGCGAAGATCGCCGCCGAGGCCGGGACGTGCCACGGCCAGTCGACCATCAGCGCGACCAGGTACGCGATCGCGCCCACCCCGAGCAGCCAGCCGGCCTCCGTGCCGCGGGCCCGTAAGACGAGGGCGATCGCGACCGCGATCAGCGCCAGGCCGACGCGCCAGGCCCGGATAGCCGAGCTCGACCCACTGCCTCGAGCACGAAGTTGTGGGCGAAGCGCGCGGCCGGCGGTTCCTGGTCGGGGCGGGAGGCCTCGAGGAAGGTGAGCGCGCCCGAGCCGAGGAACCCGTCGTCGAGTGCGGTCTGTGCCGCATCGCCCCAGATCTCGACCCGGCCGTGGGTGAGGCCCGAGTCGGGCTCGACCGCGTCGCCTCCATCCGGGGTCAGCGCCGCCGCGGCCGAGGCGACGAGCAGGGGGATCAGCGCCAGGGTCACGGCCCGCCGCGCCGCGCCGCGCCGCACGTCCCCGGCCTGATCGAAGCAGCCTCGCAGCGCCAGCCAGAGAGCGACGCCCGCGGGCAGCAGCGCGGCGAGGCCGATCACCCGCGGCAGGTCGGGCGTGGTCGACGATACGGGTCGGTGTAGCTGCCGGCGACCGCATCGGCGGCCCCGGCGGCGGTGAGCGCGAAGCAGACCGCGGCCAGCGCCAACGGCCGGGCGACCCCGATCGTGCCCCGGGGCCGTGCTCGCGACCGCGATCAGCAGCAGGACGCGCGAGGGCGAGGATCGCGCGCGAGCTGACCAGCGCGATCACCCCGGCGGCGACGGCGACCACGACCGCGCCCGCGGCGGCCCGGCGGGCGCTCGTCGCCATCCAGGTCAGCGCCGAGCGGGATCGCGGCGAGCTGCAACGCGCCCAGCGCCGGCGGGTACTCGAACGGCCCGCCCGGGCGCCAGGCGCCGCCGATCCGCTCGGCGAACGGCTCGACCTGGATCGCCGCGCCGAGTATGCCGATCAGACCGGTCCCGACCGCCAGCACGACGAGCAACAGTGCCGCGACCGCGGCGCCGCCTCGCCTTCCCACGGCAAGGCCGGTGAGCGCGATCGCCGCGTAGCCGGCGACGACGGCGCCCCATCGCAGCGCGTCGCCGGCGTCGCCGATCGTCCAGGCCGCGCTCGCCGCCGAGAGCAGTGCGAGCAGCGCGATCGCGACCACGACCGGCTCGCGAACGCCGCCGCGCAGCGACTCTGGATCAAGCGCCCAGAGGGCGAGCAGCGCGCCCGCCGCCAGGACCACGAACGCGATCTGGCCGCGTTCGCTGTAGCCGGCGTGGGCGAGCAGGGTCCCGTGGATCGCGATCGCCGCGACAACGAGCAGCCAGCGCGGATCCGGCCCGGCGCGCCCGGACCGCCCGACCACTCCCTCGCCGCCGGTCGCCCCGGTCAGCTCAGTGGACGATCTTCCAACCGTACTTGGCCGCGGTGGCGTCGGTGTTGCCCGCCGCGTCGGTCGCGGTCACCTTGAACTTGTGCTTGCCGTCATCGAGTCGCTTCAGGCGCTTCGGCGACTCGCAGGGCTTGGCTTGCTCGCGGTCGAGCTTGCATACGAAGGTCGAGCCATCCTCGTTGGAGCTGAACTTGAACGTCGCCTTGCTCTTCTCGGTCCTCTCCGGCGGCCCGCTGGTGATCTTGGTCCTGGGCGGCTGCGTGTCGTAGGCGCCCTGGCGAACCGTCGTCTGGTCCTCGGCGCCGGCGATCGCGGCCAGCGCCAATCCGGCACCGACGAGCAGGAGCGCCGGGACGAGGGTCACGGCGAAGCGCTTGCGTTCGCGGCTCATCGGCACCACCCTATGCGACCCGGCCGGGCGGCGCAAGCGGCTCGATCAAGCGTCCAACTGCTCGAGCCGGCACTCCGAGGGCGGCTTGTCCTCGCGCCAGCGCAGCAGCTTCGCACCGTGGCGGATCCGCCCCGCGCTGACGTGGTCGAAGCTGACCTCGACGACCAATTCGGGGCGCAGATCGACCCATTCGAGATCACGGTCGGCCGACCAGCGGCTCGGGTCGGCGGAGCCGCGCTCGCCGGTCTCATACGGGGCCAGGGTCTTGACCAGCTCGCGCTTCTCGGCCGCCTTCAGCCCGGAGGTGTGGCCGACGACCCGCAGCTCACCGTCGGCGCCGTAGAGGCCGAGGATCAGCGAGCCGACCGTGCCCTCCTCCTTGCCGGGCCGCCAGCCGGCGACGACGGCGTCGATCGTGCGCAGGCGCTTGACCTTGACCATCGCCTTGCGCTCGCCCTGCAGGTAGGGCGAGTCGAGCCGCTTGGCGATCACTCCCTCGCCGATGGCGAGCCAGGGCTCGGCCTCGGCGCGGTCGCGGGTCAGCGGGGTGAGCTCGACCGTGCCCGGGTCGTCGAACGCGCCGACCAGCTGCTCGAGCGCCGCCCGGCGCTGCTCGAACGGATTCTCGAGCGCCTTCTGCTTTCCGACCGCGAGCAGGTCGAAGGCGCGGAACAGGGCCGGCGTCTGCTCGGCGAGCATCTTCACCCGCGACTCGGCCGGGTGGAGGCGGTTCTGGAGCGCGTCGAAGACCTCGCGGCCGACGTCGTCGAGGATCACCAGCTCGCCGTCGATCACGTAGGCGCCGGCCGGGAACTCGAGCTCGGGAAAGTAGCGGGCGAGCGGCTTGCCGGTCCGCGACTGCAGGAACAGCTCCCCGCCCTCAACGAAGGCGAGGGCGCGAAAGCCGTCGTACTTGGGCTCGTAGGCCCAGCCCTCGCCGTCGGGCAGCTGCTTGCGCGAGAGCGCCAGCTGGGGCTTGATCGGCGGCTTCAGCGGCAGGGCCATCGGGGGTCCCTCATTCGGCAGCTGCGCGGGCTTCGTCCACCGTGCGAGGCTATCGGGCCGCAGCGAACGTCCCGGAGTGCCTCTCATAGGGCGTATTGCGGGACGCTTGCCGGGTGGCGCGCCGCTCGTGGGCGCCGGGCGCAGCCTGACGCCACTCATCTAGTCTCGCGGCCGTGCCCGAGCCGCCGCGCGAAGCTGACCTGGTCGTCGTCGGAGCTGGGATCGTCGGGCTCGCGGTGGCGCGCGAGATGGCGCTTCGCCACGACGGGCTCCGCGTCGCGGTGCTCGAGCGCGAGTCGTGGATCGGCGCCCATCAGACCAGCCACTCCAGCGGCGTCATCCACGCCGGGCATCTACTACGCGCCGGGATCGCTGAAGGCGCGGCTGTGCGTCGTCCGGCGCCCGCGAGCTCTACGCCTACTGCGACGAGCGCGGGATCCCGGCCCGGCGCAGCGGCAAGCTGATCGTCGCCACCCGCGAGCCGGAGCTCGAGCGGCCTCGACGAGCTCGAACGGCGCGGGAACGGAGAACGGGGTCCCGGGGCTGCGCCGGCTGGCGGCCGCGCGAGCTGCGCGAGATCGAGCCGCACGTGACCGGGATCGCCGGCCTGCACTCGCCCGAGACCGGGGTGGTCGACTTCGCCCGGGTCGCGGCCGCCTACGCCGACGATCGTGGCGGGGACCGGCGGCGGGGTCGCGACCGGCTGCGCGGTCGAGTCGATCGAGGAGCGCGGACGGCGGGGCGACGGTCACGCCACCGGGCCGGGACGACGCGGGCGCGGGCGGTCGCGGTCTGCGCCGGCGCCTGGTCGGACCGGCTCGCGATCGCCGCCGGCGCGCCGGCCGAGCCGAGGATCGTCCCGTTTCGCGGCGGCTACCTGAAGCTGCGCCCGGAGCGCGCCGCACCTGGTGCGGGCGAACGTCTACCCGGTGCCCGACCCCGAGCTCCCCTTCCTCGGCGCCCATCTGACCCGGGGCCCCGACGGGGCCGTGCTGCTCGGACCGTCGGCGCTGATGGTCGGCGCACGCGACGCCTACCGACTCGCCCGGGTCCGCGGCGCGGACCTGCGCGACACGCTCGCCTGGCCCGGAGCCTGGCGGCTGGTCGGCCGCCACTGGCGCACCGGCCTGACCGAGCTCCGGCACGCTGCCTCGAAGCGCGCGTTCGTCGCCGAGGCGCGCCGCTTCGTCCCCGAGCTGCGCCCGGGCGACTTCGTCGCCGGCCCGGCCGGGATCCGCGCCCAGGCGGTCGCCCGCGACGGCTCGCTGGTCGACGACTTCGTCGTCTCGCGCACCGAGCGCGCGCTCTACGTCCGCAACGCCCCCTCCCCCGCGGCGACCTCGTCGCTGCCGCTGGCCCGCCTGATCGCCGACCAGCTCGGGCCGCTGCTCGACTAGCCGCGAGCCGAGCGCCCTAGAGCCCGTAGGTCTTGGAGACGATCTCGCGCTGGATCTCGTTGGTGCCGCCGTAGATCGACATCACCAGCGTCGTGCGCACGTGGCGCTCCATGTCGTACTCGGTCGCGTAGCCGTAGCCGCCCATCATCTGCATTCCCTCGAGCGCTGTCTTCTTCGCCACCTCGGTCGCCTTCAGCTTCGCCATCGACGCCTCGCGCGGCAGCATCTGGTTCGGGTCGGCGTCAACCTTGCGGGCGACGTCGTAGACCAACAGCCGCGCGCACTCGATCTCGGTCGCCATGTCCGCGATCCTGTGCCTGAGCGTCTGGAAGGAGCCGATCGGGCGGCCGAACTGCTTGCGCTCCTTTACGTAGGCGAGCAGGTCGTCGAAAGCGCGCTGAGCCATCCCGAGCGCGCTTGCGGCGAGGATCAGCCGCTCGACGTTGAGGCCCGCCATCAGCTGCATCCAGCCCCCGTCGACCTGGCCCAGGACCCGCTCCTCGGGGACGTAGCAGTCGGTCAGGAAGACGTCGTTGACCTCCTTGCCGCCCATCGTCTGGATCCCCCGGATCTCGATCCCCTCGGCGTCGGTCGGAACGGAGAGCATCGAGAGGCCCTCGTGCTTGGAGCCCGAGGGGTCCGATCGGGCGATGACGAGGACGTGGTCGGCGATGTGGGCGGCCGAGATCCAGGTCTTCTGCCCGTTGAGGACGAAGCCGCCCCCATTACCATCGGCGCGCTCGGCGCGGCAGGAGAGGTTGCCGACGTCCGAGCCCGCCTCGGGCTCGGACATCGCGATCGCCTCCACCCTGCCGCTCGTGATCCCGCCGAGGATCTCCAGCTTCTGGTCCTCGGTGCCGAAGCGCCCGTAGGCACCGGCGACGATCAGGCTGACGCCGTAGCCCGCGATCGGTGCCAGGCCGCGCATCGTCCCCTCGAGGAAGATGCAGGCGTCGACGAGGCCGCCGCCCGAGCCGCCGTAGGCCTCGTCGATCGAAACCCCGAGCCAGCCCAGATCGGCGAGCTTCTCGTAGATCTCCTGGTTGTGGAGCTCGGTGTAGCCCTCGGTGAGCCGCTCGCGCTGCTCTTTCGTCCCCAGCTCGCGTTCGCAGAAATCGGCGATCGCCGCCTGGAAGTCGCGCTGCTCGTCGGTCAGGCCCTCGATCCGGGCCACGGTGCTGCTCATCGTTCTGGCTCCTTCGGTGCTCGGCGCTCGGAACGCTACTGGCTGGCCGCCAACCAGGGCCCGAGCCGACCGCCATATCCGCAGTCACCCCGGATGATCCGCTCGGACGGCGGCGCTACCGTGCGCCAATGTCCTCCCTGCGCCGAACGCTGCGGGTCCTGGTCCCGCTCGCGCTCCTCGGCTACCTGGGCTTCTACGTCTACGGGATCGTCCTCGGCGCCTTCTCGCCCGGCGAGCTGATCGGGTTCACGATCCTCGCGGTCGTG
Source organism: uncultured Solirubrobacterales bacterium (assembly GCA_963746675.1). GTDB lineage: Bacteria > Actinomycetota > Thermoleophilia > Solirubrobacterales > 70-9 > WHSW01. The sequence continues at coordinate 191,421 of CAVVBX010000004.1, read as the reverse complement.
TTCACCGCCGGCCTCGCCGCCTATGCCCTGCGCCTGCGCCGCCTTCCCCCGGAGCCCGTCGACCCGTCGAGCGCGCAGGCGCGCGCCGAGCGGGCGCTGCGCGAGCGCCGCGGGTTCTAGTCTGCGCTGCGTGGAGGCGACCGCCGAGGCGCAAGCAGAGGACGGGCCCAAGGGCGAGGCCTCCTCGTTCGCGAAGTCGCTGTTCCTCGGCGAGATCCGCGAGGAGCTGGTCTTTCCCTGGCCGGCGCCCGACCCGGCGAGCAGCAAGGATCCGGGAGCTGAACGCCGCCGCGCGCGAGATCGGCTCGCGCGATGGACCACCGCGAGGTCGAGGAGAAGCGCTGGATCGGCGACGACGTCATCCGCGAGCTCGGCGAGGCCGGGCTCTGCGGCCTCTACGTCGACGAGCGCTACGGCGGCCAGGGCCTCTCGCAGACCGGCTACGCGCGCGTCTTCGAGACCTTCGCCCAGATCGACGCGACGCTCTCGATCGTGCTCGGCGTCCACCAGTCGATCGGCTTCAAGGGCATCAACATGTTCGGCACCGACGAGCAGAAGGAGCGCTTCCTGCCCGACCTCGCCGCCGGCCGCAAGCTCGCCGGCTTCGCGCTGACCGAGCCCGAGGCGGGCTCGGACGCCTACGACATCCGGTCGCGCGCCGTCCGCCAGCCCGACGGCTCGTGGGTGCTCAACGGCGAGAAGCGCTACATCGGCAACGGCTCGAAGGGCGACGTGTTCACCGCCTTCGCCCGCTGCGAGGTCGACGGCAAGGACCGCCACATCGCGCTGATCCTCGAGCGGGGGATGAAGGGCTTCGAGGTCGGCGAGCGCTACGACACGATGGGCCTGCGCGGCAACGACCTGCGGCGCCTCTACTTCAACGACGTCAGCGTGCCGCGCCGAGAACGTCCTCGGCGAGCCCGGCGACGGCTTCAGGATCGCGATGCAGGTGCTCAACAACGGCCGCATCGGCCTCGGCACCGGCTCGGTCGGGGCGGCGAAGAAGCTGCTCGACCTGGCGATCGACCACGTCAAGGAGCGGCGCCAGTTCGGCCGCCCGCTCGCCGAGTTCGAGCTGGTCCAGGACAAGATCGGCTGGATGGTCTCCTACCTGTTCGGGCTCGAGTCGATGTGCTACCTGACCTGCGGCCTGGTCGACCGCGGGGTCGAGGACTACTCGCTCGAGTCGGCGATCTGCAAGGTCTCGGGGACCGAGTTCCTCTGGTACGCGGCCAACCGGGCGATGCAGCTGCGCGGCGGCGAGGGCTACATGAAGACGGAGCCCTACGAGAAGATCCTCCGCGACATCCGCATCTTCCCGATCTTCGAGGGCGCCAACGACGTCCTGCGCGCGTTCATCGCCCTCTCGGCGATCAAACCGCGTCGGCGAGAAGCTCTCGGGCCTCGGCGAGATCGGCCTCGGCGACCCGATCCGCTCGATCGGCGTGCTGGCCGACTACGTCGGCGGCGCGGATCCAGCGCCAGGTCGCGCCGGACCGGATCACGATGGCCCACCCCGAGCTCGCAGGAGCACGCCGACGCCGTCTCCGACCAGGTCGAGGAGCTGCGCGGCGCTGACCGAGGCGCTGCTGCGCGAGCACAAGCGGCGGGATCGTCGAGCGCCAGTTCCAGCAGAAGCGGCTCGCCGACGCGGTCGCCGACATCTACGCCCAGGTGGCGGTGCTCTCGCGAGTCACGGCGATCTTCGAGGACCAGGGGGTCGAGCCCTCCGGGCAGGAGCGCTACATCGCCGACACCTTCTGCGCCCGCGCCGGCGGCGCGGGTGGGCTCGAACCTCGAGCCAGGTCGAGTCCAACGACGACGAGCGGATGACGGCGATCGCGAAGCTCGCCTACAAGCGCGGCGAGTACGGCTACGCGCTGTTCGAGGACTGAGCCGCGCGCCTCCGCCCCTAGGGCGGGGATCGCCCCTCGGCCCGCGGGCGCGAACCCGCTCGATTCCGCGCCGCACCCGCTTCCAGATCGTCCCCGGGGATCGAACTCCCGCAGCCGCGGTCCCGGGTGATCAGCGGCGCCGAGTCTCGCGCGGTCGCGTAGATCAGTCGATCCGCGGGGTCCTCGACGAAGCCCTCGCGCTCGAGCAGGGCCGCATCCAGCGCCACCTTCGGGGAGATCGCAGCGCCTCGATCCCCGGCCGCCCGAGCGCCTGGCGAACCCAGCGAGCGAGATCACGGTCGAGCGTCACCCGGCCGGCGAGCACGAGCATGCCGACCTCCCAGCAGGAGATGGCGGCGACCCCGATCGAGTCCGCCGCCTCGATCGCGCTCGAGCGGCGGCGCCCAGCGCGCGGGATCATCGGTCCACCAGAGCCAGGCGTGAGTGTCGAGAACGACCACCGGCGCTCAGGCGCCCTGATGCGCTGACGCGTCCCACTCGACCTCGACCGGGCCGATCAGTTCGTCGTCGCCGACGTTGTAGGTGACGCTGCCGCGCAGCGACTCCTCGTCCTGCCGAGCCGGGACCACCCGCGCGACTGGCCGGCCGCGCTTGGTGACCACGATCTCGGACCCGGCCTCGGCGACGTCGTCGAGCAGCGCGAGGCAGCGTGCCTTGAACTGACTCGCCGATATCTCCATGTGACCATGGTCATCTTACCATGGTCACTTCACTCAGCTCGGAACTCATGCCGCAGCGGCGCCTCCGAAACCCCTTCGACCGGGACCAGCTTGTCGCGCGAGCGCTCGCCGCGGACCACGGCGACCCGGCCGCGCGCCACCCCGGCGCGCTTCGCGATCAGCCGGCAGAGCGCCTCGCGATCTCGTCGCGGCGGCGCGCGGCTGAAGCCGGACGGCGACCTCAACGCGGGTCGGCTCGCCCACGCTCATCGGTTGCCAGCCTATCCGTCCATCAGCGGACAACGCGCCGACGCGCGCCGTAGGATCGCGCCCGAACGCCGCGAAATGCTCGCGGCTTAACTACGAGAGGAACGAGATGCAAGACCGGAAGTGGGTCATCGCGCTTGCGGCGCTGACGGCGTGCGGCCTGATCGCCGCGGGTTGCGGCAGCGACGACACCACCAGCACCGCGACCAGCGGCGACACGTCGACGCCAGACCACCGACTCGAGCGCCTCACCGGATCAACGCCCGACGATGTCTACCAGGCCTGCTCGACGCGATCGCGGGGACGCCGGCGGAGTCGGCCGGCCAGACCGCCTGTGAGCAGGCCGAACGCGTTCGCCCAGTGCACCGAGCAGGCGAACAACGCGCCCGAGGGCACCGCCCGGCGACGCCGCGATCGAGGCCTGCCAGAAGGCCGCCGACGCGGCCACGTCGGCGCTGAAGACGGGCGGCTCGGGCGGTTACCGCCCACGCGGCGGGATCCCCGGGCGTGCGCGCCCCGGCGGCCCGGGCCGCGCCTGCGCCTAGTTCAGGCGCTCGACGATCATCGCCTCGCCCTGGCCGCCGGCGACGCACATCGTCTCCAGGCCGACCGGTGGTCGTCGGTCTCCATCGCGTTCAGCAGCGTGGTCATGATCCGCGCGCCGGTCATCCCGAACGGATGGCCGAGGGCGATCGCGCCGCCGTGCGTGTTCAGCTTCTCGAGCGGGATGTCGCACTCGTCCATGATCGGGATCACCTGCGCGGCGAAGGCCTCGTTCAGCTCCACCACGTCGATCTCCGCCATCGTCATCCCGGTGCGCTCGAGCACCGTCTGATCGCCCCGATCGGTGCCACGCCCATGTACTCGGGCTCGTTGCCACGCGTGGCGGCGGTGACGATCCGCGCCTTGGGCTTCAGCCCGAGCTCCTGCGCGCCTTGCGTGTCGACATCACGAGCGCGGCGGCGGCGCCGTCGTTCAGCGGGCACGAGTTGCCGGCCGTGACCTTGCCGCCCCCTCGAACGCCTCGCTCGAGCTCGGCGAGCTTCTCCAGCGTCGAGCTACGCGCGAGGGCCGTCATCGCTGCCACCTCGTTACCGTCGTGGTCGGCGTCCGGGACGATCTCGCGGTCGAAGAAGCCGTCCTCCTGCGAGGCCACCGCCAGCTCCTGCGAGCGCTGGGCGTACTTGTCCATGTCGGCGCGGCTGACCTCGTAGCGCTTCGGCCACGTTGACGGCGGTCATCCCCCATGTCGATGTACGCGTTCGGCTGCCCGTTCTCGCCGATCAGGTTCGGGTTGCGATCGGCCACACCCGCGGGCTCGGTGCGCTCGTTGAACCGGCTCACCAACTCGACCCCGGCGGCGACGTAGGCATCGCCCTCGCCGGCCTTGATCGCATTCGCCGCGTGGCGGATCGCGTCGAGCGAGGAGGCGCAGTAGCGCGAGATCGTCGATCCCGGTGACCGTCTGCGGGCAGCTGCTCGGAGAGCAGCGCGATGATCCGGGCGATGTTGAACGCCTGCAGCCCCTGCGGCATCCCGCAGCCGCAGAAGACGTCCTCGACCATCTCGGGCGAGACGTCCGGGTTGCGCTCCAGCAGGCTGTCGACGATGTAGGCGCCGATCTCCTCGGGGCGCAGCTGGGCGAGCGAGCCCTTGAAGGCGCGGCCGATCGGGCTGCGGGCGGCGTCGACGATCACGGCTTCGGGCATGCTTGGCTGGCGCTCCTTCGTCGTCGCCGTGGCTCGGCCGAGGCGGCCGAGCACCGGTGATGGTATTTCTTGGGCGGTGAGCGAGGAGACGCGATCGAGCACCGAGCTGACGCGTGGCGAGGTGGCCGAGCTGGTGAGCGCCGGCGACGGCGAGCTGATCGACGTGCGGCGCGCCGTACGAGTGGGCAGGGCGGCCACCTCCCCGGCGCGCGCAACGATCGAGATGAACGAGCTCACGGCGGCCGCCGACTCGATCCCGCGCGACCGGCCGGTGCTCTTCTACTGTCGGATCGGCGACCGCTCCGACATGGCCGCCGCCGGCATTTCGCGAGGCGGGGTATGACGCCTATAACCTGGCCGGCGGGATCGAGGCCTGGGCGGCGGACGGCACTGTCGATCGAGCCCGAGGACGGCGCGGTCGTGGCGACCGCCGCCGCCCTCCTAGGATCCGCCCGATGGAGTCCGGAGGCCAGCAACCAGACCCGCAGCCCGCCGGCCACCGGATCGCAGCCCGGCGGCCGACAGCCGCGCCTCCGAGACGGCCACCCGCAGACGCGCGAGGACCGGATCGAGGGCCTGCGCTCGTGGATCGCGCAGCTCGACCGCAAGCTCGGCGTGCGCAGCTACGCTCGCGGCGGCGACCGTGGTCCTCGCTCTCGCGGCCGGGATCGTCGGCGTGGTGCTCGCCCTGAGCGCCAAGGACGAGGGCGCCACCAAGGACGAGGTCCGAGCCCTTCGCGACCAGGTCGAGGTGGTCCAGGAGGAGACCTCCAAGGCCACCGAGGAGGACGTCGGCACGCTCACCGACCGCCTCGACGAGCTCGAGGGACGCGTCACCACGATCGCGCCGGCCAGCGAACCACCGAGAGCGAGCTCTCGGTGGTCCAGGACGACATCGACGAGCTGCGCGGTCAGATCTCTGAGCTCGAGGCCGGCGCCGCGCGGCGGCTCCGACGGGCCGGCAGCGGCTTCTCGCCCCGCGCAGGACTTGTAGCGATACGTCTACGATGCCTCTGCCTGCGGGCGTCGCGACGACTGCGTCTACGGTCGCTCGAACGTCTCCTGAAAGGAGAAGGCTCAGATGCCTGAGGGTTACTGCGTGAAGGAACGCAAGAAGGTCGAGATCAAGAACCCGCAGCAGGTCACGATGAAGAACGGGCGGCCGGCGATCCAGGGCACGTGCCCGGACTGCGGCACGAAGATCTTCAAGATCGGCAAGCTCGAGGGTTAGTAAGCGGCTCCCCGCCTACGTAAGGCTGCGAAAACCGAGTACGTCGGTGGACGCAGGCCGATCGCCGAAGCGCGCGTACTGGCGAGGTACGTAAGCGAGGCGATCGGCCGAGGACGCCGAGACACGACGGTTTGCAGCGGCCTAGACGGCCGCCAGGCCCGACTGACGGCGACCGTAGAGGTAGCCCACCAGAACCTCGATCACCTGCGGGTCGAACTGGGTGCCCGCATTCGCCGTCAACTCGGCGAAGGCGTTCGAGTGGTCCATCGCGGCGCGATAGGGCCGGTCCGAGGTCATCGCGTGATAGGCGTCACAGGCGAGGATGATCCTCGCTTCGACCGGGATCTCGGCGCCCGCGAGGCCGTCCGGGTAGCCGCCTCCGTCCCAGCGTTCGTGCTCGTGGCGGACGATGCGCGCAATCGGGCCGAGCCCGGGGATCGCGCGGATTATCCGCTCGCCGATCACCGGGTGCTGGCGCATGGTCTCCCACTCGGCCTCGTTGAGCGCCCCGGGCTTGTGCAGGATCTCGTCGGGAACGCCCACCTTGCCGATGTCGTGCAGCAGTGCCGCGGTGCGCAGGCGGCCGATCTGCTCGGCATCGAGCGCCAGCGCGCTGCCGACCCGCGCCGCCAGGTCGACGACGGACTCCGAGTGATCGCCGGTGTAGCGGTCGCGCTCGCCGAGAGTCGAGGCGAGGGCTGCGATCACGTCGCCGTGCGCGCCTGAGAGCTCCCCTGCGCCGGCCTCGGCCACCGGGCCCGAGTAGAGGATCACCTGTCCCCCGCCGGCCAGCCGGGCCTGCTCCAGGGCCGAGCCGGCGGCGGCGAGCAGCGCCTCGGGTGTCTGTGCAGGGTCGAGCGAGGCGACCCCCGCCGAGGCGGAGTGGCCACGTACCCCACCCGCCTCGAGGTCCTCGAGCGAGACCAGGATGCGCTTGACCGCGTCGAGGGCGCCCGGCGTCTCGGTCTCGGGGAAGAGGATCGCGAACTCGTCACCGCCGATCCGGCAGGCGAGATCCTGCGAACGGGTGCGCCGAGCGATCGCCGCGCCGACGCCGCCGAGCACCAGGTCACCGGCCGAGTAGCCGTGCTTGAGGTTCAGGTAGCGGAACCGGTCGATGTCGAGCAGGGCGACGGTCAGCGGCCGGCCGTGGCGCTGGGCGCGCTGGACGTCGAGCTCGAGCTGGGCCCGGAACGCGCGCAGGGTGAGCAGCCCGCCCGAGACCGGCGTCGCGCGAGCCGAGTCGCGAGAGCTCGGCCTCGAGCTCGGCGATACGACCGCGGGCGGCGGCGAGGTCGGCAGCGAGGTTGTCCCGTTCTCGCGAGGGAAACACCGCCTCGGTATCGGCGCGCGCGTGGTCGCTCCTTGAGCGCGCGGTCGCATTTCCACCGGCACGACGCGGTGAGCGCGTGGCAGATGGCGCCGATCGGTGGAAGAATGGTGCGACGAACGCATGGCGAGCTCGCAGCCACAGAAGCCGCTCGAGCTGATCCTGGCCCGGAACCTGCTGACCAGCATCTCGACGCCTGCCTTCCTGCTCGACGACGAGGCGTCGCTGGTCTTCTACAACGAGGCGGCGGCGGCGCTGCTCGGACGCGCCTTCGAGGACGCCGGGCGGATGACCGCCGAGCAGTGGACCGCCGCCTTCGGGCCCTTCGACCGCGACGACGAGCCGATCGAGGTCGACGACCTGGCGATCACCGAGGCGATCCGCGAGGGACGGCCGGCCCACGGCAGCTTCACGATCCGGGCCGCCAACGGCGAGCGGGCCTCGATCGAGGCGAGCGCCTTCCCGATCGTCGCCTCCGAGCAGGGCTCCTCGGGGGCGATGATCATGTTCTGGCCGCTGTCGGCGCAACGGAGCGGACGCGGTGAAGGTCAAGGTCTGGGGAGCGCGGGGCTCGGTTCCGGCGCCGGGGCCGCAGATGAACCGCTACGGCGGCAACACCTCGTGCGTGCAGGTGAGCCTCGCCAGCGGCGAGCAGCTGATCCTCGACGCCGGCACCGGCATCCGCGACGCTCGGCCTCGAGCCTGCACCGGCCGCGAGCGGATCCACATCCTGCTCACCCACCTGCACCTCGACCACATCCAGGGGCTGATGTTCTTCCCGCCCTGCTTCCGAGCCGAGTCGGAGATCGTCGATCTGGGGGCCGTCCTCGCCGGAGGCGTCGCTCGAGGACCGGATCGCGCGCTACATCTCGGCCCCGCTCTCGCCGGTCGAGGTCCGCGAGCTGCCCTGCTCGGTCTCGTTTCGAGACACGCCCGCGAGCGAATGGGAGCTCGGCGGCGCGACGATCCGCGCCGAGGCGGTCACCCACCGCGGTCCGACGCTCGGCTACCGGATCACCGACGGCGAGACGACGCTCGCCTACATCCCCGACCACGAGCCGGCTCTCGGCGCGCCGCTGGCCGACCTCGAGCCGGAATGGATCTCGGGCTTCGACCTCGCCCGCGACGCCGACCTGCTGATCCACGACTGCCAGTACACCGACGAGGAGTACCCCGAGCACATCGGCTGGGGTCATTCCGCGCTCTCGGACACGCTCACGTTCGCTCGCCGAGTCGAGGCCCGCGCGGTTGCTGCTCTTCCATCACGATCCGCTTCACTCCGACGAGTTCCTCGACGAGCTCCGCACGCTCGGCCCGCGACGCGCTGGGCGGGCCCTGGCGGGGCGACCAGGCCGCGCTCGAGCTTGGCGCATGGAGGGCGCCGAGCTCGAGATCGGCAGGGCGGTCCCCGCCCTCCACGCCTGAGTCCAGGCGTCATTCGACCGCCGGTACAAGGGCCGGCGTCGAACTTTCGACATCGGGATAACGAAGTTCGCGCCGCTCGCCGCCTACCTTCGCTCGCGATCCTGGATTCGAACCGCGACACGGGCCGCGAGGAGGTAGTGACAGATGAGACGAAGGTACCTCGTGCCGCTGGCCGCTCTGGGGGCGCTGCTCGCCTTGCCGGGCTCCGCGCTCGGCGCCACCGCCGATCTGCAACAGGCGCTCGACGGCAAGTTGGGCGACTCGGTGGGGATCAACATCGTTGTGGGTGATCGTTGCCGCGTGCTTCGTAGTCTTCATGCAGGCCGGGTTCGCGTTCCTGGAGATCGGCTTCTCGAGGGCGAAGAACGCGGGCACGGTGATCGCGAAGATCCTGACCAACTTCTCGATCGCCGCCCTCTGCTGGTGGGCGGTCGGGTTCGCGCTCGCGTTCAGCGGCCCGCTGGGCGGCTTCGTCGGGCACGAGGGAGGCTTCTTCCTCACCGATCTCGGCCCGCTCGCCGGCAAGGACGGTGGCCTGGCGCTGTTTCGGCCGGACTTCCCGGTGATGGCACTCTCCGACGCGACCATCGACTCGAAGTTCATGCTTCCAGTTCGCGTTCTGCGCGGTCTCGCTGGCGATCGTCTGGGGCACGACCCTGGAGCGGATCAAGTTCGGGGCCTACGTCCTCTACTCGATCGTCTTCGCGAGCATCATCTACCCGCTCGGCGCCCACTGGGTGTTCGGTGGCGGATTCCTGCAGATCGGCGACTGGCTCGGCACCGGAATCGTCGGGATGCAGGACTTCGCCGGCTCGACGGCGGTGCACCTGATCGGTGCCACGGGGGCCCTGGCGGCGCTGCTGCTGCTCGGCCCGCGCAAGGGCAAGTACGGGGCGGACGGCAAGCCGCGGGCGATTCCCGGGCACAACATGCCCCTGTTCGGCCTCGGGGTGCTGATCCTGTGGCTCGGCTGGTTCGGGTTCAACCCCGGATCGACGCTGAACGCTCTCGATGGGCGCTTTCCCGAGATCCTGCTGATCACGAACATCGCCGCGGCGGCCGGCGTGCTCGCCGCGGTCGCGACCGTGAGGCTGAAGACGGGCACGATCGACATCGGCATGGCCGGCAACGGGGCGATCGCCGGGCTGGTCGCGATCACCGCTCCATCGGGATACGTCGAGGTCTGGGCGGCCCCGATCATCGGTGCCGTGGCCGGCGTGATCGTGGTCTACGGCGTGTACGCGATCGACAAGCTCATCGACGACCCGGTCGGCGCACTCTCGGCACACGGCCTCGCCGGGATCTGGGGGACGATCTCCTGCGGTCTGTTCACCGCACCGCGCCTGGCCCAGTACAACGCCTTCGGCGACCCCGAGGGTGGCCTCTGGTACTCGGGCAACTTCGACCAGCTGATCGCCCAGGTGGTCGGATTCACAATCGCGTTCACGTTCGTCTTCATGATGAGCTACGCCACGTTCTGGGCGATCAAGAAGACGATCGGGCTGCGAGTCTCCGAGGAGGAGGAAGACGCCGGACTGGACATCTCCGAGCACGGGATGTACGGCTACCCGGAGCAGTTCATCCCGCCCGAGGAGTACCCGGCAAGCACCGGTCTGCCGGCTCCGGCCCCCGCCGCTGCCGCAGCGGTTACGGCAATGGCCCCCGACCAGCCGTCAGAGGCCTGAGGAGGTGAACCAGATGAAGAAGATCGAGGCATACATCCGCCACGAGGCGTTCGAGCCGATCCGGGCCGAGCTGCTCGACCGGGGGTTCCCCTCGCTGTCGATCAGCGAGGTCAAGGGCTCGGGACGCCAGAAGGGGATCGTCGAGACCTACCGTGGCTCGAGCCTGACCGTCAACGTGCGGCCCAAGCTCAAGATCGAGGTGGTCGTCTCCGGACCAGGACAAGCCCCTGGTGGTCGAGACCATCCTCAAGCACGCCCGGACGGGCGACGTCGGCGACGGGAAGATCTTCGTGATCCCCGTCGAGGAGGCGATCCGCATCCGTACCGGCGAGGACGGCGAGGCGGTCCTCCAGGCGCACACCGAAGCGGAGATCCCCGCCTGACGCGGCCGGCGACGGGCCCCACCCGGGCCCGTCGCCGCGCTCGTCGGAGGCCAAACGGCGCGGTGACAGCTACCCGCTGAGTGCCTCGCGGCGGGCCAGGTCGCCGGCGGCCTCGGCCTGCTCGTCGGCCTCGCGGCGGAGGCGCTCGGCGAGCTCGGCGCGGCGGTTCTGAACTTCTCGGCGGGCCAGCTCGCCCGCGGCCCGGGCCTGGTCGGCGAGCTCGCGTTCGAGCCGCGCCTCAGTGACCCTGAGCCGTTTCTCCGCCTCGTCGCGGGCTCTCTCCTCGGCCTGCTCACGGACCTTCTCGCGTTCCTCGAGCAGGCGCTGCTCGAGCTTCGCCTGCGCCTCCTCCGCGGCCTTCGACCGCGCTCGCTCGGCGGCGGCCTTCGCCTCGCGCTCGAGCTCCTCGTGCTGCTGGCGCAGGCGCTGCTCGGCCTCCTTGCGTGCGCGCTGCTCGGCCTCGCGAGCCAGCCGGTCGACCAGCGAGTCGAGCCGCCGTTCGGTTCGCTCGAGCGCCTGCTCGGCCGTCACCCGCAGGTCCACCTCCGCGGCGGCCTTGCGCTCGGCCTGCTCGACGGCCATCTCGACCTTGCGATCCGCCGCCTCGACGCGGCGTTCGGCGGCGGCCAGCTCCTCGGCGACCTCCGCTCGGGCCCGCTCGGTCGCCTCGGTCAGGGCGGCGCGCTTCGCCTCCGCCACCTCAACCCGCGTCCGCTCCGCGGCCTGGACCTGGATCCGCTCGGCGGCCAGCTTCAGCTTCTCCTCCGCCTTCGACCGCAGACGCTCACGGGCAACGACCAGTTTCCGCTCGGCGTCCTCGCGAGCGCGCCGGGCCTCGGCGTCGACCGCCGCCCGGGCCCGCTCGGCATCCTCGCGAGCGCGGCTTGCCTCGGCCTCCGCGGCCCGCCGCGCCTCCGCCTCATCGGCCGCGGCAGCCGCCCGGCCCTGCTCGATCTCCACCACCGCCGCCTCGCGGATCGAGCGCACTTCTTCCTCGGCCTGCTCGGTGGCCGCCTCGATCGCGGCCGCGGTGCGGTCGTCGGCCTGGGCGGCAACGAGATCGCGCAGCCGGCGCACATGCGCATCCAGTTCCGCTACACCCACGTGGTCGGCCTCCGGCACGCTGCGACCCTACCGCACCCGACCGTAGCCGCAGAGGATGCTCAGTCGCCCTTCGCGGAGAGCGGTGGTGGCGGCTCGATCTCCCACTCGCGCATGCCGTCCTCGATTCGGCTGATCACCGTCTCGATCACCTTCACCCGGGCGAAGCGCTTGGACTCGGCGCCGATCAGCGACCAGGGTGCCCTGGGTTGATCGGTGCGCGCGAGCATGTCCTCGACCGCCTCCTCGTAGAGGCCGCGCTGCTCGCGGTTGCGCCAGTCCTCGTCGGTGAGCTTCCACGACTTCAGCGGGTCCTTCTCGCGCCGCTTGAACCGGTTCAGCTGCTCCTCGGCCGAGATGTGCATCCAGATCTTGACCAGGACGGTCCCCTCGTCGGCGAGGGAGCGCTCGAAGTTGTTGATCTCGTCGTACGCGCGCAGCCACTGCTCTCGGGTGGCGAAGCCCTCCACGCGCTCGACCAGGACCCGCCCGTACCAGCTGCGGTCGAAGATCGCCATCCCTCCCCAACCCGGCAGTTGGCTCCAGAAACGCAAGAGGAAGTGGTGGCGCTTCTCGTCGGCCGTCGGCGCGGCGAACTGGCAGACCCGCACGTGGCGCGGATCGAGCGGGGCGACGAGCCGCTTGATCGCGCCTCCCTTTCCCGCCGCGTCCCAGCCCTCGCACAGGATCAGCAGCGGCGGGCCAACCCGCTTTTCGCCGATCTGCCCACCGAGCGTCAGTCGGAGCTGGGCGAGCCGCGCTTGGACGTTGGCGAGCTCGCGCTCCTCCTGCGTGCGCGAGAGGGACCCGGTCAGGTCGACTTCGTCGAGCTTGCCCACGTCCGAAATCTAAATGATCGGCCCGTGCCCCGACGTGCGTTGGCCTCGTCGGGGCGTCTAGACGCCGGGGAGCCCAGGGATCCCGTTGCCGCCCGAGTTATTGTCGAGCAGGAAACCGCCGGTACCGATCAGGATCAACAGGATCCCGGCGATCACGGCGACCGGGACCCGCGCTGACTGACCCCACGCCCCGACCAGGAAACCGAGCCCGATCACGATCAGGTAGGGCGCCAAGTCCGAGGCGGTGCGCGCCACGGCGGGCAGTGCGGCGGCGAGGTTCTCGAGCCCGGTCATGCGACCCATTCTCCCTATCATCGACGGCGATGAGCTCGGTGGCGGAGGTCAAGAGCGCGCTCGAGAAGGTCGGGTACCTGGCCGACGAGCCGGCGGCGCTGGTCGCTTACCTCGCACAGGAGCTGGGCAAGCCGGTCCTGGTCGAAGGACCGGCGGGGGTCGGCAAGACCGAGCTCGCGAAAGCGATCTCGCGGGCGACCGGCCGCACCCTGATCCGCCTCCAGTGCTACGAGGGGCTCGACGAGTCCAAGGCGCTCTACGAATGGAACTACCGCAAGCAGCTGCTCAGAATCAATGCTCCTGACACGGAACAAATGCCTGACACGTCCTCGGCTTCGCCTCCGGGCGGGTCAGGGTCGGGTGAGGGACGGGCGTCGCGCTTCGACGAGATCTTCTCGGAGGAGTTCCTGCTCACGCGGCCGCTGCTCGAGGCGATCGCGTCGGCTGAGCCGGTGGTGCTGCTGATCGACGAGATCGACAAGACCGATCAGGAGTTCGAGGCAATGCTGCTCGAGGTGCTCTCGGACTTCCAGATCTCGATCCCCGAGCTCGGGGTGATCGAGGCGCGCACCCACCCGATCGTCGTCCTGACCTCGAACAACTCGCGCGAGCTGACCGAGGCGCTCAAGCGCCGCTGCCTCTACCTCTGGCTCGACTACCCCGAGGTCGAGCGCGAGATGGAGATCGTCCGGCTGCACGCGCCCGACCTCGACAGCGAACTGGCCAGGCGCCTGGTCGAGGTGATCCACATGATCCGCCAGCTCGACCTCAAGAAGCCACCCTCGATCGCCGAGTCGATCGACTGGGCCCGGGCGCTGCTGCTGCTCGGCGCCGACGACATCGACGCCTCGGTCTTCGCGAGCACGATGAGCATCATCGTCAAGCACCGATCGGATATCGACCTGGTCGCCGAGCGGGTCGGGGTGAAGCTCGAAACCGCGCCCACCGGGCAGCCGGCCACGGGGGCGTAGGCCTTGGGCGCACCGGCGCTGCCGCCGGGGTTGGCCCCGCGGATCGTCTCCTTCTGTGAGGAGCTGCGCGGCGAGGGCATGGCGGTGGGCACCGCCGAGATCCTCGACGCGTTCGCGGCGCTCGAGGCCGTCCCGTGGACCGACCCCGCCGATTTCCGCGAGGCGCTGGCGGCGACGATCGCGAAGTCGCAGGAGGACCGGCGCGTCTTCGAGCTGCTCTTCGAACGATTCTTCTTTCGCGCCGCCGAGTCCGAGGCGCTGAAGCGCGAGATCCGCGAGGAGCACCGCTATCGGGGTGGCGAGCAGCTCGACGTCGACCAGCTCCGGGAGGCGATCCGCCGGGCAATCGCCGAGGGGCAGGACGGCGAGATGCGCGACGCCGCCCGGCTCGCGATCGCAGCGTTCGGCCGTCGCGGCGAGGGCTCGGGCGTGGTCGGCGTCGACGTGCAGCGGATCCGCCGCACCCTCGGCCTCCAGGTGGGCGGCCGCGAGCCCGACGGCGACGAGCCGGCGCTCGACCGCGAGCAGATCCAGGCCTTCGAGCGCCACCTGCGCCGCGAGCTCGAGCGGGCGCTGATCGAGCGGACGGAGAAGATGCCTCCCTCGCGGCCGCTGGCAGAGCTCGACCGGGCTCTGCCCACCAGTCCCACCCAGGATCTCGCTGCGGTACACCGCGCGGTCGCGCAGCTCAAGCGCCGTCTTGCGACTCTCGGCCATGAGCAGCGTGGCCGTAAGCGGGCCACGGCGGTGGACATGCGGCGGACGATGCGGGCCTCGCTGGAGACGGGAGGGGTTCCGCTGCGGCTGCGCTACCGGCCGAAGCGCCCCCGCCGGCCCGAGATCTACGTCCTCTGCGACGTCTCGACCTCGGTCACCTCGGCAAGCGTTTTCTTCCTTTCCGTCCTCCACGCGCTGCACGACTCGTTCCGAAAGCTGCGCAGCTTCGTCTTCATTGAACGGATCTCGGAGGTCACGGAGGTGTTCGAGCGCGAGCGCGACTTCCGCGCGATCTCGGAGAAGATCAGCCGTGAGGGCGGCGTCGCCGACGTCTCCGGATACACCGACTACGGCCGCGTCTGGCTCGAGTTCATCGAGGAGATCTCCGAGGACCTCGACCCTCGCTCGACGGTGATCGTGCTCGGCGACGCCCGCACCAACGGGCGCGAGCCGCACGCCGAGATCTTCGCCCGGATCTCCGAGCGCGCCGGCCGCACCTTCTGGCTCAATCCGGAGCCGCGCCTGTACTGGAACTACGGCGACTCGGTGATGGCCGCGTACGAGCCCCACTGCACCGCAGCGTTCGAGTGCTGGACGACGAAGCATCTCGAGGACTTCGTCAACGTGATCGCCGGCGGCGCGCCCGCGGTCGAGTAGGGCCGCTCGAGCTGGGCGAGCTAGACTGCCGCCACGACAACCAGGGGGGCTCGCGGGCGAGCGGGCTGAGATAGCGCCTCTGACACGACCACCCGGCGCTGACCCTTCGAACCTGTGCGGTAATGCGCGCGGAGGGAGCATGCGCAGCGGACCGGAGGCTCCCGTCGAAGAGCCCCATACATCTCCAGGATCGGACCGCGGCGAGCGGCCCATGGCGGGCGCGGCGATCGCGATCGACGGGCTGCGCCACTCGTTCGGCGAGCTCGAGGTGATCGGCGGCCTCGACCTCAGGCTCGAGGCAGGCGAGGTCGTCGGCGTGGTGGGGCCGTCGGGATGCGGCAAGTCCACTCTGCTCGAGCTGGTGGCCGGGCTGCTCGCGCCGACGGCCGGGGACGTCGTCGTCTGCGGCGAGCGCGCGACGCCGGAGCGTCTCGCCCGCTGCGCCTACATGCCCCAGCGCGACCTGCTGCTCCCTTGGCTGGCGGCGATCGACAACGCGGCGCTGGCGCCGCGAAACCGGGGTGCGTCGCGCGCCGATGCGCGGCGCGAGGCGGAACCGCTGTTCGAGCGCTTCGGTCTCGCCGGGTTCGAGGAGGCTCTTCCCGGCGCGCTCTCGGGCGGGATGCGCCAGCGGGTGGCCTTCCTGCGCACCTTGCTCGCCGGCAAGCCGGTGCTGCTCCTCGACGAGCCCTTCGCCGCGCTCGACGCGATCACCCGGTCGACGATGCAGGAATGGCTCGCGGGCGCCCTGCCGGGGGAGGCGGCCACCGTGCTGTTGGTCACCCACGATGTCGAGGAAGCCCTCTACCTCTGTGATCGCGTCGTCGTCCTCTCGGCGCGCCCGGCCACCGCAGTCGCCGAGCTTCGCGGGCCATCACCGCGGGCCCCGGCCCGCGACTCCGCCGTCGCCGACCCCACATTCGTCGGCCGTCGCGAGCGCGCGATGCGCGCCCTGCGGGAGGGTTCGCGGTGAGGCGGGTGCTGCTCCCGCTGGCCGTGGTGGTGGCCCTGATCGGCCTCTGGCAGCTCGCGGCGAGCTGGGACGTACTCGCCGATGCGCTCGGCATCGAGCCGTTCCTCGTCCCCGCGCCCAGCGACGTCGCCGACTCGCTGTGGGGCGACCGCGGCCTGCTCGCCGAGAACGCTTGGGTGACGATCCAGGAGGTGCTGCTCGGCTTCGCGATCGCCGTGATCGTCGGCTTCGCGTTCGCGATCGCCCTCCATCTCTCGGACGTTCTGCGTCGGGCCTTCTACCCGCTGCTGGTTGCCTCCCAGACCGTGCCCGTGATCGCGGTCGCGCCGATTCTCGTCGTCTGGCTCGGCTTCGGACTCGGGCCGAAGCTGGCGATCATCGCCCTCGTCTGCTTCTTCCCGATCACCGTCAACATGCTCGACGGGCTGCGCTCGGTGGACCCGGAGTTGCCCCGGATGATGCGGACGCTCGACGCGAGCCGCGCCCAGACCCTGCTGCGCGTGGAGATTCCTTCGGCGCTCCCCTTTCTGTTCAGCGGGGCCAAGATCGCTGCCGTGATCTCGGTGATCGGAGCGGTGTTCGGCGAGTGGTCGGGCGCCGACGAGGGCCTCGGCCACCTGATCCTCGTCGCCCAGGGTCAGTTGCAGACCGCGCGCGTGTTCGCCGCGGTCGCCGTGCTCTCGGTGCTGGCGATCGTGCTCTTCGGCGGGATCGCGCTGCTCGAGCGAAAGCTCGCCTGGTGGCGCTCGCCGACGAGAGCGGCGCTCTGAGATCGACGCATGAAGGAGATCCGTTGAGACCGACCCGTTTCGCCCTCGCCCTCGCCCTCGCCCTCGCGGCGTTGTCGCTGCTGGCCGCGGCCTGTGGTGAGAAGCAGGAGACGGGTGCCAACGGCGTCGAGCCGGAGCGATTCGACGTCGCGCTCGACTTCTACGTCAACCCCGACCACGCCGGGCTGTTCACCGCGCTGGAGCGCGGCTACTTCGAGCAGGCCGGCCTCGCCGTCGACGCCCGGGTTCCATCCGACCCCTCGGCGCCGATCCGCCAGGTGGCTGCCGGCCGCGCGGACCTCGCGATCTCGTACGAGCCCGAGGTCCTGCTGGCGCACGACCAGGGCCTGCCGGTGATCGCGATCGCCGCGATCGTCGGCTTCGCCGCTGACCTCCCTGATCTCGCTCCCCGAGGCCGGAATCGAGGACGCCGCCGACCTGCGCGGGAAGACGATCGCGACCGCCGGCATCCCGTACCAGGCGGACTTCCTCGACGCGATCCTCGTCCGAGCAGGGGCTCTCCAGCGACGACGTCACCCAGGTCGACGTCGGCCTCGGCCTGCTCCCGGCGGTGCTCTCGGGCGAGGCCGACGCGATGCTCGGCGGCTTTCGCAATGTCGAGGGCGTCGACCTCGCCGAGCGGGGTCGCGACCCGCGCATCGTGCCGGTGGACCGGCTCGGAATCCCCACCTACGACGAGCTCGTCCTGGTCGCCAACTCCGAGCGGGTCGCCGACGATCCGGAGTTGCTGCGCCTGTTCATCGACGCGCTCGAGCGAGGGACGCGCGACGCGGCGGCCGACCCTGCCGCCGCGACCGCGGCGGTCCTCGCCGCCGGCGACGGGCTCGACCCGAAGCTCACCCGCGCCGAGGTCGACGCCACCCTGCCGCTGCTGCTGCCGAAGGGCAAGTCGCGGCCCTACGGCTACATGGACGCCCGCGAATGGGAGAGGTTCGCCGGCTTCTTCGCCGACCGCGGCCTGATCGCCACCCGCCCCTCCGCCGACGAGCTGCGGACGAACGAGCTGCTTCCCGGCCAGATCCCGGAGTAGCCGCGCGCCGAGTCACGACGTCGCGTCCACGCTCAGATAGCGGCGTGCGCCGCTTGCCTTTATGCCGCCCAGCACGAGGTGGCTCAGAATGGGTCGGCCAAAGTCGCAAGGAGCGCGACGACATTTCCACAGAGGAGTAGAGAGTTGATCCTGGCAACGACGACGATCGAGGATTTCGACCATTGGTGGAGCGTTTTTTCAACCAAGGGCGCCGAGAAGCGAAAGCAGCACGGGTCCAAGGGCTGCCACGTCTTTCGCGATCCCAATGAGGACGGCCGGCTCTGGGTGGTCTTCGACTGGGATCAGGAGGGGTGGCAGAACTTCCTCTCCGACCCCGAGGTCCCGCCGATCATGCAAGAAGCCGGGCACAAAGGTAGGCCCCAGGCGGCAGAGCTCGCAGGACAGAACGAGGCCTAGTCCGAACTCCCGATCGAACCCCCGGAGCCACCGAGCACCGGGGTAGACCGGGCTCGCGGTCGGGTAAGTCCGGCGGCCGGCGCCACCAGCGCGATGCCTGTCGGCAGCGGTGCCGACGACGCCCCCGCTCAGGCCGCGACGCGCAGCGGCGGGCCCTGGGCGACCGCGCCGTGCCAGCGCACGAGCGCGAAGCTGCCGGCGAGCCCACGGAAGGGCGCGTACGGGGCGAAGTACTCCTCGACCTCTTCGACCGTGGCCCGGCGGCCGAGGCCGGCGAGCAAGCCGACGAGCTTGATGTAGGCGAGGTCACCGGCGGGCAGCGAGTCGGGATCGCCGCGGCCCGCGAGGCCGAGCACCTGCACGGTCCAGGGGCCGATGCCGGGGATCCGGATCAGGCGCCGGTCGCCGGAGCGGCAGGTGGGATCGACGCGCCCGGACGCGACCTCGCGGGCGGCTCGAATCAGGGCGATCGCCCGCGACGGAGCGAGGTCGATCGCGGCGAGCTCGGCCGGCGCGCGGCCGGCGATCACGGCAGCGGTGCGGGACGTCGCGCAACGGCCCGCGCCCGCGCCACACCGGACTGCTGCCGGGCGGCAGCCTCGCCCCCCAGCGAAACACCATCCGTCGCTGGATCTCCTTTGCGCGTACGGCCTCGATCAACTGCTCGGTCACCGCCCAGGCGAGCGCCTCCCAAGCGAACGGGCGTCGCTTCGGCCGGTGCCAGGGACGGTGATGGATCACGTCGCCGATCAGCGGATCGCCGCGGAATGACGCGAGCGAACTCACCCAGGTCATCGTCGACCCCGAGTGCGAAGCGCATCCGCTCGACGGCTCGCACGAGCGCCTCGGCGGGGACCGGGCCGGACGGCGGGGCCGCGCGGAGCAGGACGCGGTCGGGCGCCGGCTGCCACGCGTGGACGACCACCTGGTGCTCGTCGACGTGCAGGAGGCGAGTCAGGACCCCGCCCCTCGCCCGCATCACGCCGTCGCCGCGGCCGCCCATCGGAAGCCGGTAGGTCCAGGCCGGGCGCACCGCGACCTCCAGCGGCCGCGGGACCGGGCGGCTCGGCCGCGAGACCGCTGGCGTCTGCCGGGCGACCGCCGGGCGGGCCACGCTGGTCGCGCTACCGGTCGCCGAGCAGGTGTACGTCGACCATGAACGAGCGGCTGGCAACGACCTTGACCGGGCGCTCCTTCGAGCGCCCGGACCGTTTCGCCGGCCGCTTGCCGCCCGAGCCGCGCGAGGCGCGCACGACCGCGACCGTGGCTGCGCCGGCTACCAGGCCGCCGGCGGCGGCGAGCGCCGCGCTGCGAACCTCGCCGCGCCAGACCGAGAGATCCGCGGCCTCGTCGCGGCGAGCCGGAAGCGGGCGGGCCGACGGGGCGTCGGCGCCGTCGTCCTCGGCCGGCGGCATCTCGATCGCCTCGGTCTCCAGAAGCTCCTCTCGCATCGGCCCGTACTCTAAGGGCTTGTCAAGCGGCAGTCTCCGGGTCCTCACGGAGCATCTGCCGGTAGATGCGGTACTTCTGCACGACCTTGCCGCCCATCCCCTCCATCGCCCGATTCATCGGGTCGTTGGTCTCGAGGATCCAGCCCATGTGGCCGCCGCGCGGACCGGGGCCGGCGGCGGTCTGGATGTGACGCTCATAGAGGGCCGCGGCGACCCCTAGATGCTGGTACTCGGTCTTCACCCCGAGGGCGAACACGCGCAGGCGGTCGATGTACTTCCTCCGCCTCAGGAAGTGCCACCAGCCGAAGGGCAGGATGCGGCCATTCATCTTCGCCAGCGCCTGCTCGACGTCGGGCAGCGTCAGGGCGGCTCCGACCACCTCGCCGTCGCGCTCGGCGATCATCGCCCAGTTCTCGTCGAGGACGGGCTTCAGGTTCTTGGCTTGGAAGGCGACCTCAGCCTCGGTCACGGGGACGAATCCCCAGTTGCGTCCCCAGGCCTCGTTGTAGACCTCCATGAAGCGGGCGACCTCGGCCTTCATGTCGCGCTTGCGCATCGGACGCAGCACGACGCCCTCCTCGCGCGACTTCGCGGCCGCCGCGTGGATCAGCGGGTGCATCTCGGTCCCCTCCTTGAGCTCGCCGAACCACAGCTCCCACATCAGCAGGTCGATCTGCTTCTCGAGACCGTGATCCTCGATCAGCCGCCGGTAATGCGGCGGGTGCCAGGGCTCGAGGATCATCGAGGGCTCGTCAAAGCCCTCGATCAGGAGGCCGCACTCGTCGTTGGTGGTGAAGTCCATCGGCCCGAGCATCCGCCCTCTTCCCCGCTCGCGGAGCCATCCGGCGGCGGCGTCGAGGAGCGCTCCCGCGACCTCGGGGTCGTCCTCGCAGTCGAAGAAGCCGAACATGCCGTCGCTGCCACCCTGGAACTGATCCCAGCGGTGGTCGATGTGGGCGCTGATCCGGCCGACCACCTCGCCGTCGCGCTCGGCGAGCAGGAGCTCGACCTCGGCGTGGTCGAACCATGGGTTCTTGGCCGGGTCGAGAAACTGGCGGCGCTCGAAGCGCAGCGGCGGCACCCATTGGGGGTCATCTCGTCGAAGCCGATAGGGGAGCTCGATGAAGGCGTTGCGGTCGCGCTTGCCCGCGACCGAGCGGATGGAGACGGATCCCACGGGCGCTCAACCTACACTTCTGCCGTGTGAGCGAGACGACCCGCGCCCCTGTCGACGTGTTCGAGAAGGTGCGCCACCACGACCGCGCAGAGCAACTCGAGGCCGCCAGAGCGGCCGACGTGCTCCCCTACTTCAAGGTTCTCACCTCGGAGGCCGGCCCGGTGGTCGAGATGGAGGGCCGCGAGATGATCATGCTCGGCTCCAACAACTACCTCGGGCTGACCGGCGACCCACGGGTAAAGCAGGCCGCCCGCGATGCGCTCGAGGTCTACGGCACCGGGCTGACCGGCTCGCGGCTGCTCAACGGGACCACGCCGCTGCACCTCGAGCTCGAGCGCGAGCTGGCGGAGTGGATGGAAACCGAGGAGGTGATCGTGTTCACGACCGGTCACCAGGCGAACGCTGGCTGCATCGGCACGATCCTCGGGCCTGGCGACACCGTGATCTGCGACTCCGCGGATCATGCCTCGATCCTCGACGGCTGCAAGCTCTCGGGGGCCAAGCTGCGCCCGTACCGCCACAACCAGATGCCGAAGCTGGAGAAGATGCTCGAGCGCGCCGCGGGCGACGGTGGCGGTGTCCTGGTGGTCGTCGACGGCGTCTTCTCGATGGAGGGGGACCTGTGCGACCTGCCGGCGATCGTCGAGCTCTGCGGGCGCTACGGCGCCCGCTTGATGGTCGATGAGGCGCACGCCGTCGGCGTGCTCGGCGCCCGCGGCGCCGGCACCTGCGAGCTGTTCAGGCTCGAGGACCAGGTGGATCTGCGGATGGGCACCTTCTCGAAGAGCCTCGCCTCCTGCGGCGGCTTCATCGCCGGGTCGGCCGAGGTGATCGAGTACCTGCGGATCTCCTCGCGGCCGTTCATCTTCACCGCATCGGGGGTCCCGGCGGCGGTGGGGGCCGCCCTCGGCGCGCTGCGGATCATTCGCTCGGAGGGGCCTGAGCTGATGGCGCGGCTGCTCGACAACGCCCGCTACCTGCGCCAGGGAATCTCGGACCTCGGCCTGCAGGTGATCGAGCCCGGCACACTGCCCGACGGCACGGAGGCGACGACGCCGGTGGTGCCCGTCGTCGTCGGCGAGGACTGGCAGGCAGTGCTGCTGTGGAAGGCGCTGTTCGACGCCGGGGTGTACACCAACGTCGCCATCCATCCCGCAGTCCCGCCCGGTGGCGCGCTGCTTCGAACCTCGCTGATGGCGAGTCACCGGCGCGAGCACCTCGATCGTGCCCTGGCGATCATCGAGACGGCGATCGCCGAGTTCCCCGACCTGCCCCGGTCCTAAGAGCCTCCGAGCCCGCTTTCCGTTCCCCCCAACGGGTTGGTTTCTCATTGTCCATTTCTGAACAAGGCGCGCTCGCGCAAGAAAAGCATGCTCTTAGCGAACGGCGGTGGGGGCGTAAACGGCCAACCCGGTTGACGGCGCCACTCGATTGTCTCTAGGTTGGCGCAGCGCCGATCGCACCCCGGGGCAGGGGAGCGGTCGGGACAGACAAGAGTGATTTGTCCCGGCCCAACCCCAAAGCGGCAACGAGCCGTGAGGGGTGCGCCGAGCGCCCAGATACCCCCGCAAACCCCCCTACCCGCTCAGAGGAGGAGTAAGAATGGAAGCTGCCTCGACCCTGGCCCCTGCGGCGATCCCGCAGCACATGCAGGCGCTCGAGCACGCCAACCGGATCCGGCTGGCGAGGGCGTCGCTGAAGCGTGCGGTCGCAGCAGGACAGGTCGACGCGGCGGAGATCGTTCGGAACCCGCCCTTGGAGGTCGAGTCGATGAGCGTCGGGGAACTACTACGGAGCCAGCGGCGATGGGGCCGCACGCGGGCTCGCAAGTTCCTCTTCTCAATGGCCCTGAACGAGAACCGTGAGCTCGGACGGCTGACGGACCGTCAGCGCATCGTGTTGGCGACGGAGCTCGAGGCGAAGCGCCTCGGTTGCGTCGCGCACTAGGACTCGACCGGGGACCCGGTCAGAAGCGGTCGGAAGGGGCGGGCGCCCGAGGCGCCCGCCCCGCCGCCGATTCCGGCGGCTGCGAGGGCTCAGAAGCCGACGTTGACCGGCAGCGGGCTGGTGCCGGCGAAGCCGAAGAACCAGATCCCGAACACGACGACCGCGATCCCGGCGCTGGAGACGAGGATCACCTCCAGTGCCGAGGAGCCCACGATCGGCCTGTTGCGGCGCTCCTGCAGCTCGACGTGGCGGCGGTTGATCCAGGCGAGCACGAAGATCAGGGCCGCCAGGGTGACCATGATCCCGAGCATGGTCACCATCAATGCCGTGCCCAGCGAAGCCGAGCTCTGAACCTGTGAGCCGATCCACAGCCAGCCGAGTGGGATCCCCACCCATAGGCACAGGCAGCCGACGACCATCAGCAACACGAGCCCGGTGCTCGCGGGGCCGCCCATCATCTCGCGCAGCCTGGCCACCATCGCCGTTTCAGGTTAGCGGTGCCTCGACGGCGATCTAGCGCAGCTTGACCAGGCTTCCGGAACGCCGCCTGAAGGCGTTCACAAGCGCCCACAGGCCCAGCCCCATGACCAGGGCGCCACCGACGAGGCTGAGCGTCGGCGAGAGATCCGCGAGGTAGTAGAGGCCGAGGCTCGTCGCCACGGCGGCGACACCGGCGAGCAGCACCGAGTGCGACCTGTAGCCGGCGAAATGCTCGCGGATCGAGAGCTCGAGGCCGGCCAGCGAGGCGATCATCAACCCGGTGGCGAACAGCTGCGTGCCGCGCGAGCCCCCGACGAAGAAGAAGCCGACGACGAACAGCACCAGGCCGAACAGGACCGCGAGCTCGACCAGCGGAAACGAGCCCCACGGCGCGGGCGGCCGCTGCTCGTCAACGGGCTTGCGTGGCGACCCGGCGGCGACTCGCCTCGGAGCCGGCGCGGCGGGGGCGCCGACGCCGGCGGCCCGGGACGGGCGCCGCTTGCGACGCTTCTTCGCCTTCGCCATCAGTGAGGCCGGTGACCCGAGAGGCCGGGGGCCGGAGCCCCTCGGGTAACGGGCAACCCGAGGAGAGCCGGATCCTCCACCAGCCGAACAGCATGCCGAGGATCCCCCACCGCGGACGCGAGTGCCAGTGCCTGCAGCCGCGCTCGCCGATGTCCTCGTTGGAGACGCGCGCCCAACGGTGACGGTCGGGCGCTGTGATCATGCGCTCGATCAGCCCGCGGTTCGCCTCCTCGACGTCGGCCTGGCGCGCGAGCTCAACCTGGGCGTCGCGCAGGCGCAGAGCGAGCGAATCGCGGATCCGCTCGAGCTCTCCGGTGGTGAGCAGGCGCGGGCCGCCGACCGAACCGATCCCCCATTCGAAGCCGCGGCGCGGGAAGACCGAGCCGAACATCTCGCCGAGCTGGCCCTCGATCCGGGCGATCTGCCGGCGGAGGTCATCGCGGGCGAGGCGGTCGGCCGCCTCCGTGACCGGGGCGCCGGCGAGCACGGAGCCGGCGGCCGGGATCGCAACCTGGGTCTCGTCGAGTGCGCTGCGCACGGAGCTCCTTCCGCCCGTTGCCTACCTCGGGGATTCTAAACGGACCCGGCTCGTCACGACCCCTCGAAGATCATTCCTCGAGCACTCCCGCCGCCAGCCACAGCGCCTCCTCGACGGCGATCTCGGGTACGCCGGTGACCTGGATAGCGACCAGAAGCGTTCGCGAGGTGCGCGGCCTCACGCCGCGCCCGGCGGCGAGGGCGCCGAACAGGAGCGCCAGGGGGCGCTCGGAGTCAACGATCGCGAGCGTGCCGGCGGGCAGCTCGCCCGGCCGGCCCTCCAGGCCCTCCCCGGGCAGCGTGGGCCGGATGCCGACAGCGCCCGTGACCCGGTCCGCATCGAACGCGCGAACGGCGACGCCCGATTCGACGATCGCGATCGTCAGCGCGTCGTCAAGCAGACTCTGGCTGCGGAAGCCCCCGTGCTTCATCCGCTCGAGGACGAGCTCCTCGACCGGGGTCGGCTGCTCGTCGGGGTCGAGGCCGATGTGGCGGTAGAAGACCCGGTAGGCCGACGGGATCGGTCGCTGGCGAAGGTTGATCGCCTGCGCTCCCGAGACCCGGTTCGACAGCGTGCGCAGCCGCTCCTTGGCGGCGCGGGTGGAGCGTCCGGAGCCGCGCTCGACCACCAGGTGGCGCAACGCGAGACCGGGAAACTCCTCGCGCAGCTCGGGCGCGATCCAGCCCAGCTGCGGGGCGCCGGTCACCGCGACGCCTCGGCGCGGCGTTTGGACGCGGCGATCAGCCGCTCGATGCCCCGGTCGAGGCGCGCCTCGACGAGCTCCTCGGTTCCGATCCGGGCCTCGCGGAGGATCCCGCCCGGATAGACGAAGGCGACCGTGGGACAGACGCCGACGCGATAGAGGTTCGAGACCGCGCCATCGCGGTCCCAGCCGACCGGGAGCGTCCAGCCCCGTTCGGCGACGATCTCGGAGAGCTCCGCGCGGTCACCGCGGACCGCCAGCGAGAGGAAGTTGACCCGATCGCGATAGCGGCGCGCCGCCTCGTCGACGGCGTCCTGGGTCGGCGGGCAATCCTTCGGGTTCGAGAACCAGAACGAGAGCACAAGCGGTCGGTCGAACAGGTCGCACACCCGGATCACCCGGGGAAGGTCGACCCGGCACGCAGGCGTTCGCCGCGCCTCGTCCGGGCAGGGGTTCTCGGAGGTCTCGCAATCGTCCTGGAAGATGTTCGCGTCGGCGTCCTCGCCGCCGAGCAACTCGGGCACCGCAAACTCCGGCAAGGGCGCGCCGGCCTCAGCCGCGTCGGCGCCGAGCACGCCGCCCTCGTTGCTCCGGAACGTGTTCAGGGCCGCGACCGCGATCAGCGCCAGGAAGGCGATCCCGACGAAGATCGAGTAGCGGCTCGAGGGGCGCCGCCCCTCGGCGCGGGAATCGCCCTCGTCGCTCATCCGTGGTCGGGCGCCGCCCGAACGCGCTCGCGTCGCCTCGCCGCGCCGAACGGGGCGAAACCGCTCTCGGCCCAGATCAACGCCGCCGGCAGGATCAGGAGCACGCCGGCGAGGGCGATCGAGAGGTCGAGCACGGTGACGATCCCGAAGTCGCGCAGCATGCGGATATCGGTCGCGATCAGCGCGGCGAAGCCGGCGATCGCGGTGATCCCCGAGGCGAGCACCGGGACGCCCGTGCGAGCGTAGGCGCGCCGCAGGGCCTCGCCCACCGGGAGGTCTTCGCCCCGCTCCTCCTCGTACCGGGCTGCGATCAGGACGCTGAACTCGGTCGCGATCGCGATCACCAGCGCGCCGAGGGTGGCCGACATCGGATTCAGCGGAACACCGGCGATCGCAAGGCCGAGCGCCGACCAGCCGGTCGCCAGGGCGATCGGGATCAGCGGTACGAGCGCTCGGCGCAAGGATCTGTAGATGGCGAGCAGGGCGAGGGCGACGGCAACCAGGCCCGCGACGGTGAGCAGGTAACGGCTGTCGCTGAGCGCCGAGTTGGCGTCGGCGACGAGTACCGGCAAACCGACGACCTCGGCGCTGACGCCCTCCGGGGGATCGTTCCCCGACCCGGAGGGGTCGATCTCGGCGCGGATCGAATCGATCAGCTCCTTCTGCTCGTCGAACGGCATCACCTTGATCCCGAAGGAGATCACCGCCGTGTCGCCGACCTCGCCGGTCTCGGGGTCGACGCTGACGACCGCCTGCGAGAAATATGGCGGCAGCAGCGCAAGCACGCGACGGACACGGGCCCGGGTCAGCGCCTGGTCGCCGAAGAGGTCGGGGAGCGCGATCGAGGGGCAGAGCCGCGTGTTCTGGGCGAGGCAGGTGGTCGACTCGCGGCTGAACCCGGCCCGCTCGAGCACCCGCTGCTTGTAGTCGCTCATCCAGCCGACGACCTCGGGATCGGTCAGGTCGGGCGCCGTCACCGTGACGTCGATCTCGCCGGAGACGCCGGTCGCCCGTTGAAGCTCGTCGACGTTCTTCAGCTCGGGAAGGTCACGCGGGACGAGCTCGCGGATGTCGGAGACCACCTCGGTCCGCGTCCCCGCGGCCCAGCCGATCACGGCGAGCACCAGGCCCGCCAACAACACCCGGCCGGGAGCCGCCACCGAGACCGCGAGCGCCCGGCGACCGCCGGGGGCCGCACGAGCGACGGCGGCCGCGCGCGCCCGCCCGAGGCGGGAGAGCGCGGTCCGCGGCGCCGGCACGGGTCGGCCCTGGGACCCGGGGCCACCACTGCCTCCGGTGAGCGAGAGCGCCGCCAGGCCGACGGTCAGCGCGAGCCCGAAGGCGATCGCGATCCCGGCGACCAGCAGCAGTCCGAAGCCGCGCACCATGGGGATCGGCGAGAGCAGCAGAACGAGAAAGCCGGCGGCGGTGGCGATCGCCGCGGTGGCGATGACCGGCCCCCCGCGAGCAGCCGCCTCGACCGCCGCCCTGGGCGCGGACGAGCCCGCGCCGCGCGCTTCGGCGAAGCGCGCCTGGAACTGGATCGCGTAGTCGACCGCGAGCCCGATAAGGATCGGGAGCACCGCCAGCGACGCCATCGTCAGCGAGCCGCCGAGCGCGGCGAGCAGGCCGAAGACGATCGCGGCCGCGACCAGCGCGACGCCGAGCGGCAGCAGCCGGATCGGTGGGCCGAAGATCAACGCAAGGACCAGCGCCATGACGACGAGGGCGACCGCCAGCAGGACGAAGATCTCGCTCGAGAGCTTCTCGGCCAGACCCTCGACCACCACCGGCACTCCGCTGACGACGTACTCGGTGTCGCGAATCGCGAACGCCGGGTCGGCGACGGCCTGCTGAATCAGGTCGATCGCCTGGCGCCGTTCGGATTGGCTCAACTCCGGGCGCAGACGAACCGAGATCAGCGCCGAGTCGGCGCTCGGGAAGAGGTAGGAGAACTGCGGCTTGGGCTCTCCCGGCCTGCGGTCGTCGAAGACGACCCGGCCGACGAAGTTCGGATCGTCGAGCCGCGGCAGCCCGGTCTGTCCGTAACGAAGCGCCAGCTTGAGCAGCTGCCCCTCGAACGCACCGACCACGTCCTGCGCCGCCGCCTGGCCGGCCGCGGCCTGCTCATCCGCCGAGAGGCCCTGGCGAGCGGCGGCGCGACTCGCGGCGGCGCCGGCTGTGCGGGCGTCGTCGAGCACGCTCTTGGCCTCCTCACCGAGCAGCCTGCTCGCCTGCTCGGCGAACTGGTTCAGGAACGTCGCCGGCCCGTAGACGACCCGCGCCGGCCTGTCGGCCGCGAGCGCCGCGCACGGCGGCGGCACGGGCTCGGCGGCGGAGTCGGCGGCGGAGTTGCCCGAGAGGCAGGCCTCGAGCGACAGGAGCGTGGTCAGGTCGGAGGTCAGGACGAGCTGCTCGAGGTCGCCCTTTACCAGCACCACCACGGCGTCGTCGCCGAACTCGCGCTTGAATTTCTCGGTGCCGACGAACGCGTCCGAGTCGCGATCTACGAGTTGATCGGTTCCGGCGTCGGCCTGGAGTCGCAGCGCCAGGGTCACGGCCAGGAGCGCCAGCAGCGCGGTCGCGGCCAGCACCGGCACCGGGCGCTCGACGCACCTCCCCGCGATCTTTGTCAGCAGCTCCCGCATCCGACGAAGGCTAGAGCGAACGCCCGGAAGCGCTGAGGCGGCTCAGTCCATGGCGAGCGGGCCCACGGTTTGAGCGTTGAGGAACTGGGATACGAACTCGTTCTCGGAGTCGAACAGCTCCTCGGAGGGCCCTGACTCGACGATCCGCCCCTTCCATAGAACGGCGATGAAGTCGGCGATCCGACGCGCGGTCCCGAGGTCGTGACTGATCACCAGGTAGCAACCGCCGTTCTCCTCGTGGATCTCGCGGATCAGCTCGCAGAGCAGCGCCGTGCGCACCGGGTCGAGCCCCGAGTCGGGCTCGTCGAACATGACAATGTCCGGATCGAGCACCAGCGCGCGCGCGAACCCGGCCCGCTTGCGCATCCCGCCGGAGAGCTCATTGGGCATCTTGTCCATCGCCTCGGCGAGACCGACCTCGCGCAACCGTCGGTTGACGATCTCGCCGATCTCCTCCTCGCCCTTGTCGGTGTGCTGACGAAGCGGGAAGGCGGTGTTGTCGAACACGTTCATCGACCCGAACAGCGCCCCGTCCTGGAACAGGAGGCCGAACTTCTTGCGCATGTCGAAGAGCTCGTCGTCGGCCATGCTCGGGACCGACTCGCCGTGCACGAGCACGTCGCCCTGATCGGGGTACAGCAGGCCGACGATGTGCTTGATCAGCACGCTCTTGCCGGTGCCCGACGGGCCGAGGACCATTGAGATCTGGTCGTCGGGGAGGCCGAGGTTGAGCCCGTTGAGGATCCGCGTGCGACCGAACTGCTTGACCACGTCGATCACCTCGATCGCGTCCTTGCCGCCGTGGTCTCGCTTCTTGCCGGTATGCCAGCGGTACGGATCCGACTCCCTCGAGTCGACACCGGGAATCGAGTAGTCCTCATTCAGGCTGCCGAGCTCCGGCGCGGGCTCCTCGTAAGCCGCCGGCTCCGCGTCGCCGGCGCCGACCTCGTCGGCGAAGGTCTCGTACTCCTGCGCCTGCGCGGGGTGCTGCTCGGCGGGCGACACAGCGGTCGCGTCCTCGGCGACCCGCTCGTCGGGATGTGGGGGTTGCTCAGCCAATCTGCGTACTCCTCCCTCTCGTCCTCTTCTTCAGCCGCCGATAGGCGCCCGCGGGTTTGCCCCCCAGAACACCAATGTGCCGATCATCCCGATGATGTGAACCAGGACGATATTGAGCACCATCGACTTCGCCGTCGCGGAGCCGACGCCGACCGGACCACCCGATGCGGTGTAGCCGTAGTAGCAGCCGACCAGGATGATCGCGGTCGCCATGAACATCGCCTTGATCACGCTGAATAACAGGTCGGGCGGGTTCTGGAACATCCAGAAGATCAGGAAGTAGCCGCCGGAGGAGACCTCGCCGACCTGCTCGACGACCGCGAGGTACGAGGCCAGGTAGCCGACGCCGATCGCCGCCAGGTACATGAACGGCAGCGTCATCCAGGCGCCCAGCAGCCGGGTGCCGCAGAGGAAGATCATCGGGTTGATGCCCATCACCTCGAGCGCGTCGATCTCGTCGGAGATCCGCATCGCACCGAGCTCGGCGACGATCCCGGTGCCGACCTTGGCGGCCATCATGTAGCCGAAACCGTAGGGGATCACCTCGCGCAGGTCGCACCAGGCGGCGAACACCCCGGCGTAGGCGGGGGCGCCGACGGAGCGGTTGAAGTAGGCCCCCTCGATCCCGCACTGCAGCCCGAGGATGAAGACGAGCCCCCAGATGACGATGGTCGAGCCGAGGATCAGGATCCCGGCCTGGCGCAGCGACTCGCCGAAGAAGTGCAGAACCCGACCCGAGTAGACGATCCCGAGCACCCGCCCGGAGAACCGTCCGATGTCGCCCAGCGAGGCGAGCCAGTCGCGCGGTACCGCCAGCCACCCCATCAGACGGAACACCGCCGGCCACGTCCTCCGCTCTCGCCCCGAACCAATGGTCCGCGGCTCCGCCGCGGACAACTGATGCTGCTTCCGCGTCCGGGCGTGCCGGGTGTCTTCCGGGCTGTCATTTGATCACGGAGATCTCGGGGTGGGTTGCGAGCAGGGTCTGGGTGAAGACGTAGTTGAACGCGAAGACCCCGAGGAAGGCGATCACCACCGCCTCGTTGACCGCCCTACCGACGCCCTCGGCGCCTCCGGACGCATTCATCCCCTTGTAGGAGCAGACGACCGCGATGATCGCCCCGAACATGGTCGTCTTCAGGATCGAGCCCCACAGGTCGGTGACCGAGGCGTTGTTGAACAGGGTGGCGAAGAAGCCGCCGAGCGGCTGGCCGTAGGCGACCTCGGCGAAGATCCCGCCGGCGATCCCGAACAGCAGCGCGTAGACGTCGAGCAGCCCTGTGATCAGCATCAGGCTCAGGAACCGCGGCACGACGAGGTTCTTGATCGGGTCCACGCCGAGGACCTGGAGCGCGTCGAGCTCCTCGCGGATCTTTCGCGCACCGAGGTCGGCGGTGATCGCGGTGCCGGCGACGCCGGCGACGACCACCGAAGTCACCAACGGCGCGAACTCGCGCACCGAGGCGAGGATGAAGAAGCCGCCGAGGCGGTCGAGCGAGCCGAACAGGCTGAGGAAGTTGGCGGCCTGCAGTCCGGGCGCCCCGAAGCCGAAGGCCACGGTGCTGATCAGCATCGGGAACCAGCAGAGCTGAAGCACGAACAGGAACTGGCTGACGAACTCGCCGCCGTAGGGATAGGGCGGCCGGACCGTGGCCGTGATCGTCTTGCCGGCCAGGATCATCATGTTCCCGACCTGCTCGAACAGCGATTTGGCTGGTAGGAATGCCCTGTCAGCGACTGATCTGACCATCTGCTCCTCCGGCCATCGGCGACACGCCGACGGCACAGGGAACAGCGTATTCGATGGGGTGTCCCGGCGCTACCCTGGGCGGTAGCCTCGGCCCAAGACTCCGCAGCCGGTCCGAGCGGCGGCACGATGATCGCCTCCGAGAAGGCGCTCGGTGGTATGTTCCCGGCGCCTTGGGGGAGGAGATCGCCATAAGCGGCCGCCCACCACACAGACTCCGAGGCTCGAGGGCGCTAGCCGCCTCGCTGGCCGGGGCGGCCGTCCTCGCCACCGGAGTCTCCGCCTGCGGCGGCGGTGCTCCGCGACAGGATGCGGGCGAGCCGTCCGGGAAGTTCCCGGTCGAGGTCGTCTCGGCGAAGTTCCCCACTGAGCAGCGCCTTGGGCAGACCAGGGATCTCGGCCTCGAGATCGAGAACTCGGGCTCCGAGGACCTTCCCAACCTGGCGGTGACGATCCAGATCGGCGATCAGCCGGCCGGCGGGCCGTTCTCGGTCCGCAGCGAGCAGCCCGGGCTCTCAAATCCCAGCCGACCGGTTTGGATCCTCGAGAACGGTTTCCCGAAGCTGGTGACCCCGGGTGAGACGAATCTCGATAAGGCGCCGCGCGGGGGCGCGGCGCGGCAGACCAACACCTTCTCCTTCGGCTCGCTGCCCGCGGGCGAGAGCATGGACATCGTCTGGCGGGTGACCCCGGTTCACACCGGCACCTACACGGTCAAGTACGAGGTCGCAGCCGGGCTCAACGGCAAGGCGAGGGCGGTCACCGCCGACGGCAGCCCGGTCGAGGGCGAGTTCGTCGTCACGATCACCGGCGAGGTCCCGCGGCTCGAGGTCAACGGCGCCGGCAAGGTCGAGATCCAAGGCCCCTGAGCCAATACCCTTTTTCGGGTGCGTGCTTTCAGGCTCAGCTTGCTCGCCTGCCTCGCCGTGATCGGCGCCGGCTGCGGGTCCGGGGAGGGGACGACTACGGCCTCGGGCCCTCCCCCGAGCGCGTCCGGGGACGACCAGGCACCTCGGGTCGGCGACGGCGACGGCGGGGTCCAGCTCGAGCAGCTCGGCGAGTTCGATCAGCCGCTCTACGTCACGCAGCCCCCCAATGGCGACCCGGGGCACGTCTACGTGGTCGAGAGATGCGGCACGGTTCAACGGGTTCCGATCGGGGGCGGCCAACCGGAGACGTTCCTCGACATCTCCGACCAGCTCAGCTGCGAGGCCACCGAGCAGGGGCTGTTGTCGATTGCCTTCGCACCCGACTACGAGCGGTCGGGGCTGTTCTACGCCGACTACACGGACCCGGAGGGTGACTCGCGGGTAGTCGAGTACCGGCGCTCCGTGGACGGCGCCACGGCCGACCCGGGAAGCGCGCGCGAGCTGCTCTTCGTCGATCAGCCGTACGACAACCACAACGGCGGCTTGGTGCTCTTCGGCCCCGACGACAACCTCTACATCGGCTTCGGCGACGGCGGGTCGGCGGATGACCCGGAGCGACGCGGCCAGGATCTCTCCACCCCGCTCGGCAAGATCCTGCGGATAGGGCCGCGAGCGGCGGGCGGCGAGCCGTACACCGTGCCCGAGGACAATCCCGGCTCCGACGAAGCCGGCGCCCGTCCCGAGATCGCGGTGAGCGGAGTCCGGAACCCGTGGCGGTTCTCGTTCGACCGCGAGACCAAGGACCTCTGGATCGGCGACGTGGGGCAGAGCTCGCTCGAGGAGATCGATGCCGTTCCGCTGTCCGACCTCGTCAACCGCGACGCGCCGGTCAACCTCGGCTGGTCCGCGTTCGAGGGGACCGAGCGCCTCAACCAGGACCAGCGGGCGCCCGATGCGCTTGCCCCCGTGCTCGAGTACGGCCGGGATCGAGGCTGCTCGGTGACCGGCGGGTACGTGGTCCGCGACCCGGCGCTCGCGAGCCTGTACGGCCGTTACCTGTACGGGGACTACTGCGAGGGCAAGCTGCGCAGCTTCACCGCTCGACCGGAGCGGCACGCGGACGATGATCGCGAGCTCGGTCTCGAGGTCTCGCAGTTGAGCTCGTTCGGCGAGGACGCCGAGGGGCGGATCTACGCAACCTCGCTCGAGGGCCCGGTCTACCGCCTGGCACCGGCCGACTAGCACCCACTCCCGTGGTCCCAACGGCGGCCAGGGCGGAAATCTCCGCTCGCTACCCTGAGCCTATGGCGGGGGCCACAGGGAAGTTGCGCAGGGCGTGGTTGGCCGCGGCGATTGCCGGGCTGGCGCTGTGCGCCGGGATCGCGGTGAGCGCAGCGGCGGGGAGCGCCGGCGCCGCCGGGACGGCCCGGCTCGATCTGCGCCGCGTCGGCACCTTCGACGGCCCGGTCCACGTCGACGACGCGCCGGGGAGGCACAAGCTGCTGTTCGTGGTCGAGCAGCGGGGCACGGTCGCCGTGCTGCGAAACGGGCGCAAGCTGGGCAAGCCCTTTCTCGACATCCGCGATCGCGTCAAGTACTCCTACGAGGAGGGCCTGCTGTCGATCGCGTTCGACCCGGGCTACGACTCGAACGGGCGCTTCTTCGTCTACTACGTGAATCGCGACGGCGACATCCAGGTCGATCGCTTCAAGCGCAAGCGCGGCTCCTCGACGCGGGCCAGCGAGCGCTCGCGCCGCAAGGTGATCATCGTCGACCACCCGCGCAACGAGAACCACAACGGCGGCCAGCTCCAGTTCGGCCCCGACGGCTATCTCTACCTCGGCACCGGCGATGGCGGTGGGGCCGGCGACCCGGGCGAGAATGCGCAGAATCCCGACAGCCTGCTGGGCAAGCTGCTGCGGATCGCACCGCGCCGGAGCAAGGGATATGACTCGCCCGACTCGAACCCGTTCGTCGGGGGGCCGGGACGTGACGAGATCTACTCGCTTGGACTGCGTAACCCGTGGCGGTTCTCCTTCGATCGCGCGACCGGCGACCTGACGGTCGGCGACGTCGGGCAGAGCAGCTGGGAGGAGATCGACCACGAAACGCTCGACGGCGCGCGAGGGGCGAACTTCGGCTGGGACAACCTCGAGGGCACCCACTTCTTCGAGGACCCGGGGACCGAACCACCCAACTACCAGCCGCCGATTCACGAGTACTCGGACGGCGCCTCGGTGATCGCGGGATACGTGGTTCGCGACCCGGGGTTGCCGGCTCTCGCCGGCCGGCTCGTCTACGCGGATCTCGCCGGCGACGAGATCCGCTCCCTCGATCCCGATGCCCCGGTACCGAGCGCGACCGACTCCGGCACCGGCCTCGCGATCAGCCAGCCCGCATCGTTCGGCGAGGGAGCCGGCGGCAAGCTCTACGTCACCTCGCTCGAGGACGGCGGCGTCTACCGGATCGTCCAGGGCTGACCGCCGCACCCGCCGGGAGTAGGATCCGGGCGACGAAGCGCACCCTGCGCCCGAGCGAGGAGAGCGAGCCCCAGATGGAATCTGCGACGCAGCCCGAGGTCAGCGAGGCGCCCGACTCGGCGGCCGTGAACGGCAGCCCGGACGCCGCCGAGACCTTCGACGTGCACCGCCCCGCCGACGGCTCGGTGATCCGGAAGGTCGAGATCGACTCGCCGGCGGCGGTGTCGGAGGCGTTCGAACGCGCCCGAGCCGTCCAGCCGGCCTGGGAGGCGATCGGCTTCGACGGCCGGCGTCGCTGGCTCGAGGCGCTGAGGGACTGGATCCTCGACAACCAGGCCCGCCTCGACACGATGATGCAGGAGGAGGCGGGCAAGGTCCGCGCCGACGCCGCCCTCGAGGCCTTCTACTGCCTCGACGCGATCAACTTCTGGGTCGACGAGGGACCCGGGTACCTGGCCGACGAGATCGTCAAGCCGCACGTCGCGCTGCTGCGGGCTAAGCGCAGCAAGCTCATCTACCAGCCCTTCGGCGTGGTCGGGAACATCAGCCCCTGGAACTTCCCCCTGATCCTCTCGATCGGCGACTCCATCCCGGCCCTGGTGGCAGGCAACGCGGTCGTCCTGAAGCCATCCGAGCTGACGCCCCTGACGTTGATGGAGGTCGTCCGCGGCTGGCGGGAGGACCTCGGTGCGCCGGACGTGATCCAGCTCGTCAACGGCATGGCCGAGACCGCGGGAACGCTGATCGATGAGGCCGACTACGTCCAGTTCACGGGCTCGGAGCGGACCGGGAAGATAGTCATGAAGCGGGCGGCCGACACCCTGACGCCGGTCAGCCTCGAGCTCGGTGGCAAGGACCCGCTGATCGTCACCCGCGACGCCGACATCGAGCGAGCCGTCAACGCGACCGCCTGGGGCGGGCTGCTCAACACGGGACAGATCTGCATCTCGATCGAGCGCGTCTACGTCGAGGAGCCGATCTACGACGAGTTCGTCGACAGGCTGCGCGCCAAGGTCGAGACACTGCGCCAGGGAGCCGATGGCGACACGTACAGCGCCGAGGTCGGCGCGATGACGTCCCCGGCCCAGGCCGAGATCGTCTCCGACCACGTCGAGGACGCCCGCGCGGCCGGGGCCCGGGTCCTGACCGGCGGACGGCGAGGCGAAGGGCCCGGCGACTGGTACGAGCCGACCGTGATCGCGGATGCGGACCCGTCGATGAAGGTGATGCGCGAGGAGACCTTCGGGCCGGTTATCCCGGTGATGAAGGTGAGCGACGTCGAGCAAGCGATCGAGCTCGCCAACGACACCGACTACGGGCTCGGCTCGAGCGTGTTCACGGGCGACGCCCGCGAGGGCGAGCGGATTGCGAGGCGGATCGAGGCCGGTGCCTGCAACGTCAACGACGTGATCGTCAACTACAACGTCCTCGGCCTCCCGATGGGAGGCTGGAAGCAGTCCGGGATCGGCAACCGCCACGGCGCACACGGCATCCGGCGCTTCTGCCGCACGAAGGCGATCACGATCCCGCGCCTTCCGCAGGCGAAGTCGGAGCCGATCTGGTTCCCCTACAACGCCCGCAAGCGCGCCATGATCCGCCGCCTGTACAAGTTCCTCAACGCCCGCGGGCTGCGCAACCGACTCGGCCTCTGAGGGCGCCTCGCCCTCATAACCTCTACGGCGCCGCGGTCAGCGGCGGGGTGTGGCGGCTCGTCCGTCGCTGAGAGCGCAGGTCGACCATCCGCCCGGTCGGGTTTGATCTGCAAACGCGATGCCGACGATTCGCGAGCAGAGGATCGAGCTCGGGGGCTTCGCCACCCGGGCGCTCGTAATCGACCCGATCGGTGGGGATGGCGGCGACCCGCTCCTGCTCCTCCACGGCTGGTCGGACTCTGCCGACACCTGGCGGCCGCTGCTGAACCGCCTCTCGCGACTGGGCCGCAAGGCGGTCGCGCTGGACCTGCCGGGCTTCGGCCAGGCCGATCGGCTCGATCGCGAGCGCGACGTCCTGCCGCAGATCGACCGCTTCGTCGCCGCCGCCGTCGCGCTCGAATCCGAGCGCTCAGAGGGAGGAGACGTCGTTGTGGTCGGCAACTCGCTCGGCGGCTGCGCCGCGATGCGCGCCGCCGAGAACCCGGAGCTGCCGATCGGGGGCATCGTGCCGGTTGCGCCTGCAGGGCTCGACATGGCGGGCTGGTTCGGGATCATCGAGGGCGCTCCGCTGCTCCGCCTGGTGCTGCGTGCGCCGGTGCCGCTGCCCGAGATGGTGGTGCGCGGGGCGGTCGGTCGCGTCTACAGCAGCCTGGCCTACGCCCGGCCGCGCGATGTCGACCCCGCGGTGGTCAGCGGCTTCACCCGCCAGTTCCGAAGTCGCCGCGACGTGGTCCGCCTGCTCGCGACCGGCAGGCGGCTGCTGCCCGAGATCCGCGACCCGTTTCGGCTCGAGCGGATCGACTGCGCGGTGCTCCTCGTCTGGGGCGATCAGGACCGGATGGTCTACGCCAGCGGCGCCGAGCGGGTGCTGCGCGAGGTCGCCGGCTCGCGACTCGAGGTGGTGGAGCGCTGCGGCCACTGCCCGCAGGTCGAGGCCACCGAGCGGATGGCGGAGCTGCTGACCGAGTTCCCGGGCGTGCTCGCAGGCGGCGGCTGAGCCGCTCAGGCCGTGGCCGCGTCCATCGACGGTTCGTCGGACTCCGAATCGACCGTGCCGTCCCCATCGGGATCTGCGTCGGGCGGCAGCTCCCCCCCGCGCTCGGTGCCCGCGATCAGCTCGTCGCTGCGCTTCTCGGCGGCGATGAAGCCCGACTTCATGCCGAAGTAGACCGCCTGCGGGTGATGGGCGATGATCGCCGCCGTGGACTGCTCGGGCTCGAGTGCGTGGCCGCCGGAGAGGCTGATCCCGATCTCCGACAGACCCAGCAGGCGCTCGACCTTCTCGTGCTCGGACTGGTCCGGGCAGGCGGGATAGCCCCAGGAATAGCGCCGGCCCTGGTCGAGGTCGATCCGGAGCTCGCGGCGGACGTCGGCGTGAAGCCATTCCGCAAGGCCCTCGGCAGCCTGGACGCCCAGCCCGTGGACGAAGAGCTGCTCGGCGAACTCGCCGTCGGCCTCGAGTTGTGAGATCCGCTCGCTGACCTCGGGCCCGACGGTGACCGCCTGCAGCGCGACCACGTCCCTTTTGGCCCCGGACGGTCCCGGAGGCGAAGCCGAGGACTCGTCCGGCCCTTGCTCCAGCGGGCGGAAGAAATCGGCAAGGCAGATCCGGTCGTGCCGGGGCTGGCGCGGGAACACGAGCCGCTCGATCTCGCGATCGTGGTCCTCCGGGTCGAAGATCACGAGCTCGTTGCCATCGGCGTTGCAGGGGAAGTACCCGAGCCGCACTCGCGGCTGCAGGTAGTCCTGCTCACGCCACATGCGCTCGAGCTTGGGCGCGAAGCCCTCATCGCCGTCGTGGCCCTCGACGATCCGGCGCCACTCCTCGCCCTTCTTGCCGCGCCCGCCCCAATGGAGCTTGAAGAGGACGTGTCGATCGAGGTATGGGTAGACCTGGTCGAGGTCGACCTCGATCTCGCGTGCTCCCCAGAACGGCGGTTCGGGGATCGGGGCGTCGATCGAGGCCGCGGACCGAACCGAGTCGTCGGTCGGTGGCGGGCCCTTGTCCTCGACCACAGGGCGATTGCGAAGCTCGCTGGCCTCGTCGCGAATCCTCGCCACCAGCGCCTCGCGCGCGGACTCGTCGACGAGCGCGTCGATCGTGTCGAGCCCGGCGAAAGCGTCCTTGCAGTAGAAGACCCCCGGCCCATAGACCGCGTCCGACTCCTTGCCGTGCGGGTACAACGCCCGGCGACCGAAATCCCGGTTGATCGCCGCGCCGCCGATCAGAACCGGGAATTCCAGCTCCCTCTGATGCAGCTCCTGGATGCAGGCGGGCATCTGCTTCGAGGTCGAGACCAGCAGAGCCGAGAGCCCGATCGCATCGGCATCGTGCTCGATCGCCGCATCGATGATCGTCTCGATCGGGACCTGCTTGCCGAGGTCGACGACGGTGTAGCCGTTGTTGGTCAGGATCGTGTTGACGAGCGACTTGCCGATGTCGTGGACGTCGCCGAACACGGTCGCGATCACGACCTTGCCCTTGGTGTGGCCCTCGATCCGGTCGAGGTAGTTCTCGAGCCTCGCCACGGCGCGCTTCATCACCTCCGCCGACTGGAGCACGAACGGCAGGATCAGCTCCCCGGCGCCGAACTTGTCGCCGACCTCCTTCATCGCCGGGAGCAGCACACCGTTGAGCGTCGGGACCGCGCCGATCTTCTCCACCGAGCGGTCGATCCACTCCTCGACGCCCTCCTTGCGCCGGCGCAGGATGTGCCAGTGCAGTGCCTGCTCGGGCTCCATGCCCTCGGTCGGGTCCTCGGCCTCGGCCGCCTCCTCGTCGCCCTTCGACTCGAAGTGGGCGATGAAACGCTCGAGCGCATCCTCGCGCCGGTTGTAGACCAGATCGTCGGCGAGCTCGCGCTCGGACTCCCCGATCTCGCCGTAGGGAGTGATGTGGTTGGGGTTGACCATCGCCAGGTCGAGCCCCGCCTCGACGCAGTGGTGGAGGAAGACCGAGTTGAGCACCGCCCGGCGCGGGAGGCGAGACCCCGAAGGAGACGTTCGAGACCCCGAGCGAGGTCTTCACCGCCGGGATCTCGGCCTTGATCCTCCGGATGCCCTCGATCGTCTCGACGGCCGACGGCTTCCACTCGTCATCGCCGGTGGTGAGCGTGAACGTGAGCGCGTCGAAGATCAGCAGCTCGGGGTCGAGGCCGTGCTCGTCGCAGGCGAGCTCCTTGATCCGCCGAGCGATCTCGAGCTTGCGATCGGCCGTCTTCGCCATCCCCACCTCGTCGATCGTCAACGCGATCAGGGCGGCGCCGTGGGCGCGAGCGAGCGGCACGACGCGATCGAGCTTGGCGCGACCGGCTTCGAGGTTGACCGAGTTGACGATCGGGCGACCGGGCGTCTGCTCGAGTGCGGCCTGGATCACCTCGGGCTCGGTCGAGTCGATCTGTAGCGGCGCCGGCTGGGTCAGCGAGACGCGCTTGGCGATCTCCGCCATCTGCTCGGCCTCGTCGGCGCGCTCGGTCAGCGCGACGCAGAGGTCGAGCACGTGGGCGCCGCCGTTGACCTGGTCCTCGGCGATCCGCACGATGCCGTCGTAGTCGTCGACGAGCAGCAGCTCCTTGGCCTTGCGCGAGCCCTGGGAGTTGACCCGCTCGCCGACCAGCGTCGGGCGCGGCTCCTGCGCCAGCGCGGTCGCGGTCATCATGCTCGAGACGAGCGGGGGGCCCGGCTCGGGCCGCGCGGCCGGCACACGGCCGGCGACCCGCTCGGCTATCGCGCGCGATGTGCTCGGGCGTCGTGCCGCAACAGCCACCGACGATCGAGACGTCATGGCGCTCGACGAACTCACCGAGCAGCGAGGAGATCTGCTCCGGCGTCTCGGGAAAGATCGTCTCGCCGTCGGGCCCCTGCAGCGGCAGTCCCGCGTTGGGGATGCAGTGGACCGGCACGGGAGAGAGCTCGCCGAGATAACGGATCGCGTCGCGCATGTCCTCGGGGCCGGTCGAGCAGTTGAGCCCGATCACCTGTACGTCGAGCGCCGTGAGCGTCGCCAGGACCGCCTGGATGTCGGTTCCGAGCAGCATCTTGCCGCCCTGTGGCAGCAGCGAGACCGACGTCTGGATCGGCAGCTCGCGACCGGCCTGCGTAAACGCCTCGCGGGCGCCGAACACCGCCGCCTTCACCTCGAGCATGTCCTGGGCCGTCTCGATGATGATCAGGTCCGCGCCGCCCGCAACCAGGCCGCGAGCCTGCTCGGCGAACACCTCGACCAACTCGGCGAACGAGACCGCGCCCAGGGTCGGATCATCGGAAGCCGGCAGGAAGCCCGTCG
Organism: uncultured Solirubrobacterales bacterium; assembly: GCA_963746675.1. Lineage (GTDB taxonomy): Bacteria > Actinomycetota > Thermoleophilia > Solirubrobacterales > 70-9 > WHSW01. The sequence continues at coordinate 150,758 of CAVVBX010000004.1, read as the reverse complement.
GCCCGATCGAGCCGGCGACGAAGCGATCGGCGCCGGCCGCCTTGCGGGCGATCTCCGCCGCCTTGGTGTTGATCTCCAGCGTGTGCTCGGCCAGCCCCCACTCGTCGAGCTTGATCCGCGAGCCCTGGAAGGTGTCGGTCTCGACCACCTCGGCTCCCGCGTCGAGCATCGAGGCGTGGACGCCCTCGATCACGTCAGGGCGGTTGAGCACAAGCGCCTCGTGGCACTTGCCCTCGAGCCCGCCGTAGTCGTCGGGCCCGAGATCGAACTGCTCCAGCGTGGCGCCCATGCCACCGTCGTAAACGACGACCCGCTCGCGGATCGCGCTGAGAAAGTCTCGTGTCTGCTTGGGCAGTCGGCTCACCTCCATCGGTCCCGGCTGTCGCACCGTGCCTAGCTCCAGGGAGATCGGTGGTTGCGGCGGCTTCTGCGGTCCGGGTCCCTCAGCCGCTCTGGATGGTCAACGAAGGATAGCGAGGGATGGTTCCGGAGCCGACCGGGGCGATCTTGCGTCGCATGCCGACGGAAACCCGCCCCAGCGCGGTCGCGACGCCCGCTAGGACGAGATCGTCTCGGAGGCCTCGCCGGCCCGCAGGCGCACCGGGGCTGCGCTCAGCGCCCGCAGGCGCATGTCCTGCCAGGTGACGCCCTCGCGGACCAACGCGGGGAGGCCGAGGGTGACCGCGGTCGCGATCTCCACCGCCTGAAGGATCACTCCGTATGCGAGCGCGTCGGCCGCGCCGATGCCGAACCCGGTCGTCAGCACGCTGATCGTCGCTAGCTGGAAAACGCCGATGTTCGACGGTGTCGCGGGGATCACGGCGGTGACGTTGACCGCGAACAGCACTGCGGCCGCAGCGCCGATCCCGATCTGCGTCTCGTGGTCGAGGCCGAGCGCGGTGAAGAGCGCGAAGCAGGCCAGCAGTTGGATCCCCCAGGCGGCGAGCTGGGCGATCGCCGCGACCGGCCCCCGGCGGGGATCGCGGAAGACCACCAGGCCGCTGCGGACCTTGACCAGCGCGTCGCTGATCGCCCCCGCCACGCGCGCCACCCTTCCGGAGCCGTTCTGGCGCACGAGGATCGGTGCCAGCAGCACAGCCACCAGCAACAGCATCGGCGCCAGGCTGAACAGGAACAGCCGCTCGGAGCTCGAGTGGAAGAGGTCGGTGGAGCCGACGATGATCGCGCCGAGGATCGCGAGCGCAGCGATGTTGAGCACGGATTGCGAGACGAGCGTGCCGAGCAGCACCGGCAGCGTCTCGCGCATGCGCCCGACCCGGCGCGCGAGCACCATCGCCCTCGCCGGCTCACCGAGCCGGGCCGGCAAGGTGGCCGACATCAAGACGCCGATCATCGTCGCCGAGGTGACGTCGCGACGGCGCAGCGGCGCACTCGGCAGCGCCGAGCGGGCGATCGAGAACCAGGAGGTGGCGCGCAGGAACAGCGAGGCGAACATCAGGGCGGTCGCGATCAGCACCCAGGTGAGATCCGAGCGCACGATGTTCGCGACCACCGTGTCGACGCCGATCCGCTTCGCGGCGATGAAGGTCAATGCAGCGCCGAGGACACCGGCGAGACCGAGCGCGGCGCGGCGGGCCACCCGTGCGCGACCCGAAGCGGCGGGTGCCGGATCGAGAGAGGGCAAACGCCGGGCCGGCACCGGCGGCGAGCCGTCGATCGGTACCACGCCCGTGCGTCGCGCAATCGCCTCGAGCAGGTTGGCCGGCTCGGGCACCGTGGCGGTCAGGACGCGGTCGTAGACAGCTTCGACCCGCTCGGCCACCCTCGGCCACGCGTACCGCTGCGCCGACTCGCGGGCCGCCTCGCCCATGCGCTCGAGCCTGGCCGGCTCGTGGCTCACGGCATGAAGCTCCTCGGCCAGCCGCTGCGCGTCCGCGGGCGGCACCAGGATGCCGTCGACGCCGTCGGTGACCACGTCGGCGTAGCCGGCGATGCCGGAGGCGAGCACCGGTGTTCCGGCGGCGAACGCCTCGGTCAGGACCATCCCGAAGCTCTCGCCGGCGAGCGAGGGAGCGCAGAGCAGATCAGCCTCGTGCAGGCCGCGCCAGAGCTCGTCCTCCGAGACCCGGCCGCGGGCGTCGATGTGGGCCTCGACCTCCGGGTCGGCGAGATAGCGTCGGACCTCCTCGCCCTCGACCCCGATCACGGTCAGCTTCGCCGGAACGTGCTCAACCAGCGCCTGGAAGGCGGCGAGCAGCACCGGCAAGCCCTTGCGCTCCTCCGCCCTACCGACGAACAGGACCTCGAGCTGCTCGGATCGCGGCTTGTCGCCGGCCGGCGACACGTCTGTGTCAACGCCGTTCGGGATCACCTCGTAGCTGCCACCGAACCAGCGCCTGCCGGTCCACTCAGCCGCCTCGGAGACCGCGATCCGCGCGTGCAGCTGGTTGAACACGCGCCGCGCACCACAGAGGATGCCGGCCCAGTTCGGCAGCGACTTGGTCGAGTAGGCGTGGAAGGTGCCGACGACCGGAGCGTCGCGGTAGGTGCAGGCATCCGATGCCAGCAGGAACCCCGGTGGCTCGTGCACGTGGACGACGTCGGGCCGGAAAGCGCGCAGCTCACGGCGCATCTTCGAGACCCCGCCGGGAGAGACGCACAGATTCGAGACCGCGCCGTTGGCGCCGATCCCGACCGTGCGGGCGAGCGGCACGAGGTACTCCGGGACCTCGCGCGGCTCCGGAGCAGCACTATGAAGCGCCCGGCTGAGGCGGCCGGGCGGGTCCCAGGGAGCAAGCACGCGAACCTCGTGACGGCGACCGATCAGCTCGTCGGTGAGGGCCTCGACGTGCCTGTTCACGCCCCCCGGGTAGGTCCAGGAATAGGGCGAGACGATGGCAACACGCACTGCGGGAATCCTACTCAGTCAGCGTTGATCGGCGCTTTGCTGGTCCGCGGACAGGGCCGCCCAGAAGAATCCGGCCGAGATCGCGAGGTAGATCGTCCCGATCACGAGCAGGACCGAGCCGGAGTCATTGGCGACAGTGCCGACGAGCACACCGGCGACGGCGCCGAGGAAACCGCTGCGGGCGGCCCATCCGTCGCCGAACCATCCGAGCACCACGCGGCGGCGCACCGCGGCCAGGATCAGGAGCACCGCGCAGATCGCGAGCAACTCGGGATAGCGCGGATGGATGAAGGTGTTGCTCATCAGGGTCAGGCGCCGATCGAGGACGTCGATCACGTCCCCGGCGTCGCCCGCGCCGAGCACGGTGCGGCTCAGGTGCGCGCCGCCGAAGACGAGGTCGACGGCGAACAGCGCCGCAAGGGCGAGCGAGGCGGCTCCGATCACCGCCAGGATCGCGCGCTTGCGCTCGAGTCCGAGCGCCAGCGCCGCGGCGGTTGCCCCGCCCACGCCGAGCACGATCGCAGCGCCGACGTCGGCACCGAAGCGGCCCGGCGAGAAGGCGGCAATCCCAAGCAGGGCGATGCCCGCGAACCAGCAGGCGCCCGATCGCCGCTCGATGCCCGATCGAACCGCCAGCGCGGCGCCCGTTCCGACCAGGGTCAGCGTCGTCAGCACGGCCTCGAGCTCATTGCCGATGCCGAAGAACCGAACCCCCCCACCGGGGTTCGGCCCGAGCACGGAGAGCGAGGTCAGCGGCGAGCCAGCGATCACGTCGAGCGCATAGGCGGCGACCGTGACCGCGCAGGCCAGCGCGAGCGCGGTGCACGCCGCGAACAGGCGGTCCGTGACGGCCGCCAGCGCGACCGAGCCAAGGCCCAGCAGCAGCGCAGACGCGAGGCTGGTGGCGTCCGCCGCGGCAGCGACCAGGAGCAGGAACGGCGCCCAGGCGGCGGCGAGTCCGAGCAGCCGCAGCGCCAGACGCGCGCCATCGACGCGCCAGACGAGCGCGGCGAGACCGGCGAGCAGCAGCCAGATGCCGAGCGGAAGCAGGACGACCAGCTCGCGGCTCGGCCGGGTGTCGAGGCGCTGCTGCAGGTCGGCGACCGCCGCGGGATCGCGGTCGTCGCCGGAGGTGATCTCGCTGCCGTTCATCTCGTCGGGCACCGCGACGCCGAGCCGGTCGAGCACGGTGGGCGCGATGTCCGTCGTCGTCACGACCCCGTCGGTCCGGGTCGAGGCAGAGGTCAGGTTGCCGTCGAACCCCTCGCCGGCTATTCCGATCGGCAGCAGCTCCTGGCCTGCCCTGGCGCCGGCAGCCAACGCGATCAGCAGGTCGTCGGGACCGAGCGCGGCGGCCAGTGCCCCCAGCTCACCGGGCCGGGCGCGGACCACGCTCAGCCCCGGTCCGCAGCCGGCGACGCACGCCGAGCGTTCGGCGACTCCTACCGCCCCGTTGCGGTCGACGGCCGCAAGGGTCTCGAGGCCGCCGTCGGTCTCGGCGGCGACTGGAACGCCGGCAGCGACAAGCGTCGAGGCGAGCAGGCCGGGGACGATGTTCGCCGGGGCGCCTGCCGCCCTTTGCACCGTCCGGTCCCACAGCCTTGGCGGAACCACGCCGTCACGCAGGTAGAGGCGAGGCAGATCGCCGTCGTAGAGGGTCTCGTTGACGCGGTTGCCCTGGCTGACGTCGAGAAACGTCTGCGCAAGCGGCACCGCCCCCAGGCCCGCGCTGACCACGCCGGGCGCGAGCTCCGGCACCGCCGCGATCTGGTCGACGGTGGTGCCGTACGGAAGCACGGCGACGACGGCTCGGGAGTCGTCCTGCGCGCCTGCCCTGGAGGGCAGGGACAGCATGACCCCGAGCGCTAGCATCGCCAGGATGGCCGACCGGACCTTTGCCAAGTTCACCTTCTTCAAGCTCGACCCCGCCTGGCAGCGCCGAGACGCCGAGGCGCGGGCGGAGGATAAACGGGAGTTCCTCGCCGCCTGCGAGGACTTCGCCACCGACCGCTCGCTGCGCGCCTACTCGACCGTGGGAACACGAGGCGATACCGACCTGATGCTGCTCTCCCAAAGCCCCTTGCTCGACGACATTCACACCTTCCACGTGGTGCTCGCGCAGAGCGGTCTCGCCCGCTGGGCGACGATCCCCCATTCCTACCTGGCGATGACCAAACGCTCGCCCTACTCGGAATCGCAGGCGCGGCCCGAGATCTGCACATCGGGGCGCAAGTACTGCATCGTCTACCCGCTGGACAAGAAGCGCGAGTGGTACCGGCTACCGCTCGAGCGGCGGCGCAGCGTGATGGAGGAGCACATCGCGATCGGCCGCCGCTTCCCGGAGATCACGATCAACACCGCATACTCCTTCGGCCTCGACGACCAGGAGTTCGTGGTCTCGTTCGAGTGCGACGACCCGGGTGAGTTCCTCGACCTCGTCCAGGAGCTGCGCGGCTCGGAGTCGAGCGCCTACACGCTGCGCGACATCCCGATCTTCACCTGCGTCGCGATGTCGGCCGGCCGGGCGCTGGACGCGCTCGACGGCACGGCCACGTCCGCCGCGCTGGCGGCGGGCTGAGCGCAGGCGGCCGCGCGGCCCATCCGGCATCGGGTGATCCCCTACCCTTTCGCGCTCCGCAATGGCTCCCCTGGGCACGCCCGACAACCCGCTCCGCGTCGCGATCGTCGGCTCGGGCCCGGCCGGCTTCTACACCGCCGAGCACCTGCTCAAGCCCGACGAGCTCAGCGTCGAGGTCGACATGTTCGACCGCCTGCCGACGCCGTTCGGGCTCGTCCGGGCGGGCGTCGCCCCCGATCATCCGAAGATCAAGTCGGTGATTCGCGTCTACGAGAAGACCGCGGCTCGTGAGGGCTTTCGCTTCTTCGGCAACGTCGAGGTCGGTCGCGACGTCACCGTGGCCGAGCTCGCCGAGCGCTACAACGCGATCATCTACGCCTACGGGACCGCCACCGATCGCCGGCTCGGGATCCCCGGTGAGGACCTGACGGGCTCACACGCGGCGACCGAGTTCGTCAACTGGTACAACGCCCATCCGGACTTCGCCGGGCGCACCTTCGACCTCTCCGCCAAGCGGGCGGTCGTGATCGGAAACGGAAACGTCGCCGCCGACGTCGCCCGGATGCTCGCCCTGCCGAGGGGCGAGCTCGAGAGCACCGACACCGCGGACCACGCGATCGAGGCGCTTGCGGCCTCCGGGGTGGAGGAGATCGTCGTCCTCGGGCGCCGTGGGCCGGCCCAGGCTGCGTTCACCAACCCCGAGGTGCGCGAGCTCGGCGAGCTCACCGACGCCGACATCGTCATCGACCCGGCCGAGATGGAGCTCGACCAGGCAAGCCGCGAGTACATCGACTCCGAGGACGCGGACCCCACCCACCGCCGCAACGTCGAGATCTTCACCGCCTTCTCCGAGCGCGACCCCGAGGGCAAGCCGAAGCGCGTGGTGATGCGCTTCTGCCGCTCGCCGGTCGAAATCCGCGGCGAGGGCCGGGTCGAGAGCATCGTCGTCGGCCGCAACGAGCTCTACCGCGACGAATCGGGCGCGATTCGCGCCCGCGACACCGGCGAGCGCGAAGAGATCGAGTGCGGGCTTGTGCTGCGCTCGATCGGCTACAAGGGGATCGACGCTCGAGGGCGTCCCGTTCGACGCCGAGCGTGGGTTGATCCCCAACGACGCCGGGCGGGTCACCGACCCCGACAGCGGCGAGCGGGTCGCCGGCCTCTACGCGGTCGGCTGGATCAAGCGCGGTCCGTCGGGCGTGATCGGCACCAACAAGAAGGACGCCCAAGAGACCGTCAACAGCATCTTCGAAGACCTCGAGGACGAACAAGATCCCGGCCACGTCCTCGGCTTCGCCTCCGGGCGTGCCGGGGTCTGACGAGGGTCGAGCATTGCCTCCGATCGAGGAATTGCTCGCCGAGCGCGCGGGTGACCACGTCACCTACGTCGGCTGGCAGGCGATCGACCGCGCCGAGGTCGCCGCCGGCGAGCCACACGGCCGCCCCCGGATCAAGTTCTGCACCGTCGACGAGATGGTCGAGGCCTCGCGACAGGCCGACCACGTCGCCGGCTAGCTCCCGGCGGTCAGCGTGCGCCTCCCGGGCTCGCCGGCGCTCTCGCGCGTGTGCTGTAGTCCCGGCCGTGGCCGACCTCAGTGAGCTCAAGGCGATGATCGAGCGCGCGCTCCCGGGCGCCGAGGTGGAGATAGTCGACGAGGGCGGCGGCGACCACCTGCGGGCGATCGTCAGCGCACCCCAGTTCGAGGGCATCTCAGCGGATCGACCAGCACCGGCTCGTCGAGAGCGGCCGTCAAGGAGCGCTTCGACGACGGCTCAGATCCATGCTCTGTCGATCAGCACCTCGTTGCCCGCATGACCCTTCGCTATCGTCTTTGCGGATGGCCGACCCGGAGCTCAAGCACCAGGTCGAGCAGGCGATCGCCGACAACCCGGTGCTCCTGTTCATGAAGGGCACTCCGGAGATGCCGCGCTGCGGCTTCTCGATGAGGGTGGTCGGCGTGCTCGACGCAGATCGGCGTCGACTACGGGGCGATCGACGTGCTCCCGGCCCTGCAGCCGCTGCGCGAGGTGACCTGCGAGCTCTCCGACTGGCAGACCTTCCCGCAGCTCTACGTCAACGGCGAGCTGCGTCGGCGGCGCCGACATCGTCGAGGAGATGCTCGAACTCGGGCGAGCTCGCCGGCCTGCTCGGGCGTCGAGCAGCCCGCCGGCGCCGAGGCGCCCGAGCCGCAGCGCGATCCTTCCCGGCGGGCCCCAGCAGAGCCCGCCGATGCAACGCCTCGGCTAGCGGCCCCCTTCGGCCGCCTCCTCCCAGCGCCGCGTACGCCTCGTCACGCCTGCGTTCCGGCCTCCCGTGGCGCCGCGTCGACGCCGCCGGCGCTTCGGGTCAGCCCACCTCGAGGCGTCGCCGAGCTCGTCCTCGAGGGCGCTTCAGCGCTCGGCCTCGGCCGGCCTCCGCCTCACGCTCGAGCCGCTCGAGCTGCGCGCGTCGGTTCTTGCTCGGGCCCTGAGACGCCGCGCCGGGGCCCGAGGGCCGATTCGGCCGCGTCGCTGGGCAGCCCGCCTCCGCACCTCCTCCGCGGCCCTGTACTCGACCCAGCCCCCGGGGTGGCTGCGAAGACGGCGCGTCCTCGATCACGAGCGTCCGCGGCCGACGGCCTCGAGCAGCGCCCGATCGTGGGAGATCAGGAGCAGCGTCCCGTCGAAGCTCGCAGCGCGTCCTCGAGCGCCTCACGGCTCTCGACGTCGAGGTGGTTGGTGGGCTCGTCGAGGACCAGCAGGTTGGCTCGGAGCTGGCCAGGACGACGAGCGCCAGCCGCTGCGCCTCGCCCCCGGAGATGTCGGCGAGCCGCTTCTCGACGTCGTCGCCGAGAACAGGAAGCGGCCCAGCAGCCCGCGGATCTCGCGCCTCGGAGAGGCCCGTCGCCTGCTGAGCATGAGAGAGCACCGTGACGTCGTCCGCGGCCGCGGACCTCGGTGTGCTGGCGCGAGGTAGCCGAGCTTGACGTTGTGGCCGCGGCGCAGCTTTCCCGCCTCGAGCTCGCGCTCGCCGACCAGCGCCCGCACCAGCGTCGACTTGCCGGAGCCGTTGGCGCCGACCAGGCAGCACGTGCTCGCCGCGCTCCAGCCACAGCTCGCCTGCATCCGAGCAAGGCGCCGCCCGGAACCTCGAGCCGGGCGTCGCTCGAGCTCCAGCACCACCCGGCCGGTGCGCTCGGTCTCGCCGAACGAAACGCGATCGTCCGCGCGTCGGTCGGCTCGATCTCGGGCATGCCGCTGCGCAGGCGCTCGATGCCCTTCAGCTTCGACTGGGCCTGGCGCGCCTTGGTCGCCTTGTAGCGAAACCGCTCGACGAAGCGCTCCATCCGCGCGATCTCGGCCTCGCGGCGCTCGACGTCGCGGCCGGTCGGCGAGCTCGCGTGCGGCGCGTCTCGAGCCCGCCACGCGTGCCAGGGGCCGGCGAAGAAGCGCGCTCGACCGGCCTCGAGCTCGAGCACCGAGGTCCCGACCGACTCCAGGAACCAGCGATCGTGGGCGACGAGGACGACCGCGGCGTCGACCTCGCCCAGGTAGCGCTCGAGCCACTCGAGCGACGCGATGTCGAGGTGGTTGGTCGGCTCGTCGAGCAGCAGCAGGTCCGGCCTCGACGCCAGCGCCCGGGCCAGCGACGCGCGGGTCAGCTCGCCGCCCGAGAAGCTCGACAGCGGACGGTCGAGGTCCGGCTCGTCGAAGCCGAGCCCGCGAAGAGCGCGCGCTCACCCCGTCGCGCCACCGGTAGCCGCCGGCGTGCTCGAGTCGCGCCTGCGCGTCGGCGTAGGACGTCGAGCGTCGCCTCGTTCGGCGCGGCCCTCCGCCATCCGGCCCTCGAGCCGCGCCGAGGTCGCGCCTCGATCTCGAGGATCCACGCGAGCCCCGCGCCGACGTACTCGCGCAGGGTCGCCTCGGCCCGCGGCGGGCGCTGGTCGTGGAGGGCGACGCGCACGCCCCTGCCCCGGGCCATCGGTGCCGGCGTCGAGACCCGCCTCGCCGGCGAGCATCCGCAGCAGGGTCGTCTTGCCGCTGCCGTTGCGGCCCGAGAGCGTCATCCGGTCGCCTCGCTCGAGCTTGAACGAGACGTCGCCGGAGCAGCGTCCGGGCGCCGATCTCCTTCGTCAGGCCGGAGGCGGTGAGGACCGGCAGGGGCTTAGACGGAAGCGGCCTGCTCGGCCGCGTCTTCCTTGACCTGGAACGACGAGCCGCAGCCGCAGGCGGCGACGACGTTCGGGTTGTTGACGGTGAACCCGGCGCCCTGGAGCCCGTCGACGAAGTCGACCTCGGAGCCGAAGACGAACTGCATGCTCACCTTGTCGACGACGACCGAGACGCCGTTGTGCTCGAAGACGTGGTCGTCGTCCTTCGCCTGGTCGAGCGCGAGCGCGTACTGAAAGCCCGAGCAGCCGCCGCCGCGGACGGCGACGCGAAGCGCCTGCTCGGTCTCGTTGGCGGCGACCAGGTCCTTGATCTTCTCCGCGGCCGTGTCGGTGATCGTCACTGCTGCGTCTGGCGTGTCCATCGCTTCAGATTGTAAAGCACGGCGCCCGCTAATCGTCCGGCTCGGGTTTCGCCTTCGCGTACCTCCAATCCAGGTACTGGAGGATCCGCTTCGAGTCGTGGACCACCTCGTCGCCGTCGACGAGGACCGGGAACGCGCCGCTGGCGGGTCAGCTCCTCGATCTCGGGGCGGTCGGAGCGCCGGTAGGGCACCCGCTCGGTCCCGTGTTCGAGCCCGAGCCTGCGCAGCCGCCGCGCGACCGCGCCGCAGGGACAGAGGACGTTGGTGCGGCGTCGGGCAGCGGTAGAGACGAGCGCCGCGCTTGCATCGTCCGGCCCACTTCGCGCCGGCGCCGCAGCTCAGCCGGTCCGCGCGCCGCCCGCAGAACGCAGTCGCGCTGCGGGCCGTCGGGCGCCGCCGAGCGCGTCCGACCCGAGCTGCTCGCGCTGCCAGGCGACCGCCTCCTCGAGCGTCTCCTCGTGCGGGCCGCGGCTTGAAGCCGAGCTCCTTGCTTCGCCTTCGTGTTGCGGTAGGTCCACCACAGCGACGCCGAGCGGACCTCGTCGGCGACGAGCCCGAGCGGCAGGTGGGCGCGCGCGGCCGCCTCGGCGCCGCGCAACCGCGATCGACGCGCGGCAGCCTTCACCTCCGGGGGCTCGACGCCCGAGATCCGGGACAGGTCGGCGAACAGGCGGTCGAGGGTGAAGTTGCGCCCGCCGAGGATGTAGCGCTCCCCGACCTCCCCCTTCTCGTCGGCGAGCAGATGCCCGGCGGCGACGTCGCGGACGTCGACGATGTTGAGGCCGCCGTCGACGTAGACGGGGATCCGCCGCAGCAGGAAGCGGCGGACCAGCCCCATCGAGGTGCCGGTGGGGTCATCGGGCCCGAAGCACGAAGGTCGGATTGACGAACACCACCGGCAGGCCCCGCGCGGCGAGGCGGAGCGCCTCGACCTCCGCCTCGTGCTTGGAGTTGACGTAGGCGATGCCGAGGTGGCCCGGTCTCGAACGGCGTGCGTCTCGTCGGCGGTGCCCGCGCGGCTTGCGCGACGCCGATCGCCGCCGACGGACGAGGTGTGGACGACGCGGTCGACCTCGGCCTCGAAGCGCCTCCTCGAAGCACGATCCGCGCGCCGCGCACGTTCGTCTCGAACACGGCCTCGCGGTCAGCGCGCTGCGCAGCGACGTGCGGCCCGCGACGTGGAAGACCCGGTCGACGCCCTCCATCGCCCGGCGTACCGCGCGCCGATCGGTCGACGTCGCCGGTCGACGCGCTCGAACTCGAGCTCCGCGAGATGGTCGGCGCTCGGATCTGCGCCGGGCAGCAGCCGCAGCTCGTCGCCGCGCGCCGCGAGCGCGCGCACGAGGTGAGAGCCGATGAAGCCGCTGCCCCCCGGTGACCAGGGTCTTCCCCATGCCGGCGATGGTAGAGTCCGGCGATCGCGTAGACCGGCGCCCGATCGTGATAGAACCGCGGCCGGAGCACCGCCGTCGTCACCGACACCACCGCCTACCTGCCCGACGAGCTGATCGCCGAGCACGGCATCCACCGGGTCAGCCTCTACGTCACCCTCGACGGCGAGCAGCGGCGCGAGAGCGAGATCGCCGGCGCCGAGTACGGCGACTTCTACGAGCGGCTGCGGCGAAGCGAGGACGGGGCGACCACCTCGCAGCCCTCGCGTCGGCGACTTCCTCGCGGTCTACGAGCCGCTGCTCGCCGAGGGCCGCGACGTCGTCTCGGTCCACATCTCCGCCGGGATCTCGGGCACCTGCGAGTCGGCGCGCCAGGCGCGGCAGCGACTGATCGACGAGCGGCAAGGGCGGCGAGCGGATCCACGTCCTCGACAGCCGCACGGCTGCGGCGGCCAGGGAATGCTCGACGCTCGCCGCCGCGCGGGCCGCGGCAGGGGGGCGACGGCGCCGAGGCGCTCGCAGGCCGCCGAGCGCGCTCGCGACGTCGCTGCAGCTGTGGTTCGCGATCGACACGCTCGAGTACCTGCGCAAGGGCGGGCGGATCGGGGCGGCTCAGGCCTTGCTCGGCTCGGCCCTGCAGATCAAGCCGATCCTCACCCTCGAGGAGGAGATCACCCCGATCGAGCGGGTCCGCACGCGGCGCCGCGCCTTCGAGCGGATGGTCGAGTTCGCGCGCGAGCGCAAGGAGGACGGGGCCGACGCCTGGGTCGTCCAGCACATCCAGGACCCCGAGACGCGCGCGGCGCCTGGTCGACGAGTGCCGCCAGATCTTCGGGCACCGAGCCGCTGTTCGTCTCCGAGATCGGTCCGGTGATCGGCGCCCACGTCGGGCCCGGGCTGCTCGGCGCTCGGCGGCCTGCCGAGCGAGTCGGCTCGGCTAGCGGCGCCGGCAGCGCCATCAGGCCGCCGACCGCGAAGCCGACGACGGCGGCGCCGATGATCAGCTCGCGACGGTGCTCGCGCACCTGGCGCCGCCAGTCGGTGAGCTCGGTGACGCGACCGCGAAGCGCCTCGACCGAGTGGCCAGAGCTCCTCGCGCTGGCAGCTCGATGTCGCGGCGGATCTGCGCCGAGCTGCGGCCGGGCGCCCCGGCGGTGGCGCGGGCGACCGGCTCGCCGGCGCCGCTCCGGTGGACGCACGTCTCGCCGCTCACTGCTCGGCCCCGGCGGCGGGCTCGCCCGGTGCCGCGGCCGGGGTCGGTTGCCGCCGGTCGAGCGTCTGCTTGATCCGCCGCGCCTCCTCGATCGCGAGGTCGGGCGTCGGCGGGGCGCCCGCCTGGACCGAGCGGTAGGCGATCAGGCCGGCGATCGCGGCGACGACGAACCAGAACACGGCCTCGATCAGGAAGCCGATCCAGATGTTGTCGCCGAAGAAGAGGTCGTTGAGCAGCCAGGCGATACGCGTGCATGAGCATCGCCAGGCCGATGAGGGCGAACACTCCGGCCGCGATTCCGACCGCGCGAGCCGCGGACCAGGAGCTTGTGACCTTCTCCGTGACCTCCGCCTTGGCGAGCTCGATCTCCTCGCGGACGAGGGTCGAGACGCGCTCGGAGACGTCGAAGACCATCTCGCCGACGGAGCGATCGTCGCCGGTCCGGGCGGCCGGTGACGGCGGATCACGCTCACTCGGGCGGTTCCTCGTTGAAGATCCGGACCCAGATCGCCGCCGAGATCCGGCGCGGCGACGACGCTCGCGAGCGCGCCGGTCCCGGCCAGCAGGCCGGCCCAGATCAGCCGTCTGACGATCGTCGTTCTCCACGTCGCTGGCCTGCGCCGCTTATCGCTCCGGCGACCGCGGAGTAAACCACTACGAGCGGCCGTTGGCGGCCCCCTGCTCGAGCCCGCCGCAGATCGTCTCGACGACCATCTCGCGGGCCCGGTCGAAGTCGGCCTCGCCGCCGGGGATCAGCTCGAACACCCAGCCGGACAGCAGCTGCTCGATCGCGCCGTAGAACCACATCGAGGCGAACGTCGGGGTCGACGTCGTCGCGGAACGTCGCCCGCCTCCTGGGCGTCGGCGACGATCTTGGCGATCACCTCGTAGGCGCGGCTGATCTCGGGCAGGTGGGTGCGCCCGAACGAGTTCGCGGCCCGGGTGACCTCGACGATGATCACCTTCATCAGCTCGGGGTCGTGGCGGTAGGAGTCGATGATGAAGCCGGCGACCGCGTCGAGCTTCTCGCGCGCCGGGATCGCGCTGAGCGTCGACCTCCTCGATCGCCGCCAGCAGCAGCGACCAGCGCTCGGTGAAGAGCTCGTTCAGGACCTGGTCCTTGGAGTCGAAGTAGTGGTAGACGAGCCCGTAGGCGACGCCGGCCTCGTCGGCGATGTCGGAGACGCGGCAGGCGTGGAAGCCCTGGCGCGCGAAGACGCGGATCGCCGCGTCGAGGATCTGGCGCCGCCGGTCGACCGGCGGGGCCTTGGCGCTCGGCATCAGACCGGCGCCTCCTCGGGCCAGCGGTAGGCCTCGGGCCGGCGGTTGGCCAGCGAGGGCAGCGACGCGCGGATCCGATCCTGGCGCTCGAGGTCGAGGTCGGCGGCGACGAAGCACTCGCTCGTCGGGCGCCTGAGCCGAGCACGATCCCCCAGGGGTCGACGATCATCGAGCGCCCGTAGGAGTCGTAGTGCGGCGGCGCCTCGCCGATCTGGTTCGGCGGCGATCGACGAACGCCTGGTTCTCGATCGCGCGGGCGCGCAGCAGCACCTCCCAGTGGTCGCGGCCGGTGGCGAGCGTGAACGCGGACGGGACGGTGATCACGCGCGCGCCGCGCACGGCGAGGATCCGGTAGAGCTCCGGGAAGCGAAGGTCGTAGCAGACGGTCAGCCCGAGCTCGACGCCCGCCGGCCGTCGGCCGACGACGATCTCGTCGCCCGGCGCTGCTCGCTGCTCGGACTCGCGGTAGGTGACGCCGCCGACGTCGACGTCGAACATGTGGATCTTGCGGTAGACGGCGACCGATCTCGCCGTCCGGGTCGATCAGCACCGAGGTGTTGAACGAGCTGCTCGTCGCCCTCGACGCGCTCGGCGATGCTGCCGGCGACGCAGGTGGATGCCCGAGCTCGCGCGCCCAGCCGCGCGCGGCCGCGATCGTCGGCCCGTCGAGCGGCTCGGCGCCGGCGAGCAGCTCCTCGCCGATCGCCGAGCAGGTTCCACTTCTCCGGCAGCGCGACCAGCTCGGCGCCGTCGGCGCGCGGCGTCGCGCACGAGCCGCTCGGCGACCTCGAGGTTGCGGTCCTTGTCGTCCGTCGAGTTGAGCTGTACGGCGGCGGCGCGCATCTGGCTCCTCTGCCACGGGCCCCGCCGGTTGACTGACCAGTCAATCTAGGAGTATAGGCGCGGCCGCTCGCGGCGGAGCCGCAGCGCCGCGAGCAGCCAGACCGAGCCGAACGTGCCCGAGCAGCGAGCGCCGCCTCGACGCACGATCACGGCCCGACTCGACCCCGACCAGCGAGCCGAGCGCGAAGCCGCGAGCGGCTCGGCCGCAGCAGCAGACCCGACCCCGAGCGGCGACGCCGCGACCCGGCGCCCGCACAGCAGCATCGCCCGCTCCCATCGAGCGTCGGCCTCGAGGACCGGCCGCGCGACGTCGCGGCGTCGAGCGCGAACGGGGTCGCGAACAGCGCCGTGAACAGGCCGATCGCGAAGACGACCAGCCACGGGTTGAGCTCGCTCGAGCGAGAGGTACGGGCGCGCCGCTGCGCCGGCGAGCGGAGCCGCGACAGCGCGGCCACCAGCGAGCCCGGCGGCCATGAACGCGGTCGGCCTGCGCGCGTCGGATCCGCTGGGCGCATCCTCCACCGGGCGGCGAATCGTAGTCGGTCGCAGACCGCTGGATGCTAGGCTGCGCCGGTGACCGCGGCTCCGGCCAGCGCCGTTCGTCACCGGCGGCTCCGGATTCATCGGCGGCGCCCTGGTCGAGCGCTCGGTCGCGCGAGGGTGTGCCGGGCCGAGCGCCCTGGCGCGCTGCCGACTCTCGGCCGAGGCGGTCGAGGCGCTCGGCGCGCGGGCGCGCCGGCGGCGATCTCGACGACCCCGACTCGATGGCATCGCGGCCGAGGGCTGCGAGACGGCCTTCCACCTCGCCGCCCGATCTCGGCCAGCGGGGCACCCGGAGCGAGTTCGTGCGCGGCAACGCGACCGGCGACCGAGAACGCGCTGCGGGCGTGCCGCAGCGCCGGCGTCGGCGCGCTCGTCCACTGCGGCACCGAGGCCGCGCTGCTCGCCGGCGAGCCGCCTGCGCTCGGTCGACGAGACCGGCACCGTCTGCGGCCCGATTCGAAGGCCCTGTACTCGCTCGACGAAGCGCAGGCCGAGCAGGCCGTCCGCCGCGCGCTCGGCGCCCGGATTCGAGACCGCGGTCGCTGCGGCCCCGGCTGGTCTGGGGCGCCGGCGACACGACGCTGCTGCCGGAGATCGTCGCCGCGGTCGAGGCCGGCCGTTCGCCTGGATCGGCGGCGGGCGGCACCGTGACCGACGACGACCCACGTCGACAACGTCGTCGAGGGCCTGCTGCTCGCCGGCGAGCGGGGCGATCGGCGCGCGAGGCGTACTTCGTCACCGACGGCGAGCGCGGTCGTCTTGCCGCGAGTTCATCGTCCGAGCTTCTGCGACGCAGGCGGGTACGAGCCGCCGACCCGCTCGGTCGCCGGCCTGGCTCGCCGTCGGCGGTCGCGGCCGAGCTCGGAGGGCGCCTCGGCGCGCTGCTGCGGCTCGGCGGCGAGCCGCCGCTGACCGCGGTTGCGCCGTCTGGCTCTCCGCGCAGGACGTGGCACGCATCGAGGATCGCCGCAAGGCGCGCCGCGAGCTCGGCTACGAGCCGATCGAGTCGCCGGCGCGCGAGGGCTGGCCGCGACTGCGCGCCGCGAGCGCCGGTCAGCTCAGCGCCGCTCGCGCTGGCGCCTCGAGCTCGGCGACCAGCAGCTTCGTGTGCAGGGCCGCGATCAGGTCGTTGAGCGGCCCGACCCCCGCCTCGATGATCTCGATCGCGCGGTCCGGGTCGAGGTCGCCGGCGAGCCGCTCGGTGAGCACCTCCACCTCCTCGGCGACCAGCGGCTCCAGCGCGCGCTTGTAGCGCAGCGTGTCGTAGACGGTGAAGCCGAGGCGCTCGTCGTAGCCGCCGGCGCGGAAGCGGCTGATCGCCTCGATGATCCGCACGTCGGAGGGCGAGTACCCGCGCTGCGTCGGGGGTCAGCACGCCGAGCTCGGCCAGGCGGTCGAGCACCTCGCGCGGGCACGTCGTAGCGCGCGCGCGACCTCCGTCGGCCGGGACCCGCTCGCGCTCGCCCGCCAGCGCCCGCTCGAGGATCCGGTCCTCGAGCTCGATCATCGCCCGCAGCCGCTCGGGCTCGGCGTCCTCGCGCTCGAGCAGCTCGCGGATCACCCGCAGCGGCATGAAGCGCTCCTCCTGGAGCTGCTTGATCAGCCGGATCCGCTCGACGAACTCGGGCGGGTAGTAGGCCATGTTGCGGGACGTCTTCACCGGCTCCGGCAGCAGCCCCTCGCGCAGGTAGTGGCGGATCGTCGCCACCGGCACCCCGGAGCGCTCCGCGAGCTCGGAGATCTTGAGCAGCTCCTGCCGTCGCCTCGTCCTCGCGTCCGGCGCGCTCGAGTCGACGGAGGCGACGGGCTCATGCTCGGAACGGCTCCTGCTCGGGGCGGCGTCGAGGCCGCCGCGGCGCCCGACTCGAGCAGCGCGGCGATCTCGTCTCGGCGAGAAGCCCGCCTCGCGCAGCACCTCGCTCGGTGTGCTCGCCGAGCGCCGGCGCCGGCCGCGTCGGATCGGCCGGGCGTGCGCGAGAGCTTCACCGGCGCGCCCGAGCAGGCGCACCGGGCCGAGCTCGGGCTGCTCGACCTCGACCACCATCTCGCGCTCCCGGACGAGCTCCGAGTCGAGCGCCTCGTCGAGGTCGAGGACCGGCTCGATCAGCGTCGTGCTCGTCGTTGAACGCCCGCCACTCGGCTCGCGCGTGCGCGCCGCGGAAGACCTCCGCCACCTGCCGCCAGGCCTCGGAGCCCGGCGGCGCGAACTGGTGCTCGACCAGGTCCGGGCGCCCGACCCCGTCGCAGAACGCCTGCCAGAACTTCGGCTCCAGCGCGCCGCAGCGTGACCCAGCCGTCGGCGCCTCGTACGGGTAGTAGCAGGCGACGCCGCCGCTGAGCATGCCCGCTCGCCGCGGCGCGGGACCCGCCGTCGCACAGGTAGCTGCGCGGCGACCATCGCCAGCCAGGAGAGCGACCCGTCGGTCATCGAGACGTCGACGAGCTGGCCCTCGCCCGAGCGCTCGCGCTCGCGAAGCGCGGCCAGCACCCCGAAGGCGGCCATCAGCGCGCCGCCGCCGAGGTCGGCGATCTGGCCGGCCGCCTGGATCGGCGGGCCGTCGGCGGTCGCCGGTCAGCCCGAGCAGCCCGTTGAGGCCGAGGTAGTTCATGTCGTGGCCGGCGCGCGCGGTGTTCGGGCCGGTCTGGCCGTAGCCGGTGATCGCGCAGTAGACGATCCGCGGGTTGACCTCGCGCAGCGCCTCGTAGCCGCACCCGAGCCGGTCGAGCACGCCCGGGCGGAAGCTCTCGAGCACGACGTCGTAGTCGCGCGCCAGCCGCAGGAAGGCCTCGCGGCCGGCGTCGGACTTCAGGTCGATGCCGGATCGAGCGCTTGCCGCGGTTGAGCGCCAGGTAGAGCGCCGAGCGGGTGCCGAGCGTCTGATGCTCGTCGTCGCCGTAGTAGGGCGGCGCCCAGCGCACGTAGTCGCCCATCCCGGTGTCCTCGACCTTGACCACGTCGGCGCCGAAGTCGGCGAGCAGCAGCGAGCAGAAGCCGCCGGGCAGCAGGCGGGTGAGGTCGAGGACCCGGACGTCGCTAAGCGGCAGCTCGCTCACGTGACCCGTCGCCCCCGCGCGAGCCCGCCCGCCGGGGATGTCGAGCAGCTCCCGGGCCTCGGCCACCGTCGCCGCGCGCCGGCCGACGTCCTCGGCCATCTGCCGCGCCTTGGCGATCAGGTCGCCGTTCGAGCGCGCCATCTCGCCGTTGGGCAGGTAGAGGTTGTCCTCGAGCCCGGCGCGGACGTTGCCGCCGAGCACCAGCGACGCGCCGATCAGCTTCCACTGGTCGCGCGAGATCCCGATCACCTGCCAGTTGTTCGGGCCCTCGGCGCCGCCCGGGATCTGCTCGGACATGAAGGCGACGTTGCGGGCGTTCGGCCGGATGCCGCCGTTGACGCCGATCACCAGCGAGACCTGCAGCGGCTCGGCGAGCAGGCCCATGTCGAGCAGCGGGTCGAGGTTGGCGACGTGGCCGGCGTCGAAGCACTCGTGCTCGGGCTTGATCCCGCAGCTCGCGCATCGCGGTCAGGAACTCGATGATCGTGTCGAAGGAGTTCTCGAACACCGCCTTGAAGACGAAGTCCTTGCGCCGCCGCGAGTACTTGGCGTAGTTCATCGAGCTCATGTTCAGCGCCGCGACGTCCGGGCGCAGCTCGCGCAGGTACGCGATCCGCTTGTCGATCGGCACCCCGATCGCGCCGGTCGAGTAGTTGACGATCACGTCGTCGACCTCGGCCAGGATCGCCTCGGTGATCGCGCGGAAGTCCTCGATCTCGTAGCTCGGCGTGCCCTCCGGCGTGCGGGCGTGGATGTGGATCTGCGAGGCGCCCTCGTCGACGATCCGCCGCGCCTCGGCCGCGTACTCCTGCGGGCGTGTAGGGGATCGCCGGGCACTGGTCGCGATTGGCGATCGCGCCGGTGATCGAGCAGGAGATGACCACGGGGTCCTCGAAGCGGCTCATCTCGCCTCCAACCCCCGCGGCAGCGAACGCGAAGCGGAGCAGCCGCGGGGTACTTGTTGGCTCATACCGGCATCACCCCGTGCTTGCGCCACGGGCGCTCGACCCTCTTGTTCGCGCCATCCGCAGGCCGCGGATGATCGTCGGGCGGGTCTCGCGCGGGTCGATGACGTCGTCGATCATCGCGTTGCGGGCGGCGATGTAGGGGTCGATGATCCGGCGCACGTTCTCGAGCATCTCCTCGCGGGTCTCCTCCGGGTCGTCGGAGGCCTCGATCGCCGAGCGGCCGATGATGTTGACCGCGCCCTCGGCGCCCATGACCGAGATCTCGGCGGTCGGCCAGGCGACGATCAGGTCGGGCTCGTAGGCCTTGCCGTTCATCACGTAGTAGCCGGCGCCGTAGGCCTTGCGGACGACCACGGTGATCTTCGGCACCGTCGCCCGCGAGATCGCGTAGAGCATCTTCGCCCCGTGGCGGATGATCCCGGCGTGCTCGACCTTCGAGCCGACCATGAAGCCGGGCACGTCCTGGAGGAAGACGAGCGGGATCTCGAAGGCGTCGCAGAGGTTGACGAAGCGCGCGGCCTTGTCGGCGGAGTCGTTCTCGAGGATGCCGCCGAGCTGCTTCGGCTGGTTGGCGACGATCCCGACCGGCTG
Organism: uncultured Solirubrobacterales bacterium; assembly: GCA_963746675.1. Taxonomy (GTDB): domain Bacteria; phylum Actinomycetota; class Thermoleophilia; order Solirubrobacterales; family 70-9; genus WHSW01. Next base: position 130,914 of record CAVVBX010000004.1, on the reverse strand, counting down.
GCCGCCGAAGCGGGCGAGGCAGGTGATGATCGTCTTCGCGAACCTCGGCTTGATGTCGAGGATCTCGCCGTCGTCGACGATCTCCCGGATCACCTCGTACATGTCGTAGGGCTGGCGGTTCGACTCGGGGACGATCTCGAGCAGCTTCTCCGACATCCGGTCGTCGGGGTCGTCGGTCGGCCGCAGCGGGCGGCTTCTGCTCGCAGTTGGAGGGGAAGAAGGAGAGGTAGCCCTTGACCGCCTCGATGCACTCGGCGTCGTCGGCGACCTCGAGGTCGCCGACCCCCGACTTGCGGCAGTGGACCTTGGCCCCGCCGAGGTCCTCCATCGAGATCTCCTCGCCGGTGACCGCCTTGGTCAGGTGCGGGCCGGCGAGCGCCATCGCGCCCTGGCCGACGACCATCGGCACGAAGTCCGAGAGGCCGGGGATGTAGGCGGTGCCGGCCGCGCAGGGCCCCATCATCGCGGCGACGAGCGGCACCACGCCCGACATCATCACCTCCTCGCGGAACAGGTGGCCCGAGCCCGCGAACAGCGAGCCCGCCGCCTCCTGGATCCGGGCTCCGGCCGAGTCGAGCAGCCAGATCAGCGGGATCCGCTTCTGCAGCGCCAGCTCGCGCAGCCGCGTGACCTTGAGCTCGCCGGTCATCCCCATCGAGCCGGCCATCACCGTGAAGTCGTAGGCGGCGATCGCGCAGGGGCGGCCCTCGACGTCGCCCCAGCCGGTGATCACGCCGTCGGCCGGCGCCTCCCTGCCCTCCATCGAGCGCTGCGAGAAGTGGGGGCCGGCGTGGATCCCGAGCTCGACGAAGCTCCCCGCGTCGACCAGCAGGTCGATCCGCTCGCGCGCGGTCAGCTTGCCGCCCTCGTGCTGCTTGGCGATCTTCTCCTCGCCGCCGCCGAGCTTCGCCTTCTCGCGACGAGCGTGGAGGTCGTCGGTGAGATCGCGGAGGGTGGGCTCTTCCATCAGCGGCCCTTCCATTCCGGCTCGCGCTTCTCGAAGAACGCCGTGACCCCCTCGATCGCGTCCTCGGTCGAGAGCTCGATCGTCAGCTGGGAGCGCAGGTAGTCGAGCGCGTTCGCCAGCGGCATGTCCATCTGGCGCCACATCGCGTCCTTGCCGAGCCGCATCACCAGGGGCGACTTCGAGGCCAGCTTGAGCGCCCACTCCTGCACCGCGGCGTCGAACTCCTCCGGCGCGACCACCCGGTTGACGATCCCCGCGTCGAGCGCCTCGGCGGCGGTCAGCCGCTCGCCCAGGAGCAGCATCTCGGTGGTCTTCTTGCGGCGGACGTTGCGATAGATCAGCGCCATGATCATGAACGGGAACAGCCCGACGTTGATCTCGGGGGTGCCGAAGCCGGCGCCCTCCGTGGCGACGATCAGGTCGCAGGACAGGGCGATGCCCAGGGCGCCCGCGAGCACGTGGCCGTTGGCCGCGACGATCGAGGGCTTGCCGAGCTCGCCGAGCTCGACGAAGACCTCCGGGAAGGCGTCGGTGCCGAGGAACTTGTGCGCGGTGGGCACGTCGGCGGCGAAGCCGCCCAGGTTGCCGCCGGCCGAGAAGACCTTCTCGTGCGAGGAGGTCAGCACGACGACCCTGACCGCGTCGTCGGCCTTGGCCGCGCGCAGCGCCGCCAGCAGCTCGGCCAGCAGCTGATCGGAGAGCGCGTTGCGGGTCTCGGGGTCGTCGAGGGTGATCGTGGCGACGCCCGTCTCGGCGGCGACCTCGTAGCGGATCTTCTCGAACTCGCCCATTAGTAAGAAGTAGTACTATACACTTTCTACTTACCGCCTAGCTACCGCGAGTCCGAGGAGTTCCCTGTGGCCACAGCGACGTCAAGCGTGATCAAGCCCGAGCACGGGGCGGCGCGCAAGCACTTCATCTTCACCGACGAGCACCTCGACCTGCGCGAATCGATGAGCGCCTGGGTCAAGAAGGAGCTCCATCCGCACCGCAACGAGTGGGAGGAGACGCTGTGGCCCGACGAGGCGATGCGGCGCGCCGGCGAGCTCGGCTACCTCGGGCTCTGCTTTCCCGAGGAGTACGGCGGGCAGGGCGGCGACTACTTCTACTCGCTCGTCCGCGCCGAGGCGATGAGCTACTCGGGCTCGGGCGGGACCAACATGGGCTTCGCCGTCCAGACCGACATGGTCCTCCCCCCCGTCCACCTGCTCGGCACCGAGGAGCAAAAGCAGCGCTATCTGGTTCCGGGGATCAAGGGCGAGCGGATCGGGTGCCTCGGGATCACCGAGCCCGGAGCGGGGTCGGACGTCGCCGGGATCCGCACCAGTGCGATCCGCGACGGCGACGAGTACGTGATCAACGGGGCGAAGACGTTCATCACCAACGGTGCGCGCGCCGACTTCTGCGTCCTGGTCACCAAGACCGACCCCGACGCGCGCCACGACGGGATCACCCTCTTCGTGGTCGACCTGCGCGACGAGGACGGCAACACGGTGCCCGGCTTCTCGATCTCGCGCACGCTCGAGAAGATGGGCATGCACGCCTCCGACACCGGTGAGCTCGCCTTCGAGGACATGCGCGTCCCCGCCGACGCGGTCCTGGGCGAGATCGGCAAGGGCTTCTACCACATCTCCTGGGAGCTCCAGGGCGAGCGCCTGGTCGCCGCCGCGGGCTGTTACGCCTCCTGCGAGCGGATGTTCGAGAAGACGCTCGAGTACGCGAACGAGCGCCAGGCATTCGGCCGCCCGATCGGCAAGTTCCAGGTCAACCGCCACAAGTTCGCCGACATGGCGACCAAGATCGAGGCGGCCAAGCAGATGGCCCACGCAACGGCCTGGCGGTTCGCCAACGGTGAGTACCCGGTGCGCGAGATCACGATGGCGAAGCTGTTCGCCACCCGCGTCTGCCATGAGGTCGCCGACGAGTGCGTCCAGATCCACGGTGGCTACGGCTACATGAAGGAGTACGAGATCGAGCGCGCCTACCGCGACCAGCGCGTGAACCGGATCGGCGCGGGAACCGACGAGATCATGCTCGATGTGATCGGTCGCTCCTACGGGCTCTGATCGAGCTCGGCTCGGCGCCGCTCGAGGAACGACCGCTCGACCGGGTTCTCGGCCAGCGCCAGGGCGCGCCCATAGGCGGCCCGCGCGTCGCCACGGCGGTCGAGACGCCGCAGCATGTCGGCTCGCGCGGACCAGTACAGGTGGTAGCGGTCCAGGCCCTCGATCGAGTCGATCTGCTCGAGCCCGCGCTCCGGGCCCTCCGCCATGGCGATCGCTACGGCGCGGTTGAGCTCGATCACCGGCGAGCGCTGACGCTGGGCGAGCCTGTCGTAGAGACGGCGGATGCGCTTCCAATCGGTGTCGGCCATCGTCGGCGCGCGGGCGTGCTCGGCGGCGATCGCCGCCTGCAGCGCGTAGGGGCCCGCTTCGCCGGCGCGCGCTGCGTGTTCGAGGCCGACCTCGATCTCGGACCAGTCCCAGCGCGAGCGATCCTGGTCGGAGAGCAGCACGAGTTCCCCGCCGGCTCCAACCCGGGCCTCGCGGCGGGAGTCGTTGAGCAGCATCAGGGCGAGCAGGCCGTCAACCTCGGGCTCGTCGCGGGTCAGGGTCGAGAGCACCGCGGTCAGCCGGATCGCCTCGCCGCAGAGCTCGCTGCGGATCAGTGAGTCCGAGGAGGCGGCCAGGTAGCCCTCGTTGAAGATCAGGTACAGCGTCGCCAGCACGCTCGCCAGCCGCTCGGCCATCCGCTCCAGCGGCGGCACCTCGTAGGGGATCCGGGCGGCGCGGATCTTGCGCTTCGCGCGCACCAGACGCTGGGCCATCGCCGGCTCCGAGACGAGGAAGGCGCGGGCGATCTCGGCGGTCGTCAAGCCGCCGAGCGTGCGCAGCGTCAGCGCCACCTGCGCCTCGCGGGCGAGCGCCGGGTGGCAACAGGTGAAGATCAGCCGCAACCGGTCATCGATGACCTCCGTCGGCTCCGGGTCGCGGCCGGGTGCGGCCGGGTTCTCAGCGTCTCGCTCCTCCTCCACGCGCAATTCCTCCAGGCGCTCCAGTTGGGGCCGCTTCTCGACCAGCACGCGCTCGCGCCGCAGCCGCGTCGATCGCCTTGTTGCGCGCGACCCGGGTGATCCAAGCGCCCGGGTTCGCCGGCAGCCCGTCGATCGGCCAGCGCTCGAGCGCGACCACGAACGCCTCCTGGACCGCCTCCTCGGCGGCATCGAAGTCGCCGAGCACCCGGATCAGGGTCGCGACCGCCCGTCCGGACTCGTGCCGGAAGGTGCGGTCGACGACCCCCGCGGCCGCCTCTACGAGGACGCCTCCGCTACCTCTGCGGACGCATCCTCGTAGCCCATCGCGGCGTAGTCCATGACCGGCCGGACCTCGACGCCACCGGCCGAGACCGGCACCTTCTTCGCCCAATCGAGCGCCTCGTCCAGATCCTTGCACTCGATCAGGTAGAAGCCGCCGATCTGCTCCTTGGTCTCCGCGAACGGCCCGTCCGTGACCAGCCGCTCGCCATCGTCGGCGATCCGCACGGTCGTCGCGGTGGCGCTCTCCTGCAATCCCTCACCGGCTAGGAACGCGCCCGCGCCGACGAGCTCCTGGCCGTAGGCCGACCAGCGAGCCATCTCGGCCTTCATCTGCTCCGGGCTCGCGTCCTCCCAGCCGCCCTCGGGTCCGATCAACGTGAGCATGTACTTCATGCTTTGTCCTCCATTCTTGTCGCGGGCCCACGCCCGCTCTCACGATAACGACGTATGGGAGGTACCCGGATCGACACCCTCGAGCACATCCGCACCTACTACGAGGCGCTCAACGGCGGCGACGTCGAGCTGATCGCCTCGCACTTCACCGACGACGCCGTCGCACTACTACACCCGGCTCGGGCCGCACCGCACGGCGCGGGAGATCGCCGAGAACGCGCGCTGGGCGATCGACAACCTCGACGGCCAGTGGTGGCTCGAGCACGGGATCGCCGACCGGCGACGAGGCGGTGATCGAGTGGACGATGACCTGGCGCGACCCGAAGTCGGGCGAGCGGCGCCTCAACCGCGGCACCGAGTGGTTTCGTCTCCGCGACGGCAAGATCGCCGAGGTTCGCGCCTATCACCACGGCGACAGCAGCAACCCGCCGGCGACCTGCTCGGCTTCGACTTCGCCGGCCGCGGCTACACGACGCTCGCCGACCGCGCCGGCGCCCGAGCGACTAGGTTGACGGCGATGGACTCGGTCGTCAAGGACACCGGCGAGCGGGCGCTGCTGCCGCCGTTCACCGACGAGCACGAGCAGCTGCGCGAGACGATCGGCCGCTGGGTGCGCGACGAGATCGTCCCTCACGTCGACGAGTGGGAGGAGGCGCGCGAGTTCCCGCGCGAGCTCTACACGCGGGCGGCGAGCTCGGCTTCCTCGGGCTCAAGTATCCCGAGGAGCTCGGCGGCCAGGGCGGCGACCACGTCCACGACGCGGTCTGGGCCGAGGAGCTGGCCGCGCGCGGGCGCCTCGGGCGGCGTCGGCGCCGGGCTCGGCGCCCACACCGGGATCGCGACCCCGCCGGTCTTCCGCTTCGGCACCGACGGAGCAGCACGAGCGCTTCCTGCGGCCGGCGATCCGCGGCGAGATGATCGCGCGCCCTCGGCATCACCGAGCCGGGCGCCGGCTCCGACGTGGCCGGCATCCGCACCGAGGCCCGCAGGGTGGCCGGCGGCTACGTGGTCAACGGCTCGAAGACCTTCATCACCAACGGAGTCCGCGCCGACTTCCTCGTCTGCGCGGTGAAGACCACGCCGGAGGGCGGCCACCACGGGATCTCGTTCCTGATCCTCGAGCGCGAGATGCCCGGCTACGAGGTGGCCGGCGAAGCTCGAGAAGATGGGCTGGCACTCCTCGGACACCGGCGAGCTCTCGTTCACCGACGTCGAGGTCCCCGACGAGAACCTGCTCGGCGAGGAGAACCGCGGCTTCTACCTGATCATGGCCAACTTCGCCTGGGAGCGGCTGCTGATGGCGCTCGGGGCGGTCGGGGCGATGCAGCGGCTGCTCGAGGTGGCGATCGCCTATGCGGGCGAGCGACGAGGCGTTCGGGCGCCCGATCGGCGGCTTCCAGGCGATCCGCCACAAGATCGCCGAGATGGCGACAAGGCCGAGGTCGGCGCGGGCGCTCACCTACCACGCGCTGCGCCGGTTCGTGGCCGGCGACGACGCGATCGCGGAGGTCACGATGGCGAAGCTGTTCACCCAGCGCGCCGTGCTCGAGGTCGCCGACGAGTGCCTGCAGATCCACGGCGGCTACGGCTACATGCGCGAGTACGGGATCGAGCGCGCCGTGCGCGACGCCCGGCTCGGCCCGATCGGCGGCGGCACCGACGAGGTGATGAAGGAGATCCTCGGCCGCCAGCTCGGGCTCTGAGCGCCGACCGTCTACGGCCTGGCTGCAGCGCATGGCTACGACCTGCGGACGATGACGTGCCGCGACGAGCCGGCCTACTCGATCCCGCCAGGAGTTCCTCGACTTCCGCGAGACGATCCGCAAGATGGTCGTCGAGCGGGTCGCGCCGCGAGCCGCCGAGATCGACGCCAACGGCCGACCTACCCGCGCGACATCCGCGAGCTGTTCGCCTCGCACGACCTGTTCGGGCTGCCGTTCGAGGCCGAGCACGGCGGCACCGGCACCGGCACGCTGATGCTCAACATCGCGGTCGAGGAGGTCGCCAAGGCGTGCGCCTCGAGCGCGCTGATGCTGATGATCCAGGAGCTCGGCACGCTGCCGATCAAGCTGTTCGGCACCGACGAGCAGAAGGCAGCGCTTCCTGCCGCGGTGCGCCGCCGGGCGAGTGGTCGCCGGCCTTCGCGCTCTCGGAGCCCGACGCCGGCTCGGATCCGGGCGGGATGCGCACCCGCGCCGTGCGCGACGGCGACGAGTGGGTGATCGACGGGACCAAGAACTGGATCACCAACCTCGGGCGTCGCCGACTTCTACATCGTCTTCGCGGTCACCGACCCCGACGCCGGCCACTCGCACGGGATCTCGGCCTTCGTCGTCGAGGCCGACCGGCCGGGCTTCTCGGTCGGCAAGCTCGAGCACAAGATGGGCATCCGCGGCTCGCCCACCGGCCAGCCGATCTTCGACGGCGTGCCGGGTGCCGGCCGAGAACCTGATCGGCGAGGAGAACGAGGGCTTCAAGGTGGCGATGGCGACGCTCGACCGCTCCCGGCTCGGGGTCGCCGCGCAGGCGGTCGGCATCGCCCAGGGAGCGACCGACTACGCGGCCGCCTACGCCAAGGAGCGCCGCCAGTTCGGCAAGCCGATCGCCGCCTTCCAGGGGATCCAGTTCAAGCTCGCCGAGATGGAGACGCGCACCGCCGCGGCCCGCGAGCTGCTCTACCGGGCCTGCGCGAAGGTCGACGCGCGGCGACCGCCGACATGGGCAAGTACTCGGCGATGGCGAAGCTGTTCGCCTCCGACACCGCGATGTGGGTGACGACCGAGGCGGTCCAGGTGCTCGGGCGGCTACGGGTACGTGAGCGAGTACCCGGTCGAGCGGATGATGCGCGACGCGAAGATCACCCAGATCTACGAGGGCACGAACGAGATCCAGCGCCTGGTGATCGCGCGCACGCTCTGAGCCGGTGCAGCGTTTCGGCCGCTCGCGCCCGCCAGCTCCGAACTTCGAGTTCGCGCCGCGATCCGGTGGTCAACTCGAAGTTGGGCAGCGTAGAGGGCGCCTCTGAGGCTCGCGATCCAGGCCGGTCGGGATCGCCGTGCAGATGCGCGCCAGGTAATCCGGATCGGGCGCCAGCCCGCGGCCACCAGGCGCGCGGTCGCGGGCGCGGTCTTCCTCGAACGCGACCGGGTCCGAGTGCCAGGCGCGACTGTCGAGCTCGACTACGAGCCGCATCCTCCGCCACAGGCAGTCGACCTCGAGCGTGCGTCCGCCGACGGTCAGGTCGGCGCATTGAGCTCCGGCCGCGGGCAGCCCGCGTCGATCGAGGAAGGCTACGAAGCGCTGCTCGAGCTCGCTGCGCGGGAGGTCGAGCCCGAGCCGGCGGTTGGCGAGGATCTTGCGCAGTGCTGCCGCGCCGCGGCGGCCGGGGTAGCGGACCATCAGATCCGGCAGCGACGGCTGGTCCGCGAGTCGGCGGCGCTCGGCCTCGGCGACCGCCGTCTCGAGCCGGTCGCGCGGCAGCACCGCCGCAAGGTCGAGCAGGGTGCGGGCGACCGTCGTGGTCGGGATCCCGTCGATGACCGTGGCCTCGTCGGCCTGGAAGCGGCCGCAGTGCACGCGCAGACCCTCACGGGGGCCCACGCGGCCCGCGACGGTCACGTGTGGGGCGCCGCCGAACCGCAGGAGGTCCCAGAGCGCCGCGGCGGCCTGGTGGCTCAAGACCGCCCCGGGCCCGCCGGCAAGCACCCCCGCAATCCACCTGCCCCGGGCCGAGACGCGCCGGTGTCCGACGGTGTAGACGCCGCGGTGGAGGGGGTGCAGACGCCCGTGCTCGAGCCGCCGATCGATCGCCCGGGCACTGAACCCGAGCGCGGCCAGCTGCCGCCGCCCCACCACCCCGTGCTGGGCGCCGGCCAGGCGGGCGATCTCCCGCTCCCGCGCGCGAACCGCGAGTTCGCGCCGCATGCGGTGGTCAACTCGAAGCTCGGCGGGCATCGGGCGATGGTGGCGCGCGCGGGCGCGCCTGGGGCGCGCGGCGTGTGGCGGAAGTGCGACCGGCGGGGCACGCGCGTGCGGCGGGCGTGGGGCCGCTTTCTCGTAGAGTGCCGCCGTCCGCAGAGAGAGATCGAAGGAGCGAAATGGGACTGCTTGACGGCAAGGCGGCGATCGTCACCGGCTCCGCGCGTGGGATCGGCCGCGCGACCGCGGAGCTGTTCATCCGCGAGGGCGCCAAGGTGCTGATCAACGACATCGACGGTGACGTCGCCGAAAGGCCGCTGCTGAGATCGACGGCGAGACCGCCGTCTTCGCCGGCGACCTGACCGAGCCGGGCGTCCCCGACGAGCTGGTCGCGACGGCGATCGAGGCCTTCGGCGCGGTCGACATCGTCGTCAACAACGCCGGCTACACCTGGGACGGGGTCGTCCACCGGATGTCCGACGAGCAGTTCCAGGCGATGCTCGACATCCACACCATCGTCCCCTTCCGCGTCATCCGCGCGATCGCCCCCCACTGGCGCGAGGCGGCGAAGGCCGAGCAGGCCGAGGGCAGGGAGGTGTTCCGCAAGATCGTCAACGTCTCGTCGATCTCGGGCACGATGGGCAACGCCGGCCAGGTCAACTACTCGGCGGCAAAGGCCGGGGTGGTCGGCTTCACCAAGACGCTGGCCAAGGAGTGGGGCCAGTTCAAGATCAACTGCAACGCGGTCGCCTTCGGGTTCGTCGAGACGCGGCTCACGCAGGCGAAGGAGAAGGGCGAGCAGATCGAGGTCGGCGAGGGCGAGAAGGTCGACCTCGGGATCCCCGAGCAGATGCGGGCGATGGCGTCGATGATGATCCCGCTCGGGCGCCCCGCCCAGCCCGACGAGGCCGCGGGCCCGGTGCTGTTCCTCTGCTCCGAGCTCTCCAACTACGTCCACGGTCAGGTGCCTGAACGTCACCGGCGGGCAGTTCGGCGGCATGTACACCTGAGCCCTCCCGGCTCGGTCAGGACTTCGGCCGGCGCTCCTCGGCCGGCGGCTCGCCCGAATCGCCGTAGGCGCCGGGCGGCCAGGCGCCGAACCAGTTGTCGCGGGCGCCGTCGAGCGTGATCACGCTGCCGGAGAAGAAGTCGCCCGCCGGAGAGGCGAGGTAGGCGACCAGCCAGCCCCACTCCTGCTCGGTGCCGAGCCTGCCCGAGGGGCACCGTGCCGGGCACCGCGTCGACCACCTCTGGCGGGTACTTGGTCCGCAGCGTCTCGGTGTCGAACTGGCCCGGCGGCGAGCGCGACCAGGCTGATCCCGAAGCGCGACCACTCGACCGAGAGCGTGCGCGTCATGTTCTCGACCGCCGCCCGCGCGGCGCCGGAGTGGACCATCCCCGGCATCCCGTGGTGGGGCGAGAGGGTGACGCTGAGCACCTTGCCCCGCCGCTGCGGGATGAACGCCTTGGTCGCCGCCGCATGGGTCATCAGCCAGGTGCCGGTCACGTTGAGCTCGATCACGGTGCGAAAGCCCTTCGGCGATGATCGCCTCGGCCGGGCTCAGGAACTGGCCGCCGGCGTTGTTGACCAGCAGGTCGAGGCGCCCGTGGCGCTCCAGCACCCCGTCGAAGAGCCGCTCGACCGCCGTCGTCGTCGCGGATGTCCATCGCCTCGGACTCGGCGCTGCCGCCGATCGCCTCGACCTCCGCGAGCATCTCCTCGAGCGGCTCGGTGCGCCGGCCGCAGCCGATCACCGTCGCCCCGAGGCGCGCCAGCTCGAGCGCCGTGGCGCGCCCGAGGCCGGTGCCGGCGCCCGAGACCACGCAGACCTGCCCCTCGAGCAGGCCGGGCGCGAAGATTCGTGAGCTCCGATCCGCCACCGCGCGAGCAGGCTATAGGTCTACCCTGCCCGGCGATGAAGGTCCACGCCGACACCAAGCGCCTCGCCGCACCGCTCCCGGGCGGGCGCGCAGGGCGCCACCGTCGCCGTCGAGCCGCTGCTATGTGGGCGGCTGCAGTGCCCGCGCGCGATGTTCGAGAAGCCGGACGCACTTCGTCACCGCTCGGATGCTCGGCATCGGCACCCCGCGCTCGCAGTGGTGGACGGTTCCGATTCCCGCCTTCCTGATCCATCACCCGTCCGCAGGGCCGTTGCTCGTCGACACCGGCCTTCACCCCTCGGTGGCCTCGTCGCCGACCGAGAACCTGGGCCGGATCGATCGCCCGTTTCGCCCGCCCGACGGTCGAGCCGGGCGAGGACCTGCCGGCGCAGCTTCGCGCCCGCGGGATCGACGCCACGTCGATCGGCCTGGTCGTGATGACGCACCTGCACTTCGACCACAGCTCGGGGATGTCGGAGTTCCCCGGCGCCACCTTCGTGGTCAGCGAGGACGAGTGGATCGCGGCGACGACCGACAGGCGGCCCCTTCTGCGCGGCTACCGGCCGGCCCACTACGACTACGCCTTCGACTACCGCACGGTCAGCTACGACTCCGAGCGGGTCGGCTCCTACGCCAGCTTCGGCCGCACGTTCGACCTGTTCGGCGACGGCAGCGTCCGCCTCGCCTTCACCCCGGGACACAGCGCCGGCCACCAGTCGCGTGATCTGCCGGCTGCGCGACCGCGACCTGGTGATCGCCGGCGACGCGATCTTCACCATCGGCCAGCTCGCCGATGCTCCGCCGCCGGCGCGCCCGGTCGACCGCCACAACTGGCGGCGCTCACTGCACGAGCTGCAGCACTTCGCCCGCACCTATCCGCAGGCGGTGATCATCCCGAGCCACGATCCCGGGTACTGGGAGACGCTCGAGAAGCGCTACGAGTAGCGGCCCGGACTCGCTGAAGACCTCGATCCGGAACCCGTCCGGGTCGAAGACGAAGAACGCGTAGTAGGCCTCGACGTCGCGGTCGTACTCCGGCGGGTGGTGGACGCTGGCGCCGATCGCGAGACAGCGGCGGTGCGCGTCATCGACCTCGTCCGGCCGGTCGACCTGGAACGCGAGGTGCTCGAGCCCAACCTCGCAGTAGCGGTGCTCGCCGCTCCTCGAGCCCGAGCGGCCCGAGCACCTCGAAGTGGAGGGCCAGCGACCGCTCGACGTCGGCGACGGTCAGGTCGAGGCGCTGGATCCGCGCGCCGGCATCGCCCGCCGGACACTACGGGGTGCGCGACGACTGGGCTCGCGTCGAGGCGCCCGTCACGGCGTCGGCCGCGCCCGCGCGCAGCGACTTGATCACGCCGCTTCGCCCCTGCTCCTCGAGCGCGCCGTACATCGCCTTGACCCGGTCGAAGATCTCGTTCGACGGCGTCCAGTTGCTGCTCGCGGCTCGGGTCCTCGACCGCCTCGAAGGTCAGCGGCTCGCCGTACTGGACGGTCACCTTCGGGAACGAGAGCCGCTTCCACCCCCGCACTCCCGACGAACCGTGGATCGCCACCGGGACCACCGGCACTCCCGACTCGAGCGCCATCCGTCCGACGCCGGGCTTGGCCTCGCCGAGCCCTCCCGATACGCGAGCGTCCGCCCTCGGCGTAGATCAGCACGCAGCCGCCGCGGTCGAGGATCGAGTACGCGGTGATGAAGGCCTCGGAGTCGTTGTGGCCCCGGCGGACGGGGAAGACGCCGCCGACGCGGTAGATGTAGTCGAGGATCGCGTTGCTGAAGAAGAGCTGCGACTTGGCCATGAACCTGATCTTGCGGCGAATGTAGACCCCGGCGAAGAAGTGGTCCATGTTCGAGAAGTGGTTCGGCGCCAGGATGAACGGGCCCTCCGCCGGCACGTTGCCCACCGAGATGCCGCGCGCGCGGTAGATGAATACCGCGATCGGTGTGAGCACCATCCGCACCGCCTCGTAGATCCAGCCCGGGTCGTGGGTTCGCGACCACTCGTGGACCGGCAGGAAGAGCTCCGCGGGGCGGGTGTCCTTGTAGCGCTGGGGCTTGAGCTTGTCGGCCATCTCAGAGTCGATGCCGGGCCTGGGCCGGCACGGTTCCCTACCCCCTTTCCGCGCCCCGGTTACGGCTCCGGATCAGCGACGGCCGCCGGCGCCCAACCCTTCGCCCGCTCGACCGCCTCGCGCCAGCGTCCGAGCAGGCGCTCGCGCTCGGCCTCGGCCATGCGCGGCTCATAGCGGGCCGCTTGCGCCCACATCTCCTCCAGCTCGCCGGCCGCCCAGAACCCGGACCCGATCCCGGCCAGGTAGGCGGCGCCGAGCGCGGTCGTCTCGGTGATCTCGGGGATGATCACTGGAGCCCCCAGGACGTCGGCCTGGAACTGCATCAGCCACCTATTCGCGACGGCGCCCCCGTCGGCCCGCAACTCGCTGAGCTCGTGGCCGGCGGCCCGCTCCTGGGCGCGGACGGCGTCGACGGTCTGGAAGGCGATCGCCTCCAGCGCCGCCCGGGCGAGGTGGGCCTTGGTCGTGCCTCGGGTCAGGCCGACGATCGTCCCGCGCGCGTACGGATCCCAGTGCGGGGAGCCGAGGCCGGTCAGCGCGGGGACGAAGTAGACGTCGTCGTTGGAGTCCAGCGAGGCTGCCATGCCCTCGGTCTCCGCCGCGTCGGGGATGATCCCGAGGCCGTCGCGCAGCCATTGCACCGCGGCGCCGGTGACGAACACGGCCGCCTCGAGCGCGTAGTCGGTCTCGTCCTCGAGCCCCCAGGCGATCGTCGTCAGCAGCCCGTCGCTGGGCTCGGGCATCCGCTCGCCGGCGTTGAGCAGCACGAAGCTGCCGGTGCCGTACGTGTTCTTGGCCATCCCGGGCCGCCGGCAGGCCTGGCCGAACAGCGCCGCCTGCTGGTCGCCCGCGATTCCCGCCACCGTCACCTCGCCCCCGAACTCGGTGGTCGTGCCGTATACGTGCGCCGACGGCAAGGCCTCCGGAAGCCGGGCCGGGTCGACCCCGAGCAGCTCGCACAGCTCCGGGTCCCAGCGGCGTGCGCCGATGTCGAACAGCATCGTCCGCGAGGCGTTGGAGAGGTCGGTCGCGTGGCGACCGGTGAGCTTGTACGTCGAGCCACGAGTCGATCGTGCCGAAGACCGCTTCGCCCGCCTCGGGCACGTTGCGCAGCAGCCACTCGACCTTGGTGGCGGAGAAGTACGGATCGAGGACCAGCCCGGTGCGCTCGCGAACCAGTGGCTCGTGCCCGGCTTCGCGCAGCTCGTCGCAACGCGACGCGGTGCGCCGGTCCTGCCAGACGAGCGCGTTGTGGACGGGTTCACCGCTGCGGGGATCCCAGGCGACCACGGTCTCGCGCTGGTTGGTGATCCCGATCGCATCGAGGCTCTCGGGGTCGGCCTGCGCGTCGGCGAGCGCGTGCGAGGCCACCCGCCTGACGCTCGTCCAGATCTCGTTCGGGTCGTGCTCGACCCAGCCGGGCTCGGGGAAGTGTTGAGCGATCTCACTGTAGGCGCGGCCGCGGACCTTGCCGGCGTGATCGAAGACGAGGCAGGTGGTGCCGGTCGTCCCCTGGTCGATCGCAAGGATCATCGGCGCCGCAGGCTATCCGGCTCTTCTGCGCCGGGCCCACCAGACCCGAGCGAAGTCGCGCAGCTGGCGGCCCCGGTGCAGGAAGCCCCCGAGGCTGCGGCCGGTGGCGCGGTGCTCGAGCTCGAGCTCGAGCTCGATCACCCGGTAGCCGGCGCGCACGGCGTCGACTGTCATTCCGATCTCCATCCCGTAGCCGTCGGCGAACGGGAGCACCGCGCGCAGGACCTCGGCCCGCATCGCCCGCTGGCCCGAGATCGGCGCGGTCGCCTCGTACCCGCAGCGGCTGCGGATCGCCCAGCGGGCGAAGCCGCAGCGCAACCCCGAACCCGCCGCCGACCCGGCTGCTGAATCCGGCCACGGCGAGGTCGCCGTCGCCGTCCGCCACGGCGTCGACGAGGGCGCGCAGCGCGGTCGCGGACTCGCCGAGGTCCCCGTCGCAGACGAGCGCCAGATCGGGGCCGTCGGCCCGGTCGAGCGCGGCCCGGGCGGCGGCGGTCATGTTGCCGCCCTTGCCGTGCGGGCGGCCGCGGCTGACCACCCGGGCGCCGTGTGCCAGCGCCACCTCGGCCGTGCCGTCCTCGGAGGCGTCGTCGGCCACCCAGAGCTCGGCCTCGGGGAAGGCGGCCGCCAGGGCATCGAGGCTGGCGCCGATGCGATCGGCCTCGTTGCGGGCGGCGACTATTGACCAGGAGTCGAGTCATCGGTCCGGTGGAGCCGGATATTCTCCCGCTCCGGATGACGGACGTCGAAGCGCACATCACGGGGACCGTGTGGAAGATCGAGGTCGCGGTCGGCGACGAGGTCTCCGACGGGCGACACCGTGGTCATCCTCGAGTCGATGAAGATGGAGATGCCGGTCGAGGTCGAGGACGACGGCAAGGTCGCCGAGATCCGCTGCGAGGAGGGCCAGTCGGTCCAGGAGGGCGACGTCCTCGTCGTCCTCGAGTAGGGGGCGCGTGCCCGGCGAAGCCGGCCTCGCGTCGGGAAAGCTGCTTCTCGACCACCCTGCCGAGGCGGTCGCCCGGCTGACGCTCTCGAACCCCGAGAAGCGCAACCCGCTCGACCACGAGGTGCTCGACGCGATCGCGGCGACGCTGCCGCGGCTCGCCGAGGGGATCGAGACTCGCTGCGTGATCATCACCGGCACCGGCGCGCGTTCTCCGCGGGCTACGACATCGGCGCGATCCCGTCACAGACCTTCGAGCAGGAAGCCGAGGCGCTCGTCGCCCACCCCTTCCACGCGGCGATGGAGGCCGTCAGCGCGCACTCCTATCCGGTCGTCGCGGCGATCAACGGGCATTGCTTCGGCGGCGGCCTCGAGCTCGCGGTGCGATGCGACCTGCGCATCTGCGCCGTCGGGCGCCAGGCTCGGCATGCCGCCGGCGAAGCTCGGGCTGGTCTACGGTCACACGGGGCTCGAGCGCTTCATCGACGTGATCGGCATCGCCCGGACGAAGGAGCTCTTCCTCACCGCTCGCGAGCTGACCGCCGAGCGCGCAGCGGAGATCGGGCTGGTCAACGAGGTGGTCGCCGAGGGCGAGATCGAGGCGGCCTCGCTCGAGGTCGCGAGCGAGATCGCCGCCAACGCCCCGCTCTCGATCACCGGCAACAAGCGCGCGATCGAGACCCTCGCCCGCTTCCCCCGCCTGACCGCCGAGCAGCAGCGGGAGCTGATCGCGCTGCGCGAATCATGCTTCGCATCCGAGGACTTTCGCGAGGGCATCCAGGCCTTCGCCGAGAAGCGCAAGCCGCGGTGGCGCGGGCGCTGAGCCGCCGGTGGACCTCGCTGAGCTCGTTCTCGCCCTGATCAGCTGTGTGATGCTGGTGCTCGTGGTGAGCACGCTCGCCCGGGCCGGCAGCAGGCGCTCGGCCGGGTCGGCGCGGGTCGTGCACGATCTCGACGGCGAGGGATGGATGGACGTCGACGAGGTCGCGGCTCTGCTCGAGACCGACTCCGACGAGATCATCCACCTCGTCGACCGCGACGCGATCCCGTACTTCGTCGGCGCCCGGCGCGCCGGGTCGAGCCCGACCACCTACTGGTTCCGGCGCGACGAGATCGACGACTGGGTGATCGGCGGGGCGCCGCGGTAGATGGTTGATTCCGAATTGGCGTCGCCCAGGATTGCGCGCGATCGGCGGTGGGACGGGTTATGCCGCCCAGGTCGGCAAGACCCGGCCCAGCGCGACGGCGGCAGAGGCCCCACCGCATGGTGGGACGGGTTTCGCCATCCATCCGGGCATAACCCGCCCCACCCTGCCGCGACGGTATCCGTGCGGGATCGGGGTGCGCGGGAATACGGAGCTAGCGACAGTACTCGCCGCTGGCGGGCTCGGGGTCGCGGCCCTCGATGCCGGCGCAGACGGCGAGCTGATCGGTGAGGCGCGACAGCCGCGCCTCGGCGACCGCGGCGCGCGAGCCCGGCGCTGAGCCGCCCACGTTCTCGAGCTCGAACGGGTCGCTGGAGTGATCGTAGAGCTCGACCTCGTCGGCGTCTTCGCAGACGCCCGTGGCGAGATCCGGCAGCGAGGTGTGGCGGATGTAGAGCCACGGGTCCTGGCGCACGCCCACATAGCTGCACGAGATGCCGCGACCGGACGCGACGCTGTCCTTCTGCAGGTCGAGCTCAGCCAGGATCGGCCGGTCGGGGGGCCAGGCGCCCTCGCGGCCGGCGAGCAGCGGGATCAGCGACCGCCCGTCCATCACCCGGCAGCCGCCCGCCTCGGGACAGGTCTCGGTGCCGGACCATTCGACGATCGTCGGCGCGTAGTCGATGTTCGCCACCGGCGCGTCCACCCGGGCCGGAAGTGGGGCGTCGTCGCGGAACTTCGGTGGCACCCGGATTACCAGCGGCAGGTGCGCCGCCTCCTCGTAGGCGAGCCCCTTGCCCCCCGGGAGGCGATGCTGGCCATCGAAGGTGCCGTTGTCGGAGGCGAAGACGATGATCGTGTCCTCGAGCTCACCCGTCTGCCGCAGCGTGCGAACCACGCCGGCGACCCCGCGATCGACCGCCGGCAGGGTCTCCAGCCTGCATTCGTAGCGGTGGCGAAGGACCTCGCGCTTGGCCGCCGAGATCGGCGGCTGTCCGCTGACGATCTCGGGCTTGTCGGTGACGTCGCGCTCGAGCACGCCCGGTAGGCGGGGGAGCTGCGCGCCCTCGAAACGACCCAGATCACGCGGCGGCGGCACGGCGTTGCCCCCGCACGGGCCGCCGCTGTTGGCGTTGATGTTCTCGACGTGGGGGGCGCTCTGCCAGATCTGGAGATAGAACGGATCCGGCCCCGAGAGCTCGCGCAGGTATTCCTCGGCGCGCTGATTGAGGACGTCGGTCAGGTACTCCCCCTCGTAGATCTCCTTGCGCTGCTTGCCGTCGACGGTGAGCTCGAAGTCGTAGTAGCCGCGGCTGTTCCCGACCTCGACCGACCACAGATCCCAGCCCGGGGCGACCTCGTCCCGGTCGCCGACCGTCTCCTCGTAGCCGTTGAGGAACTTGCCGATGTTCGCGGTGCGGTAGCCGGCTCGTTGCAGCCACACCGGGAGCACGTTGTCGGGATCGGTGAGGTTGGCGTATCCGGGCTTGTTGTTGAGCACGCCGTTGTTGTGGCCGTACTGGCCGGTCAGCAGCGCGGCCCGGGCGGGACAGCAGAGTGGCGTCGCGTCGACGTAGTTGGTGAACGTCGTCCCGTGCCGCGCCAGCAGCCGGTGCGTCCTCGGCATCGTCAGCCGGTTGAAGGACTGGTAGTCCTGGTCGTCGGTGAGCACGAAGACGATGTTGGGCTGGGCGCCGAACGCCGGGTCCGGTGTCACAGGGGGGTTGGGATCCTCGCCGCCACACCCGATTGCGCCGGCGGCGATCACGGCCGCCGCGAGAGCCGCAGCGGGCGCTACTTGCATGCCCTGATCTTCGCCGGTAGCGCGATCCGGCGACCGTCTTCGAAGTCGGCCCGGGCGACCACCTCGGCAGCGTTCGGGAGCGGATCGCTCAGCAGCCCGTCGGGGAGAACGAGCTCGAACGGCGCCGACGTGTCGACCCCGGCCGAGCTGCCGTCGATGCGGAAGTCGACCGACGAGATCTGGCTCTCGCTCGGACTCGTCAACCGAGCGGTCACCGGCGGCAGCGCGCAGCCGCCCTTGCCGGTTCCGCCCGTGGTCAGGCTGATCTGCCCGGTGGGCTGCTCGCGGCAATCATCTCCGGCGCAGTCGAGCAGGTCGTGCAGCTGGGCGGCGAGGTCGTCGACGACGTCGGCGTAGGCGGGATCGGTCGCCAGGTTGGTGAGCTGGTTCGGGTCGGCGTAGTTGTCATAGAGCTCGATCTCGGGCTGAGCCAGGCCGGTGTCCCACTCGGTATAGAGGTAGCGGGAGTTGCGAACGCCGATGATCTGGTCGCCCGCGTAGGCCTCGAGCAGGATCGTCCGCCCGCGCTCGAGCTCGGGGGAGGCCAGGCTCGGCATCAACGACTGGCCGTCCTGGACCAGTCGCGGCTGGACGCCCGACAGGTCGAGGATCGTCTGCGCGATGTCGGCGTTGGTGACCACGTCCATCGAGCTCTGGTTGCGGGCGATGCCCGGGCCGCGGGCGACGAACGGCACCCGGATCGACTCCTCGTAGAGGAAGCGCTTGTTGTTGCGGATCCGGTGCTCGCCGCGCAGGAAGCCGTTATCGGAGAGGAAGAAGACGTAGGTGTTGCGGCGCTCGCCGTCGCGCTTGATCTCATCGACGATCTCGCCGACGCTGTCGTCGACGGCCAGCAGCGACTCCCAGGCACAGCGGCGCTTTCGCAGCGCGTCGCTGACCTGGCCGGGCGTCAACGACGGGATATCGGCCACCGGCGAGGGCTTGTCGGAGACGTCGGCCTCGTTGAAGGACGCCGGCAGATTGCCCTTGTTCTTGTCCTTCAGCGTGCCGAGATCACGAGGGGCGGGAATGGCGCCGCGGTTGCACGAGCGGCCGGGTGAGCCGCCGCCCCCGCCGTGTGGGGCCGCGTAGCCGAGCGTGAGGAAGAACGGGTCAGGCTGCGGCGCGCTGCGCCTGATGAACCGCTTCGCCTTGGTCGTGAACACGTCGGTGCTGTAGTCGCGATCGCGGTTGCCGAACTCGGTCAAGGTGCCGTTCTGGTTCAGCGTGTAGTTGAAGTACTGCGCCCGCGAGGGTGCCAGGGCGCGCCAGTCGTCCCACCCCCTCGGAACGTCGGTGGGCAGGGTCCCGTACTCGTCGGGCTCCGCGTACTCGTTGAGGAACTTGCCGATGTAGGAGGTCGTGTATCCGGCGTCCTGGAGCCAGATCGCCAGGTTGCTGTCACCGTGCAGCTCGTTGAAGACGCCGTAGCCGCCGTCGGGTGCCTGGTTTGAGAGCACCCCGTGGTTATGGGCGTACTGGCCCGTGAGCAGGGTCGTGCGCGAGGGACAGCAGAGCGAGTAGTTGTCGTAGAAGCCCTTCATCGTCACGCCCTCGCGCTTCATCTGCTTCGAGACCGTCTTCATCACCCGCATCGACGCCGGCTCCTGGTCGTCGGTGAGCAGGACGACGATGTTCGGGCGCGAGGCGCCGGCCTGCGCGGAGGTCGGGCCGGCGACGTCGCCGAGCGCGATCGCGAGCGACACGGCCGTCACGGCCACGGCGACGCCGGCCGCAACGAGGCGCGGCCGTCGTCTGATCGGATCGATCGGCGTTTGTCCGTCCACTCTCAGAGGCACGTCCCCTTACAGACGGGCGAACTCGGTTCGCCCTCTCCGGCGTCGAAACACGCGTTGCGCCGGCAAGTCGCGGCCGCGGGGGGCCCCGCGCCGCCAGAATAGCGAGGCTGCGGGCGGGGCCGACGGCCGCGGCGGCTCACGAAACATCGCTCACACCCGTTTCGCGTACCGTGCCCGCGATGAGCGTCCACGCGAAGCTGGCAGGCTCGGACTCGGTCATGGCGGAGCTCGTCGAGCGCCTCGGCAGGCTCTCGTTCGAGACCCGGCGCCGCGGTCGCCCGTCGCTCGACAGCTACGGGATGTTGCTGCGCAGCGTGGTCGGCCAGCAGCTCTCGACAAAGGCCGCCGCGACGATCTATGACCGGGTGCTGGAGCTGTTCGATGGCGACACCCCCTCGGCGGCGCAGCTACTCGCGGTGGAACCCGACGACCTGCGCGCGACCGGGCTCTCGGGGCGCAAGGTCGAGTACGTCCGCGATCTGGCCCGGCACGTCGAGTCCGGCGAGCTCGAGCTCGATCGCCTCGCCGAGCTCTCCGACGAGGAGGTGATCGCCGAGATCACCGCGGTCCGCGGTTTCGGCGCCTGGAGCGCGCAGATGTTCCTCATGTTCCATCTCGAGCGCCCCGACGTGCTGCCGACGGGCGACCTCGGCATCCGCCGCGCGGTCCAGATCGAGTACGGCCTCGAAGAGCTGCCCGATGCCGACGAGCTGACGGGGATCGCCGAGCCGTGGCGCCCGCGGCGCACGCTCGCCTGCATCTACCTCTGGGAGTCGCTCCACAACACCCCTGCCTAGATGGTTGATTCCGAATCCGCGTGTGCGCGGGGGCGCCGCAGGTCGAGCTGGGCGCCGCACGCGGCTGAAGCGGGTAGCGGTCGCTACCCGCGAGGTCGTGGGTGGCGATCCAGCGACGGCATGCGGCGTCAGCCGTGCGGGCGGGGATTTGGAATCAACCGTCTAGCGGCCCGGGCCCGCCTCGGCGTCCGACCCGGCGCCTAGCTTTCGACGCGGGATGCCGCCGCTGGTGACATTCGAGGAGGCGCTCGACCTCGGCGAGCTGACCGACCACGAACAGATCGCGGCGCTGGTCGAACGCGCCTGGAAGGTCCGCACCGAGCGCTTCGGCGACTCGACCGATATGTGCTCGCTGGTGAACGCGAAGTCCGGCGGCTGCGCGGAGGACTGCGGCTTCTGCGCGCAGTCGCGCTATGCCGAGGCCGACACCCCGATGCACGCGATGATGGAGCCCGAGCAGATCCTCGAGCACGCGCGGGCGGCGGAGGCTGCGGGAGCCCACCGGTTCTGCATGGTCACGCAGGGCCAGGGGCTCTCCAAGCGCGATTTCGAGAAGGTCGTCGAGGGCGCCAAGCTGGTGGCCGAGCACACCAACCTGAAGCGCTGCGCCTCGGTCGGCCACATCTCCCAGACGCGGGCGAAGCGGCTCGCCGACGCCGGGATCCAGCGGGTCCATCACAACGTCGAGACGGCGCGCTCCTACTACGAGGAGGTGACGACCACCGTCCGCTACGAGGGGCGGATGCGGACCATCGACGCCGTTCGCGAGGCGGGGCTCGAGACCTGTGTCGGCGGCATCCTCAACCTCGGCGAGAGCCCTCGGCAGCGGGTCGAGATGGCCTTCGAGCTGGCCGAGATCGACCCGACCTCGGTGCCGATCAACCTGCTCAACCCGCGCTCGGGGACGAGGTTCGGCGACCGCGACCTGATGGACCCCTGGGAGGTCGTCAAGTGGGTGGCGATCTTTCGCCTGATCATCCCCGACGCGCTCTTCCGGCTCTGCGGCGGTCGGGTCGAGAACCTCGACGACCTGCAGCCGCTCGCGGTCAAGGCCGGCCTCAACGGGGTGATGATGGGCAACTTCCTGACCACGCTGGGCGCCGAGCCCGCCGACGACCGGGCGATGTTCTCCGATCTCGGCCTCAACGTCGCCCGCCAGAACGACAACGGCGCCAACCCCCGCCCCGACAACCGCGCCGGCTGGCTCGAGGGCGAGACGCCGCAGACCCCGATCGACGACCTGATCGACCGCCAGGCCGACGCGAGCTTCTGGGATCCCTCGACTCAGCTGCGGGTGGTCAAGCGCAAGGGCGCTGCGCCCGGCTATCCGGAGCGCCCCAGTGAGGCGGAGCCCGCCAGGGCGAGGCCGAGCCGCGCCGCCGTTGAGGCGCCTGGCTCCGAGGCGGAGCCCGCCAGGGCGAGGCCGAGCCGCGCCGCCGTTGAGGCGCCTGGTTCAGAGGCGGAGCCCGCCAGGGCGAGGCCGAGCCGCGCCGCCGTTGAGGCGCCTGGCTCAGAGCGCGCCGCCGCGGGCTGGGGCGATTGAGCCGAGGCCCCGCGTGAGCGAGGTCGCCGAGCGGCTCGCCGAGCTTCGCCGCAGCGGACTGCACCGTCGGCTGCGGGTGATCGATGGACCGCAGGGGCCGCGGGTTCTGCTCGATGGCGCCGAGGTGGTTCTCCTGTGCTCGAACAACTACCTTGGGCTCGCCGATCACCCGCGCGTGCGCCAGGCCGCGGCTGACGCCGCGGAGCGCTTCGGGGCCGGGGCGGGCGGCTCGCGGCTGATCTCCGGCTCGATGTCGCTGCACCGCAAGCTCGAGGGCCGCCTGGCGGCCTTCAAGGGAGCCGAGGCCGCGCTGCTGTTCGGCTCCGGCTACCTGGCGAACACGGGCACGGTCGCCGCGCTGGCGCGCGAGGGCGAGGTGGTCTTCTCCGACGAGCTCAACCACGCCAGCATCATCGATGGCTGTCGGCTGTCGCGGGCGCAGACGTTCATCTACCGCCATCGCGATCTCGATCACCTCGAGTCCGGCCTGCGCGAGGCCGGAGCTCGGGCGGGGTTGATCGTCACCGACGGCGTCTTCTCGATGGACGGCGACGTCGCGCCGCTCGGCGGCTTGCTCGAGCTGGCGCGCAGCTACGGCTGCATGCTCGCGGTCGACGAGGCGCACGGCACCGGGGCGCTCGGCCCGGGCGGGCGAGGAGCGGTCGCGGCCGCCGGCCTCGAAGGCGAGGTGGACGTCGTCATCGGCACCCTCGGCAAGGCGCTCGGCGGCTACGGCGCCTACGTCTGCGCCTCGGCGGAGATCGTCGAGCTGCTCGTCAACACCGCGCGGCCGTTCATCTACTCGACCGCGCCGCCGCCGCCATCGGTCGGGGCTGCGCTGGCGGCTCTGGCGATGCTCACGGAACGCCCCGTGCTGGTCGAGCAGCTGCGCCGCAACGCGGCCACCCTGCGCGAGGCGCTCAACGCCCAGGGTCTGGAGACCAACGGCTCGCGGACGCAGATTGTCCCGGTGATCGTCGGGGATCCGCGGCGTGCGACGGCGCTCTGCGAACGGGCGCTCGAGGGCGGCGTCTTCGCCCAGGCGATCCGGCCGCCGACAGTACCGACCGGTGGCTCGCGGCTGCGGCTGACGGTGATGGCCAACCACGCCGCAGACGAGCTCCACGCCGCCGCCCGGGTGATCGGCCGCGCAGCGCACGAGCTCGGGGTCGCCGACGCGGGTTGCGCCGCAGAGCCGATCCGCGGCCTGCCCCGCGCAGCGTGAGCGCCGGCGTCTTCGTCACCGGCACCGGCACCGAGATCGGCAAGACGGTGGTCGCGGCGGCGATCGCCCGCACAGCGGCGGCGAGCGGAGCTCGGGTGGCGGTGTTCAAGCCCGCGGTCAGCGGTCTCGACCAGGCCGGCGAGCCCGATCACGAGCTGCTGCGCCGCGCGGCCGGCTCGGCGCAGTCCGACGAGCGGATCGCGCCCTATCGCTACGGCCCGCCGGTCTCCCCGCATCTAGCCGCTGAGCTCGCGGGCGAGGCGATCGACCCGGCGAGGTTGCGATCGGCCTGCGTCGCGGCCGGCGAGGGCGCCGACCTGCTGGTGGTCGAGGGCGTCGGAGGATTCCTGGTCCCGCTCACGCTCGGCTACCTGGTCCGGGACTTCGCCCGTGACCTCGGCTTGCCGGTGGTGGTGGCCGCCTCGGCCGGCCTCGGGACGATCAACCACACGCTGCTGACCGTCGAATCGGTGCGTTCGGTCGGGCTCGAGGTGGCCCGCGTGGTGCTGACGCCATGGCCGGCCGAGCCGGGCGCGGTGGAAGATTCGAACCGCGCGGCGATCGCGCGGCTCGGCGGGGTCAGCGTCGAAACGCTGCCCCGCCTCGAGCTCAGCGAGCCGGCTTCGTGGCCTTCGCTCGAGCCCGGCGCCTGGAGTCGGCCGCGCGGTGGTCCTCCGCGTTGATCGACTTGACGAGGTAGATGCCTAGTACGGGGTGCATTTCGGGCTCCTTGATCACGTGTTTGCGTGCTCGGACCAAGCTAGGGCCAGAAGATCGGATCGCGTGTGACGGACGTCACGGAGCGCCGAGCCGGGGGCCCGGCGGGCGGTTCCCTCCGGGTCGGCGGATATGTTCGCGGCGGCGATGTCAGAGACCATTCCCGAGCTCGATCACCGTCACCTCTGGCACCCGTTCACCCAGCAGCGTGATTGGTGCGCGGAGACGCCTGTGGTGATCGAGCGCGGCGAGGGCACGGACCTGATCGACGCCGAGGGAGAGCGCTACATCGACGGCGTCGCCTCGCTGTGGTGCAACGTCCATGGCCACCGCCATCCCCTGATCGACGAGGCGGTGCGCGAGCAGCTCGAGCGCGTCGCCCACTCGACCATGCTCGGGCTCACCCACGCGGGCGCGGCGCAGCTCGCGGCGCGCCTGGTCGAGCTCGCCCCGCCGGGCCTCAGCCGGGCCTTCTACTCCGAATCGGGCTCGACCGCGGTCGAGATCGCGCTGAAGATGGCGTTTCAGTACTGGCAAGGGGGAGGTCAGGGCCGGCAGCGGGGCGGTCCCGATGGCAGCCGGGGCCGCCGGACGTCCTTCGTCTGCCTCGCCGACGCCTACCACGGCGACACGATCGGCTCGGTCTCGGTCGGCGGCATCGGCCTCTTCCACGGCGCCTACGGCCCGCTGCTGTTCGACCGCTATCAGGTCGAGCCCGGGGACCACGAGCAGCTCGAGCGGCTGCTCGAGCTGCACTCCGGGGAGATCGCCGCGGTGATCGTCGAGCCGCTGGTCCAGGGAGCGGCGGGGATCAAGGTCCAGCCTCCCGGCTTCCTGCGCCGGGTGCGCGCGCTCACCGAGGCGCACGACGTCTTCCTGATCGCCGACGAGGTCGCGACCGGGTTCGGCCGTACCGGGACGATGTTCGCCTGCGAGCGGGAGCGCGTCGCGCCGGACTTCCTCTGCCTGGGCAAGGGCCTCACGGGCGGCTACCTGCCGCTCGCCGCGACGCTGACCACCGAGCGCGTCTACGAGGGCTTCCTCGGCGCCCAGGAGGAGCACCGCACGTTCTTTCACGGCCACACGTTCACCGGCAACCCGCTGGGCTGCGCAGCCGCGCTCGCCAGCCTCGAGGTCTTCGAGCGGGAGCGCACGCTGCTCAGGCTGCAGCCCAAGATCCGGCTGTTCGGCGAGCTGCTCGCGGGGGTCGCCGAGTTGCCAGGGGTCGCCGAGGTGCGGGGCTGCGGGCTGATGGCCGGGATCGACCTCGGCGAGCACGATCCCTCGCTGCGCCTCGGCCACCGGGTCACGCTCGAGGCGCGTCGCCGTGGCGCGATCATCAGGCCGCTGGGCGACACGGTGGTGCTGGTGCCACCGCTGGCAATCTCGAAGGCGGATCTAGAGGCGGCTGGTCGCGATCACGGCCGAATCGATCCCCGTCGCCTATGCGGCCGCGGAGCGCGAATCGGAGCCGGCACCGCTGATGCGCGCGGCCTGACCCCCCGTCGAAAGGGGGATCGTGCCTGGTGGGCGCACAGGATCCACCTTTCGACGCGCCCCGCCGATAATTGGCTGTGATGGATGCGGGGGACGGGCGTAGTACAGGCATGAACGAGACGCTCGTCGCCGCCGCGATCGAGGCACCGACCGAGGCCGACACCGCGTTCGACGCCCTCTACCGATCGAGCCGTGACGACGTCTTCGCCTACGCCGCGGGCCTGCTGCGTGACCGCGGCGCCGCCGAGGACGTGACCGCCCAGGCCTTCGAGCGCGCCTACCGGCGCCGGTCGAGCTTCAACCCCAAGCGCGGAACCCGCCGGGCGTGGCTGTTCGGGATCGTTCGCAACGCTGCGCTCGACGAGCTCCGCCGACGCAGCCGCCAGGCCGCGCTCGTGGCCGAGCCCGAGGACCAGAGCGCCGCCGGCCGCGTCGAGGAGGTCGTCGAGGCGGCGCTTCGTCGCTCGACGATCCGAGCGGCGATCGCCGACCTCGCGCCGCGCGAGCGCGAGCTCGTGGCGCTCAAGTACTTCGCCGGACTGGACAACTCCGAAATCGCCGCGGTGACCGGGACCAGCGAGTCGAACGCCGGCACCAGGTTGCACCGGGTGATCGAGAAGCTGAGGGAGGCATGCGATGAGGGTTGAGGAGCTGGAACGCGAGCTGCGCGACGAGCGGCCCCGGACGGGCCCCGAGTTCAGCCGCCGGCTCGACGACTGGGCCGCGGCCGGGTTCCCGCGCGACCGCGGCCTCGGCCCGCGGGCCGGGCGCAGCGCGGACGGCCTGCGGGGACTGTGGGAGCGCGTGACCGCTGTCCCGCCCCGCCGCCTGCTCTTGCCCGTCGGCGCCGCGGCGACCCTGTTCGTGGTCGTCGGGATCGCCCTCAGCGGCGGCGATGGCTCCGGCGGCGGCGGGGAGACGGTCACGTCGGCGCTCGACGTGGGCGCAAGGAAGGACGTCGCCGGGCCCAGGGCGGGCAACGAGGTGCCCGAAGCGGCTGCGGCCCCTGATTTGGAGGCTGGCGCAGGCGGCCTCTCCGCCCCGTCGCCCGGCGGCGGCGGAATCGCCCGCGGGACGGACGACCGGATCGTCGACGCGACCGCGCGGATCACGCTCGGCGCTCAGCCCGACGATGTTCAGGAGGTCGCCAACGGGGTTGTCGAGGTCACCGACCGCTACCGAGGGGTGGTCCTCGACTCACAGGTGACCACCGATCAGGCCGGCGCGCGGGCGGGCTTCACCCTCGAGATCCCCTACAAGCAGCTCGACCCGGCGATCGCCGACCTCTCGGGGCTCGCCGACGTGATCTCGCGCACGCAAGCGGGAGAGGACATCACCGCGCGGGCCGTTCGCGCGCAGAAGCAGCTCGCCGATGTCCTCGAGCAGATTCGCAAGGCACGGATCGAGCTGATCGAGGCCGACACCAGGGAGGAACGGCTGATCATCAAGTCACGGATCAGCTCGCTCGAGGCCCAGGCGAACGCCTACGAGGCGGAGCGCAACGACGTCGAGCGCCAGGGGCGCTTCGCGACCGTGAACGTCGACATCACCTCCAACGGCCACGGCTCCGACGACGGCCAATGGAGCCTCGGCGACGCGCTCGCCGACGCCGGGCGCCTGCTCGAGGTGATCGGGGGAATCGCGCTGGTCAGCCTCGCGGTGCTGCTCCCGGTCGCCGTCGTCGGCGGGCTTGCCTGGCTGAGCGCGGCCCGGGCCCGCCGCCACCGGCGCGAGCGGGCGCTGGACGAGTAGCCGGCGGCTACTCCTCGTAGGGCTCGAAGTCCGACTTGCGCGCGCCGCAGACGGGGCAGAACCAGGAATCCGGGATGTCGGCGAAGGGGGTCCCCGGCGGGATGCCGCCATCGGGGTCACCGTCGTCGGGGTCGTAGATGAACCCACACGAGGTGCAGACCCAGAGCTCCTTCGTCTCTGTGTCGGTGCTCACGGCGCAGCAGGTTATCGTCTGCCCGGTGAGCGACGCGCCCGTCACCCCACGTCTCGCGGCGACCACGCTTCTGCTGCGGCGGGGCGGCAAGCACGCCGATCGCGAGCTCGAGCTGCTGATGGTGCGGCGCGCCGAGACGCAGTCGTTCATGCCCGGGGTTTGGGTGTTTCCCGGTGGCGCCGTGGAGCCGGGAGAGGAGCCGGAGGCCTGCGCGGCCCGCGAGCTCGAGGAGGAGACCGGGATCGCGCTGGGCGAAGAAGCCGAACTGCTCGCCTGGACCCGGTGGATCACTCCCGTGGTCGTTCCGGTGCGCTTCGACACGCTCTTCTTCGTCGGCCTCGCCCCGGCGCACTCCCCGCCCCGGCCCGACGGCCGCGAGGTCGACGATGCCGGATGGTTCAGCCCCGGGGCCGCCCTCGATGCCCACGCCGCCGGCGAGCGCGAGCTCGTGTTTCCGACGATCAAGACGCTCGAGACCCTGCTCCCGTTCTCGACTGCCGAGGGGGTGATCGAGGCCGCCCGAGGTCGTGTGGTCGAGCCGATCCTGCCCCGCGTGGTCGGCACCCGCGAGAGCCATCGCGTTGTCCTGCCATGGGAGGACGGCTACGACGGCGGCGTCGACGAAGTGGGTGAGCTGCCCGCGTGACCAGCAGCCTGCCGCAAGAGGTCAGGGCGTGCTTCGAGCACTTCATCACCACCGAGTACACGACGATCGACTCGCGTCAGCAGCCGATCACCTGGCCGGTGACCCCCTACTACGAGCCCGGCGGGATGACGGTCGACGTCACCACCGGCCTCGGCTACCCGAAGAAGGCCGACGACGCACAGCGCAACCCCCGTGTTGCGCTGCTGTTCTCGGACCCGACCGGCTCGGGGATGGCGGATCCCGGGCAGGTGCTGGTCCAGGGGATCGCGGACGTCGACGACCGAGATCTCGACGCCAACAAGGAGCGCTACTGGCGCGAGTCTTGGGAGAAGCTCCCGGGCGCGCGTGATGCACACCCGCCGAAGTTCATGCGAGGCCTGTTCGGCTGGTACTACACCCGGATCTACATCAAGGTCCGACCCGAGCGGGTCTTCGTCTGGGAGAACGGTGATCCGGCGAGCGAACCGGTCGTGCACGACTCGCACCTGGAGGAGGTCCGATCCGGGCACAGCCAGGAGCCGGCCGAGGCGCACGAGCCGAAGGCCGGGGGCGCGGTGGTCTGGGACCGGCGCATCGACGAGCTCGGCGCCCGTCATCCGACCGCGGTCCTCTCCTGGGTGGGTCCCGACGGGTTCCCGCTCTCGGTGCGGCTGCCGGTGACCACCGACCGGGCGGCGCGACGGATCGCCCTCGGCGCCGAGCCCGCGGGCCTGCCGCTCACCGAGGGGCTCGCCTGCGTGACCGCGCACGCGCACGGCGAAGCCTTCCAGTGGCAGGAGAACTTTCAGGTCCGCGGCGACCTGGTCCGCGAGGGCGACGGCTGGGCGCTGGTGCCCCACAAGATGGTCGGCGGCTTCGAGCTTCCGAAGGAGAGCGAGCTCGCACGCTACCGGCGCAACTTCCACAAGATACGCCGCTTCCATCGAGCGGCCCGCAAGCGCCGCAAGCCGCGGTCAGTCGACTACAGCTAGCCGCCCCGAGCCAGCCCGCTGCCGAAGCCTTATTCGTCCGGGAACGGCTCGAGCCCCGCGTGCCATGGGCCGGCCTGGTAAGTGTGCAGCCCGTGCTCCTCCATCTCGTTGCGCAGGCGGCGGAAGAGCTGGCCCGCGTTGTCGAGCGCTGCGCCGTACTCCTCGACGGTGTGCTCGGCGAGGCGCCACATGAAGTAGAGCTGGCGATCGGTGATCCCGAAGTCGATCTGGTTCTCGATCCGGGCGACCCAGTCGAGGAAGCCGGGGCTGAAGAGCTCACGCAGAGCCACCGGGTCGTATTCGGAGGGCACCGTGGCGAGGAAGCGGCGGTTGAACTCGATCGACTCGAACTCGACCTTGCGCCGCGAGACCGCCTGCTGGACGCGCTCGCCGACCTCGACCGACTCGACGTTGAAGATCGGTACGACCTGCGCCAGGTCGGGCATGTGCGCCTTGGCGAGCACACCGCCGGGGAGCATCGAACGCGAGAACAGCCCGCCCTGCTCGCGCTCGTCGGCGTCGCAGGACGCGCCCCAGAACTCGTCGGTGAGCTGCCCGGTGATGCGGTTGGTGCCGCCCGGGCAGAGCGCGGCGGGCCCGCCCTTCGGGTTGAGGCCGCCAACCGGTTCGTAGGTGACGCCGCGCTTCTCGGCCAGGGAGCGGACGATCCCGGCCCACTCCTCGGCGTTCACACCAGCTCGTCGCGACCCTGGGCCTCGAGCATGGCCCTGTATCGGGGGAATGCCGGCTTCGTCAACGGGACCAGCTTGAGGATCTTGGCGACCGGCCCCTTGGCCTTGATCTCGCCCCGTGCGAGGGCGACCGTGACGTTGACCTCGCCGAGCCAGAAGCGGTGCGCGGTGTCGGCCTCCATCGTCATCGTCACCTCGGGCTCCATCTCGGACGCGCCAAAGTCGACCTCTCCGGGCGCGTCCTCCTGCAGCCGGACGGTGATAACCGAGTCCGGGCTCGAGTACTCGTAGCGGACGATCGTATTCGCCTTGCGGAACTTCGGCCCGAGCTCGTCGTCGAAGACCAGGTCCACGAACATCTCGCCGATCGTGTCGTAGACCTCTTGGGCGTCTTCGAAGTAAGCCACCGCTCTCCTCTCTGCGGAAGTGGTCCGAATCCTAGACGCACCCGGCCCGGGCCGGGCCCGGTGCATCGCGGCCTCAGCCGCTCGCCTCGGCGTAGCGCCGTGCGACCTCGTCCCAGCTGACGACGTTCCAGAACGCGTCCAGGTAGTCCGGACGCCTGTTCTGGTACTTGAGGTAGTAGGCGTGCTCCCAGACGTCGACGCCGAGCAGCGGCGTCTGGCCGTCGGAGATCGGCGAATCCTGGTTCGCCGAGCTGGTCACCGCGAGCCCGGAGCCGTCGTGGACCAACCACGCCCAGCCGGAGCCGAAGCGACCGATGCCGGCGTTCTTGAGCTCCTCCTTGAAGGCGTCGAAGGAGCCGAACTTCCCCTCGATCGCGGCCGCCAGATCCCCGGAGGGCTCGCCGCCGCCGTCGGGGCTCATGATCCGCCAGAAGAAGCTGTGGTTGGAGTGGCCGCCCGCGTTGTTGCGAACCGGACCCTGCTTGTCGGCCGGCAGCGAGTCGAGGTTGCGGAGCACCTCGTCGACGTCCTTGTCGGCCCACTCGGTGCCCTCGAGGGCGGCGTTCGCCTTGTCGACGTAGGCCTGGTGGTGCTTGTCGTGATGGATGCGCATCGTCTGCTCGTCGATGTGCGGCTCCAGCGCGTCGTAGCCGTAGGGAAGGTCGGGTACTTCGTAAGCCATCGGTGTTTCCTCCTCGGTCGGTCCACCAGAATCTAGCCGAGTGCCTCGGCGAAGCCCTCGCGCCAGCTCGCGTAGCGCGGCTGCCAGCCCAGCTCGGTCTTCGCTTTCGCGTTCGAGGCGCCGCGCAGCGTGGTCGCGAACGCGACCACCGCCCGCCCGGCGACGAGCCGGGCCAGCCATCGCGGCACCCTGCGCGGGGGTTTGGCGCCGATCGCCTCGGCATAGGCCGGCACCCAATCCCGAATCGGCGCCGGCTCGTCGTCGCAGACGTTGTAGATCCCCGGCGCACCGCGCTCGCAGGCCGCGACGGTGGCCGCGGCGGCGTCCTCGACCTGGACGAAGGAGAACATTCCGTCGCCGCCGCCGACGATCGGGAAGCGGCGGGCGCGCACCTCCGACGCCTGGTAGCCGTCGCCTGCGTAGGCGGTCCCCGGGCCGTAGAAGAAGCCGTAGCGAAGTACGAGGCCGTCGATCCCTTGGGCGCCGAGCACCTGGCGCTCGAGCTCGCGGGTCGCGTCGAGCGAGGTCCCGAACTCGCCCGGGACGGCGCTCAGCACCGGGTCGTCCTCGCTCTTGACCCAGCCGCCCACGGGCTCGTAGATGAAGGCGACGCTCTGGGCGACGAGGCGCCGGGCGCCGGCGGCGCTCGCGGCCGCGACCAGGTTGCGGGTGCCCTCCCGCCGGACGCGGTTGGTGGCGTCGTAGACGCCCTTCTTGCGCGGGTCGAGCTCGGCGGGAAGCGCGGTCAGCTCGTGGACGACGATCTCCGGCCTCGCCTCGGAGAGGTTGGCCGCCAGCGCTGCGGCGTCGAAGACGTCGCAGACGACGCCCCGCGCCCCGGCGGCGTCGATCTCGGCGGCCGCGTCGCGGCGCCGGGTCATCCCGGTCACCTCGTGGCCGGCCTCGATCAGGCGCCGCACGAGCGGCCGGCCGATGGCGCCCGAGGCTCCCGCGACGAAGATCCGGCTCATCTTCGGGCCAGGCGGTCGGCGGCGACCGCCAGCCACGCCAGCGCGGCGGCGCCGAGCGCGAGCAGGACGGTGTCGGCAATCCCGCGACCGGCGGTTCGCGCCTCGTCGATATCGAACAGGTGGTTGACGGCGTGAACGGCGTACCAGGCGGCGCCCAAGGCCAGCAGAGGCGCCCGCCAGGAGGGCCGGCCGACGGCTAGCAGCAGCGCGATCCCGTAGGCGAGCACGAAGGCGCCGACGTCGCCGACGTAGTGGGTGTTCTCGGGCCCGTAGCGGCCGATCGCGTCGAAGAACGAGGCGGGGGCCAAGATCATCCACAGGCCCTCGGCGAGGTGGAAGACGGCGAGCGCCCCGACCGCGAGCCGCAGCGTCCGGTCGGTCAGCACGAGCTCCTCGGAACACCGCGGGACGGTCCCATGAGACGGAGGCTACTTCGTCATCATCGCGGTCGCGGCCGGGCTTCGCGCGGCCCCGGGACGGGCGCGTCGCGCTCGGCCGGCGGACCAGAGCGAACCGTGTTAGGGTGCCCTAACCAATGGGGAAGACCGTCGCCAACTCCGGGGGAAGCGAGGCGCGCGCGCGCCTCGCCTGGTGGCTGGGAGGGCTCGCGGTGCTCGCCGGCGCCGTCTACCTGATGGCGACCGCGAAGACCGGGCCGGTGGATCCGACCGAGGTCGGCCATCCGCAAAGCCACGCCACGGTCGTCTTCAACTCGGGCATGATCGTCTTCCGCGAGGGCCTCGAGGCGGTGCTGATCTTCGCCGCGGTGTCGGCCAGCCTCGTCGGTGCCAACGCCTCGAAGCGACGGCCGATGGCCGTCGGCGCCGGGATCGCCTTCGCCGCCTCGATCGCCACCTGGTTCATCATCCAGGCGCTACTCGATATCGCCTCGCCGCTGGGCCCGAAGCTGGAGGCGATCACCGGCTTCATCGCGATCGCCGTCCTGCTCGTCGTGCTGAACTGGTTCGTCCACAAGGTCTACTGGTCGGACTGGATCGGCCGCCACCACCGCCAGCGCAACCGGATCCTCTCCAGGACCGG
Organism: uncultured Solirubrobacterales bacterium; assembly: GCA_963746675.1. Taxonomy (GTDB): domain Bacteria; phylum Actinomycetota; class Thermoleophilia; order Solirubrobacterales; family 70-9; genus WHSW01. The sequence goes on along the minus strand of CAVVBX010000004.1, from coordinate 98,005 downwards.
GATCGCGGCCACGATCGGGCTCCTCCTGCTCGGGTTCACCAGCGTCTTCCGCGAGGGCTTCGAGGTGGTGCTCTTCCTTCAGAACCTCGAGCTCCAGAGCGGCTCGGGGGTGGTGCTCGAGGGCGTTGCGATCGGCCTCGCCGCGACCGCGGTCGTCGGCGTCCTCACCTTCTGGCTGCACCGCAAGCTCCCCTACAAGAAGATGCTGGTGCTGACCGGCGTGATGGTCGCCATGGTGCTCGTGGTGATGATCGGGGGCACCGCGCTCTCCTTCGCCGACCTCGGCTGGATCCCCAAGCACCCGACGCCTTTCTCGGTGCCCGAGTGGATGGGTTCCTGGTTCGAGATCTACCCGTACTGGGAGACGATCGGCGCCCAGGTGCTCGCCGCCGGCCTCGTCGTCGGCTCGTACTACGCCGCCAAGCACGTCAAGGTCCGCCGACCGATCGCCCGCGGCGAGAAGCCGGCGGTCCGCGCCACCGCGGCCCCGGTCGTCGCCACCTCGACGGTCGACGGCGCTCAGCCGTAGACGCCCGCCGAGAAGACGGAGGTCCGCGCGCGCTGCGGCGGATGATCGATGACCGGGGCTCGATCCGTATCCTGGTTGACATGGACCCGCTTCGCGACGCGCACGGGAGACCGATCACCGACCTGCGGGTCTCGGTCACCGACCGCTGCAACTTTCGCTGTCGCTACTGCATGCCGGCCGAGGGGATGAAGTGGCTCGACCGCTCCGACCTCTTGAGCTTCGAGGAGATCGCGAGGCTGGTGCGGGTGCTCGCCGGCCTCGGGATCACCGACGTGCGGCTGACCGGCGGCGAGCCACTGGCGCGACGGGAGTTCCCGCGCCTTGTCTCGATGCTGCGGCCGATCGAGGGCATCCGCGACCTCTCGCTGACCACCAACGGCTATCTGCTCGAGCGCGACGCGGCGGCCCTGGTCGATGCCGGAATCGACCGCGTCAACGTCTCGATCGACTCGCTCGCCCGCGATCGCTTCCACGAGATCACTCGGCGCGACGCGCTGCCTCAGACGCTGCGGGGCCTCGCGGCGATCGCCGCCTTTGAGCGGGTGCGCCCGATCAAGGTCAACGCGGTGGCGATGCGCGACTTCACCGAGGACGAGGTCTTCCGCTTCTGCGAGCTGGCGCGCTCGACGGACTACCAGGTCCGCTTCATCGAGTTCATGCCCCTCGACGGCGACCGCGCCTGGAGCGCCGACCAGGTGCTGACCGGCGAGGAGATCCGCGAGCTGATCGAGACCCGCCACCCGCTGATCGAGCTGGCGCGCGAGCCCCACGCCACCGCCCGCGTCTACCGTTTCGCCGACGGCGGGGGCGAGATCGGCTTCATCAACCCGGTCTCCGAGCCCTTCTGCGGCGACTGCAACCGCATCCGCCTGACCGCCGACGGCGAGCTTCGCACCTGCCTGTTCTCGATCCGCGAGACCGATCTGCGCGGACCGCTTCGCGCCGGCGCCGACGACGCCGAGGTCGAGCGGATCATCCGCGACGCGGTCTGGCGCAAGGAGCTCAAGCACCACGTCAACGAGCCCGGCTTCGTGGCGCCGCCACGGACGATGAGCGCGATCGGCGGCTGAGCCGCTGGGGCTCGCGCCCGCAGGGCAGGAATCGCGTCGAGGAGGGAGCGAAGGGGTGAAGCTGCGACGGATCTCCGGGCCGCTGCTCGCGGTGCTGGCGCTGGTAGCGAGCGTGGCGTCTACGCCTGCGATCGCGGCCGGCTCGGAGGGCGCGGCGACGGCCTCGGCGAAGGTCAGGGTCAAGGTCCTCACCCAGGGCCAGAGCAAGATCCTCAAGCGCGACGCGATCAAGGTCCGGGCGAAGGGACTGCACCGCGAGCTGAGGCTTCGCGCCCGCTCGAAGACCTTCGACTCGCAGACGTTCAAGAACCTCACCAAGCGCGCCGTCCTGCGACCCGGCAAGCCGACCGCGAAGCTGAGGCTGAACGGGCGCGGCGCCGAGCAGGTCTCGAGCTGCACCTCCCGCGAGGTCACGATCTCGGGCAAGCGCGCGAAGGTGAGCTTCGATCTGCGGCGCAACAGCTCGACCAGTGCCGGCCGCAGCCGATCGACCTGAGCCGGGTCGAGAACTGCGACTTCATCGGCGCCCAGGAGGGCTCGCTCTGCCTGATGCCGTTCCCCGACGACTACTACGCGGTCAAGGACCGGTCAACCGCGACCGGCAAGCGCATCGATCTCACCGACGCGGCGATGCCCCAGAACTCGACCGGGACTCCGATCGCGGCCGCGCCCTACAACCTCAACGACGGCTTCAGCCCGGGCCAGTCGATCACGCTCAAGGTCCCCGGCCTCGACACGCCGGAGGCCCTGGCCGCGACCAACCCGGTGGGCCTCGCAGACCTCGGGCGCTACTCGGCGAAGAACGCGCCGGTGGTGGTGCTCGACATGACCACGGGCAAGCGCTGGCCGATCTGGGTCGAGATCGACTCGAACGCCTCGACCGCCGAGCGCACCGCGCTGCTCATCCACCCGGCGCGCAACTTCGCCTCCGGGCACCGTTACGCGGTCGCGATGCGCAAGCTCAAGGACTCCGCCGGCAACACGCTGAGCGCCCCCGACGGATTCCGCTACTACCGCGACGACCTGCCCTCGGACGAGCGGGCGATCAACGACCAGCGCAAGCGTTTCGACCAGGTCTTCCGGGCGCTGCGCCGCGACGAGGTCAAGCGCAAGAACCTCTACCTCGCTTGGGACTTCACCGTCGCCAGCGACGAGAACATCGCCGGGCGCCTTCTGCACATCCGCGACGACGCGTTCGCGCAGCTGGGCGACACCGACCTCGCCGACGGCGTCGTTCAGGGCACCGCTCCGCCGTTCTCCGTCGACACGGTCGACGTCAACCCGGAGACCGAGGTCGCACGCCGCGTCCGCGGCACGTTCACGGTGCCCTGCTACCTGACCAACAGCTGCGAGCCACCGGCGACGTACACCCTGGATTCGGACGGCAACCCGATTCAGCAGGGGACGTATGAGGCCAACTTCGACTGCATCCTCCCGCACGCCGCGGTCGACGATCCCGGCGCCACCCCGGGACGCCCTTCGCTGTACGGCCATGGGCTCCTCGGCAAGGCCGAGGAGGTCAGCAGCTCGCCGCAGCGGACCCTTGCGCAGGCGCACGACTTCGTCTTCTGCGCCACCGACCAGATCGGGTTCGCCAACCAGGACATCGCCAACACGATCGGGATCCTCCAGGACCTCGGGCGCTTTCCCCAACTCGCGGACCGCACCCAGCAGGGGTTGCTGAACGAGCTCCTCCTCGGGCGCCTCATGGTCAGCCCGGACGGGTTCGTCACCGACGTCGCCTTCCAGCAGGGTGGCGACCCGGTGGTCGACACGTCGAAGCTCTATTACAACGGCAACAGCCAGGGCGGCATTCTCGGCGGCGCCCTGACCGCCGTGGCGCCGGACTTCACCCGCGCCTCGCTCGGCGTGCCGGGGATGAACTACTCGGTCCTGCTCAACCGCTCGATCGACTTCGACACCTACAAGACGATTCTCAATCCCGCCTACCCGGACCCGATGACCCAGGTGCTGTCGCTGTCGCTGATCCAGATGATCTGGGACCGAGGCGAGGCCAACGGCTACGCGCACCGGATGACCGACGACCCGCTCGCGAACACGCCGCCCCACGAGGCGCTGATGAACATCGCCGTCGGCGACCATCAGGTGACCACCTGGCAGGCCGACGTCGAGGCGCGCACGATCGGCGCCCAGATCCACGACCCCGTCGTCTACGACGGCCGCTGGCCCGGCGTCAACCTCGCCTGGGACATCCCGAGGATCGCCTCCTATCCGTTCGCCGACTCGGCGATCGTCTACTGGGACGGCGGTCCCATGCGCCCGGACCCGATCACCCCGGGCGCGCTGCTGGGCACCGACCCGGCGCCGATCACCAACACGCCGAACCGCAGCGGCAAGGATCCGCACAGCCTCCCGCGCGCCGCCGCGGCCGAGCAGCAGATGGTCTCCGACTTCCTGCGTCCGGACGCCCAGAGCCAGATCACCGATACGTGCTCGGGCGCGCCCTGCTACGCGGGCGGGTTCACCGGGCCGTAGGGGTCAGCGCTCGACCAGCCGGGTGGCGGTCGCCTTGAACGTCGCCACCACGCTCGCCCCGGGCGCGAGCCCGAGTCGGCCGGCCGACTCGCTCGTCACCTCGGCGGCGAAGGGCTGCGCGGCGAGCAGCCCGATCCGAGCACGATTGCCGACCTCGGTCACCGAGGTGACCTGCGCCTCGAGCCGGTTGCGGGCCGATCCATGCTCGGCGGTGCCTGGGGGCTCGAGCGTGACCTCCCAGGGGTAGACCGCGACGCCGACCGGGCCCCGGGCGCGGTCGGTGCTCGTCAGCGCTCCGCCGCCGTCGAGCTCGACCACCGTCTCGGCCGCCCCGGGCGCGGCGACCCCGAACAGCACCGCGGCCCCGGCGAAGTCGGCGACGAACGCCGAGGCGGGGCGGGCGCTGAGCTCGCCCGGCGCGCCCCGCTGCACGATCCGCCCCCGATCGATCACCGCGACCTCGTCGGCGAGCAGCGCCGCCTCGGCGAAGTCGTGCGTGACGAGCACGGTCGGCGAATCGGTCCGCGCCAGGGTTGCGGCCAGCTCCCGCGCCGCGGAGGCGGCGGTGCGGGCATCGAGCGCCGCGAGCGGCTCGTCGAGCAACAGCACGGCCGGGTCGCGTGCGAGCGCCCGAGCCAGGGCGACGCGCTGGCGCTCGCCGCCGGAGAGCTGCGCGGGATGAGCATCGGCGAGGCCCGCCATCCCGAACCCGGCCAGGGCCTTCTCGGCCCGCCGACGGCGCTCGCTGCGGCGCGCCTCGCGCAGCCCGAAGGCCACGTTGCGCCACGCGCTCAGGTGCGGAAACAGGGCGTACTCCTGGAACAGGTAGCCGCAGCTGCGGAGCTCGGGGACGAGATCGATCGCCGCCCCGGTATCGAGCCACACCTCGCCGTCGAGCGCGATCCGGCCCCGATCGGGCCGGTGCAGGCCTGCGATCGTGCGCAGGACGGTGCTCTTGCCGGCTCCCGAGGGCCCGACCAGCGCCAGGCAGGCGCCGGAGCCGACCTCCAGCTCGAGATCGAGCTCGAACTCGCGCAGCGCGACGGAGATCTCGGCGCTGAGCATCGCTGCGGTCATGCCTGCGGACCCCCGAGCAGCGCCGAGCGGCCGAGCAGCTTGACCGAGAGCAGGATCGCCGCGGAGAGGGCCACCAGCACAGCCGAGAGCGCGAGCGCAGCCGTGAAGTCGGTCGAGAACTCGGCGAAGATCGCCAGCGGCGCGGTCTGCGTGATCCCCGGGAACGAACCGGCGAACATCAGCGTCGCCCCGAACTCGCCCAGCGCCCGGCCCCATGCGAGCGCCATTCCGGCGCTGATCCCGGGACCTGCGCACGGCACGGCCACCCGGGCGAATGCTCGCGCCTCGCCCGCGCCGAGCGTTCGCGCCGCATCGAGCAGGCGCGGGTCGACGGCGGCGAAGGCCTCCTGGGCCTGGCGGATGTAGAACGGCGCCGCGACGAAGGTGAGCGCGACGATCACCCCGGCGGTCTCCAGCACCAGCTCGATCCCCGCATCGTCGAGCCAGGCGCCGAAGATCCCCTCGGGCCCGAACGCGGCCAGCAGGCCGATGCCCGCGACGGCGGGCGGGAGGACGAGCGGAAGCTCGATCGCCGTCGTCACCGCGGCCTTGCCACGGAACTCCCGCGTCGCCAGCAGGTAGGCGGCCGGGGTGCCGAAGACGACGATCAGCCCCAGGGCGGCGAGCGTCGTCCTGAGGCTGAGCCAAAGCGCCTCACGGGCCGCGGGTTCGTCGAGGCTGTCGAGCAGCTCGCCGGGCCCGGCGTCGACGAAGATCGCGATCACGGGCAGGAGCAGGAACAGCAGCACGACCGCGAGCGCGATCGAGAGCATGACCGTGAACGGTCCGACGCGCCTCAGCCGCGGCGTCACCGGCGCACCCCGCTGCTCTCAGGCCGGCGGCGGGCCGAAGCCCGCGTCGCGCAGCGCAGCTTCTCCGTCGCCGTCGAGCAGACCCTCGATGAACGCTCTGGCGCCGCTCGGGTTCGCTGCTCCCACGACCACCGCGGTGCCGTAGGCGACCTCGGGTTCGAGCTTCGGAGGCAACTCGATCGCTTCGAGCGCCCCGTGGGTAGCGACCACGTCGGTGATGTAGACGAAGCCGGCGTCTACGGCGCCCTGGCTCAGCTTGCCGACGATCCCGGCGACGTCGGGTTCAAGCGAGCGCACGTTGGCGAGGATCGCCTCGCCCTCGCCCTCGCCCAGCCCCGCCAGGACCTCGCGGGTGTAATCGCCGACCGGCACGCCCTCGTCGCCGATCGCCAACGTCACCCCCGGCTTTGCAAGGTCCTCGATCGACTCGATCCCGGCGCTGGAGTCGGCCGGCACCGCCAGCACGAGCTCGTTCGACGCGAACACCGTCGGCTTGGTCGACGAGCCCATCGGCGTGCAGCTCGTCGGGCAGGCTGGTGTTGGCGGCGGCGTAGACGTCCGGCTTGACCCCCTGGCGGATCTGCGCCGCGAGGTCGTCCGAGCCTGCGAACGACTGCTTCGCGTCGATCCCGGCTGCCTTCGCGTATGCCGTGAACGCCGGCTCCAGCGACGATGCCGCCGAGACAACGAGCTGATCGCTGGAGCCCTGGCCGGAGGAGTCGCTCCCCGCAGGCGGCCACGGAAGCCGCGAGCGCGACCCCCAGCAGGACCGCCGCCGGCTTCACTGTGACCCCCGCTCGATCATCACCGAGGTCGCCTTGACGGTCGCCGTCGCCGTCGACGCCCTCGGCGAGCCCCAGCTCCTCGACCGCGTCGCGGGTGATCGCGGCGGTCACCCGGTGCGGACCGGCCTCGATCTCGACCAGGGCCATGACGCCGTCGACCTCGACCGAGCGGACGACGCCCGGGAACCGGTTGCGCGCCGAGAGGGCGTCGCCGGTCTGGTGCCGCTCAGGGTGACTCGAGAGGCGCTCGATCTCGGACGCCGGCACGCGGCGGCGGTTACGCTCGTCGCGGACGGTGCGGATCTTGCCCGAGCGGTCCCAACGGCGCAGGGTGTCGACGCTGACATCGAGCGCGCGAGCGGCTTCGCCGAGGCTGAGGTCCGACATCTGCCTAAGCATTACATAGGCAGAATTCAAGATCAACCGAGAGGAGCACCAGTGGACGCACGCGAGTGGATCGATGCCTTCGCCGCCGAGATCGGCGCGGAGTCGCCCAGCGAGGACGAGGTCGAGGCGATCCTCGACCTCGCGGCAGTGGCCGCGCACTCCTCGGAGCGGACCGCAGCGCCGATCGCCTGCTGGATCGGCGGGCGGGCCGAGGCATCGCTCTCGCAACTGCGAGCGGCGGCCGACCGGGTCGGTGCCGACACTTAGGTCGGCGACCCGAGCGAGCTTGTGTGACAATCGCAGAGCCGCATGGCCACGGAAGAGAAGGTCACCTACTGCCGGATCTGCGAGCCGCTCTGTGGCATGGTCGCGACGGTCGAGGACGGTGAGTTGGTCAAGGTCCGGCCCGACCCCGACCACCCGCTGTCCGCCGGCTTCGCCTGCCCGAAGGGGATCGCGATGACCGAGGTCCAGAACGACCCCGACCGCGTTCTGCACCCGCTGCGCCGACGCGCGGACGGCAGCTTCGAGCGCGTCACCTGGCCCAAGGCCCTGGACGAGATCGGGCGACGGCTCGGCAGGATCCGCGGCCGGCACGGTGGCGACTCCGTCGGCTGGTACATGGGCAACCCGGGCGCCTTCTCCTATTCGCACCCACTCTGGGTCAAGGGCTTCCTCGACGCGCTCGGCTCGCCGCATTCCTACACCTCCTCGTCCCAGGACGTCTCGAACCGCTTCGCGGCGAGCTCCTTCCTCTATGGCTCACCGTTCCTGGTTCCGATTCCCGACCTGGCCCGCACGGACTTCCTGTTCATGGTCGGTGCCAACCCGCTCGTCTCGCACGGCAGCGTGATGAGCGCGCCGCGGGTCAAGGATCAGCTCCACGCGATCATCGAACGCGGCGGCCGGGTCGTCGTCGTCGACCCGCGGCGCTCGGAGACCGCGCGCGCCTTCGAGCACCTCGCCGTGCACCCGGACTCGGACGCCTGGATGCTGCTCTCGATGCTCGAGGTGATATTCGCCGAGGAGCTCGAGGACGCCGCCGCGATTGAACGCCAGTCGACCGGCGTCGATGGTCTGCGCGAGCTCTGCGCCGACCATCCGCCGGAGGCGACCGAGGGGCGAACGGGCGTGCCCGCGAACGAGGTGCGGCGACTGGCCCGAGACCTGGCGAGCGCCGAGCGCGCCGCCGTCTACGGGCGTACCGGATCGTGCCTGGGTCGCAACGGCACCCTGGTCGCCTTCCTGCTCGATGCGCTCAACGTCGTCACCGGCAATCTCGACCGCGACGGCGGGGCGATGTTCGGCGACCCGCCGGTGGACTTCAGCCGGCTCGCCGACCTGGTCGGATTCGCCACCTACGCGAAGGTGCGCTCGCGCGTCGGCGGCCTCCCCGAGGTGCTCGGCACGCTGCCTGCCTCGCTGATGGCGAAGGAGATGGCGACCCCTGGCAAGGGCCAGATCCGGGCGATGTTCTTCTCCGCAGGCAACCCCGTGCTCTCGGTCCCCAACGGCGACGAGCTCGAGGCCGCGATCGCCGGGCTCGAGCTCTCGGTCGCGATCGACCTCTACGTCACCGACACCTCGCGGCACTGCGACTTCGTCCTCCCGGCGACGACGATGTATGAACGCGAGGACTTCCCGCTCCCCTTCCTGGCGCTGTTCACGACGCCGTTCGTCCAGATGACCGAGGCGGTGGTCGAGCCTCGCGGCGAGGCGCGGCAGGAGTGGGAGGTGATCGAGGAGATCTCCGATCGGATCGGCGTCGTGCCCTCGAGCGCCTGGCCCCTGCGCCAGATCGGACGCCTCGGGGTCAAGCTCTCGCCCCGGCGGCTTGTCGACCTGCTCCTGCGCACCGGCCCGAGGGGCGACCTGTTCGGGCTCCGGCGCGGCGGGCTCAGCATCAAGGCACTGGAGCAGAACCCGCACGGGATGGTGCTTGCGACACACCTCGCCCCCGACGTGCTCCCGAAGCAGATCCGTCACTCCGACAAGCGGGTGAGGCTGGACCCGCCGGAGATCGCCGCTGAGACGGATCGCTTGGTGGCCCGCAACGGCCACGACCCATCCTTCCCCCTGCGGCTGATCGGCCTGCGCGAACTGCGCTCACACAACTCCTGGATGCACAACGCCGACCTGCTGATGCGCGGCGGGCGCACCCACGCCGCGCGGATCCACCCCGGCGACGCCGAGGCCTGCGGGCTCGGCGACGGCGAGCCCTGCCGGATCAGCTCGGCGCACGGCTCGATCGAGATCCCGGCGCAGCTAACCGACGAGGTCAAGCGAGGGACGATCGCCGTCCCCCACGGCTGGGGTCATCGCGGCGGTTGGCGGATCGCGAACGCGGCCGGGGGCGCGAACGTCAACCTGCTCGCCTCCTCCGACCCCCGGGACCTCGAGCGACTCGCCGGAATGGCGTTCCTGAACGGGATTCCCGTGCGGCTCGGGCCCGTCAGGGTCGCCGCCGACGCAGGCTCGCAGCCGCGGACGGCCGCCGTCGGCGGCTGACGGCGGCCTCCGACCTTCAGACCGGGGTCGGCGAGTCGCCGCGTCGGATCCCCGCTCGCAGCGCTCGGCTGAAGCGGCCCGTGCGCCCGAGCAACTGCTCCGCGGCGACGAGGTCCTCGGGCGAGTTGACGTTGAAGACGATCCGCTCCGGGTCGCCGAAGCGCGCGATCTCGTCCTCGGTGATCACGTGAAGGTCGAGCGTGGTCACCGCGTCGCGCATCGCGGCGCCGCGCTCCAGCGCCTCGGCCAACGGCGTCGATGCGTCCGGCGAGTAGCGGCCGAGCAACGGCTCGAGCCGCCCGCCGACCTCACAGACGGCGGCCTGCTCCTCCCGCTCGGAAAGCCAGGAGAGGAACTTCGCCGGTACCAATGGCATGTCGCAGGCGATCGCGACCACCCCGCGCCCGGCGCTCGCGCTCAGCGCCGCCAGCAGGCCGGTGAGCGGATGCCGGGGCTCGCTGGGTTCGCTGAGCACGCGGCAGTCGAGCGAGGGCAGCGGCGAGTCCGGCTTCGCGACCACGATCGGCTCCAGCCCGGCGGAGCCGACGGTGGCCACCACTCGCGCCGCCAGAGGCCTTCCGGCGAGCTCGACCATCGCCTTCGGCTCGCCCATTCGGCGGCTGAGCCCTCCCGCGAGCACCGCGCCGACCATCACAGCTCGCTTCATCCGGTCAGTCTCGCATCGAAATAGGCTTTGCGCGGTCGTGGCCCAGAAGCTCACCGAGATCGAGGATGCTCGCAAGCTCGTCGTCGAGCGCGCCGTGCGCCTCGATGCCGAGCCTGTCGCCATCGGCGAGGCGCTTGGCCGGGTGCTCGCCGAGGACGTCTCCAGCGCCGATGCCGTGCCCGGATTCGACAACTCGGCGATGGACGGCTACGCGCTGCGGGCAGCGGAGATCACCGGAGCGAGCGCCGAACAGCCGGTCCGTCTGGCGATCGTCGGCGAGTCGCGGGCGGGCCACCCGGCCGGCCGGGAGCTCGCCGCGGGCGAGGCGATCGCGATCTCGACCGGGGCGATGATCCCGGCTGGAGCCGACGCCGTCGCCCGCCTCGAGGACACCGACGGTGGCCGCGCCTCGGTCGAGATCCGGGTCGCGGTCGAGCCCGGCCGCAACATCCGCCGTGCGGGCGAGGACATCGAGGCGGGGGCCGTGGTGCTTGCTTCCGGCACCGAGATCGGCCCGGCCGAGGCCGGCGTGCTGGTCTCGGTCGGGCGCTCCGAGGCCGCCTGCACACGAAAGCCCCGAGGCACCGTGCTGACCACCGGTGACGAGCTCCAGGAACCCGGCGGACCGCTGCGCGAGGGGGCGATCCGCAACTCGAACGCCTACTCGCTCGCCGCCCTGTTCGAGCGATCCGGCGCCGGACTGGGGGTGGCGGCGATCGTCGCCGACGACCGCCAAGCGACCGAGGCCGCGTTCTCCCGGGCCCTGCGGGGGGACCTGCTCGTGGTCAGCGGTGGGGTCTCGGTCGGCGAGCACGACCACGTTCGCCCTGCCCTCGAGGCACTCGGGGTCGAGCAGGTCTTCTGGGGCGTGGCCCTGCGGCCGGGAAAGCCGACCTATTTCGGGGTGGCACCGAGCGGCTGCCTGGTGTTCGGGCTGCCCGGCAACCCGGTCTCGGCGATGGTCACCTTCCGCCTCTTCGTCCGGCCGGCGATCAGGGCGATGCTCGGCGCGGGCTCAGATCCGCGGCGCGCGACGGCGATCCTCGACTCCGATTACCCCAAGCAACCCGGACGCGCGCACCTGATCCGCTGCGGGCTCGAGCTTCGCGACGACGGATGGCACGTGACGCCGACCAAGGCGCAGGGCTCGCACGTGCTCACCTCGATGCTTGGCGCCGGTGCACTCGCGATCCTGCCGACCGCCAGCGGCACGGTAACGGCCGGCGAACGGGTGGAGATCGAGCTTCTGGACTGAGGCGACGTACGATCTGCAGCATGGAGGTCAAGGTGCGGCTCTTCGCCATCCTTCGTCAGCGCGCCGGTCGCGACTCGCTCGCGCTGGAGCTGCCCGAGGGCGCGACCGTCGCCGACGCGCTGGAAGCGGCGGCCGATCAGCCCGGGCTGGGCGAGGTGCTGGCCGCGATGCCGGTTCGGGCGGCGCTCAACCGCGAGTACGTCGACGACGGTGCCCCGGTCTCCGACGGCGACGAGCTGGCGCTGATCCCGCCGGTCAGCGGGGGCGGCGCGACCGCGGTTCGCGCCCGGGTGACCGCCGATCCGCTCTCGGTCGAGGCGTTGGCCGCGGCCGTCGGTCACCCGGGAGCCGGCGCGATCGTCGTCTTCTGCGGCACCACCCGCGAGGTCGAGCGGCTCGAGTACGAGGCCTACGCCGAGATGGCGGAGGAGCGAATCGCGACGATCCTCACCCAGTGCATCGCCGGCCACGGCCTCGAGGCGGCTGCCGCGGAGCACCGCACCGGAGCGGTGCCGCTGGGTGAGCCGAGCGTCGTCGTGGCCGTATCGGCCGCGCATCGCGGCGAGGCGTTCGCGGGCGCGCGCGAGGCGATCGACCGGATCAAGGCCGAGGCGCCGATTTGGAAGCAGGAGGTCGCGGGCGATGGCCGGGACGAGTCCCGGCGTTGGGTCGAGGGCACCGTGCCCGGGACCGGGAGCGCAGGCGGGGGCCTCACCCACCTCGACGAGGCCGGCAACGCCCGCATGGTGGACGTGGGCGCGAAGCCGGAGACAGCGCGGCGCGCCCGCGCCGAGGCCCGGCTGCGGATGTCGCCCGAGACCGCCGCGGCCGTAGCCCGCGGCGACGCGCCCAAGGGCGACGTGCTCGGCGCCGCCCGCCTGGCCGGCATCGGCGCCGCGAAGCGGACTTGGGAGCTGATCCCGCTCGCCCATCCGCTGGCGCTCGACTTCGTCGACGTCGACGGCCGCGTCGACGCCGACGCCGGCCTGGTACTGCTCTCGGCCGAGGCCGGGACGACGGCGCGCACCGGGGTCGAGATGGAGGCGATGACCGCCTGCTCGATCGCCGCCCTGACCGTCTACGACATGGTCAAGGCACTCGAACGCGGGGTCTCGATCGAGGCCATCGAGCTGGTGCACAAGAGCGGCGGTCGAAGCGGGGAGTGGAGGCGCTCGTGACCCACGGGGCCCGCGAGCGCGGTGAGATCGGAGCGGCCGTGCTGACGATCTCGACCTCCAAGGCCCGCGGCGAAGGCGAGGACCTGAGCGGCCCGGCGCTGGCCGAGTGGGCCGAGAGCCTCGGGGCGACCGTCGTCGGCACCGAGGTGATCCCCGACGAGCGCGAGCTGATCGAGGGTCGCTTGCGCTGGTGGTGCGACGAGGGCGGCTGTGAGCTGGTGCTGACCACGGGCGGCACGGGGTTCTCCCTCGACGACGTCACGCCGGAGGCGACCCGGGCGGTGATCGAGCGCGAGGCGCCGGGGATCCCCGAGGCGATGCGCGCCGTCTCGCGCGAGCACACGCCGATGTGGATGGTGTCGCGGGGCGTCGCCGGCACCCGCGGCCGCAGCCTGATCGTCAACTTCCCCGGCAACCCGCCGGCGATCGGCCAGGCGGGGGCTGCGATCGCGCAGGCCCTCCCCCACGCGCTCGAGCTGCTCACTGGACGCCGGCCCGGCGCCTAGGCATTGGCACCGGCCAGCTAAATCGGGGCGCCCGGATTTGAACCGGGGACCTCACCGACCCGAACGGTGCGCGCTACCAGGCTGCGCCACGCCCCGAGGCGTCGCAGTATGGCGCAACGGCATACTCAGCGGGATGCGAGAGCGAGACCGACCGGAGGGGCGCCCGCCGCTGATCGGCATCGCCCTCACGCTCGGCGGAATCGCGCTGCTGGCGATCCTCGTGCTTGCTGTCGAGCCGCTTCGTACCGGGGTCGGCAGCGCGATCAGCGGCGACACCGACTCGCTGCGCCAGGACTTGCGCGGCCTGGGCTTCGCCGGCGTCCTGATCGTCCTCGGACTCGCGCTGGTCCACACGGTGCTCTGGTACCCGGCGGAGATCCTCGACGCCGCGGTCGGATACGTCTACGGGTTCTGGGCCGGGATGGCGCTGGTGATGTTCGGGTGGCTCCTGAATGCGGTGGTGTCGTATTCGATCGGTCGCCACGCGGCCAGGCCGGCGCTGTGGAAGATCGCCGGGCACGACCGCTTCGAGCGCCTCGAACGGGTCGCCGAGACTGGCGGCGCGACGCTGCTGTTGGGCATCCGCCTGGTCCCGGTGATCCCCTTCAGCCTCTTCTCGATGGTCGCCGGCGCAGCCCATGTGCCGATGCCGCGCTTCCTCTGGACGACGGTGATCGGCTACCTCCCGATCACGGCGCTGTTCGTTTACCTGGGCAGCAGGCTGGAGGAGCTCTCGCCGACCGACCCGATCCTCTGGCTCGGCGCCGCGCTGCTGATCGCCCTCCTCTTCGTGACCCGCCGAATCCGGCAGATCATCAACGACGTCCCCGAGGAGGCGGGCTGAGCTGAACGACCGCTAGGCGACCTCGGCGATCGCCGCCTCGATCTGCTCCAGCGACGGCGTCTCGATCAGCTCCCGCTGGCCGCCCGGGCCGGAGACCACCACTGCGGGCTCGGCCGGGAGCTTGAGCTCGGCGGCGAGCATCGCGTCCTGGCGGACCAGATCCTCGCTCTGCGGCGACTCGAAGTCGGTCTGCCACTGCTCGACGTCGAACGCCGTCGGCATCGCCTCGGCGATCTCACGCACGACCGCTTCGTCCACGTTTCCCCCGGCCAGGTCCTGGTTGCGGGCGAAGGTGTCGATGTACTGCCACTGGTAGTCCTGCAGGCCCGCGGCCTCCGAGGCGATCGCGGCGAGCGTGGTGTCGTTCGGCGCGATCGAGAAGTGGCGGAACTCGATCCGGACGTCCCCTTCGCGCGCGTATCGCTCCACCAGCGGGTCGATCACGTCGATCTCCCATTGGGCGCAGTCGGTGCACTGGAGGTCGTTGAAAACGCTGACCGTGGTCTCGGCGTCCTGCGGGCCGAGGTAGGCGCCCTCCTGCGCGATGCCGCCGAAGATCCGCTGGACGTCGTTTACGCCACCGACGTTGGCCCCTCGCGGTCCGCCCTCGCCGACCGCGATCGAGTAGACGGCGTAGCCGATCGCAACCGTGAGGACCGCGATCAGGACGCGCGGAACCCAGGCGCTCACGCGGCCCGCGCGGGGCTCACCCCGCCACCGCCTTGTAGTAGCGGACCGCGAGCCCGGTGAGCAGCACCTCGAAGGTCTGCTCGAGCCCGGCGTCGGTCGAGCGCGCGTACGCCTCCAGCCCGGCGCTCTCGATCTCGCCGCTGGCGGCGACCACCTCGTCGACCAACTCGGGGTGCTCGTCGCAGAAGTAGGCACCGATCGAGTAGAGCTCGGTGTCCATCAGCGAGTCGATGAACTCGCTGCGCGCGCCCGTGCCGGTCGAGTCGTCCATGCTCGGACATCGTAGAGTCGGACCGTGTCCGCCGAGCCGCGACGAGATCGTCTGCTTCTGTGACGAGCTGCTCGAGGTCGCCGCCTACGACGACTACGGGCCGAACGGGCTCCAGGTCCCCGGCGCTCCCGAGGTGACCAAGAGTCGTGACCGGCGTCTCCGCCCACCTCGAGCTGCTCGTGAGGGCGCGCGACGCCGGCGCCCAACTCGTCCTCGCCCATCACGGCCTGTTCTGGGACTTCCATCCCCGAGCGCTGTCCGAGCAGACGGCCGCTCGTCTGCGGACCGCGCTCGAGGCGGAGATCTCGGTCGCCGCCTATCACCTGCCGCTCGACGGCCATCCCGCGATCGGCAACAACGCGCTGCTCTGCGCCGGGCTGGGGTTCGACGCCGATCCCGAACGGTTCGCGGAGGTCAAGGGGCGGGCGATCGGGGTGATCGGCCGCCGCGACGATCCGATCGTGGTCACCGACCTGTTCGCCGCCGTGGCCGCGCTGCTCGGGCGCGAGCCGCTCGTGCTTCGACGCCGGGCCCGACCGGGTGCGCTCGATCGGGCTCGTCTCCGGCGCGGCGGCGTCGGAGATCGACGCGGCGGTCGCCTGGCGCCTCGACGCCTTCCTCACCGGCGAGCCGGCCGAGCACGCGATGGCCGACGCGCGCGAGGGCGGCCTGCACTTCATCGCCGCCGGCCACTACGCGACCGAGACGCTCGGCATCCGCCGGCTGGGCGAGCTGGTCGCCGAGCGCTTCGAGCTCGAGCACGAGTTCATCGACGTGCCCAACCCCATTTGACCGGTCGAGGAAGCTCGCAATTTCCGGCCAAATCCGTTGACACATCCGGCCGAAACCGATAAGACTCCCTGGGCTTTCTGCAAGCGGAAGAGGAGAAGGTAAGTGGCCATTCACCTGACGCCGACCGAGCTCGCCGACGAGATGCACATGAAGCGGCGCGACGTGATCTCGAAGTGCATGGAGATGGGCGTACCGATCTTCAACGGCCGCATCGACAAGACCCTCTTCCTCTCCACCCTGCGCCAACTCGGTCAGGCTCAGAAGACGCCGCAAGCAGCGGCATAGCGCCCGCCCCCAGAGCGGGCTCCACTCCCGCGCTGAGGTAGCTTTCCGAGCGGGCGGGATCCCCCGCCGATGCTTCGTCTACCCGGAAGAGAGGCACCCTGATGGAATCGGCGACGGTCGACCAGCCGGCGACCAAGGCGGCCACCGGCTCGGCGACGCTCGCGGACCTGTTCCCCGCCGCGGTTCGCAAGCACGGCCCCAGCGACGCGGTGCTCTACAAGGACGGGGACCGCCAGTGGATCTCGAAGACCTACACCGAGGTCGGGGAGATCGTCGCGCAAGCTCTCGCTCGGGCTGATCGACCTCGGGATCGAGAAGGGCGACAAGGTCGCGATCCTCTCCAACACCCGCCCGAGTGGACGCTACTTCGACTTCGCGGCGCTGTCGGCCGGGCGCACCGTGGTGCCGATCTACCAGACCAACTCCCCGAGGAATGCCAGTACGTGCTCGAGAACTCCGACGCGGTCGTGGTCGTCGTCGAGGACGACGAGCAGCTGGACAAGATCCGCGAGATCCGCGACCGTGCCCGAGGCTCGAGCACGTGATCCGGATGACGGCGCCACGTCCGGGACGCGATCTCGCTGGCCGAGCTCTCCGAGCGCGGGGCGACCGCGTCGGACGCTCGACTGGGAGGAGCGCTGGAGCTCGGTGACGCCCGGACGACATCTGCACCTTCATCTACACATCGGGGACGACCGGCCCGCCGAAGGGCTGCGTGATCTCGCACGGCAACTACCGCGCGATGCTCGACATGGTCCACGCGGTCAACGTGCTCGGCGAGGACGAGGTCACCTACCTGTTCCTGCCGCTCGCGCACTCGTTCGCGCTCCTGATCCAGCTGCGGCACCTTCGACCTCGGCGGCGACCCTCGCCTACTGGGAGCGCGACCCGCTCAAGATCCTCCCCAACCTGGCCGAGGTCAGGCCGACCTACTTCCCGTCCGTGCCGCGGATCTTCGAGAAGATCTACACCGCGGCGACCGCCGGGGTCGAGAAGGACGGCGGGCTCAAGAAGGCCGTCTTCGACTGGGCGATCGGGGTCGGCAAGCACGTTCGCCGGATCGAGCGCGAGGGCAAGCGCCCGAACCCGCTACTCGCCCTCCAGCACTGGATCGCCGACCGCCAGGTGCTGTCGAAGATCCGCGGCCTGTTCGGCGGCAGGTTGAAGCTGGCGGTGACGGGGGCGGCGCCGATCAACCCGGAGATCCTCGAGTTCTTCGACGCCGCCGGCGTGCTGGTGCTCGAGGGCTGGGGGATGACCGAGACCTCGACCGCGTCGACGATCTCGACCCCGGAGGACTTCAGGTGGGGCACGGTCGGCAAGGCGTTCCCGGGCTGCGAGCTGAAGATTGCCGCGGACGGCGAGGTCTTGGTCAAGGGCCCCAACATCTTCCAGGGCTACTACAAGAACGACGAGGCGACGGCCGAGACGCTCGTCGACGGCTGGCTACACACCGGCGACATCGGCGATATCGACCCGGACGGCTATCTGAAGATCACCGGACGCAAGAAGGACATCATCATCACCGCGGGGGGCAAGAACATCACCCCGGCGAACCTCGAGGCCGAGATCAAGCAGCACCGGATGGTCTCCCAGTGCGTCGTGATCGGCGATCGCCGGCCGTTTCTGGTCGCGGTCGTCACCCTCGACCCCGAGGAGGCGGCGAAGTACGCGCAGGAGAACGGCCTGCCCGCCGATCCTGAAGCGCTGGCGGCGAACGCCGAGATCAGGGCCTCGATCGAGGCCCACGTGGAGAAGATCAACCAGAAGTTCGCCAGGGTCGAGCAGGTGAAGAAGATCGAGGTCCTGCCCCGGGATCTCTCGCAGGAGGGCGGCGAGCTGACCCCGACGATGAAGGTGAAGCGCAACGTCGTCGCCGAGAAGTACGCGGATCTGATCGACTCGATGTACACGGGCTGAGGCGCGCGACTTTTGCGGCCAACCCGGGTTACCGAGGCGATGGGTCCTACGCGCAAGGCCGCTGGGGGGGCGTTGGCGGCGGCGGTCGCCGCGGCGCTGATCCTCGGCGCGGGGACCGAGCCCGAACCGGCGGCCGCCGGGGACGCTGCCGCTCCCAACGTGGTCGTGGTGATGACCGACGACCAGCACCAGGCCTCGCTGCCGGTGATGGCCAACGTCGAGTCCCAGCTCGTCGACAAGGGCACGACGTTCGAGAACAACTTCACCAACTGGCCGCTCTGTTGCCCGTCGCGGGCCACCTTCCTCACCGGGCAGTACGCGCACAACCACCATGTGCTCGGCAATGCGCCGCCCGACGGGGGGGTCAACGCGCTCGACGACTCCAACACGCTCCCGATCTGGCTGCGGGCATCGGGTTACCACACGGTCCACATCGGCAAGTACCTGAACGGCTACGGCGCCGATAACGACCCCACCTACGTGCCGCCGGGTTGGGACGAGTGGTACGCCGGTGCCGTGGCGACCCAGAACGTCTACGACTACAGCCTGAACCAGAACGGCACCCTGGTCCAATACGGCGAAGCCGAGGCCGACTTCAAGCAGGACGTCTTCTCGAATCTGGCCGTGGACGCGATCAACCGCCGCGCGCCGGCGGGTCCCTTCCTGCTCACCGTGATGTACACCGCGCCGCACTCGGGCGGCCCCAACAACCCGCCGCTCGGACCATCGGACTGCAACAACGCCCCGAAGCCGGCCCCTCGCCACGCCACCGCGTTCGACTCCGAACCGCTGCCGCAGGGCCCGAGCTTCAACGAGGCGGACGTCTCCGACAAGCCGGCGCTGATTCAGGCCTTGCCCTCGATCGACAGCGACGACTTCGCCAACATCCAGCGGCGGTACCGCTGCCGGCTCGAGTCGCTGCTCTCGGTCGACGAGGGGGTCGACCGGATCATCGACGCGTTGCGGGCATCGGGCGAGCTCGACAACACGCTGATCATCTACACCTCCGACAACGGCTTCTTTGCGGGCGAGCACCGAGTGCAGTCGGGCAAGAACCGGGTCTACGAGGAGGCGATCAGGGTGCCGCTGGTGATCCGCGGACCGGGTGTACCCGAGGGCGCGAGCGTGGACGACCTGGCGATCAACGCCGACCTGGCGCCGACGATCGTCGATGCCGCCGGGGCGACCGCCCGCCTGACCATGGACGGTCGCTCGCTGCTTCCGTTTGCCGCCCACCCGAGCCGCCTGCATGGGCGCGCGCTGCTGCTCGAGCAGGGCAACCAGGCCGATCCAGAGGACGAAGTTCAGGGAACCGCCTACTCCGCGGTGCGAACGGCGCGTTACAAGTACGTCGAGAACCGCAGCGGCGAGGTCGAGCTCTACGATCTCGAGAGCGATCCGTTCGAGCTTCAGAACCAGGTGGCAAACCCCGCCTACGACGAGGTCGAGTCGGCGATGGCCGCGCGACTGGCCGCGCTGCGAAACTGCAGCGGCGACAGCTGCCGCGCCACGCCGGCGCTGACGCTGAAGCTGGCGCCACCGACGCACCAGGGCGGCGCCTCGTGCCGCGAGCCCAAGGACCTCCTCGTTCGTGTTCGTGGCTCAGACGCCGGCAAGCTCACCGAGGTCGTCTTTCGCGTCGGCTCAAAGCTCTCGGGCCGCGATCACTCGGGCCCGTTCAGGAAGGAGATCCGGCCCCGGTTGCTGCGCGACAAGCGCAAACCCGAGATCCGGGCGATCGCCGACCTGGTCGACGGCCGCAAGCTGAGCCTGCAGACGCGGGTTCGGATCTGCCGCTGATCGGGTCTAGTCGGAGGGGCCGCGAGCGGCGCTGCGGCCGGGATCGTCGGCGGGCTCCTCGGAACGCGGGCCGCGCAGCAATGCCGTGTTGGTGAGCTCGAGCACCCGGCGCCAGGCCGACAGCTCCTCGCGCTCGCGCTCGACCTGGTCGAGGACATGACGGACACGCCGAGCCGAGATCTCGATCCCGTGGCGCTCGGCGATCAACTTGTAGCGGTCGTAGTCGCGGGCGAGCTTCATCGTCACCGACTCGAAGCCGTGCTTGGCGATCCTCAGGCGCGCGCTGTAGTCGAGGATCGAGGTGCCGAACATGAGCTCGTCGTCGAGCTCGGGCTCGATCAGGATGATGTCGACGCCCGGATAGCGCTCCTCCCAGATCTCGACCGCGCGGTGCAGGCGGTCGTGGGAGAGCAGGCGGAAGGTCTGGTTCGCGATCGCGACGATCCCCATGTCGGAGACGTGTCTCGCTCGCGACCCGGTGACCGTAGGGATGTTCTTGGCGAAGTCGTTGACGAAGGGCACGAGCGGATTGATGACGACGACGAACTTCGCCCCGCGCTCGATCGCGACGTCGATGTTCGTGGTCGAGAGGATGCCGCCGTCGATGAACTCGCGTCCCTTGATCTCGACCGGCTCGTAGATCCCCGGCAGCGCGCCCGAGGCGGCGACCGCCTCGGAGATCGGGACGTCCGCCCACTCCCCCTCGCCGAGCACGACCCGCTCGGTGGTGTCGAGGTCGGTCGCCGTCAGGTAGAGCTCGGGCTCGAGCATGCGGAAGTCGTCGCTGCGGTCAGGGTCGGCGAGGACCTCGGCGACGTACTGCTCGATCCCGCGCCCCGTGTAGATCCCCTTCGGCAGGGCGCTCACCAACCCGGTCGCGAGGTCGACCGCGGAGACCTCGCCCAGGTTCTCGGCCAGCTCGCGCAGCACCGCCGCGAGCTTGAACGGCAGCGTCAGCCCGCTGCGCAGGAAGCCGCTGAAGTTCGGGCGAAGCAGCGTGCCCAGGTCGATGTCGCGAAGCGGCGACGGGAGATCGCGGTTGAGCACCCGCATCATCTCCTCCGGCGTCACCCCGTTGGCGATCATGCTGGAGACGAAGGCGCCGGCGCTGGTGCCGACGTAGATATCGAACTCGTTGACGGTCCGATTGGTCGCCAGCAGATCGAACGCCCGCAGGGCGCCGATCTCGTAGACCCCGCCGGTGAATCCGCCGCCCCCGAGCACCAGCGCCGTCTTCGACGGCTTGCGGCGCGGTCTGCCCCGGCGGCCCCCCTTTGCCTCGGTCGCGGCGGCGTCGATGTCGACGACCTTACCCATTGGTTTGATGATTATTCCAATTGGCGGGGCCATGCCGCGGTGACCGCCCGCTACCCTGCCGCCGAATGTCGCTGAGGAACGCACTTGCGGCCCTGGCGCTGGTGGCGCTGGTGGCCGCGGCGCCGGCATCTGGACTGCCCCCCGTGGGGCCGTCCGGGCCAGACCTGCCGGGGCTGACCCCGGTCGCGAGGCCGGGATCGGCTCTGGCTGCCCGAGCGGGCCTCTCGCGCGGCGAGCTTCGCGAGGAGATCGCGCGGGCGCTCTCCGACGACGGCTCCGCGGGCGGCGCCTGGGTCTTCGATACGGAGGCGAACGGCGAGCCGCTGCTGTTCTCCGACAACGGCGCCAGGGAGCGCGTACCGGCCTCGAACCAGAAGCTGTTCACGACCGCCGCCTTCCTCTCCGAGCTCGGCGCCAAGGCGCAGCTGGAGACCCGGGTCTTCGCCCGCGGGAGGCTCAGCGGACGCGGTGCGTCGGTGCTCGAGGGCGACCTGGTGATCGTCGGGGACGGCGACCCCGCCTTCGGGACCGCCCGCTTTGCCCGGGCCGCCAACCAGCCCGTCACCCGTGTCGCCACCCTCGCCCGCAAGATCGCGCGCGCCGGGATCGAGCGGATCAGCGGGCGAATCCTCGCCGACGACACGATCTTCGATCGCGAGCGGCGCTCGGGACCCGACCTGAGCCCGCTCTCGGGGCTCTCGTTCAACAACGGCTACGACGGTGGCGGCTACGCACGGGCCCCCGAGCTGGTCGCCGCCAAGGGGCTGAAGAACGCGCTGCGAAAGCGCGGTGTGCGCGTCAAGGGCAGAGTCGGGCACGCGAACCTGCCCGACAGCGCCCTCGACCGCGACCCGCTCGCCTCGGTCGCCTCGCCGACGGTGGCGAAGCTGATCGAGGAGACCAACGTGCCGTCGAACAACTTCTTCGCCGAGATGCTGCTCAAGCGGCTCGCGGCCACCGGCGGCAAGAAGGGGACCCGCCATCGCGGTGACAACAAGGTCGAGGCGTTCGCGGAGTCGGTGGGCACACGCGTGCAGGCCGCCGACGGCTCCGGCCTCTCGCGTGGTAACAGGGTCTCGCCCGAGCACGTCGGCAAGCTGCTCGTCGCGATGGCCCAACGGGGTGCGGACGGAAACGCCTTCCGCGACTCGCTGCCGATTGCCGGCCGCGAGGGGACGGTGGCCGACCGGATGCGCGGGACGGCCGCCGAGGGCAACTGCGCGACCAAGACCGGCACCCTCTCGGATGCATCAGCCCTCTCGGGGTACTGCGAGGCTGGAGGCCACACGATCGCCTTCTCGCTGTTGATGAACGACGCGAACGTCGACGCCGCGCGCCGTGCCCAGGACCGGATCGCGGCCGTGATCGCGCGCTACCGGCCCTGAGCGGACCCTCAGGTCGGGTCCGCTCCCCTCCGCGGACCCCGCTCGCAGCCGAGGCCATGGCCCTAGGCGCCGAGCAGCGTGCGCAGCCCCTCCTCGTCGAGGATCTCGGTTCCGGCCGCCTCGGCCTTGGAGAGCTTCGAGCCGGGGCTGTCGCCGGCGACGAGGTAGTCGGTGTTCCTGGACACCGACCCGGTGACCCTGCCGCCGGCTGCGCGGATCATGCTCGTCGCCTCGTCGCGCGACAGCTCGGGCAGAGTGCCGGTGAGCACGAAGGTCTTGCCGTCCAGCCGCCCGCCGCCGGCGCTGCGCTCGGCCTCGGAGAGCTCGAAGCGAAGTCCGCGCTCGCGCAGGCGGGCGATCAGCTCGAGCATCGCCTCGTCAGCGAGCTCCTCGCGAAGCTGCTCCGCGAGTACCGGGCCGATCCCCTCGACCTCGGTGATCGTCTCGGTCTCGGCCGCCATCAGGGCGTCCATCGAGCCGAAGTGCTCGGCGATCGCGGTCGCGTTCACGGAGCCGATTCCGGGCAGGCCGAGCGCGTAGAGGACGCGCCCGAACGGGCTCTGCTTCGAGCGCTCGATCTCGGAGACCAGCGCCGCGGCCGAGGTCTCGCCGAAGCCGTCGAGCTCGGCGATCCGCTCGGCGCTGAGGTCGTAGATCGAAGCCGGATCGGTGATCAGCCCGTGGTCGAGGAAGCGCATTGCGTTGCGCTCTCCCAGGCCCTCGATGTCCATCGCGCCGCGGAAGTGCTTGACGAGTTGGAAGTTCTGCCCGGGACAGCCGCGGCGGTTGGGGCAGATAGTCCACACCGAGTCCTCCGGCTTGATCGTCGCCGTCCCGCACGCCGGACACTCCTTCGGGGGCTTCGGCTTGCGCAAGCGCTTTCCCTCGCGCCGCTGGATCAGCGGCGCGATCACCTGCGGGATCACGTCGCCGGCGCGGGTGACGATGACCTCGTCGCGTTCGCGCACGTCCTTGCGCGCCAGGTCCTCCTCGTTGTGCAGGGTCGCGGTCGAGACCGTCACCCCGCCGACGTGGACCGGCTCCAGCATCGCGAACGGCAGCAGACGCCCGGTTCGGCCCACGTTCCAGACGATCTTGTTCAGGATCGTCGTCGCCGTGATCGGGGGGAACTTCCAGGCGATCGCCCAGCGTGGCTCGCGGCCGGTGACCCCGAGCTCGCGCCAGAGCCGGCGCTGGTCGACCTTGACCACCACCCCGTCGATCTCGAAATCGAGCGACTCTCGGCGCTCCTCCCACCACAGGCAACGCTCGACGACCTCGTCGTAGGTGCCGTGCTCGGCGACGTCGCCGTTGACCTTGAATCCGCACTCGGCAAGCCACTCGAGCTCCTCCGAGTGAGTGGCGAACTCGATCCCCTCGTGGCCGCCGACGCCGTAGGACCAGATCGACAGCGGCCGCGAGGCGGTGACGTCGGGGTCGAGCTGGCGGATCGAGCCCGCGGTCGCGTTGCGGGGATTGGCGAAGGTGGGCTCGCCGGCCGCCGCGCGCTGCTCGTTGAGCTCGGCGAAGGCCGCGCGGGGGAGGTAGACCTCGCCGCGCACCTCGACCATCTCGGGCGCGGCGGCGAAACGCGCCGGGATCGCATCGATCGTGCGCAGGTTGCGGGTCACCTCCTCGCCGATCACGCCGTCACCCCGGGTGGCGCCCCGGACGAACTCGCCCCTCTCGTAGAGCAGCGAGATCGCGATCCCGTCGATCTTCGGCTCGGAGACGAAGCGCAACTCGCCCGGGGCGATGTCGAGGCTGCGAAGCCGGTTGTGAAGCCGGGCCTCCCAGGCCCGGAACTCGTCGGCGCCGCGCGCGTTGGCGAGCGAGAGCATCGGCTCGAGATGGCGGACCTGATCGAAGCGGTCCAGCGGGCGGCCCCCGACCCGCTGCGTCGGCGAGTCCGGGGTCACCAGGTCCGGATGCTCGGACTCGAGCGCCCGAAGCTCGATCAGCAGCGCGTCGTACTCGTCGTCGCCGATCGTCGGGTCATCCAGCGCGTAATAGCGGTGGTCGTGCTCGGCGATCTCGCGGCGCAGCTCCGCGGCGCGCTCCCTCGCCGCGGCCGAGGCGGCTCATCCGGGCGCGGGGACGTCGAGCGCCGCCTCCAGCGCAGCGAGATCCCAGCCGTCGAGTCGCTCGAGGCCCTCGCGATCGGTGAGGTCGAAGTGGATCGGCGTGATCGCCACCCTTCCCCGCGCGACCGCCGCGAGGTCGGTGCCCTCCTCGTCCTCGAACGAGGGTTCGAAGCCGTAGATTCGGTAGCGCTTGCGGCCGTCGGGCTCCTCCTCGACCAGCTTCAGCTCGTCGTTGTAGAGGCGCTTGCCCAGACGGGCGAGCTCGATCCCCCGCAGCTCCCCGGCCGGGCAGTTGATGTTCAGCAAGGTCCCTGGAGGCAGTGGTTCGGCGATCAGCCGGCGAACCACCTCGCGGCTGACGCTCGCCGAGACGGTGAAGTCGAACTCGCGACCCGCGTATCCCATTCCGCCGATCCCGGCCTGCTGGGAGACCGCCACCGCGGGAAGGCCGAGGACGATGCCCTCGAACGCCGCCGCGACCGTCCCCGAGTAAGTGATGTCGTCGCCCAGGTTCGACCCGTGGTTGATTCCGGAGACGATCAGGTCCGGGCGGGCGCCCAGCAGGCCGAGGTCTGCGAAGCGGACGCAGTCGACCGGGGTGCCCTCGGTCGCAAACGCCGTGGTGCCGTCCTCGAGCTCGACCTCCTCGACCCAGATCGGCGAGTGGGTGGTGATGCTGCGGGCGGTGCCGCTGCGGTTGGTGTGCGGGGCGATCACGCGCACGTCGACGCCATCGAGCTCGAGCAGCGCCCGGCGCAGGGCGTGCAGGCCCTCGGCGCCGATTCCGTCGTCGTTTGTGAGCAGGACGATCATCGAGTCGCTCTCCCGGTAGGTCGGGCGGAGGCGGATTCTACGGACGCCCACCGGGCCTTCCGGGCGACGTCTGATGGCGCGCGCGACTCAGGCCCGGGAGGTGGAGAGCGCGGGTGTCGGAGCGGCCTCGGCGGGCGGGGTGTGAATGCCGCGAAGGTAGACGACGCCGAAGCCGACGGCGTAGGCGAGCGCCAGCACCGGGGCCGCGATCTCGAGCAACTCGCTCCCGGCGAGCTCCCCGAACTCGTGGACCGCGCCGTTGATCAGCATGGCGGCGAAGGCGATCACCAGCACCCCGGTGACGGTGAAGAACTTGCGCAGGTCGAGCCGCAGCGCCCCCTGGTAGACGAGCACGCCGAGCGCCACCGCCGCGATCAGCCCCGCGACCCCGGCGACGATCGCAACGATCGCTCCCGACTCCGAGGTCGAGGCGAAGAGGAAGAGCGCCGTCTCCAGGCCCTCGCGGGCGACCCCGACAAAGGCGACGGTGGCGAGTGCGAGCCCGCCGCCGGTGTGCAGCGAGTCGCTGACCTGCGTGCGCAGATGCTGGCCGATCGTCGCGGCCTGCTTGCGCATCCAGAAGACCATCCAGGTGACGACGGCGGCGGCGAGGATCATCGCCGTGCCCTCGTAGAGCATCTCCGCCGTGCCCTCCAGCTCGCCGACCGAGACGAACAACACCCCTCCGATCAGGCAGCTCAAGCCGATCCCGGCGCCGACGCCCAGCCACACCGCGCGGCCATGTTGCGCGAGGCTCCCGGTCTTCTTCAGGTACGCCAAGATCAAGCCGATGATCAGCGCCGCCTCGAATCCCTCACGGAGGGTGATGAAGAAAGAGCCCATTCGCGATCCGTTCCCTCTGGCCAGGCCCGTGCCAATTGGCCCCGCCAAAGATTAGGGAGGCCTAATTTCTAGCAGAAGGGCGGCGCTTCGCGCCGAGCCGCCGCTCGCGTCAGCGATCGGCGTCCCTAGTAACCGACGCCGACCAGGTAGAGCCCGTGGGGCGGCGCCGTCTCCCCCGCTCGCTCGCGCGGCGACCCCTCCAGCAGCGAGCGGAAGTCCTCCACCGAGCGCCGCCCGCCCGCGACCTCGAGCATCGTCCCGACCAGCACCCGTACCTGGCTGCGCATGAACGACGGGGCGCGTACGCGCATCGCCAGCAGCGAGGGCGCCTCCTCGCTCCAATCGCAGGCATCGACGCTGCGCTCGAAGCGCAGGTGCTCTGTCTGGGTCGGCGTGAAGGCGGTGAAGTCGTGGATTCCGACCGCGGCGGCGGCGCACTCGTCGAGCAGCTCCCGATCCACGCGATGGCGCCACCACAGCGCCCTGCCCTCCTCGAGCGGGTCGCGGATCGGCGAGGCGAGGACCCGGTAGCGATAGGTGCGCGAAAGCGCGTCCCGGCGCGCGTCGAACCCGTCGGTCGCCGGAGCCGCGGCCTTCACCGACACGTCCCGCGGCAGAACCGCGTTGAGCCGCTCGGCGAGCCGGTCCGGCAGCACGACCCCGTGCTCGAAGCTCGCCACCTGGGCGGTCGCGTGTACCCCGGCGTCGGTCCGGCCTGCGACCGTCAGGGCCGAGGGCTCGCCGAGGATCCGCTCGAGCGCCACCTCGAGCTCGCCCTCAACCGTGCGCTGGCCGGGCTGCGCCGCCCAGCCCGCGAAGCGGGTGCCGTCATAGGCGATGTCGAGTCGAGCGGTGCTCAGACGAGCTCTAGGAGGACCATCTCGGTCGAGTCCGACCGCCTCGGGCCAAGCTTGACGATCCGGGTATAGCCGCCCGGGCGCTCGGCGTAGCGGGGGGCGATCTCCTCGAACAGCTTGTGAGCGAGGAACTTGTCCTGGCCGAGCTCCGAAAGCACCCGGCGACGGGCGTGCAGATCGCCGCGCTTGGCGAGCGTGATCAGCTTCTCGAGCTTGGGCTTGACGGCCTTCGCCTTCGCCTGCGAGGTCTCGATCCGCTCATGCTCGACCACCTCACGGCAGAGATTGCGCATCAGCGCCCGGCGGTGGGCGGAATCGCGCGAGAGCTTGTTTCGCTGCTTCTGATGGCGCATTGCTGATACCCGGGTCGGGAGAAACCTACCTACTCGTCGCGGAGCGAGAGGCCGAGCGCGTGCAGGCTCTCCTTGACCTCTTCGGTGCTGCGCTTGCCGAAGTTCGGGATCGCGTTGAGCTCCGACTCCGAGCGCTGGACCAGGTCGCCGACGGTCTGGATGCCGGCACGCTTGAGGCAGTTGTATGCGCGCACGCCGATCTCCAGCTCCTCGATCAGCCGATCGTCGCCCTCAGACGGTGCGACGGCCGCCAAGGCCGCCTCGGCCTCGCCGAAGCCGTCTCGGCTGCGCAGCTGCTCGACCCGATCGGGATCGGTGAAGATCGCCATCGTCTGGATCAGGATCTCGGCCGCCTCGCGCAGCGCCGAGTCGGGCTCGATCGAGCCATCGGTCTCGACCTCGAGCGTGAGCTTGTCGAAGTCCGTGCGCTGACCGACGCGGGCGGAGTCGACGTTGTAGGCGGCACGGCGGATCGGCGAGAAGATCGAGTCGATCGGGATCACGCCGATCGGCTGGTCCTCCGTCTTGTTGTCCTCGGCCGGCGAGTAGCCGCGGCCGCGGCCGATGCTCAGGTACATCTCGAGCTTCGTCCGCTTCTCGAGCGTCGCGATCGGCGCATCCGGGTTGAGGATCTCGACGCCCGCGGGGAGGTCGATGTCCTTGGCCTTGATCTCGCCCGGGCCGGTGGCCACCAGCGGCGCTTCAACCTCGTCGGCGTCGGTGTGCATGCGGACGACTACGTCCTTGAGGTTGAGGACGATGTCGGTCACGTCCTCCTTGACGCCGGGGACGGTCGAGAACTCGTGCGCGACGCCCTCGATGCGGACGCTCTTGATCGCGGCGCCGCCGAGCGAGGACAGCAGCACGCGGCGGAGCGAGTTCCCGAACGTGTAGCCGAAGCCCTTGTCGAGCGGCTCGACGACGAACGTGCCCTGGTTGTCGTCGATGCTCTCGGAAGCGATCTTGGGAATCTGGAAATCGGGCAGGGTGGTCATTGGAACCTCTTTGCTTGTCGGGAACTTGTGGGGCCCTACTACTTCGAGTAGAGCTCGACGATCAGCTGCTCTTGTACCGGCGAGGTGATCTCACTGCGATCGGGCAGCCTGAGCACCTTCGCGGTCAGGGCGTCGTGATCGGCCTGCAGCCACGGCGGCACCGCGGCGGTCAGCTCGGTCGCCTGCCGAACAACGTCGGCCGCGCCCGAGTCGGGGCGGATCGTGATCACGTCGTCGGGACGCACCTGGTAGCTGGGGATGTCGACGCGACGGCCGTTGATCAGCCAGTGGCCGTGGCCGACCATCTGCCGGGCCTGGCGGCGTGAGGCGGCAAATCCGAGCCGCACGAGCACGTTGTCGAACCGCCGCTCGAGCAGGCGCAGCAGGTTCTCGCCGGTAACGCCGCCCTGCCGCGAGGCCTTGTCGTAGTAGCTGCGGAACTGGCGCTCGAGCACTCCGTAGAAGCGCCGAGCCTTCTGCTTCTCACGCAGCTGGTTGCGGTACTCGGAGGCGCGCACCCGGCCGCGGCCGTGATCGCCGGGCGGATAGCTGCGCCGCTCGACGCCGCACTTCTCGGTCATGCAGCGCTCGCCCTTGAGGAACAGCTTCTGCCCTTCCCGACGGCACTGCTTGCACTGCGGTGAAGTGTCACGGGCCATCGCTACGGCCTCCGCCGCTTCTTCGGGCGACAGCCGTTGTGGGCCTGGGGACTGACGTCCTTGACCGTGGTCACCTGCAGACCGGCAGCCTGCAGCGAGCGAATCGCGGTGTCGCGGCCCGATCCTGCGCCCTTGGCGTGGACCTCGACCCGCTCGACGCCGTGCTCCATGCCCTTGCGGGCAGCAGCATCGGCGGTCACCTGGGCGGCGAACGGCGTCGACTTGCGCGAGCCCTTGAAGCCCGCCGAGCCGGCCGACTCCCAGCAGACCACGTTGCCTTCCGGATCGGTGATGGTGACGATCGTGTTGTTGAAGCTGGTCTTGATGTGGGCGATGCCGTAGGGGACGTTCTTCTTCACCCGGCGGCGGGGGCGGCCCTTGGGCTTCTTCGGTTGCGGCATTTGCTCAGGCCTACTTCTTCGCCGGCGGCTTCTTCTTGCCGGCGATGCTCATCCGCCGCGGACCCTTGCGCCCACGGGCATTGGTCTTCGTGCGCTGGCCGCGGGTGGGCAGGCCGCGGCGGTGGCGCACGCCGCGATACGAACCGATCTCCGAGAGCCGCTTGACGTTCTGCGAGCGCTCGCGGCGCAGGTCGCCCTCGACCTCGAGCGCCTCGACCGCCTCGCGCAGCTTGACCGTCTCGTCCTCGGTCAGGTCCTTGACGTAGGTGTTGGGGTCGACGCCGACCTTCTCGAGGATCTCGTTCGCGGTCGAGCGGCCGACGCCGTGGACGTAGGTGAGGCCGATCTCGACCCGCTTGTTGAGGGGGAGGTTGATCCCCGCGATCCGTGCCATCGGTTAGCCCTGCCTCTGCTTGTGCCGGGGGTTCGAGCAGATTACGAGCACGACGCCGCGCCGGCGGATCACCCGGCAGCGCTCACACATCGGCTTTACGGACGCTCGTACCTTCATCGGCCCTTCCTGGGTCGTATCGAATCAACTGCTGAGAAGGCCCGCAGGCCCCATGAATCGGGCTAGCGGACGCACGAAGCATGCCCCGAAAGGCGACGGCGAATGCTAGCAGGCGTCCTCAGGCCTCGTGCCAGGGGGTGAGGATGCGGGGCCCGTCCTCGGTCACCGCGACGGTGAACTCGAAGTGGGCGGCGAGCGATCCGTCGGCGGAGTAAACGGCCCAGTTGTCGTCGCCGACGCGGACCTCGGGCCCGCCGGCGTTGACCATCGGCTCGATCGCCAACACCATCCCGGGCTCGAGCACGGGCCCGCGGCCGGGCTCGCCGTAGTTCGGGATCTGCGGGTCCTCGTGCATCTCGCGGCCGACGCCGTGGCCGACCAGGGAGCGGATGATCGACAGATCCGTCGGCCTCGACCCGTGCGCTGGACCGCGCTGCGAGACGTCGCCGAGGTGGTTGCCGGGCCGCGCCTGCTCGACGCCGGCGTGCAGCGGCGGCCTCGGTGGTCGTCGAGCAGTTTCTGGGCCTCGGGCTGATCTGCGCCGACCGGGACGGTCATCGCGGCATCGGCGACCCACCCGTCCTTGGTCACGCCGACGTCGATCGAGATGATGTCGCCGCGTCGCAGCTCGTAGGGCCCGGGGATGCCGTGGACGACCATCGAGTTGGGCGAGGCGCAGATCGAGCCCGGAAAGCCGCGGTAGCCCGAGAAACGACGGCTGGGCGCCCTGGGAGGCGATGAACCGCTCCGCGGCTCAGGTCGAGATCGCCGGTGGTGACGCCGGGACGGCACTTCGACCGCAGCATCTGCAGGCAGCGTGCCTGGATCGCGCCCGCCGCCGCCATCTGCTCGATCTGCTCGGGCGTCTTCAGGATGATCCCGCCGCGGTACATCGTCCCTCCAGAGCTCCTCTTCCATCCGCAGCGTCGCGAGCAAGGCCCTGATGCCGCTCCGAGACCTCGTCTGGAGCGAGCTTGCCGTCGACGTGCTTGAGCAGCCCGCGGCCCTCGTAGTAGGCGATCAGCGGCTCGGTCTTGGAGTGATACTGCTCGAGCCGGTTGGCGGATCACCTCGGGCTTGTCGTCGTCGCGGACCTCGAGCGCCGCGCCGCAGACGTCGCAGACGCCCTCCTTCTCGGGCGGGTCGAACTCGACGTGAAAGACGTGGCCGTTGGGGCAGGTCCGCCGGCCCGCCGAGCCGTGCGGACCACCTCGTCGTCGTCGACGTCGATCAGGACCGCGAGCAGAGACGGAGCGCCCGAGCCGCTCCAGCTTCTCGCCGAGCGCCTCGGCCTGGCGGCTCGGTGCGCGGGAAGCCGTCGAGGATGAAACCGTCCTCGGCCTCCTTGTGGCACGATCCGCTCGGCGATCACGCCGACGATCACGTCGTCGGGGACCAGGTCGCCGCGGTCCATGTACTCCTTCGCCTCGCGGCCGATCTCGGTGTCCTCGCGCACCGCGGCGCGCAGGATGTCGCCGGTCGCGTAGTAGGGCAGCCGCAAGTCCTCCTGCAGGCGCTCGCCCTGCGTGCCCTTGCCGGAGCCGGGAGGGCCGAGCAGGACTAGGTTCAGCTCGGACATGAGTCGGGAGAGCCTAGAGGCTCCGGGGTGGGCCGGGTATTGCCATCTCAGCTGGCCTTATCCGTCCCACCTAGGTCCAGAAGGCGGCGGATGGCGGCTGCCACCCAGGCGTGCTGCTCGACGACCTGGCTGTACGTCAGCGGGAGCACTCGGTAGCCGGCCAGGAGCAACTCGCCCAGCTTCGCGTGGTCTCTCTCGAATGCGCGTCGGTCGCTGTGGAACTCGTAGCCATCGACCTCCACCACAACGCCCGCGTGGGGCCAATGGGCGTCGACGAGGTGGCCCTCCACGAGCACGTTCACCCAGGGCATGGGGGGAGGGTGACGAGGGAGGACGCGCGAGTGGTTGGCTACGAGCGCCGAGAGGCGCGCCGGAGAGCTACTTCAGGAAGCCCTCGTAGTTGCGCATCATCAGCTGCGCCTCGAGCTGCTTGACCGTGTCGAGCGCGACGCCGACGACGATCAGGATCGAGGTGCCGCCGAAGTAGAAGTTGGCCGACGTCTGGTTGATCAGGATCGTGGGCAGCGCGGCGACCGCGCCCAGGTAGAGCGCGCCCGGGAAGGTCAGGCGCGAGAGGATGCGGTCGAGGTACTCGGCGGTCGGTCGCCCCGGTCGCACACCGGGGATGAAGCCGCCGTACTTCTTCAGGTTGTCGGCCTGGTCGACCGGGTTGAAGGTGACCGCGGTGTAGAAGTAGGTGAAGATGATGATGAAGAACACCTCGCCGACCACGTAGGCCCAGCTCGACGGGCTGAAGAAGGCGGCGAAGTCGAGCGCGGCGGGCGTGTTGAGAAGCTGGCCGATCGTCGGCGGGAAGGCCATGATCGAGGCGGCGAAGATCACCGGGATCACGCCGGCCATGTTCACCCTCAGTGGCAGGTAGGTCGAGCCGCCGGTGGTCATCCGCCGACCGACGACCCGTTTCGCGTACTGCACCGGGATCCGGCGCTGGCCCTCCTGGACGAAGACGATGCCGACGATCACCGCCAGGGCGACGAAAGGCATCATCACGACGAAGACCTGGTCGGGGTTGTTCCACCACGAGGAGATGCCCGGGCCGATACCCGACGCGATCGAGGCGAAGATCATCAGCGAGATCCCGTTGCCGACCCCGCGCTGGGTGATCAGCTCGCCGAACCACATCAGCAGCGCGCAGCCGGCCGTCAGCGAGATCACGATCAGGAAGATCTTCTGGAAGGTGAGCGTGCCGACGACGCTGGTGCCCTCGGCGTCCTGGAAGCTCTGGAAGAGGAAGACGTAGCCGAGCGACTGACCGAAGGCGAGCGCCGACGGTGAGGTAGCGCGTGTACTGGGTGATCTTCTGCTGGCCGACCTCGCCCTCCTTCTGCAGACGCTCGAGCGCCGGCACCACCACGGTCAGCAGCTGGAGGATGATCGAGGCGGTGATGTAGGGCATGATCCCGAGCGCGAACAGCGACAGGCGCTGCAGGCTCCCGCCCGAGAACAGGTTGAGGAAGCCGAGGACGTTGTTGCCGGTGAAGTTGTTCTGGATCGACTCGACGGTGTCGACGTCGACGCCGGGCGCCGGGATGTAGGCCCCGAGTCGGTAGAGCAGGAGCATCGCCAGGGTGAAGGCGACCTTCCGGCGAATCTCCGGAACCGCGAAGGCGTTCGCGATCGTTTGGAGCATCTACTTCTCGATCAGCTCGACGGTGCCGCCGGCCGCCTCGATCTTCTCCTTCGCCGTGGCGCTGAATCCGTGCGCACGGACCGTCAGCTTCGTCGAGATCTCGCCACGGCCCAGCACCTTGACGGGCGTGCGCCGCTTCGCCAGCCCCGCCTCGCGAAGAGAGTCCGGCGTCACCTCGGCGCCGGCATCGAAGCGCGCCTCGAGGTCCGCGACGTTGACCGGCTGCGTCTGGGTCCGGAAGCGCTCGAACGGCATCGACTTCTTCATCTTCGGACCGCGCAGCTTGCGCATCCGCATGTGAATCGGGTTCTGCCCGCCCTCATAGCCGGGCTTGCTGCGACGCACCGGAACGCGCCCCCGCTCCCTTGTGCCCGCGCCCCGCCGTCTTGCCGGTGCCGCTGCCCTTGCCGCGCCCGAGCCGCTTGCGCGCATGGCGCGAGCCGGGCTTCGGACGGATCGTGTGCAGGCCGACGTCCTCGGGATCCAGGCGAGCCATCAGCTCTTCACCTCGACGAGGTGGGAGACGACGCGGATCATCCCGCGCAGCTGCGGGGTGTCCGTCATCTTCGACTCGCGGCCGATCCGGCCGAGCTTCAGCGACTCGAGGGTCGCGCGCTGGCTCGGGCTCGCCCCGTTGGCGGATCGGACCTGCTTCAAGGTGACCGTCACTCATCGGCTCGCAGCCTCCTCGGCGGGCGCATCCGTCGGCGGCGGCTCCGCCGCCGGGGCGTCGTCCTGCACCGGCGCCGCATCCTCGGCCACCGCGACGGCGACCGGCTGGGGCGTGGGCTCGGCCTGCTCGCCGCCACTCGTTCGCCAGCTTGACCGCTCGCCTCCTTGAGGTCGAGGCCGAGCACCTGCTTGACGGAGAGACCGCGCAGCTTGGCGACTTCCTCGGGCCTGCGGCAGACCCATCAGGCCCTCCATCGTCGCCTTGACGAGGTTGATCGGGTTCTGCGAACCGATGCTCTTCGAGAGCACGTCGCGGATCCCAGCGAGCTCGAGCACGGCGCGGACGCCTCCGCCGGCGATCACACCGGTCCCCGGGCTCGCCGGGCGCAGGACGACGTGACCGGCGCCGAAGCGGCCGATGTTGCGGTGCGGGATCGTCTGGCCGAACTTGGGCACCCTGATCAGGCTCTTGCGAGCGTTCTCGACCGCCTTCTGGATCGCAAGCGGGACCTCGCGGGCCTTGCCGTAGCCGATCCCGACGACGTCGTTCTCGTCGCCGACCGCGACCAGGGCCGTGAACGAGAAGCGCCGGCCGCCCTTGACGACCTTGGCGACGCGGTTGATCTCGATCACCCGCTCCTGCAGGTCGAGGCCCTGCGGGCTCACCGTCTCGATCTCGTGGTTCCTCATGGCTTCAGATCACCTTAGAGAGTCAGAACTCCAGGCCGCCCTCGCGGGCGCCCTCGGCGAGCGCGCGAACGCGACCGTGATAGCGATAGCCGCCGCGGTCGAAGACGCAGCGCGAAACACCGGCCTCCTTCGCCCGCTGGGCGAGCAGCTCGCCGGACTTCTTCGCCTGCTCGCCCGCGCTCAGCTTGCGCAGCTCGGGCTCGATCCAGTTGACCGCGGCGACCGTCTTGCCGCTGGTGTCGTCGATCAGCTGCGCGAACATGCCGCGGTTCGAGCGAAAGACGGAGAGCCGCGGGCGCTCGGCGGTGCCGCGGATCTTCGCCCGCACGCGGCGGCGGCGGCGGAGGCGCTGCTGTGGCTTCGTCGTGACAGTCATGCGCGCTTGCCGACCTTGCGGCGGACGTGCTCGCCCTCGTAGCGGATCCCCTTGCCCTTGTAGGGCTCGGGCGGGCGGGTACGACGGACCCTCGCCGCGGTCTCGCCGACGAGCTGCTTGTCGATCCCGCGGACGATCACCTGGGTCGGCTGCGGGACCTCGAACTCGATCCCATCCGGGGCCTGGATCGAGACCGTGTGTGAGAAGCCGACGCTGAGCTCGAGCGCCTTGCCGGCGAGCTTGGCGCGGTAGCCGACGCCCTGAATCTCGAGTCGCTTCTCGAACCCGTCGGTGACACCGTCGACCATGTTCGCGACCAGGCTCCGGGTGAGGCCGTGCAGGGCACGGTCCTGACCCCGATCGGTCGGCCGCTTGACGATCAACGCGCCACCCTCCTCGAGGATCTCCATCCGCGAGCTGAGCTCCTGCTCGAGCTCGCCCTTGGGTCCGTTGACGGTCACGCGGCCGGGGCCGATCGACACGGTCACGCCCTCGGGCACCGAGATTGGCTGTCTTCCGATCCGGCTCATCGAATCACCACACGTAGGCGACGACCTCGCCGCCGACGCCCTTTGCGGTCGCCTCGTGGCCGGTCATCACGCCGGTCGAGGTGGAGAGGATCGTCGTCCCCATCCCGCCCTGCACGCGCGGCACCTCGTCGCGGGCGACGTAGCGGCGGCGACCGGGCCGCGAGACGCGGCGCATTCCGGCGATCACCGGTCGGCGGTCGTCGGTGTACTTGAGCTGGATCCGGATCACCTCGCCGATCGCGGTCGGCTCGACGTCGAATCCGGAGATGTAGCCCTGCTCGGCGAGGATGCGGGAGATCTCCTTCTTCAGGCGTGACGACGGCACCTCCACGTCGGGGTGATCGGCCGCGAGCGCGTTGCGGACTCGCGTCAGGTAGTCGGAGATCGGGTCGGTGAGCATGCCTACCAGCTCGCCTTGCTCATTCCGGGCACGTAGCCGCGGTGGGCGGCCTCGCGCAGACAGATCCGGCAGAGGCCGAACTTCCGGTAGTAGGCACGCGACCGGCCACACCGCCGGCAGCGGCTGTACCCGCGCGTCTTGTACTTCGGCTTGCGCCCCTGGCGCACTCGCTGCGAAGTCTTAGCCATCGCTTCCTTCCTGGTCTGAATCGCCCGAGTCCTCGGACTCGTCGGCGCCTTCGTCCTCACCCTCACCCTCGCCCTCTTCGCCCTCCTCGTGCTTCTCGGGCTTGGCGTAGGCCTCGGGATTCTCGGCCTTGAGCTGCTCCAGCGCCGCCTGCTCGGCCTCGGCGCGAAGGCGAGCCTCCTCCTTGCGGCGCTCCTCCTCCTCATCGGCGCCCGTGTCGACGGCGCCCGGGCGGCCCTCCTCGGAGAACGGCATCCCGAGCCCGAGCAGGAGCTCGAACGCCTCCTCGTCGGTCTGGGCCGAGGTGGTGATCGCGACGTCGAGCCCGCGGACCTCGTCGATCGAGTCGTACTCGATCTCGGGGAAGATCAGCTGCTCGCGGATCCCGAGCGAGTAGTTGCCCCGGCCATCGAAGGCGCGCGCGTTGAGCCCGCGGAAGTCGCGAATACGCGGGATCGCGATCGTGATCAGCCGGTCGAGGAACTCCCACATCCGCGCGCCTCGCAGGGTCACGGAGACGCCCACCGGCATCCCCTCGCGAAGCTTGAAGTTGGCGATCGACCTGCGCGCCCGGCGCACGTTCGGGCGCTGACCGGCGATCGTCTGAAGCTGCTCGGTGGCCGCCTCGAGAATCGGCGTCGACTGCTTGGCGTCGCCGACGCCCATGTTGAGGGTGATCTTCTCCAGCCGCGGCACCTGCATCCGGCTCGAGTAGCCGAACGTTTCGGTCAGCACGGCGACGAGCTCGCCCTCGTAGCTCTCGCGGAGGCGCGGCGGCGGTGCCGCCCGGCCGGCGTCTGTGACTGTCGCTGCTTCCATCGCTTCGTTCTTCCTGCCCACTACTCGATCGCCTTGCCGCTGCGCTTCGCGTAGCGGTGACGCGCGCCGTCGTCGCCGACTCGGACGCCCACCCGGGTTGGCTTGTTGTCGGTCGGGTCGAGGAGCATGACGTTGGAGACGTCGATCGGCCCCTCCTGCTCGATGATTCCAGACGACTGCGCCTTTTGCGTGTCCTTGACCGAGCGCGGCTTCGTGTGCCGCTTGACGATGTTGAGTCCCTCGACGAAGACCCGCCGGCGATCCGGCTCGGTGCGCAGCACCCGACCGGTCTTGCCCTTCTCCTTGCCGGCGATCACGATCACGCTGTCGTCCTTGCGGACGTGCATTCCCTTCGCCATCAGAGAACCTCCGGGGCCAGCGAGACGATCTTCATGAAGTTGCGATCGCGCAGCTCGCGCGCGACGGGGCCGAAGATCCGGGTGCCGCGCGGGTTGTTCTGCGGATCGATCAGCACCGCGGCGTTCTCGTCGAACGCGATGTAGGTGCCATCGGGACGGCCCAGCTGCTTGCGCGTGCGGACGACGACCGCCTGCACGACCTCGCCCTTGCGCACCGAGCCGTGCGGGGTCGCCTGCTTGACGGTCGCCGTGATCACGTCGCCGACGCCGGCGTACCGGCGGTGTGAGCCACCCTTGACGCGGATGCAGAGGATCTCGCGCGCGCCGGAGTTGTCCGCGACGCGAAGTCTCGACTCCTGCTGGATCACAGTGAGCTCACCGGGCCCTCTCCAAGACCTCGACCAGGCGCCAGCGCTTGGTCCTCGACAACGGACGCGACTCGATCACCCGGACGACGTCGCCGGCGTTCGCCTCGTTGCGCTCGTCGTGCGCGTGGATCGTCGCCGAGCGGCGAATGACCTTCTCGTAGACGGGGTGACGGCGGACCACCTCGACGCGCACGGTGATCGTCTTGTCGGCCTTGCTCGAGACGACGGTGCCCTGGCGGACCTTCTTCGATCCGGGACGGCGCTCGGCGGGCGGGGTTCCCTGGCCGGCCTCATGCTTGGAGCGGGCCCGGACGCGGCCGCGGCCGCGCGCGCTCGCCTTCGTGGCGCGCTCGGCGGCGCGCTCGGCGGCGCGCTCCTCGGGAGAGCGCTGCGACTTGGCCTCGCCGGTATGGCGGGCGCGCTCGAGCTTCCGCTGGGCCTTCGGACTGACCGGCTCAGCCTCCTCCTCGCCCTCGTCAGCGGCAGGGGCGGGTGGCGCCGGGGGCGCTTCGGCCGCGGGCTCCTCCTCGGCGGCCGCGGGCTCCTCCTCGGCGGCCGCGGGCTCCTCCTCGGCCGTCGCAGGCTCCTCGGCGGGTGCCTCCTCGGCCACGGGCTCCTGCGCCTCCTCGGGCTCGGTGCTCTCTTGGGTCTCTGTCTTCTCTTCGTCGCTCATCGCAGTTCCTTGTCGAGATCGATGCCGCGCTCGCGGGCGATCGTCATCAGGCGGGCCATCTCCTGGCGCGCCCGCGGCAGCCCGGCGGTGTTCTCCAGCTCGCCGGTCGAGTGGCGGAGACGCAGGTTGAACGCCTCCTCGCGCGCGTCCTTGAGCGCCTGGACCAGATCCTGGTCGCCCAGCGCGTGCACTTCGGTCGCCTTCACTGGCCCGCCCCCTCCCGGGTGACGAACTTGGTCTTGATCGGAAGCTTGTGGCCGGCGAGCCGCAGCGCTTCCTTGGCGAGCTCCTCGGGCACGCCGGCGAGCTCGAACATCACCTTGCCGGGCTTGACCACGGCGACCCAGCCCTCGGGGTTGCCCTTGCCCGAACCCATCCGGGTCTCGGCGGGCTTCTTCGTATACGGCTTGTCGGGGAATACGTTGATCCAGACCTTCCCGCCACGCTTGATCTTGCGAGTCATCGCGACGCGGGCGGCCTCGATCTGGCGGTTGGTGATCCAGCCGCGCTCGATTGCCTTGAGGCCGTACTCGCCGAAGTCCACGCTGGCGCCGCCCTTCGTGTTGCCACGACGGCGTCCGCGCATCTGCTTGCGGTACTTGACCCGCTTCGGCATCAGCATCAGGAATCAGCTCCCTCGGCGGCCTCGGGCGCGGGAGCGGCCTCGGCGGGCGCCTCCTGGGCCGGAGCGGCCTCGGCGGGCGCCTCCTGGGCCGGAGCGGCCTCGGCGCTGCGGTCGGCTGCGGCCAGCCGGCTTGTCTGGCGCAGCCGGCTTGTCTGGCGCAGCCGCCGCCTTGTCGGCGGGCGGTGGCGCAGCCGGCTGGTCGGCGGGCGGCGGCGGGGCCGGCTGCCGGTTTGTCGGCCGCGGGCTTCGGCGGCGCCTGCTGCGCGGGCCTCGGCGGCGCCTGCTGCGCGGGCCTCTGGCCGCCGCCCTTGCGCTCGCCGCCCTTGCGGCGGAACGAGCGCGGCGCGAGATCCTCCTCCTCGCCACCGCCTCGGAAGCCCTCGGGCATCACCTCGCCCTTGTTGATCCAGCACTTGACGCCGATCCGGCCGGTCGTGGTACGGGCCTCGACGAAGCCGTAATCGATGTCGGCGCGCAGGGTGTGAAGCGGGACGCGCCCGTCCGAGTAGCCCTCTGTGCGCGCCATCTCGGCGCCGCCGAGGCGACCGGAGACCTGCACCTTGACGCCCTTGGCGCCCGAGCGCATCGCGGAGGTAAGCGCGCGCTTCATCGCGCGCCGGAAGGCGACCCGGTTCTGAAGCTGCTCGGCGATCCCCTGGGCGACGAGCTTCGCGTCGAGCTCGGGGCGCTTGATCTCACGAATGTTGACCTTCACCGGCTTCTTCGTGATCCGGTGAAGGTCGCGGCGCAGAGCATCAACCTCGGCGCCCGACTTGCCGATCACGATGCCGGGCCGGGCCGTGTGGATGTCGACGGTGATCTCGCCGCGCTGCTTGACGATGTTGATGTCCGAGAGCCCGGCGTGCGCGAGCTTGTTCTCGATGTGGTCGCGGATCGCCATGTCCTCGAGCAGGTAGTCGGAGAACTCGCGCTCGTTGAACCAGTTCGACTTCCAGTCGTGGATGTAGCCGACGCGAAAGCCCTCGGGGTGGATCTTCTGTCCCATTAGCTGCGCGCCTCTCAGTCGGTCGTCGGGGTCAGGGCCACGGAGAGGTGGCTCGTTCGCTTCTCGATCCGGGTCGCGCGGCCGCGGGCACGGGCGCGCCAGCGCTTCAGCGTCGGGCCCTCGTCGACGCGGATGTCGACGATCCTCAGGTCCTCGGCGATCAGCTCGTGATTGGCCTCGGCGTTGGCGGCGGCGGAGTCGATCAACCGCGCCAGATCGCGGGCGGCGCCACGGCTCGAGAAGGCGAGCAGCGTGCGGGCCTCCTCGACCGGCATGCCGCGAACCTGGTCTGCGATCAGGCGCGCCTTGCGCGGCGCGACGCGGACGAACCGCGCCCTCGCGCGCACCGTCGGCGCCTCCGGCTGCTTGTCGGATGCCTCGGCCATCGCCTATCGCTCTGCCTTGCTGCCGCTGCCCGAGTGGGCGCGGAAGGTGCGGGTGGGGGCGAACTCGCCGAGCTTGTGGCCGACCATCGACTCGGAGATGAACACGGGCACGTGCTTGCGGCCGTCGTGGACGGCGATCGTGTGCCCGACCATCTCCGGGAACACGGTCGACGTCCGCGACCAGGTCTTGATCATGTGCTTCTGGTTCTGCTCGTTCATCTGCGAGATCCGCCGCATCAGGCGCTCCTCGACGAACGGGCCCTTCTTGGTCGATCTACCCATTGCCGCTGCCTACCTCTTCTTCTTCCCTCGCCGGCGCCCGCGGATGATCAGCGCGTCGGACTTCTTGCCCTTCTTGCGCGTGCGGTAGCCGAGCGTCGGCTTGCCCCACGGCGTGACCGGGTGGCCGCCGGGCGTCTTGTGCGCCTCGCCGCCGCCGTGCGGGTGGTCGACCGGGTTCATCGCGATGCCGCGGGTCTGGGGGCGCTTGCCCTTGTGGCGGTTGCGCCCCGCCTTGCCGATCTTGACGTTCTGGTGCTCGGAGTTCGAGAGGGCGCCGATGGTCGCGCGGCATTCGGCACGCAGCAGCCGCATCTCCGATGAGGGCAGGCGCACGGTCACCATCGCGCCCTCCTTGGCGACGACCTGGATCGCCGAGCCGGCCGAGCGCCCGAGCTTGCCTCCCTGACCGGGAATCATCTCGACGTTGTGGACCACGGTGCCGGTCGGAATCGCGCTCAACGGCAGCGCGTTCCCGGGCCGGATGTCGGCGTTCTCGCCCGACTCGACCATCGTCCCGACGGTCACGCCCTGCGGCGCCAGCACGTAGCTCTTGGCGCCGTCGACGTAGTGCAGAAGGGCGATGTAGCAGGTGCGGTTCGGGTCGTACTCGATCGTCGCGACCTTCGCCGGCACCCCGTCCTTGCGCCGCTTGAAGTCGATCTCGCGATAGCGTCGCTTTGCCCCGCCGCCGCGGTGGCGGGCGGTGATCCGGCCGCGCGAGTTGCGCCCGGCGCTCTTGGTCTTGCCCTTGGTCAGCGGCTTGTGCGGCCCCGAAGCGCTCAGCTCATCGCGCTCCTGGTAGGTGGCGAAGCGGCGCCCCGGGCTGGTCGGCTTTGTCTTTCGCATCGCCATCAGCGCATCACCCTCACTCGGCCACCGCGGCGCCCTCGAACAGCTCGATCCGGTCTCCCGGCGCGAGCTGGACGATCGCCTTCTTCCACGACCGGGTGCGGCCGCTGTGCACGCCGCGGCGCTTCGGCTTCGAGTGAACCTTGATCGTCCGGACCTCGGTCACGCCGACGCCGAAGACCTCCTCGACCGCATGGCGGATCTGGGTCTTGTGGGCGCGGTGGTCGACCCGGAACGTGTACTTGCCGTCGGCCATCAGGGCGTAGCTCTTCTCCGAGACGACCGGCTCGATGATCACCTGGCGTGGATCCATCACCGCGCCACCTCCTCGAGCACCGCGAGGGCCTCGGGCGAGACGACCAGCGAGGCGTGGCCGATCACGTCAGCGACCCCGATCGCGCTCGCCGGCATCACGCTGATCCTGGGCAGGTTGCGAAAGCTCTTCACCGCGTCGCCCTCCTCGGCCCCGAGAACGATCAGGGTCGGGGCCTTGGCGCCCCACTTGGCCAGCGCCTCGGCGGCCTTCTTGGTCGAGGGGGCGTCGAAGGCGCCGGCGTCGAGCACCGCGACGCTGCCGCGAGCCGCGTGGACCGAGAGCGCCGAGCGCAGCGCCCGGCGGCGTGCCTTGCGGTTGACCTTGAAGGTGTGATGGCGCGGCTTGGGACCGAACGCGACCCCACCGCCGCGACGGTGCGGCACGCTGAGCGCGCCGGCGCGGGCGCGGCCGGTGCCCTTCTGCTTCCAGGCCTTGGCGGTCGTCATCGAGACCTCGCCGCGACCGAGGGTCGAGGCGGTCCCGCGCCGCCGCGCCGCGAGATCCGCGCGCGCGGTCTCGTGGACGAGGCTCTCGTGGAACTCCTCGCCGAAGACCGCCGCCGGCAGGTCGCTCTTGGCCTGCTTGCCGAGCGTGGTCACCTTGAGGGCGGTGGCGCTAGCCATCGGTGCGCACCTCCACGGTGCCGCCCTTCGGACCCGGGACGGCGCCCCGGATCAGCAGCAGGTTGCGCTCGGCGTCGACCTCGAAGATCTCCAGCCCACGCTGGGTCACCCGCTTGCCGCCCATCCGGCCCGGCATCTTGGTCCCCTTGAAC
Source organism: uncultured Solirubrobacterales bacterium (assembly GCA_963746675.1). Classification (GTDB taxonomy): domain Bacteria; phylum Actinomycetota; class Thermoleophilia; order Solirubrobacterales; family 70-9; genus WHSW01. The sequence continues at coordinate 55,373 of CAVVBX010000004.1, read as the reverse complement.
ACCCGCGCGGGGTCGGCGCTGGCGCCGATCGAGCCGGGGGCGCGGACGTTGTGCGAGCCGTGCGAGACCGGCCCGCGGCTGAAGTTGTGGCGCTTGATCGTGCCCTGAAAGCCCTTGCCGATGCCGACCCCCGAGACCTTGACCCGCTGGCCGGCCTCGAACTGCTCCACCGTCAGCGACTCCCCGATCTGCGCCTCGGGCGCCTCGTCGCGAAACTCGACCACGGCCTTCGAGGCCTGTGCCCCCGCCTTCCTCAGGTGCCCGAGCTCACCCTTGGTCAGCTTCCGCTCCTGAGTCGGGATCGCCGCCAGCTGGACGGCGGCGTAGCCGTCGCGATCGGGCATCCGCACGGCGGTAACGGTGTTGGGCTCGGCCTCGATCACGGTCACCGGAACGCGCGTGCCGTCCTCGGTGAACACCTGGGTCATGCCGACCTTCTTCCCCACGATCGCCGCCATCAGCCCGCTCAGATCTTGATCTCGATGTCGACGCCCGCCGGAAGCGCGTCGAGGCGCTGGAGGGAGTCGATCGTCTTCGGGGTGGGCTGGTGGATGTCGATCAGCCGCTTGTGGGTACGGATCTCGAAGTGCTCGCGCGAGTCCTTGTCCTTGAACGGCGAGCGGATCACGCAGTAGATGTTGCGCTCGGTGGGCAGCGGTACGGGACCCGACACCGAGGCGCCGGTGCGGGTGGCCGTCTCGACGATCTCGCGCGCAGCGCGATCGATCGCGTCGTGGTCGTAGGCCTTGAGCCTGATCCGGATCTTGTTTGTTGCGAGTGTTGCCACTGTCTCTTCTTCGTCTCTGTCGGCGCGAAAGGGGCGCCGCCCCCTGGTGGTGGGGCGCCGCCCCGGTCGTATCCAATAACAACTCCCGTCGGCTGCTCCGCTTCGCGTCCGCCACCGACGGGGTTCGCGGCGGGCTCGGCGCCCACCGCTGGCGGGCCGCTACTCGAGGATCTCGGTAACGACCCCCGAACCGACGGTGCGTCCGCCCTCGCGAATCGCGAACCGCAGGCCCTGGTCCATCGCGATCGGGTTGATCAACTCGATCGTCATCTCGACGTTGTCGCCCGGCATCACCATCTCCGTGCCCTCGGGCAGATTGGAGACCCCGGTGACGTCGGTGGTCCGGAAATAGAACTGCGGGCGGTAACCCGAGAAGAACGGCGTGTGGCGTCCGCCCTCCTCCTTCTTCAGGCAGTAGACCTCCGACTTGAACTTGGTGTGAGGGGTGATCGACCCGGGCTTCGCCAGCACCTGCCCGCGCTCGATCTCCTCGCGCTTGGTGCCACGGAGCAGGCAGCCGGCGTTGTCGCCCGCCTGGCCCTGGTCGAGGTCCTTGTGGAACATCTGCACCCCGGTGACGACCGTCTTGGCCGTGTCCTTGATACCGACGATCTCGACCTCGTCGCCCGTGTTGACGATGCCCTGCTCGATCCGGCCGGTGGCGACCGTGCCGCGGCCGGTGATCGTCATGATGTCCTCGACCGGCATCAGGAACGGCTTGTCGAGGTCGCGCACGGGCTCGGGGATGTAGCTGTCGAGCGCCTCGGCGAGCTCGAGGATCGCCTTCTTGGCCTCCTCGTCGCCCTCCAGCGCCTTCAGCGCCGAACCCTTGATGATCGGCGTCTCCTCGCCGGGGAAGTCGTACTCGTTGAGCAGGTCCTTGACCTCCTCCTCGACCAGCTCGATGATCTCCTCGTCGTCGACCATGTCCACCTTGTTGAGGAAGACGACGACGTAGGGGACGTTCACCTGGCGGGCGAGCAGGATGTGCTCACGCGTCTGGGGCATCGGGCCGTCGGCCGCCGAGACGACCAGGATCGCGCCGTCCATCTGCGCGGCGCCGGTGATCATGTTCTTGACGTAGTCGGCGTGACCCGGGCAGTCGACGTGGGCGTAATGCCGGTTCTCGGTCTGGTATTCGACGTGCGAGGTGGCGATGGTGATCCCGCGCTCCTTCTCCTCGGGCGCGTTGTCGATCTCCTCGAACGACTTCTCCTCGGCACCACCCTGCTCGGCGAGCACCTTGGTGATCGCCGCGGTCAGCGTCGTCTTGCCGTGGTCGATGTGACCGATCGTGCCGACGTTGACGTGCGGCTTGCTGCGATCGAACTTTTCCGCCATCTCGTTCCTCTGACTCCTTCGCTGGGTTCTTTCGTTCTCTAAGTCTTGTTTGGTGGCCTGGCTCCGGGCAACCCCGGAAGAATTACAGAATCAGGCTCCCGCCGTGACCGGCTCTGCCGTGGTGCTCTCGATGATCTGCTCGGCGATGCTCGCCGGCACCTCCTCGTAGCGCTCGAACTGCATCGTGTAGGTGGCCCTTCCCTGGGTCGAGGAGCGCACGTCGGTCGCGTAGCCGAACATCTCGCCGAGCGGCACGTAGGCGTGCACGGCGAGCGCGTTGCCGCGCTGCTCCTGGCCCTGAACCTTGCCGCGGCGTCGCGAGAGGTCGCCGATCACATCGCCGAGGAACTCCTCCGGCGTGACCACCTCGACCGACATCACGGGCTCGAGCAGGACCGGCTTCGCCCGGCGGGCGGCCTCCTGGATCGCCATCGAGCCGGCGATCTTGAACGCCATCTCCGAGGAGTCGACGTCGTGGTAGGAGCCGTCGGTGAGCTCGACCCGCACGTCGACGACCGGGTAGCCGGCCTTGACCCCGGATCCGAGCGCCTCCTCGATTCCCTGCTCGACCGCGGGGATGAACTCTGTCGGGATCGAGCCGCCCTTGATCTTGTTGACGAAGTCGAAGCCCTCGTCGGGCGCCGGCTCGAGGTTGATCACCACGTGGCCGTACTGGCCCCGGCCACCGGTCTGGCGCACGAAGCGGCCCTGGATCTTCTCGACCCGCTCGCGCACCGTCTCGCGGTAGGCGACCTGGGGACGGCCGACGTTGGCATCGACGTTGAACTCGCGCAGCAGGCGATCGACGATCACCTCCAGGTGGAGCTCGCCCATGCCGTGGATCAGCGTCTGGCTGGTCTCCTCGTCGGTCTCGATCCGGAACGTCGGGTCCTCCTCGGCGAGCCGGGCGAGGCCGCCGCCGAGCTTCTCCTGGTCGGACTTGGTCTTCGGCTCGATCGCGACCGCGATCACCGGGTCGGGGAAGTCGATGTTCTCCAGCATCACCGGCGAGTCGGGGGCACAGAGGGTGTCGCCGGTTGAGGTCTGCTTGAGGCCGACCCCGGCGACGATGTCGCCGGCGTAGCACTCCTCGATCTCCTCGCGGTGGTTGGCGTGCATCATCAGCAGCCGTCCGATCCGCTCGGTCCTGCCGTTGGTCGCGTTCAGCACCCGGCTGCCCGCCGAGAGCTTGCCCGAGTAGACGCGGAAGTAGGTCAGCTTGCCGACGTAGGGATCGGCCATCACCTTGAATGCCAGCGCGGCGAACGGCGCCGAGTCGTCGGCTGGGCGTGCGACCTCGGCGCCCTCGGCGCCGTCGCCCTTGGCGGAGGTCTCGAACCCGGTCACCGGCGGGACCTCCAGCGGCGAGGGCAGCAGCTCTACGATCGCATCGAGCAGCGGCTGGACGCCCTTGTTCTTGAACGCCGAGCCGCAGAGGACCGGGGTGACCTTGAGATCGAGCGTGGCCCGGTGCAGCGACTTGGCGATCCGCTCGTGCGGGATCTCCTCCTCGTTGAGGTAGGCCTCCATGAGCTCGTCGTCGTAGTCGGCGCAGGCCTCGATCAGGTGGGTGCGGGCCTCATGCGCCGCCTCGGCGAGCTCGGCCGGGATCTCCTCGTAGGCGTACTCGGTCCCGAGCTCGTCCTTCCACACCAGCGCCTTGTTCTCGATCAGGTCGATCACGCCCGCGAAGGCGTCCTCGGCCCCGATCGGGAGCTGGATCGGCAGCGGGTGGGCGCCGAGGCGGTCGCGCATGGTCTCGACCGCGCGCTCGAAATCGGCCCCTGTCCGGTCCATCTTGTTGATGAAGGCGATCCGCGGAACCTCGTACTTGTCGGCCTGGCGCCAGACCGTCTCGGACTGCGGCTCGACCCCGGCGACGGAGTCGAAGAGCGCGATCGCGCCGTCGAGGACGCGCAGCGAGCGTTCCACCTCGACCGTGAAGTCGACGTGGCCCGGCGTGTCGATGATGTTGATGCGGTGGTCCTTCCACTCGCACGCCGTCGCCGCGGAGGTGATCGTGATCCCGCGCTCCTGCTCCTGCTCCATCCAGTCCATCACCGCGGCGCCCTCGTGGACCTCGCCGAGCTTGTGCGTACGGCCGGTGTAGAAGAGGATGCGCTCGGTCGTCGTCGTCTTGCCGGCGTCGATGTGCGCCATGATCCCGATGTTGCGGGTCTTCTCTAGGCGAAATGTGCGTGGCATCTGCTTCGTGGAGTTGGTGTTAAGACTTGTTGTGTAGGTTGAGCGTCGTTCAGGCGTGATCCGAGGAGGAGACGGAGCGGCGAGACCCGTGTCAGCGCAAGAAAAAGGGCCCATTCGGGCCCGAGCGCTTGACCGCCGAATAGCCCGGAACGCCCTTATGTCGTGCGGCTCTCCATGGAAGGATTTCCCGCTCGCGGACGGCCCTCGGACCGGTGCGCAAGCGACCGGTGACTATAGCAGAGGCCTTGAGGCCCTCCCGGCCGTCGAATGAGCCCGAAAAGGCGCATCTCGGGGGCTCGGCGCCGGCTCTCAGAGTCGGTCTCCAGACCGCGGTCCAAACGAGCCCGCAAGCCCGACGAAGGGCCCGGGAAGCGCAGCGCCGGCGCGGCTAAGCGTCGAACCGGCTCGACCGACGCGCACAAGCTCGCCGCCCGCGCGGCCGCCGCCGCGAAGACCAAGGTGGTCACCCCGGCGCGCGGCCTCCTCGCCGCCGCCCTGCGTGTCTGGATCGCGGCCGCCGAACGCGCGGGCGCGTTGGTGCTCTCCGCCTGGCGCCGCTTCCTGCGCCCCGCGCTGCTCGCGCTGGCGGCGCTCACGGTGGCGCTCTACCGGTTCCTCGGCCGACGCGTCACCCCGTCGGGGGCGGTCGCCGCGGTCTGTCTGGTCGCGCTGATCGCGCTGGCGGCATCTCAATGGCTGGACTACCGCGTGGTCACGATCGGCACCGACGCCTATTCGGGCTCGATCGAGGTCTTCGCCGCGGCTCCGGAGCTCGACCGGGCGCGGGCCGGGGACGCCCACGCCTGGCTCATGGTGCCGCTGGCGCTGGCGGGCCTCGTCGCTCTGCTGCTGGTGCTCACCGGTCGGCCCCGAGCGGCGCGCCTGCTGGTCGCGATCGGGGTCGCCGCGATCGCGATCAGCCTCATCGTCGACGCGCCGAAGGGACTCGACGAGGGCGACACCGCGGTCGCCTACGAGGGCGCCGCAGCGTCGTTGCTCGAGGGCTTCTGGCTGCAGATAGCCACGGGAGCCGTGCTGATCGCGGGCGGTCTGTTGCTGCCGCGCTACCTGCGGCTGGGGCACGCCCCCGCCCCGACCGCGGCCCGATCCCGCACCCCGCGCAAGCCGGGGGCGGCGCCAAGCCCCTCCTCCCGCGCCGGCGCCAAGCCTAAGCGCCGCCCGCGAAACGAGCGCCGGGTGCATGGGGCGGGCACGTGAGCGGCGCCCCGGGCGGCGGCGCGCAACGGGGTCGGGTGCCGCCTCGCGGCGCGCCCGCGAACGGCATCGGTGGCCTCACCCGGCTGCTGCCGGTCGCCTGCCTGATCGCGGCGATCTGCCTGTTCGCGTCGGAGCTGATGACGATGTTCGAGTTCACCCCGCCCGGCGCCCAGGCGCTCGACAGCCAGAGCGGCGCCGACCGCCACGGCTACGCCCTCGCCCTGATCGCCGTGTTCGCGATCGGGGCGCTCGCCGTGGCGGTGTTCGCCGCCTCGAAGCCCGCGGCCACGGCGGTCGCGATCGCCGGCGCGGTGGCGCTGCTGATCTTCCTGCTCGTCGACCTGCCGGACGCGAATGCGGTCGGCACGCTCGCCAACGAGAGCCAGTCCTTCTTCGACGCCGAGGCGGTGCCGCAGGGCGGCTTCTGGCTCGAGATGCTCGCGGGGATCGCGCTCACGATCACCGGGATCGCCCTCGCCACCCTGACCCCCGAGCAGCTCGCCGCGCTGCGCCCGCCGGGCAAGAAACCGTCGAAGGACCACTCGTCAACCACCACGCGAAGGCGGCGAAAAGGGGGCAGCGCTCCGATCGTGGGACGCCACGCGAAGGCGGCGAAAACCGAGCCTGGCCAGGACGCAGGGCGATCGACGAAGCGAGCGTAGGAAAACCTACGCGAGCGAGACGAGCGGCCGAGGACACCGCCAGGCGACGGTTTGCAGCAGCCGCAGAGTGCAGCCGCCGCAGAGCTACCAGCGGTAGTGGGCGAACGCCTTGTTCGCCTGCGCCATGCGGTAGATGTCGTCCTTGCGCTTCCAGGCGCCGCCCTGCTGCTGGAGCGACTCGAGGATCTCGTTGGCGAGGCGCTCGGACATCGCCTTCTCGCGGCGGTTACGGGCGAAGCCGACCAGCCAGCGCACCGCGAGCGTGCGGGCGCGGCGCGGCTGGACCTCCACCGGGACCTGGTAGGTGGCGCCGCCGACGCGGCGCGAGCGAACCTCGAGCACCGGGGTGAGCTCCTTGATCGAGTCCTCGAGCACCTCGACCGGCGCGCGGCCGCTGCGCTCGCCGACGATCGAGAGCGCGTCGTAGGTGATCTGCTCGGCGGTCGACTTCTTGCCGTCCCACATCACCTTGTTGACCACCTGCTGGACGAGCCGGCTCTTATAGACGGAGTCGGCCTCGACCGGCCGGATGGCTGCGCGTGCGCGACGGGGCATCGCTACTTCTTGACCCCGTACATGGAGCGCGACTGCTTGCGGTCCGAGACGCCGGAGGCGTCGAGCGTGCCGCGGATCACCTTGTAGCGAACGCCGGGAAGGTCCTTGACGCGGCCGCCGCGAACCAGGACGACGGAGTGCTCCTGGAGGTTGTGCCCCTCGCCGGGGATGTAGCAGGTGACCTCCATGCCGTTCGTCAGCCGCACGCGAGCGACCTTTCGCAGGGCGGAGTTCGGCTTCTTCGGCGTCGCCGTGTAGACGCGCGTACAGACGCCACGGCGCTGCGGCGCTGCGGCGCGCTGCTTGCGGCCCTGTCCGGACTTGAGCCCAGGAGTGGCGACCTTCTTCTGCGGGGGCTTGCGGCCTTTTCGGATCAGCTGATTGGTGCTCGGCACGGCGGCGGAAGATAGCAGGGCCGCTTAGCTACGCTGGCGCGATGGCCGATCAGAGACCCATACTCGCCGTCGACGTCGACGGCGTGATCAGCCTCTTCGGCTTCGACGCGCCCCTGGACCAGGTACGTGGGCGTTTTCACCTGATCGACGGGGTCGCCCACTGCATCTCGGACGCCGCCGGCCCCCAGCTGGCCCGGCTCAGTGATGTATTCGAGTTGATCTGGGCGACCGGCTGGGAGCAGCGCGCCAACGATCACCTACCGCTGATCCTCGGCCTTCCCGAGGAGCTGCCCTGCCTGCGCTTCGACGGCCGAGCGCGGTTCGGCAGCGCGCACTGGAAGCTCGAAGCCATCGACGAGTACGCCCGCGACCGGCCGTTGGCCTGGATCGACGACAACATCGACGAGGCCTGTCACGCCTGGGCCGCCCGGCGCGCCGCGCCCACGCTGCTGGCGCCCACCGAGTCCGACATCGGCCTCACCGAGGCCCACACGGAGGCCCTCTTGAGCTGGGCGGGCGGGGGTTACACTCCCGGTTGAGGGACCTGGCTGAGCACGTGGACGGCTTTCTTCCGATCTTGTTCCTGATGGTGGTCTTGAAGATCCCCGTTGCCCTGCTGCTCTATCTCGTCTGGTGGGCCGTCCGGGCCGAGCCGCTACCCGAGGAGGCGCCTCCCGAGCCCGAGGAGGACCATCGCTTTTGGCGCTTCCGGCGCCAGCCCAAGCGCCCGCGCGGCCCGCGCCGCGGAAACCACGGCCCCGGCGCGATACCGATTCCCGACTGTCCCCCGGGCGGCCGTATCCGGGTAGTGACGCCGCCGGCGCCCGTGCGCGCCGCCGGCGGGCGCGGCTCCGCGAACTCGCGCTAGCTCAGCCGCGCAGCGCCCGCTCGAGGTCTGCGATCAGGTCCCGGGCAGCCTCGATCCCGCACGAGAGCCGGACGAGGTCGGCGGGCACCGCGGCCTCCGATCCCTCGACCGACTGGTGGGTCATCGCCTGTGGCACCTCGATCAGCGACTCGACGCCGCCCAGCGACTCGGCGAGCGAGAAGACCTCGGTGCGACCGACGAGGCCGACGGCGTCGGGGTGGCGAAACGAGACCATTCCGCCGAAGCCCGGCCAACGCACATCCTCGACTCCGGGCGCGCTGCGGAGCCACTCGCTGACCGCCCCGCCGTTCTCGGTGTGACGTGCCACCCGCAGGGCGAGGGTGCGGATGCCCCGGTGAACGAGGAAGCAGTCGAACGGCCCAGGTACGGCGCCGACCGATTTCTGGACGAAGCGCACCCGCTGGTGCAGCTCCTCGTCGGCGCTGATCACAGCACCGCCGACGACGTCGGAGTGGCCGCCGAGGTACTTGGTGGTCGAGTGCACGACCGCGCTCGCGCCGAGCTCGAGCGGGCGCTGGACGATCGGGGTCGCGAAGGTGTTGTCGACGACCACCGCCCGCCCGCCCGCCGCCTCGACGACGGCCGCGATGTCGATCTCGCGCAGCAGCGGGTTGGTCGGCGTCTCGACCCAGATCAGGCGCGTCTCGCCGCGCAGCGCGCCGCGCAGCGCGCCGAGGTCGGTCTGGTCGACGAGGTCGTATGAGAGGCCGAATCGGGCCAGCACCTGATCGACGAGGCGATAGGTGCCACCGTAGAGGTCGGTCGGCAGGATCAAATGGTCGCCGGCGTCGAGCGTGGCGGTCAGCAGGGCGTGCGTCGCCGCCATCCCGCTCGAGAAAGCTGCTCCGTGGCCGCCCTCGAGCTCGCCCAACGCCCGTTCGAGCGCCGCTCGCGTCGGGTTGGCCGAGCGCGAGTAGTCGTAGTCGTCGACGAACTCGCCCGGAGCCGCCTGGACGAAGGTCGAGGTCTGGTGGATCGGGGGGATCACCGAGCCGTAGGTCGGATCGGGCTCGAGACCGGCGTGCACCACCCGGGTGTCGATCGACGCGCCCGGTTCGCGCGGGGCGCTCACCTGTTCAGCGCCTCGACCAGGTCCACCGCGGTGATTATCCCCAGCGATCGCCCGTTGTCGACGACGATCACCGGCTTGCCCCGATCGCGCAGCATGTGGATCGCATCGGTCACCGGGTCGGCGACCGCCAACTCGGGCAGCGGTGATTCGAGGACCTCGGTCACGGGCTCTTCGAGGATGCCGGGGTGATCGGCCGAGGCCATCAGCAGGCCGCGCTCGCTGACCGTGCCCACGAAGGCCCGCTCGTCCTCGCCCGAGACCACGGGCACCTGAGACACCCCGTGATCGCGCATCAGCTCGAGCGCGCGGCCGACGACGTCATGGCTGGCGACCGTCAGCAGCGGCCCCTCCTCGCCTTTCGCCCGCAACACGTCGCCGACCGTGAGCGCCTCCTCGCCGCCGAGGTATCCGTGCTCGCGCATCCACGAGTCGTTGAAGACCTTCGAGACGTAGGGGCGACCGCCGTCGGGGATGATCGTCACCACCATCGCCTCGAGGTCGTCGAGCTCGCGAGCCACCTCGATCGCGGCGCACAGCGCGGTGCCCGTGGAGCCGCCGGCGAACAGGCCCTCGCGGGCGACGAGCCGGCGAGCCATCAGGAACGAGTCGCCGTCGGAGACGGTCACGTAACGGTCGATCACGTCACGGTCGAGGCTGTCGGGCCAGAAGTCCTCCCCGATCCCCTCGACCCGGTAGGAGTGCACCGGACCCCCGGCGTAGATCGAGCCCTCGGGATCGGCTCCGATCACCTCGACCCCGGGGTTCTGCTGCTTGAGGTATCGGCCGACACCGCTGATCGTTCCCCCGGTCCCCACCCCGACCACCAGATGGGTCACGGCGCCCCCGCTCTGTCGCCAGAGCTCGGGCCCGGTGGAGCGGAAGTGGGCCTCGGGGTTGGCCTCGTTGAAGTACTGATTGGGCTGAAAGGCACCCTCGATCTCCTCGGTGAGCCGGTCGGCGACCCGGTAGTAGGACCGCGGCGAGTCGGGCTCGACCGCGGTCGGGCAGACGACCACCTCGGCGCCGAAGGCGCGCAGGGTGTCGATCTTCTCGCGGCTCATCTTGTCGGGCATCACCGCGATCACCTTGTAGCCGCGCAGCGCGGCCGCCATCGCCAGCCCGAGGCCGGTGTTGCCCGAGGTCGGCTCGACCAGCGTGCCACCTGGGCGCAGCGTGCCGTCACGCTCGGCGGCCTCGATCATCGCCAGGGCCGGCCGATCCTTGACCGAGCCGCCGGGGTTCATGTACTCGACCTTGGCGATCAGCGGCGTGCGAAGGTCCGGCTCGAGGCGCGAGAGACGCACCAGCGGCGTCTCGCCGATCAGGTCGAGCACCGACTCGTGGATCTCGCTTCCGGCGTCGGCAGCCACGCCTGGAGCTTACGCCGCCGTACCTACCGCCGATCCGCGCCGGGGAGCGGTGCCCGTCGAGGCGACGCCCAACCGCGCATGCGTTGCCGTCCACTCCGACGCTCGCTGGATTTGGGTCCCGCCGGCCGAACGTCCCGGACTGCACCGGGTAGGAGTCCGTCCGGGACGTTCGGTGTTGCTGACAGGACGGGCTCACCTCACCGTTCGATCTTCCGGGCCCCGAAGACGATTTCTGTGGGCGCTCGACCTGAGTACGGGCCGATCCGGGTCGGGCGGCGACCTCGCTAGGGAGAGCTCGGCTCGCTTGGGGCGTCGCCGGTCTCGATCTCCTGCGCGAGCTCCTCGAGCTCCTCGGCGAACGAGGGGCCGAAGCCCTCCAGGTCGGCGGCCGCGGTGGCGTCGTCGCCGAGTCCCAGCTCGGCGGCCAGCTCCTCCTCGTCGAGCAGGTCCTCCTCGGGACGCTGCGCCGGCTCGACCGGCTCGATCTCCAGCGAGCGGTAGTGCCGCAGCCCGGTCGCCGCCGGGATCAGCTTGCCGATGATCACGTTCTCCTTCAGGCCGACGAGCTTGTCGCGCTTGCCCTCCAGCGCGGCGTCGGTGAGCACCTTGGTCGTCTCCTGGAACGAGGCCGCGGAGAGGAACGACTCCGTCGCCAGCGATGCCTTGGTGATCCCCAGGATCGTCTCCTCGCCCTTCGCCGGGGTGCCGCCGCCATCCTTGACTTCCTTGTTGAGCACCTTGAGCTTGTGACGGTCCTCGAGCGCGCCGGGGAGCAGGGTGGTCGAGCCCTTCGACTCGATCCGCACGCGCTTCATCATCTGACGCACGATCAGCTCGATGTGCTTGTCGTTGATGTCGACGCCCTGCTGCTTGTAGACGCGCTGCACCTCCCCGACGAGGTAGAGCTCGGTCTCGGTCCGGTCACGGATCCGCAGCAGGTCGGCGGGGTACAGCGACCCCTCCTCGAGCTGCGCTCCGGCCTCGACCCGGTCGCCGTGCTTGACCAGCAGGCGGGCGCGGGGCGGCAGCTTGTAGGCGATCTCCTCGCCCTTCGCGTCGGTCAGCGTGACCCGGATCTCCTTCGAGGTCTCCTCGACCGCGACCTTGCCGTCGACCTCGGCCATCTCGGCCAGGCCCTTCGGCTTGCGCGCCTCGAACAGCTCGACCACGCGGGGCAGTCCCTGGGTGATGTCGAGGCCGGCGACGCCGCCGGTGTGGAAGGTCCGCATCGTCAGCTGGGTGCCCGGCTCGCCGATCGACTGGGCGGCGATGATCCCGACCGCGTCACCGATCTCGACCAGCGAGCCGGTGGCGAGAGCGCGGCCGTAACAGGCCTGGCAGACCCCGGACTGGAGCTCGCACTTGAGCACCGAGCGGATCGGCACGACGACCTCCTCGTCGCCGAACGCCTCGGCGATCAGCTCGAGCTCGGGCACGTCGATCTCCTGGCCGCGCTTGAGCAGCTCGCGGCCGCGCTTGGTGGCGAACTTCTTCGCCGCCACGCGGCCGATCAGGTTCGGGTTGGGCTGGCCCTCGTCGTTGCGGAACGGATACTCGACGTAGTCCTTGGTCTTGCAGTCCTCGGTCCGGATGATCACGTCCTGGGCGACGTCGACGAGCCGCCGGGTCAGGTACCCGGAGTCCGCCGTGCGCAGGGCCGTGTCGGCGAGGCCCTTGCGGGCGCCGTGGGTGGAGATGAAGTACTCGAGCACCGAGAGGCCCTCCATGAAGTTGGCCTTGATCGGGCGCTCGATGATCTCGCCCTTCGGGTTCGCCATCAGGCCGCGCATCCCGGCGAGCTGACGGATCTGCTTGAACGATCCGCGGGCGCCGGAGTTGGCCATCATGAAAATCGGGTTGAGCTCGTCGAGGTTGTCCTCCATCGCCTTGGCGACCTCGTCGGTGGCCCGGTTCCAGAGGTTGCGGAGCTGCTCCTTGCGGTCCTCCTCGGAGAGCATCCCGTCGTCGTACTGGCCCTCGATCTCGACCACCTGCTTCTCGTAGCCGTCGAGGATCTCCTCCTTGTTCGGCGGCGAGACGACGTGGTTCTTGGAGATCGTGATCCCGGCCTGGGTCGAGAAGTGGAAGCCCAGCTCCTTGAACGCGTCGAGGGCCTGGGCGACCGCGGGGGCGCCGTAGGCCTCGACCAGGTTGGAGACGATCGCGTTGACCTCGCGCTTCTTCAGCGAATAGTTGACGAACTCGTAACGCTCCGGATCCCAATCGTGCTCGAGCGCGGCGGCGATCGCCCGCTCGATCCGATCGTTGAAGATGATCCGGCCGACCGTGGTCAGGAAGTGCTCGTGGCCCGGGCGCCGGTACTCGGCGAAGTCGTGGAGCTTGACCAGCCCGTTCTCATAGGCCAGCTCGGCCTCCTGGGCGGAGCGGTATGTGTGCGGGCGATTGCCGTTGCTGCGCGCCGTCTTCGCCGACTTCAGCTTCTCGTCGAGCTTCGCCAGCTTCTCGCCGTCGGGACCGTAGGTGAGGTAGTAGATCCCCAGCACCATGTCCTGTGACGGGGTGGCGAGCGGATTGCCGTGCGCCGGGGAGAGGATGTTGTTCGACGACAGCATCAGGATCCGCGCCTCGGCCTGGGCCTCGGCGGAGAGCGGTACGTGGACCGCCATCTGGTCGCCGTCGAAGTCGGCGTTGAAGGCGTGGCAGACGAGGGGATGGATCTGGATCGCCTTGCCCTCGACCAGGACCGGCTCGAACGCCTGGATGCCGAGGCGGTGGAGGGTCGGCGCGCGGTTGAGCAGCACCGGGTGCTCGTGAATGACCTCCTCGAGCACATCCCAGACCTCGGGGATCATCGAGTCGACCATCTTCTTGGCCGCCTTGATGTTCTGCACCGCCTTGCGATCGACCAGGCGGGCCATGATGAACGGCTTGAACAGCTCCAGCGCCATCAGCTTCGGCAGCCCGCACTGGTGCAGCCTCAAGCTCGGGCCCGAGACGATCACCGAGCGCCCCGAGTAGTCGACGCGCTTGCCGAGCAGGTTCTGGCGAAAGCGGCCCTGCTTGCCCTTGAGCATGTCGGAGAGCGACTTCAGCGCCCGGTTTCCGGGGCCGGTCACCGGCCTGCCGCGGCGGCCGTTGTCGAACAGCGCGTCGACGGCCTCCTGGAGCATCCGCTTCTCGTTGTTGACGATGATCTCAGGCGCGCCGAGGTCGAGCAGGCGCTTGAGCCGGTTGTTGCGGTTGATCACCCGCCGGTAGAGGTCGTTGAGGTCGGAGGTGGCGAAGCGGCCGCCGTCGAGCTGGACCATCGGCCGCAGCTCCGGCGGGATCACCGGCACCGCGTCGAGCACCATCCACTCGGGCTTGTTGACCGAGTGCAGGAACGAGGAGGCGACCTTGAGCCGCTTTACCGCGCGGGCCTGCTTCTGGCCCTTGGAGGTGTTGATGGTCTGCTCGAGCTCCTCGCACTCGGCCTCGAGGTTGACCTGGTCGAGCAGGTCGCGGACCGACTCCGCGCCCATGCCGCCGCGGAAGTACTCGCCCCATCCGAACGGCGAGCCGAAGCGGTCCTTGAGCTCGCGGAAGACGGCCTCGTCGTTGATCACCGTCTTCGGCTCCATCTTCTGGAACGTCTCCCAGACCTGCTCCATGCGCTCGATCGCGTCGTCGAGGTAGGCCTCGGTGTCGGAGATCTCGGCATCGACCGCCTTCTTCGTCTCCTTGACCAGCTTGGTGCGCTCGGCGTCGTCGAGCTTCGCCGGCTTCACGCCGAGGCCCTCGGCCCAGATGTGGTCCTCCTCGTCGAACTTCGAGTCGTTGCCCTCACCCTCGATCCAGGCAATCCGGCGCTCCTTCTGCTCGCTGAGCTGCTGGACGCGCTGCTCGCGCTCGGAGGTATGGGAGTCGAGGACCTTCTTGACCTCCTTCTCGAGCTTCTTCAGGTCCTTCGTCCGCGCCTCGTCGTCGATCCAGGTGACGATCGAGGCGGCGAAGTAGAGGACCTTCTCCAACTCCTTGGGAGCCATGTCGATCAGGTACCCGATCCGCGACGGAACGCCCTTGAAGAACCAGATGTGGGAGACCGGCGCGGCCAGGTCGATGTGACCCATGCGCTCGCGGCGGACCTTCGAGCGGGTGACCTCGACGCCGCAGCGCTCGCAGACGATGCCCTTGTAGCGGACCCGCTTGTACTTGCCGCAGTAGCACTCCCAGTCCTTGGTCGGGCCGAAGATGCGCTCGCAGAAGAGACCGTCCTTCTCTGGCTTCAGCGTCCGGTAGTTGATCGTCTCCGGCTTGGTGACCTCGCCGTGGCTCCAGCCGCGGATCTTCTTCGAAGAAGCAAGGCCGATCTCGATCGCGTCGAAGTTGTTGATGTCCATGTGGCTCCGCTACTCCTTCGCCTCGGCCGCTTTTTCTGCTTCCTCTGATCCGGCCCCGTTGGTGGTTCCGGCCTCGCCCTCGGCGACCACCTGCTCCTCCTGCTCGTCGGCCGCCTTCTCGCCGTCCGGGCCGCCGGCGCGCACGCCGGAGAGGTCGATCCCGAGCTCCTCGGCTGCCCGCAGGAGCTCGTCGTCCTCCTCGCCCATCTCGACCTCGCCGTCGTCGGCGACCAGGTTCGCGTCGAGCGCCAGGCTCTGGATCTCCTTCAGCAGGACCTTGAACGACTCCGGCACCGACGGCTCGGGGATGTTCTCGGACTTGACGATCGCCTCGTAGGCCTTGACCCGGCCGACGGTGTCGTCGGACTTCACCGTGAGCATCTCCTGCAGCGTGTAGGCGGCGCCGTAGGCCTCCAGGGCCCAGACCTCCATCTCGCCGAAGCGCTGGCCGCCGAACTGCGCCTTGCCGCCCAGCGGCTGCTGGGTGACGAGCGAGTAGGGGCCGGTCGAGCGAGCGTGGATCTTGTCGTCGACCAGGTGCAACAGCTTGAGGATGTACATGTGGCCGATCGTCACCTTGCCCTCGTAGGGCTCGCCGGTGCGGCCGTTGTAGAGCTGCGCCTGGCCGGAGGCCCGACTGCCCGGGCGCCGGGACTTGTCGATCCCGAGGTCGACGCCGCGATCGGCGTTCTCGTCCTGCCAGCGCACCAGGGCCTCGTCGACGTCCTCGACCGTGGCCCCGTCGAAGACCGAGGTTGCGACGTTGACGCGCCCGCTGCCTTGCTGGGACTGCTTGTAGGCCTCCGAGCCGTCGTCGTACCAGCCGTTGGCGGCCACCCAGCCCAGGTGGGTCTCGAGGATCTGTCCGATGTTCATCCGGCTCGGCACGCCGAGCGGGTTGAGGATCACGTCGACCGGGGTGCCGTCGGCGAGGAAGGGCATGTCCTCCGCGGGGACGATCTTCGAGATCACGCCCTTGTTGCCGTGGCGCCCGGCGAGCTTGTCGCCCTCGGCGATCTTGCGCTTCGTGGCGACGAAGACGCGCACCAGGTTGTTGACCCCCGGGGCAAGGTCGTCGCCGGCCTCGCGGTCGAAGGTGACCACGTCGATGACCACGCCGCCCTCGCCGTGCGGGACCTTGAGCGAGGTGTCGCGGACCTCGCGCGCCTTCTCCTTGAAGATCGCGCGGATCAGCTTCTCCTCGGCGGTCAGCTCGGTCTCGCCCTTCGGCGTCACCTTGCCGACCAGCAGGTCGCCGGAGACAACCTCGGCGCCGACCCGGACGATGCCGCGCTCGTCGAGGTTGCGCAGGCTCTCCTCGGAGCGGTTGGGGATGTCGCGGGTGATCTCCTCGTCGCCGAGCTTCGTCGTCCGCGCATCGATCTCGTACTCCTCGATGTGGATCGAGGTCAGCTCGTCGTCCTTGAACAGGCGACTCGAGAGGATGATCGCGTCCTCGAAGTTGTAGCCCTCCCAGGACATGAAGGCGACCAGGCAGTTCTTGCCGAGCGCGATCTCGCCGCCATCGGTGGAGGAGCCGTCGGCGAGCACGTCGCCCTCGGTCACCTTCTGACCGACCGACGTCGTCGGCGTCTGGTGGATGATCGTGCCCTGATTCGAGCGCATGAACTTGTTCAGCGGGTACTCGTCCTTCCTCGAGCCGTGGGTGACGACGATCCGCTCGGCGTCCACGTAGGAGACCTCGCCGGCGCTCTCGGCCAGGATCACGTCGCCCGTGTCGACGGCGGCGCGGCGCTCCATCCCGGTGCCGATCAGCGGCGCCTCGGGCTTCAGCAGCGGAACGGCCTGGCGCTGCATGTTCGAGCCCATCAGGGCGCGGTTGGCGTCGTCGTGCTCGAGGAACGGGATCAGCGCCGTCGCCACCGACCAGATCTGGGTCGGAGAGACGTCCATCAGATCGACGTCCTTGGGCGGCACGACCACGTACTCGCCGTCGCGGGAGCGGCACTGGACCTGGGGGCCCTTGAGCTTGCGCGTCTTGTCGTCGACCTCGGCGTTCGCCTGCGCGATCACCCTCTCCTCCTCTTGGGTGGCGTCCAGGTGGACGACCTCCTTGGTCACGACGCCGTTCTTTACCACCCGGTAGGGGGTGGTGACGAAGCCGTGCTCTGAGACCTCCGCGTAGGAGGACAGCGACCCGATCAGGCCGATGTTCGGCCCCTCGGGGGTCTCGATCGGACACATGCGCCCGTAGTGGGTCGGGTGCACGTCGCGGACCTCGATCGGCGCCCGCTCACGGGTGAGGCCGCCGGCGCCCAGCGCCGAGAGGCGGCGCCGGTGCGTGAGCCCGGCGAGAGAGTTGGTCTGGTCCATGAACTGAGACAGCTGCGAGGAGCCGAAGAACTCCTTCAGCGCCGCGACCACCGGGCGGATGTTGATGATCGTCTGCGGCGTGATCGCGTCAGCGTCCTCGGTGGTGAGGCGCTCGCGGACGACGCGCTCCATCCGGTAGAGGCCGACCCGGAAGGCGTCCTGGATCAGCTCCCCGACCGTGCGCAGACGGCGGTTGCCGAAGTGCTCGTACTCGTCGAGGTGGTCGGAGACCGGGTCGCGTGGGTAGGTGACGGCCTCCGCCGCGTAATCCTTGATCGGGTTCTCCTCGTCGATCTCCTCGGGGATCCCGAGCAGCTTCGGCAGCGAGACCAGCTCCTTGATCAGCGCGATGATGTCGTCCTTGGTGAGCGTGCGGTTGTCGAGGTCGACGTCGAGGTCGAGCCGCGCGTTGAGCTTGTACCGGCCGACCCGGGTCAGGTCGTAGCGCTTCGGGTCGAAGAACAGCTGCTCCAGCAGCGCCTTGGCGGCG
This sequence comes from uncultured Solirubrobacterales bacterium, assembly GCA_963746675.1. Taxonomy (GTDB): domain Bacteria; phylum Actinomycetota; class Thermoleophilia; order Solirubrobacterales; family 70-9; genus WHSW01. Next base: position 37,715 of record CAVVBX010000004.1, on the reverse strand, counting down.
TCCACCGACGGCGGCTCACCCGGGCGCTGCTTCTTGAACAGCTCGATCAGGGCGCCCTCCTCGGTGCGGGTGGGCTCGGTGTCGGCGTCGATCGTGTGCCGGATGTAGACGGAGTTGTCGAACAGGCCGAGGATCTCCTCGTCGCTGACGAAGCCCATCGCCCGCAGAAGCACCGTGACCGGGAGCTTGCGCTTGCGGTCGATGCGCGCGTAGACGCGACCCTTCTTGTCGATCTCGAGCTCGAGCCAGGAGCCGCGGGCCGGCATCAGGTTGGCGATGAAGACCTGCTTCTCGTGGTCCTTGGGCAGCATCACGTAGGCGCCCGGGGACCGCACGAGCTGGGTCACGACGACGCGCTCGGTGCCGTTGATGATGAACGTGCCGCGGTCGGTCATCCATGGGAAGTCGCCCATGAACACGGTCTGCTCACGGATCTCGCCCGTCTCGCGGTTCTGGAACGCCACGGTGACGTTCAGCGGACGCGAGTAGGTGGTGTCCTTCTCGCGGCACTCGGCGATCGTGTGGAGCGGCTCCTCGAACTTGAAATCGCTGAAGACGATCGCGAGGTTGCCGGTGTAGTCCTCGATCGGCGATATGTCGTTGATCGTCGCCCGAAGCAGTCCTGCCTTCGGGTCGGTCAGCGCCGCGAACGAACGGCGCTGGATATCGATCAGATGGGGTACGTCAAGGGGTTCGGGAAGGCGTGAAAATGATCTCCGGGTGACATGGGCAGCATCAGATCTGGCCAACTGGGCGACTCCTCAGATGGTCGTGGAGTGACGAATCCGGCGCAAAGATTCGGGCAGCAAGGGGCTGGACGGCGCGCGACGCACGAAGATACCACACAGGGGCCTCCACGGCAAGGGGCACGCCGGCCCCACCCGAACTCTGACGCCTTACTTGAGCTCTACCGAACCGCCGGCTTCCTCGAGCTCGGCCTTGAGCTTATCGGCTTCCTCGCGCTCGATCCCCTCCTTGACCGCCTTCGGCGCGCCGTCGACGAGCGCCTTGGCGTCCTTGAGGCCGAGGCCGGTCGCTGAGCGAACCGCCTTGATCACCTGGATCTTCTTCTCGCCGGGCGCGGTCAGGACGACGTCGACGGTGCTCGACTCCTCGGCCGCTGCGTCGTCGCCATCGCCGCCGGCAGCCGGAGCTGCGGCCGCGACCGCGGTCGCTGAGACGCCGAACTCCTCCTCGAGTGCCTTGATGCGCTCCGAGAGCTCGAGCACCGAGATGCCCTTGAGCTCCTCGATCCAATTCTCGGTGGAAACCTTGGTTGCCACGTTCTTATTCCTCCTCGGTAGTCGTCTCGGAATCAATGCCCGACGCCGCGTCCGCTTCGCGTCCGGCGGCGTCGGGGTCTGCCGGGGGGTCCTCGCCTTCGGGCTCGGATTCCTCGGACGACTCCGCTTCGTTGTCGTCGGTCTCTTCTGGAGCCTCCTCGGGCTCCTCTGAAGTCGTTGCCTCGGCCTCTGCGGCGGCGTCGGGCTCCTGCTCCTCGGCGGCGGGCGCCTCCTCCTCCGCGGGCGCCTCCTCGGCCGGCGCCGGCGCCTCGCCGGAGACCAGGCCCTGCTCGGCAATCTGGCCGAGCGCGATCGCCAGCCCGGAGATCATCGAGCCGAGCCCGGTGACCAGGCCGGTCAGCGGGCTCGCCGTCAGGCCGACGAGCTGGCCGTGCATGACATCGAGCCCCGGCAGGCGGGCGATCGCGGCGAAGCCCTCGGCATCGAGCGGCGCGCCGTCCATCAGCCCGCCCTTGAACTCGAGCACCGCGTGCGCCTTGGTGAAGCCGGAGATCGCCTTCGCGGCGACCACCGCGTCGCCGTTGATCAGCGTCAGCGCCGTCGGGCCGATCAGCAGCTCATCCTCGATCTCGGTGCCGGCGTCGGCGACCGCGCGCTTGGCGAGCCGGTTCTTGACCACCTTGAACACCGCGTCGGCCTCGGTGAGCTTGCGGCGCAGCTCGGCGGCCTGGGTGACGCTGATCCCCCGGTAGTCGACGGCGAACACCGAGTCGGCTCCCTTGAGGCTCTCGGTCAGCTCCGCGACCGCCGCTGCCTTCTGTTCTGAGTTCATCTGAGGTTCTCTGTGTCTCGTCTGTCACCGGCGGAACGAAAAGAGCCTGCGCGCAGGCAGGCTCGAAAGCGACGGGCTGACGATCCTCACCTGCGCCGGTCTTCCGGGCCCGCCTCGCGGGCCCCGCCGACGGTCTTTGGCGGGTTGGGACGGGCGATGCTAGCGAACCGCCGGCCGCGGCGCCGACCTACGGACCGCCGGTGTCCCCGGGCGCTCCGATGTTGGAACGGATCCGACACACACTGGTAACGTTCAACGCATGCGTTTACGCATACAAAGGAGGGTAGAGTGGCCGCGACGACAACCGTGAGAGTCCACGAGAAGACCAGACGGGCGTTGGCGGCGATGGCCGGGCGCGAGGGGATCACGATTCCGGAGGTCCTCGCGCGGTTGGTCGACCACGCCGAGACGGACGAGATCATCCGTGCGCACAACCGCGCGATCTCGGCGCCCGAGGTGCTCGACGACTACCTCGCCGAGATCCATTCGCTGGAGGGAACGCTCCCGGACGGACTCGAGGATGACCCCTGGCCCACCGATTCGCGCGGCCGGCCGAAGAGGTGACGTGCGGCCGCCGGTCCGGGGAGAGGTCTGGCTGGCGGACTTCGGTGACACGGTCGGGCGCGAGCAGGCGGGGTCACGGCCGGTCCTGATCGTCTCGCCGACGAAGTTCAACGAGGGCGCGCTCGTCGTCGTGATCCCATTCACGACCACCGACCGGCGATCGCCGCTGCATCTGCGGATCGAGCCCCCGGCGGGCGGCTTGCGCTCGGTCAGCTTTGCGATGTGCGAGCAGGTCCGGTCGGTTTCGCGCGGCCGGCTCCAACGGCGCTGGGGCGAGGTCGACGAGCGCCTCGTCGCCGGAATCGCGGCCCGAGTGCGGTTGCTGATCCCCGAGGTCTAGTCAGACCCCGCTCTCGCCTCGCCGGCCGAACGTCCCCGACTACACGGCATGGGAGTCCGTCCGGGACGTTCGGTGTTGGGGCGTGAGGCGACCCGAACATCGCTTGAATCCGTGCCTGCCGTTCGAACGCGCGGATCAGCCCAATTGGATACGAGAGGGGAGTCAGACCAAGACCAACTCGGGCACGTCCAAGCGCTCGAAGTCACGGTCGCGCGCATACAGGGCCAGCCCATGCGAGATCGCGGTGTTTTGTTCGGAGGCCCCTACTCGGTGGAGGCGTCGGGCGCAGCCGGCTCGAGATCCGCGGCGGGCTCCTCGCCGGCGGCGGGCTCCTCCGCCTCCGCGGGCGCCTCGGCCTGCGGCGCCGCGTCACCGTTGCCGGGGGCGGCGCCGGCGACGATCTCGGACTCGCGGGTGCGCGAGGTGTCGACCCGGACCCCGGGGCCCATCGTCGTCGCCAGCGTCACCGAGATCAGGTAGCGGCCCTTGGCCGCGGCGGGCTTGGCGCGCACGATCTCATCGACGATCGCGGCGTAGTTCTCGAGCAGCGCCTGCTCGGAGAAGCTCGCCTTGCCGATCGTCAGGTGGATGATCCCCTGGCGGTCGGTGCGGTACTCGACCTTGCCGGCCTTCGCCTCCTCGACCGCCTTGCCGACGTCGTCGGTGACCGTGCCCACCTTGGGGTTCGGCATCTTGCCCTGCGGACCGAGCACGCGACCGAGCTTCGAGACCACCGGCCCCATCAGCGCCGGGGTGGCGATCGCGACGTCGAAGTCGGTCCAGCCCTCCTCGACCTTCTCGGCGAGGTCGGCGGCGCCGACGTGATCGGCCCCCGCCTCGGTGGCGGCGCGGGCCGCGTCGCCCTCGGCGAAGACCGCGATCGTGACCTGCTTGCCGAGCCCGTGCGGCAGCGCCAGCGTGCCGCGGAGCTGCTCCTCGGCGTGGCGGACGTTGACGCCGAGGCGCAGGTGCACCTCGACCGTCTCGTCGAACTTCGTCCCCGCCGTCTGCTTGACCAGCGAGACCGCCTCGGCGGGCGCGTAGGCCTGGGTGCGGTCGACCTGGTCGATCGCACCGCGGTAGCGCTTGCCCCGGTTGCGGCTCATCGGGCTAGACCTCGATCCCCTCGACGTCGACGCCCATCGAGCGCGCGGTGCCGGCGATGATCTTCGACGCCGCGTCGAGGTCGTTGGCGTTCAGGTCGGGCATCTTGCGCTCGGCGATCTGACGGCACTGGGCGGCGGTCAGCCGGCCGACCTTCTCGCGGTTGGGCTCGCCCGATCCCTTCTGGATTCCGAGCGCCTCGCGAATCAGCACCGCGGCCGGCGGCGTCTTGGTGATGAAGTCGAACGAGCGGTCCTCATAGACCGTGATCTCGACCGGGATGATCGTCCCGGCGTCGGCCTGGGTGCGGGAGTTGAAGGCCTTGCAGAACTCCATGATGTTGACCCCGTGCTGACCCAGCGCGGGACCGACCGGAGGCGCCGGGTTAGCGGCCCCGGCGGGGATCTGGAGCTTGATCATGGTGAGGACTTTCTTGGCCATAGCGGCGGTCGAGGATACAGAGATTGGTGGGAGGCTCTGGGCGGTTTAGAGTTCGTTCGAGCGAACCCGAGGGGGGCTGGGATGACGGCGAGTCGAGCGTGGTGGTTGTCGGCCTGTCTACTCGGGCTCGCGTTGCTGGCGCCCCCGGCGGCCGATGCGACCTTCCCGGGGCAGAACGGGAAGATCTTCTTCACAGCCCACGCGGTTGTCGGCGGGCTCGAGCAGGGCGGCCTCGACGTCTGGTCGGTGAACCCGGACGGCTCCGGCCTCATCAATCTCACCGACCTCCCCGGCGGACCCGGCGAGGGCGCTCAGCCGTCCGTCAGCGGCGACGGCACCCGGGTCGCGTTCACGGTCGGCTCGCAGGCGACATCCGAGATCTGGGTGATGAACTCGGACGGGTCAAATCCCCACCGGCTCACCAACGACAACCTGCTCGACCAGACGCCCGCCTTCTCGCCCGACGGCTCGCGGATCGCCTGGGGGCGCTGGTCGCCGTTTCCCACCTACGTCGTTCGCGACATCTGGGTGATGAACGCCGACGGGACGAGCCCGCGGGCGCTGATCACCACCGGCCATCAGGACGTCTTGCCGGACTTCACCCCGGACGGGCAGACGATTGTCTACGCGAACGAGACCGGAGGCACCAACTTCGACCTGGCCACGGCGCCGTCGAGCGGAGGCCCATTCTCGACCGCGGCGCCGATCGCGACCACAGCGCCCGCGACCGAGTTGCTGCCCTCGGTCTCGCCGGACGGAGCCCGGGTTGCCTTCCGGCAGGCACCGGCGGGAGGGCTGACGCAGAGCGACGTGGTCAGCACCGACCTGAACGGGGCGAGTGCGCAGCCGATCGCGACCGACCCCGGCATCTCGGAGACCGCTCCGGCCTACTCACCCGATGGAGCCAAGATCGCCTTCATCACGTCGGCCGGCGGCGGCGACCTGATTATCGCCAACGTGAGTGGCACCGCCGCGGCCCCGGCGGCCCTCAGCGCGAACGTCGTCGGCGCCCCAAGTGACACCGACTGGGCGGTCAAGCCCGTCGAAGCTCTGCCCGTCGACGTCAGCCCGCCCGAGACCACGATCGACAAGTCGCCGAAGCGCAAGACCGAGAAAACGAAGGCGAAGTTCCGCTTCAGCTCCAGCGAGCCGGACTCGAGCTTCGAGTGCAAGTTCGACCGCAGGGACTTCGCGCCATGCGCCTCGCCGCGCAAGTACAAGCACCTGAAGCCCAAGCGCCACAAGTTCAAGGTCCGCGCCACCGACGCCGCGGGCAACACCGACCCCTCGCCGGCGAAGGCGAAGTTCAGGGTCGTCACGAGCTCGTGACAGCTCTGCATTGACTTGACACACTCTCCATGGCATGACACGGTGGTCATGCTGATGGCAACCGGACGCACGAAAGTTGGAGCCGCACGGACGCGTCGTGATCCCGGCCGAGATCCGCCGCGAACTCGGCCTCGAGGAGGGCGACGAGCTCGCTGATCCGGGTCGAGGACGGCCGCATCGTGCTCGAGACCCGGGACGAGCTCCTGCGGCGCATGCAGGCCGAGTTCCAGGCCGCCGCGGGCAGCCGCAGCCTCGTCGATGAGCTGATCGCCGAACGACGCCTGGCGTTTGAGCAGGAGGAGCGTGAGCTGGAGCAATGGACGAAGCCGCGGTCCTCGACGCGTCGGCGCTGATCGCCCGTGATCAAGGGCGAGCCCGGGGCGGACCTCGTCGCACGAGCTTCTCGCCGCGGGCGACGATCTCCGCGGTCAACTGGATCGAGGTGATCGAGGTGATCGCCGGCCTGCGGCGTCTCGACCGCTGAGGCGGCGGGCTCAGGTCGAGCGAGCTGGGCGATCTCATTGGCCCCTTCACCCCCGCTCAGGCCGAGAGCGCCGCGGCGCTGCGGCCCTCGACCCGCGCCGCCGGCCTCTCGCTGGCCGACCGCGCCTGCCTCGCACTGGCACTGCGAGCTCGACCTGCCGGCGATCACGGCGGACCGAGCCTGGGCCGACCTCGACGTCGGCGTCGAGGTCAAGCTGATCCGTTGACGCGGAAGTCTCAGAGACGCACCGTGCCGGCGACGCTCAGCGGGCCGGGCAAGGCCTCTCCTCGATCGCGCGTTTCCGCGACGTAGGCGTCGAGCGCCTCCCGGATGCGCTCCCGCGCTTCCTCATGGGTGTCTCCAAGCGCGACCACGCCGGGTAGGTCGGGCAGGTAGGCGCCCCACCCCCCATCCTGTCCCTGTTCGTAGATCACCACGTACTCGCTCATCTCAGCCACCTCAAGCCACTCGCCCTCCGAATGCTAGCCAGCGTGCCGACTGGCACGGTCTGGGATCGCGCTGAGCGCTAGACCTTCTTCACCTGGTCGTAGCCGACCTCGACCGGGGTCTCGCGGCCGAAGATCGAGACCAGGATCTTGAGCCGCTGCGCGTCCTCGTTGATCTCGGCGATCTCGCCGGAGAAGTCCGACATCGGGCCCGAGATCACCTTCACCGACTCGCCGACCTCGAACTGGGCGTGGGCACGGGGGCGCTCGGCCGTCTCGCGGTGCATCAGCCGGTCGACCTCGGGCTGGGAGAGCGGGATCGGCTTGTTGCGCGAGCCGACGAAGCCGGTGACGCCGGGCGTGTTCTTGACCAGGTTCCAGGCGTCGTCGGTCATCTCCATGTTGACCAGCACGTAGCCGGGCATGGTCCGCTTCTCGACCGAGATCCGCTGGCCGTCCTTGAGCTCGGAGACCTGCTCGGTGGGAACGACGACCTGGCGCACGCGCTGGCGCGCGCCCATCGTCTCGACGCGGTGCTCGAGATTGGCCTTGACCTTGTTCTCGTGCCCTGAATAGGTGTTGATGACGAACCAGCGGAACATGGGGAAGTAATTAGTCCTTGTATTAGTGGGGCGGGGGGCGGCCGGCGGTCTAGAGAATCCGCTGGACGAGCCAGTTGAAGATCGCGTCGAGGACGCCGAGGTAGATGGCCATGATCGTGATGAAGATCAGCGTGATCGCCGAGGCCTGGATCAGGGTCTCGCGATCGGGCCACTGGACCCGCTTGAGCTCGGCCCAGCAGGAGGCGATGAAGCCGATGACCCCGCTGCGCTGGCGGCGCTCGGGCGGAGCATCCTTGGGGGCCCGGCGGCGCTCGGAGTCCTTCGCCGCCTGCTTGCGCTCGCGCTCGGCCGCGCGCGCGCGCCCGGCGCGAGATCTTGTCGGGCTCGGCCTCCTCGGGCGCCTCGACGTCGGCGCGCGACGGCGCCGGCGCCTCGAGCGCGGGCTCGGGTTCGGGCTCGGGCCTCGGCCGGCTCATCGGGCGCGTGCTTGAGCGTCTCCAGGTCGACCCCGTGCTCGGCGAGCTCGGCCTCGAGCACGTCGGCCGTCTCGGGGACCTGGGTGTCGTGCTGGGCGCGCGACTCGTCGGCGAGCGGGTCATCGCCCTTGCGCTCCAACTCCGCCTGGCGCGCGACGCTGCTCGGCCTTTCGCTGTGCGCGAGTCTTCGCCACGGCTACCCGGCTAGCGGGTCTCCTTGTGCGCCGTGTGATGGCCGCACCAGCGGCAGTACTTGCGCATCTCGATCCGGTCGGGCGTGTTGCGCCGCGACTTGTTGGTCTGGTAGTTGCGCCGCTTGCACTCCTCGCAGGCGAGGGTGACAGCGATTCGTACGTCTCCGCGAGCCATTCGCTCCTCTGATCTCTACGGCCGGCCGGTCCTTTCCGAGGCCGGACAGAAAAAAGACCTCCGCCGCACCCACTCATCAGGGCAAGGCACGAGGACCGGCGCAAGGATAGCGCTAGGGCAGTCGCTTCGCTTGATCGACGGCGCCCGGGCGCCCTCGGCTCACCGGTAGCGGGCTGAGCGAGCGACGGAGCAGGGGCTGCGTCGCGGACGAGAGGAGCGCCGGCTCCTCCGGCCGTGGCCGAGGCCGTGGCCGAGGCTCGTCGCCCGGCGCATACGAGCCTCGAGTGGCCGGCCCGTCAGAAGCCCGCCGGCGCCGGCACCAGCCGAGCGCCGATCTGTCGGCAGCGGCCAACCGGTCCCCGTCGCCGGAGGTTCCCCGGAGCGAGATCCGGCTCTCCGCCGCTCCGCCGGCAGCAGCCAGCCCAGGAAACGCAGGGTGAACGCGATGAACGGCGGCTCGTCGCGCCGCAGCTCACCGTCGGGCGCCAGCGCTGCCTCGACCCGCGCCATCAGACGATCGCGGTCTCCGCCGGCCGTTGCCTGCTGTTCAAACGCGTCCTCCCAGACACTCTTCCTCCGAAACTCGATCAAGGGAGGCCATCCGTGGCCTCCGTCCTGATCGACGTACCCGACCAACGTAGAGGCGCATCAGCGGGCTGTCAACGTCAGATATTCGTCCAGTTTGCGAAAAATCGCTTCAGGAGCGCGCCACTAGGAGTCGACTAGGCCCGATTCGAAGCCCGGAACGAGACTCGAACTCGTGACCCCCTCCTTACCATGGAGGTGCTCTACCAACTGAGCTATCCGGGCGGGTCCGTCAGGGTAGCCGCTGGGGGGCCGGACCGTTCGGCCACGGAGGCCGTCAGGCCGTCGCCGATCGCAGCCGCGATCTCCGCCGTCGCCTCGCGGGGGCGCCCGCCGAGACCGACCGCGTTGACGAAGCCGTGGACCATGTCGCTCTCCCGGCGCAGGGTCGTCCGCACGCCCGCCTCGCGCAGGCGCTCGGCGTAGGCCTCGCCCTCGTCGCGTAGCGGGTCGAAGCCGGCGCTGACCACGTGGGCCGGTGGCAGGCCGGAGAGGTCGGGGGCGAGGATCGGCGAGGCGCGCGGGTCATTGCGGTCGTCGGGCGAGGCGAGGTAGTTGTCGCGAAACCAGTGCGTCTCCGCCGCCGTGAGGAAGAAGCCCTCACCGAAGAGCTCGTAGGAGGGGCGCTTGGCCGAGAGATCGATCATCGGGTAGATCAACGCCTGGAAGCGCGGGCATGCGGTCCGTCGCCGGCCGCCGCGAGCTGCGCAGACCACGGTGGCGAGGTTGGCGCCGGCGCTGTCGCCGGCCACCGCGACCCGGGCTCGATCGGCGCCGAGGCCCTCGGCCGCCGCATGGGCCCACTCGAACGCGGCCAGCGAGTCCTCGACCGCGGCCGGGAAGCGGTGCTCGGGGCCGAGCCGGTAATCGACCGAGAGCACCCGCGCGGGGATCTCGCGGGCGAAGAAGCGGCACGGTTGGTCGTGGGTATAGAGGTCACAGATCACGTGTCCCCCGCCGTGGTAGTAGATGATCAGCGGGGTCGGCGCGGCGCTCCGGCGGGCACGTAGAGCCGGGCGCGGATCGGCCCCGCCGGCGCCCGGAATCCGGAGCTCCTCGATGTGACCGACCTCGATCCGGGCGCCGCGGAAGACGCGGCGCGTCGCGGCTGCGGCGGGCGCGGGCCTCGGCGACCGGGCGCGGCTGCCACGCCCCAGGAGTCGCTCGAGTCGGAGCCCGAGCTGCACCTGGGGGCTCAGCTCCTGGCCGTCGAGTCGGACCGGCGCGCCGGCGAGCGGCGAAGCGGCCGTCCGGGCAGCTTCGAGATCGCCGCGGGGGACGAGTCCGACCGCCTGATCGAGCAGCACGCCCATGGCGTCAGGCTAACCGGCTGACCAGCGTCGCTTCCCGCTGCTCAAGCCTCGCAATCCGCGAGCCGATGGGAGTACATGGAGGCGAAGGCCACCACCCCCAGCGACGCCCAGCACAGCGTCCCCTCCGTGCGTCTCGGCAAGCTCACCGACGAGCTCACCGGGATCGACAACCGCCGCGGGTTCTTCACCCGCCCGAAGGAGCTCTTCGACTGGCTGAGCGCTCAGGACGGCGACTGCACCGCCGTCGTCATCGACCTCGACCGTCTCGGCTACGTCAACGACACCTTCGGACACCACGCCGGCTCCGAGCTGATCCGCGAGGCGGCGGCGGCGCTCGTGTCGCTGTCGATGGAGGGCGACATCGTCGGTCGCCTCGGCGGCGACGAGCTGGGCCTGCTGCGGCCGAGCGCCGGCACCCCGGCCGCCGCGCTGCAGGAGGAGGTCTCGGCGGTGGTCGCACGCGCGAGCCGGTCGGACCGCCCGTTCGGGCTCGCGATCAGCGTCGGCGTCGCGGTGGCGCGGGCGCAGGAGGTCGAGACGCTCGATGGCCTGCTCTCGCGCGCCGACAAGGCCATGTACGAGCACAAGCGGGCGGGCGGCGGACAGGCCGGGGCGCCACACGTAAGGCGCGGTCGGCGCAGCTAGCCGACCGCCGCGGCGACCGCGGCGGCGAACCCGTCGACGTCCTCGGGCTCCGTGTCCCAGGCGCACATCCAGCGAACCTCGTCGGCCCGCTCGTCCCAGACGTAGAACGGATGCGCGTCCGGCAGCCGGCCCGCGTCGATCGCCGGGCGCGGCAGGCGGGCGAAGACGGCGTTCGCCTCGACCGGATAGGAGTATCTCGACCCCGTCGATCGGGCGCACCGCCGCGGCCAGGCGGGCCGCCATCTCGTTCGCGTGGCGGGCGCTGCGCAGCCACAGGTCGCCGCCCAGCAGGGCCTCGAACTGGGCCGAGACGAAGCGCATCTTCGAGGCCAGCTGGAGCAGCTGCTTGCGGGTGAAGGCGAACCGCTCGCCGAGCTCGGGGCGACAGAAGACGACGGCGTCGCCGACCAGGAGGCCGTTCTTGGTGCCGCCGAAGGAGACCGCGTCGACGCCGGCCTCGGTGGTCAGCGCCGCGCAGCGGCAGCTCGAGCGCGGCGGCGGCGTTGGCGAGCCGGGCGCCGTCGACGTGCAGGTGCATGCCCAGCGCGTGCGCGGCCTCGGCGATCGCCCGCGTCTCCTCGACCGTGTAGACGGTCCCGAGCTCGGTCGACTGGGTGATCGAGACCACCCGCGGCTGGGCCTGATGCTCGTCGCCGCGCCGCGATTCCCAGCGCGCGACGTCGGCGGCGTCGAGCTTGCCGTCGCGGTTGGCGACGGTGAGCAGCTTGGCCCCGGCGAGTCGCTCGGGCGCGCCGCACTCGTCGACGTGCATGTGGGCGACGTCGGTGCAGATCACCGCCTCGTAGGGCCCGGTGAGAGCGTCGATCGCGGCGACGTTGGCGCCCGAGCCGTTGAAGACGCAGAACGCCCTCGCCTCGGGACCGAAGTGGCGGCGGAAGACACCTCCGCGGCGCTCGGCGGTCCACGGGTCGGCGCCGTAGGCGGCGGCGTGGCCCATGGTTGGCGGCGACGATCGCCGCGAGCACCTCGGGATGGGCGCCGGCGTGGTTGTCGGAGGCGAAGCCGCGCGGCGCATCCGCTGCCGCGGCGCGGCGCTCACGGGTGCAGCGAGAGGCGCTTGCCGTTCATCTTCGCCGCCGCGTCGGAGCAGACGAAGGCGATCGCGTCGGCGATGTCCTCGGCCGAGGTGAAGGTGCGGAACGGCTTCTCGGGGCTCTCCTCGCGCATCTGCGGGGTGAGGATCGCGTTGACGACGAGGATGTTCGAGGTCGCCGCGGACTCGTCGGCGCGAAAGGAATCCGCCAGCGCCAGGGTCCAGCTCTCGGCCGCCGCCTTGGCGGCCCCGTAGGCCGCGTTGGTGCCGCTCGGGGTCTGCGCCTGGGAGGAGGAGACGAGGACGAAGCGCCCATGCGGGCTCTCGCGAAGCGCCTCGTAGAAGGCGCGGGTGGCGTGCTGGAGCGTGCGCACGAGCAGGTCGTGAAGCCACTCGTAGTCGGCCAGCGGCGCCCGGGCCAGCGGCTCGCCGCCGCGCCAGCCGCCGACCAGGTGAAGCAGGCCGTCGGCTCGCCCGAAGCGCTGCTCGAGGCCGGAGGCCCACTCGCGGGCACCGTCCTCGCCGAGCAGGTCGACGACGCGCGCGTCGACGCGGTCCTCGGGCAAGGCCGAGATCCTCGACCAGCGTGTCGAGGCGACCGGTATCGACGTCGGTGAGCGCCAGGGTGGCGCCGGCGTCGGCGAGGCGGCGGGCGACTACTGGGCCGAGGCCGCCGGCGGCGCCGGCGATCGCGATCACGCGACCGTCGAGCGAGCTCATATCCGGCACGCTACCCGCGTTGGCCGCTCGGCGCCAACCCCCATGCCAGCAGCACGGCGGCTGTGCCTGCCGATCGTGCCGAAGAGGATGTCGACCGCGGAGTCGGTGCGGCTCGGGATCAGCGCCGTGGTCAGCACGCTGATCGCCGAGATACTCACCGAGCTCCCAGAGCACGGTCAGGCCGAAGACGCCCGCCAGCGCGGCGAGCGCCCACAGCGGCCAGGCGAGCCGGCCGCGCAGATACTCGGCCAGCGCCCAGCCCAACAGGGCCCCGCCGGCGCCGTGGGCGAGCGCGCTGGTCTTGTGCGAGCCGGCCGGCGGGTCGATCCAGACCATCCACAGGATCACCACGAGGCCGAACGCGACCGGCACCAGGGCGCGGTTGGAGAAGCCGGCGAGGCGGGCGGCCAGCAGGCCGGCGAGGCAGAGGCCGCACATGACCAGCGCGGCGCCGTTGCGGGCGCCGACGAAGGCGAAGGTGAGCAGCGCCAGGGCGCCGAGCGCGAAGGCGAAGAGGTCGATCCGCAGCCTGCCGACGTCCATGCCGAAAGGGTAGGCGGCGGCGGTTAAGGCCGCGCTATGCGGGCGTGGTTACAGCATGATGTAGATGTGGTGATGGTGCGCACGCAGATCAGCCTCGATCCCGAGTTGCAAAGGCGAGCAAAGCGGCGCGCCGAGGAGCTCGGCATCTCGCTCGCCGAGCTGACGCGCCGAGCGCTCGCCCGCGAGCTCGACGATCGGCGCAGTGACGGTCGGATGGAGATCAGTGCGATCTTCGACCTCGGGACGAGCGCGGGCTCGGACATCGCCGGCGAGAAGGACCGTTATCTCGCCGAGGCGAGCTGGAACGAGTACCTGCGAAAGACCGGCCGGAGTTCTCGCTCGTCGATCGGACCAGCTTCGCGGTGATGGAGCGTCTCGGTGTCAGCCGCGCGATCGCCTTCGACGACGACTTCGCCGTCTACCGGTTCGGCGCCGGGCGCGACCGGGCCTTTCAGCTCGTCCGCTAGCTGCATCTGAGGATCGCGCGGGCGTTCGAGTGCGTGCTCGAGCTTCGGCGCGAGCCCGAGGTAGAAGAGCGAGAGCGGGAACTCGTCGTCGCGGACGAGGTCGACGAGCTGCTTGGGCTCTTCGACCTCGGGCAGGTCGCGCGAAGGCCTTGCCCAGACCGAGCCCTCGGCCGGCGCGACGTACTCGGAGATCAGGTCGTGGGCCGCGATCCACTGGCCGAGCTTCGAGCGGTCGATGCCGGAGTGGTAGAGGTCCTGGACGCGATCGCGGAGGCGCCCGACGCCATCGGCGAGGCGCTCCCACTCGATCGTCAACCGGTTGTCGGTCCAGTGCAGGTAGCGCTCCTTGTGCAGGAAGGCGAACAGCAGCTGGCCGCCGAGACCGTCGTAGTTGCGCACCCGCGAGCCGGTGACCGGGAAGCGGAAGAGGCGGTCGAAGAGGATCGCGTACTGGACGTGGCGGGCGAAGGCGAAGCCCTCGCGCTCGAGCTCGACCGCGGTCGCGAATGCGGTCAGGTCGCAGCGCAGCTCCTCGAGCGAGTACATCCAGTAGGGGCTGCGCTGCCGGATCATGAACGGGTCGAAGGGCAGGTCGCCGAGCATGTGGGTGCGGTCGTGGACGAGGTCCCAGAGCATGTAGGCGCTCTGCGAGAGCTCGGGCGAGCGCAGCAGGCAGGCGGCGTCGGGGGGCAGATTGATCCGCAGCGTCTCGGCGGCGGCGCCGCAGACGCGGCGAAAGCGCTCGGCCTCGCGGTCGCAGAAGATGGCGCCGAAGTGGTAGTCGGACGGCGGCTCGGCGGTCGAGAAAGTCTCGGGGAAGAGGACGGCGCACTCGGAGTCGTAGCCCGGGGTGTGGTCGACGAAAGTGACCGGGAGGAACTTGGCATTGTCGAACCGGGTGCGCTCGAGCTCGTCGAGCCACTCCGGCCACGGGACGCGCACGATCAGCGCCTCGAAGCAGGTGTCGCGTGACGCGTTCTGCTTGTACATCGGGAAGACGCAGAGGTGCTCGACGCCGTCGCGGCGGTCGCGATCGGGGCGGAAGGCCTCGAGCGAGCGGGCGAAGTCGGGCTTCGGGTAGCCGGCGTCGGCCCAGCCGAGCAGGTCCGCCGCGAGCGCATCGATGTAAGCGTGCTGATGAGGGAAGTGCGGGGCGAGCGCCTCGGCGGACTCGGCGACCTCGGTGACCAGGCGGCGCAGGACGTCGGCGTCGTGCTCGGAGGTGTCGACGGACCCGTCGGCCGACTGGGTCAGGCGAAGCTCCTCGGTCGCGGTGCGCAGGCGCAGCCAGGCGGGGTCGGCGGCGGCCTCGGAGGCGGCGAGGGCGGGCGGAGCGGCGAACGCGGGCTCGGCGGCCCAGTAGACGAGGTTGCGCCACAGCGTCTCGTGGTCGAGGTCGCCGATGCAGTCGTCGCCGAAGAGGTCGGAGTCGGCGAGCACGACGACGCGGCCGCGCTCGTGCGAGGCGACGGCGGCGAGGGCGGCGTTGGGGATCGACGCGGTCGGGTGGGCGCGGGCGATGACGCGGGCGCCGTTGGCAGCCGAGAGCGCGCCGGAGCGATAGAAGCAGGCAGCGGTGACGCCGGCGAGCGGGTCGGAGCCCGCGACGCGTCGTCTCCGTCGGCGGGCGTCTCGCCGAGCGCCGCGAGGATCCACGAGGGGGCCTCGCCGCGGTGGTGCTCGTAGTCCTGCACGGTCGCGTTCTCGATCCCGATGCCGAAGCGCGCGACCAACTCGGCGAGGTTGTTGCCGTACTTCTCCTGCTCGGTCTCGGCGAGGACGATCGAGCCCGCCGCCGGCGGCGACGAAGCCCTCGATCGCATCGAGCTCGGTGTCGCTGAGGCGCGGGTCGCCGCCGTTGACCGTCGCCTCCCACTGGGGCTCCGAGGGGTGGGCGATGACGAGCACGGAGACGCCGTCGAGGACCTCGGCGGTGAGCGGTCCGGCGGTGTGGGCGGCGACCTCGAACTCGCGCGCCGAGAGGGCGGTCGCCGCGGCGGCGAGCGAGGAATCGGCCGGGTGCGCCGGCTGGATCGCGCGCGCGACGTCGGGTCGGATGGTCCACGCCTCGGAGTGGGCCTCGTCGAAGAGCACGCGGGCGTTCTTTGGCGGGGTGGGCATGCTGGATCAAACGGTAGTCGGCGGCTCGGATTGCGTCAATAGCGATTCCAGCCAGCGTGTGCGCAAGAATCCTGCGTATGGATGCCACAGATCGCAGGATTCTTTCGTTGCTGATGGAGGATGGGCGCGCGACCTTCGAGCAGATCGCGCGGCGGGTGAAGCTCTCGGCGCCGTCGGTGAAGCGGCGGGTGGACAGGCTGCGGGCATCGGGGGCGCTGCAGGGCTTCACGGCGCTGGTCGACTACGAGGCGCTCGGCTGGCACACCGAGGCGCTGCTCGAGCTGTTCTACCGGCCGGGAACGACGCTGGGGAAGGTGGCGCGCACGCTGCGCGAGCACCCGGAGGTGGTCGAGGCGTGGAGCGTCACCGGCGAGGCGGACGCGGTGGCGCGGGTGCGCACCGCCGACAACTCCGACCTCGAGCGGCTGATCATCGACCTGCAGCGCACCGGGTTGGTCGAGCGCACACGCTCGGTCGTCGTCCTCTCGCGACTGGTCCATCACGGCGGCGAGTGAGCTCGCGGACGCTCGCGATCGAGGCCCGCGGTGGATCGTGTTTGCATAAGAGACACGATCCACCGCTGACGTGCGCCGCCGCTTTAGAATCGCCGTCCAGGCGGGGGAGCGCCGTAGCTGGAGAGACGGGCTGGACTGTAAATCCAGTGCCTCAGGCTGAGTGGGTTCGAATCCCACCTCCCCCATAGCAGGCGCCTGGAAGCATCGACCCTGCGGCTAGGCTGGCGAGCGATGCAGCCCGACTCCGCCAGCGCCTCGGTCGACAAGCTTGTCGCCGCGCTCCACCTCTCCGCCGCGATCACGCTCGTCGTCGCGATCGCGCTCGGACTGCTGATCAGCCCGGTGCTGTTCGCGATCGCCGCGCTTGCGCTCGTCGACGTCGTGGTCGCCCGCATGTTCGCCCGCGGCGCGATCGGGCCGCTGGCGGCGCGCCGGCGCGCCGAGGCGAGCGGCGACGCGGCGCTGATCGCGGAGTCCGATCCGAGCTACAACCCGTACGCTCGCGAGGACTGAGCTCGAACCGACAACAGCCAGCGGACCGGGGCGGCAGGGCCGGCTCGCGGTCGTCGCAGCGCTCCTCGCCGCGCTTTGCATCGCCGGCGCGGCCGCGCCGTCCGAGCGCTCCGTCGCTCGCGCCGCCGACTCGCGGCCGAACGTGATCGTCGTGATGACCGACGACCAGTCGGTCGCCGAGCTCTCGCCGCGCACGATGCCCGAGACGATGCGCGCGCTCGGCCGCCGCGGCACCGAGTTCACCCGCAGCATCGTCTCCAGCCCGCTGTGCTGCCCCTCGCGCGCCGGCCTGCTCACCGGCCAGTACCCGCACAACAACGGCGTCTTCGACAACGAGCCCGGCTACACCAGCCTCAACGACAAGACCTCCACCCTCTACACCTGGCTGCAGGCCGCCGGCTACCGCACCGGGCACATCGGGCGCTTCCTGCTCAACTACGACCGCGACGCCGCGCCGGGGGATCCCGCAACCGACGGCGGGCTTGCGCCGCCGCCGGGCGTCGAGCACTGGTTCGGCTTCGTCGGACCCTCGGCCGCCTATTACGGCGCCACCTTCAGCCGCGACGGCACGCCGGTCACCCTGAGCAACAGCCGCTCCGGCTACACCACCCGGGCGATCAACCGCGAGGCACTCGACTTCGTCCGCACCGTCGCAGAACGACCCGCGCCCCTTCTTCCTCAACGTCGCCCACGTCGCTCCGCACTCCACGAACTTCACCGGGCACGGGCCGTGCGGCGTCGGCGGCCTGCCGCTGCCCGAGTCCGGCGCGCTCGGGCCGTTCAAGGCCGAGCCGCTCCCCGAGGCTCCGTCCTTCGACGAGCGCCACATCAACGACAAGCCCGCCTGGGTGCAGTCGCGTCCGAGGATCAACCACAAGCGGCTCGAGGCCCTGCGCTGGGGTTGGCGCTGCGCGCTCGCCACCCTGTCGACCGTCGACCGTGGCGTCGCCCGGTTGATCGACGAGCTGCGCCGCCAGGGCCGACTCGACGACACCGCGATCTTCTTCACCTCCGACAACGGCTACCTCTTCGGCGAGCATCGGATCGTCCTCAGCAAGGTCTATCCCTACGAGGAGTCGCTGCGGGTGCCCCTGCTCGCCCGCCTGCCCGGCGGCGCTCGCCAGCCGTCCACCGTCGGCGCACCGGTCAACAACCTCGACCTGACCGCCACCATCCTGGATCTCGCCGACGCCGTCCCATGCACCGCCGAGGGCGACTGCCGCGTGCTCGACGGCCGCTCGCTGTTGCCGCTGCTGCGCGGCAAGCGCCCGCCGTGGGCCGACGGTCGCGGTCTGCTCGTTCAGGCCGGCAGCATTCGCGACTGCGGCGTTCCCGCCACCCACCTCGGCCTCAACAACTTCTACGACGCGGTGCGCACCAAGCGCCGCCTGTACGTGGAGCTGCATCGCATCGACCGCGAAACCGGCGCCTGCGGGGGGCTCGAACGCGAGCTCTACGACATTCGCAGCGACCCGTTCGAGCTCCGCAACCGCGCCTCGGCGAATTTCCCCAGCCCGGTCCAGGCGGGCCTGGCGCGCCGGCTCGAATCTCTGCGCACCTGCTCGGGGATCTCGGGCCGCGACCCCGCCGGCTCGCGCCCCTTCTGCGAGTAGCTACCGCGGTCAGGCCAGCTCGCGAAGCCGCTGCGCCTCGGGCAGCTGCTTGAGCTTCTTCAGCGTGTTGTTCTCGATCTGGCGGATCCGCTCGCGGGTGACGCCGAACGCTCGGCCGACCTCCTCGAGCGTCAACGGCTCGTGGCCGCGCAGGCCGTAGCGGAGCTCGATCACCTGCCGCTCGCGTTCGGGCAGCGCGTCGAGCGCGCGCTGGACGTCCTCGCGCTGGAGGTTCTCGGTCGCCGCCTCGAACGGCTCCTCGGTCGCCTCGTCGGCGACGAAGTCCCCGAGCTCGGACTCGTCCTCGTCGCCGACCGGCTTCTCCAGCGACACCGGCATCTGGGCGACGCGGAGGATGTCGCGCACCTCGCGCACCGTGAGCTTGAGCTCGGCGGCGATCTCGTGCGGCTCCGGCTCGCGCCCGAGCCGCTGGACGAGCTGGCGCTCGACGTGGCCGACCCGGTTGAGCTTCTCGACCATGTGGACCGGGATCCGGATCGTGCGCGCCTTGTCGGCGATCGCCCGGGTGACCGCCTGGCGGATCCACCAGGTCGCGTAGGTGGAGAACTTGTAACCGCGGCGGTGGTCGAACTTCTCGACCGCGCGGATCAATCCCAGCGAACCCTCCTGGATCAGATCGAGGAAGCTGAGCCCGCGGCCGAGATAGCCCTTGGCGATCGAGACGACCAGCCGCAGGTTGGCCTCGACCATGTGCCGCTTGGCCGCCATGTCGCCCTTCTCGATCGCCTTCGCCAGCTCGATCTCCTGATCGGCGGTGAGCAGCTCGACGCGACCGATCGAGCGCAGATAAAGGCGCAGCGAGTCGAGGCTCGGCTCGACCGTGAGATCGAGCTCGGGCTTCTTCTGCTGGCCCGGCTGGGACTCGCCCTTGGCCTCCTTGTAGGCGGTCAGCCCGTCCTCGGCGATCACGTCCACCCCGTGCTCGATCAGGTAGGCATGCAGGTCGCGAACCTGCTCCTTGGTCACATCGACCTCGTCGAGCGCCCCGGAGATCTCCTCGAAGGTCAGATAGCCGCGCTCGCGGCCCTGGACGATCAGGGCGCTCAGATCCTCGGAGTCCGGAAGCGTGGCCTCGTCGCCGGCGTGTGCCGGACCGCCCCCGTTGTCCGCTAGAAGAACGTCCGCCTTCTCAGCCAATCCGCCCGTCCTCTCCTCGTACCGGGCGCCGGGGAGTATATGTCGGTGCGGGCGATCTCTACTCTTTGGCCATGGCCACGATCGAGAGCCGCACGATCTCGCCCACCGCCCCCGACGTCCAGGCCGGGCGTCCCGCAACCGAGGTCAGCCTCACCCGGGTAGGCGTGCGCGGGGTCGAGAAGGTGATCCGGGTCTGCGGGCAGAACGGCGACGCCGGCGCCCGCGACGACACCAACCACGGCGCGGGCGACTACTACTTCGCCGAGCTCGAGTGCTTCGTCGACCTCAGCCCCCAGCAGGCCGGCGTGCACATGTCGCGCTTCGAGGAGATCGTCAACGAGGCGATCGACGAGGTCGTCCTCGGTGAGTCGCTGAAGGCCGAGGCTCTCGCCGCGCACATCGCCGAGCACGTGCGCGAGCGCCAGGAGGGAATGCGCGCCGAGGTTCGGATCGCCGCCCGCTATCCGGAGACCGTGCCGACACCGGTTTCCGGCCTCGAGACGCAGGAGATCTACACGCTCTTGGGCACCGCGGTCTCATCCGAGCGCGGCACCCGGACCCTGACCGGCGTCGAGGCGCAGGGGATGACCGCCTGCCCCTGCGCGCAGGAGCTGGTCGCCGGCGGCGCGCGAGAGCGGCTGGCCGAGGACGGCTTCAGCGCGGACGAGGTCGAGCGCATCCTCGAGCGGGTGCCGGTCGCGACCCACAACCAGCGCGGCATCGGCTCGCTGCACCTCGGCCGGCCCGAGGGAACCGAGTCCGCGGTCGACGCCCGCGACCTGCTGCACATCGTCGAGCAGTCGATGAGCTCCGAGATCTACGAGCTGATGAAGCGCTCCGACGAGCGCGCCGTGGTCGAGAAGGCCCACATGCAGCCGCGCTTCGTCGAGGACTGCGTGCGCGAGATGATCCGGCGGGTCGCCGCTGCCTACCCCGAGCTCGCCGAGGACGGCTTCGTCCACGCGCGCCAGGAGAACCTCGAGACGATCCACCGCCACTCGGTCGTCGCCGAGCGCTCGGGCCGGCTCTCCGAGATCCTCAACGAACTGCAGACCGGAGCCCACTCGCGCCGCCACACGACCATGCGCGAGTGGCTCGAGGAGCCCTGCGCGAGCTGAGGGTCAGGCCGAAGGGCTGGACGCCGCCTCGCTGCCGTGCTCCTCGAAGCGCTTGCGCAAGCCAAGGAAGTAGTCGACGCCGGAGATCACCGTCACGGCGACCGCCAGGTAGAGCAGGACGTCGGCCCACACGGGCGGCGGGTCGAAGGCGATCAGGGCGAAGATCGCCGCCACCTGGAGCCCCGTCTTGACCTTTCCGAGCCAGCTCGCGGCGATCACCACCCCGCGTTCGGCGGCGAGGCTGCGCAAGCCGGTGACCGCGAGCTCGCGGGCGATGATCACCATCGCAACCCAGGCGGCGAGCCGGTCCAGCGAGACGAGCGAGACGAGGGCCGCGATCACCAGCAGCTTGTCGGCGAGCGGGTCCATCAGCTTGCCGAAGGTGGTCACCTGGCGGCGGCGGCGGGCGATGTAGCCGTCGAGGCCGTCGGTGAGCGCCGCGAGCGCGAACACGGCGGCGGCGATCACGTCGCCGTCGGGCGTCTCGTCGAGCAGGGCGACGACGAGGACCGGGACCGCGAGGATCCGCACCAGCGTGAGCACGTTGGGGACGTTGACCGGGAACATCGCCCCCGCAGTATCAACCCTCCGTCAGCTCCACCGCCCGGGTGAAGACGGCGTCGAGCATCGCTCGCGTGAGCCTGCCGGTGAAGGTGTTCTGCTGGGAGGGGTGATACGAGCCGAGCAGGACGTAGGGGCCGAGCTCGGCCTCGGCGCCGTGGCCGAAGCGCGGCCGCGGGCGGGCCACGGGGTGGCCGAGCGCGCGGCCGGCGCGCAGGGCGCCGTCCCAGGCGAACGAGCCGAGCGCGACCAGCACCCGCGCGCCGGCGAGCAACTCGAGCTCGGAGACCAGGTAGGGAAGGCACTCGTCGCGCTCGGCCGGCGCCGGCCGGTTCGCCGGCGGGGCGCAGCGAACGACGGCGGTGACGTATGCGTCGCGAAGTCGCAACCCGTCGTCGCGGTGATCCGAGGCCGGCTGGTTGGCGAGGCCGGCTCGGTAAAGCGCTCCGTAGAGCCACTCCCCCGAGCGGTCGCCGGTGAACATGCGCCCGGTGCGGTTGGCGCCATGGGCGGCCGGCGCCAGGCCGACGATCACGATCCGCGCCCCGGGGTCGCCGAAGCCCGGCACCGGGCGCGCCCAGTAGGGCTCACCGCGGTAGCGGCGCGGTGGCGCTGCCGCCGCCTCCTCCCGCCAGGCCACCAGCCGCGGGCAGCGCCGGCAGGCCGCGACCCGGTCGGCGAGCGCGGCGAGCTTGTCGGCGTCCGTCGGCATTCGGCCCCGGTAGGGTGCCGCGAATGCACTCAGTCTCGCGCCGCGGCTTCCTCGTCCTCGGCGGCACCGGCGCGGCCGGAGCCGCGCTTGCCTCCTGCGGAGGGAAGGTCAGCGAGCGCGACGCGAGCGACGATGCGGCGCTGCTCGAGGCCGCTCTCGCAGGGGAATCCGGTCTTGGCGCGGCATACGCGGCCGCCGCGAAGTCCGCCAAGCCGCAGGAGACGGCGGCACTGAACCAGTTCCGGATCGCGTCGGCGAAACGATCCTCCGAGCTCGAGCGACTGGTCTCCGACGCGGGCGGCGGGGCCGGGGAGAGCGGCACCTCCGAGTCCGGAAGTTCAATCGAGGCGGCCAACGGCGCGATCGTCGCCTACCGCGCCGCCGCCGGTCCGCTCTCCACCGAGCAGGATCGCGGCACGATGATCGCCTTCCTCGCCGCGGTCGCGGCGGAGCTGGCCGTGCTTTCGGAGTTCGCCGGCGACCAGCCGGTCCCATACGCCTTCGTCACCGGCGAGCCTGAGAAGCCCCTCGAAGCCGCGGCCGACACGACCACGACGACCGAGACCACGACGACGACCGGGGAAGGGCAGTGAGCGACATCGCCCACAGCCGCCGCGACGCGCTTCGCCAGGCCGCGCTCGGCGCCGGCGCCCTGGCCGCGGCCGGCCTGCTTCGGCCCCCGCTCGCCGGGGCGCAGCAGACCGCCGCCGACGAGGACCTGCGCGACTTCCTCGTCGGGGCGATCTCGCTCGAGCAGCTCGCCGTGCTCGCCTACGCGACCGCCGCCCGCAACGGCGACGCCGATCTGCGACAGACGCTCGAGCGCTTCCGCGATCAGGAGCAGGCGCACGCGAGCGCGCTTCGCAGCGCCCTCGACTCGCTCGGGTTCGACCTTCCCGACACCCCCGACTCGACCACGGACAGCGCCGCCTTCGAGGGCGTCGAGGGGCTCGCCGACACCGCGAGCAAGAACCTGGTCGCGCTGCTCGACGAGCTCGACCGGATCTCGAAGCCGCAGCAGTACCTCGAGTACCTCGCCAAGCTCGAGGACGAGCAGATCACCTTCTACACAGAGCAGGGGCCGACGGTCGACAGCGTCGACCTGACCACCACCTGCGCCGAGATCGCCGGCTGCCAGGCCCAGCACACCGTCGTCCTGCGCGAAGCCCTCGGCGATCCGGCCGATGTGGCCGCCGCGACGGCGGCGAAGACGGCGGCCGACGCCGTGCCCGCCGCCAGTTGACCGACGCGCTCGAGCCGCGCCCCGCCTCGGCCTCGCGCTCGGGGCTGGTTCGCTGGATGGGAATCGGGGACGCCAACCTCGCCGGCCTGGTCCACGGTGGCGTGGTGATGAAGATGTGCGACGAGGCGGCGGCGATCGCCGCCCTGCGCCACTGCGGCACGCGGGTGGTCACTGCGGGCGTCGACCGGATGACCTTCGTCGAGCCGGTCAACGTCGGCGAGCTGCTCTGTTGCTCGGCGACGGTCAACGCCGCCTGGCGAACCTCGATGGAGGTCGGCGTACGGGTCGAGGCCGAGGACCCGCGCACCGGCGAGCGCCGCCACACCTCGACCGCCTACATGACCATGGTGGCCCTGGACGAGAACGCGAAGCCGATGCCGGTCCCCGGCCTGATCGCCGAGACCGAGGTCGAGGCTCGCCGACAGCGCGAGGCTGAGCTGCGGCGGGCGAACCGGCTCGCCGAGCGCGAGCAGATCCTCGGCCGACGCGACGGGTCCGGCTGAAACAGCGGGTTCAGGGATTGCAGCCGGCTGCTCTACCCTGACCGCTCTCCGCCGATGCCTGAGGGCGACGACCTGAGAAAGCTCGCGATCGTTCCCGCCTACAACGAGGGCGGGATGGTTGCCCGTGTCGTGCGCGACATCCACCGCGCCGCGCCGGGCTTCGACGTCGTCGTGATCGACGACGGCTCCACCGACGCCACCGCTGCCGAGGCGCGGGCCGAGGGCGCGACGGTGGTCCGCCATCCCTACAACCTCGGGATCGGGGGCGCGGTCCAGTCCGGCTACAAGTACGCGCTCCGAAACGACTACGACGTCGCCGTGCAAGTGGACGGCGACGGCCAGCACAAGCCCGAGTACATCCCCGAGATGGTCGCCGCCCTGCACACCACCGGCGAGGAGGCGGACATGGTCTACGGCAGTCGCTTCCGGGGCGAGCCCGGCTACGAGGTGCCGCTCGGGCGCCGGCTCGGCAACATGATCTTTTCGGTCGTGCTCTCGGCGATCACGCGCCAGAAGATCACCGACCCAACCTCGGGCTTCCGGATGACCAACCGTCGCGCCACCGAGCTCTTCGCTCGCGACTACCCGCACGACTATCCCGAGGTCGAGGCGCTGCTGATGCTGCATGCGAACCGGCTCCGCATCCACGAGGTGCAGGTGCAGATGAACGCCCGCGGGTTCGGCCAGAGCTCGATCGACTACCCGCGCAGCGCCTTCTACATGCTCAAGGTGCTGCTGGCGCTGTTCGTCGGCCTGTTTCGCCGCCGAGCGACCCCGGCCGATGTGGCCGAGGAGGGATGATCGCCCTCCGCCGATCGCTCGCACCCGCGCTGGCGCTGTTGGCCGCGCTCGCACTCGCCTCGCCCGCGGCCGCCGCCACGCTCGAGGTCACCACCACCGCCGAGGAGGGCCCGGGCTCGCTCGGCCAGACGATCCTCGAGGCCGGGCCCGGAGACACGATCGAGATCCCGCCCGGCGAGTACGTGCTGATCAACGGCGACACGCTGGTCGAGCAGCAGAACGTGCTCCGCGGCGCCGGCGCCGGCGAGACCACGGTGATCCCGAGCGGTGGCGGCGAGGCCCTGACCGAGATCAGCTACTCGGGGCTCTCGGTCGCGCCGGCCCGGCAGCCGGACGGCGGCGGCGAGAGCGGCTCCCAGATCGACACCAAGGCTCAGGTGATCGCGCTGATCGCAACGATCGCGATCTTCCTGCTGATCCTCGACCTCGTTCGCCGTCGCCGTCTGGCCGAGCGCTACGCGCTGCTCTGGCTGACGGCGGGCGTCGTCCTGCTCGTGCTCGCGATCTGGACCGACGGGCTCGACGTGATCGCCGACGCGATGGGCATCTCGGAGCCTGCCAACGCGATCTTCATCCTCGCCTTCAGCGTCGCCTTCCTGCTCCTGCTCAACTTCTCCGTCGCCACCTCGCGCCTCTCCGAGGAGACCAAGATCCTCGCCCAGGAGACGGCCCGCCTCGACCAGGAGCTGCGGGCGGCCCAGGGCGAGACGGCGGGCGCGAAAGGCGGCTCAGCGACGGCGCCCGCCGAGGACGGTGAGCACCAGCGCCCAGTAGCCGCGCAGGACGACGCCTAGCGCCCGCGAGCGCCCCGCCGGGCCGAGGAAGGGCGAGTCGAGCTCGGCGGTGAGCGCCCGGGCGAACTCCCCGGCGCCGATCCGGCGGCGAGCCTGGATCTCGTGCCGCTCGCGCAGCAGCCGCGGCAGGGAGGCGATCGTCGAGCCCCAAGCGCGCACCTTCTCGGGAAGCCAGCCACCGCCCGCCGCGACCGCGACCAGCGCCAGCTCCGTCGCGAGCAGGGCCGGCGCGATCAGCGATCAGCAAGGCGGCCGGGTAGGTGCGGATCAGCGTCGCCCAGCGGTTGCGCTCGAGGTAGAGCCACTTGCTCGAGCCCTTGGCGAACTCGTAATCGTGGTCGACCCGAGCCGCCGGCTCGACCCCGAGCCGGCCGCCGGCGAGCCGCAGGCGAAGCGAGAGGTCGACGTCCTCGTGGTAGAGGAAGAACTCCTCGGCCATGCCGCCGATCTCGTCGTACCGGGCCCGCGGGATCACCAGGCAGGCGCCCGAGACGAAGCCCGGCTCGGGCATCGCAGTCGCGCCCGTCGTCGGCGGGTGCCGCCTCCCCCGCCCCGCCCGCCCACGAGATGCCGGTGAAGTGGACGACCCCGCCGCGGGTGTTGATCGTCCGCCCGCCCTCGGCGGTGACCAGCGCCTGCCATGCCGACCACCCGCGTCCCTCCGTCAGCGGCCGCTCGATCGCGTCGCGCCAGCCCGGCTGGGGAACGGCGTCGGGGTTGAGCAGGCAGAGCAGCTCGCCCGATCGCCGCCTCGGCGCCGCGGTTGCAGGCGGCCGCGAAGCCGGGATTCGCGCCCGTCTCGATCAGCGCCGCGCCCGGGACGCAGCTCGCGGACGGCGTCGGGCGTCCCGTCGGCCGACGCGTTGTCGACCACGATCAGCTCGTCGCCGTCGCGAAGCTGCGCCACCAGCGCGGGCAGCGTCGCCCCGACCGCCTCGCGCGAGTCATGGGTGACGATGACGACCGAGAGGGTCGGGGCGGGATCCAGCCACCTGCGGGCTTATAGCCGAGAACGTCGCCCCGAACGCCAACCGCCGTTCATTTCAACGGCGACCTCGTTCATTAGCATGGCGCCAATGGAGCGAGCAGGGTCTGAGCCGGGATGACCGCCGAAGCGCCCGTCCTGATCGCCTACGACGGCTCGGATTCGGCGCGTCGTTGCGTCAGCGAGGCGGCCGAGCTGTTCGGGTCGCGACGGGTCGTGGTGGTCACGGTGTGGGAGCCCGGCCTGGCATACGCCGCCGCGATGCCGATGTCTGGCCTGGAGTCTGACGCCGGCCCCGTCATCGACGTCGAGGCGGCGCGCGAGGCCGACGACGAACTGCAGGCGCGGGCCGAGCGGATCGCGCGTGACGGAGCGGAATTGGCGAGGTCGGCCGGATTGCAGGCGGAGGCGCTCGCGGTGCCCGAAGAGGCGCGGGTGGCCGATGCGATCGCCGAGCAGGCTCGAGAGATCGGCGCGGCGGCGATCGTGGTCGGGTCGCGCGGGCTGAGCGGCTTGCGGGCGAGGATGGAGGGCAGCACGTCCAGCGCCGTGCTCAAGCACGCCCCCTGTCCGGTCCTGGTCGTTCACCACGACTGACGTGCGGGTGGCGCAGGCGATCCAGCTCGGAATCGGGATCGCGACCCTTGTCAGCAAAGCGGGGCCCTGGGTCGGCTCCCGATGAGCGAACGACCAACCACGGCGCTCGAGCGGCTGGGCACCTGGGGGCTGGTCCTGCTGCCCGGCGTCCTGCTGGTCTTCCTCAGCTTCAACGCCGGGGGCTTCTTCCCCGGGACGCCGGCGTTGGTCGCCGTGGTCCTGCTGCTGTTGCTCGCCTCGCGAATCGTCGTTGCGCCGCATCCGTTCGCCGGGTTCAGCCCCGCCCTCGCCGTGGCGGCCGGCGCGCTCGGCCTCTACGCGGTGTGGACGGGTCTCTCGGCGATCTGGTCGGACTCCACCTGGCGAGCGATGGTCGAATTCGACCGGGCGCTGCTTTACCTGGTCGCCCTGGTCCTGTTCGGCTCGATCCCCAGGGACTCCCAGCAGGTGCGCTGGATGACGCGGAGCCTGGCCCTGGCGATCCTCGTGGTCTGCTCCATCGGGCTGATCACCCGATTGGCGCCCGATCTTTGGCCGATCGCAGCGAACCAGTCCGAGGACCGCCTCAGCTACCCGATCACCTACTGGAACACCCTCGGCCTGATGGCCTCGATCGGCACGATCCTCTGCTTTCACTTCGCCAGCAGCCGGAGCGAGCCGCGGGCGCTGCGAGTGGCCGGCGCCGGCGCCGTTCCCATCCTGGTCACCACCCTGTACTTCACCTTCTCCCGCGGAGCGATCCTGGCCGGGGCGATCGGCTTGGCGGCCTACATGGTCCTTGGCCGGCCCCGGGCTCTACTGAGTGGCCTGCTGGCCACCGTGCCGACGGCCGCGGCCGCCGTAGCCTTCTCCTACCAGGCCGACAAGCTCGCGAGTCCCCACCCCACCAGTTCCGCCGCGACCTCCCAGGGACACGACCTCGCCCTGGTGGTCGGCCTCTGCGTGGCCGGTGCGCTCGCGCTCCGGTGGCTTCTGTTGGCGCTCGACGCGCGCATGGACAGGCTCCGCCTCCCCCCGCGTGCGCGGCTCCCGGTGCTCGGCTCACTGGCGGCAGCCGTCGTGGTTGCCGTCGTCGTCCTCACCGCCGCGCTCGACGTGCCCGGATACGTCTCGGACCAGTACGACCGCTTCGTCCACGGATCCGGGGTCGGTGATCCGTCAGACGTGCGGACCAGGCTCACCGACCCCGGCAGCAACGGGCGGGTCGAACAGTGGAAGGTCGCCGTCGACGACGGGTTCGACCCATCCCCGCTGCTATGGGCAGGGGGCCGGCACCTTCGAGCTGGTCTGGACACGAGAACCGCCCCAGAGAGCTGGCCGGGCTGACGGTTCACGACGCCCACTCGATCTACATCGAGAACCTCAGCGATCTTGGCCTGATCGGCTTGCTCCTCGTATTGATATTCGTGGTCACCATCCTCTACGGATTTGCCGCCCGTCTTGGGGGCCCGAGTCGGACCCTCTACGCGGCGCTCTTCGCGGCGGGGCTTGCCTGGGCTCTGCGTGCCGGCGTGGACTGGGACTGGGAGATGCCGGCGGTGACGCTCTGGGTGTTCGCGCTGGGCGGAGCGGCACTCGCGGCGCCCGCAGGCAAGCCGCGGATCGAGTCCTCCCCGCCGCTGGCGCTGCGGGTGGCGATGGCCGGCGCCCTGATCGTGATCGGCTGTCGTGCCCGCACTGGTGACGATCTCGCAGGGGAGGCTCGACGACGCCGTCCAGACATTCCTGCGTAGCGGGGACTGTCCGCAGGTGATCGAAGAGGCCCGGAGCGCCAGCTCGGTGCTTTCGCTCCGGCCCGAGCCCTACCGGCTCGAGGGCTACTGCCAGGCTCGCCTGGGGCAAACGCGGCAGGCCGTCCACTCGATGCAGGAGGCGGTGGACCGCGATCCCGATAACTGGGAGTACCACTATTCCCTGGCGGTGGCGCAGGCGGCGGCCGGGGTCGATCCCCGCCCCGCCGCAAGAGAGGCCCTGCGGCTCAATCCGCTGGGCGCGGCCACGCTCGACCTGGTGAAGCGCTTTCCCTCCGCCAACCCACGCGTGTTGCGTGACCAGGCAGCGGCCCTGCTCGAGGAACCGGTCTTCTGAGCGGATCAAGGTGCGAGCAAGAGGGGGCGATCTCTCGCCCCTCTCGCTCGGCGTCGCCTCGGGCTAGTGGTGGCCGCCGTGGCCGTCGTCGTGGTGGCCGTCGTCGCCGTGGCCGTGGCCGTGGCCGTCGTCGCCGCCGTGGGATGGCCGCAGTCGTCGCCGCGAGTCGGTGGCCGCCATGCGAGTGCTGCCGCCGTGCGGCTTGCCGCCGCCATGCGAGGAAGGCGGGCAGTACTCCCAGTGGGGAGCGCTTCCGCTGCTGCCCCCGCTTCCGGGGATGCCCCCGGTGGCCACCACCACCCCGCCCGTACCGCCCACCACCAGGCCGGCTACGACCAGAACGCTTGCCACGCGTGACTTCATGAAGGTTCCTCTCGTCCGCGCTGAAGCGGCTCGCGACGCCTGCATCATCGCCCTCGTCTTGATCCGGTCGAGCTCCAGAGAACTCGCCTGCGGCCGTTGATCACGAAGCCGCTCGCCGAACTGCTCGAGCTCGTCGGGAAGCCATTTCTCGTTTGATGGCGTCATTTACCCCTTATACGAACGAGGCGCCCGACTCCTGACTGGGGAATCCGAGAATGTTCAGGCCGTGCGAGACGAGGATTTCGAGCGCCTGTACGAGGAGCACGCGCAGCCCCTGTTCGGCTTTCTCGCCTACCGGACCGGCAATCGGGCGCTGGCGGAGGACCTGGTGGCGGAGACGTTCGAGCGCGCACTGCGGGCACGCCGCCGCTTCGACCCGCGCCGGGGGAGCGAGAAGACATGGCTCTACACGATCGCCCTCAACTGCCTGCGTGATCACATTCGGCGCGATGCGGCCGAGACCCGAGCGGTTGAGCGGGCCACAGCCGGGACGAGCAGCGCGTCGAACTCGGGCGTCGAGGCCGTGGAGGCCCGCGACGCGGTTGGGCGGGCGCTGCTGGCGCTCAGCGACGAGGAGCGAGAGGCGATCGCGCTTCGCTACGGCGCCGAACTGACGCTGCCGGAGATCGCCAAGCTGACCGGCCAGCGCCTGACCACCGTCGAGGGCCGCGTCTACCGTGCGCTGCGCAAGATGCGTGATGAGATGGACAGCGCGGAAGAGCCGTAGGCGATCTTGGTGGAAGAAGAGGCCGCAGTCGCTCCTCAGCGTGGCGACATGCCGCACGAGCACCTTCCGAGCGACGCGACCCGGGGCCCGCAACGGTCGGCCGCAAACGTCAGCGCTGCCGTCGACTCCTTTCGGGTCGTAAACGGTGAGCCCCGGGATGGATACTGCGAGCAGGGGCCGAGTGGCCCTTTCGACTCGCGCTTGAGCCGCGAAGGACTGCCGGCCGCCGCTACGATGTGCCGCCGCTACGCCGTCACCAATCCTGTCGTCGTCGCCGAGATCAGTACGTCGACCGCCTCACCCGTGGCAGCATTGAGCGCGCGCCAGCCCCAGATAAAGCCACCTCTATCGATAGATGCCGCGTCTCGGATCAAAGCGCGCCCCCATAGAGCTCGCCGTTCGTTCCCGGCCGGATCGGCAACGTCGCCACATATTGAAAGACGTCATGCGCGACATCCCACGCGTCGAACCGTTCGATGGCATCGGCGTGTCCCCACATGTGTACAACCTCGACGTGCCTAACGGCCGTCGAGATCAGATCCATAGTGCGACGGCGAAGGTCTTTACGGAACCCCCAGGCTCGGATAAGAGGAAAGGCCGGGAGCATTACGCGACGCACGATGTTGCGGGCAGCCGTACGCCAGTGCTGTGGGCAGAACATGAACGTAGGCTCGATCCCGGTACGCAGTGCTCTTCGCGCTGGAGAGAATCGGTGCTGTCCTGACCACGTAGCCGAGGCTGGCAACAAGCCTCTCGACTCGCGAGTCGATCTTGCCAAGCGGTGGGGCGACGAGCGCAGATGCTTGGCCGAATCGCGAGAGCTCGAGAGTCCCCCACTCGAGCTCCCGGCGTATCTCGTCGTCACTGAGGCTCGTGAATCCGAGATGAGACCGCCCATGGTTACCAAGCTCGTGTTCGTCCGCGAGGCATGCGAGCGCTTCGTCGGTGATCGTACGCATGCCACCAGGCCCGGTCGTGGCATAGAACGTACCGCGGAGCCCGAAGTGTGTAAGGAGGCTCCCAAGGCGGGCGTCGAGTTCAGAGCCGTCGTCCCAACTCGTGGTAAACGGCGTCAAAGGTTTCACTGCGGCGCCCCGCCGACCCGTCGTGCCTTGCGGGATCGGATCGCTGCCTGAAGGGAAGGTCATCGCGCGAGATTCACCGCGACCGGGCGCAACTGCGCGGCCGTAGGCCACGCTGAGGTCACGTGCGATGCCGTCGAGACCGAGGTCGGGGCGCTCGGAGTGGGCCGCGTGACGTCGACCTGCGCGACGGCCTCGGCTAGCCTCCGAGCGCTCGCCGCGGGTGATGGGCCGAAAGGGACGAGTGCAATTGCTGTTCCTGGAGCCGGGACAGGATTCGGGGGCCGCCTTGATCGAAGGCGACAACCGGAACTCCCAGAGCCTGGCTCTCGGCAACGATCAGCGAGGCGTCCTCGCGAAGGCTCGGCAGGAGGAGGCATCGCGACGCCCTCAAGAGTGTCCAAAGCTCGGCCTGCGGGAGCCACGAAAGGAACCGGACGCGGTCTGCCACCCCACCGCGCTGGGCGAGCCGCTCGAGACGCTGGCGGTCAGGGCCATCTCCGACGATCGTGAGCTGCCAACCAGGCAGGTGGTCCATCATCGATATTGCGAGTGCGACTCCCTTCCACGGTAAGAGTCGGCCGGCGCAAACGATGCTGGGCAGACCCGCCTCGACGAGCCCGTCGTGATCCGGCGCGCGCCCTCTGGATGACGGTTGCTGCATTGGGTCGGATCGTGCACTTTCGGCGAAAGCCGCGCGGTAGCGCCTCGAGCGTCTCCTCGTTTTGGACGAGGATCGCGTACGCACGCCGCCATGCCACCCTCACGACCGGGATGAAGCGACTTGCTGCGCGAGCGACCAGAAGCAACAGTTCGAGCGCCGCACCGCGTATCCCGAGCGCTCCATAAAGACGTAGCGGGACTCTGGGTCCGCCACCGACTGGTCCGAGAAGAAAGGGCGGGCCCGTGAAGCAGGTAAGCGCCGGGAGCCACAGGTTGGCGAACGTCAAATGGTGAACCACGTCGAACCGCTCGATGCGGTTGAGCCGCCGTGCCACGGTCATCGCAAGTAACTGCCAGAGTGCGTAGTAGAGGCGCAGGCCGCGCGAGCCCCGCTTCCAGAAGCGAGCCCAACGCGGCAGGTCAAGGTAGACAAACCGAGCGCTGATGCTCCGATCGCTCGCAAGGCCGGCCTCGATTGCTGATCGGTTGTTCTGTGCGCGTTAGGACACAGACCTCGTGCTCACGGGCTGCAGCGACAACCCATTGCCATCCCGCTCCAGGCTCAGATCCCTTGCCGGGTTCACACGCGTAAGCGGAGATCAGTACCTTCAATGACCGGACCCCATTCATCGAATCACCAACCGATGAGAGCCCGGCCCGGTTGACACCTCAGGCCGCTTGATCTCGTGCGCTTCGATGTTACTTGGCGGCGCATCGGCTCGGCCAGGTCTGCCTCACCGCCGAGTTCGGGTGGTCGGCGGTGTCGTCGGAGGCCCCCCGCGCGCAGTGACCGGGCGCGTCCCAGCACGAAGACGGTCGACGTAGGCGTCGATCGCCGCCAGCGGCTCGCCTGCGCCTCGAGGGTCTCGAACTCGTCGACGCGTCCAGAACTTCAGCGCCCTGAGCTCGTCAGCGGGGGCGTCGAACTCGAAGTAAGCGCCCGGCCATCGGGATCGCGATGCCCCGCGGCGTAGGCGATCCGCCGCGGCCGAGAGCACCGCCGAGTCGACGGGCGGCAACAGGCGGAGCGCTCGCATGCCTCGCGGACCAACACGAGCTGGTCGGCGACGAGCGCCTCAGCGTCCGATTGCTCGAGTCTCGATGACGACGAGGTCGCCTCCGTCGGGTCAAGCATGCTGGCGGCGAGGAGCCTAGCCGACCGATTCCGTGGGGAAGCTGTCGATCGACGTCGGTGAGGTGGCCCAGCCATGCTCGCGGTCCAGACCCGCTCGAGCAGGTCGAGATGCCAGCGGAGGTCGTGGGTGGTTGGCCCGAAAGGAATAGGACGGCGAGCAGGCATCGTCGGGCGTCTCGAGCGGCGGCGCTGGATGAGGCGCGGCTTGCTAGCCTATCCGGCCCCGCCGCACGCGCTTCTCGGTTGATCGCGACCCCGTGCGTTCGACGTTGAAGAGCGGCCTAGAGCATCGCGGCGAGCCGTCGGTCGGGTCGCTGCGCGGTCTCGACGATCGTGGCCCGAGTGCGCCGCGAAGGCGAAGCGCACGTTGCGGTGCTGCCATGGCTGCCGGGCGCCGGTAGATCGCCTCGGTGCGGCCCGCGTGATCGAAGCACGCGCGAAGCAAGCGGCCTCTGAGCGACCGCTGGCGACTCGGGCATCTCAGGCGACCTGCTCGCGACTTTGTCCGGGTGCGACGGAACTGCGACTCGCTCAACGAGAGGCCGGCCAGCACGCCGATGACCACGCCGAACGGTGGCTGCTCCCACCAGTCGAAGACGAAGCCGAGCACGAGAAACAGCGCGAAGCCCGACGCCGCGGCGACCCCTTCGGCCGATGTCTCCGCGCGCAGGCGAAGGAACAGCGACAAGAGCAGCCCAGCATACGCCAGGAGGCCGAAGATGCCGAGGTCTCCGAGCACGCCAAGGGCGCTTGACGTGCCGCTGTTGAAAGGAGGTCTCCTGCCCCCGCCGGAGACCTCGAGTGCGATGCTCTGCGCCTCCACGGCGAGCGCCGCGGGCTTCAGGTCGAGCACGGCCAGCGGAGAGTCGGCCCGCTGGACGAGGGGGGTCGTCATGAACGCGGCGCGGCTCACCGTCTCCGCGGGTCCCTTTCCGAACGCCAACGAAGCGGGATCGCTGTCCAGCTTGTGCCACAGGAAGAGCGCGGTCGCCTGCTTGCCGCCCTGCCCCTGCTGATTCTCCTCGAGGTATCGCTCGGCCGTATTTCCGGCCGGAGCCAGGGCGAACAGAGCGACGACCGCTCCGGCCACGAGCGCGCCACGCACGAGGAACTGAAGACGGCCAACGCGCCAACTGGAGGCGAGGACGATCGCCGGCAGGGCGAGGATCACCTGCTTCGCATCCGCGAGGAACGGGATGACGAGCAGCGCGGCCACGACAGGGAGTCGCGCCGCGCCGAGGACGTCGCGCCCGAGCCCTCCGGTCAGGATCCAGATCGCTCCGACAACGACGACGGCAGAGATCACGTGCGCGCCGGCTCCAGCGCCGTAGAGCGTGCCCTGAATGTGATCCGCGGCGGCCGAGCGTGGCGAGCTGGAGCGCGGCGACCGGTATCTGGATGATCACCAGCGCGAGGAGCGTCCGCTCGAGTGCACGGCGCAGGCGGGGCGAAGGCGGATCCGCGAGGAGGGCGCCGACGATCGCGAAGGGCTCGCCAAGGAGGATCAGGTAGAGCACCGGCCGCAGGACCTCGCTGGGGTGAAACGCCCACGCCAGCGCGACCGCGAGCCCGAGAGCGGCGAGCCAGCGCAGATGCCTGGTCGAGCAGCGGAGAGTCTGGGCCGCCGCTTGAGCAGGCCCACTGCCAGCGCGCCCCATGCCAGCGGAAGATCGATGTAGGTCGCCACCGACGGCAGCGCGTGCAGCTCGACGAGCCCGCGGAACGTCAACGCCGCGACCAGCGCGCAGAGAACCCATGCGCCGGCCGGGGCGGCGAGCGCCGCAACACCCAGGAAGGCGATCACCATGAGGAACGAGACCTGCAGGTTCAGCGTGATGCCGGCGCCGAGCGCGATCGAGGCGAGCCGGCGGCGCCCATCCAGGGCAGCGCGGGCCTTGGCAGCGCGTGCGTCACCATCGACTCCCCATCGAGGAGCGCGAGGGCCTGGCGGACCGTGTCACTGCGTGCGGGGGTCGGTCGTGGCCGCGGACGCTCGTCGCTCGAGATAGGCGTGTAGGGCTCGGGACGGCGCATCACGATCGAGC
The DNA here is from genome assembly GCA_963746675.1 of uncultured Solirubrobacterales bacterium. GTDB lineage: Bacteria > Actinomycetota > Thermoleophilia > Solirubrobacterales > 70-9 > WHSW01. Next base: position 2,859 of record CAVVBX010000004.1, on the reverse strand, counting down.
CCGAGCCGCGCGCAGAGCTCGGCCAGCTCGCGATCGGGGGAGCTTGCGCTGGCGACGAGCTCCTCGACGCTCCCCGCTCCGAACAGCACCAGGAGCTGGGTCCTCCAGTGAAAGAGGTCCTCGAGCGGGAGCCCGAGCCGCGCGTCCTCCCAGTCCCACACCACGTAGCCGCCGCCGCGGGTCGGAGCGGTGTTCCAGGGAGCGAAGTCGCCGTGCACCGGGACGAGCCCGGGTGCGGATCCCAGGATCGGCTCGAGAACGTTCCCGAGCTGCGACAGCTCCTCGAGGACCGCTCGCTCGCGCGCCCCGAAGGGGCGCATCGCGCGGGCACGAGGGATGATCGGCTCGAGCACCAGGACCGTCAGGTCCTCCCACTGCAGCAGGGCCAGAGGGCGCGGCACCGCGAACGCCCGCGGCTTCGCCCGCACGAGGGCATCGAGCACGCGCCGCTCGTGTTGGAGCGGCTCAGGCGCCACGCTCACCTTGGCGAAGCCGACAAGCCGGCCACCGGCGAAGAGCGTCACCAGCACCCGCTGCGCGCGGTCGCGGGAGAGGGCGATCGCCGCCGAGCTGCAGGTCCCGGCGGCCGAGCGCGACGCGGAGAGCCGGCAGCAAGCCGCGCTCGAGGTCGATCGGCAGCTTCGTCCCGAGGCGGCCGACCGACGCCAGGGCCTCGAGCGCGAGCGCGGCCGGGACCTGCCTCGCGCGCGCCGGACGGTACAGCCGGGCGCGCAGCGGCCCGCGCCCGCCGAGCCGGCGCGGGATCAGCCAGCGGGGGCGGTCGTCGACCTCGACGAGCGCCATGGGATGCCCGCCGCGAGCTATTGGGCCGGCGATCCTGAGCGGAAGCGTCGCGGACGCGACGTCGGGATGCCTGCTCTCGAGCTCCCGGTGGATTAGCTCCCGCGCCCGCTCGAGCAGCTTCCTCGGGCGAGCCCGTCGCGTCGAGGCGGTGCGCACGACGGCCGGCTCGAGGCAGGAGAGCCCGCCACTCGCGCAGCTGGCGCTCGATCTCGCCGACTTCAAGTTCGTCCTTCCGCGCCTTCACCAGGTCGGCTCCAGCGTCGAGCAGCAGGACGACGTCGGGCCGCGGAAGCAAGCGTCCCAGCAGCGCGCACCGCCCGCGGGCGGGGCGAAAGGCGGTACCGACGGGGATCGACCGCGAGGTCGAACCAGCCTCGCTCCAGGACCACCAGCGAGGAGCGAGCCCGCGGCACCGCCATCCGTGGCAGCCAGCCGAGCAGAGCGTCGGCCCAGAGGTAGGCCAGGCGAGCGGTCGCGCCGATCATTCCCGGACGCGGGCCTGGCGTGCGGGGCGGTGCCGTCGGAGGGGCGACGGCCAAGAAGCCTCGCCGGCGGGGGGAGCAAGCCGGGACCGAGATGCCGCCGGTCAACCCGTCTGAACGCGCCCTGAGCAGCACGCTCCAGCGCGCTCGCGAGCGTCGACTTCCCGACTCCGTCCGGCCCCACGAGGGCGACGACGAGCCCGGTCGGCCGCCGCGCCCGCCGCACTGCGCGCACAAGCCTGGAAGGACGCCCGGAGGACGAGGCGCGCCGGCGCTCTCCGATACCGCCGGATATCGGCGGCGAGCGACGCCAGCGCTTTCTCGGGTTCCTGCCCGCAGCGTGCCCAGCGAACGGACCGCGAGCCCGCGCGGATCCGAGCCGCGGGCCGAGCAACGCCCCGCCGCTTGCCAGTGGTCGCGCGCAGCCGCTGTCAAGCGCGCCCGTTCACGACTCGTCCCGGATGCCCTTCTGCGACCGCTTGACCGCGAGATAGGCGGCCTCGGCGCCGGCGTCCAGCGTGCGCGCGCCCGGGTTGCGCTTTACGAAGTCGAGCGCGATCGGCAGAGCGGGCCCGTAGCGTCCTATCCCCCACGGGTCGCACGCGACGTCGAGCTGACGGTACCGTCGCTCGGGTCTCGTCGGCTCGAGCACGTAAGTAGTAGTACCAGGGCACGTCGTAGTGGAAGCGCTGCAGCATGCGCCCGAACGAGCCGGCCCGCACGAGGGCGTCGACCGCTCCAAGGCTTCGGCGCGTCACCGCGACGTCGAGGTCGGAGTCGCGCGCCTCGGGGTCGTGGCCGTGGAGCAGCACGAACTCGACACCCGCCCGCTCGAACGCCGCCACGACGTCTCGGACGAAGCGCTCTCGCGGATCTGCGCGCTCGCGGTCGGCTGCGGCTTGTCCGATGGACTCTTCTAACGTCACGATCTCGGCCAACCTAGTCGACGAACGCGCTCACGGCGTCATCACCCGATCCCGAGCCGGCTTGGACGAGCTGATGTTACGGACCGACACGAATCGCGTGGACCGAGAAAGGGGTGCAGTTTGCTGCAACCGGAACCGAGCCGTGATACGTGAACAGGGTAGGAACCAAATGGGTGTTGTTCCATGGATACACCATAAGGGCTCGCTGCGCGGGCCGGCGATACGACCCCACCCACTACGCTGACTTGACGCACCGCCGAACCCACCCAAACCGGTCTCCGTGGAACCTGGTCCCGGCTTTGCTCACGTGGCCTGGTGGAGGGACGTCCAGGCACAACGGCCGGGCCGACCAAGGACCTGGCCGCCGCCGCCGATAGCGTGTTGAGGGTGATGCGAATCAGGCAACTGGTCACGCTCCTCGCTGTCGCTGTCCCGTTTGGCTGCGGGCTCTGCTGGCGGGCGCCGCTCACGCGGCGGAGTACTCGTTCAAGCCGATCAAGCGCGAGCGGGGTGAGCTGCTCTTTAGGCCGCGAGGGTTGAAGCCCACCGAGATACGCGCCGCCTATCTGCGCGCTCACAACTACCGCCGACCCCTCAGAGTATCAGCCGCGTCCGGCAAAAGTTGAAGCACGGTCTCCTACATGTCC
>CAVVBX010000003.1:0-102554 GCA_963746675.1 uncultured Solirubrobacterales bacterium | reverse complement strand
GACGAGGATCTGCAGCAGCTCGTACTGGAGCGGCATCTCGCGCTGGTCGAGGACCAGGCCGGCCGTGTCGAGTGTCTGCGCCTTCGGGCCCCGGACCTCGAAGCCGTCGAGATCCGCGACCAGCTCCCCCTCGCTCGCGGCGACGATGTCGATCAGGTTCTCGTCGAGAGCCTCCTCGGCGGTGAAGTTGGCCGCCTCGGTGACCATCCGCCCGGCGACGGTGCCGTTTCGGCCGTGGCTGCCGGCGAGCGCTCGCAGGAAGGCCGCGGCGTCGTTCTCGATCTTCTTCCCCAGGGTGCCGCCGATGTCGCCCCCGGTCGAGGTCACGGCGCTCGCCGAACCGATGTTGGTCTGCGGCGCCATCGCCGCGACGTCGCCCGCCTCGGTGATGAAGGCGCCGGCCGAGGCGGCGCGGGCGCCGTCGGGCGAGACGTAGACGACGACCGGCATCGGTGCGTCGATCACGTCCTGGACGATCGCCCGCATCGAGGTGTCGAGTCCGCCCGGGGGTGTCGATGCGGATGATCGCCAGCGGCGCGCCGTCGGCCTGCGCGTCGTCGAGCGCCGCGCCGATCCACTTCTCGGTCGCCGGGTCGATCGTCCCGCTGAGCTCGATCGAGGGCACGGTCTGCGATTCCCGGGCACCGACGGCGCCGGGCAGAAGCAGCAGCCCGGCGAGGGTCAGAAAGAGCCAGGCTTGCATCCGCAGGCGCATGTCGGGATTATCCGCCACACGGATGCCCGGCCGCCTGCGCTCAAAGCTCACCTACGCCAACGTGATGGCGACGCTCGCCGTCTTCATCGCGCTCGGCGGAGGCGCGTACGCGGTCAGCCTGGCCAAGAACAGCGTCAAGTCGAAGCAGATCAAGAACGGCGCGGTGAAGTCGAAGGACGTCGGCAACGGGCAGATCGGCGCCGCCGACACCGCGCCGGCCCTGCGCCTCCAATGCCCGCCGGAGACCCGGTACCTCGAGGGCGCCTGCATCGAGCTCGCGGCGCGAAGCACCGAAAGCTGGCTCGCCGCGATGCAGACGTGCGTGGGCGCGGATCGCCGGCTGCCATCGGTCGCCGAGCTACAGGGGGCGAGGCTGGAGCCCGGGATCAACCTCGCGACCCTGGAGTGGACATCGGCCCTGGATGCGTCGCCGCCCGAGGTGAAGGCGAACGTGGTGATCAACAACGGGCTCGTCGCGTCGGACCCGATCACCGATTCACACGGCTTCCGCTGCGCCGCCCCGCCGCTGGGCTGATCAGCCCGCGTGCGCGTCGATGTCGGCGGCGAGCTCGTCCTCGGAGGAGTAGCCGCCGCGGCGGGTGTATACGAGCTCCCCTCCGGCGTCGTAGAACGCCGTCGAGGGAAACTCGCGCGCGTCGAAGAGGTCAGCGATCTCGCCGTCGGGGTCGGAGAAGCTCGGATACGGCAGCGGGAACTCCCCGAGGAAGGTCTCGGCCGCGTCCGGTGAGTCGTTGGAGTCGACGCCGATGAATGCGACCTCGTCGCCGCGCTTGGCGGCTTGGGACTGGAAGAACGGGAACTCGAACCGACACGGGCCGCACCACGAGGCCCACTTGTTGACGACGATCGGGTAGCCGCGCAGCTCGGCGAGCTGGGCCTCGAACGCATCGGCCCCCCCCTCGACCAGGACGTCGCCCTGCGCGTAGAGGCCGGCGAGTGGTTTTGGAGCGCCGGCGAGGGCCTTGTCGTAGTCGGTCGCCGCGGAGCCGGGGTTGGCGGAGCCCGGGTCGGCGTCGTCCCCGGAGGCACCGCAGGCGGCGAGCGCGAGGGTCGCCGCGACCAGGATCGCGGTCGTCGCGGTGCGTGGTCTGGTGACTCGGCGACGCATCGGGTTGCGGGTGTGGTTCAATTCAGGTGGTCCCGTTGATCTTGGACCGCGGGGTGTCGCCGGTCCGGCCGGAGGGGATTTCGGCCCGGCGCCCGCCTCCTCCGAGCTTACTTCGCTCGCTGTCCGCAACCCGGATCAGCGCGAGCGCGGGGCCGGTTTCCCCTTTTCCCATGTCCAATACCACCGACGTTGCCGCTGGCGCGGCTATCGAGCTGAGCGAGGCCGACCTCGACCGGGTGCGGGAGTTCTCCCGTGAGCCGATCCTGCTCGAGGGCGAGACGAGCGCCGACCTGGCGCCGGGGACCGCTCGCCGCCGCGCCGTGGATGCAGCGCTCGAGGAGCTCGACGCCGGCGCCGACGCGCCTTCCCTCGAGTGGCGGCGCGACTACTCCCTGCTGCTCGGACTCGAGCGGCTGCTCTGGGACGAGCGGCCGGTGCTGCTCGACGGCGCCGAGCTCAACGACCACCAGGTCGATGCGCTGGCCGGGACCCTCGCCGCAATCACCGGCGAGCTCGAGAGCCCCGAGGGCGAGGCGCGGCGCAACGGTCGCAACGGGGCGGCCAAGACCGCCGCGGAGCCGAGCGACGCAACGCCGGCCGCCAACGGCGAGCCCGAGCTCGAGGATGACGCGCTCGAGCCCGACGAGGAGCCACAGGATTGGGACGAGCCCGAGGAGGCCGACGCCGAGGTGGTCGCCGAGGCACCCGAGGACCCCGGCGCGAGCCGGCGGTTCTGGTTCGAGCACGCGACCGGAGCCGGCAAGACGGTCGCCGCGGTGGGCTTCGTCGACGCCTCGCGCACCGGCGGCGTGCTGATCCTCACCCACCGGCGAAACCTCGTCGACCAGTTCATCGGCGAGATCTCCGACCGTGGCTACAAGGAGCGCCTCTCGCCACCGCTGCTCGACGGTGCCGACCATCCCTACGGCCCGGTCACGGTCGAGACCTACCAGTGGTTCGTGCGCAACGCCGCGCGCGATCTCGGACGCCTACTCGATCGTGATCTGCGACGAGGCCCACACGGCGCTCGGCGAGAAGACGAGTGCCTGCATCCGCCGCTGGACCGGTCCGGTGTTCATCGGCATGACCGCGACCGGGGCGCTGATCGCCCGCCACGTCGCCGACCTGTTCCCGACTCAGACCTCCCGCTTCGACCTTGCCCAGGCAGCGCGGCGCGGCGTGATCTCGCCGCTTCGCTGCATCCGCATCCCCCCCGGCCCCGGGGTTCGCACGATCGCCAACGTGCCGCTGCGCCGCGGCGAGGTCGATCAGGACTTCGACCAGGAGGAGCTCGCCGCCCTGCTCGACCAGGAGCCGTTCAACGTCGCCGTCGCCGACCTCTACCAGTCGCGCTTCCGCCGCGTGCCGGGGGTCGTCTACACCGCCGGAGTGAAGCACGCCGGCAACGTCGCCGGAGCTTTCCGCAACGCCGGCATCAACGCCCAGGCCGTCTCGGGCGAGACCCCGAAGCGCGAGCTGACCGAGATCCTCGCCGCCTTCGAGCGCGGCGAGGTCGACGTGCTCTGCAACGCGATGCTGCTCGCCGAGGGCTGGAACTCGCCCCGGGCGACGATCTGCATGCACCTGGCGCCGACCGCCTCGCGGCGCGTCTACCAGCAGCGGGTCGGCCGTGTCACCCGCCGCAATCCGGGCAAGGAGGCCGGGCTGGTAATCGACTTCGTCCACCCGGCGACCACCCACGACGAGACCGTCGTCTCGCTCCACAGCCTGCTCGATCGCGACGTCTACCGCGGCGGCGCGATCGTCGTCGGGCCCGTTCGCCGCGGCCGCGGCCGCCGGGTCAGGGTCGAGCGCCGGGTCGTCCCGGTCTCGTCGGATCCGGAGCGCCGGCTGGCCGTGCTCGAGCGCGAGTTGTGGCGGATCGCGGTCGAGAACCTCAACTACTCCGAGCAGCACGCCTGGGCGGCGCTCGCCGGCGCCCGGGTGACGGCAAACAACTGGCGCCGGGCGAAGGCGATGATCCAGCACGACCAGGCGAAGGAGCTGCGCCTGCGCTTTCTGGTCACCTGCCTGCAGCGAAACCGCAATCACCAGCTGCGGCTCAAGGCGCTGGGCGAGGTGGCGGCGCTGCGCGAGGCCGATCCTTTCGACGACGCGGTCGAGATCGTCGCCACGTGGCCCCGCGACGAGCGCCGGGCCGGGGTAAAGGTGTTGCTCCAGGCGCTCGCCGAGCGCCGCATCGGCCGCCGCGACCAGGCCCAGGCCTGGGTCTGGCGCCTGGCGGCCGTCACCCGCGACATGCACGAGGAGTACGCGGTCCAGCGCTGGCCCGAGACCAAGCGGCTGCTGGGCCTGTTCGTGAACTCATCGGGGCGCGCCCACGGGCGCAACGCCCGCCGGATCGTCCACGCCGCGCGCCAGCAGGATCGCCGGCTCGCGATCGCGCTGCTGGCGGCCTCGGTCGCCCACACGCCGGAGGCAGAGGAGGTGCTGCGCGGTGCCCGCATGCGCATGGCCCGCAAGCCCTCGGCGGTGGCGCGTGAGCTGCTGCGCAACTTCCCCAAGGGCGGCGGCAAGCGGCGGCGGAGGCGCTCGTCGAAGCGCAGTCCAAGCGGCGGGGGCAACGGCGCCGCCAAGGGTCGCGACCGCGAGCGCCTCAACGAGGAGGACGGCGAGAACGGGGCCAACGATGCCGATGCAGTCGAGATCGAGAGCGCCGGCGGCGACTCCGACAACGCAGGCAAATCGCCAGACCCGAGTCACTCAGAGGACTAGGATCGCGCCGTGCTCGATCACGTCGGGATCAACGTCAGCGACTTCGCCGCGGCGCGCAGCTTCTACGTAGCCGCCCTCGAGCCGCTCGGGATCAGGCCGGTGATGGAGTTCCCGAACTTCGCCGGCTTCGGCGACGCCGAGAAGCCCTACTTCTGGATCGGCGAGCGAGGTGAGCCGACGCCGTCGGCCCACATCGCCTTCGCCGCCCCCGACCACGCCACCGTCGACGCCTTCCATGCCGCCGCGATCGCCGCCGGCGGGCGCGACAACGGCGAGCCGGGGCTGCGGCCGATCTACCACCCGGACTACTACGGCGCCTTCGTCCTCGACCCGGACGGCAACAACGTCGAGGCCGTCTGTCACACCGCGACGCGCGGTTAGCCCAGGAACGGCTCAGACACGCCTGGCTTGCAGATGTCTCCCCCGTGATCACGCGCGTGATCACGATCTTCCGATTGACCTTGCAGGCTTCGCGATCGCCGCCTGCGCCGCAACCACACAGGAGCACCAGCGCCGCAACCATCGCCGCAACCCAAGTGTCCGCGCTCGCTCCCGGGGGGCGGGAGTGAGGCCGGACAGTTCATTCACGGGCGATGGAGCCGCAGGTTGACCTCGCCGGAGCCGAGGCTTACGGCCTCCCCTCCACCGCCCGGCTCGACGATCAGGTTGCCGCGCGCGTCCACGCCGGCGGCGACTCCGGCGCCGGGCTCGATGCCGGCGCCCTCCCAGCTCACCTCGCGGCCGGCGAGGGCGTCGCGGGCGCGAAACGCCTCGAGCACCGCCGCCTGGGGGGCGTCCACCCACTCGCCAAGCGCGGTCGAGAGCGCATCGCGCGCCCCGGCGACGCTCGCGCCGTGACCGACCGAGATGGCGGGCCAGCGCAGCTCGTCCGGAAACGCGTCGTCCTCGATCGCGACGTTGACGCCGACCCCGATCACCGCCCATTCGGGCGGCCGGGCCTCGATCAGCACACCGGCCACCTTGCGCTCGGAGACCCAGACGTCGTTCGGCCACTTGATCGCGCAGGTGACGGGCGCGAGCGACTCGATCGCCTCGCAGACCGCGATTGGGACGGCAAGCGGCAGGAGCAGATGATCGAGCTCCAGCGGCCGCAGGACCGCCGAGTACAGCAGCGCCTCGCCGGCGGGCGCCGACCAGACCCGCCCCCGCCGGCCGCGGCCGGCGCTCTGCTCGGACGCGGTGACGACGGTGCCGCTGGGAGCGCCCGCCTCGACGAGCTCCCGCGCGCGCTCGTTGGTGGAATCGGTCAGCCGCAGGTGGAGGTGCGGACCGCCGAACGGCGTCACGCCGGCCTCAGCTCGACGACGTCGCCGGCGGAGACTCCGAGCCGCTCCGCCCCGCTGCCGAGGTTGACCGCGAGCGCGAGCGCACCGGCCGAACCGAGGTAGGCGATCAGGCCACCCTCGGGCACGTCGGCGAACGTGCTCGCGTAGACGGCGTCATGCACGGTGTCCCCGGCGGCGACGGTGAGCGACCGCCCGCGTTCCAGCCCCGCCTGGGCAGCATGCTCACCCGAGGCGATCAGGGTCACGTTGCCGAAGCCGTCGACGTGGCTGACGGTGGCGGCGAGCCGAGTGCCCGGATCGACCTCGGGCGCCGGCCGCTCGAGGTCGACGAGCCCGGCGGGATCGAGCGGCTCGCCGAGCGCGCTGGGCGCCGCTCCGCGGGCGAGATGGGCGGCGACCGGGGCGAACAGGTCGCGGCCGTGGAAGGTGGTCGAGACCGGCTTGAGGCACACGGGCGAAAGCGAGATGTCGACGGCCTCAACCGTGCCGCCGAAGCGCTCGATCGCCGGACCGAGCAAGCCGTTGTCGGGGCCGACCAGGAGCCGGTCGGCCTCGGCGACCCGGATGGCGACCGCCCGGCGGGCCGAGCCGACGCCGGGATCGACGACGGCGAGGTGGACTCCGGCGGGCGCAAAGGGCAGCGAGGCGGCCAGCACGGCGGCGCCGTGGGCGACGTCATGGCGGCGGATCCCATGGCCGAGGTCGATCACCCGCGAGTCGGGGGCGATCCGCGCGATCACCGCCCGACAGACGCCGGCGAACTCGTCATCGGCGCCGTAGTCGGAGAGGAAGGTGATCGTGCCGGTCACCGCTCGGAGGCGTCCGCGACCAGCGCCTCGACCAGGCCGGAGGGGTCGTGGCGCTCGGCCTCGACGTGCACGGTGAGGCCGGCGTCGCGGGCGGCCTGGCTGGTGATCGGGCCGATCGAGACGACGCGGGCGCCATCGGGGAAGTGATCGCCGACGGCGGCGAGCAGGTTGCGCACGGTCGATGAGGACGTGAAGGTGACGTAGTCGGCCTCGGCGGCGGCCTCAACCGTGTCCGGGTCGGGGTCCTCTCGTACGGTCTCGTAGAGCGACACGACGTCGACGCTCGCGCCGCGCTCGGCGAGCGCATCGGGGAGCACGTCGCGGGCCTCGGCGGCGCGGGCGACGAGCGCCGGCCGGCCGGCGACCTCGACCTCGGCGAGCGCCTCGACCAGCGCCTCTGCGACGAACCGCTCGGGGACGATGTCGGCGATCACGCCGCGCTCGGCGAGCGCGGCGGCCGTTCCCGGGCCGATTGCGGCGACGGTCGCGTTCGCAAGCGCGCGAGCGTCGCGCCCCTGAGTCGCCATCGCCTCGAACAGCAGCCGGACCCCGTTCGGGCTCGTGAGGCAGACCAGCGCGTAGGAATGCAGGTCGGCGACCGCGTCGTGGACCTCGGCCGCGTCGAGGCGGGGCTCGATCCGGATCGCGGGCAGCTCGATCGCCTCGGCGCCGAGCGCGCGCAGGGTCGCGGCCAGCCCGCTGGCCTGGGCCCGGGCGCGGGTGACGACCACGCGCTTGCCGTGCAGCGGCCGCTGCTCGAGCCAGGCGATCGCGTCGCGGCGCGTCGCGACCGGGCCGAAGAGCAGGATCGCCGGGGCCCGCAGGCCGGCCGCCGCCACCGCCTCCGGCAACTCGGCAAGCGTTGCGGTCACGGTTCGCTGGTCGGGAAACGTCCCGCGCTCGACCGCGGCCGCGGGCTCAGCCGGATCGCGCCCCGCAGCCATGAGGCCGCTCGGCGATCAGCGGCAGATTCTTGACCCCCATGTAGAGAACGAGCGTGCCCGGGAAGCGGGCGAGCGCCTCCCAATCGAGCCCCGTCTCCGGCTTCTCCGGGTCCTCGTGGCCGGTGACGAAGGCGACCGCCGAGGCGTCGTCTCGGTGAGTCACCGGGATCCCGGCGTAGGCGGGTGCCGCGACGCCCGCGGTGACTCCCGGAACGACCTCGAACGCGATCCCCGCGGCCGCCAGGGTCTCGGCCTCCTCCCCGCCGCGCCCGAACACGAACGGATCGCCGCCCTTGAGACGCACGACGCTGCTCCCCTCGCCGGCGCGCTCGACCATCAGCGCCTCGAGCTCGCGCTGGGCATCGGCGGCCGAGAACTCCTTTACTCCCGACGGCTTGCCGACGTAGACGAGCTCCGCGTCGTCGCGCGCCCCGTCGAGGGCTCCAGCCGGGATCAGGCGGTCGTAGAGGATCACGTCGGCGGAGCCGATCAGCTCGAGCGCCCGGGCGGTGATCAGGCCCGGATCACCTGGGCCCGCGCCAACCAGGTAGACGACCCCGGGCCGCGCGCTCACCCTGCCACCCGCTCGGCGCGGTCGAGGATCTCGCGGGCGCCGGCGGCGACCATCCGCTCGGCCAGCGCCTCGCCGAGCGCCACCGGCTGGACCGCGTCGCCCTCGACCCGGTCCCGCACCCACTCGCTCCCGTCCGGGAGGCCCGCGTACCCGAGGATGGTCAGCAGATCGTCGTCGAGCCGGGCCGAGACGCCGACCGGCGTATCGCAGCTCGCACCCAGCGCCCGCGTCGCAGCGCGCTCGGCGGTGAGCTCGGCCAGCGCGTCGCGATCGGAGATCGCGCCCGCAGCCGCCGCGATCTCGGCGTCACCTTCCCGCGCCTCGAGCGCCAGGCAACCCTGCCCCGGCGCGGGCGTCAGCTCGTCGAGACCGAAGCGAAAGGCGACCTCGGACTCGCGCCCGAGCCTGGTGAGCCCGGCGGTGGCGAGGACGATGCCGTCGTAGTCGCCGTCGGCGAGCCGACCGAGGCGCGTGTCGACGTTCCCGCGCAGCTCCACCACCTCGAGATCCGGGCGCAGGGCGAGGAGTTGCGAGCGCCGGCGCAGGCTCGAGGTACCGATTCGCGCGCCCGGCGCGACCCGATCGAGGGAGTGCGCGGCGCCGAGGAAGGCGTCGCTCGAATCCTCACGGCCGGGCACGCCGACCAGGGCGAGGCCGCCGGGAAGCTCGCCCGGGAGGTCCTTTGCCGAATGCACGCCGAGGTCGACCTCGGCGTCGAGCAGCGCCGCCTCCACCCCGCGAACGAAACGCGCCTTGTCGCCGACATCTGCGTCGGCGGTGATCACCGGGAGGATTTCGGCTCCACCGAGGGCGGCGGCCACCGCCTCGGCCTGGACCAGCGCCAGCGCGCTCGAGCGGGTGCCGAGTTTCACCTGCTGCGGCGGCGCTGGCGGTCGCGGAGGTCGGCGACCTCGGCCCCCGGCGCCTCCAGCGGCTCGGAGTCGGGGTCGAGCCCGAACAGCTCGCGCAGCGCCGCCACCTTGGCGTAGACGTCATCGTCGCCGACGGCGCGCTTGAGCCGCAGCGTCGGCTCGTGGAGCAGGCGCGAGGCGATCGCCCGCGCGGCAACCGCCAGCCGTTCGCGGTCGGCCGTCCGTCAGCCCCTCCCAGCGCTGCTCGTTCTCGGCCAGGACCCGCTCAACGACCTCCTCGGCGCGTTCGCGAAGCGCGGCCACGGTCGGGGTCACGTCCTGAGCGGCGAGCCATGCATCGAAGCGCCCGCGCTCAACTCGCAGGATGCCCTCGGCCCGGCGGGCCTCGGCCTCGCGTCCGGAGACGTTGCGCTCGACCAGAGCCTGGAGGTCGTCCATGTCGTAGAGGCTGACCGCGGTCAGCTCCCGGCAGTTCGGGTGGATGTCGCGCGGGACCGCGAGGTCGATCAGCAGCAGGGGCCGGTTCCCGCGCGCCGCCATCACCTCGGTGAGCGCCTCGGGCTCGATCACGTGGTGGGGCGAGCTGGTCGAGGTGACCACGATGTCGGCGTCGGCGAGCTGCTCCGGCAGCTCCTCGAAGCGGACCGCCTCGCCGGCAAAGCGCTCGGCGAGGCCGATCGCACGGTCGTAGTGGCGGTTGGCGATGAAGATCGCCTGGACGCCCTTCACGGCCAGTGCGCGAGCGGTGAGCTCGGCCGTCTCGCCGGCACCGACCACGAGCACCCTGCGGTCGTCGAGATCACCGAGGGTCCGCTGAGCCAGGTCGACGGCCACCGACGGGACCGAGAGCGAGCGCTCAGAGATCCCGGTCTCGGTGCGAGCCCGCTTGCCGGCGGCGAGTGCCGAGCGGAAGAGGTGGTTGAGGATCGGCCCGGTCGCACCCTCGACCAGGGCGAGCTCATAGGCGCGCTTGACCTGGCCCTGGACCTCGGCCTCGCCGATGATCATCGAGTCGAGCCCCGCGGTGACCCGCATCAGGTGGGCGGCGGCGTCCGCGGCGCGCAGCGAGTAGAGGTGGCCGACGAGGTCGGTCGGCCTGGTCTCGGCCTCGCGGGCCAGCAAGCCGAGCGCCAGCGATTCCGAGGCGACGGCGTCGGAGGCATAGACATAGAGCTCCGTCCGGTTGCAGGTCGAGATCGCGGCCGCCTCGAGGATCTCGGCGCGGTCGACCAGCTCGCCGAGCACGCCCACGGCGCGTCCCTCGGTCAACGCCAGGCGCTCGCGCAGCTCCAGCGGCGCGGTCTTGTGCGAGACGCCGAGAGCAAGCAGCTCACTCACGGAATCACCTCCTGACGGCTGCTCGGCTCCCGCCCGAACACATTGCCCTCGGCCACGCCTCGGGCATCTTGATCCGCTCCCGCCTCCGCGCCGTCAGGGGTTCGGGATGGCCGGCCTTGCCGTTCCTCGGCCAGGTCGGCGAGCTCGGCGAGCTCGCGATCGATCCGCGACAGCCTCGCGGCCATGATCGCGACATAGACCAGAAGCAGGGCGAGGAACACGAGGTAGGCGCCGGCGACGTACTTGCCCGCCTCGTCGAGCGGCAGCGCGGGCATCAGCCGGCTCCCGGCGCCTGATGCGCGACGGGCGCGATCCGCGAGCCGGTCGCCATCGCGTCGTCGCCCTCGAGCGCCCGCCGCAGCCTGCCGATCCGCGCCCGCGACGACTTCGCCGCCAGCTCGAAGCGCACCAACGTCTCCCACAGCAGCGCCATCCCCGCCATGCAGACGAGGAAGGTGAGGGTCATCTTCGGCGTCAGCCCACCGTCGGCGGTGGCGAACACCCGCGGGTGGACCAGGGTCTCGGCAAGCCTCACGGCGATGAAGTTGAGCGGCACGAAGGCGCCGGCGGTGATCGCGAAGACCGAGGCGTATCGGGCCTGGCGTTCACGGTCCTCGATCGCGTAACGCAGCGGGTAGTAGGTGCAGTAGAGGAGGAAGACGATCAGGAACGAGACCAGCGTCGGCTCGTCCCAGACGAACCACTTGCCCCACGACGCCCGCGCCCAGATCGAGCCGGTGACCAGCACCGCGATCCCGAAGATGATTGAGATGTGGATCGAGACGTAGGAGCGCACGTCCCACTTCGGGTCGCCGCTGCGCAGGTGCAGGATCGACTGGACCGCAGCGACCATGAACCCGACCAGGGCGCAGATCGCCAACGGGACGTGGAGATAGAAGACCTTCTGCACGAAGCCCTGATCGGCGTCGTTGGGGGCGAAGAAGAACACCATCGCGAACCCCGCGACCAGGGTTGCGACCGTGAGGGCGGGAAGGATTCGCGGGGCCCGGAAGCTGGAATCACTCATCTGGGTGGTCGGGTCGGCTCAGTCCTCGAGCAGGAAGTCGTAGACCGCGTAGCCCACGAGCAAGAACACGACATCGTAGAGAGCGAGCACTCCCATCCACTTGGCGAAGCCGTCGTATGAGGGGCCGCCTGCGCCGAGCAGCGGCTCGGCGGCGCCGGCGGCGGCGATCATCACCGGGACCAGCAGCGGCAGCAGCAGCAGCGGTGCGATCAGGTCGCGGGCGCGGGAGTTGACCGCGATCGACGAGACCAGGGCGCCGATGGTCGCCAAGCCCAGGTCCGCGAGCACCAGCACCGCGAACAATCCCGGGAAGCCGGACGCTCCGTCGAGGAAGAGGATCGCGAACACCGGCACCGCGATCAGCTCGAGCGCGATCAGGTAGACCGCCAGCACGCAGACCTTGGCCGCGAACAGCGCCGTGCCGTCGACCGGAGCGAGGCGGATGACGTCGAAGCCGCCCTGCTCGCGCTCGGCGACAAAGACGCGGTTGATCGCGAGGATGGCGGCGAAGAGCACTGTCGCGAGCAGGACGCCTGCGGCGAGGCTTCCCTCGAGGCTGGTGCGGTCGAGGCCGAAGCGAAAGAGGACGAAGGTGGTGACTGCGAACAGCGCCATCGCCGGCACCGACTCGAGCGTACGCAGCTCGGTTCGCAGATCCTTGGCGAGGATGGCCTGGAAGGCGCTCACCGCACCTGCCCCTCGTAGAGGGCACCGGCACCGGCGGCGGAGAGCTCACGGGCGGGGCCGGCGTGGGCCACGGTGCCGTCGGCACGCAGCGCGAGCACACGGTCGGCCTCCGCCAGGCCGCGCTCGAGCTCGTGGGTGACGATCACCCGCGCGCGCCCGGCCTTCGGGGCGACCATCGCGTCGACGATCTCGGCGCCGGCGACGTCGAGGTGCGAGCGCGGTTCGTCGAGCAACAGCAACTCCGGCTCGTGCAGCAGTGCCCGACAGACCGCCGCCCGCTGCAACATCCCAGCCGAGAGGTTGCGGACGGGCTCGTCGCTGCGGCGGCCGAGCCCGGCGCGACCGAGCAACTCGCCGATCCTCTCGCCCGGCGCGGCCAGCCCGTGCAGGCGGGCATTGAACTCGAGGTTCTCGTGGATCGAAAGCTCGCGGTAGAGCAGCGGCTCGTGCCCCACGTAGCCGATCCGGCCGCGAGCCTTCCATGACCCTCGCGGCAGCTCGGCGCCGAGCACGCGCGCCTCGCCAGAGGTCGGGCGAAGCAGGGTGGCGAGGATGCGCAAGAGGGTGGTCTTGCCGGCTCCGTTGGGACCGAGGACGACCAGCGTTCGGCCGACTGGAAGCTCGATCGAGACGTCGCGCAGCACCGGCCGGTCGTTGTAGTCGCGGCGCAGGCCGCGGACCGCGACCGCCGCGGCCGGCGCTTCGTGCTCGACGCGCCCAGGGGGTGCCTCCACCGCGCTCTCCATGCCACCCAGGCCTACTTGCCCTTGCGGAGCGTGCGCGCGCCGACCCTGGCGAGCGGGACGAGGCCCTCTCGCAGGGCCTTGAGGCGGACGCCGTTACGGCCGTACAGCAACCGAGCCGAGGAGCGCAACGCGGCCCCCAGGGTCGCGTCGTAGGGCTGCCACCAGAAGTCGCGGGTGAGGCCGGGCTCCCAGGCGACGTGCTTGACGTTGACGCACTCGTAGAAGCCGAACTTCGAGTGCGAGCGGCCGAGGCCGGAGTCCTTGACCCCGCCCCACGAGGTCTGCAGCGCGCCGTGGGAGTAGGAGTGATCGTTGATCCACACCATCCCCGACTCGATCCGCCGCGCGATCCGCTGCCCCTTGGCGCGGTCCTTGGTCCATACCGAGGCACCGAGGCCGAAGTTGGAGTCGTTGGCGCGCTCGACAGCCTCGGCCTCGTCGCGGACGACGATCACCGGCACCACCGGCCCGAAGATCTCCTCCTTCATCAGCCGCATCGAGTCCTCGATCCCGGCGAGCACCGTGGGCGCGATGAAGCGGCCCGCGTAGCCGGCCACCTCACGCGGGCCACCGGTGAGGCGGTCGGCGCCGGCGGCGAGCGCGTCGTCGACGAGGCCGGTGACCAGATCGGCCTGCTCGGCGGAGACCATCGGCCCGATCTCGGTCCCCCAGTCGAGCGGGTCGCCGACCGTCAGCCGTTCAGTCTCGCGGCGGACCCCTTCGAGGAAGGCCTCGGCGACCGCCTCGACCACATAGGTGCGCTCGATCCCCGAGCAGGTCTGGCCCGAGTTTGCGAACCCACCCCAGACGCACCCCGAGACGGCGTTGGCGAGGTCGGCGTCGGCGCAGACGATCTGCGGGTCCTTGCCGCCGAGCTCGAGCACCGAACCCTTCATCCGCTGGGCACAGAGCTCGCCGACCTTGCGCCCGACCTCGACCGAGCCGGTGAAGAAGATCTTCGCGGTCGAGGCCTCGCACAGCGCCTGACCGATCACGCCGCCGCCGTGGACCGTGCGGACCAGGCCCTCCGGGAATCCGGCGTCGTCGAAGACCCGCTGGATCCGCTCGCCGAGCAGCGGCGTAAGGCTGGCCGGCTTCAGCACCACGCCGTTGCCGGCCATGAGCGCGATCGCGATCTCGCCGAAGGGGATCGACCACGGGTAATTCCAAGGGGCGATCACGCCGACGACCCCGAGCGGCTCGTAGGCGAAGAAGCTGCGCTTGGTCTTCAGGATGGCCTGCGGGTAGGGGACCTTCTCGTCGGCGAGGATCCGCGGGCCCTCGTCGGCGCACCAGTTGAGCCCATCGATCGTCGGGATCAGCTCCATCACGTAGCTCTCGGTGATCGGCTTGCCCTGCTCTCGCGTGATCAGCTCCGCGACCGCCTCCATGTCCTCCACCAGGACGTCGCCGGCCCGGCGCATGTAGCGGGCCCGATCGGCGAGCGAGAGCTGCGCCCAGAACCGCTGCACCTCGGCGACGTCGTCGACGATCGCCTGTACCTCGCCGGGCTCGATCGTCTCGACGGTGCCGACGAGCTCGCCGGTGGCCGGGTTGAAGGACTCGAGCGCGCCCATCGGGGTGAGTCTAGAGCCGCTACTCGCCCGTCAGGCGGCGGCGGATCTGTCTCCACGGCGCCGGGCGAGCTCGACCTCGAACCCGCGGTCCGTCGGCTCGTAGAAGCGCTCGCCTCGGATCTCCGGCGGCAGCAACGGTTGGTCGGCGACGCCCTCGGGCGCGTCGTGGGAGTAGACGTAACCCTCACCGCGACCGAGCTTCTTGGCGCCCGGGTAGTGGGCGTCGCGCAGGTAGTCGGGCGGCGGTTTGGCACCGTGCTCGCGCACGTGGGCGCGGGCGGCCACCAGGGCCTTGTATGAGCGGTTGGACTTCGGCGCCAGCGCCAGGTAGACGGCGGCCTGGGCGAGGTTGAGCGCGCACTCGGGAAGCCCGACCCTGTCGACCGCCTGCGCCGCGGCGGTGGCGACCAGCAGCGCCTGCGGGTCGGCGTTGCCGACGTCCTCGGAGGCGAGGATGACCATCCGGCGGGCGATGAAGCGCGGGTCCTCGCCGCCCTCGAGCATCACCGCTAGGTAGTAGAGCGAAGCGTCGGGATCCGAGCCGCGCGTCGCCTTGATCCAGGCCGAGATGTAGTCGTAGTGCTGGTCGCCCTCGCGGTCGAAGGAGACCGCCTTGCGCTGCAGGGCGTCCTCGGCGATCGCCAGGTCGATCGACCCGCCGGCGGCACGCGCGGCCTCGACCGCCCGTTCGAGCGCCGCCAAGGCCGTACGGGCGTCGCCGCCGGAGCGCAGGGCCAGCAAGCCGAGCGCGTCGTCGCCGACGTCGGGCGGGTCGGCGATCCCGCGCTCGCGATCGGCCAGCGCCCGGCGGAGCAGCTGCTCGAGATCGGCGGCCTCGAGCGTGCGCAGCTCGTAGATCTGGCTGCGCGAGAGAAGCGCCGAGTTGACCTCGAAGTACGGGTTCTCGGTCGTCGCCCCGATCAGCGTCAGCAGGCCTTCCTCGACCGCGGGCAGCAGCGCGTCCTGCTGGGCCTTGTTGAAACGGTGGATCTCGTCGAGGAAGAAGATCGTCGGCTGGCCGGTCCCGCGGCGGCGCTCGGAGGCTCGCCCGATCACGGCTCGAACCTCCGCCCGCCCGGCGTTGACGGCCGACTCCTCCTCGAACGCTCCGCTGGCCGCGCCGGCGACGATCCGCGCCAAGGTGGTCTTGCCCGAACCCGGCGGCCCATGGAGGACCATCGAATGGGGGACGCCGGTCTCGATCGCCGTGCGCAGCGTCGATCCCGGTGCCAACAGGTGCTCCTGGCCGACGAGCTCGTCGAGCGCGCGCGGCCGCATCCGCACCGCCAGTGGCGCCTCGGCCCGGGGAACCGCGGTGCGGCGGTCGGCGTCGGGGGCATCCCCGCCCTCGAACAGGCGGCCGGTCATCGCTCCCGCGCGGCCCTGACCGCGCTCTGGCGGTCGCCGTAGAGGTGCCAGCGGATGAAGCGGCCCTCGCGAAGCTCGAACAGCCACCACTGCGCACCGGTCACCTCGGCCCCGCTGCCCCCGCCGCGCATCGTCATCTCTATCCTCGCGATCAGGTTCGCGTCGTCGATCTCGGTGATCTCGGCGACCTCGTAGCGGGTCTCGGCCCAAGCATCCTCCCAGTCGTCGTTGAAGCGCTCGGCCTCCTCGATCCCGCGGAACTCGCCGGCGTTGATGCCGGCGCCCATCCGGATCTCGATCTCCGGATCGGCGAACGCGGCGAGCGCGGCGAAGCCCTCCCGGCGGTGGACTGCGAGGACTTCGCGCACCCGATCGGCATTCGACGGCGCCACCGGCCAAGTATGGCCGGGCACGAAGTCACGGGTACCCTGATCGGATGGCTGAGGAGACGGCGGTCGCCGGCAGCGGGGTGGAAGCCGAGGCGGTCGCTCTGCTCTCCGAGCTGATCCGGTTCGACACGGTCAACCCGCCGGGCAACGAGGAAGCGGCACAGGAGATGCTCGCCTCGCGCCTGCGCGATGCGGGCTTCGAGTGCACGCTGCTCGCCGCCGAGCCCGGTCGCCCCAACCTGGTTGCCCGCCTCGCGGGAGAGGCGCCCGGCGAGACGCTGTGCCTGCTGGGCCACGTCGACACCGTTCCCGCCGACGCCTCCGAGTGGACGTTCGACCCCTGGGCCGGGGACGTCCTCGACGGCGAGGTTCGCGGCCGCGGCGCCCAGGACATGAAGTGCCAGGTCGCCGCCGAGGCTGCAGCCGCGATCGGCCTCGCCACCGGCGGTTGGCGTCCTGCTCGCGGCGAGCTCAAGCTGGTGGTCACCGCCGATGAGGAGATGGGCGCCGCCGCGGGCGCGCAGTGGCTCTGTGCGGAGCACCCCGACGTGGTTCGCGCGGACCTGGTCGTCAACGAGGGCGGCGGGGCGGCGTTCGAGCTCGGCGGGCGACGCTTCTACACCCTCTGCGTGGGCGAGAAGGGTGTCAACCGCTTCCTGCTGCGCGCCCACGGAACCGCCGGCCACGCCTCGGTTCCCGGGCTCGGCGACAATGCTCTGCTGCGGCTGGCCCCGGCGATCGCCGCGCTGCGCGAACAGCCGCGGCTCGAGCCGACGGAGGCGGGGATCGCCTTCCTCTCGGGGCTGCTGGGCGAGCCGGTCGAGGCGGACCCGGCGGGGCTCGAGAGCGCCGTGGAGCGACTTCGCGCCCTCTCGCCGCCACTCGCCACCTTTCTCGCCGAACCGATGCTGCGGGTGACGATGGTGCCGACGCGGGCGAGCGCCTCAGCCAAGAACAATGTGATCCCTTCGCGCGCGGAGGTGCTGGTGGACTGCCGCGTGCCGCCCGGCGGCGGGCAGACCGAGGTTCGCGAGCGGATCGCGGAGCTGCTCGGACCGCTCGCCGTGGAGCTCGAGGTCGAGTTCGCGCAGGAGACGGTCGGCAACGGCTCGCCGTTCGACTCGCCGTTTGCCGACGCGATCGCGGCCTGGCTCGAGGAGGCGGACCCCGGGGCGAAGCTGATTCCGATCGTGATGCCGGGATTCAGCGACAGCCACTGGTTTCGCAAGGCATTCGGGGCGGCCACGGTGTACGGCTTCTGCCCCCAGCGCGAGCTCGGCTTGTTCGAGGCCGCGCCCTTGATCCACAGCGCCGACGAGCGCGCGGCGGTCGCCGACGTCGAGCTCGCGGCGCGCTTCTTCTCCGACCTCTGCCGCCGGGTGCTCGGATGACCGCGCCCGAGCGACCGAGATCCAACGGCGCCGGCGCCAATGGCTCGGGACCGGCCGACGGGCATCCGATGAGGCTCGGCGGGATGGCGCTTCGCAACGGGTTGCTGATCCACGGGCCGACCTCGTGGGCCGTTGCCGCGCGCGCGTCGGGCGGCTCGATCGAGGTCGCCTCGGGGCCGAAGCCGAGTCTCGCCCGCGGGCGCCTGGCCGCGATCCCCGTCCTGCGTGGCCCACTGCGCCTCGCCGAGGGTCTCGCGGTGGTCCCCCTGGCTCGGTTGCGCCTCGGCTCGGCTCGGCTGCCGTTCGAGGACCCGACGGTGCTCGCAGCGATGGTCCTCTCCGGCGCCGCGACCGGCGTGCTGCGGCGGCTGCGCCCGGCAACCGCCGGCCGCGAGGCCTTGGTCACCCTGATCGGTGCGCTGCCGGCCCTGGCGGCGCTGCGCAACCACGACCTAGCCGCCTACCACGGCGTCGAGCACAAGGCGATCGGGGGCTATGAACGCGGCGCCGATCCGGCCGAGATGCCCAAGGAGCACCAGCGCTGCGGGTCGAACCTGATCGCGCCGATGGTGGCGCTCTCGATCGCGGGCCAGGTGCTGGTCGAGCGCCTGCCTCGACGGCCGGGGGTAGTGGCCCGCACGATCGCGGCGATCGGCAGCGTTGGTGCTGCAGTGGAGCTTTTCGTCTACGCCGAGCGCAACCCGGACTCGGTCGTTGGCCGCGCGGTACACGTGCCCGGGCACGAGATCCAGCGCCTGGTCTCGACCCGTGAGCCGACGCCCGAACAACTGGAAGTCGGCGTCGCGGCCCTGGACGAGGTGCTGCGGGCCGAGCAGAAAGCTGCCGATACCGTCTAGGCATGGCGGGTCGGCCGCGTGCTCGAGATGCCCATGATCGCACTCACCTACGACCAGTTCCTTCAGGACATCCTGATCCCGTGGGCCCCGGTGGTACTCATCCTCGTGATCGGCTACTTCATGTGGCGCACGCTGAAGCTGATGCCGAAGACCAAGCCGCAGGAGATTTCGCCGAGGGCGAAGAGCCCGGTCACCTGGTCCGACGTCGCGGGGGTCGACGAGACCAAGGACGAGCTGCGCGAGGTCGTCGACTTCCTCTCCGACCCGAGGCGCTTTCAGCGACTCGGCGCCAAGGTGCCGAAGGGGATCCTGCTGCACGGACCCCCGGGGACCGGCAAGACGCTGCTCGCCAAGGCAGTGGCCCACGAGTCGGGCGCCAACTTCTTCAGCCAATCGGCCTCGTCGTTCATCGAGATGTTCGCCGGACTCGGTGCGGCGCGAATCAGGAGGCTGTTCCGCGAGGCGCGCGAGAACGCCCCCGCGATCATCTTCATCGATGAGCTCGACGCCGTCGGGGCGCACCGCGGCTCCGACATCTCCGGGGAGCGCGACCAGACCCTCAACCAGTTGCTGGTGGAGATGGACGGCTTCGACGCGCGCGACAACGTCGTCGTGATGGCGGCGTCGAACCTGCTCGAGAAGCTCGACAAGGCCCTGTTGCGGCCCGGAAGGTTCGACCGCCAGGTCTTCGTGCCACCGCCGGACATGCACGGGAGGCTGAAGATCCTCGAGGTCCACACGAGGGGCAAGCCGCTTGCGCAGGAGATCGACCTCGAGCGGGTGGCCCGCCACACCGCGGGGCTGACCGGGGCCGACCTCGCCAACCTAGCCAACGAGGCGGCGATCCTCGCCGGGCGCAGCAAGCGCGATTTCGTCGCGCAATCGGACTTCGAGAACGCGTTCGAGCGGGTGGTAGCGGGGCTGCAGTCGCGCAAGGTGATCACCGACCACGAGAAGCGGGTGGTCGCCTGGCACGAAGCCGGCCACGCCCTCGTCTCCGAGCTGCTGCCGACGGTGGACAAGGTGGAGAAGGTCTCGATCGTCCCCCGCGGCAAGGCGCTCGGCTACACCCTCAACCTCCCCCAGGAGGATCGCTACCTGAAATCGCGCGGCGAGTTGATCGACTACATGAAGGTGCTGCTCGCGGGCCGGGTCTCCGAGCAGATCACCTTCGGCCGGATCACGACCGGCGCCTCGGACGATCTCCAGCGGGTGACCACGATCGCGCGTTCGATGATCCTCGAGTACGGGATGGGCACCACGATCCGATCGCACCAGGTTGCGGCCGACGACCTGACCGTGTCGGAGTTCCTGCGCCAGACCCGTGACGAGGAGATCCAGGCGATCTCCGAGGAGGCGTACCGCGGTGCCTACGAGCTGCTCACCGACCACCGCGACCTGCTCGACGAGATCGCCGAGCGGTTGCTCGACAACGAGGTGATCGAGCGCGACGAGATCACCGAGATCATGGCCTCGAAGCGCGACCGCTCCGAGCAGCCGACGACGCTGCTCGACGTCGGCGAGGCCGGCCGGCCGGCCGAGGCCCTGGCGAGCGAGCCGGCGCCAGAGGACGGATCAATGAGCAATCGTCCAGCGCCACCGGGCACCCCCACTGACTAACCTTCCCGCCCGATGTTCGGGCTGATCGATCACGTCGGCGTCGCGGTCTCCGACCTCGATGCCGCGCTGGCGCTGTACGAGGGCAACTTCGGGATGACGGTCGCGCACCGCGAAACGGTGGAGGAGCAGGGCGTCGAGGCGGTCCTGCTCGACGTTGGTGACGGTCACATCGAGCTGCTGAGACCACTCGATCCGGCGACCCCGGTCGGCAGGTTCCTCGAGCGCCAGGGCCCCGGTCTGCACCACGTCGCCTACCGGGTGGACGACATCGAGGCCGCGCTGGCGCGGTTGCGCGAGGATGGGATCGCCCTGATCGACTCCGAGCCGAGGGCCGGGATCAGGGCGAGCAGGGTGGCCTTCCTCCACCCCCGGGCCACCGGAGGCGTGCTGACCGAGATCGTCGAACCCGCGGAGGGACACTGATGGCTGACGAGCAGATGAAGGTCGAGATCGGATTCGGGATCGGGCAGGTGCTCTCGGTCAAATTGACCAAGGCCGAGCTCGCGGACCTGCGCAAGGCGGTCGAGGCCGGCAGCGGCTGGCACGACCTCAAGACCCAGGACGGCACGGCGGCGCTCAACCTCGCGACGGTCGTCTTCATACGGGTCGACGACGCCTCGCAGTCGATCGGCTTCGGCGGCGATTGAGCAATACCCCCAGGGGGTTTCTGGTACGGTCCTCCCGTGACCGCCAGACGCCTGCTTGCGCTGCTCCTTGGGGCGATCGCCGCCGCGGCGCTGTGGTGGCGGCGCAACCCCTCCGCCTGCCCCTATAACCAGCGTTTCTGGGTCCAGGCGCCGCATCCGTTGATCACCCGCGAGCGGCTGCGGGCGACGCTTGCGCCCGAGGCCGGTGAGCGGATCCTGGAGATCGGTCCAGGTACCGGCTACTACACGCTCGACATCGCCGAGTGGCTGGGGCCGGACGGGGAGCTTGAGATCTTCGACATCCAGCAGGAGATGCTCGACCACACGATGCGGCGGGTCGCCCAACGCGGGTTCGAGAACGTCGAGCCCGACCCGGGGCGACGCCCGCGCACTCCCCTACGACGACGACAGCTTCGACGCCGTCGTGCTGGTCACGACGCTCGGCGAGATCCCCGACCGGGACGCGGCAATCGGCGAGATCGCCCGCGTGCTGAGGCCCGGGGGGCGCTTACTGGTCGGAGAGCTCTTGGGCGACCCGCACTACACCTCGCCCGCGGCGCTGCGCCGGCTCGGCGAGGACGCCGGACTGCGGTTCGAGCACCGCAACGGCCCGATGTTCGGTTACTTCGCGCGGCTCGCGGCGTAAGCCCCCGGGTCAGAGGAGGATCGCCAGCTCCCTGAACGGCGACTTGACGACGTGCCAAGTCGTCTTGACCCCCTCGGGAAGCGACGCCAGGTCACCGGCTTTCAGTTCCAGGGTGGGGCCGCCGTCGATCTCGATCTCAACCTCGCCCTCGAGCACGAGCAGGACCTCCCTCGACGGAGGTGTCCAAGAGATTGCGTCAGCGGCATCGGTAAAGCGCGACAGGCCGGCCCAAGCACCTCCGGTGTCGGTCATGTCGAAGAGGATGTGCTGCTCAGCGTCGCCACCGACGTCCGGATCGGGCAGCCAATCCTCCTCGGTCGCCACGTTGGACACGAACACTCCAGGGTGCACTTCCATTCCCGGTCTCCTTTCGATCGGCACCGACCGTAACGCCGCACCCACGGCCCGGCATTGTGCCCCTATCCTGGCGCGGGTGTTCGATCGGTTTCGCCGCCGTAGGCGCCACCCGGTGCTCGCCGCACTCGGCAACGCCGATCAGGCCGTGCTGCGCCTTCTGCGCACGCGCGGACACGCCGAGCCGATCGAGACGGTCGCCAAGGCTCTCGGCCACGCGGGCGAGTACGGGGCGGTGTGGGCCGGGGTCGGCGCCGTCGGCGCCTCAATCGACGAGCGGCGGCGAGGCCAGTGGCTGACCGCGGGCGTCGCCGGGCCGCTGGCGGTGGGGGTCAACTACCTGGTCAAGGTCGGGGTCGGGCGGGAGCGGCCGCTGATCGAGGAGCACCCACCGCTCGCCAGCGCGCCGACCAAGCTTTCCTTTCCCTCCGCTCACGCGACCTCGTCGGTCGCCGCGGCAACCGCGCTCGGCCGGGTCGAGCCGCGCGCTCGGCCCTACCTGCTGGGCCTCGCGGCCGCGATCTGCATCGGCCGGCCGTATCTCGGCATGCACTACCCGTCCGACGTGCTCGCCGGCGCGGCGCTCGGAGTCTGTCTCGGGATGGCGATGCCCGGCCTCGGAGCCGCGGCTACCGAGGAGCGGCTGTTCGAGCTCGCCGTCGACGCCAACGAGCGCGCCCACGCGAGTCGGCGCGCGCAAGGCAACGGAGGCGCGAGCGCGACCGAGCCGGCCGAGGACGCGGCGCAGAGCGGCCCCGCCGCCGACGCAGCGTGAAGATCGGCATCGTCGGCTTGCCGAACGCCGGCAAGTCGACCCTCTTCAACGCGCTCACGTGCGCCGGCGCGGAGACCGGCGACTACGCCTTCACCACGATCGACCCCAACGTCGCGATCGTGCCGATCCCCGACGCCCGGCTCGAGCGGGTCGCGGCCACTTTGGGCTCGAGCGAGGTGGTGCATGAGGCGATCGAGTTCAACGACATCGCCGGGCTCGTGCGTGGCGCCTCTCAGGGCGAGGGACTCGGCAACCAGTTCCTCGCCGCGATCCGCGAGACCGAGGCGGTCTGCCACGTGGTTCGCTGCCACACGAGCGGTGACGTGCCCCACCCGGAGGCCCGGATCGACCCCCTCGACGACATCGAGCTGATCGAGACCGAGTTGCTCGCCGCCGACCTCGAGCAGGCCGAGCGGCGACTCGAGCGGGTCACCAAGCAGGCCCGCTCGCTCGACAAGGAGGTGGTCGCCGAGCGCGATTGGCTCGAGGCCGTGGTCGAGGCCTTGCGCACCGGCCGCCCGGTGCGCTCGGTGCCGGTTCCCGAGGCCGCTGCCGACGGGCCGCGAAAGCTCTCGGCGCTGACCTCGAAGCCGGTCCTTTACGTCGCCAACGTCGACGAGGGCGAGGAGCAGGTACCGGCGGCGGTCGCCGAGCACGCCCGCGGCGCCGTCGCGGTCGCGATCTCCGCCCGGGTCGAGTCCGAGCTCGGAGAGCTCGACGACGCGGAGGCCGCAGAGATGCGGCGCGAGCTCGGGATCGCAGAATCGGGGCTCGAGCGGGTCGTCCATGGTGCGTTCGACCTGCTCGACCTGATCGTCTTCTTCACCGCAGACACCGGCAAGGAGGCAATGGCGCGAAGCGTGCGCCGCGGCTCGACCGCCTGGGAGGCAGCCGGCGAGGTCCACACCGAGATCCAGGAAAGGTTCGTCCGGGCCGAGGTAGTCGCCTGGGACGACCTGGTCGAGGTCGGCAGCTACGCCGGGGCCCGCGACCGCGGCCTGCTGCGGACCGAGGGCCGCGACTACGTCGTCACCGATGGCGATGTCGTCCACATCAAGACCTGAGCCGCACTAGTCTTGCTCGCCGATGGCCAAGCCCTTCGTCGTCAACGTCGCCGACGCCCGCGCCCTCTCGCATCAGCAGGGCGGAACGTTCGTCCCCTTCGAGCCGCCCGATGACAAGTTCCCGGACTTCGGGATCAACATCCACGTGCTCGAACCCGGCGAGCCGAACGGCAAGTACCACTCCGAGAACGCCCAGGAGGACTTCCTCGTCCTCTCCGGCGAATGCCTGTTGATCCTCGACGGCGAGGAGCGGCGACTGCGCGAGTGGGACTTCGTCCACTGCCCCGCGGGCGCCGAGCACATCTTCGTCGGCGCCGGCGAGGCGCGGTGCGCGATCCTGATGGTCGGCACCCGTCGCGCCCCTGGCGACGAGCGCCTCGACTACCCGCCGAACGAGATCGCGGCGCGCTACGGCGCCTCCGTGGCCGAGCGGACATCCTCCGCCAAGCAGGCCTACTCGGACTGGAGCTCGGAGTTCACTGAGACGCGGCTCGACTGGCCGCCGAGCGGCTGAGCTCAGCGGCCTTTGGGATCGAGCAGCTCCGCGCCGAGGTCGGACACCGTGACGTGGATCGCTCCCGGCTCGACCGCGTAGTCGAGCAGCGCCAGCGAGCTGAGCCGGTCGAGCGCGTGCTGGAAGGCCTCGGCCTGGCGCTTGGACGCGTACTCGCGGCGGATGTCGAATGCCCAGCCGGTGGTGTGAAGCGAGTACTCGCTCGTCGCCTCCGGGTTGACCCCGACCAGCAGGTCCTGGTACTCGCGGTCGCGGACCGCGCTGGTGACCAGCAGCGGCGCCGGCTCGTTCGACTGATACAGCACCAGCCCGGCGAGGTAGCTGAGCGTCGCCAGCGCCTCCGGGCGCAGGGCCCGATAGAGCTCGGGCGTCTGATCGAGCTCGCCCGCCAGCTCGCCGAGCTGGCGGTCGGGGACCCAGCCGAGGCCCGGGTCGAACGGCAGCGGCACCAGCTCCCCGTCGTCGATCGCGTCCTCGATCGCGCCCGGGTCGTCGAAGACCTCCGTCTCCTCCTCGGGGTGGAAGACCTCCTCGAGCGTCGCCTTCGACGTCGCCAGCTCCGCGAGCGCGGCGAGCCGCTCCGGATCGTCGCGGGAGAGGCGCATGATCTCCTCCGAGGCGCGCACCTTCCACAGGTACTCCGACGACTCGTCGCCGAAGCCGGCGAGCATCTCGTACGCGTCGCGGTGGGCATACGGCGAAGAATCGAAGTAGACGCGTGCGTAGGAGAGACCCTCGTCGGCGACCAGGTCGCCGATCGGCTGGTCGTCGGCGGCACCGGCGTAGGCGCGCAGGACCCCCTCGAGGTTGCCGATCCCCATGTGGTAGGAGACGACCGCCAGATCGTCCGCGCCGAAGCGCTCGCCGGCGATCTGGAGGTAGCGCGCCGCGCCGTCGATCGCCTTCGCGGGATCGAAGCGCTCGTCGATCGCGGCGCGCTCGGCGCGCAGGCGCTCGGCCTGGCGCGGCGTACGCGAGTCGGCGATCCTCTCGGTCAGCGCGATGCTCGCCTCGAGGTCCACCTGCATGCCGAGCAGGTCGATCGCGGTCGAGGGAATGATCTGGGCCAGGCCGGAGGCGGCCTCGGGCGTCGGGCCGGCGCTGACCTCGGGGCGCCCGGCGCTCTCGAGGAAGATCACGGCCTCGAGGGTGTCGGGGTCGATTCCGTGGCGAACCGCGGCCGCCTCGATCTCGGGCCTGAAGGCGGCGGTGCGCTCCGCGGAGGCTGCCACGCCTCCGGGGCTCATCTCGTAGATCACATGCGAGGCGCCGGTCGCCGCCCGGCTCTCGAACTCCCGCTGGCGCGAGGGTGTCCAGGCGAACGGATCGGCCTCCGGAGCCGCCGCGGCACTCGCCTCGCGCGCGATCCTGGCAACGTGCAGGTCGAGCGGCGCGCGGTCGCCGAGGCCGAGCGCGAGAGCGAGAGCGGCCAGCGCCCCAGCGGCCGCGGCGAGCAGGAACGTGCCCGCGGCGACGCGAGCGAAGAATGCCCTGCCCGATTGCTCCTCGTGCACCGAATTCCATGTTAGGGTGCGCCGCAATGGCCACCCAGAAGCGCACCCAGGCGATCAGCCTGACGCTCGGCGTCGTCCTCTGCGCGGCGCTGGCCGCGGCACCGGCCGCCGGGGCCAAGGCCAAGGGCTTCGAGCTCGGAGTCGCCGCCGGCGACGTCGACTCGGACTCGGCGATCCTCTGGGCGAAGGCGAAGAAGAGCGGCAAGGCCGAGATCCAGATCACCGACAGGGGCGGCTTCGGCAAGTGCGATCCCGCCCACGCCGGCAAGCTCAAGGTGAAGGCGAAGAAGGGCGACGACAACACCGTCCAGAAGACGGTCAACAAGCTCGAAGCCGACACGAGCTACAAGTACCGCTTCTGCATGAAGGGCGGCGCCAAGTCCGACACCGGCAAGTTCACCACCGCGCCGGACGCGAACTCCAAGCAGACGATCCGCTTCGCGCTCTCCGGTGACCAGGACGCCCGCCCGGTGCCCGGCGGAACGACCCCGTACTGGAACAACTTCGAGGTCTGGGACGCGATCAAGCAGCAGAAGAACGATTTCAACGTCCTGATGGGCGACACGATCTACTCCGACACCGAGGTTCCGGGCTACGGCGTCGCCGATGTCGCCACCACCGTGAAGCAGAAGTGGGAGGCCTACAAGACGAACCTGAGGATGAAGCCGTGGTCGAAGGCGCGCGGCTCGGCGGCCTACTACGCGCACTGGGACGACCACGAGTTCATCAACGACTTCGCGGTCGGCGAGGACACCTTCCCGTCTCGACGTGGCGGCACCGGTGGCACGAACATCCCGGGCGAGGAGCTCTACAAGCGCGGCGTCGAGGCGTTCACCGACTACAACCCGATCACCTACAGCAAGAAGAACGGCATCTACCGCTCGATGCAGTGGGGCAAGAACCTCGAGATCTTCTTCCTCGACGAGCGCTCGTTCCGCTCCAACCTCGCCGACCACTCCGGGGTCTGCGACAACCCGGCCGGCAGCGGCAACCCGGACCTGGCGCCGACCGCGCCTGAGGGCGTCCGCAATGCCTTCGAGCCGCTGATTCCGCAGTTCGCGAATCCCGCCCCTCCCGCGTGTATCGCTGCGATCAACGACCCGAACACCACCATGCTCGGCTCGAAGCAGCTGAACGCGTTCGAGAAGGCGGTCAAGAAGTCGAAGGCGACCTTCAAGGTGATCTTCAACGAGGTCCCGATCCAGCAGTACTACGCGCTGCCATATGACCGCTGGGAAGGCTATGCGGCCGAGCGCGAGGCGCTGTTGCACTACCTGCAGGACAACGTCCAGAACGCCGTCTTTTTGACCACCGACGTGCACGCGAACCTGGTCAACGACGCGCGCTACAGCACGCTCGGCCCGGCCGGGGTGCAGAACTCCGGCATCCTCGACGTCACCACCGGCCCGATCGCCACCGAGAACTACTCAGGCGAGATCGCCGGCGCGACCGGCATCCCCGCCGCGGGAGCCCTGGTCCAGAGCGCCTTCCTCACGCCGCAGCCGCCGAACGGAGTCGGCATGCAGTGCGCGGCGACCGATCAGTTCAGCTACGCGGAGGTCGAGGTCAGCAAGGGCCAGCTGACGATCGACCTGCTCGACCAGAACGACCAGCCGGTGACCAACACCGGCGACATCGAGCACCCGGGCGCGGCGCAGCCGTGCGCCCAGGTCGTCATTCCCAAGCAGTAGAAGCAGTAGGGCGTTCGCACACCCGGGTCGGTGAAGTCGCCGGCACCGGCAGCTCTACACTGAGGGACGAGTTGAAAGATCCCGAGGTCCAGGTTTCGAGCCAGCACCCTCGGAGCTCATTCGATCGCTTCGCCGAGTCAGCCTCGAGCTTCGTGACCAAGGGCCTCTTCTTCACCGTCTCGGTGGTCGTCGTCGTGATCTGGATCCCGACGATCCTGATCTTCGACAGCGTCGATACCTGGCAGCTGGTCATCAACACGATGACCTCGGTGCTCGCCTTCCTGCTGATCGCCCTGCTGCAGAACTCCGAGCGTCGCTACGACGCCGCGCTCCACCACAAGATCGACGCCGTCGCAACCGGGCTCGCCGACCTGATGGAGAACATGGACGAGCAAGATCCCGAGCGGCTGCGCCGCCACGTCGAGAGGCTTCGGGCGTCGATCCGCCTCGAGCACCGGATGTAGCACGGCTGAGGCGCCCGCTGTCCGGGCGCGACTCGCCGCCCTTCGAACCTAGTGGTGCTCGAAGCGGGCCCAGGTCGAGCGCAGGTCGAGGCGCGCTCGGAGGGTGTCGCCGGTGACGTTCGTTGCGCCCGCCGTGCCGACGACGCGGGCGCGGACGATTCGAGGGGACTCACCGCGCTCGGTGACGTCGATCTTGCGCAGCTTGCCCCTGAACAGGCCGGAGAGCTGGGACTCCATCTCGGAGTCGGAGAGCCGCTCGGTCCATTTGTGCACCGGGGACGCGTCGTCGAAGGGGTCGTCGACAGATTTCAAATAGGGGACCTTGCTGCCGCCCGAGAAGCCGAACTCCGAGTTCTCGGTCTGCCCGCCCGAGGTCGAGAAGTAGTACGTGACGGCGGCCTTGCCGTGGTACTCGACGATCTCCCGTTGAGTCTTGGCGACGGCGGCGTTGGTGGCGGTCGTCTCCGAGGCCCTGCCTTCGTAGACCTGGCTGCGGGTGTCGGCGTAGTGGTCGAACGGCCCACCGCGTGAGGTGGCGATGCCGTATGAGCGCGCCACCACGGCCTGAGCCCGCAATGCCTGCTTCGGCCACGACGAGGGAACCTCGTTGGGGACCACGCCCTTGACGTAGGCCTCGAGTCCGAGCTGGTTGATCACCAGCAGCGATCCGCCCTCGTTGCGGGCGACCAGGGCGCCCCTGTAACGGCCGAAGCCGGCGATCCTGAGACCGCCGGTCGCCTTGCCCTCGCTGCCGCAGCGCTTGATCCGTTCCCCGCCCCGCGCGCGCAGCACGACCCCGCCGCCGGCGGCCGTGAGCGCGTAGTCGCGACCGGGATTGATCGCCTCGCCACAGGCGCGCGAGGCGCCGCTGAAGCCGATCGACCCCGATCCGGAGCCGAGCAGGACCCTGACCTGCCCCCCGCCGGCCTTGCCGACCTTGGTTCGCGTGTAGTAGTGGTCGAGGATCTGCCTGTAGTTGCGCCCGTGCCGGGCGAAGCCGTATGCCCCGTACTGCGAGAGCCCGACCCCGTGGCCGAAGCCGCGCCCCTTGATCTCCCACGACCCCTCGGCAGCCGCCGGCGCGAGCAGCGCCGCGGTCGCCAGCAGGGCGGTAAGTGTTCGAGTTCGGAAAGCCATGGTCCGCATCCCCCTGAGGCGTAAACAGCCTAGGGAGTCCGGAAGTCGCGCTCACGGCGCGCCCGCGCGACCGGGCGATACGCTGCGCCGAAGGTTCATCCGGATCGAAAGGGAGGTCGAGTGAGCACCGCTACTCAGGAGAAGTCGGTCCTCGAGCAGGCGCCGAAGCGGCTCTTCATCGGCGGCGAGTGGCGGGATGCGAGCGGCGGCGCGACCCTCGCGGTCGAGGATCCCTCGACCGCCGAGGCGATCTGCGAGATCGCCGACGCGACCCCAGATGACGCAAGCGCCGCTCTCGACGCCGCCTGCGACGCCCAGGCCGAGTGGGCCGTCTCGGCGCCCAACGAGCGCTCGCAGATCCTCTATCGCGCCTTCGAGCTGCTCACCGAGAGAGCCGACGACCTGGCGCTGCTGATGACGCTGGAGATGGGCAAGGCGGTGGCCGAGTCGAAGGCGGAGATCCTCTACGCGGCCGAGTTCTTCCGCTGGTTCTCGGGCGAGGCGCTGCGCATCGACGGCTACTACAAGGTCGCCGGCAACGCCGCCTCACGCGTGCTGGTGATGCGCCAGCCGCTCGGGCCCTGCTACTTCATCACCCCCTGGAACTTCCCCAACGCGATGGGCACCCGCAAGATCGGCCCGGCGGTGGCCGCCGGCTGCACGATGGTCGTCAAGCCCGCCCAGCAGACACCTCTGTCGATGCTCGCGCTGGCCGAGCTGCTGAGCGAGTGCGGGCTGCCGCCGGGAGTGCTCAACGTGGTCACCGGCAAGTCCTCGAGCTCGATCTCGAAGCCGATCATCTCCGACCCGCGGCTGCGAAAGCTCTCCTTCACCGGGTCGACCGAGGTCGGGAGGATGCTGATCGCCCAGGCCGCCGAGAACGTGCTCAAGGTCTCGATGGAGCTGGGCGGCAACGCCCCCTTCCTGATCTTCGACGACGCCGACCTCGACGCCGCGGTCGAGGGGGCGATGATCGCCAAGATGCGCAATATCGGCGAGGCCTGCACGTCGGCCAACCGCTTCCACGTCGCCGAGTCGCTGGCCGGGGAGTTCGCCGAGCGCCTGGCCGCGCGCATGGGGACGCTGAAGCTCGGCCGTGGCACCGAGGACGGGGTCGACATCGGGCCCCTGATCGACGCCGACCAGCGTGACAAGGTGGGTGAGTTGGTCGCCGACGCGCTCGAGCGGGGCGCGACCTGCGTCGTCGGCGGCGAGGCCCGCGACGGCGCCGGTTACTTCTACGAGCCGACCGTGCTCGCCGACGTCCCAGACTCCGCCCGGGTGCTGACCGAGGAGATCTTCGGCCCGGTCGCCCCGGTGAAGGGCTTTGCCTCCGAGGAGGAGGCGATAGCCGCGGCCAACGACACCGAGTACGGGCTCGTCGCCTATGTCTTCACCAGGGACATCAAGCGGGCGCTGCGCGTCTGCGAGGGGCTGGAGACCGGGATGATCGGTCTCAACCAGGGCCTCGTCTCCAACGCCGGGGCACCGTTCGGCGGCGTCAAGCAGTCCGGAATCGGCCGCGAGGGCGGCAACGAGGGCATCCACGAGTTCCTCGAGACCAAGTACGTGGCGATCAACGTCTAGACGGTCCGGGATCGAGACCGGCGGCGGCTGGTCGCACTGGGAGGAGGGATCACGTCATAGCCGGTCAGGCGATACTGACCGCTGATGTCGGCCGATCCGATCGCGGAGCGGCGCCGGCGCCGGCGCCTCGCGGAGCGCCAGCGGCGGGCGGCGACGCGCCGCCGCAATGCGCTGACCGCCTTCGCGGTGCTCGCCTTCGGGCTCGGAGCCCTGATCGGCGCGGCGGTCGGCGGGGCGGGGCCCGGCGCGGCGACGGCGGGCGCGGCGGAGGACGGGCAGGCAGTGCAGGACAAGGTCCCGACGATCACCGGGTTCGACGATCCGGTGCCGATCCTGATGTATCACGGGATCGGTTCGCCGCCGGTGGGCGCGCCTCTGCCCGGGCTCTGGGTGCCGGAACCGGAGCTCAAGCAGCAGATCGAATGGCTGGTGTCCGCCGGCTATCACGGGGTCACCCTCGACCAGGTGTTCGCGGCCTGGCGCGACGGCGAGCCGATCGCCGAGAACCCGATCGTGATCTCGTTCGACGACGGCCTTCGCAGCCAGTACGTCGGGGCGGTCCCGGTCCTGGCCGCCGTCGGGTGGCCCGGGGTTCTGAACCTGAAGCTGAACAGCCTCGAGCAGGGAGAGCTGACCGACGCGATGGTCGAGGACATGATCGCCGCCGGCTGGGAGATCGACTCGCACACCATCAACCACCTCGACCTCACCGACCTCGATTCGGCCTCGCTGCGCGAGGAGGTCGCGGGCTCCCGCCGCCGGCTCTCGAAGCGCTTCGGGATCCCCGTCGACTTCTTCTGCTATCCGGCCGGCGCCTACGACGACGCGGCGATCGCCGCCGTGCGCGATGCCGGTTACCTGGGCGCGACCACGACCGAGCCTGGCCTCGCCGAGCCGGAGCGCCCGTACAAGCTCGGCCGGATCCGGATCGAGCCCGGCGACGGCCCCGACGGCGTCGAGGCGAAGCTGGCGGCAGACGCCGGCGGCACCGATCTCCCCGCGGCCCCGTGACGAACCCGACGTGCAGTCGATCCCGCCAGTGGTCGCCGCCTACTTCGCCAAGTCCCTCTCAGCGTCCGAGCAGCTGGCCGATCAGCCCCCCGGAGCGGCTCTTGTCGAGGTAGCACTGGTGGTACTCCTCGGCACGCCAGAACCCCATCGCGGGCTCGATCGAGGTCGCGACCGGCTTGCCCAGCCGCTCCTGCACGCGATCGCGCGAGGCAGTCGCCGCGGCCTCCTGTTCCGGGGAATGGGTGAAGACCACGGTCCGGTACTGGTCACCGATGTCGGGGCCCTGACGGTTGACCTGGGTCGGGTCGTGGACGCGCCAGAAGACGTCGAGCAACTCGTCATATGAGATCCGGGCCGGATCGAAGCTGACCTGGCAGACCTCGGCATGCCCCGTGGTGCCCGAGCAGACCTGCTCGTAGGTGGGGTTGTCGACCGTGCCACCCTCGTAGCCGACCGCGGTGTCGACGACCCCGTCGAGCTCGCGGAAGGCCATCTCGACCTGCCAGAAGCAGCCCGCGCCGAAGGTCGCGTTCTGAGTCTCCGCCGCCGCCTCGTTCCGGTTCTCCATCGTCGCTCCTCGCTCGTCTCGGTGTACCTGCATTGTCTCGGCAGCGGCCCGGGCGTTACTCGTGCGGACGGGCGAGCTTGTGGTGATCGAGCACCTCGTCGAGCACGGCCTCGTCGACGCCCCGCTCGCGCGCAACCTCGCGCACGGTGCGGCCGGATGCCGCAGCCTCCTTGACGATCTCGGTCGTCTGGTCGTAGCCGATGTGCGGGGTGAGGCCGGTCGCCGT
Organism: uncultured Solirubrobacterales bacterium; assembly: GCA_963746675.1. Lineage (GTDB taxonomy): Bacteria > Actinomycetota > Thermoleophilia > Solirubrobacterales > 70-9 > WHSW01. The sequence continues at coordinate 70,270 of CAVVBX010000003.1, read as the reverse complement.
CTGCAGCGTCGATTCGGCGTGGCGCTGGAGCATCTGCTCGTTCGGCTCGATCCCGCTGACGCACTTGCCGTCGAGCAGGCGGGCGGCCGCGGCCAGCAACTTGACCGAGTCGAGCAGGTTGCGGGCGATCAGCGGCACCCGGACGTTGAGCTCGAACTGCCCCTGAGTGCCGGCGACGGTCACGGCGGCGTCGTTGCCGATCACCTGGTCGCCGACCTGAATCACGACCTCGGGGATCACCGGGTTCACCTTGCCCGGCATGATCGACGAGCCCTTCTGCAACTCCGGCAGGCGGATCTCGGCAAGGCCGGCGCGCGGCCCGGAGCCCATCATCGCGAGGTCGTTGGCGATCTTGATCATCGACACGGCGACGACCTTGAGCGCGCCGGAGAGCTCGACCAGGGCATCGCGGTTGCCCTGGGCCTCGAACGGGTCGGCCGGCCCGGAGATCTCGAGGCCGGTGGCCTCACCGAGGTGGCGGCGAACGCGGCGCGCGAATTCGGGATGCGTGTTGAGGCCCGTGCCGGCGGCTGTTCCGCCGAGCGGGATCTGACCCACCCGCGGCAGCGTCCCGCGCACGCGGTCGGCGCCGAGCCGGACCTGCGCCGCGAAGCCGCCGAACTCCTGGCCAAGGGTCACCGGAACGGCGTCCATCAGATGCGTTCGGCCAGCCTTGACGTGGTGCGAGAACTCCTCGGCCTTGGCCGCGAGCACGTCGGCAAGCGCGTCGAGCGCCGGCAGCAGTTCCGAGGAGACCTCGCCCAGCGCCGCGAGGTGGACCGCTGACGGAAACACGTCGTTGGACGACTGGCCCATGTTGACGTGGTCATTGGGGTGGGCGTCGTCCCCGGCGAGGTTGGCGATCACCTCGTTGGCGTTCATGTTCGACGAGGTGCCGGAGCCGGTCTGGAACACGTCCACCGGGAACTGATCGTCGTGATCGCCGGCGGCGACCGCGTCGCCCGCTTCGGCGATCCGCTTCGCGGTCTCGGGATCGAGCTTGCCGAGCTCGGCGTTGACCCGGGCGGCGGCGGCCTTCAGACGGCCGAGCCAGTGAACGACCGGGGGCGGAATCGGGGTGCCGGAAACGGGGAAGTTGGCGACGGCCTTGTCGGTCTCGCCACCCCAGAGATTGGTCTCGGTGGTCATCTCGAGCAGGCTACCGCCCCGCATCGGTGCGGTGACGTTCCCGGAAGGTGCGCGCCTTGGCGCGATTTCCGCATTCCCCCATGACGCACCAGGTACCGGAGCGATTGCGCGAGTGGTCGTAGAAGCCCCACAGGCAGTCGTCGGCGGGACAGGCCTTGAGCCGGCGCCAGGTGCCGTCGCGCATCGACTCGTGGACGATCGCCAGCAGCTGGGCGATCGCCGAGTCGACCCCGTCGCAGCGGGTGACGAGGTCGGCGCCGGAGGTCGAGAAGCGCAGGCCGATCGCGGCCTCCGTCGACTGCTCGTTCAGGGCCGCGAGCGCGGCGCGAGGCGGCTTCTCACCCGAGTTGTTGGCGAGCAGGAGCTCGCGCAGCGCCTCCCGAACGGCGACCAGCCGCGCCAGGTCGCCATCGTCGAGCCCGCGCTCGCCGCCGGGCAGATCGTTGCCGGCGAGCCAGGCGGAGGCGCGGACGCCGGTCGAGAGCTCGTCGGCAGCGTGCTCGACGTCGAGCGTGTTGACGAAGGCGCGAACCAGCTCGAGTCTCCCCGGTGCCGTCTGATCCTTCTCCATAACCGGCATCATAACAACAGCGGTTATGCTATAACTATCGAACTACGAACGCTGGTTACCCAGAGGAGATCGCGATGAACCCCATGCTCACGGTTCTGTACCTCGACGCCCACCGGGCCGCCGTCCGGCGACGGCAGCGCACCGCTCGCACCCGCAAGCTCTCGGTTCGCGGCGAGCGCACCTCCGGGCGCCGGTTCTAGGAATCAGCCGCCGGCCTGTCCGGCGGAGTAGCCCTCACCGAAGGCGCGCTCGAACGCGGCGGAGAACGGCCGTCCCCGCTCGCCCGTGAAGCGGGCCGCCGCGTCGAGTCGCAGCACCAGGTCGGCATGGACGCCGCCGGTGCCCGCCGCGGCCTCCTGGACGGCGCCGACGAGATAGCCGAGTCGGGTGACGGTCTCGGGATCGGGGTGCCGGCGGATCTGCGCGTTGAGCTCGGTCGCGGCACCGATCATCGCCTGGCCAACGGACTGCAGCGATCCCGAGGGCTGCTCGTCGACCAGACAGGCGCCGATCGGGGTCGTGCCCTCCAGCAGCACCTCCCCGGGCACAGCCTCGAGCGCAGAGAGGTAGGCCGAAGGCGGACCCAGGCACGCCACAGGCGTCTGCGGGGGCTCGTCGGAGCCGCATCCGGACACCACGCCGACCAGCACCGAGAGCGCCCCCGCCAGGGTCAGAGCGATCCTCACCGCACGAACTGTAGGGACCACGAATACGCTGCTCGACCATGACCACGTCAGCACCGCTCGATGGGCTCCTCGTGGCCGACTTCACCCGGGTGCTCGCCGGGCCGCTGGCGGCGATGACCCTCGGCGACCTCGGCGCCGAGGTGGTCAAGGTCGAGGCCCCCGCCGGCGACGAGACCAGGACTTGGATGCCGCCCGAGTCCAGCGGCGGCGAGGCGACCTACTTCTTCGCCGTCAACCGCAACAAGCGCTCGATCGCGCTCGACCTCGGCGAGGCCGGCGACGCGGCACTCGCGCGCGGAGCTCGCCCGCCGCGCCGACGTGGTGATCGACAACTTCAAGCCCGGCACGCTGGAGCGCTTCGGCCTCGCCCCCGAAAAGCTGCGCCAGCGCAACCCGCGTTTGATTCACTGCTCGATCACCGGCTTCGGCGCCGGTGCGGGGGGCGCGCTGCCGGGCTACGACCCGCTCGTCCAGGCCCTCTCCGGGCTGATGTCGATCACCGGGCCCGCGGCGGGAGAGGCCTCGAAGGTCGGGGTCGCGCTCGTCGACGTGATCGCCGGCCAGGGCGCAACGGTGGCGATCCTCGCCGCACTCGCCTCCCGGGAGCGCACAGGCGAGGGACAACGGATCGAAGTCGATCTTCTCTCCAGCGCGCTCGCCGCGCTCGTCAACCAGGCGTCCGGGTACCTCAACGCCGGCGCCGTCCCGCAACGACTCGGCAACGTACACCCGAGCATCGAGCCGTTCGCGACCTACGCCGCAATGGACGGGCCGCTGATGATCTGCGCCGGCAACGATCGCCAGTTCGCGGCTCTCGCCGAGACGCTCGGGATACCCGAGCTGGGGATCGACGAGCGGTTCGCCGCCAATCGCGACCGGGTGGTCAATCGCGGCCGGCTGCGGGCGCTGATCGAGGAGCGGCTAGCGACCGCGCCGGTGGCGGATTGGGTCGAGCGGCTGCGCGAGGCCGGGGTGCCGGCGGGTCCGGTCAACGACGTCGCCGGCGCGTTCGAGCTCGCGGCTGGGCTCGGCCTCGAGCCGGTCGACGAGTTCGACGGGGTTCGCACCGTCGCCTCGCCGCTCGGCCTCCGCGGCACCCCGGCCGAGACCCGGCGCCGCCCGCCGCGCCTCGACGAGCACGGCGACGAGATCCGCGCCTGGCTTCTCGACGAGGGCTGATACGGATCAACGGCCACGGCGCACGCCGCGAGATCAATCGTCTGGCGTCCGCCGTCCAACTGGCAGAATCATCCGCCCGTGAGCGGATTCCGACCGGTTGACCCGAAGCAGTCGTTCCCCGAGCTGGAGCGGCGAGTGCTGGAGCGCTGGCGCGAGCGCGATGTCTTCGAGCGCCAGCTGGCGCAGCGACGCGACGCGGACGCGCCGATCTGGAGCTTCTACGAGGGGCCGCCGACGGCGAATGGCAAGCCGGGCTCCCATCACGTCCTCTCGCGCGTGTTCAAGGACGTCTACCCGCGCTACCAGGCGATGCGAGGCAGCTACGTGCCGCGCAAGGCCGGCTGGGACTGCCACGGGCTTCCGGTAGAGCTCGAGGTCGAAAAGGAGCTGGGGATCTCCTCGAAGGCCGAGATCGAGGAGTACGGGATCGCGGAGTTCAACGCCCGATGCCGTGAGTCGGTGTTCCGCTACGTCGAGGATTGGAATCGGCTCACCGAGCGGATCGGGTTCTGGATCGACCTCGGCGACCCATACGTGACGCTCGAGAACGACTACATCGAGTCCGTCTGGTGGTCGCTGCGCCAGATCTGGGACCAGGGCCGCCTCTACGAGGGCAACAAGGTCGTCCCCTACTGCCCACGCTGCGGCACCACGCTCTCCTCACACGAGGTCGCGCTCGGCTACGAGGACGTCGAGGACCCCTCCGTCTACGTCCGCTTCCCCGTCATGCAACTGCCCTCCGCCTCCTCCGGTTCGGCTCCGACGGCGGGGTCCGCACCAATCGAGGTCGGCGATTCCCTGCTCGCCTGGACGACGACGCCGTGGACCTTGATCTCGAACGCGGCGCTCGCGGTCGGGCGCGAGATCGAGTACGCCCGCGTTCGCGTCGGCGACGAGGTGTTGATCCTCGCGCGCGACCTGATCGAGCGCGTCCTCGGAGAGGGGGCGGAGATCCTCGCCCAGTTCCCGGGCGCGGCGCTGGCCGGCACCCGCTACGAGCCCCCGTTCACCTACATCTCCGACTACGGGCCCAACGGCCACACCGTGCTCGAGGGCGACTTCGTCACCACCGATGAGGGCACCGGCATCGTGCACACCGCGATCGCCTTCGGCGAGGACGACTTCCGGCTTGGCGAGCGGTACGAGATCACGCTCCAGAATCCGGTTCGCGCCGACGGCACCTTCGACGAGCGGGTCGCCGACTTCGCCGGCCGCTTCGTCAAGGACGCCGACCCCGCGATCGTCGAAGTGCTGCGGACAAACGGGCGACTACTGCGGTCCGAGATCTACGAGCACTCATACCCCCACTGCTGGCGGTGCGGAACGGCGCTGCTGTACTACGCGAAATCGAGTTGGTACGTCCGCACCACCGACGTTCGCGACCGGATGCTGGCTGAAAACGAACGGATCGGCTGGCATCCCGAGCACGTCAAGCACGGGCGGTTCGGAAAGTGGCTGGAGGGCAACGTCGACTGGGCGCTGTCGCGCGAGCGCTACTGGGGCACTCCTCTGCCGATCTGGGAATGCGACTCCGCCGCCTGCGAGGCGCGCTTCTGCGCCGGCTCGCTCGCCGACCTGCGCGAGCGCGGCGGCGAGTTGCCGGACGACTTGCACCGCCCCTACATCGACGATGTCAAGCTCGCCTGCCACGCCTGCGGCGGAGAGATGCGCCGGGTCGAGGAGGTGATCGACACCTGGTACGACTCGGGCGCGATGCCGTTCGCGCAGTTTCACCATCCGTTCGAGGGCCGCGAGCAGTTCGCCGCAGCGGTTCCCGGCCGACTACATCTGCGAAGCGCAGGATCAGACCCGGGGCTGGTTCTACTCGCTGCTCGCGATCTCGACCCTGGTCTTCGACCAGGCGAGCTATCGCAACTGCGTCTGCCTCGGCCTCATCCTCGACCCCGAGGGCCAGAAGATGTCGAAGAGCCGCGGCAACGTGGTCGATCCCTGGGAGGTGCTCGACGTGCACGGTGCCGACGCCCTGCGCTGGTACTACCTCAGCTCACAGCAGCCCTGGGCCGGCTACCGCTTCTCCGCCGATGCGGTCGGCGAATCGGTTCGCCAGTTCATGCTCACGCTCTGGAACACGTACTCGTTCTGGGTCCTGTACGCGAACGCCGAGGGGATCGAGCCGGACGACCTGAGCACAAGCCATCCTGCCGCGAACGCCGACGGCAGCGGAGGCGCAGCCGGGCAGCCGGCAGGTGTCGTTCTCGACCGCTGGGCCCTGTCGAGGCTCCAGGCCACCATCCGAGAGGTGACCGAGAGGATGGACGCGTACGACTGCACGACCGCCGGCCGCGCGATCGCCGCCTACGTCGAGGAGCTGTCGAACTGGTACGTCCGGCTCTCGCGGCGGCGCTTCTGGGACGGTGATCGGGGCGCCTTCGCCACCCTCCGCCATTGCCTGCTGGAGGTCGCGAAGCTGGTCGCCCCCTTCACCCCGTTCGTCGCCGACGAGATCTACACGAATCTCGCCGCCGGTATCGGCGATTCGGACGACTCAGTCCACCTTCGTGACTTCCCGGAGGTTCAGCCGCAGCTCGAGGATCGAAGAGCTCGAGGCCGGAGTCGCGGCGGCGATGCGGGCGATCGAGCTTGGGCGCGCGGCGCGCGCCCAAGCGAAGGTGAAGAACCGCCAGCCCCTGCGTCGGGCGGTGATCGTCGCCACCGACGCCGAGCGCGCCGAGATCGAGCGCCTGCGCGAGCTCGTCGGCGACGAGCTCAATGTCAAGGAGCTCGACTTCGTCACCGATCAGCGCGAGCTCGTAACCCACCAGGTCAAGCCCAACTACCGCACCCTCGGCCCCAGGTTCGGCAAGCTGATGCCAGGGGCGGCGGCGGCGGTCGAGGCGCTCGATCCGGAGCACGCCGCGGAGGCGATCCGCGGCGAGCGCACGATCGGGATCAACCTCGCAGGACGCGACCACACGCTCGAGCCCGACGACATGGCCCTCGTCATGCAGCCACTCGACGGCTACGAGGTCGAGGCCGAAGCGGGCCGCGCCGTCGCCTTGCAGCTCGAGCTCGACGACGAGCTCCGCCGGGAGGGCCTGGCGCGCGAGATCGTCCACGCCGTCCAGAACGCCCGCAAGCAGGCCGGTCTCGACGTCTCGGACCGGATCGGCCTGGTGCTCGGAGGCGATCCGCTGCTGCTCGAAGCCGCCCGCGCGCACCAGGACTACATCGCCGGCGAGACGCTTGCCACCGATGTCACCTACGAGGGCGCCGGCTCGGACGCGACCGCCGCGATCGAGGGTCGCGAGTTGGTCGTGGTGGTGGAGCGAGTGAGCTAGCCGGCCCGAGCGCCGCGATCAGCGAAGGTCACTGGACCTTCAGCTTCATCTTCATCTTGTCGTGGATCGTGCAGATGATCTTGTAGGTGCCCCGCTTCTTGAACTTCTTGCTGAAGTTGACGCCGGGGGCGTCGGTCGAACCGGAGCCGAAACCGCCGCCGGGGCCCTTCTTCTTGACCACGTTGTGCTTGTCCTCGCCGATCCAGTTGAACTTGACCTTGGTACCGGAGGAGACGGTCTTCTCCGCCGGCGAGAAGAAATCGTCGCCGACCTTGATCGTCGTCGATCCGCGAGCGCCGGCAACTCCGCCGAGCGCCACCAGCGCCAGGGCGGTGACCAAAGCGGTCGCTGTGACGAGACGGAGGCGGCTCATGAGGAAACCAGCGCCGGCTCGAGCTCGGCCTCGAGGCGGCGCTTCGGCAGGGCGCCCACGATCCGCTTGGTCTCGGCGCCGTCGCGGAACAGGATCAGGGTGGGGATCGAGAGCACCTCGTAGCGGGCGGCGGTCTGCTGGTTGTCGTCGACGTTGAGGCTTACGACCCGCAGTTCGCCGTCGCGCTCGGCCAGCATCTCCTCGAGAATCGGGTGTACGACGCGGCACGGGCCGCACCATGGGGCCCAGAAATCGACCAGCACCGGGGTGTCCGATTCGAGCACATCGGCCTGGAAGTTCGCGTCGGTCACGTCGGGGAGCTTGCCTGTCACTTGGATCTCCTAACCCGCGGGTTACGGCGATAGTTGCTGTCGGACTGCGGCCGACCTGGTACTTCAGAAAGTATAGCCTGCGGTCTACGGGCGTCGGGTCCGTCTCATCATCGGAACACGCAGCGCCGCCTCGCCGACGATCGAGCCCGTCATCTTCGACTCGCCGACGCGCCGATCGCGAAACACGATCGGCACCTCGACCACGGGAAGGCCCGCGCTGATCGCCCGGTAGGTCGTCTCGACCTGAAACGCGTAGCCATGCGAGGCGATCGTCTCGAGCTCGATCGCCTCGAGCGCGGCGCGCCGAAAGACCTTGAAGCCACCGGTCAGGTCGCGAACCGGAACCCCGAGCACGCGGCGTGCATAGGCCGACCCCCCGCGGCTGATCAGGCGCCGGATCGGTCCCCAATCGGCCACCCCGCCGCCCTCGACGTAGCGCGAGCCGAGCACCAGGTCGCGCCTCCTGCGCGGCATCGAGCAGCCGCGGGAGGTCGGCGGGATCGTGTGAGAAGTCGGCGTCCATCTGGGCGATCAGCTCCGCTCCGCCGTCGAGCGCGCGGCGAAATCCCGCGACGTAGGCGGGGCCCGAGCCCTGCTTGGCAGGCCGGTGGAGCACCGCGACATCCGCGGTCGGACGCAGCCAGCCGATCGGCGATCTCGCCGGTGCCGTCGGGCGAGTTGTCGTCGACGATCAGCACCCGGCGGTCCGGCGGGCAGCCGCTCGCGGACGGCGGTCGACGATCGCCTCGAGGTTCTCGGCCTCGTCGTAGGTGGGCAGCACGAGCCAGACACGCGGGTTGGGCGGCACGCGCGCAATCTAGAGTCCGCAGGGTGCCGATGCGCAACGCCGAGATCGCCGCCGCGATGTCCGAGCTCGCGACGCTCTACGAGCTCGACGGTGCGATCCGCTACCGCGTGCTCGCCTACAAGGAGGCCGCGCGGGTGATCCGCCAGAGCCCGGTGTCGGTCGAGGAGCTGGCACTGGCGGGCAAGGCGACCGAGCTGCCCGGCATCGGCGAGACCCTGCAGACGAAGATCGTCGCCCTGGTGGAAACCGGCGAGATCCCCTCGGCGACCAAGCTGAAGGCGAAGTTCCCGCCGTCGCTGATCGAGGTCACCAGGATCCCGGGGCTCGGCGCGAAGACGGTTCGCCGGCTTCACGACGAGCTCGGAGTCGCCAGCCTCGACGACCTCCGCGATGCGGCCGATCACCAGCGGATCCGCGCACTCAAGGGCCTCGGGCCGAAGGTCGAGGAGAACGTGATCGAGGCGCTCGAGCGGCTCGGCGAGGAGGGACCTGCCGAGCGCCTGCTGCTGTCCGAGGTGCTACCGATCGCCGAGGAGCTGGCAGCGGCGCTGCGCGACCACCCGGCGAGCGACGCGGTCGCGGTCGCCGGCTCGGCGCGACGCATGGCCGAGACCTGCAAGGACATCGACCTGATCGCCACCGCGCCGCGACCCGGAGGCGCTCGCGGTCGCGCTCGACCGAGCACGAGCTCGTCGGCGCAGGCGGGGTCGGCCGGGCGCCTCGGGTACCCGGATCACGACCCACAACGGGATCTCCGTCGACCTGCGGATCGTCGAGCCCGACGCCTACGGCAACCTGCTCCAGCACTTCACCGGCTCGGCCAAGCACAACGTCGAGCTGCGCGAACGGGCGCTCAGGGACGGGCTCTCGGTCTCCGAGCACGGGATCACCGACGAGGAGACGGGCGAGGTGGCGCGCTACGCCACCGAGGCGCGAGGTCTACGAGCGCGCTCGGCCTCGCCTACATCGAGCCCGAGCTGCGCGAAGGCAGCGGCGAGATCGCCGCGGCGGCCGAGCGGAGAGCTGCCCGAGCTGGTCGAGATCGGTGACATCCGCGGCGACCTGCATTGCCACACGACGCTCTCGGACGGGCGCAACTCGCTCGAGGAGATGGCGGAGGCGGCGCGCGCCCGCGGCTACACCTACCTGGCGGTCACCGACCACTCCGCCAGCCACGGGTTCGGCGACCACGTCACCGCCGACGCGCTGCGCCGGCGGATCGACGAGGTTGCGGCGTGGAACGCCGGCCTCGAAGCGGCGCTTCCGCCTGCTCGCCGGCTCGGAGGTCAACATCATGCCCGACGGCTCGCTCGACTACGAGGACGGAGGTGCTCGAGCGCGCTCGACTGGGTGATCGCCAGCGTCCACACCTCGTTTCGGATCTCGCGGCAAGCGGATGACCGAGCGGGTGATCGCTGCGATCGAGAACCCGCAGGTCGACTGCATCGGACACCTCACGGGCGGCTGATCGGCAAGCGCGAGCCCTACGACATCGACGTCGAGGCCGTCGCCGAGGCCGCGACCGCGACCAAGACCATGCTCGAGATCAACGGCAACCCGAACCGGCGCGACCTCTCAGAGCGTCACGCCCGCCTCGCCGCCGCGGCCGGGGTGCGGATCTGCGTCAACACCGATGCACACGGAGTCGACACGCTCTCGAACATGCGGTACGGGATCGCAACGGCGCGCCGGGGATGGTTGACGAAGCGCGACGTGGCGAACACGCGGAGCTGGCGCGAGCTGCTCAAGCTCCGGGGCCGCATGGCCTAGCCAACCGCCGCAACATCCTCGGCAGGGTACGTTCGCTAGACTAATTAGCAATGCTAAGTACCTACCCAGTCGCCGAGGTCGCCGCTCATCTGCGGCTGGCGGTCACGCGCACCGCGCGCCGGCTGCGACAGGAGGGGCTCGAGGCGGAGGGACAGGGCGAGCTCAGCCCCACCCTGACGGCCGCCCTGGCGACGGTCGACCTCCACGGCCCGCTGACGCCGAGCGAGCTGGCCGCGCGCGAGCACGTCAAGCGCCCGACCGCCACCCGGATCGTTGCCAAGCTCGAGCAGCTCGGGCTCGTCACCCGGACCGCCGATCCCTCCGACGGGCGCGCCTGCCTGGTCGCGACGACCACGTCGGGTGGCGCCCTGCTGCGCCGCCTGCGCACGCGCAAGAACGCCTTCCTCGCCAAGCGCCTTCGCCACCTCGATCCGGATCAGGTTGCGACGCTCGAGCGCGCCGCCGAGATCCTCGAGCGGCTGCTCGACGACGAGAGGCGCACGTGAGCGCCGCCCTGCGCCGGTCGTTCACCTCCCTCGAGATCCCCAACTACCGCCGGTACTTCGCCGGTCAGATCGTTTCGCTGAGCGGAAACTGGATGCAGATGGTGGCCGAGATGTGGCTGATCCTCGAGCTCACCGGAAGCGGGGTCGCGGTCGGCGTGACCTCGGCGCTGCAGTTCCTGCCGCTGCTGCTGCTCGGTGCCTGGGGCGGGGTGCTCGCCGACCGCTGGCCGAAGCGCAAGCTGCTGGTCGTCACCCAGGCGACGATGGTGGTTCCGGCGCTGGCGCTCTGGGGGCTGACCGCCTCGGGCGCGGTCGAGCCGTGGATGGTGTTTGCGCTCGTGTTCGCGCGCGGCGCAGTGACCGCGGTCGACCACCCCACCCGCCAGAGCTTCGTCATCGAGATGGTCGGCGCCGACCGGGTCGTGAGCGCGGTCGGCCTCAACGCCGTGCTCATCCATTCAGCCCGGATCCTCGGCCCTGCCGGCGCCGGGCTGCTGATCGTGACCGTCGGCGTCGCGCCCTGCTTCCTGCTCAACGCGGCCACCTTCGTGGTGATGATCTTCGCCCTGCGCGGGATGGATCCGACCCGGCTCGCCGACCCACCGAGGCCCGATCGCGCTGGCGTCGGGGCCGCTATCCGGTATCTGCGTGGCGAGCCCGGGCTGCTGATCCCGCTGGCGATGATGGCACTGGTCGGCACACTGGCGTTCAACTTCCCCGTGCTGCTGCCGTTGCTGGGCCGCTTCACCTTCGAGGGCGGGGTGGCCGCCTATACAGCGCTTGCCGTGGCGATGGGCGTCGGAGCTCGTCGCCGGGGCGCTCGCCACCGGCGCCCGCGGCCGGGTCAGTGAGCGGATGCTGGTCACAGCGGCCGCCGGGTTCGGAGCCGCCGCGCTGCTCGCGGCCGTGGCTCCCTCGCTGCCGCTGGCGCTCGCCGCCTTCATCCCGCTGGGTGCGGTCAGCGTCACCTTCGCCGCCGGCGTCAACTCGACTCTCCAGCTCGGCGCGAGCCCGACGATGCGGGGCCGCGTGATGGCGATCTACTCGGTCGTCTTCATCGGCTCGACCCCGATCGGCGGGCCGATCGTCGGCTGGCTCGCCGAGGTCGCCGGCCCCCGGGCCGGGCTGGTGCTCGCGGGCGTTGCGGCGCTGGTCGCCGCGGCCGGCGGCTGGTATGCGTTCTCGCGACGCCGCGGCGCGCCCGCGACGCTCGGACGGTTCGCCGAGCCGGCGCTGGCGCGACTCGCGCCCGTCGGTCTAGACGGTTCCGGCCGGAGGTGGCGGGCGGCGGCTTCGCCGACGGGGCGCGGTCGCGATACAGGCCCGGCGTGCGGATCAGCCGCAGCGGCTCGAACGACGACGAGGGCTCGACGTAGAAGCGCACGCCGTCGCGCTCCTCGATCGCCGCGACAGCGCCGCTCACGGCCGCGCCACGCGAGCGCGACGAGGATCGCGTACCCGGCGCCGATCGCGGCGACCTGCGGCCAGACCCAGCCTGCGCCGCCGACCACGAGCGCGAACAGGCCGATCGGCCACAGGCGCCCGAAGGCGATCCGTCCCGGGCTCTCCGCCGGCAGGCTGGTGGCGGTTCGCGCGCCCGCGAGCACGCGGGCGGTCGCCTCGCGAGACCCGAGCGGGGCGCCCGAACCAGATCCCGATCGCCGCGGCGCCCGTCCACCAGACGGCGGCGACCGCGAGCGCGAAGGTGTCGGCTTCCCGGTTCGCGACCACGACGCTCACCACCCCGAGCGCCGTCGCCACCCCGGCGACGAGCAGGACCGCGCTTCGCAGCAGGTCGCAGAAGAACATCAGAGGAGCCGCAGCAGGTCGAGAAATCCGTCCACCCCCGAGACGACGAGGTCCGCCTCTCGCTGAATCTCCTCGGGCCCTTCCGTCGACGCGACGGCCACGCACACGGCACCCTCGAGCGTGCCGGCACGCTCGAGGTAACGCAGCGCGGCGAAGGCGTCGCGATCGGTCGCGTCGTCGCCGCCGAACAGCGCCCGGCTGACGCCGGCGGCCTCGAGCAGCCGTCGCGTCGCGGTTCCCTTGTGGACCTCGGCGAGCGGCCGCAGCTCCAGCACCTTGCGGCCGAAGTGCGCGACGAGCCCCTCGCGGGAGGCGAGCTCGCCGACCGCTCGGGCGCGCTGCTCGGCCGCAACGGCATCCGTGGCACGACGCCAGTGGATGGCCTGGATCGGGCCCTTGTCCTCGAGCCGCAGGCCGAGAGTCGAGAGTCGACCCCAATCGAGTCGCGCGGCGAAGCCGGCTGCAGCCCCACCACGATCGCCGAGAGCCGGGTCGAGCCGCGGCTCGACCTCGCCCGGCCCGAGCAACTCGAGCCCGTGGTTCCCCGCGTAGGTGAGCTCCCCGAGCCCGACCATCTGCCGGGCCTCGCTCGCTCGCCGGCCGCTGATGCAGGCGACGAGTCGATAGCGCAGCGCGAGGTCTCGCAACAGCTCCCGGGTCTCGGCCGGAACTGCGGCGGCCGACGGATCGTCGACGATCGGCGCCAGCGTACCGTCGATGTCGCAGAGGAGCGCGCCGTGGCCGGGGTTGGCCCGCAGCGGCTCGAGGGTTGCATCGGGGTCGCCCATCGGCGGATCTAGTATCGCCGCGATGCCCCGCGATCGGATCCTGAAGCTGGCCGCGACCGCGACAGCCGCAGGAGCGTTCAGCGGCCTGTTCGGGGTCGGAGGCGGAACCGTGATCGTTCCCCTGCTGATCTTCTGGTTTGCCTACGGCGAGCGCGAGGCGACCGGGACGAGCATGCTCGCGATCGTCGTCATCGGCGTCCTCGCGGCCCTCGGCCAGGGCCTCTACGGCAACGTCGACCTGCTCAAGGGGCTGCTGGTGGGCGTCCCGGCGATCGGTGGTGTGCTCGCCGGCGCGGCGCTTCAGCAGCGCATCCCGGAGCGCTTCGATCTCGCTCATGTTCGCGGTCCTGCTGGGAGCGGTCGGCGATCGAGTTCCTGATCGGCTGATGGAGTACGTGGCGGCAGCGGCGCTCGGGTTCGCCGGTGGCACGGTCGGCGGGCTGCTGGGCGTCGGCGGCGGAATCCTGTTCGTGCCGGCGCTGGCGATCTTCCTCGACGAGCCGCAGATCCGCGCCGAGGCGACCTCCCTGGTCGCGATCGTGCCCGTCGCGATCGTCGGCGCCTGGCGCCAGAACAGCTACGGCAACGTTCGCGTGCGCGACGGGTTGCTCGTCGGCGCCCTGTCGCCCCTTGGCGTCCTGGCAGGCGTGGTGCTGTCGAACGCGGTCTCGCAGCGAACGCTCGAGGTCGGCTTCGCGATCCTGCTCTTGCTGATCGCCGCGCAGCTCGCGCGCAGAGCCCTGGTCAGCGCTCCAGGAAACCCTTGACCGACGCGTCGAGGGCGTTGAGGCGATAGAGGGCGAGCGCCTCCGCCGAAGCGAACCCCCGGGCACCGGATCGCCCACCGGCAGGGCCCGCGTCGGGGCCGTGATGGGCGAGGACGCAGTGCAGCAACTCCAGCCGCCGCTCCGCGGGCAGCCCGGCGGCCGCCCCGCCGACGATCTCCGCTCCGATCGCCAGGTGGCCGAGCAGCCGGCCCTCCTCGCTGATCCCGAAGTCAGCCCCGTAGGTGAACTCCCGCGCCCGACCGGCGTCGTGCACGATCGCCGCAGCCATCAGCAGGTCCGAGTCGAGCCGCGGGTGCAGCTGGCAGAGCTCGCCGACGAGGGTGCCGACCGCGACCGTGTGCTCGAGCAGTCCCCCGAGGTAGGCATGGTGGCTCGCCCGGGTCGCTGGAGCGCGGCGGAAGTCCTCGGCCAACGGGCTCGCGATCACCACCGACTCGGCCACCTGCCGCAGACCGGGATCGTGGACCTCGCGCACCAGGTGCTCGAGGAAGCCGGCCAGCTCGTCGGCAGACCGGTAGGCGGTGGGCAGGAACTCGCCGGGGTCGAAGCTGCCGGGGTCGAGCGGGCGGGCATCGTCGAGCTCGGCCACGAGCTCGCCGCGGTAGCGATCGACCTTGCCGCGAACGACGAGCGCCTCGCCGACCTCGAACCGGAGCCCGATCCGGTCGGCATCGCGGAACACGCGAGCGCCGATCGTGCCGCTGCGATCACGGAGCCGTAGCGAGAGATAGGAGCCTCCGTTGCGCGCGGTCAGCCTCTCCTTGGTCAAGCACGCGTAGCGGCCCTCGAAGCGCTGACCGGGACGCAGTTCGGCGACCTCGGGGTGGACCTGGGCGAGCGCGGCTTCCACAGCCCGCGATCTTGACCCCGGGGTCGGACCGGATCAGAGCCTCGGCGAGCGGCGGCGTGGCTGTAGTCTCGACGTCGTGGAGGCACTGACGTGGGACGGCGATCCGCCGGCGCTTCGCTCGCCGGTCCTCGTCGCGGCCTTCGCGGGCTGGAACGACGCGGCCGGAGCGGCGACCACGGCGCTCGAGGCGTCGCCGGCTCGCTCGACGCCGAGAGGATCGCCGAGCTCGATCCAGAGGACTTCTACGACTTCCAGGTCACCCGGCCGACGATCCGCCTCTGCGGAGGGCCAGACGCGCGAGGTCGACTGGCCCGCGAACACGGTCTTCGCGGCCCGGGCGCCGAGCGCCGAGCGCGACCTGGTGCTGATCTCGGGGATCGAGCCGAACACCAGCTGGCGGACCTTCGCCGACGCGGTGCTCGAGGTCGCCGAGCGGCTCGAGGTCGAGATGGTGGTCACGCTCGGCGCGCTGCTCGCCGACATCCCCCACAGCCGCCCGGTGCCGATCACCGGCCTCGCCTCCGATCCGGAGCTGGTCGACCGGCTCGGCCTCAGCCGCTCGAACTACGAGGGCCCGACGGGAATCGTGGGGATCATCCACGACGCCTGCAGGCGTCGTGACCTGACCTCGGCCAGCCTCTGGGCCGCCGTGCCCCACTACGTCGCGGCGGTGCCGAACCCGAAGGCGGCGCTGGCGTTGCTGCGGCGACTCGAAGCCTTCACCGGGGTTGCGATCGAGGCCTCCGAGCTCGAGGACGCGATGGAGCGCTTCGAGACCCAGGTCGACCGAGCCGTCTCCTCGAACCCCGAGATCGAAGAGCTGGTCCGGCGGCTGGAATCCGAGCAGGAGGCGGGCAGCGAGATCGACACGGGCGAAATGCCTTCTGGCGACACGATCGCGCGCGACTTCCAGCGGTTCCTGCGCCAGCGATCCGAACCCGAGGAATGACTCCGGCGAAGTGCCTTCTCCAATGGGGGCGCGTCGAGCTCACGAACTGCGCAGATCGCCCACGGAGCTGTCGATTTAGGCGCTCCCCGTTCGTCTTATAGGCGACGATTCCGTGAAGGAGGAAGCGATGAAGTACATGATGCTGATCCATCAGGGCCCCGCGATAGGCGAGTTCGAGAGCCTCCCGGAGGACGAGCAGAAGGCGATCTA
Source organism: uncultured Solirubrobacterales bacterium (assembly GCA_963746675.1). Taxonomy (GTDB): domain Bacteria; phylum Actinomycetota; class Thermoleophilia; order Solirubrobacterales; family 70-9; genus WHSW01. The sequence continues at coordinate 54,203 of CAVVBX010000003.1, read as the reverse complement.
CGGCGCGTACCAGGCGATCAAGGAGACCCCCGGCGTCAGCCCCGGCCTCCAGCTACAGCCCCCCGAGGCGGCAACCACTGTGCGTGTGCAGGACGGCGAGACGCTGATCACCGACGGCCCGTTCGCCGAGACCAAGGAGGCGGTCGGCGGCTGATCTCCTGTTCGAGGCCGACCACCTCGACGCTGCGATCGAGCTGGCCGCGAGGATCCCGGCCGCCCGCCAGGGCGGCGCGATCGAGGTGCGCCCGATCGTCGAGTGGTAGCTCAATTGACCACACACCCTCAAGGTGGTTCAGTACTCATAGATCAACACGGACGGCGCCGAGGCCGCCGGTCGCTCACGCTTCGCTCGCGCGGGCAGATCAGCCGGTAGTCGCACCAGGAGCAGATCTCGTGCGAGGGGCGCGGCTCGAAGTCCTGGTCCTCGATGCCGGCGGCGACCTCGAGCACGGTGCGCTCGACCCGCTCGGCGTCGTCGGGCTGGGCCGGCACCCGGACCCGCTCGTCGGCGAGCACGTACCAGTAGCTGCCCGACCCGGCGTCGATCTCCCAGGCCTCGCGGGCGCCGAGCCGGTAGAGGGCGATCTGGACGTCGCCGGCGAGCTTCGGGCCCGAGCCGGGGTCGCCGGTCTTGTAGTCGATCAGCTCGTAGCCGCCGTCCGGGCAGGCGATCGACGCGATCGACGCGACCCCGAAGCTGATGCGGGCCGATCGCGAACGAGAAGTTGCGCTCGAGCCAGACGGGCTCGGAGTCCGAGCGCGAGTGGCGCTCCTGGTAGCGGGCGAGCGCCGCGACGGCGCGGTCGCGGTACTGAAGCTCGTCGTCGGAGGATCCGAAGCCCTGGCGCCGCCAGCCGGCCTCGAACAGGCCGAGCAGCCGGTCGATGCTCCCCGGTGCGGCCGTCAACGGCTCGTCGTCGGCGCCGCCGGCTCGCATCTCCTCGGCGTGGAAACGCTCCAGCACCTGGTGGATGAGGATGCCGAAACGCTGGTTGATCGTCGGCTCTTGCGGGATCGCGAAGACGCGGGCGAACTTGTACTTGAGCGGGCAGATGCGATAGAGGTCGATGTCCGAGGCCGACAGGCCGAGGCCGCCCTTGCGGCGAGGCAGGAACTGCTCCAGCGAGGGCTCGCGTCGCGACGCCACCTGGTCGCGGCGTGCCTTCCGCTCGCGCTCCTCGCCGAGCACGTACCGGTCGAACGACGACGCCTCCATCTCCATCCGCTGCTCCGGCGAGGCGACTCGCCCGAGCAGCTCGTTGATCGCCGCCAGCACATCCGGCGCCTGCTCGGAGCCCGGTCTCTGGATCAGCGCGGCCAGCTTGACCAGCTCGAGGTAGCGGGCGACCGCCGAGTTGACGTCGGCGGCGGTGTCGAGCCGCATCTCCGACAGCGCCGAGCCCGCCCGCCAGGAAGCTTCGAGCACCTCGTCGCGGAGCATCCGATAGGTGGAGTGCAGACCCTCGGCGGGCCCGAAGAGCTCCTCCTCGTGAAGCTCCTCCTCACCGCCGAAGCGGTCTCGCGCCGCCCGGTAGATCCGCGACGGCGCAGCGCTACCCTCATCGGGCCGGCCCGGCCACGAGAGGACGAGCGTCTGTCGCGCCCGCGTAATCGCGACGTGGGCGAGCATCAGTCGGCGGGCCGCGGTGAGCTCGGCGCCCGGCTCGGGCATCGGATCCGCGAGCAGCTCGTCGGGGATCCAAGCGTCCTCCCATTGGCGCGCCGCAACGGCCCCGGTTCTGAGACCGAGCAGGTAGACGTGCTCGAACTCGAGTCCCTTGACCTGCTCGGGCTCCGCGACCAAGACGGCTCCGGGGATCGGCCGGTCGCAGTCGTCGCCGCCCAGCTCGCCGGCCTCGGCGACGGCGTTCAGATGGCGGACGAAGTCCCGGACCGAGCCACGCGGCTCACGCCGCGACCAATCGGCGGCGAGCTCGGCGAGGCGCGAGAGGTTGACCAGGCGCTCGGCCGTCTCGGGACTGGCGGCGAAGAGCCGGTGACGGCGCAGACCGACGCGTTCGATCAGCCGGCGGACGAAGACGTCGGCGCGCATCTGCTCGAGCGCGTTCGACGCCGCCTTGTGGAGGCTGAGGAAGGCCTTGATCCGGTCGCGCGCCTCGGGCGGGAGCTGGGGGCTCTCGAGCGCCGCCTCGAGCGCCGAGACCATGTCGAGCTTGCGTCGCCTCGCGATCGTCGTCACCTTGGCGAGGTCGACCGAGCGCAGCTCCACCGGCGGCCTCGTGAGGGCGCGCACGACCGCCGCCGCGTCACCGGGGTCGGCGAGCATCCGCAGCCAGGCCAGCGCGTCACGAACCTCGGGCCGCTGGAAGAACGCCGCGTCACCCGCGAACCGATAGGGCACGCTGCGCTCCTCGAGCGCGGCAGCCACCAGTCGCCCCTCACGCCATCCGGAGCCGGCGATCACGCAGATCGCCTCGGGCCGCAGCTCGCCGGCGGCGACCAGGTGCTCGACCTCACGCGCGACCGCCTGCGCCTGCGCCCGATCGTTCTGGCAGTGCCAGAAACGAACCACGTCCGGTTCGCGCAGCGACGGTCCCAGCTCCAGCTCGATCGCCTCCGGATAGGCGGCGCGGAAGGCCGACAGGGTCGCCTCCCCGGCGCTGCGGAAGCGTCGCGTCGCCTGCTCCGGATCGCACGCGCAGACGAGGTTGCCGTGGGTCGCGATCGCGTCGATGACTCGCCGGTGGGCGACTCCGGCGTCCTCGAGCTCGTCGGCGATCAGATGGGTGAACCGGGCACTGACCGCCTCGCCGACGTCAGCTCGGTCGCGCAGCAGCTTGCCGAGCTCGAGCACCAGGTCACCGTCGTCGAGGCTGCCGGCTTCGCGCAGGATGCGGTCGTGGCGGGCGTACAGATCGGCGAACTCGATCTCGCGCTCGGCGATCTCGCGCTCGGCGGCACTGGTCGCCGAGCGCTCGTCCGCCACGGCCCACTCGCGTAGCGCAGCGGGTGCAACCGCCTCCGCCTTGAGCAGGTCGATACGACGCAGCAGTCGGGCGAGCAAGCCGGCCGGGTTGCCGCGTATCTCGTGGCGGCGGAGTGGCAGCTCATCGAGGCGGTCGAGCAGGATCGCGAGGCGGTCGGCGGCGCCGACGGTGGTGAAAAACGGGTCCAGTCCGGCCTCTGTCGAGTAGTCGCGAAGCAGCGCCTCCGCGGCCCCGACGTAGGTGTGAATCCAAAGCTCCTCGTGGGGGCGATCGAGGAGCGCCTCGGCGCGCTCACGCAGCCACGATCTCGCTGTCCGCGAACGGGTGAGGACGAGCACGCGCTCGGGGCGGACTCCGCGTGAAGCCAGCGCCTCCAGGCGCAGCGCGAGCGCCTCGGAGCGGCCGCTGCCCGCCGGGCCCAGGACGAGCAGCGGGCCCTCGCCGTGGGCGGCGGCTCTGCGCTGTCCGTCGGTCGGCGTATGGCCGTTCGGGGGCACGATCACAACTGTCTAGCATGGCCGGTCTGATGGTCGGATCAGACCCTGAGCCGCTGACCGCGGCCGACTGGATCGGCGCCTGCCGGCGCATGGTCGCCGCCCAGCGGGAGCTTTACGGGCGCACCTCGGGGATCGAGGCCCGAACCGAGTACGACGGCGTCGGCGAGGGCGGCGACCGCAGCCTCGTGATCGACCGCCAGGCCGAGGAGATCGTCTTCGGGGAGCTCGAGAGCCTGCATCGAGCGGGCGCCGCGTTCACCGCGATCTCCGAGGAGCGCGGCGAGGTGGTCTTCGGCGACGGTTCCTCGACGACCCGGGTCGTGATCGACCCGATCGACGGCTCGCTGAACGCCCGCCGGACCCTGCCATCGTTCGCGCTCAGCGTTGCCGTCGCCTCCGGGCCCTCGATGGCCGACGTCGAGATCGCGTACGTCTGGGACTTCGGCGCAGCCGAGGAGTTCACCGCCGAGCGCCACCGCGGAGCGAAGCGCGATGGCGACCAGCTGCTCGCTCGTGGGCCCGGCTACGGTCTCGAGCTCGTCGGCCTCGAGGGAACGAAGCCGCAGCGGATACTGCCCCTGATCGAGGGGCTGGTCGGCAAGGCTTTCCGGGTGCGCGGCATCGGCTCGCTCGCGCTCACCCTCTGCTACGTGGCCGCCGGCCGCCTCGACGGCATGCTCAGCGGGCGTACGGCGCGGTCGGTCGACGTCGCCGCCGCGCAGCTGATCGCCCGCGAGGCGGGAGCCTGCCTCAAGTTCGGGACGCTGACGCTCGAGCAGGCCGACCTCGGCCTCGACGCGCGCTACGACATCGTCGCCGGCCTCGACGAGGAGATGCTCGGGACGCTGCTCGATGTCCAGCGCGCGAGCCCGGCGGCGCTGGATTGAGCGCCGGAGCTTCGCTGGTCGACTGGAGGGTCGCCGAGCGAACCGCCGGCGTGGTGATCGGTGGCATCGGGCCGATCGGGCGAACGGGGGCGCCGGACGGTGGCCGCTACAGCGCCGGCGAGGTCGAGGCCGCCTGTTGCGAGGCGATCGAGCTCGCGGCCGACTATGCCGGCCTCGGCGCGGTCACCGATCCGCCCGTCGCGGAGCTGGTCGATCGACGGTCCTGGGCGCGGGGCGCGCTCTGCATGCTGGCGGAGGCCGCGTGGCCGGTCGAGGAGCGGCTCGGGGTCGAGCTCAACCTGCCCGGACCCCTCGGTGGGCTTGCGCGAGGAGCGCTGGGCGCCGCCGCCGGGGCCGAGGCCGGCGCCGCGGTCGGCTACGCGGCCCGCCGGGTGCTCGCCCAGTACGACATCGCCCTCTTCAGCCGCGAACGCCAGGCCAGGCTGCTGTTCGTGGCCGAGAACATGGACAAGGCACGGCGCGACCTCGACGCCGACCGCGACCTGTTCCTGGCCTGGGTGGCATTGCACGAGACGGCTCACGTGGTTCAGTTCGAGCGGGTCCCGTGGCTCGCCGGGCACTTACGCGAGCTTGCCGGCGAGCTGATCGAAGGCGCCGTCGCCGGCCTGCGCACGGAGGGACTGCTCGACATCAGCCGCCGGCTGCTTCGAGATCCACGCGAGCTGCTGCGGGCGGCGATGCGCGGCGGGCTTGCGCGGGCGCTGGCCGACCCGGGCGCCCGAGCGACCCTGGATCGCCTCCAGGCGACGATGTCGGTGATCGAGGGCCACGCCGAGCACCTCATGGACGCGGCGAGCCCGGCTCTGGCGCCGGGCCTGGCGGAGCTCCGCCGCCGCCTCGACCAGCGCCGGGCCAGGCGCGGCGGGCTCGGAGACGCAGTCGGCCGGCTGCTCGGGATGGACCTGAAGCTGCGCCAGTACGCACTCGGCAAGGCCTTCTGCGACGGCGTCGTCGAGGCGGGCGGCGCCGGTTCGCTGCGGCTCGTTTGGCGCTCTCCCGAGGATCTCCCCGATCTCGACGAGCTCGAGCGTCCGCGAAGCTGGCTGGCACGGGTAACGAGGGTTTCGCGCCAGCCGGCGTAACCGCGGCCGCGCTCGGGTTACAAACAGGTGTTCGGGTACTTGCTACACTGAACATCCTTAGTAATAAGGACCTTAGACAGCAACCAACCCCAAAGGGGGCCGTAAACAAGATGGCTACCACCGCCAGTAAGAGCACGGGCACCGCGAAGCCCAGGACCACCACCACCACCACGAAGGCCGTTGAGCCGACGACGGGTCCCGTCGAGGCCGTCCGGCAGAGTGCCGAGCGCGCGGTCGACGTTCCCGTCGGTGCCGCGCTGATGGTCCGCGACCGGGTCAACGACGTCGTCGAGCCGTGGACGAGCACCGCCACCCGCGAGAGGGAGCTCAAGAGCCTCCGGACGCAGGTCACCCGCGAGCTCAACAGGTTCGAGCGCCGTGGCGGCCAAGCCCGCCGCAAGGCCACCCAGCGCGTCCGTTCGACCCGCACCCGGGTCGAGCGCGAGCTGAGGGCCCGCCGGCGTGAAGTCGGGAAGACCGTGAAGCAGAATCGGACCAAGGTCGAGAAGACCGTCCGGCAGAACCGCGTCAAGGCCGAGGACGCTCTGTCGAAGGCTCAGGAGCGGGTCTCCGAGCTGGTCTGACCAGCGCTTAGCCCGGGCCGCCTTCGAGAGGTTGGCGCGCCCGGAGAAGCTGCCCGCACGCGTATCGTTCGCGGGTAGACAGCAACCTCTCCTCCCCGATCGACCGGCCTTCGTGCCGGTCGATCGTCTTTGGGAGGTCGCTTTGCCACAATGACCTCGATGGCACTTCCCACCAACGACCAGATCACCGATGCGCTCCGCGCCGTTATCGATCCCGAGCTGCGGCGCTCGATCGTCGACCTCGGGATGGTGCGGTCGATCGATGTGCGCGACAACGGCAAGGTCGAGGTCGTGGTCTCCCTGACCACGCCCGGCTGCCCGATCCGGTCCCACTTCCAGCAGGCGGTCGCCTCCAACGTCGCGGCGCTCGAGGGAGTGACCGAGGTCGGAGTCGGGTTCGACGTGCTCAGCGACGAGGAGAAGGGCCACCTCCAGCAGGCGCTCGGCCGCCCGGGGGGCCTGCCCGAGGGCGCGCTGGCCCAGGTCAAGAACGTGATCTGCATCGCCTCGGGCAAGGGCGGGGTCGGCAAGTCGACGCTGACGGCCAACCTCGCAGCGGCGCTTCAGGCCGAGGGACAGTCCACCGGGGCGCTCGATTGCGACGTCTACGGCTACTCGATCCCGCGCATGCTCGGGGTCGACGAGCGCCCCGACGTCAACGCCGATCGCAAGATCATCCCGCCACTCGGGCCGGCAGGGATCAAGGTGATGTCGATCGGCTTCTTCCTCGAGCGCAACGCGGCGGTGGTCTGGCGCGGACCGATGCTCCACAAGGCGATCCAGCAGTTCCTCGAGGACGTCGCGTGGGACGAGGTCGACTACCTGCTTCTGGATCTGCCGCCCGGCACCGGCGACGTCTCGATGACCCTCTCGCAGCTCCTGCCCCAGGCTCGCGTGGTGGTCGTCACGACACCGCAGCCGGCCGCCCAATCGGTAGCCCGCCGCGCCGCCGACATGGCGGGGAAGGTGGATCTCGAGGTGCTCGGCGTGATCGAGAACATGTCCGGCTTCACGACCCCCGACGGCCAGAGATTCACGATCTTCGGTGAGGGCGGAGGGCAGCTGCTAGCCGACGAGCTCGACGTTCCGTTGCTCGGCAAGGTGCCACTCGCCGAGGATCTGCGCGAGCACGCCGACACCGGCGTGCCGCTGGTCCTCGACCAGCCCGACCATCCCGCTTCGCAGGCGATCCGCGCCGCGGCGCGCGGGATCATCGCGGCCACCCCCCAGGAGCTGCCCGTGATGCAGGCGGAGTCCCCGGCCGCCCCGGCCCCGGTGCCGATCGGCGGTACAGAGCTCCCAGTGGTCCAGGTCCAGGGCTGACCCTCTGGACCCGCGGCTGCAGGTCAACCGGGCGTGGTGGGACGAGCGCGTCCCACTCCACACCGCCAGCCGCTTCTACGACGTCGAGAGCTTCAGGGCCGGCCGCGACACGCTGCGGCCGTTCGAGCTCGAGGAGGTCGGCGACGTCGGCGGTCGGCGCCTCGTCCATCTCCAATGCCACTTCGGGCTCGACACACTCTCCTGGGCGCGTCGCGGCGCTTCGGTGGTCGGGCTCGACTTCTCCGAGCCGGCGGTCGAGGCCGCCAACGCGCTCGCGACCGAGACGGGGCTCGACGGGCGCTTCGTCGCCGCCGACGTTTACGACGCCCTCGAGGCGCTCGGGGGCGAGCGCTTCGAGATCGTCTACACCGGGCTCGGAGCGCTCAACTGGCTGCCCGACCTGCCCCGGTGGGCACAGGTCGTCTCCTCATTGCTCGCCGACGGCGGCCTCCTGTACGTGAGCGAGTTCCACCCCTTCACCTGGGTCTTCGCCGACGACGACCTCACGATCGAACTCGACTACTTCCACGACCCAGAGGGGCACTCGTTCGACGATGACGAGCAGGGCAGTTACGCGGACCTCTCGGCGCACACGACCCACAACGCAACCCGCGAGTGGGCCCACACGCTCGCCGACGTGATCGGCGCCGTGCTCGGCGCCGGCCTACGGCTCGAGCTCTTCCACGAGCACGAGCACACCCTGTTCCCACGCTGGCCGCACCTCGAGGCCGACCGCGAGACCCTCGGCGCCGGGAGGATCTACCGCCAGCCCGAGGGCACGCCGCGGTTGCCGCTGATGTACTCGCTCAGAGCCCGGAAGGCTGAGCAGCCCGCCTGAGAGCGCGAGAGGAGCGAGCTCCTGTCGCGCCTTTCCTACTTGCCGGCGAAGTACTCGGCGTTGATCGGCGTGTACTTCGCCCATTCCCCGGGGAGCTGATCCTCGGCGAAGCAGGCGTCGACCGGGCACGCCTCGACGCAGGCGTCGCAGTCGATGCACTCGTCGGGATCGATGAAGAGCTGCTCGACGTTGTCGTAGTCGGGCTCGTCCGGAGTCGGGTGGATGCAATCGACCGGACAGACCTCGACACATGAGTTGTCCTTCTGGCCGATGCACGGCTCGGCGATCACGTAAGCCAAGTCTGATCGTCCCTTCTGTTCTCGTCTGGGCGGGGCCGGCTGTTTCGCCTTCGGGCACGTGACCCGCTCGTGCGAAGCGAGCATTTTAGAGTGAGAGGCATGATCTTGGTTACTGGGGCGACGGGCACAGTCGGCAGGGCGCTGTTGCCGCAGTTGCTCGAGCGCGGCGAGGACGTGCGGGTGCTCGTCCGTGATCCGCGGGGGCTCGGCCGCCTGCGGGTCGAGGTGCGGATCGCGCTCGGCGACCTGGTCGATCTCGCAGACCCCCGGGTGGTTCGCGGCGCGCTGCGGGGCGTGAGCACCGTGATCCACCTCGCGGCGGCGATCCGCGACCAGCCCCGGGCACCCGTGGAGGAGCTCAACGGCCTCGCCACCGCCCGCCTCCTGCGCGCCGCCGAGGGCGCCGGGCTCGATCGCTTCGTCTTCTTCTCGGCGATCGGCGCGACCGAGATCCAGCGAACCCGCTTCTTCCGCGCCAAGGCCCTCGCCGAGCAGGCCGTGCGGGGCTCCGAGCTCGAGACAACCGTCTTCGCACCCTCGATCGTCTACGCACCCGACGACCCGTGGGTGACGACGATGCGCCGCCTGGCGCTGTTGCCGGTGCTGCCGATCTCCGGCGAGGGCCGAGCGGCGTTCCAGCCGATCTGGGCCGAGGACGTCGCACGTTGCGTCCTCGGCGATCTCGATCGCGGCGGGGGATCGCGCCGCCATGAGCTCGCCGGCCCCGATCAGCTCACCTACGACCAGATCGGGCGCCTGATCGCGCGCTCGGCCGGCCGCGAGCGACCGCTCGTCCACGTCCCCCTCGGGCTCGTTCACCACGGGCTCGCGGGCCTGCGCCGCGTCGTCGGCGACGCGGTCTTCGCCACCTGGGAGGAGGCGGAGCTGATGGAGGTGCCGATGGTCAGCGAGCGCGGCGCGGCCGACGCCAGGGCGCTGGGGGTCGAGCCCAGGCGGATGGCGGAGGTGCTTGCCCCGAGCTGAAGCCTCGCGGCGACCCCAAGGGTCCCGTACGGTCCGAGACGCAGAGAGGCCCGGGCGTTGCCCGGGCCTCTCGAAGCTGCCGCCCACGCCGGGGGCGGCCGTCGCCAGAGGGCGACTGGTTACATCATCCCGCCCATGTCGGGCATGCCGCCACCGGGCATGCCGCCGCCGCCATCCTTCTCGGGCGGCTCGGCGACGATCGCCTCGGTGGTGAGGATGTTCTTCGCGATCGACGCGGCGTTCTGCAGCGCCGACCGGGTGACCATCGTCGGGTCGATGACGCCGGCCTTGACCAGGTCGCCGTACTCATTCGTCTCCGCGTTCAGGCCCTCGCCGGGCTTGAGGCCGCGGATCTTCTCGACCACGACCGAGCCCTCGAGGCCCGAGTTGTGCGCGATCTGGCGAATCGGCTCCTCGAGCGAGCGACGGATGATCTCCGCGCCCGTCGCCTCGTCGGCGTCGAGGTCCTTCGCGTCGATCGAACCCACCGCGTTCAGCAGCGCGACGCCGCCGCCCGGGACGATGCCCTCCTCGAGGGCGGCCCGGGTGGCCTGCAGCGCGTCCTCGACGCGGTGCTTCTTCTCCTTCATCTCGGTCTCGGTGGCAGCGCCCACCTTGACCACCGCAACTCCGCCCGCGAGCTTCGCCAGGCGCTCCTGGAGCTTCTCGCGGTCGAAATCGGAGTCGGTGTTCTCGATCTCGGAGCGGATCTGGTTGATCCGGCCCTCGATCTGGCTCTTCTCACCGGCTCCGTCGATGATCGTCGTCGTGTCCTTCGAGACGACGACGCGACGGGCGTGACCCAGCTGCGAGACCTGCGTGTTCTCCAGCTTCAGGCCCATCTCCTCGGTGATCACCTCGCCTCCGCTGAGGATCGCGATGTCCTCGAGCATCCGCTTGCGACGGTCGCCGAAACCGGGCGCCTTGACCGCGACGCCGGTGAACGTGCCGCGGAGCTTGTTGACGACCAGCGTCGCGAGGCTCTCGCCCTCGACGTCCTCGGCGATGATCACCAGCGCCTTGCCTGCCTGCATCACCTGCTCGAGCACCGGCAGCATGTCGCGAACCGAGCCGATCTTCTGGTTGGCGATCAGGATGTAGGGATCCTCGAGGACCGCCTCCATGCGCTCCTGGTCGGTGACCATGTACGGCGAGATGTAGCCCTTGTCGAACTGCATCCCCTCCGTGAACTCGAGCTCCATGCCGAAGGTCTGGCCTTCCTCGACGTTGACAACGCCGTCCTTGCCGACCTTCTCGATCGCGTCAGCGATCACGTTGCCGATCTCCTCGTCGGCCGCCGAGATGGCGGCGACGCGGGCGATCTGCTCCTTGCCCTCGATCTCCTTCGACTGCGAGTCGCGGAGATTCGCGACGACCTGATCGACCGCGGACTCGATGCCGCGGCGCAGCGCCAGCGGGTTTGCGCCCGCGGCGACGTTCTTGATCCCGTGACGGACGATCGTCTGCGCGAGCAGCGTCGCCGTCGTCGTGCCGTCGCCCGCGACGTCGTTGGTCGCCGTGGCGACCTCGCGCACGAGCTGGGCGCCCTGGTTCTCGAACACGTCCTCGATCTCGATCTCACGCGCGATCGTCACACCATCGTTGGTGATCGTCGGCGCGCCGAACTTCTTGTCGAGGACCACGTAGCGGCCCTTCGGGCCGAGCGTGACCTTGACCGCGTTGGCGACGGCGTCGACGCCGTTCTGCAGCGCCGTCCGAGCCTCCGCGTCGTACTTGAGCTCCTTGTAAGCCATCTGTTTCAGTTCCTCCTAGTCATTCAGTCATTCCGGCGGTCCGCGAACGGGCCCCCGGGTCAAGTTCAGCTTTCAGACGACCTTTGCGAGGACGTCGGACTCGCGCAGCACGAGCAGGTCATCACCGTCGACCTTGACCTCGGTGCCGCCATATTTGCTGTAGAGGACCTCGTCGCCCTCGCTGACGTCGAGCGGGATCCGCTTCTCGCCGTCCTCATCCCAAGCGCCATCGCCGACAGCGATGACCTTGCCCTTCTGGGGCTTCTCCTTGGCGGTGTCGGGGAGGACGATGCCGCTCGCGGTCGTCTCCTCCTCCTCGATCGCCTTGACGATCAGGCGATCGCCAAGCGGCTTCAGATTCATTCGGTGTTACCTCCGTAGTGCGTGATTCGTGCTTGTCTAAGTGTCCGTGCGCCTCGCTTGGCACTCTACAGATGAGAGTGCCAACGGGCTGGCGCCCAGTGTAGCGGGGCGCGTCCGAGACATCAAGGATCTCAGTCGATAAGACTCAGATAGCGCGCCCCTAACAGCGGGGCCGTGACGACTCGCTAGTCCGCCGCCAGCAAAGGGACGCCGAGCAACTCGGCGATGCCGACGCCCCCGTTGCGCATCACCCAGTTGTGGTTCCACTCGAACACGGGTCGCAGCGCCGGAGCGAGGGCGTTCATCCACGCCTTCGACGTCGACACGTTCCACTCGTAAAGCGCCGCGGTGACGCCATCCTGCTCGAACAGGCGCCAGCGCCCGGTGCCAGTGAGCTCTCCAAACGCGTCGGCTTCGATCAGGCGCGGTCTTTCGACGGTGCGTGTCTTGGTCTCGAAGACGACGTCATAGGGCAGCTTCGAGCGCCAGGTCATCCGCGAGTGCGAGCCGACGCCGTTCTCCTCGCCGGGATCGATCTCGACCACCTCCTCGACCCCGCGCCACCATGACGGCCACGCGAGCTGGTCGAAGATCGCGTCCCAGACGGGTTCGCGCGGTGACCCGAGCAGCCAGGTGGTGAGGAACCGGTACTCGACTGCCACGGCGACCGCCCGGACCTAGTTGGGCGAGGGTGTCTCGCCGTTGCCGAACTGGGCGCCGTGGGGGGTCTCGATCACCTGCGAGAACCGGACCACGGTGACCATCTCCTCGGGGTCGATGTCACGGCCGTAGATCTGGCGCATGAAGCCGAGCGTCTCCTCGACCCGGCGGAACTCAGGGTTGTCATGCTCGATGTCGCGCGGGGAGAGGTCCTTGGCGCGCTTGACCTCGACGCCGTCGATGACCGCGGTGAAGATCCGCTCGCGGGGGCTGTGCTGCTGGCCGACGGTGATCCAGACGAGCTGGCCGCGCTCGTACTTGCTCGACTTGTCGCCGAGTCGGATCGTCGCAGTCTTGCGCCCGCGCTTGAGCTGATCGACGAACGCCGGCGAGAAGAAGTTGAGCGCATAGAAGCCGCGGGGCATGGGCGCTGAGACTATCGCGCGCTCAGTCCGCGTCGAAGCCCTGCTCACCCAGCAGCGGAACGAAGCGGCAGGCGGCCAGCCGAACCGACCGGATGCCCTGTCCGGCGTCGGGCTCGACGCGCTCGGCAACCCGGGTGATCACCGTGAGCATGTCCGCGCCGCTCTCGGCCAGCGGGATCACCATCCGCCCGCCGATCTCGAGCTGCTCGAGCAGAGCCCGCGGCGGCGCGGGCGCGGTGGCATGGACGGCTATCGCCCCGAACGGAGCCCGGTCGGGCGCGCCCAGAGTGCCGTCACCGACCCGGATCTCGACCTTGTCGACGCCGAGCGCGGCCAACCGCTCGCGAGCCAGCGCCGCGAGACCCTCGATCCGCTCGACGCTGACCACGTCGCTTGCCAACCGGGCCAGGATCGCGGTCGAGTAGCCCGATCCCGTGCCGACCTCGAGCACCCGTTCGTCGCCACCGAGCGTGAGCGCCTCACAGATCGCCGCCACCACCCAGGGCTGCGAGATCGTCTGCCCGTCGCCGATCGCGAGCGCGCCGTCGGCGTAGGCGCGCCGGCGAGTGCGCTTGCCGACGAAGCGCTCTCGCGGAACCTCGGCCATCGCGGCGAGCACCCGCTCGTCGGCGATACCCCGGCGGCGGAGCTGCCGGTCGACCATCCGCTTTCGCTGGCTGTCGAAGTCGCTCAGAAGATGTAGGCCCGGAGCCGTCGGGGCTCGAGCACCGTCACGCGGCCGCGGCCGACCGCGACGACGCCGGCGCGCTCGAGCGTGGCCAGAAACCGGCTGACGCTCTCGCGCGAGGTGCCGGCGAGCTGCGCGAGGTCCGCCTGGGTCATCCGCACCGTGACACCCTCCCGATCTACCGGGATGGCCTCCTCGGCGATCAACTGCGCCAGCACTCCGGCGACGCGGCTGGGCACGGTCTGAAACGACTGGCGGGCGACCCGCTCGTTGGTCTCGCGAAGGCGGCGGGTGATCGCGACGATCAGCTTCGCAGCGATGTCGCCGTGCTCGGCGATGACGCGGCGAACGTCGGACGCCGGCAGGGCGAGCAGCTCGGCGTCGGTCAGCGTCTCGACGCTCGCCGAGCGTGCCCCCCCGTCGAGCATCGCCAGCTCGCCGAAGAAATCCCCGGGCCCGAGAGTCGCGAGAGCGATAGCACGGCCGTCGGAATGCTCGCGGGTGACCCGCAGGTCGCCGTTGCGGACGATGTAGCAGGCATCGGAGGAGTCCCCCTCGTGAAAGACCCGGACGCCCTTCGGGAACGAGCGCGGGATCGCGACCGTTGCGATGCGCTCGAGCTCGAGTGGCGAGAGCTCCGCGAACAGCGGCACCCGCGAGAGGAGCTTTGCGGACTGTTCTCCCATCCCGCTCAAGTATCGCCTCTCGCGGTGAACCGGGCCGGGTCGCTCAGGATTGGCATCGCGGGCACCAGTAGGCGGTGCGGTTCGCGTCACCCTGCCCGCGCGAGTTGACCGGGTCCCCGCAGGTCGGACAGCGGCCGCCGTTAGCACGGTAGATGAGGCGCGGGCGCCGCCCGCTGGAGATCGAGGCCCTCATGATCCGCGCGACTTCGCCGATCAGCCGCTCCGCCTCCGCTTCGCCGAGCTCGTCGACCGGGCGCCAGGGACTGACCGCGGCGCCGAAGCAAGCCTCGTTTCGGATCACGTTGCCGACCCCGGCGACGATCCGCTGATCGAGGAGCGCCTCGCCGGTCTCGCGACCGGCGCCCGCGTCGCGCAGCCGCCACGCGGTTTCGGCGGGATCGAATCCGGGCGCCAGGGGATCGGGGCCGAGGCTGCGCAGAGCAGGATCGCGGCGCACCCGCGCCTCGCTCACCAACCGCAGCAGCTTGCCGCCGGTCTGCGAGGCGACAGACCGCCCGGAGGCGAGCAGCAGCCAGGGCCTGCCATGGGGATGCCGTCCGTCGGCCGAGATCGCCCAGCGTCCGTTCATCCCCAGGTGGCTGTGGACGACGAGATCCCCCGAGAGGTGGGCGAGTAGGTGCTTGCCGCGCGCCTCGGCGAGCTCGAAGGTGCGCCCCTGGAGTTCGCCGGCGCGCCGATGGATCGGCGAGCGGGGGTTGGGGGCCTCGGCGAGTCCCAGCTCCCGACCCCGAAGCGCCGCGTTCAGACGATGCGCCACACGGTGGATGGTGTCGCCCTCGGGCATCAGCCGATGCCCTTCCCCTAGCCGGCCGCGGCCACCAGCCGTCGTGGCTGGCGGCTGAACCCGGCGGCGATGATCTGCTCCTCGAGCCCCGAGCCGATCACGGGCTCACCGTCGACGCGCTCGATACCGAGCTTGGGGATCACCTGCTCGCGGGCGGCCTCGGCGAGGTGGGAGATCGCCTCCACCAGCGGTTCACCCTCGAGTTCGACCAAGCGGACAACGCCCTTGCCACCCCGCTCGACGTAGACGATCGGGTTGCCGTCGCGAAGCAGGACAAAGGCCCCCGGGGTGCGCGCCGGCCGCCGTCCCTCGGCCCGCTTCGGCCACGGCAGCGCCGCGCCGTAGGGTTGCGCAGGATCGGTCGCGGCGAGGATCAGGTACTCGTCCTCGCGCCGAGGCATACCGCGCAGGCGCTCGACCGCCCCGGCGAGCGCGAACTGTGCCCCGCCGAGTCCCTCGACGAAGTAGCCACGCCGGGCCGTGCCCAGCGTCTCGAGGTTCGAGAGCTCACCGTAGAGGGATGAGAAGCCGCCGGGCACGCCCTCGGCGAGCACCGTCTCGCGGGTGACGATGCCATAGCGCTCGAGCATCAGCTCGGCCTGGGCACGCAGCCGCGGGCCTTGCGCGGGAGCGTTGCGGAACAGGGCTTCGGTGAGCGACCACCGGCCCTGGATCGCCTCCTCGGAGGGGTTGCGACGCGAGGCGAAGCGGCGCGAGGCGCGCCGCCGGCCACCGACCGCGCTCAGACGCCTCGCTCGCAACGGTGAGAAGGCGTCGTTGGTCGCCTCGCCGGCCCAGACCAGATCCCAGAGCGCCGCGTGCAGCTCCTCGCGCTCGAGCTCCAGATCGCCGACCAGGTCGAGCCAGAACGACGGAGCCGTGGCGAGGCGCTCGCGGATCGCGTCGTGGGCCTCGCCCTCGGGGCGGTCGAGTTTCGCGTTCGAGGGCGGCGGGCCGGCGAGGTGGACGTCCTCGCGGTAATAGAGCGCCACACGGCCAGTCCGAGCGAGTGAGCCGGCGCCGATCCAGACCACCTCGCCGCTGGTCGTGAGCTGGTCGAGCCAGGTCGGGCTGTAGGCGCCGAGTCGCCTGGGCAGCACGTCGCGCTCCCACACCTCCGGCGTCAGCGCAACTCCCTGCAGCGGCACCAGCGCCTCGCGGAGACGGTCCGGCCCCGCGCCCGCGGGCCGGTGTGCGTCGACGTTCTGCCACGCCGGCAGGAATCGGGCGAGCTCGGAGGGGTCGACGGCCTCGGCCTCCTGACGCAGCGCGGCAACGCTTGCACGCCGGACGCGGCGCAGGACGTCGGAGTCGCACCACTCGCGCTCGGTCCCACCTGGCAACAGCTCCCCGCGAACCAGGTCGCCGGCGCGCTCGAGCTGCCTCAGCGCGGGCATCATGTCGACGCCGTAGCGGTGGGCTATCTGGGTCGTGGGGAAGGGCCCGTGGGTGCGCGCGTAGCGGCGAACGAGCGCCGGCATCGGCTCGGGCGTCGGCTCAAGGTATGAGTCCGGCAGGCCGCCGGGCGGCGGCACCCCCAGCGCATCGCGGTAGAGCGCCGCGTCCTCGGTGGCGATCCACCGTTGCTCCCCGGCGATGCGGACCGCCGCCGCGCGGCGCTCGCGCTCGAGCTTCTCCAGCATCGAGGCCGCCGAGTAGCCCTCTGCCGTGCGCTGCGCGCACTCGTCGGCGGTCAGATCACCGAGCCGGCGAAGCACCTGCTGGAGGGCGTCGCGGTCCTTGGCCAGGGCGTCGGGGTGCATGAGCTGCAACGAGCGCTCGACCTCTTCCAGCGCCACGGGATCGATCAGCTCGCGCAGCTCGTCGGCGCCGAGCAGCTCGGAGAGCAGGTCGCGGTCGAGGGCGAGCGCGGCGGCGCGCCGCTCCGCGTTCGGAGTGTCGCCCTCGTACATGTAGGTGGCTACGTAGTCGAACAGCAGCGAGGACGCGAACGGCGAGGCGGTCTGAGTGTCGACTTCGACCAAGGTGATCCGGCGCGAGTGCAGGTCGCGAAGCAGCTCGACCAGCGCCGGCAGGTCGAGCACGTCGCGCAGGCACTCGCGATAAGTCTCGAGGATGACCGGGAAGCGGGGGAAGTCCTTCGCCACCTCGAGCAGGCTCTGGGCCTTGAGTCGCTGCTGCCACAGGGGTGTGCGCTTGCCCGGATAGGCGCGCGGGATCAGCAGGCTGCGGGCGGCGTTCTCGCGGAAGCGGGCTCCGAACAGCGCCGAGCCGCCGAGCTCGCGCACGACCAGGTCCTCGACCTCGTCTGCCTCGAGCAGAACGAGGTCGGCGTCCGGCGGCTCGTCAGCGTCGGGGAGGTGGACGACGATGCCGTCGTCGGACCAGATCGCGTCGGCTTCGAGGTCCATCTCGTCGCGGATGCGAGCCGAGAGAGCGAGTCCCCAGCCAGCGTGCACGCGGCCCCCGAACGGGGAGAGCACGCACAGGCGCCAGTCGCCAATCTCGTCGCGAAAGCGCTCGACAACGAGCGTCTCGTCGGACGGCACGACCCGGGTGGCAGCCTGCTGCTCGCGCAGATAGGCGACCAGGTTCTCGGCCGCGCGTGGATCGAGGTCGTTCTCGGCGGCGAGCGTCTCCGGGTCCTTGCCCACGGCCTCGCGGGAGAATGCGCCGATCGCCCGGCCAAGCTCCGACGGGCGCCCGACCCCGTCGCCGCGCCAGAACGGGACCGCGCCCGGGACACCCGGCGCCGGAGTGACGATCACGCGGTCGCGGGTGATGTCCTCGATTCGCCAGGTGGTCGCACCGAGGAGGAACGTCTGACCGGGGCGGGCCTCGTAGACCATCTCCTCGTCGAGCTCGCCGACCCTGCGGCCGTCCGGGAGGTGGACGCCGTAAAGCCCCCGGTCGGGAATCGTCCCCGCGTTGGTGACCGCGAGCTGGAGTGCGCCCTTGCGGCCGCGCACGGTGCCCGCCGTGCGATCCCAAACCAGCCGCGGACGCAGCTCGGCGAACTTCTCCGACGGGTAGCGGCCGTCGAGCATGTCGAGCACGTTCTCGAGTTGCTCCCGCGAGAGCTCCTTGAACGACTCCGTGGCGGTGACCACCCGCTCGAGCTCATCGATCTGCCACTCGGAGTCGGCGACCATCGAGACCAGGTGCTGGGCGAGCACGTCGAGCGGATTTCGCGGGATCACCGTCTCCTCGATCTCGCCCGCGCGCATGCGCTGGGCGACGACGGCGCACTCGAGCAGGTCGGCACGAAACTTGGGGAAGATCCTCCCCTTCGAGGTCTCACCGAGCTGATGGCCGGCGCGTCCGACCCGCTGCAGCCCTCGTGAAACCGACTTCGGCGACTCGACCTGAATCACCAGGTCGACGGCGCCCATGTCGATTCCGAGCTCGAGCGAGGAGGTGGCGACGAGGCAGGGGAGCTTGCCCGACTTGAGCAGCTCCTCGACCACGACGCGCTCCTCGTGCGCGAGGGAGCCGTGGTGGGCTCGAGCGATCTCCTCGAATACCAACGTTCCGCCCGCCTCCTCGGCTTCGCCTCCGGGGGCGGCCGGGTCAGCGGAGGGCCTGGTCTCCTCGGCTTCGCCTCCGGGGGCGGCCGGGTCAGCAGAGGCATGGGGCTCGGTGTTGCCTGCATGTTCCGTCGCTGGGAGCTCCTCGTGGGGCTGGTCGTTGTGGAGCTCGTTGAGGCGCTTGGCGAGCCGTTCGGAGCCGCGGCGGTTGTTGACGAAGATGATCGTCGAGGTGTGCTCGCGGACGAGCTTCAGCAGCTCCGGGTAGATCGCCGGCCAGATCGAGCGCCGGTTCACGGCCGGATCCAGCGAGGCCTCGATCGGCCCGGGGTCGATCCGGTCCGGTGAATACTCCGGCATGCTCGTCCCGCCAGCTGACCCGGCCGCCCCCGGAGGCGCAGCCGAGGAGGCGGGCGGAACGTTCGGATTCTGCATGTCGTCGACCGGGACGACGATCTCGAGGTCGAGGTCCTTGCGGACGCCGGCGTTGACGATCTCGCACTCGCGCTTCGGCCCGACCAGGAACCCGGCGATCCGCTCGAGCGGCCGCTGGGTGGCCGAGAGCCCGATCCGCTGGCGGGTCGCGGTTGCCCGTCCTCGACGACCAGTGCGAGAGCCGCTCGAGCGTCAGCGCGAGGTGGGCGCCGCGCTTCGACTGGGCGACGGCGTGGATCTCGTCGACGATCACCGCCTCGACCCCGGTGAGGATCTCGCGGACCTGCGAGGTGATCATCAGATAGAGCGACTCGGGCGTCGTGATCAGGATGTCGGGCGGCGTCCGCTTCATCGCCTGGCGCTCGTTCTGCGGCGTGTCGCCGGTGCGCAGCCCGACCGCGATCTCGGCGCCGATCCCCTTCAGCGGCGCGCGCAGGTTGCGCTCGATGTCGTAGGAGAGCGCCTTCAGCGGCGAGACGTAGACGAACGAACACCGGCGCCCGAGCCGCCTCGGGCTCGCGCGCGCGAGCTCGTCGATCCCCCAAAGGAATGCGCTCAGCGTCTTGCCGGAGCCGGTCGGCGCGCAGATCAGCGTGTTCGCGCCGGACGCGATCGCGGGCCAGCCGTCCGCCTGTGCCGGGGTCGGCGCCTCGAACGAGGCCTCGAACCAGCGCCGGGTGCGGGCGCTGAAAGCGGCTAGAGGGTCTGGTTTCGCACTCGGTTCCGGCATGGGGCTGAACCGATTGATCTTACGGGTCGTTGCGGTGTAGGTTTGGGCGCGTGGGAGGCAGGGCCAGATCGGCAATGACGACGCTCCTCGTCGCGGGCCTGCTGGCGGCGCTGCCGGGTGTCGCGCGGGCCGAGGTGCTCTTCGATCACTTCGCGACGAGCTCGCTCGGCAGCTACGTGTCGATGGACTTCGAGCCCACGTTCGACTCATCCGACTCGCTTGGCGCCGACGACTTCGAGGTCCCGCCGGGAGAGGTCTGGCTCGTGCAGCGGGCCTTCGTCGAGGGCGTCGCCGAGGGTCCTGGCAGCCTCGACCTCGTCAACACCTCGCTGTTCGCGACTGACGGAACGCTGCCGGCCGAGGAGCCCGTCTACTCGAGGCAACTCACGGCCGACCCGGCAACCCCGTTGCCGAATTTCACCCTCGATCTGGTCGACCCCGTCGTCCTTCCGGCCGGGACCTGGTGGCTCGGCGCCCAGGCCTCGCGGCAGTCAGGCATGCAGCCGTCGTGGTACTGGCAAACGAACGTCGAGCTCTCCGGCAATCCCGCCGCCTGGCGCAATCCTGGCAACGGTTTCGGCCACAACTGCATCGCGTTCGGGGTCAGGACGGAATGCTGGGGGGCCGGCGCGCCCGACAACTCCTTCCGCGTCGAGGGCGTCCGCGCGTCGGCCGAGTTCGCCGTCACCGCAGCGAAGGCGAAGCGGAAGGGCAAGCTCTCGCTGACGGTGAATGCGCCAAACCTGGGCACGCTCGAGGTGACGAGCAAGCGGATGAAGCCGGCGACCGTCGAGGTGGCCACGCTCGGCGAGGTCGAGCTGAAGCTGAAGCCGACGGGCAAGACCAAGCACAAGCTGGCTGACGGCAAACGGCCGAAGGCGAAGCTGGCGCTCGACCTGCCCGCCTACGCCGACGGCACCCCGCTCGAGAGCACCTTCAAGAAGAAGCTGAAGCGCTAGAACCGCTCTCGGCGTCGTCGAGGACCCGATGGCGCGTTTGTTGCCCTATGCGCAACTAAAGCGCCAATCGCGCAAGGGCTAGAACGGCAGTTCGCCGGCGATCTCGGCGAGTCGCGGTGCAGCGCGGTCGCGGTCGGAGACGTGCGGCTCGGCGACTGGCCACTCGACGGCGACGTCGGGGTCGTCCCAGGCGATTCCGGCTTCGGTCGCCGGGTCGTAGACGGCGGAGAGCTTGTAGGCGACGTCGGCGACCTCGCTGAGCACCCAGAAGCCGTGGGCGAAGCCGGCCGGGACCCAGAGCTGGCGATGGCGCTCGTCGTCGAGCACGTGACCCTCCCACCGCCGGTAGGTGGGCGAGCCGCGGCGCAGGTCGACGGCGACGTCGCAGATCCGCCCGGTCGGGCAGCGGACGAGCTTCCCCTGGCCCGGCTTGGTCTGGAAGTGCATGCCGCGGAGGATGCCGCGCTGCGCGAGCGCGAGTGGTTGTCCTGGACGAACTCGACCTCGACGCCGAGCTCGCGCCACTCGGTGGCGCTGAAGCTCTCGACCAGAAAGCCGCGCTCGTCGCCGTGCACCTCGGCTCGATCAGGACGAGTCCGTTGAGCTTCGTCTCCGACGGCGCGCCATCAGCCGAGTTTCGACCCGTACTGGCGCTCGTAGTACTCGCGGTACTCGCCCGAGCGGATCGGCTCCCACCACCACTCGTTGGCGCGATACCACTCGACCGTGCGCTCGATCCCGTCGTCGAAGCCGACCGCGGCCTTCCACCCGAGTCCCCGCGTCCTGTCGGACGAGAGCGAGTAGCGGCGATCGTGGCCGAGCCGGTCGGCGACGTGGTCGATCAGCGACTCGTCGCGCCCGGTGAGCTCGAGGATCCGCTTGACGACCTCGATGTTCGCCAGCTCGTCGGGCCCGCCGACGTTGTAGACCTCGCCCGCCTCGCCGAACTCGAGGACCGTGTCGATCGCGCTCGCGAAGTCCTCCTAGAGCCAATTGCGGACCTGCTGCCGTCGCCGTAGACGGGCAACGGGTCTCCCGCGAGCGCGTTGAGCATGCACAGCGGGATCAGCTTCTCGGGGTACTGGCGCGGCCCGTAGTTGTTCGAGGCGCGGACGATCAGCGCATCCGAGCCGTAGGTGTTGCGGAAGGCGCCGACGATCAGGTCGCCGCCGGCCTTCGAGGCCGAATACGGCGACGACGGGTCGAGCGGCGAGCGCTCGTCGAACGAGCCCTCGTCGATCGAGCCGTAGACCTCGTCGGTCGAGACCTGCAGGTGGCGAATGCCCGCGTCGCGTGCCGCCTCGAGCAGGACGTACGTGCCGTAGACGTCGGTCTGGATGAACTCGTCGGGGGCCTCGATCGAGCGGTCCACGTGCGTCTCGGCGGCGAAGTTGACGACCGCGTCGCAGCCGTCGAGCGCCGTCCGGACCGCCTCGGGGTCGGCGACGTCGGCGTCGATCAGCGAGCTCGGCTCTCGTCGAGGCCCTCGAGGTTCTCCACCCGCCCCGCGTAGGTGAGCTTGTCGAGCACCCGGACCTTGAACTTCGGGTGGTTCTCGAGCCGGTGCCGGACGTAGGTCGAGCCGATGAAACCGGCGCCTCCGGTGACCAGGACATTCATGCCACTGCTCTTGCGCGCCGCGCGGCCAGGTACTCCGCCAGCCCCTGGTGCCAATCGGGAAGCCGGATCGGGTCGGCCCGCTCGCTGCCGAGGACCGAGTAGGCCGGCCGCGGCGCGGGGCGGTCCAGCATCGCCGTCGTCCCGGCCATCACCCGGCACTCGACGTCGGCCTGGTCGAAGATCTCCTGCGCGAACTCGAACCAGGAGCACTGACCGGCGGCGGCGGCGTGGTGGATGCCGAAGTCGTCGCTCTCGACCAGACGCACCATCGCCCGCGCCAGATGGAGCGTGTAGGTGGGCAGTCCCGACCTGGTCGGAGACGACCAGCACCTCGGGTTGCTCGCCCGCGACTCGCAGCATCGTCTCGACGAAGTTGCCGCCGGCGGCGCCGAACAGCCACGACGAGCGGACGATGAAGTGGCGCGGGTTGGCGATCGCGACCGATGTCTCGCCCGCCTGCTTGGAGCGGCCGTAGGCGGAGATCGCCGCCGGGAGGTCGGACTCGACGTAGGGCGTGCCCTTGGTCCCGTCGAAGACGTAGTCGCTCGAGAGGTAGAGGATCTTGGCGCCGTGCGCCGCCGCGGCGCCGGAGACCATCGCCGCGGCCGTGTCGTTGACCAGCATCGCGCCGCGTTCGTCGGCCTCCGCGCCGTCGACGTCGGTCCAAGCGGCGCAGTTGACGATCGCCGCCGGGCGCACCTCGGCGATTGCATCCTCGACCGCGGCGGCGTCGGTGATGTCGAGCTCGGAGCGCGCGAGGCCAAAGACCGTGTGGCGTCGCCTCGCCAACGCCTCGACGGTGTCGCCGCCGAGCATCCCGCCGGCGCCGGTGACGATGACCCTCATGGGATGCTGATCTCCGAATTGTCACCGACGATCATCCGCAAGGTCTTCGGCAGCTCATCGCCGCGCGAGAGCTTCACGTTGCGCCCGAGCAGGCTGGCCTCGATCCGGGTGTCGAGGTCACGGACGCTCGCGCCCGCGAGCAGGATCGAGTGCTCGATCTCCGCGCCGATGATCTCGACGTCGCGGTCGATCGACGTATATGGGCCGACGTAGGAATCGACGATCCGCGTGCCCGCTCCGATGATCGCCGGGCCGCGAACGACCGAGCGCTCGAGCTTCGCGCCGGCCTCGATCGCCACCCTGCCCTCCACCCTCGACTCCTCGTCGGCCTCACCGTCCATCCGCCGTTCGAGATCCTCGAGCACGAGCCGGTTCGCCTCGAGCATGTCGGAGAGCTGGCCGGTGTCCTTCCACCAGCCGCCGACCGTGTGGCTCTCGACCTTCGCACCGCGGTCGATCAGCTGCTGGATCGCGTCGGTGATCTCCAGCTCGTCACGCCACGACGGCTCGATCGCCCGGGCGGCGTCGAAGATCGCGGCGGTGAACATGTAGACGCCGACGAGCGCCATGTGACTCGGCGGGTCCTTCGGCTTCTCGACCAGGCGGACGATGCTTTCACCGTCGAGCTCGGCGACCCCGTAGTGCCACGGATCGGGTACCCGGGTGAGCAGAATCAGGGCCTCGGGCTCATGCTCGCGGAAGGCACCGACGAGGTCCGTGATCCCGTCGCGCAGCAGGTTGTCGCCGAGGTACATCACGAATGGCGAGTCCCCGATGAAGTCCTCCGCCGTGAGCAGGGCGTGGGCGAGGCCGAGCGGCTGCGCCTGTGGGATGTAGGTGATCGAGGCGCCGAAGGCCGAGCCGTCGCCGACCGCCTCGCGGATCTCGTCGCCTGTGTCGGGGGCGATGATGATGCCGATCTCCTTGATCCCGGCGTCGACCAGAGCCTCGATCCCGTAGAAGAGCACCGGCTTGTTCGCGACCGGCACCAGCTGCTTCGCCGAGGTATGAGTGATCGGGCGGAGGCGGGTGCCCGCGCCGCCCGAGAGGATCAGCCCCTTGAGTCCTTTCATGAGGCGGGGAAGGCTAGTGGGTCCGAGAGCGAACCTTCGCCGTTTCGGCTGCAAAGCCCGATCCGCAGCCGCCCGGCGACGGCGCCCTGTCCTAGCCTCACCCTGATGCAGGGTCGGGGGTCGGTGGGGACGCATTCAAAGCCTCCGCGCGAAACGCTTGTCCGGGCGCTGGGCCGCGTCGCGCGAATCCCGTGGGCTGCCGGCGCGTTGCTCGCGCTGGCGATCCGACTGCCCACCGCCGGGGACGAGATCGCGATGGACGCCTCGGCCTATCTGGCCGGAGGGTTCGCCTGGTCGCAGGGCGAGCTGCCGTACCGCGACCTCTTCGATCACAAGGGGCCGCTCAACGCCGAGCTCTTCCTGGCGCTCGACTGGCTCTTGCCGACCTCTGCCGTGTTGCTGCGGATCCTGCTCCTCGCCGTCTTCGTCGGCTCGATGGTCCAGCTCACCGCGCTGCTGCGAAGACACGTGCCCGGCGCCGCCTGGCCCGCGGTCGTCGTCTATGCGATCGCCGCTTCCTCGCCGCTGCTCCAGGGGCAGGACCTCAACACCGAGCAGATCACCCTGCCGCTCTTGATCGCGGCCACTGACGTCGCCGATCGCGCCCGATCGCGCCCGTTCTCGGCACGAGGCGCCGAGTTGATCGCCGCCGCGGCCGGAGCGCTGATCGCCGCCGCGGCCGGACTGAAGTCGATCTACGTTCTCGCCGCCGCTCCGGTCCCGCTGATCCTGCTCGCGCGGCGGCCGCGACTGCTGGCGGCGGCCGGCGCCGGAGCGGCCCTCGCGGCCACAGCGATCCTGCTCCCCTTCGCCGCGGCCGGAGCGCTCGACGACATGCGGTCGGCCGTGGTCGACTACAGCCGCGCGTGGGCTGGAGGCAACTGGCGAGCGCTGCTCGATCAGGGACCGCGCGAGCTGCTTGCCTACGTGACCGCGTTCCCGTCACATGTGCTCCCGATGCTCGGGCTCGTTCTCGGGGCGATCGCCCTCGGGGATCCGCACCGCAGACGGGTAGCGGCCTGCGCGTCGGCCGCGGCCATCGGCGGATGGGTGGCGGCTCGAGCTCCGGGCGCGAGCTTCGACCACTACTTCCTCCTTCCCGTTCCCGGCCTCGCCGTCCTCTGCGGCCTCGGGGCAGACGCCCTGGCCAGCCGTACCCCGAGCGCTCGCCGCGCCGTCCTCGCGCTCGTCGTCGCGCCGATCCTCGCGGCCCTGGCGATCAGCCCGCTGCGCGAGGTTCTGGCGATCCCGCCGGATCAACGCTGGGGCCTCTATCGGTCGTCTGCGCTCGCCCGCCAAGGCGAGGCCGCCGACATCATCGACACCGCCACCAAGCCCGGTGACCGCATCTACGTGATCACCGGCGGCGCGTACACGAACGCCGGGCAAGCGATCTACTGGGAGTCGCGCCGCCTTCCCGCCTCGCGGTTCATCTTTCCCGCCGACGTCGTCCCACCGGCGTTCGACGCGGTCCGGGCGGACCTCGCTCGGACGCGCCCGGCCGCGATCGTTGTGATGCCGGGAGCGCCGATGCGGCCCGTGGCGGCGGCGATCGACGCCGGCAACCTGGAGGAGATCGCGGCGCTCGAGTCCGGCGACGGGCTCACAACCCGGATCTACGCGCGGGAGCGGAGCCCCTGACCCTAGTAGCCGCCGCCGAGTTTGCGGTGGTCCCAGCTCGCAACCCGGATCGGCGCAAAGCGGATCGCAACACGCTTGGTCGCCTGTGCCCGCAGCGCCGCGGCGGCATCGCCCTCGATTGTCTCGATGCCCTCCGCGTAGCGGACCGCAAGCTCCCTGCCGAAATCGAACACGGCCTCGTGATCGCGGATCAGCTCGGCCTCAGCCTCGATCTGCACCCCGCGCAGCTCCTGGTACTCGACGCCGGTCTCGACCAGCAAAGTCGCGCGAGCGTCGCGCTCGAGGTTGCGGACCTTCTGCGACTTGGCGTAGGTCCAGATCCAAATCTCGTTCTCGCGGACCGTGAACCACATCGGCATCGAGTGCGGCCAGCCGCGCGGTCCGAGCGAGGAGACCACCACCACCCTCTCGGCGTGCAGCAGCTCGAGCTGCTCGGCGGCGCTCATCACGATCTGGTCGCGGCGGCTCATGCCGGCTCCAGCGCGAGCGTTTCCCACGGGCCCTCGCCGGCCATTGGCTGCATTTGGCCGCGCGCCCAGCGCGGCTGCAAGTCGTCGTAGTGAGGGCTGGCCACGTGCCCCGACTGGCCGGTGAACGCCTGCCAGCGCGACCGGTCGGGATTGCTCGCGTCGGCGACGATCCGCCAGGCCGGCGCCCAGATCGCGTGGTAGGGGTCGTTCGGGTCCCACCCCACCTGGGCGACCGTCTCCTCCCCGCCGCCGACCTCGAGCCGCCGGTTGAAGAGCTTCGCCAACAGCGGGCTCGCGGCGCCAAGCGCGTGCGGAAACTCGAGCGCGTGCACACCACCCCAGTTCCACGCCGACGGTTCGCTCCCGAAACGCTCCTCGAGGTCGCCGAGAGCCGCGCGCAGCGAATCGAGCGCGAGCTCGTCCCAGCCCCGGCCGATCAGTTCCTCGTCGCCCTCCGCCCACAGCCGGAGCAGATGCGAGTGCCAGCGCCAGGGAGAGGTGACGTGCTTCATGAATCCGTTGTCGGCGCGATCGAGCCAGCGCTCGGCGAGGTCACGATCGCCGATCGCCAGGCGGGCGACCTCGCGGGCGAAGCGAAGCGTGAACGCCTGGTAGATCGTCGCCGCCACGGAGTCGGGGCCCATTCGGCCGTCCCAGCTGCGCAGGCGCTCTATCGCCGCCGTCTCGCGCTGGTCGCGCGGGCGCAGGCGGGCGAGTCGCCGCGCCGTCTCGAGGCCGGGGATCGAGAGCATGTCCGTCTGCATCTCCTGGAACCGATCGAGGTCATGATCGGTCCGGTCGGCGAGCAGATCCTCCACCCGGCGGGCCCGGTAGCCGTCGAGCCAGTCGCTGGTGATGTGATGCGGGTAGCCCTCCGGGGTGATCCGGTTATTGGCGGTCAGGACGTAGCCCTGATCGGGATCGACCAGCTCGGGCAACTCGCCGTAGGGCACCCACCCGTCCCACTCGTAATCGCCACTCCAACCCGGCTTCGGCAGGTCCGGGCAGCCACCGCTGCGGGCGGGTACGAGGCCGATCATCTTGTAGCCGATCGACCCCTCCCGGTCGGCCCAGACGAGGTTGGAGACGGGCGCGTTGTGGGGCTCGAGCGACTCGACAAGCTCGGGACCGCTGGTGACCCGGAGCACGCCGAGGCTGCCCTCGGTGACGCAGGGCGCGTCGAGCGCCGACCAGCGCAGGGCGAGCGGCTCGTCGGGCTCCGCCCTCAGCGCCTCGTTGACGATCGGGCCGTGGTGGGTCGAGCGCACCCGCAGGCGCTCGGGCTCCGCACGGCCCTTGACCTTGATCTCCTCCTCGGTGATCACCAGCGGCAGCATCTCGCCGCGGAACTCGTACTCCTCGCCCTTTACCCGCTCGATGTAGAGATCCATGACGTCGGCCATCGTGTTGGTCAGCGACCAGGCGACGTCGTCGTTCTGGCCGAAGGCGATCCCGATCCGACCGGGGAACGAGGCCCCGCGGCAACGCCGCCCACCGACCTCGATCCCGAGTTGGTAGGTGATGCCCGGCATCCCGGGAGGGAGGTGCGGATCGCCGGCGAGCAGCGCTCCGCCGGTCGCCGAGAGTCGCGGAGAGACCGCCCAGTTGTTGGAGCCGGTCGCCTCGGGAGCCAGGCCGAGGGTCTCGCGCAGAGCGCCGATCTGCTCGGCGAGGCCGAGCCCGTCGCCACTCCAACCGATCCCCGGCTCGAGCGCGATCGGGTTCCCGGCCGGATAGGCGGGGTCCAGGCGGACGGCCCGCTCGGGGCCGAGATCGCGAACCATGTCGGCGCGGATCAGCTCGCGCTCCCAGTTGGTCGAGAGGCCGAGGGCGAGCAGCTTGGTCAGCGTCAGCGTGTCGGCGGGACGCCAGGGTTCGAACCCGATCCGCAGGAGCTGGAACTCCGTCGGCAGCGCCGGCGCCGCCTCCGCCGCCGCGTTGACCCCGGCGCTGTAGGCCTCCAGCGCCGACCTGAGCTCGCCGACGAGCGCCGCCTCCTCGTCGAGCGCGACCCTCCGCAGGCCGAGCGTGCGGACGAACCGGTCCGCAGCGAGGCCACCCGCGCCGGCGATCTCCGCCAAACGCCCGGAGGACAAGCGGCGATAGACGTCGAGCTGCCAGAGCCTATCCTGGCCGTGGCAGAAACCCTGGCCGAACCAGCCGTCGGCGCTCGAGCCCGCCCGCACATGCGGCACGCCCCAGCGGTCGCGGCGGATCTCGATCGGCCCCCGGAGCCCGTTGACACGGATCCGCCCCTCGGTCCGCGGCAACGGGCGGCGCAGGACCTGCCACCAGAGGCCGCCGGCCACCGCCGCGAACGCCGCCGCGGTGGCGCCGAGAGACTTGATTGGTGTCCACTCGAACACGAGCCCCACTCTAATCCGGGTCAATCGGCCAGCTCGACCCCGTCGAGCGCACCATCGGCGCGGAGCTTCTCCAGATGCGCCTCCATCACCACCGCGGCTGTCCCTCGCAGATTCGCCGGCACGTCGTCCCAGACGCGCCCGAGCAGCGCTTCACGCGAGCGCTCGCCGACGGCGAGCGCAGCGAGCAGCCTGCGCTCCCGTTCGCGCCGATGATCGATGTACTCGCAGACCTTGGTCGCCGGGTCGTCGACGTAGTCGCCGTGGCCTGGGCACAGCAGTTCGGGATCGAGCTCGAGCAGGGTCTGGAGAGATTCCATGTAGGCGGTGAGCGAGCCTCCGTCGGGAGGGACGAAGCTCGACCCCCGGCCGAGGACCAGATCCCCACAGAAGCAGACCCCGCCGAGCAGCAGGCAGACGTGGTCGGCAGCGTGGCCCGGGGTCTGGATGACCTCGAACGGGCCGGCTCGCCCGGCGCCGGCCGTGCGCAAGAGAGGCGCATCGCCGAACATCGGCACCGCGCCGGCATGGTCGCGGTGGGAATGGGTGATCAGGACGCCGGCGATGCCTCCGCGCGCCTCGCCGATCGCGCGCACAGCGGCGACGTGCCGAGGATTCGCCGGCCCCGGGTCGATCACGAAGGCACCGCCGCCGGTCGCGACCACATACGTGTTCGTACCCTCGAGCGTCATCGGGCCCGGGTTGGGCGCCACAATCCGCTCGATCTCCGGGTGGCCCGGGGGCGAGTCGCTCAATCCAGGCGCACCTCCTCCGGGCTATTGCCCGGCGCCCACTGCCTTGAGCACCGCTGCGCGAGCATCGGACGGCTCGAGCACCACCAGGTCCCCGACCCCCTTGAGCACCTCGCGGACCAGCCAGTCGTTGGAGCCGTATGGCAGCTCGACGACCACGGCGCCATCGTCGAGCTCCTCGACCACGGTGCGCTCCTCGCGCAGCCAGCGAGCCCGATCCGGTGACACCCAGACCCGCGCGATGCCCGCGGTCGTCACCTCACCGTGAGCGAGCCACTCCTGCTCGCCGAGCACCTCCTCCACGCCCTCGCGGGGCTCGAACCTGCGCTCGGTGATCACCGCCTCCTTCATCCGGTCGAGCCGGAAGTGGCGGGTGCCGGCGCGGTCGAGATCGAAGCAGCCCAGATACCAGCCCTCCTGCCCGTTGACGAGCTGGTACGGCTCGACCTCTCGCTTGGTGAACTCGTCCTCGTTCTCCTTGTAGTAGTGGAGCTCGAGCACGCGGCGACCCTGGATCGCGTCGTTGACCGTGCGCACGACCGAGGAATCGTCGCGTCCCGGGGCGATCTCGAGGCCCTCCTGGGAAGGGTCATGGCCGAGCGCCGCGACGATCTTCGTGCGGGCGCTCTGCAGGCCCGACTGCGGCAGATGGTCGCCGAACAGGTCGATCGCCGCGACGAGGGCCTTGGCCTCGAGCGGCAACAGGCGGGCCGGGCGGGCGAAGTTGTCGCCGTAGGTGTCGGGGTCGACCTCGATTCGGTCACCGGTGATCTCCGCGTAGAGAACGTATGTCCCGCCGCCGAAGTTGACAACGTTGAGCACGTCGAGGTCCTCGCGCAACTCGTCCAGCGAGAGGTTGAGCTCGTCGAGTACCTGCTGCGTGGGCAGGCTTCCCTCCTCGCGCGCGGCGCCGATCAGCAGCCCGGCGAGGGTGACCAGCCGCGCGAACCGCTCCGGGCGAATCACCGACTCCGTGCGGCCGTTGGAGCTCCGGGGCCGGCCTCCGTTGCGCTCGGCCACCGGACGGCGAACCGTCTCGGCCACCTCGAACTCGTCGTCGTGGTGGCGATCGCGGAGCAGCGCCAGGCACTGGTCAGCATCGGCCGCCAGCTCGGGTGGATGGAGCAGGCGGGCGTTCTCGCGCCAGCTCAGGACCCAGGAGATCAGCTGGCGCTCGGACGCGTACTCGGTCTCGAACACCGATCCGCGGCCCTTTACGCCATCGGACTTGGTCGGCTTGCGAAACTCGCCGTGGCGGCCGAAGTCGCGCTCGACCAGCCAGGCAATCCGCTCGCGCAGGAAGATCTTCGCGCTCCCCTTGATCTCACCCATCTGCCAGTCGGCGCGAGTGCCGTAATCGCGGCGGTCGAAGTCCTCGGGGGAGGTGAAGTCGTGCTCCGCCTTGGTCGCGTAGGAGACCTTGCCGCGAATCCTCGAGAGCCGGAAAACCCGCACCTGATCGCGCTCATGCGAGTGGCCGATCAAATAGAACTGGCCGTCGCGGAAGACGAGGTGGTACGGGTTGACCTTGCGGTCGGAGACCTCATCGCGCTGCAGCGAGTAGTAGGAAAACTCGATCGTCTTGCGCCTCGAGATCGCGGTCTCGATCTTCGCCAGCCGCTGCGAGAGCTCGCGCCCTGAGCCGGCGTTCGACAGCTTGACGTCGATCGGCGCCTCGGCCTCCTCGGTGAGCGGGCTCGGGCGACCCCAGGAGACCTGCTGGAGCGCCAGCCGCAGCGGCTCCGCATACGCGAACTCACCGTCGAGCAGGCCGAGCGCGGTGCGCAACGCGGCCAGCTCGGGGTCCGTGAACTCGATCGCCGGCAGGTAGTAGTTCTCGGGCGGCAGCGCGTAGAGCTCGGCCTCGAAGAAGCCCTCCGCGGGCTTCTCGACCTGCAGCAGGATCCCGAGGCTCTCGAGCTCGGCACGATCGGCGTAGAAGCGGCGCGCGAACGCGTCCTCGTTCATCGAGCTGTAGCCCTCGACCTCTCGCTTGATCTCGAGCGCCGACACCGGACGGCGATTCGCCATCAGGAACGAGATCAGCGAGAGCTGGCGGATGAGCTTCTCGGTGTCCTTGGCCACGACCAGCGAGCATATTGAGCGCCAACCGCGTTCCTCGGCCGCCGCCGCCAAACCCGCGCAATTTGCGACCACGCGCGCGGCGCGGCGACCGCGGGCGGCGGCGATTTCCATCTGTCCGACGATCTAAGGTTCGGACAGCTGATGCTCGGTGCCGGCACGGTCATCAACCCGATCATCAAGATCGTCACCACGGTGGCGATCTTGGCCGCCGCCTACGTGTTCATCGTCAAGCCGGTCCTCGATACGACCGACAACGTCGTCAACCAGAGCTTTGGCGCGTTCGGCGAGAGCTTCCAGGGCTTCGACGACCTGCCCGGGCAGGTTCAGTCGGAGATCGACCAGGCGTTCGGCGATTCCAACGGGTCGCAGCGGCTCCAGGGATGCATCAAGCGCGCGATCGACGGGGGCGGCTCGCCGAACACCCAGCGGATCAACCGCTGCATCGAGCGCTTCGGCTCCTAGCGAGGCTTCGCGCTATGCGGCGCGGCTGCGGAAGTATGCCGCGGAGTCGATCCCGCGGTCGAAGCGCGACCAGACCTCCCCGTCGGGAAGCTCGCGCTCGATCCGGTCGAAGCTACCGAGCTTGCCGCCGAGGTTGTCCATCGCGTGCACGAGGGTCGCCTCGCGCGTTGCAGGGACGACCGGCGAGCCGTTCTCGTAGCTGCCGTGGTGCGAGAGGATGATGTGGAGCACCGCCTGGGCCAGTTCGGGGTCGAAGCCCTGGATCGACTCGATTGTGCGCCGGACGAGGTAGTAGCCGAGCGGAATCTCGCCGAGCAGGCGCCCGGCGTCGGTGAGGTCGATCGCCAGCGGATCGTCGTTGTAGGCCTGGGTCTTGCCGATGTCGTGCAGAAGCGCGCCGGTGACGGCGACGTCGCGGTCGAGGCCGGGAAAGGCCGCGGCGGACGCGCTCACGGCCTGGGCGACCGACACCGTGTGGTCGAGCAGCCCGTGCGGGTATGCCTGGTGGTAGTACTTCGCCGCCGGGGCAACCCGAAACCGCTTCCAGATCTCCGACTCGTCGCCGAAGAGGCGGTCGAGAAGCTCGCGGAGCTGGGGGTTCTGAATCGTCGCCAGCAGCTCGCGCAGTCCGGCCTCGAGCTGCTCGATCGCCGCCGGCGGGCCCTCGGCGAGCTCATCGTGCTCGTACTCGCCCTCGACAGCGGGGCGGATCGCCTTCAGGGTTATCTTCGCACCGTACTGGGGGTGGACCGAGAACCGACCCTCGATGAAGACCACGGCGCCGGGCGCGCTGCACTGCCAGCACTCCTCGACCCCGTCCCAAGCGACCACCTCGACCGTGCCGGTGCGGTCGGCGACCACCAAGCGGACGAAGTCCTCGCCGTTCTTGCGGCTGCGCCGCTCGCGCTCGCGGACGGCGAAAGCGGCGGCGACATCCTCGCCCTCGACCAGTTCACGGACGAATGCTCGCGGCGCCGGGGCCGCCGCAGGGGCCGCTCCGAGAGGGGCCTGAAGGGCTTCGATCTGACCCTGGCTACTCATTGATCTCAACTTAGACAGAGGGCCGGACGGCCCACTTCTCTCCCTGGTGGTCATCGACGAGTAGGTCGGGGCGCGGTGCTCTGGTCTGACAAGCCGCAGCTCAACGGCGAACTCAAAGGGCCAGGTCTTCAGAGGCGGTCGGCTTACGTCAGGCGGTCAAACCAGCATTGCGACGCCGACGGCAAGCAGCCAGATCGACCACGCGATGTAGGTGACCGGCGTCAGCAGGCCGGCGAGGGTCCACCCATGCTCCTCGTAGCGGCCGACGAACTCGAGTGAGCAGAGCAGAAAGAGCGGGCCGATCAGGACCCCGACAGCGCCGAGCCAATCCGGGACGACCGTCGAATCGATCAGCGCGACGCCGGCGAGGATGGACCAGATGCCCGTGAACGCGTAGCCGAGGTGCTCACCGACGGCCACACCGAGGTAGCGGTTGAGGGCCTGAAAGACGACATCGACCGCCTGTCCCCTCGGTGAGTCCGGTCCGGCGTCGCCCGCGACCCTGGCCAGGTAGGGCACCAGAAAAGGCCAGCGGATCAGGCCGAGGAACTGAACCACCGAAGCGAGGACCCCGATGACCGCTCCGAGGACGACCACCGTCCGATCGGCGTCGTCGACGGCGATCGCGAGCAGGACCGCGAGCGCCGTGAACAGGACGGCCGAGAGCGCGAACAGCCACCAGATCACGATCAGGCCGGTTCCGCCGGCACGAAAGCGCTCCAGGACCTCGTGCGTCGGCCGGCGCAGCACGTCGGGATAGTCGAAGCGCTGGGCCAGCAGGGTAAAGCCGGCGTTGAAGAGAATCGGGACGGCGATCAGCACGATCCCGGCCACGGCTTGTTCGCTCACGAGCTCTGTCCCGGCTCGCTGGTCAACCGATCTCCCCCCGGCGCGAGAGCCAGCCGATCAGCGCGCCGAGCGCCAACCCGGCCTCGGGCGCAAGGGGGACGTCGGTGGTCACGCTGATGAGAATGCCGAGCGCGAACCCGAGCGCCGCCCCGAGCGCGACCGCGACTCCGACGCTCATGCCACCCACGCGGTCAATGTACCTCGCAAGCGTCAACCATGCTCGAGACTTGCTCGGCGTCCCGAGGGGGAGCTCCAATTCAGCGTCGCTCGGGAAGCGGCGCCGTTCGATCGCCGTCGGGTGCCGCCGCGACCGCCGCTGCGGTGCGCTCGAGCTCGCAGGCGAACTGGGCGCCGAAGACGACGGCGACGTTGGAGATCCAGAGCCAGACCAGAAACACGATTACCCCGGCGAGGCTGCCATAGGTGTTGCCGTAGGACCCGAAGTGGGCGACGTAGAGGCTGAAGCAGGCCGACGCGGCGAGCCAGAGCAGGGTTGCGAGGACGCTGCCGGGCAGGACCCAACGCAGCCCCTGATGGTCGACGTTGGGGGAGAAGCGGTAGAGCAGGCCGATCACCGCAGCGACGATCAAGAACAGGAACGGCCACTTCGCGATGCCGAAGACGGTTCGCGCGGCGTCACCGATGCCGAGCTCGTCGCCGATCGCCTCGGCCAGCGGTCCGGTGAGGAAGAGCGCGATCAGGACCAGGGCCAGGATCAGGGTGATCACGAACGTGATCAGAATCTGAAACGGGCGCAGCTTCCAGAACTGCCGGTCCTCCTCGACTCCGTAGATCTCGTTCGAGGTCCTGACGAACGCGCCGACGTAGCCCGACGCCGTCCACAGGCCGACCGCGATCCCGAGCACGAGGGCGAGCCCGGCGCCGCCGGAGCTGCGGACGATGTTCTCGACCACCGGCTGGACGGTGTCGACGGCCGAGCCCGAACCGAGCTGATCGGTGATCCGAAGCAGGCCGTCGATCGACGCCTCCGAGCCGAGTACCCCGAGCAGCGAAACGAGGACGATCAGGAACGGAAACAACGAGAGGACCGAGTAGTAGGTGAGCGCAGCAGCGTTGTCGGTCAGGTCGCGCTCGCGAAACCGCTTCGCGGCGTCGCGCAGGGCGTGCCACCAGGCACGTGCTGTGAGGTCGGTGGGTGACTCGACGTGGTCCATCGGCTGCCCGTTGCCGCCGCCGACTACGCCGACCCGGGACCGAAGCGCGGATACAGCTCGGGCAACAGGGCACCGAGGTTGGCGTACTCCTCGGCGCAGTGAAAGGCCAGCGCCCGCGGAAGCTTGGCCGGCAACGTCATCCGGCGCACAGCTCGCGCCGAAGTCCGCTCGACCTCCGTGTCGGCAAGCGGCCGGGTCCAGGTCCGGCCGGCGAGCCGATCCCTGCCGAGGAGACCAGCGAGGCCACCGCCGATGACAAGGACGTCGGATCGCTCTGGCATCGGATGGCGAGGGCCGGAATCGAACCGGCGACACCACGATTTTCAGTCGTGTGCTCTACCAACTGAGCTACCTCGCCGCGGCGGGTAAGGCTAGCGCCGGATCGCGGCGGGGGAAGCTTCGACCGTGCTGCTCACGCCGCCCTCCCGGGCCGGCGCTCGGCCGCGATCAGGTTGATGATCGAATCCATCAGCTGGAGCGAACCGGCCTTATGCAACGGCTCGTTGAGATTGCCGCACTTGGGGCTCTGGATGCAGGAGGGACATCCGTCGGCGCATGGGCACTCGCCGACCAGCCGCGACGCGTCGGCGACCAGGCGCTCGAACTCGTCATAGCCGCGCTTCGAGATCCCGACGCCGCCGGGGTGGCCGTCGTAGATGAAGATCGTCGGCATCCCGGTCTGGAAGTGGACGTTGGTAGAGAGGCCACCGATGTCCCAGCGGTCGCACATCGCCAGCAGCGGCAGGACCGCGATCTGGCTGTGCTCGGCGGCGTGCAGGGCGCCGAGCAGGACCTCGGGCGGCAGCGCGGCCGGACCGACCATCTGGTCTGGCAGCACGTACCAGAGCGCCTGGGTGGGGAAGTTTTGCTCCGGCAGGTCGAGGGCGATCAGGTCGACCACCGTGTGGTCGGCGAGGCTCTTTCGCTGGTAGGCAATCACCTGCTCGGAGACCGAGACCGCACCGAAGTCGAGCTCGACCGAACCGGCGCCGCGGGGGCCGATCGGGCGCTGGGCGCCGATCGCCTCGATGTAGACCGCGGTCTCCTTCTTCGGCTGCGTGTACCAGTCGCCGTCGAAGGCGTCAACGAGCGCCCGCCGGGCGTCGACGTCGAGCTCGGCGACCTCGTAGGCGCGCCCGAGGTGAAGGTAGATCGCGCCCGGGTGGACGGTCGAGAACGCCCGCTCCGCCTCGACCTGCCCGATCAGCTCACCCGACGAGCGCTCGATCACCGCAACCGAGTCCAGCGACGCCGAGCGCAATGAGATCTCGCCCGCCGGGAAGCCGGGACCGCGCGGCAGGTAGCGGTCGTCGCGGCTGCGTCGCAGGCGGCCCTCGCCGACCAGCGCGTCGGCGCGCTCACGCCAACGCGCGCCGAGAATCGCGTCGTCCTGCGCGCCCGGCTGCTCGCCGCGGCCGCCGAGCGGCGCCTCGTGGGCGGCGGCGAGCAGATGGGCGGTCTGGATCCGCTCGTTCTCATGGTCGAGGATCGCCGCCTCCACCGGCCGGGCGAGGAACTCGTCCGGGTGTCGGCAGAAGAACTGGTCGAGCGCGTCCTCGCCGGCGACGTAGAGAGCGATCCCGTCTGTGCGCCGACCGGCGCGGCCCCACATCTGACGCAGGCTCGCAACGGTGCCGGGAAAGGTCACGCACATTGCCGCGTCGAGCTCGCCGATGTCGATCCCGAGCTCGAGCGCGTCGGTGGCGACCACTGCCAGGAGCTCGCCACCGGCGAGCTTCGCCTCGATCTCCCGTCGCTGCTGCGGCGTGTATCCCGCGCGGTAGGGGGCGATCCGCGCCGCGAGACCGGGCTCCCCGAGCTCCTCCAGGCGCATCCGGGTGAAGCGCTGGATCAGCTCGATCCCCCGGCGGCTACGCAGGAAGCAGATCGTCCGCGCCCCGTTGATGACCAGGTCGGAGAGCAGCTCCGCGGCCTCGGAGAGGACCGAGCGGCGGCGCATCGTCTTCGGGTCGATCACCGGCGGGTTCCAGATCGCGATCCGCCGCCGCGCTCGCGGCGCACCGTCGGAGTCGACGAGCGTGAACCGCGTCCCGGTGAGCGCCTCGGCGAGCTCGACCGGGTTGGCGATGGTTGCCGACGCGAGCACGAATGTCGGCTCCGAGCCGTACAGTCGAGCGACCCGCCGCAGGCGGCGCAACACGTTGGCCACGTGTGAGCCGAACACGCCGCGGTAGGTGTGCGCCTCGTCGACGACGACCCAGTCGAGATTGGAGAGGAAGTCGCCCCAGCCCTTGTGATGGGCTAGCAGTCCCATGTTGAGCATGTCGGGGTTGGTGAGCACGAGATTGGAGCGGCGGCGGATGCCGGGGCGGTCGTCGCGCGGGGTGTCGCCGTCGTAGATCGCGTGCCGGAGCTCGGCGAGGCCGAGTTGGGAGAGCTTGCGGGCCTGGTCCTGGGCGAGCGCCTTGGTGGGGTAGATGTAGAGCGCTCGCGTCTTCGGATCGCGCGCGATCGCATCGAGGACGGGGAGGTTGAAGCTCAGCGACTTGCCCGAGGCGGTGCCGCTGGTGACGATCACGTCGCCGGCCCGGGCGGCGGCGAGTGCCTCGACCTGGTGCGCGTAAGCACGCTCGATACCCGCCCGTGAAAGCGCGGCGAGCAGCTGGGTGGCGAGATCGCCCGGAAACACCTCCGAGCGCGCCGGCCGCGGCTTCTGCTCGCTGGTGATCACCAGGCGCTGGTCGGTCTCGCCGGCCTCCAGCAGACGCTCCCAGGCGAGCGGCGCGGCGTCGCCGAGCAGGGTCACGGCGTGGGCGTCGCGATCGCGGCGGCGGTCCGCAGCGCATCGAGCGCGGCGACGTCATGAAGCCGCAGAACCTCCGCCCCGGCTGCCACCGCGAGCGCGGTTGCCGCCAAGGTCGCCGGCCCGCGGTCGCCGGGGGGCAGGCGGTGCTCCCACGAGCCGGCGAGCACGGCGCCGAGGAAGTCCTTGCGCGAGAGGGCGAGGAAGAGCGGTCGGCCGAGCTCACGCAGCTCGCCGAGGCGGCGCAGGAGCTCGAGGTCGTCGTCGGTCGTCAGGTCGAAGTCGAGCCCGGGATCGAGCGCGATCTGCTCCGGATCGACGCCGGCCGCGGCCGCGCGCTCGATCCGCTCCCCGAACCAGGAGACGAGGTGCTCGACCGGATCGCCGTAGCCCGGCGCTCTGCGGTCCACCCGCGGTGGCCCCTCGATATGCATGAGCACGTAGCCGCAGCGCCGCTCGGCGACCAGCTCGAGCATCGCCCGCTCGCCTCCGCCGATGTCGTTGATCGCCGCCGCACCGGCGTCGAGTGCGAGCTCGCCAACCTCGGGCGAGAAGGTGTCAGCGAGCACCGGCACGCCGGATTCCGCGGACAGGCGCTCGACCGCCGGGATCAGCCGGGCGGCCTCGTCGCGGGCCGCGACGGGCGGGCCGCTGCGCGCGGCGACCGCGCCCACGTCGAGCATGTCGAAGCCGGCCTCGACCAGGCGGAGCCCGTCCTCGACCGCTCGCTGCGGCGTTTCGCTGCGGGCCCCGGAGAAGAACGAGTCGTCGGTGACGTTGACGATCGCCGCGCCGAGCGGCGGCGGGAACGTGAGCTCGCGGTCGACGAGTCGCCAGGTGGCCATCGCCGACTAACTTAGTGCGCGCTCGATGGCCCTGCGCTGCGTCTACACCGATCTCGACGGGACCCTGCTCGGGCCGCGCGGCTCGCTGTTCCGCGACCCCGACGACAACTTCAGCCTGCGCCAGGCGCGGGGCCTCGAGGCGTGTCATCGCGCCGGGGTCGAGGTGGTGATCATGTCCGGGCGCCGCGAGGCCCAGGTGCTGGCCGACGCCCGTCTGCTCGGCCAGACCTCCTACATCTATGAGGCCGGCTGCGGCGTGATGATCGACGGCGAGCGGACGCTGCTGACGGGCGATTGGGCGATCGGCGAGGACGGCAGCACGCCCGCCGATCGGCTCAACGCCGCGGGGCTTCCCGAGCTGCTGTTCGAGCACTTCGAGGGCCGGCTCGAGTGGCACGCGCCTTGGCACACCGGCCGTGAGCTGTCGCTGCTGATGCGAGGCAAGGTCGACGTCGGAGAGGCGAACGAGCTCTTGCGCGGCCGGGGCCACGACGACCTGCGCTTTCTCGACAACGGCGCGATCGGGCGCCGGATGGAGGGCATCGAGGGGCCGGCCCACGCGTATCACCTGGTCCCAGGGGGGGCGAGCAAGGCCAAGGGCGTCGCCTTCCACCTGCGGGCACGGGGTTACGACCCCGAGTCGTGCATCGCGATCGGCGACTCGATCGAGGACCTCGAGACCTCGACGGCGGTGGGGCGGTTCTTCGTCGTCGCCAACGGGCCCGCCCGCGACGAGGCGCTGCGCGAGGCGCTGCCGAGCTTCGACAACGCGACCGCCACCGAGGGCGCGATGGGCGACGGCTTCTACGAGGCCGTCGTCTCGACGCTCGCCGAGTCCCGCTAATCCAACCGCGGTGCGGCGGTGCGCCCGCGGACCCGGGAGAGGAGCCGGTCGGTGAGCCGCGGGGCGACGCCGTTGAAGCCGAGCAGGCGAACCTCGCGCGGGATGTGGACGTTGCGCTCGTCGGCCTCGATCGCGGCGAGAATCCTGTCCGTGACCTCGCGGGCGCTCACGGCTTCATCGCCGCGTCGCCAGTCGGGAAGCCGCTCGCGCTGGTGCGCGTGTAGGTCGGTGGCGATCTCCCCCGGGAAGACGGTCGTGACCGAGACACCGGTGCCCGAGAGCTCGTGGCGCAGGGCCTCGGCGAAGCCGCGGCCGAACGCCTTCGTTCCTCCGTAGACCGCCGCCCAGGGAAACGCGCGCAGGCCGGCCCCCGACGAGGTCACGATCAGGTGGCCGGATGCGCGATCGAGCATCCGCGGCAGCGCCGCGGACACGGAGTACACGGTCCCGAGCACGTTCACCCGCACCATCTCCTCGGTCAGCCCGAGCTCGACGTCGGCAAAGGGCCCGTAGTGGGCGACGCCGGCGTTGGCGAAGAAGAGATCGATGCCGCCCGCTCGCTTGTCGAAGCGGTCGACGGCGCGCTCGATCTGACTCTGCTTGGTCACGTCCGCGGTGAGCACGAGGTGATCTCCCGCGGATGAGCGCGGGAGCCCCGCCGCCAGCTCCTTCAGCAGTTCCCGCCGCCGGGCCACCAGTCCGACGCGAACGCCTCGCGTGGCCAGGCCCTGCGCGAGCGCCCTGCCGAGACCGGACGAAGCGCCGGTCACGATCGCAGTCGTTTCCGGTCCGATTCGCACCGTCTGATCCTTTCACGCGACCGCCGCAAGCCGATCATTAGACTCGCCTGCGATGTCCCAGGAGCATGCGACGATCGCCGAGGAGGAGTACCTCCAGACGATGTTCTGGCTGGAGGAGGCGGGACTGCCGATCACCGGCGCCAACATCGCCCGGGCGATGCAGCTCTCGCCGCCGACCGTTCACGAGATGATCGGCCGGCTCGAGCGCGACGGCTACGTCAGCCGCGACGAGGACAAATCGCTCGGTTTCACCGACGAGGGCCGAGAGCACGCGCAGGCGATCGTCCGCCGGCACCGGCTGATCGAGCGCTTTCTAACCGACGTGCTCGGCATCCCCTGGGACGAGGTCCACGAGGAGGCCGAGCGGCTCGAGCACGCGATGTCCCCGGTGCTCGAGGAGCGGATGCTGGCCGCGATCGGCGACGCGACGACCTGTCCGCACGGCCACCCGATCGTCGAAGGGGCGCGCGAGGAGGGGGCGTTGCTCGCCGACGTCGTGGAGGGCGCCAGCGTCCACGTGCTGCGGTTCGAGAACGAGGCCGAGGAGCTGCTCCACTACCTCAAGGAGGCGGGCCTGCACCCGGGGCTCGACGGCAAGCTCGAGAGCTCCGACGAAGACGAGGTCGTGGTCGCCTCGGGGGACGGCCGCCACGTGGTCTCGCGAAGCGTCGCCGAGACCGTCTCGGTGCGCGCCGAGCCGGCGCCGGCGCCGCGGGCGCCGCTGCCCGAGCCCTGGTGCTCTCCAGCGACCGCTACGGCCGCTGACCCCTCGCCGGCCTAGACGTCGCCGCAGATCTGGCGCAAGCGGCGGTAGAGCGCCTGGTCCTGCGGTCGCATCTGGCGCTCGCGCCGGCGCAGGTTGGCCTCGTGCTCGCGCACGGCGGCGGCGAGCGCGGAGAACCGGCGCTCGGCCAGGTTGCGCTGGCTCACCGGATCGAGCTTCCGACTTCCCTCGATCATCCAAACCGGACTCATCGCGCCACCTCCTCGTCGTTCTGCTCGCCCCAACCTTGCCTCCCCTGTCGCTGAAGCCTGGTCACCTCTTGTAAAGGAGAGCTTAGCAGTTTCTTGACCATTTAGATCAAGAATTGACCAAGGGCGTGAGTCGCTCGCCCGACAGGCGGGCGCCACGGGGTCGCCGCTCAGGCCGGGCTGGTGGCGCGGACCGACTCGAGCGCCCGCGCGATGCGTGCGACGCCCTCGGCGATGCGCTCGGCGGGAACGCTGGCAAACGAGAGCCGCAGGCTCGACTCGCCGCCCTCGAGCATGAAGTCGGGGCCGGCGACGAAGGCGCGCCCTCCTGCTTGGCGAGCGCCAGCACGGCCGGCGTGTCGACGTCCGTCGGGGAGGTCGAGCCAGAGGAAGTAGCCGCCGTCGGGAACGACGAACTCGGCCTCGGGGATCTGCGTGGCGAGCGCCGCGACCAGGGCGTCGCGGCGCTCGCGCAAGCGCGCTCGTTGACGAACTCGATGTTGCGGTCGAGCGCGCCCGAGCGACAGAGCTCGAACACGATCGACTCGGCCAGCATGTTCGGCGAGATGTAGTGCTCGGAGCGCGCGCTTGGCGAGCGTCGCGATCTGGTCGGCGGGGCCGACCAGGTAGCCCACCCGGACGCCGGGGCTGACCGTCTTCGAGAACGACGAGGCGTGGATGACCCGGTCGGCGCCGTCGAGCGAGAGCATCGTCGGCAGCGGCTCGCCGCCGAAGCGGACTCAGCCGGTAGGGGTCGTCCTCGAAGATCGTGAAGCCGTGCTCGGCCGCGAGCTCGACCAGGCGCGCGGCGCTTGTCGTCCGAGAGCGTGCAGCCGGCCGGGTTGTGGAAGTTGGGGATCACGTGGGCGAGGCTTCGCCGGCCCGTCGGCGAGCGCCCGCTCGAACGCGTCGACCTCGAGGCCGTCGGCCTCGAGGGGGACCCCGACGACGCTCGACGCCGGTGCGGCCGAGCAGCAGCAGCGTGCGGTCGTAGGAGGGCTGCTCGACGATCACCCCGTCGCCGGGGTCGACCAGGTAGCGGAACAGCAGCGCCGCGGCCTCGATCGAGCCGTTGGTGACCATCACCTGCGTCGGAGCTCGATCCCGTGGCAGCTCGGTCGCGATCCACTCGCAGAGGCCCGGATGGCCGATCCCGGTGCCGTAGGAGAGGGCGCGCTCCCAGTCCTCGTCGAGCGCCGCTCGCGGCGGCCTTCCGGACGGCCTCGACCGGGCAGGATGTCGGCGCTCGGGGCGCCGCGGGCGAAGGAGATCAGATCGGCCGTCGGCGGCCGAGCGGGCGATCGGCCTCGCGACGCTTAGCGAGGACCGGGGCGTCAGCCGCAGCGACTTGCATCGCCTCGACCGCGAGCTGGGCGGTCTCGGTGGGGCTCGCCCGACCCGGACGCCCTTCGCCTCGAGCGCCTCCTTCTTCGCCTCGGCGGTGCCCGAGGAGCCGGAGATGATCGCCCCGGCGTGGCCCATCTGCTTGCCGGGCGGCGCCGTGAAGCCGGCGATGTAGGCGACGACCGGCTTGGTCACCGGCTCGGCGATGAAGTCGGCCGCCCGCTCCTCGGCGTCGCCGCCGATCTCGCCGACGATCACGATCAGCTCGGTCTCGGGGTCGTTCTCGTAGAGCGTCGAGGACGTCGATGAAGTCGGAGCCGACGATCGGATCGCCGCCGATGCCGACGATCGAGGAGTTGCCGAGCCCGGCCTGCTTGAGCTCGTTGCCGATCTGGTAGGTCAGCGTCCCCGACTTCGAGACGACGCCGATCGAGCCCGGCGTCGAAGAACTGCGCCGGGATGATCCCGACGTTGGCCTTGCCGGGCGAGAGCACGCCGGGGCAGTTCGGGCCGATCAGCCGCACGCCGGCCTCCCTGGCGCTTCCAGTAGATCGCGCAGCATGTCGAGCACCGGGATCCCCTCGGTGATCGCGATCACCGTCGCGCACGCCGGCGTCGATCGCCTCCTCGATCGCGGCGGCGGCGAAGCGGGCCGGGACGAAGATCATCGAGGTGTTGGCGCCGCGCTCGTCGACGGCCTCCTTGATCGTGTCGAAGACCGGCACGCCGTCGACGTCCTGGCCGCCCTTGCCCGGGGTGACGCCGGCGACGAGATCGGTTCCGTAGTCGCGGTTGCGCAGGCCGTGGAAGCTGCCCTCGCGGCCGGTCAGCCCGGAGACGACGAGCTTCGTGTCGCGTGTCGACGATGATCGCCATCGGCTCGCTCGCCCGCTCTCGCCAGCTCCACGACCGCCTTGGCCGCGCCGAGCATGGTCTTCTCGACGTGCAGGTCCGGCGAGCTCCGCCTCGGCGAGCAGGCCCAGGCCCTCCTCGGAGTTGGTGCCGTCGAGGCGGACCACGAGCGGCACGTCGATGTCGATCTGCCGCGAGGCCTCGATGATCCCCTTGGCGATCTCGTCGCAGCGGGTGATCCCGCCGAAGATGTTGAACAGGACCGCGGTCACGTTCTCGTCGGAGGTGATCACCTCGAGCGCGTCGACGATCGCCTCGGCCTTCGAGCCGCCGCCGGCGTCGAGGAAGTTCGCCGGCTTGCCGCCGGCCTGGGCGACGACGTCGAGCGTCGACATGCAGAGCCCGGCGCCGTTGCCGAGGATGCCGACGTTGCCGTCCAGCTTGACGTAGGTGAGGCCCCGCTCCTTCGCCATCGCCTCCTGCGGGTCCTCGGCTGACTTGTCGGTCGAGCTCGGCGAGCTCGGGGTGGCGGAACAGGGCGTTGCCGTCGATCGTCATCTTGGAGTCGAGCGCGATCACCTTGCGGTCGGCGGTGACGATCAGCGGGTTGACCTCGATCAGGGTCGCATCCTCGGTGACCGCGACCTCCGTGAGCTTGACCAGCATCTCGGCGACCTCGTCGACGACGTCGTCGTCGATCCCGGCGTCGACCGCGATCTCGCGCGCCTGCGCGGCGTCGAACGGCCGGTCGGCTCGATGTGGCGCCGGACGAGGGCGTCGGGATCGCTCTCGGCCATCTCCTCGACGTCCATCCCGCCCATCCGCGAGAGCATCGCCAGCAGCTTCTTCGCCGAGCGGTCGAGGATGATCGAGGCGTAGTACTCGGCGTCGATCTCCGACGCCGCCTCGACCCAGAGGTCGTGGACGGTGAAGCCGCGGATGTCCATGCCGAGGATCGCCTCGGAGTGCGCGCGGGCCTCGTCGGCGTCCTTGGCGACCTTGATCCCGCCCGCCTTGCCGCGCTTGCCGATCGCGCACCTGGGCCTTGATCACGCACGGGTAGCCGATCTCGTTCGCGGCCGCGACGGCGTCGACGACGGTGTCGGCATGGCGCCCGTCGGGCACGGCACGCCGTGCTTGGCGAAGAGCTGCTTGCCCTGGTACTCGAGTAGGTCCATTGGTGCCGGAGGCGCGCGCAGACTATCCGACCGCCATAATGCCGCGCCGCGAAGCAATTGCTCTAATGGCCCTTCCGAAGCTCAAAGACATCAAG
Organism: uncultured Solirubrobacterales bacterium; assembly: GCA_963746675.1. Classification (GTDB taxonomy): domain Bacteria; phylum Actinomycetota; class Thermoleophilia; order Solirubrobacterales; family 70-9; genus WHSW01. Next base: position 9,676 of record CAVVBX010000003.1, on the reverse strand, counting down.
TGGGTGACCACCGATTGCTACGGCACCCTGATCGATTGGGAGAAGGGGATCCTCGACGCCTTCTCGAAGGAGGCCGAGCGCGACGGCTTCTCGTTCGACGAGCAGAAGCTGATCGACCGCTTCCTCGAGGTCCAGGCCGAGATCATGGCCGGCTCCTACGAGCTCTACGCCGAGGTGCTGCGGCGCGCGGCGGTCAAGGTCGCCGGCGAGATCGGCTGGGAGCTCGAGCCGTCGCGGGCCCAGTTCCTGCCCGACAGCGTCGCCCGCTGGCTGCCCTTCCGCGAGGCCAACGCGGCGATGGACCGGCTCGGCAAGCGCTACGACGTCGGGATCGTCTCCAACATCGACGACAAGCTGCTCGGCGTCTCGCGCCGCCACCTGCGCACCGAGCTCGACCTCGTCGTCACCGCGCAGCAGGTGCGCAGCTACAAGCCCGACCCGGCCCACTTCAAGGAGTGCGCGCGGCGGATCGGCGGCAAGAAGGGCTGGGTCCACATCGCCAGCGGCTACGAGGCCGACGTCGAGCCGCTGCTGAAGATGAACGTGCCGGTGATCTGGGTCAACCGGCACGGCGAGAAGCTCGAGGGGCGCAAGAAGCCGACGCGGAGGTCACGCAACTTCCGCGACGCCGCGAAGAAGCTCGGTGCCGGCGGCTGACGCGGCCCGCACCGCGACGACGCCAGCGCGCGCGCGGCCAGCCGCACGATCCCGCCGACGAGGCGATGGTCGCGCGGGCGCAGGAGCGCTTCGCGGCCGAGCGGGGCAAGCTCGAGCGGCGCCGGCGTCAGGCCGAGCGCCAGGGCGCGCTGCCGAACCTGGTCGTGATCGGCGGGCTCAAGTGCGGGACGACGAGCCTGCATCACTACCTCAACCTGCATCCCGAGATCGCGATGTCGCGGCCGAAGGAGCTCAACTTCTTCGTCGCCGAGCTGAACTGGGAGCTGGGGGCCGACTGGTATGCGAGCCACTTCGACCGCGCGGCGCCGGTGCGCGGCGAGACCTCGCCGCACTACACGAACCTGCCCCGCTTCGCCGGCGTGGCCGAGCGGATGGCCGAGCTGATCGGCGACGCGCGGCTGATCTACATGGTCCGCGATCCGATCGAGCGGATCCTCTCCCACTACCTGCACAACGTCAGCGGCGGCTATGAGTCGCGGCCGCTCGAGCAGGCGCTTGCCGATCCCGACTCGCGCCTACATCGCGCGCAGCCGCTACGCGATGCAGCTCGAGCCCTACCTGAGCGCGTTCGAGCGCGAGCGGATCCTGATCGTCGCCAACGAGGACCTGGCCGGCGAGCGCGACGCCACGGTGCGCGCGCGTGTTCGAGTTCTGCGGCGTCGACCCGGGCTTTCGCCTCCGAGCAGTTCGAGCGCGAGTGGGAGACCGGCAGCGGCAAGGGCGCCGGCGGCTTCCGGCTCATGGACCGCGCCGTGCGCCTGCCCGGGCTGCGCGCGCTCGATCGCAACTTCGACCGGCTGCCCGAGTCGCTGCGCTGGATGGTCGAGCGGGTCGTCCACGACCCGACGCAGGGCGCCGGCGCCGAAGCCGGAGCTCCGGCCCGAGCTACGCGAGCGTCTCGAGCGACTGCTTCCGCGACGACGTCGCCGAGCTCGAGCGGATCGCCGGGCGGGAGTTCGGCTGGCTCGGGGGCTGACGCCCCGAGACACCTCCTGCGCGGCGAACACTATCGCCGGCCGATCGAGGCCGGCGCTGAGCTACGCGGACTTGACGACGCCGACCAGATGACCCTCGGGGTCGTTGAAGAGTCCGATCTCGACCCCCTCCATGACCTTGTCCGGGCCCATCATCCGCGAGCCGCCGAGGGTCTCGGCCTTCGCCGAGGGCGGCCTCGACGTCGGCCACCTCGACGTAGAAGGTGACGTGACCCGGGTACCCCTCGGGTGCAGCTCGCAACGCCACCGCCAATCCCGGCGCCGTCGGCGTTCGTGTTGCCGTCACGCGCGACGATCCCGTAGTTCATCGGATTCTCGGCGTTGATCTCCCACCCGAACAGGGCCGAGTAATAGCCGCGCAGCTTCTGGGCATCCGTTCCCATGATCTCGAAGTGAACTACCGGTTGTCCCATGCTCTCTCCTTCATCCGCGCTGTGCCGTCGGCTGATCGGTCCACCCTACCCGCGTACCCTGCGGCTCGCCTCAGCGGTCGCGCCGCATCTCGGTGAACACGCCCGACATCCCCGGCCGGTCGCCCTCGCGGTCCTCGTCGGCGATCACGTGGGCGACCGCGTTGATCAACGCCAGATGGGTGAAGGCCTGCGGGAAGTTGCCCAGGTGGGCGCCGCTTCGCGGCTCGATCTCCTCCGCGTAGAGGTTGAGTGGGCCGGCGAGCGAGAGCAGTCGCTCGCAGAGCGCCCGGGCGTGGTCGCCCTCGCCGATCTCCGAGAGTGCCGCGACGAGCCAGAAGGAGCAGATCGCGAAGGTGCCCTCCTCGCCGTGCAGGCCATCGTCGGTCTCCTCGACCTTGTAGCGGAGCACGAGTCCGTGATCCGTGAGCTCGTCGGCGATCGCCAGCACGGTGGCCCGAACGACCTCGTGGTCGGGGGGCAGGAAACGCACCAGCGGCGCGAGCAGATTCGAGGCGTCGAGGGCGTCGGTGTCGTAGTGCTGACGCAGGACGCCGCGCTCGGAGACCCCGCGGTCGAGGATCTCGGCCTGGATCTCAGCTGCGGTTCCGCCCCAGCGCTGGGCCTGCTCGGCGTCGCCGCGCCGCCCCGCCAGGCGCGCGCCGCGGTCGAGAGCCACCCAGCACATCAGCTTCGAGGAGACGTAGTGCCTGGGCTCGCCGCGGGCCTCCCAGATCCCCTGATCGGGCTCGCGCCAGACACCGGCGGCGGTCTCGACCTGGTCGGCGACGATCGGCCATACCTGTGCCGGAATCTCCCGGTTGGTCTTCGAGTGCAGGTACAGCGAGTCGACGAGCGCCCCGTAGACGTCGTTCTGGCGCTGGTCGAAAGCGCCGTTGCCGATCCGCACCGGCTTCGCGCCTCCGTAGCCGGAGAGATGGTCGAGCGTCGATTCGGTCAGCTCGCGCTCGCCGCCGATCCCGTACATGATCTGGAGCCGGTTGCCGTGAGCGAAGCAGATGTCGCCGATGAAGCGGGCGAAATCCTCGGCCTCCGCGTCGAGCCCGAGCACGTGCAGGGCCCAGAGGGTGAAGGTGGCGTCGCGGATCCAGCAGTAGCGGTAGTCCCAGTTGCGTTCGCCGCGGGGGGTCTCGGGCAGCGACGTCGTCAGCGCCGCGATCATTCCCCCGCTGGGCGCGTAGGTGAGGCCCTTCAGGGTCAGGGCCGAACGCTGCAGGTGGATCCGCCACGGATGATCGGGGAAGTTTCCGGCGGCGAGCCAACGACGCCAATACTCGCTGGTCGCGTCGACGCGGGCGAGGGCCTCCCCGACCGAGTCGGGCGGCAGCGGGTCGACGCCCCAGGAGAGCGCGCAGAAACAGCTCTCGCCGTCGGAGAGCAGATGCCGAGCCTCGATCCGCTCGTGCTCGATCCCGAGGTTGAGGTCGCTCGTCAACACGAGGCGCGGGAGCTCGTCGTCGTCCTCGGTGTTCGCCGAATGTCGGTCCTCGCTCAACGACCAGGTGACGTGATGACGGCCGTAGTCGAGGATCGGGTGGCAGGTGAGGTCCACCTCGGCCTCACCCTGGACGCAGAACGCGACCCGGACCAGGACCCGTTCGGCATCGAGGTCGGGCGGCGGTCTGACGTGCGGATCGTCGCTGCGCTCGCGCCAGGGCCCGATCGTGAGCGCGTCGCGGACCACGAGCCACCCGGTGTCCGTCGCCCAAGTGGTCTCGAGCACGTTCGTGCCCGGCATGTAGCGGCGCGCCACCGGGACGGTCTCCCGGGGCCCAAGCCGGAAGCGCCCGGCACCGCGGTCGAGAACGGCGCCGAACACGCTCGGCGAGTCGAAGCGCGGCACGCACATCCACTCGACCGCGCCGTCGGGCGCGACCAGGGCGCCGGTGTGGCAGTCGGAGAGCAGCCCGTAGTCGGCGATTCGCGGGAAGCCGGGGCGCTGAGAGCGTCGCGGGGTCGACCATCGGCCGCGACTCTAACCTTCCTGGTGATGAGGATCGCGGTCGCAGCCGGCGAGATCGAAGCCGAGCCGCGGGCGGGGCAGAGATGAGGCGCCTGCTTCCCGACCCCGGCGAGACGACCGTCGCCGACCAGGTGGCGTCGCTCGACCTGGTCGGGCAGGCCCGCCCGGGTCGGCCGTACGTGGTCACGAACTTCGCCCTCACGCTCGACGGCCACGCGACGATCGGGGGGCGATCGGGGGCGATCGGCTCGGACTCCGACACGGCGATGCTGGTCGGCCTGCGAACCCGCGTCGACGCGGTGATGATCGGCGCCGGGACGATGCGCGCCGAGGGCTACGGGCGGGTGATCGCCGACCCGGCCAAGCGCGACCGGCGCGAGCGCGAGGGGCTTCCCCCCGACCCGTTGATGGTGATCGTCTCCGGCCGGCTCGACCTGCCCTGGGACGCGCCGCTGTTCACCGAGGGCTTTGGCCGCTGTCTGATCTGCACAACGTCGGACGCGGACCCTCCCGAGACCGCGACCTCAGTTCGCGTTCTGCGCCAAGCGGGCTCGATCGACCTCACCGCCCTGCTCGGGCATCTTCGCGCCGAGCGTGGCGTTCGGGCGCTGCTCTGCGAGGGCGGCCCGCATCTCCACGCTCAGCTGGTCGACGCCGATCTGGTCGACGAGCTCTTCGTCACCCACGCTCCGAAGCTCACGGGTGGGGACGGCCCCGGCCTCGTCGCCGGGCTCGCCGAGCGCGAGCGCACCCTCGAGCTCGCCTGGCTCCTGAACGAGCCCGGGACCGGCGAGTTGTTCGCGCGCTACCGGATCTCGCCGTCGGGCTAGGCGCCGGCGCAGCTCAGGCCGCGCGACCGACGGGCGGCGCGTCAGACTCGAGCTTCGGGATCAGGCCGCGCGCGGCCGAGCGGCGCTCGCCGCGGCGGATCATCCGCAGGGCGATGATCGTCGCCCCCAGCAGCGCCGACATCCCAAGGCTGACCTGGACGCTGAGCAGCCCCTGGCGACTCCAGTAGACGTCCTCGAGGTCGAGCAGCAGGGCCGCCTCGTCGAAGGTGAGCCCCATGCCGGCGCCGAACGGAAACGCGAGCGCGGTCTCGAGCGGCTCGGACGGGGTCAGCAGCGCGGCCGCGCCGCTGCCGAACGAGATCAGAATGCCGGGGACGAAGTGGTGGATATGGCGGCCGGCCAGCTCGACGTCGCCAAACGGCCACCAGCCGTCGCGAATGCCGATCGCAGCGATCCGGATCACGGCGAACCCGCCGAGGAAGCCGGAGAGGATGTTGAACAGGATCGTCTCGTGGCGCGGGGTCGCGTCGTAGCCTTCGATCGCGACCGCGACGGTGTCCTGGGCGGCGCCGCCGGCGACCGCGAACGCCTGCTCCGCGGTGTCGAGCACGCCTTCGGTGGTCTCGGCCTCGAGTCTGCGGCGGCGGGCGAGGCGCACGAGCTCGCTGCCGACGACGGTGCCGGCGGTCGCCAGCGCGATGCCCGCCAAGCCGACTGTCAGGCGGTCGGTGCGGGGTTCCGGCGTGCGACCCAGGCGCAGCATCTCAGAGCCGAGTCAGGTTCTCGGCCTCGATCCCGCGGGTCGCGCCGCGGAAGTCGACGACCAGCGGAGCCTCGGCGACCACCCGATCGAGGTCGATCTCCTCATGCGCGGTGACTATGCAGGCGACGTCGCAGCCGGCGAGGGCCTCGCCGAGGTCGACCGAGGAGACGTCGAGCTCGGCGATCTCCCCGACATGGGGGTCGTGGTAGGAGACCTCGGAGCCGAGCCGGCGCAGCAGATGGGCGATCTTCAACGCCGGAGCTTCCCGCAGGTCCCCGACTCCCTGCTTGTAGGCGACGCCGAGCAGCAGCACGCGCGATCCCCGCGCCGGCTTGCCGACGTCGTTGAGCGCCCGCGCGATCCGCTCGACGCAGTAGTGCGGTTGGTGCTGGTTGACCTTGCCGGCCAGCTCGACGAACTCAGCCGGAAAGTCATACTCGCGGGCCTTGAAGGCGAGGTAGAAGGGATCCACCGGGAGGCAGTGGCCGCCCATCCCCGGTCCGGGGTCGAAGCGCATGAAGCCGTAGGGCTTGGTAGCGGCGGCGTCGACCACCTCCCAGACGTCGATCCCCATCCGGTCGCAGAGCATCGCCAGTTCGTTGACGAAGGCGATATTGACCGAGCGGAAGATGTTCTCGAGCAGCTTCGTCATCTCCGCCGCCTCCGGCGTCGAGACGGCGACGACCTCGTCGCAGATCTGCGAGTAGAGCTCAACGGCGCGTTCGCGGCAGGCCTCAGTCAGCCCACCGACGACCTTCGGTGTGGTGCGGATCGTGTGGTCGGTCCGCCCGGGATCGATGCGTTCGGGGGAGAAGGCGAGATGGAAGTCGTCGCCGGCGACCAGATCGGACCGTTCGAGGATCGGTCGAAGTCGCTCACGGGTGGTTCCCGGGTAGGTCGTCGACTCGAGCACGACGAGCTGGCCGCGGCGCAGCACCGCGGCCAGCGAGTCGGCGGCTGTGGTGATGTACGAGAGATCGGGCTCGCGCTGGTTGGCGAGCGGCGTCGGGACGCAGATCAGGACTGCGTCACAGTCACCGAGCGGAGCGTAATCGCTGGTCGGCGTGAGCCTGCCGTCGAGCGCCGTCAGGCGCTCCGAGGACACATCCTCGACCTCGCTTCGCCCGGCTGCGAGCGCCTCGACGACACCGGTGTTCGTGTCGACCCCGATCACCTCGTGACCCGCTTCAGCGAAGGCGACCGCGAGCGGCAGACCGACGTAGCCGAGCCCAATGATCCCGACCTTCATGCGGCGGGAGTGTAGGCGCCGGCAAGCTGGCCGATCAGGCGGCCGTTGGCCGTTGGCGCGTCCCTTGCGCCGAGCGTCGACTCGACCGGGATCAGCAGCTTGAGGGCGACGAGCGCCGCGGCGAGGGCGGTGTCGGAGTCGTCGTTGAGCACCACGGTCTCGGGGCGGTCGGCCTCGAATCGTTGCTCGAATGCCGTCAGCGCATGTGCCAGCAACGCGGTGGAGCGTTCACCATCCCCGGCCGCCGGCGGCGGAATGGTGGAGCTTTCGACGAAGAGGACGGACATGATCGAGCTGCTACCGACCGAGGCGGTCAACAAAGGCACGAAGTTCGTACCTTTGTCGCCGCCTATCCCGATAGGGTCTCGATCATGAAGCGTTTGCTCGCTCCGTGGTCACTCGGTGTGCACGCCGCTCGCCACCTCGCCTGGTACGTCAACTACCAGGTGAGCGGCGAGACCAGACCGCCCGCCTGAGCGCCAACGGCCCGGCCGCGCGACGAACTGCTCAGGGAGCCTCCACCTGGACCTTGACCTCGCAGAGGTCGACGGAAGCGCGGGTCCCCATTTCCCCCTCGGGAGGGCTCATCGAGTTCAGCGTCGCGTCGCCCGTGCGCATGTCCTCCTCGCTTTCGAACAAGACAATCGCGACAACGGTGCCGTTGGCCTCGTCGACCATGAAGGAAAAGGCCTTGCCGGGCACACCCTCGGGCGGCCCCGATCCCGCATCCTCTTGAATCCTGGCGACGTTCTTCTGCAGAGACTCGGCATCGGCGCCGGTGAACCGTGCAACGCGTGCGTACACATCTCCTCCTAGGTCGGTTGCGCGAAACCTACACCTGGATCCACGTGATTTGATTCCAGCCCCTCTGGCGACGCAGTCGCCCCCTGGAACCCCGGCGGAGGTCGGCGGTAGTTCCCACATCCGCCTCTCGCGCTGATCCCAAGAAGTGAAAACCCCGCCGCAGCGGGGCTTCACAGGTGGGCCGTGGAGGGATCGAACCTCCGACCTTGAGATTAAGAGTTCGCCTCGGGCGTTGCGGCTGTCCGGAGACCGCTGCTTCGCATGGGAAGCGTGCATTTTCAGAGCGATCGCGCCGAAGGTGTCGCTTTGCATGAAAGCGACACTCCAACGAGAGATACTGCAGGCGATGTCGCAGGTGAACGTGGAGATCGTGCGCGGCATCTACACGGTGCCGGACGGCATCACCGGGGCAGCTTCGGAGAGGCTCGCTCCCGATGTGCAGTTCGACTTCACCTCGGTATACCCGGACCGGCAAGTACTGCGAGGGGCCGCGGCAGTCCGCGAGTTTCGAGAGACCGGGCCCTGGCGCGGTGCCCCGATTCACTTCAAGCCCGAGCGCTTCTTCGACGTGGACGACGAGCATGTACTCGTGTTGGTTCATGTATCGGTCATCGGGACGAGGAGCGGAATCCCAGTCGAGCTCGATGTCGCCCACGATTTCACGATCCGCGATGGCCTGGTCGTGTACTTCAAGGTCTATGGGGACCGCGCCGAGGCCCTCGAAGCCGCCGGGCTGTCGGAGTAACGCTTCGGACAACAAGCGACAGCTATCGCAGTGAGACGGTCAGCGGTGGCAGTCGCAGGTGACGCCCCGTGCGGTTGACCAAGGAGCGCCGGCGTCCTCGCGCGCCTGCTTTGCATGGCTTCCGCGTCCGGGGCGCCGACGGCGCTAGTCAGGAGACATCTCAAGGCGCATCAGCCGACGAGTAGTGTTTGGGGGTCATTAGTCACCCAAGGAGGAGGCTCCTATGTATGCCCGGATCGCACGGTTTGAGGGGGGCGACACGTCGCAAATCGACGACGTGATCAACGCCTCGCGCGAGATGATCGACTCGACGTTCGACTCGCCGCCCGAGGGTTTGGAGGGTTCGAAAGCCGTATGGATGCTCGTTGACCGCGAGAACGCGAGAGGGCTCGGCATCACCCTCTTTGAGACCGAGGAGGATCTGCGCCGCGGCGATCAGGCGCTCAATGCGATGTCGCCCGCTGTGGACGCCGGCCAGAGCCGTTCGAGCGTCGAGATCTACGAGGTAGCCCACCGCAGGGAACGCGAGTAGGCGTTCCTCCGCCGCCCGCGGCGACGGCGTTCTCGGGCGCCATCCACCGACTCTGGTCGGCATCGGCGACGGCGGCAGGGGAAAGTATCGCTTAGGACTGCCATGAAGAAGGGCCCCCGTTGGTGACACGCTCAGTCGTGTTCATCAACCGAGCACCAAGGAGGCCCAACTCACATGTTGCACGCTGGATTAGACCTGAGCCGACGCAAAGTTCGACGTCTGCCTGCTCTCCGATCGGGGGGAGCATCTCGACCAGCTCGCCGTCCCGCCTGACGTCGACTCGCTAAAGACCCTCGCGAGACGAATCGAGCAAGTCCACCAAGAGCCGGTGTCGGCCGTGATCGAGTCGATGACCGGAGCGCGGATCGTGCACGACACGCTCGAGGCCTGCGGCTGGTCGGTCGAGATCGCCGACGCCCAGAAGGTCAAGGGGCTCGCGCCGCTTGCCTGCAAGACCGACAAGATCGACTCGATGGTCTTGGCGGTGCTCAGCCAGCGCGACCTGGTGCCGGCGATCTGGCTGCCGGATCCGAGGGTGCGCGAGGAACGCGAGCTCGCAAGGTTTCGACTGCACCTGGTCAAGCACCGCTCGATGCTCAAGCACCGCATCCACTCGACCCTGATCAACTTCGGCCGACCCTGCCCGGTCACCGACCTGTTCGGGGTCGAGGGACGCGAGCTGCTCGAACGGCTCGAGGTGCCCGAGCCCTGGCGCTCGAACGTCA
>CAVVBX010000002.1:0-56379 GCA_963746675.1 uncultured Solirubrobacterales bacterium | reverse complement strand
TCTTAACATACAGGAATTATGGTTACAGCTGTCAGGGCAGCGTTGGAACAAACCGGTCGATTGCATCGGTCTTTCTAGTTGCAATTGCGTATTTTGGAGCAACGCGTTTGGTGTACACGGCATGGGTCGAGCCAATTCGCGAACTCTATCCTTATCGCCTGGCACTCGGGCTGGAAACGCCGACGCAATTCCTCTCGCGTGCTCTGGCAGTTTACGATACTTTCCAATATCTCGACCAGCAAAGTACCGGCGAAACCAAAGTCTTGTCAGTTGGAAATGAGTTCAGGCTCTACACCAGAACGCGGGTATTCGAAGTCTACGGGTCTCGCGAGGCAAGGCCGTTTGCCGTCCAGGTTGCTCCCGGCCCCGCTTTGGCGGATGCACTCTCACGGCAAGGGTACGCTTATCTCCTTATTGATGAAAACCAAATAAACGCGCATCCAGCCATGTATACACTCCCTACTTCTGATCCTACTTTCCTAGAACGATTCGCCCATCTGGAGTATACCAATCACAATGTATACCTATACCGACTGCTTCCAGATGCTATTACGAATGCATCAACGGTCGCCGAGAACTTGATCTTGAACAATGGGTTCGATCAGATAGACCCGGATGGGAACCCTGTCAATTGGTTTGCGTACGGTACTCCCTTAGTTGACCGTGCGGGAACACATTCGCATCTTGGTCAAGTGGCCATCCAAGCCGATGCCCAGTCCGGGCTTGTACGAACGGATATTCATCCGACCGGACAAACGGTATACACTGAGCCATTGGACCCGTGCTGACCGCGCTGACCAGGCTGCTCGACTGCAAATCAATTGGCTTGACGAGAACCTTCAGCTCGTAGGTGTCAGCATCGATCCAGTCCCGGTAGGCGCGACCTGGACTCGACACCAGATGTCTGCGACCGCACCCAAGGATGCTATGTTTGCCCAGGTGTTCGCTAGCGTTGCATGAGAATAGCCAAGTGTGGTTTGACGATTACGAGTTCGTTCAGGACGAAACCCCGAGTGCGCCGTAAGGACATATCAGCTATGTGGACTCGTTTCGCAGACAGATATGACAAATCGCCTTTGCGCCGCATACTTACATTAGACGCGGTTCGCTTGCTCGCCGCTTATCTAATTCTAGTGGTGGTGAAATGCGTGTGGGTCGCCCGCGCCGAAGGTCCGGTGGTCTTTGGAGACGAGAACCCCTACAAAACCCTCGCTCAGTCTTTAGCCCTGGGTCATGGTTACACGATCGGCGGGGCCTTTTTCTACGGATACCCTCCGCTGTATCCTCTCGTTCTCACACCTGCTTTTCTATTCCAAGACTGGTACGGATGGCTCCTGCGCATCAATGTCCTTGTCTCATCTGCGGTCGTATTCCCCATTTGGTGGATCGCTCGTCAGTTTCTGCCACGCCGAGAAAGCTGGATGGCGGTCCTGCTGGGGTCAATCACTCCGTTTCACTGGATCACAACGCGGATCGTGATGAGCGAGAATCTCTTTTGACCCCTTCGGTCTGGTGGCGATGGCGACGGTAGTGGCAGACACGTATCGCCCTTCAATCAAACAATGTCTGGCGACGGGCGCGTGGTCTGGATGCTGGCATTTATGACGCGGTTCATTTTTCTGCCGATCCTTCCGATCCTCTTGTTGCTCTGGTGGTTTCAGCCCTGGATCGCACAGCAAGCGCGCCTGGCAGAGCTTTTCCGTCACAGGTGGCATCGACTAATCTGGCTAATCGTCGGGGCTGCTTGGGTCTACGCCTTCTGGGCGCTGATCGTATTATCCCAAAACGCCAATCTCGGGAGAGCACTCGGACTGAGTGCAGTCGCTGACAATATCACTCCGGAAACAGCTGCCTCCGAAGACTCAGTTCCCCGACTTGCCCTTTTGGATCGCCACCTGTTCAGCCTACGTCCTCCTCGCCGGCGCACCCTATTTGCATACGGTAATCTCATATCTGTTCGCCGGAGTCAAGAGTGTCGAGCGACGAGAATTGTTTTTTGCGATTGCATTTCTTGGCTTGTTGGGCGCCTTCACCGCCGTAACGATTTATGCTATCGTGGCAGTGGTTCGGCAATCGAAGGTATCTTGAAGGCAGGTATATGATGGCTCTGTTTCCGCTCCTGCCAACGCTTGCCCTTGTCTTTGCCCAACGCCTGGGCACGATTCCGGTGCCGCGCGGATGGTACGCTGTGGGTTGGCTTGATCGGTGCGATGGGGCTGATCTATGCGGCGTATCGTCATTCTAATCTCTAACAGCCTGATCGGGGTCGATCCGTTACTTCGCCGACATCATTTGGATCGTTCCCGATGTTGCTGCGTTCCAAATGAGCACGATGCCTCTTTTCGGCACACCGATCCGGTTGCTCTTTCCACTGCTCATTCTCCAGATCGTCACATACACTCTCCTCCGGCGACACTCTGACCGTCTGGGCAACGCTTGCCCGCGCTTGTTTTCAATCTGGTCTCCGTTGGCGATTCTGGCAGAGCCAAGGGTGGCTACCAACAAGACCAGGCAACACACGGCAAGACGCTGGCACAAGTAATCGAACCTAACCGCAACCGGAAGCCCGATCCTGCGCGTGCCGATCATTGTTGACCGGGCCTGACGTTTCCTCGTCTTATATGCGAAACGCTTTAGATGTTCTGGAACATCCCGCGGCAACATTCGATCTCAGTATGCGCCCGATAGATCAGCCAGTCGGAGCATTGTTTCCCGACGGCGGCATACTCCTGACATCGACAGTGTATCCCAATCCACGGGTCACCTATCGAGTGCACGACAAGAGTTCAACATATATGCTTTCGGTCTTCCCGCCGATCCATCGACTGCGCTCCTTATTCGAGAATTCGGACCGACTGAAGCCAGAGCAGGACAACCATTCTATGAGCAACCCGACGGCTCGTCCGCTTTTTGGTTCAAGACGCAGAATGCCCGGCCTGATCTTCTGCTAGTATTTAACGGCAAAGAATACCCAATCGTCTATGGCTCGCCAGAACTGGTCACTGCTGCAATTCCAATGGAGGAACTGCGGTCTCCGGGGTATTTGAGCTGTATCTTCTTGATCCCACAAGAAAGAAATGAGTAATACGGTCAAGTTCTCGCTAAAGTAACTTCTGGCCTCTGGCAGGTTTAGAAAAACGCGACTATGCAATATCTGATAAGAATCGTCCAAGCGATGTTGCTCTTAGGTCCTGGTGACCGCTTTTTATGCCCAGACCGATATGGGTCTGGCGGACAATGGCGATTATTCGCGCGCCATGACACGATTTGTTCAAGCCCGGTCGGCTTTGCGCAAAACTGGCCCGATCCGGTCAAAGAGCCCGATTAGGGAGCAAGAGATACTTCAGATATTGGATTCCTTATTGGAAGTTCGAACGCGACGGTATCGATTTACGCTTCACATAGCCGTGTACAACAGTTCGGCGATCGTGCTATGGCTTCCCGGGTGTGCTCCGTGATCAAGCTCTCTACTCCTCGTCGGTGCTCTATCTCCCATATCTATCCCTAGTTCCTAAACTGCTGCTGATTGGCACGCTCTGGCTGATCTTTCTATGGCTCGATCGCGTGAATTCGCCGTACGTGGCGGGCAAGACTGCTGTTCTCAGTTACGCTGGGCGTACCCGTTCGTACTGATGTGAGCGCAACAGACTATGTTGCATATTTCAATACGTTTTCTTTGAAACCGCAGCGTTCGTCTTTGCAATCCTGTTTCTTGCATCCCTCGTGGTCTTGGATAATGCCAAGTCCTAAATATTCAAGATGGGCGTGCAGCCCTTGCACTCGTTCTCGTTATTTTTGCTTGCCATCGCAAAGCTATCAACGGCATACTGGCCACTGATCGGCATACCCGTTATCTTCTATCTGACTAAACCGAGAAGAGGCAGGTTCATGGCATTAATATTCGCGGCTTTGGTGCCGTTATTGATCCTAAGCGCGATTTGGATAACCCGGTCGCCCGACGACGGCCTCAAGCACAATGCGGTGGATCGTTTCTTCTATGGCGTACTGACGTTCAGCGATGATCCAATCGCCAGGTTGTCCGAGTTGGGGATTTCGGCAAGCGCCGGCTGTGTCAATGTCTATTCGCAAACTTCCGAGGGGCTTCGTTGTGTTGCGGACTATGGCAATCAGGCTACATTCCAGAACGTGGCTGCGGTTGTGGTCAAAGAGCCTGCCATCGTCTTGCGAATGGCCCTCGAGTCTGCAGAGAGTGCACAGCAAGTCTCCGTCGGATGGGGCAAACTGCTCATCGACGACCCAATCAGAACGATTCCTCAGAGACTGAATCTATGGGGTCTCATCAGGCGCAGGGTGTTCCCGAGAGGGCTTGCACTGCTCGGACTGCTCGGTGCATATGCCGCACTCTGCGCCTACAATATTCGATCTGCCGGACTGAGACGCGGGCTGTCGATCGTCGGGCTGGTGAGCGTGATCGCCTATCCTTTCAGCCGGCCAACTTGCACTAAAGCCTTTCTCAGGGTCTCACGGTTCTCCGGCCGGAGCGGGACCAGCGGCAGCCGCAGCTTCCCGGCGGGAACGCCCATCATGTTCATCGCTTCCTTGGCCGGAGTCGGGTTGGACTCGATGAAAAGCGCCCGCACAACGGGAAGGGTCTTGATAGTGAATCTCCCGGGCTTCCTCGACATGGCCATCCAGCATCAAATGGATCATTTTATAATATTCCCTCCCGATGACGTTGGCCACCGCCATGATCCCCCCGTCTCCCCCGAGGCCCATCATGGAAAAAGTGAGGGCATCTTCCCCGCAAAGGACGTAGAATTTTTTCTTCTCCCCCCGCGTCCCGCGCATGATATCCATGGTGATCATCATGTCCCCGCAGGCATCTTTCATCCCGACGATATTGTCGATCTTGGAAAGCTGGATCATCGTCTTGGCCTCGATGAGACGGCCGGTACGCGAGGGAATGTTGTAGATGAAAAGGGGGAGTTTGGTGGCCTTGGCGATCGCCTCGAAATGGGCCAGGATTCCATCCTGGGTCGGGCGGTTGTAGTAGGGGCAGACCTGGAGGCTGGCTGCGGCGCCGACGTGTTCGGCATGTTTGGTCCTTTCGATGGCCTCCTGAGTACTATTGGACCCCGTCCCGGCCATAACCGGCACTCGCCCCTTTGCCTCTTTGACTACGATTTCGATGACTTTGTCATGCTCTTCGTTCGTTAGGGTGGGAGACTCCCCGGTCGTCCCGCAGGGCACCAACCCGTCGCATTTCTCCTCTTCGATGAAATAATTGACCAGCCTCCTGAGACCCGGCTCGTCGAGGGAATAGTCGTCTTTGAAGGGGGTGATCAACGGCACGTGGCATCCAGCCCAAGTTTTCGGTTGCATAGCTCCTCCTCTTTATTTTACTTAAGAATTTTTCACCACAGAGCCACAGAGATCACGGAGAAAAAGCAAACGAAAGGAATAATGGATAAAGGCAATGAAAATTGTGACCCCATCCTTCCATTATTCCAATATTCCATCATTCCAGTACTCCAACATTCCAATATTCCATTCTTCTATTTCCTGGTTGCGGCTCTGCCGCACTCTGATCTTTGTGCCCCCTGTGGCTAATAAGCCTTTATAAATAAAAAAGCCATGGGGCGTTTACCCATGGCTTTTAGGATGATTGCGGACGGAAGCAGGGGCCGGTCAGGGCATCCCAAAAGCGCGGGCTCGGCGTCCTTGAGCAGGTAGCCGATCGCTCCGGCGTCGATCGCCTCAAGGATCCGCTCGCGATCCGAGAACGAGGTGAGGACGACGATTCGGGCCTCTGGCTCGCGCTCACGAATGAGCCTGGTTGCCTCGATGCCGTCGACCTCGGGCATCGAGAGGTCCATCAGGATCACGTCGGGAGAGCGCGCAGCGACAATCTCGACCGCGTCGGCACCATTGGCCGCGGCCCCGACGACCTCGATGTCTGAAGCGCTCGAGAGCAGCTTCGAGAGGCCGGCCCGAACGACCGCATGGTCATCCACTACCAGGACTTCGATCACGACACCGGCACCTCGATCACGAGGACGGCTCCGCGGCCGGGCTCCGAGTCGAGCTCGAGCCGCCCGCCGGCCCCGGCCGCGAGATCGGCGAGGGTGCGCAGCCCGAAGTGGCCGTGCGAGGCGCTCTCCGCCGGTGAGAACCCCCGTCCGTCGTCGCGCACCTCGAGCCTCGCCTCGTCGCCGGCCCGGGAGATCCGAACGAGGACTCGGGTCGCGTCGGCGTGCGCGACGACGTTTCGAAGTGCCTCCTGGGCGCCGCGAAAGAACAGTGATTCCACCTCCGGTGGAAGATCGAGATCGTCAGGGATCTCGAGATCGGTTCGCAGACCATCAGCGTCGAGCCTGGCGACCACGTCGGAGATCGCCGCACGAAGACCGGTGCGGTGCAGATCCGGCGGATAGATCTCGACCAGCAGGCCCCGCAGGTCGCGCACGGTCCCCCGCAGCCGAGTCGCCAATTCGCCCAGCAGCCGGCGATCGTCGTCGCTTCGAGCTTGGGCACGCGACGCTGCCGCGAGCGCGTATGAGGAGCCGGCGAGGTCCTGCACCACACCATCGTGGAGATCTTGGGCGATTCGCCGCCGCTCCGCATCGGACGAATCGATCGCATGCTGGAGAAGGGTCTCGCGCTCGCGTAGGCCTCTGCGCAAGCGGTTCGCCAACCGGCCGGCCAGAGGCAGCAGCAGAACGGCCAGCAGCGCCAGCGCACCGATGAGCACCGGCGCGAGAGTCGACCAGACCCGCTTACCGCTCGACGAGACGAAGCTCGAGCGGATATAGGTCTCGAAGAGAAGCCGGCCACCTGACGGGGAGGCGATCGGCAGATAGACCTCGAGAAGATCTGTGCCCGCCTGCTCGTAGCGGTTCTCGGGCTGTGACAGGTCCGTCGTTTCGGCCTCGATCCCGCCGTCACGGAGAATCGCGAGCTCCTCGGCGCCGAGGCTGAAGCGTTCGCCGATCAGTCGCGGCTCATCGGAGTAGATGATGCGCGAGTTGGGGTCCCAGATCTTCACCCGCTCGATCCCATCGCGTCCGATGATCCGCTGCCCGACGATCCGGTTGATTCGGCGCAGGGCTCGCGGGTCGCCCGCGACCGCGCTCTCGGTCAGCTCGGGCTCGACGATTCCGCGCCCCGCCAGCGCGGTCACTCGCTTCGCGTCGCGGATCGCCTCCTCGCGCCCGGCGCGCTGGATCAGCAGGAAGGCGGCGGCGCCGATCGCAATCACCGCGAGGAGCCCGGCGAGCGCGAACTGACCGACTGGGCCGGTGAGCCGCCCACGCACCGGCGCCCTCTCCGCCTGGCTCCTTTCGTCCTCCGCCTGCATCGCGCGGCGTTTGTAGCAAGGGCGAACAGCGATTGGCCGTCGCTAGTTCGTACCCCGGCGCCAGACGCGCTTGGCGAACGGCAGAATCAACATCCGCGGCGAGTGCTGGCCGGTGAGCGCACCGGCGCGGTTCATCAACCCGGGGACGACGACGCGCTTGCCGTTGTCGAGGCCATCGACCGCCTGGCGGGCGACGTCTTCGACGTCGGTCCAGAAGATGCCGGGCAGCGCCTCCTCGGCGCCACCGAGCCCGGCGGCCTCGACGAACTCCGTCTTCACCGGACCGGGACAGAGCGCGGTCATCGCCACCCCCGTGCCCTGGAGGTCGGCGTGGCTGCCCTCGGTGAGGCTGAGCACAAACGCCTTCGTCGCCGCGTAGGTAGCCGTCCCCGGTATCGGCTGGAAGGAAGCGGTCGAGGCTACGTTGAGCACCGCTCCGCGCCCGCGCTCGACCATCCCGGGCGTGTACCGCGCCTGGAGGTCGAGCAGCGCCTCGCAGTTGAGGCGCACCATCGATACCAGCCGCTCGCGGTCGGTGGTGTGCACGGCGCCGGAGCCGCCGAAGCCGGCGTTGTTGACCAGGATCTCGACCGTGAGCCCGAGATCGTCGATCGACGCGGCGAGCCGGTCGCGCTCGGTGTGGTCGCCGAGGTCCGCCGGGATCACCTCTGCGCGGACGCCGGTGGCCTCGGCGAGCTCGTCGGCCAGCTCGCGAAGCCGTTCCTCGCGCCGAGCCACGAGGGTCACCCCGTGGCCGCGACCGGCGAGCTGCCGTGCGATCTCCGCGCCGATCCCGGCCGAGGCTCCGGTGACCAGAGCGGTCGAGGACGCAGCGGGCGGCGGCAGGGCCATCGCCCGCAGACTAGACGTTCCACCCCGAGCGCCCGCGCCTCTATGATCGTCGTATGGAAGGCGCTGATCCCTTCGGCATGTTCGGCGACCCCGACGAGTTGCGGGCGCGGCTATCGGACATGGCCGAGCAGATGCAGGGCGCCCAGAAGGTCGCCTGGGCGGACAACGCGATCAAGCTCGCGGTCGACATGACGGTCGCCGCGATCGCGCGGCTCGAGCTCACCGGCTCCAGCGACGAGCAGGCGATGCAGGTTCGCGACGCGATCCGGATCGTCTTTCCCGAGTCGGTCACCCTCGTGCGCGAGGCGCGCGAAGGTCTTTCCTGAGCCGGCACCGAGCCGGCACACAGCACGCGGCACGGGCGCGGCGTAGCGCCCTAGCGTGGCTTCGCAATAGCCCTCACTGGTCGCGATCGCTAATGGAACGAGACACTCAGTCCGCTACGCCGCGGCAACAGCCTCGGGCGAAGGAAAGACCTGGTGGTGCACGATGAGCCCGTCGCGCATCGGCCGTCAAGGCTGCTGCGGTGTCTCCGTCCGCTGCCGAATCGCGCCCACCGCGGGCTCCACCGGCAACTGTGCGACTCCGCACGCTCGACCGCGCAATGTGTGGAGGCGCACAGACGCGGGAGCCACTGATCGCGAAGGTATTCCCTATGCAGGAGAGGTGTTCACGAGAGACGAGCGGCGGGAGCATCGTCCGCGAAGAGAAAGTGAGCTGGAGATGACGGATCTATCGAACAACACGAGGAACGAGGCGTCACCGCCCTCCAATCGCCAGCGACTGGCGATGGGGCTGGCGGCCGGCCTGACAACGATGGCACTGGTGGTGCCGACGGCTATCGCTCGACCGGCAGGTCCCGCGGCTGGCGCCGTCTTCGCTCATCGGTCTCACGAGCTGAGCAGCATCTCGACGGGTTCGACGACCTCGAGCTCGGGCGACTTGGGCGACGCCGCGATCGGTGTCGGCGCCGTGCTTGCGATCACCGCGCTCGCCGGCGTGGGAATCCATTCCCGCAGGCACGTGCCGGCTTCCGCACGATCGGCGACGAGCACGAGCTGAGAGTTCCGAACAGTCAGACGGGCCGCGTCGAAACCCGATCGCCCGCGCTTTGCAGCCTAGGGCGCTAAGCAGCCCTCCCCTGGCCGTCCAGCGAGTGTGTCCTGGTGGCTAGCTTCGGATCGTCCCAGGGGATGGCGGAGCGCGCGAACCGGCAATCGAGAGCGACCCGGTCGCCGATCATGACCGCCTGCTCGTCGATCTGATCGGCCGGTCGCAGTTGCGCCGGATACCCCGCCCCGGCTGGCCCACCTTCTCTGACCAATAGAGGCCCCGCACCGCGCGCGCGGCTTTCTGGGCAACTTCCCCTGATCGCGGTCAGATCGGATGCCTCCGGCAGGTCTGGCTACGCCTCCGTCGGAGGTGTTCGCCAGGTCCGGAGCGCGTACACAAGAACGTAACCAGGGGCATCGGGCGGGGACATAGATTGCCCTGCCATGTCACTGAACCCCGGCGTGCGCGTCTAGTGGCCAGCTTTGAGGTTCGCGTCAACGGCGGTCCTGACCTCAACCATGCTGAACTCGTCCTCTGGGCCCATACGACGAGCGTCAACTCCAGTTATTCTGTGAAGTCTGCTCTCGCTCATTTCGTCCGGGCTGGGCCTCCCGAGTTCAAGGCACTGAGCGTGGTCATCGAAGCCGACGACGCCGACGCTGCCGAATCCCGTGTCCACAACTGGATCGGTGACGGGTACGACCTAGAAACCACGGACCTCAGCGCCTCGACCGGGCGACCGGGCGACCGGGCATGACCTCCACAAGCGTGGCCCTCGCGATGATCCGTCGCAACCCGGACCTCCGGTCAAACCCGATCTGCTAGGCGGCATCCCCAGGAGCCTTGGCATCGAGCTTGGTGTCGACGACACCCTCGTGCGCGAGGCGCGCGAGGGTCTTTCCTGAGCCGGCACCGAGCCGGCACACCGCATGCGGCACCCGCGCGGCGTCGCGCCCTAGCGTGGCTTCGCGATGCACCCTCGATCGCAAGCAGGCGCGGCGACGATCGAGCACGCCGGCCTCTCGCTGCTGATCGCGCTACTGCTGATCGGCGCCGTCGCGGCGCTCGCCTCGGCGCCTCCGGAGGCGGGCCGCGAGCTGGGCTCGACCCTGGTCCGCAAGCTCCGCTGCGCCGCCGTCGGTCCGGGACCGTGCTGGCAGGACCCGCTGACCGACGCCTACGGGCGCCCGCTGGCCGGCGCGGTCCGGGCGCTCGCGCCGGCGCCGGTCACCAGGCCGGCCGGTCGCCGGTGCCGTGCTGCTGCCTGTCGACTTCCGCCGCTGCCGCTCGGTGAGCTGCGCGACTCCGGGCGAGCATCCCGGGCTGACCGCGTCGAACCGCCGCGTGACCGCGTTCGTCGCCGTGGACGACCGGCGACGATCGACGGGATCGGTCGAGATCACCTACTGGCTCTACCGACCGTCGCTCGGTTGGGAACCGGTCGTGCGCCGAGTAACCAGCGCCGCGGTGACCCGCCTGGCGGCGACGCCGCTGCTCGATAGCGCCGTGCCGACGCTTGTGCCGCTCGAGACCCTCGACGGCCGCAACCACTTCGACTTCTCCGCGGCCGAGGAGCCGCCATGGCGCTGGCAGGTGCAGTCCGTCTACCCCTGATCACCAGCGGGCGTCGTGGTGCTCCATCACACCGTAGGCCTGGGCGAGCTCCAGCCCGCCGGGCAGAGTTCCGGTGAAGCTGCCGAACGGCTGGCGGTAGGAGTACTTGACGAATGCGCGCCTCTCGTCCCTGCGGCGCTCGCACTCGGCGCTGAACTCGAGCCGTCCGCCCTCCAGCGCGACCGCGTCGAGCCCCTCGAAGCGCACCGGCGCCGGCTCGCTCGGCTCACCGTCGACCCAGATCGCTCGCTCGGAACGCTGCGGAGGGTCGTTGATGCCGCTGACCAGGTTCCAACCAACGGGGCGGCCGTCGGTGGTCGTGCCGACGCCGGCCGACCAGTCCCAGACGGTGTGGTGGGGGTGATAGCCGCAGGATTCGTCCTCGACGCCGTGCGCCTCGACCCGGATCCTGCGCTCGCCGATGCGCACGTCGCACTCGACCGGCACGATCCGCTTTCGGGTCCAGACGTAGCCGTCCCGATCGCCGCCCGCCGGGCAGATCGCCTCCACCCACTCCGCCTCACCGACCCGCAGGAAGGCGCGCAGCGGCTCCTCGCCGTCGTGCGCGGCGGACTCGATTCGCACCAGCGCGCCGCCCGCGCCCGGGGCCCAGTCGATCCGCCCGGTGTCCTCGCCGTGGGAGGGCTCGGACCAGACCTCGCCGCGGGCGATCGGCCCGAGCATCCGGGTGCGCTCGCGCATCACGCCCGAGTCGCGATCCCACACGGCCCAGAACGTCTGCCCGAGTGGCCCTACCCCGACGCGCGCCGCGCACAGAAGCAGCTCCTCTGAGAAGACGCCGAGGTAGCGCCAGCGCTTGCGCCAGACGCCGCCGCGGCGAAGCGGAACCTTGGCCGGCGGCAGCGGCAGGCCGGGCCGCCCGGGACCGGGTCCGCGCCAGGGAAGGCCCTCGATGCTCATCCCCGCCTCCTACTCGATCGTGCAGATCTGGTCGCCGGCGTTGACGGCTGCTCCCTCGGAGACGCTGAGCGCGCCGACCTTGCCCGCGCGGTGGGCGGTGATCTCGTTCTCCATCTTCATCGCCTCGATCACGCAGATCAGCGCGCCCTCCTCGACCTCGGCACCGGGCGCGACGGCGACCTTGAGGATCGTGCCCTGAAGGGGCGAAGTCAATCCGGGCCCGCTTCCGCCCGAGCCGCCCGAGCCGCCCGACCGCTCCCGTCTGGGAGGCCTGCGGCCGCCACTCGACCCTCCGCCCGCGGGCGCCGGGTCGATCACCTTGACCCTGTGCAGGCGGCCATCGACCTCGACCGAGTATGTGCGCTCGGCACCCTGCTCCTCCGAACCCACCACCGACCCCGGCCCGCCCGGAGGCGAAGCCGAGGACGTGTCGGGTGGTGTCGCCATGCCGGGTTCTGTGGCTTTCAGCCACCCCTTGTCCTCGGTCAGGTCGCGGCAGGTCTCGCCCTTGGCCCATTGCTCGGTCACCAGGAGCGCCTGGTGGAACGGGATCAGTGTCGTCAGCGGTGAGATCTCGTACTCGCCGAGGGCACGAAGCATTCGCGCCGTCGCTCGCTCGCGGTCGACGTCCCAGACGATCAGCTTCGCGACCATCGGATCGTAGAGCGGCGTCACCGCCGAGCCCGCCCGCAGACCCGAGTCCACGCGGACGCCCGGCCCGCCGGGCTCGACGTAGTGTTCGATCCCCCCCGGGGCGGGCGCGAAGTTCTTGTGCGCTGCCTCGGCGTTGATCCGGCACTCGATCGCATGCCCGCGCAACTCGACTCCCTCTTGGTAGACGGAGAGCTCCTCGCCGGCGGCGATCCCCACCTGCTCGCGGACGATGTCGACGCCGGTGACCATCTCGGTGACGCAGTGCTCCACCTGCACGCGGGTGTTCATCTCGAGGAAGAAGTACTCGTCGCCGACCTGCATTCCCTCGACCGTCCCGGCGCCCCGGTAGTCGACCGCGCGCGCAGCCTCCTTGGCGATCCGCCCGATCCGCTCGCGCATGTGCTCGTCGACATGGGGGCCGGGGGCCTCCTCGATCAGCTTCTGGTGGCGGCGCTGGATCGAGCAGTCGCGCTCGCCGAGGTGGATCACGTTGCCGTGCGAGTCGGCGAGCACCTGGACCTCGACGTGGCGGGGGTCCTCGAGGTAGCGCTCGAGATAGACGCGGTCGTCGGAGAAGAAACGCTCGCCCTCGCGCGCCGCCCCCTCGAAGGCCTCCTCGAGCTCGTCGGGCTCCAGGGCAACGCGAAACCCCTTGCCCCCGCCGCCGCCCGCCGCCTTGCAGGCGACCGGGTAGCCGATCTCCTCGGCGGTCTTGCGGGCCGCATCCACGTCGGGCGAGGGGTCGACGGCGCCGGGCACGATCGGAACCCCCGCGTCGCGCATGATCTCGCGGGCGCGCGTCTTCGACCCCATCGCCTCGATCGCGCTCGGCGGCGGACCGATGAAGACCACGCCGGCCTCCGAGCACGCATGCGCGAAAGCGGCGTTCTCGGCAAGGAAGCCGTAGCCGGGGTGGATCGCCTCCGCCCCCGACGCGGCAGCCACCTCGAGGATCTTCTCGACCTTGAGGTAGCTCTCTGCCGGCGCCGGCGGACCGAGCAGGAACGCCTCATCGGCCTCGGCGACGTGGGGCGCCTCGCGGTCGGCCTCGGAGTAGACGCCGACCGACCCGATGCCCATCTCCTTCAGCGTCCGCATGACCCGGATCGCGATCTCGCCGCGGTTCGCGACCAGGACCTTCTCGAACATAGGCGCGGGAGGATATTGGCTAGACGACACCCCAACGTCCCGCACACACCGCTATCGGAGTCCCTCCGCGACGTTGGGCGGACCGGAGCGCCCGCTAGCGGTCTGGCCAGGCGGCGTGGATCTCGGTCACGTGGCGGTGATCGGTCCCACAGCAGCCGCCGAGGACGTTGAGCATCGGCAGCCGCTCACGCAGGGCCGCGTAGCGGGCGCCGAGGTCGGCGGGGTCGCCGTCGTCGAGCTCGGTTGCCCCGTCCAGCTCGGCGTGGCTCATCGTCGAGGCGTTGGCGCGCAGGCCGCGGATCCGCTCGGGCCACGGACGATCGGCGCTGATCGCCTCCGCGAAGTGGGTCGGATGGGCACAGTTGATCATGTAGTAGGCAGGACCGGCGCCGGTTTCGGCGTCGACCTGCTCGATCGCCTCGCCGAGATCCTGGCCGCTCGGCAGGCGCCCGTCGGTCTCGAGCGGTGAACGAGATCGCGGCCGGCATCCCCGCGTCGGCGGCGGCGCGAGTGACGCCGATCGCCTCATCGGCGTAGGTCATCGTGATCGCGGTCACCATGTCGGCCGCCGTCCCGGCGAAGGTCGCGATCTGCTGCGAGTGGTAGGCGTGGGCCTCGCCGGCGCTGAGCATCTCCTGCGGGCTGTAGCCGTCGCCCTGCGGACCGACGCAGCCGCTGATCACGATCGGGGCGCCGGTGTCGGCGAGCCGCTCGCGCAGCTCCTCCATGAGCGCGATCGCCGTGCGGTTCGCCTGCTCGAGCTCGGCCTCCGAGTAGCCCAGCTGCGCCGCCCACCCCGGGCTCGCCCGCCAGGTCGGGCTCTCGAGCACGAACCCGACCCGCTGCTCGCCCGCGAGCGCGAGGTAGGGCTCGTAGTAGCGGCGCAACTCCTCGATGCCGGGCTCGTCCTTGAGCAGGTCGAAGGCGGCGAACTGGGGCAGATCGAGACCCTGGTGGAAGATCAGGGACGTCTCGAGCCCTCCGTCGGTGAGAAACAGCTCACCGTCGAGCTGCGGCAGGTGCTCGCGATGGCCCATCGTCACTCGGCGCCGGTGGTCGTCTCCGTGGTCGTCTCGGCCGGCGGGATCTCCTCGTTGGGAAGCTTCATGTCAACCGTCCAGGGATCGCCGACGTTGCCCAGGCGGCGGCTGCTGGCGATGTAGTTGCCGTTCACCTCCACCGTCGCGCCCGCCTCCTGCGACTGCAGGATGTCGCACACGTCGCTGAGCGAGTTGACCGGCTCACCGTCGATCGAGGTCACCAGGTCGCCGGAGGCGATCGCCGCCTTCTCGGCCGGCAGCCCGGGCTCGGTCGCCCAGACGTACATGCCGTTCGGCAGGTTCTGATCGGCGATGTAAGCCTCGACGTCGGCGCCGGTGATCCCGAACTGCTGCAGCTTGTCGCCGAGGTAGTACTTGAATTCACCCGAGAGATCGACCGTGTTCAACGGCCTCAGATTCCAGCCCATCCGCAGGCGATCGTTGCCCGCGACCAAGTCGGGGAGGATCTGGTTCACGTAGGCCGAGTCGATCGCGTAGAACTGGCTTTGGGTCTCCGCGCCGCCGAGGGTGTTGATCCCGACCACCTCGCCGTGGTCGTCGACGAGCGGACCACCGGAGTTGCCGGGGTTGATCGGCGCCGTGTGCTGGACCAGGTCCTGGTAGGTCGGCAACGAGGCGTCGATCTCCTCCGCGGTTATGCCCGGGTTCGAAACCGTGCCGTCGGTCGTCTGCAGGCTCTCCTCGCCGAAATCCTGGAAGTTGCCGGGGAAGCCGAGCGCGGTGACGTGCTCGCCGCGCTCCGCGGTGCGATCGGCGATCGTCAGCTCCGCCGCCTCGGCGGGAGGCTGGATCATCTCGATCACCGCGAGATCGTCACAGGGCGCGACGGCACGGATCCGGGCCGGGCTCGAGGTCGGGTCCTCGCCGAGGTTCACCTTGAGCTTGTCGAGGCCCTCGACGACGTGGGCGTTGGTCAGGACCAGGCCCTGGTCGACGTCGAAGACAACCCCGCTGCCGCCGGTCGGAACCCCGAACTGCTCGCCGAGGATGCCCGCCGTCGCCGGACTAGCCTTCGCGATCACCGCCTGCGGATCGAGGGTCTCGGGCTGGTCGGAGTCACCGCCTCCGCAGCCGATCGCGAACAACGCCGCGCAAGCGGCGGCCACCGACATCCCGAGCTTGATCGACGCCAGATCTCTGATCCGCTTCACTTTCGTTCCTCCCGTGTTCCTCCAAACTGAACGAGTGAGCGCAGCCTATCCTCCCGCGGCGACGCGAACCGCCGGCTCCCCGATCCGGATCACCTGCTCGCGCCCGGGGCCCACTCCGACGAGCTTGATCGGTACCCCGGCGTAGTCGGAGATCGCGGCGAGGTAGTCGCGGGCCTCGGGCGGCAGGTCGGCCTCGCTGCGGGCGCCGGAGATGTCCTGCTCCCAGCCCGCCAGCTCCTCGTAGTCGGGCGTGGCAGTGTGCAGGATCGACTGGTGATAGGGGAACTCGTCGAAGATCGCGCCCTCGCTGCCGCGGTACCGGGTCGCGACCCGCAGCGGGTCGAGGCCCGAGAGCACGTCGAGCTTCGTGATCGCGAGCGCCGAGAGGCGGTTGAGCCGGGTCGCGTAGCGCAGAGCGAGCAGGTCGAGCCAGCCGCAGCGACGCTCGCGACCGGTCGTGGTGCCGAACTCGTGGCCGCGGTCACGCAGGTGGACGCCGACCTCGTCGGTGAGCTCGGTCGGAAACGGGCCGGCGCCGACCCGCGTCGTGTAGGCCTTGCAGACACCCCAGACCTCGTCGATGTCGGTCGGCCCGACGCCCGCGCCCACACAGGCGGCACCGGCAACCGGGTTCGACGAGGTCACGAACGGATAGGTGCCGTGGTCGAGATCGAGCAGCGTCGCCTGGGCGCCCTCGAAGATCACCGTGCGGTCGGCGTCCAGGGCCTCCCAGCAGAGGCGCGAGGTGTCGGCGATGTGCGGCTCGAGGCGATGCCCGTAGCGCAGGTATTCCTCGGTCATCGCGTGCAGGTCGAGCTTCGGGTCACGGGCGAAGGGACGCAGCGCCTGCTGCTTGGGCTCCAACGCGGCCATGATCTTCTTGCGCAGGATCTTCGCGTCGAGCAGGTCCTGGACCCTGACCCCGAGGCGCGCCGACTTGTCGGCGTAGCAGGGGCCGATGCCGCGCTTGGTCGTGCCGATCTCGAGCTTGCCGAGCTTCGCCTCGCCGGCCGTGTCGAGCATCACGTGGTAGGGCATGATCAGGTGCGCGTTGGCGGAGAGGCGCAGCCCGCCGACGTCGACGCCGCGCCGGCGCAGCCCCTCGAGCTCGTCGATAAGCACCGACGGGTCGACGACGACGCCGTTGCCGATCACGCAGGTCTTGCCCGGGTAGAGGATCCCCGAGGGAATCAGGTGGAGCTTGAACTCCTCGTCGCCACGGACGATCGTGTGGCCGGCGTTGTTGCCGCCCTGGAAGCGCACGACCATCGCGGCGCGCTCGGCGAGCAGGTCGACGACCTTGCCCTTGCCCTCGTCGCCCCACTGGGTCCCGATGATGACTATGCCCGGCATCTGCGAGGGATTATGCGCAACGGCGCCGCGAGGGCGACGCGGGCTCAGGCGGCGCGAAACCGCCGGTCGTCGCCGTACAGGGGGACGACCTCGCAGATCTCGACCAGCCGGGAAACCGTGCGCGCCCCGATCTGCTGCTCGAGATCGGGCAGCTCGAGGTTTGTGGTCACGAGCATCGAGCGATTCGTCGCGTAGCGCTCGTCGACGATCGCGTAGAGCTGCTCGAGCACCCAGTCGCTGCGCTTCTCGGCGCCGAGGTCATCGAGGTGGAGGAGGTCGACGGAGGTCAGGCGGTTGAAGAACTCGAGATAGGAGAGCTCCCCCGCCCCGCCGTCGTAGGTGCGCCGGATTCGCGCCAGCAGCCGCGGCAGCGAGTAGAGCGCCACCGAGCGGCCCGCCTCGATCGCGCACTTCGAGACCAGCATCGCGAGGGTCGTCTTGCCCGTCCCCACGTCGCCCTCGATCCACAGGCCGCGACCGTCGGCGATCCGTTGATCGAGTTCCTCGATGTAGTCGGTGATCGCCTGCACCGCCACCCGAGTCTGGGGATCGCGGGCCATATCGGAGATCGGTGGGCGCTCGAAACCGACCCCCTGGTACTTCGCCGGCAGCACCGAGCGCACGCCACGGGTTCGCGCCTGCTGGATCCGGCGTTCGCGGCATTCGCACGGGCGAGCCGTGTTCTCGGCGTCGACGATCCAGCCGCCGCCGTCGCAGGCTCCGAGCGGGCACGCGGGTTGGAGCCTCTCAACCTGGCCGGTCAAGCGTCCGCGATGTCGATCAGCGGGGCGTCCTCGTCGGCCCGCCTGCCGGCGAGACCGCGATCCGCGTAGGAGAGGTCGGCGAAGGAGGCGAACTTCTCCTGGAAGACGAGCTTCACCGTGTCGATCGGGCCGTTGCGGTTCTTGCGCACGATCAGCTCCGCGATCCCCCTGAGCTCCTCCTTCTCCGCCGCGTCGACTTCGTCGTCGCCGAAGTTCTTGTAGTAGTCCTCGCGATAGATGAAAGCGACCAGGTCCGCGTCCTGCTCGAGATTCCCCGACTCGCGCAGGTCGGAGAGGATCGGCCGCTTGTCGCGCCCGGTGCGCTGCTCGGGAGCCCGCGAGAGCTGCGAGAGCGCGATCACCGGAACCTTCAGCTCCCGGGCCAGGATCTTCAGGCCGCGGCTCATCTGACCGACCTGCTCGACACGGTTGACGCGCGGGTCCTCGGCCCGCATCAGCTGGATGTAGTCGATCACGATCAGCGCCAGGCCGCCGTTGCCGGCGCTTTTCTCCTGCGCGTGCAGGCGGCGTGCCTTGGCGCGCAGGTCGAGCATCCCCAGGTCCGAGGATTCGTCGATCCACAGCGGCGCGCTCTCGATCTCGTTGCAGACCTTGAGCACCTTCGCCCACTCGCGCTCGGCGACCTGGCCCTTGCGGAGCTTGTCGCTCGGGATCCGGGCCCGCTTGGCGATCAGACGCTGGGCGAGCTCGGCGTCGGACATCTCGAGCGAGAAGAAGGCCACCGGGCGGCGCTCCTTGACCGCCACGTGCTCGGCGATGTTCGCGACAAGGCCCGACTTGCCCATCCCCGGCCGCGCGGCGAGGATGACCAGGTTGCCCGGCTGGAAGCCGCCGGTGATCGCATCGAGCTCGGCGAAGCCCGACGACGTCCCGGTGACCTCGGCCTTGCCGCTGGCGAGCTCCTCGAGCCGGTCGACCTCGCGCGAGAGGATGTCCTTGAGCACGTGGAAGTCCTCGACCTGCTCCTCGTGGGCGACGTTGAACAGCAGCCGCTCCGCCTGCTCGGCGAGCTCCTGGGGCTCGCCCTCGCGCTCGTGGACCGACTTCTGGATCTTCTGCGACGCGCCCAGCAGCCGGCGAAGAAGCGAGTTCTGCTGGACGATCCGCGCGTAGTGGCGAGCGTTGCCGGGGACCGGGACGGTCGAGGCGAGCTGCGAGACGCCGTCCTGGCCGCCGGCCTGCTCGAGCTCGCCCTGCTGCTTGAGCAACTCGGAGACGGTCAGCGCGTCGACCGGCTCGCTGCGCTCGTAGAGCCGCTTGATCGCCCGGAAGACGAGTCGGTGGCGATCGCGGTAGAAGTCCTCGTCGGCAAGCCGCACATCGAGGATGACCGGGTTCATCGCTCCCTCGGAGACCATCAGGGCGCCGAGGACCGACTCCTCGGCCTCGAGGTTCTGTGGTGGGACGTGTGCCTCTGCGGTCGCCATCTACCTGTCTACCTATCTGCCTGCCTGGGTTTAGAGGCTCCAGCGGCGGCAAACTCGCCCCTGGTCACCCCAGCGCCGAGACAATCACAGGGCGGACCGGCGCGCAGGCGCCGATCCCGCTATTCCGGGGAAAGTTGTCGCCGCGCTACTTGGCTTCCGCGACGATCGTCTTGACCTTGGCGACGGCGCCGCCGGAGAGCTCGACCTCGACCATGTAGGTCCCGATCTCGCGGATCGGATCCTCGAGGCGGATCTTCTTGCGGTCGATCTTCAGTCCGCGCGCCGTCGGCGATCGCGTCGGCGATCTCCGCGTTGGTGACCGAGCCGTAGAGCTTGCCGTCCTCGCCGGCGCGATGCTGGATCGTGAGCACCGTCTTCGACAGCAGCGCAGCGGTCTCCTCGGCGCGATCGGCCGCCTCGCGGGCAGCGAGCTCAGCCGCCTCGCGGCGGCGCTGGGCCTCCTGTAGGGAAGCGTCGGTCGCGGGCTGGGCGAGCTTGCGCGGCAACAGGAAGTTGCGCAGGTAGCCAGGTGAGACGTCGACCGCGTCGCCGGCGGCGCCGAGGCTGTCGACGTCCTCGAGCAGGATGGCCTGCGCCACGGCGGGGCCCTACCTCTCGCCGACGTACGGAAGCAGGGCCAGCTCACGGGCGCGGCGAACAGCCAGGCCGAGCTGCTGCTGGTGGCGGCGCGAGAGGCCGGTCACCCGGCGCGAGCGAACCTTGCCGCGATCGGAGATGAACCGGCGCAGGGTGGAGAGGTCCTTGTAGTCGATGTTCTCGACGTTGATCCGCGTGTACTTCCGCGGGCGGTAGCGGTCGCTGAAGCGGCCACGGCGCCGACCGCCGCCCGGTCCGGCCTGCTGGGGCTGAGCGCGCTGCTTGCGCGCCATCAGCTCCCCACCTCTGCGTTGTCTCGGATCTTCCTCATTCGCGCAAAACGCGCCGCTACTGGCGGCGCGGGGCGGGAATGATAGCTACGCGGGGTGCCGAGCGCAGAGGCGCGGCTCGATCTAGGCGCCGCGGGCGCGGCTCCCCAGAACCGCGCCCGGCGGGTCCATGCGCACGGCGCCTAGAAGGGAATGTCGTCGTCGGACGCGCCCACGGCCGCGGGCTCGGAGCTCTCGAAGTCCGAGGTGTCCGCGGGGACGTCTGATCGAGCCTCGAAGCGGCCGCCGTTCGCCTCACCGCCGCCGTCGCGGCTGCCCAGGAACTGAACCGAGTTGGCGATGATCGAGACGGCCTGGCGCTTGCCCGAACCGTCCTTGGCCTCCCACTCGCGCCAATCGAGCCGTCCCTCAACCGCCACCGGGCGCCCCTTGGAGAGGTAGGTCGAGCAGTTCTCGCCCTGGGCGCCGAAGACGGTGACGTCGAAGTAGTTCGGCTTGTCGACCCAGTTCCCGCTGCCGTCCTTGCGGCGCGAGTTCACCGCCACCCGCATGTCGCAGACGCTGGTCCCGCTGCTGGTGCTGCGGAGCTCGGGATCCCGGGTCAGGTTTCCGGTGATCACGACGACGTTCACGTTCGTAGCTGCCACTTGCTCAGTACCTCTCTCGATCGCTTGTAGACACCCAGTCTAAGACCGGGGTCGGCGTGTTCTCGCCCCCTCTGACGAGGTGAAAGACGGAAGCTGCGGGTTTACTCGGCCGGCTGCGCGGGCTCGGCGGGCGCTTCGGTGGCCTGCTCCGCGGCGGCCGCGGGCTCGGGCGCCGATTCCTCGGCAGGCGTCACCGGTTCCGCCGGCGCCTCGGCCGCCGGCGCCTCGGCGGGAGCCGCCTGCTCGGCGGGTGCAGGAGCCGGCTGCGCCGGGGGGGCGGGGTCGGGCGCCGCATCGGCGAAGTCGTCCCGGCCACGACCGCCGGGACCGCGGCGACCGCCGGGACCGCGGCTCGGGGCGGAGCTTGCGAGCGAGATGGGCGGCGGTGGCTCGACCACGGGCGACTCCGGGTCGACCTTGAAGATGCGAAAGCGCAGGACGCCGTCCGTGATCTTCAAGTTGTGGTTGAGCTCGTCGAGCAGCGGGCTCTCCGTCTCGAAGCGAAAGAAGCGGTAGTCGGCCTCGGTTCGCCGCTCGATCTCGTAGGCGAGCTTGCGCATCCCCCAGACCTTCTCGGCCTTGAGGCTGCCGCCCGTCTCGATTCGCTCGCGGGCCTCCGAGGCGATCGTGTCGCGACGCTCGTCCGGAGCCTCCGGGTCGAGCATCAGCACCAGTTCATATTCAGACGTAGCCAAAGCGGCGGGTGACTATAGCGGGGGCAAGCCGGCCGGCGAGGGGGCGTTGATCGGCGCCCCGGGGTTGTCGGCGATTGATGGGGCGCGCGCGAATCCGCTGGAGGAATGTCGGCCGGCTGGCGGCCGCGGTGGGGGCGGGCGGAATGCTGATCGGCGTCGTGCCCGGGATGCTCGAGCCCCCCGAACCCGAGCCACTGCCGGCCGATGTCGGGTTGGCGACCGGCACCACCGGGGCGTACGCCTACTCGCCGCCCGAGCCCCGCCGGTCCGAGCCCCGGGCGCAGCCCCCACGCCCCGAGGCCGGATCCCACCACCGGCGGCCTCAGGGTGGCGACCGCCCCGAGCGCCCGCCTCGGCACCGCAGCGGGGGTGGGGCGCGCACCGAGGAGCCGGGCGTGGTCGCGGGCGCCACCGCGCCGGCGCCCGCCTCGGCTCCCAGCGGCCAAACCGCCGCCCCGGTGCCGGCGTCCGCCCCGACTCCCGCTCCCGCGGCCCCGCCCGCGGCGCCCGCGCCCACCCCGGACCCAGCCATGGAATCTCAACCCGCCCACAGCGACACGCCCCGAGGCCCGAGCCAGTTCAGCTTCGAGCAATGACCGAAGAGAAAGAGATCCGCATGCAACCCGACCACCCCCGGCGCACGACCGCGCGGCGTCCAACCCGCCGACTCACGATCACCGTCTCGCTGCTGATCGCGGCGGTGACGGCGTTGCTCGCCGCCACGCCCGCCGACGCCGGCGACTACGTCGTCACCCAGTGCAGCTCGGCAAATCCAAGCGCCGGTGAGGCGACCTGGGAGCGTTCGAGCGACCACTACAGGGGCCGCTCCCGCTGCGGCACCGACGAGGGCCTGCAGGCCTACCACGACGCCTCCGAGTCGGGGCTCTGGCACTACGGCGCCTGGGTCTGGCGGGCTCCGGCAGGCACCGTGTTCACCAGCGTCCAGGCCAACGCCAGCCTCACCAGCCAGGCGGGCCATCGCGGCCAGCTCGTCGTCACCCGCCCCGGTGGCGAGCTGGTCGAGTTCGGGGCCGAGCACGTCGACTTCCGCGTCCACTCGATCGCCGGCGAGTTCACCCAGTTCCACAGCTGGCTGCGCTGCGTCGCTCCGGGCGCCGGACGACCCTGCGGGCGGGCGGGGTCAGACGCCGGCCACGCGTACGTCCGCGGAGTGTTCCTGCGCACCGAGGATCGCGCCACACCCACCCTCCGGCTCACCGGCGGCTCCCTTCTCGACGACCCCGTCGTCAGGGGCGTGCGCGGACTCGCCTTCGACGCCGCCGACACGGGAAGCGGCATCCGCAAGGTCTATGTCGAGGGCAACGGGGCACTGCTGGCCACCGATGTCCGCACCTGCGCCCTCGCCGCCGGCTTCGCGACCGCGCTGCGCCCCTGCCCGGCTACCACCACCGAGTCCTCCGGCGTGCCCACAGCTGACCCGGTCTTCGCCACCGGGCCGAACACCGTCACCGCATGCGCCGAGGACCTCGCCCTCGACGGCGCTCCCAACCGCTTCTGCGAGCGGCGCACGGTCTGGGTCGACAACGCCTGCCCGGGCTCACCGGTCGGTGGCGGCGACCAGCTCACCGCCGGGTGGGCCGACGGCGGCGCCGGCACGGTCGTGCACTCCGACGAGCCCGGCACCGTCCGCGGTCGCCTCACCGGCGCGGCCGGGCCGATCGCCGGGGCCACGGTATGCGTCCTGACCCGGACCCTGATCGACGGCTACCCGATCGTCGTCTCCGCGATCGGGAGCAGCGGCGCCGACGGACGGTACGCGATCGAGTTGCCGCCCGGGCCCGGACGCGAGGTCTTCGTCCACAACGCATACGGCGACCGGGTGATCGCCCGCCACGGGCTCAGGCTGCGCTCGATCGCGCGGCCGACGCTCGCGGTCAGCCCTCGCCGGGCGCGACCCCGCGACCGGCTGCGCTTCTCGGGAGTCCTGCCCGGACCCGCCTGCCGCGACCGCGTGGTCAAGGTCCAGGCGCGGATCGGCAGGCGCCGATGGCAGGTGTTCCGCACCGACCGCGCCGACGCCGCCTGCACCTTCGAGGCCCGCTACAAGCTCCGCGCCACGCGGGCGGCCGAGCATTACCGGTTCCGCGCCCTGGTCCCCCAGCAGGCCGGTTACCCGTTCGAGCCGGGCCACTCGCGGATCGCCGAGGTGAGGATCAGAGCCGCAGGTCGGCCCTAAGGTGACCCGCGCTTTGCGCGGATGTCGGCGAGCTGCTCGTCGATCCAGACGCCGGGGTCGCGCTCGCGGACGATCTCACGCAGCCGGGTCGCGCGCAGGCGTCGCTCCTCGGGGTCCATCGTCAACGCCCGATAGATGGTGTCTGCCTGCTCCTGGATGTCGAACGGGTTGACCGACAGCGTGCAATCGCCGAGCTCCTCGTGGGCGCCGGTGTTCTCGGAGAGCAGCACCACGCCGTCGCGCGTGTTCACCGCCGGCGCCTCCTTGGCGACCAGGTTCATGCCGTCGAAGAGCGAGTTGACCATCAGCAGGTCGAAGTGCTTGTAGCGGGCGACCGCCTCGGGGAAGTTCTCGTAGATGCGCAGGTCGATCGGCATCCAGTCGGTGGTCCCGTGGCGGTGGTTGACAACCGCGACCAGCGCCTCGATCCGCTCCAGGTACTCCGCGTACTCAGGCACATCCTGGCGCGAGGGCTGCAGGTGGGCGACGAAGGTGACGCGCTCGCGGAACTCGGGATGCTGCTGCAGGAACACGTCGAAGGCGGTGAATCCGCGGAGGACGTTCTTCGACAGGTCCGCCCGGTCGACGCGCAGGATCAGGTGGTCGCGCCGGCGCCGCAGCAGTTCCTCCTCGTAGCCGGCGACCTCGGCGGAGCGGGCGGCTCGTTCGAGCCGTGCGGCGTCGATGCCGAGCGGGTACGCGCGGACCCAGGTCTCACGGCCCGAATGCAGCACCGCCCCGCGCTCGTGGTCGACCTCGAGCTCCATCAGCTCGCGGCAGCAGTGCAGGAAGTTTCGGCAGTAGGCGGTGGTGTGGAAGCCGATGATGTCGTTGGCGAGCAGGCCGCGGTAGATCTGCTCGCGCATCCTCGCCGGCAGGATCCGCCAGCTGTCGGGCTGTGACCAGGGGATGTGGACGAAGTGCTGCAGGAACGCGTCGGGGCGCGCCTCTCGCACCAGCCCGGGACACGTGTAGAGGTGGTAGTCGTGGAACATCACCAAGGGCTCGGCGTCGTCCTCGATCCGTGTCAGAACCGCGTCGGCGATGTCGCGATTGACCGCCGTGTAGCCGTCGTCCCAGGCGTCGGCCTCCTCCTGGCGGATGTCCGGCGCGTTCGAGAGATCCCAGAGGTAGTGCTGGATGAACCACAGGATCGGGTTGGCGATCACGTTGTAGAAGCGTTCGTAGGCGGTCGGGTCGCTCTCGACCAGGCAGACGTCGTAGGAGACTCCGTCGAGCTCGACGCTGATCGGGTCGTCGCCGGCCTCGCCGGCGACGACGCCGTCCTCCTCGGTCATCGCCGAGGCGACCCAGAGGGCGCCGCGGTGGGCGACCAGGCCCGTCAGCGCGGTCACCAGGCCGCCGCCGCCGCGCCTGACCACCCGCTCGTCCCCGACGCGCTCGAACTGAGCGGGGCCGCGGTTGGAGACGATGACGAGTGTGGGGTCCTCCATCCAGCCCCTATCCGGCCTCAGGTCTCCAACTCGGTGAACAGATCCAGCCAGTCTCGCAGCAGGCGCGGGGTGAGGAAGTGCTCGCGCGCGTGCTCCTTGCCGGTGCGCCCGAGACGTTTCGCCAGTTCGGGGTCCTCGAGAATCTCGATCGTGCGCCTCGCCGCCTCCTCGGCCGAGCCGACGAGAAAGCCCGAGGCGCCGTCCTCGATCTGCAGCGGGATTCCGCCGACGTCCCCGCCGATCGTCGGCCGCCCCTTCCACTGCGCCTCGGTGACGGTGAGCCCGAAGCCCTCGCGAATCGACTTCTGCATACAGACGTCCGCCTGCGACTGGAACGCGTTGACCTCGATCGCGCCGACGTTGTTCAGGTTGTTGAGGATCTTGATGTCGCGGTCGCCATCGGCATGGCGGAAGGTGCGATGGAAGAACTCCCAGCCCTCGGGGTCGTCGGTCGCCATCGAGCCGACCAGGGCGAGTTGGGCGTCGGGCAGCGACTCCTTGACCTGGCGGTAGGCGTCGATTACGCCGATCGGGTCCTTCCAGGGGTCGAAGCGCGAGACCTGGCAGATCAAGGGCCGGTCGGTGTCGATCCCGAACTGCTCGCAGACGAAGGCCGCGTCCTCGGGTGAGAGGGCCATGTTCTTCGGCGAAAGCGGGTCGATCGCGGGCGGGCAGATCTTGCGGATGCCTCCGTTGAGATCCGCCGGCACGTACTCCTCGCGGTGCCAGACGCTGGCGTCGTAGCCGGTGATCAGCGGCTCGAGGCGAGCCAGGGTCGAGGCGTTCGGCGTCGAGAGGTCGATGTGGCAGCGCCAGATCCAGCGCCGCGCCTTCTCGGGCGCGTTCAGCATCAGCCCGGCCGGCTGCGGGTCGTGAACGACGATCACGTCCCAGTCGCCGTCCAGATCCTGGGCGTTCATCACGTTGTAGGCCTCGAAGACCTCCCACTGCTGGTCGGAGATCGACTCCGGGTCGCCCTGGAGCGAGTTGTGCATCAGCTTTGTGACGTTGAAGAACTCCTCCCGGCCCAAGATCACGTGCCAGTGCGCGTCGAGGCCGGCGTCGCGCATCAACGGCACCAGCGCGTAGAGGATCTCCGAGACGCCGCCGCCGAACGCGGTCGCGCTGACGTGCAGGATCCGCTTGCCCTTCAGTGGCTCGGCGAGCTCACGGATTCGCTCGATCAGGCCCCTGCCGGCGATGTGGGTGTAGTCGGCGAGCGACTTGTGTCCGAGCGCTACTTCCTGAAGCACGCGCGCAACCTACAGAACGCCGTTCGCCGGCCGCTATTCGAGCCCGGCGAGGCGCTCGATCCCGCTCTCGACCGAGGCGAGGATCTGCCCGTGAAGATCCGCGTTTGCCGCCGCGATGCACGAGATCTGGAACTCTGCCCCGGAGCCGAGCAGCGGCCGGTCGGCGAGCGAGGCCCCGTAAGCGTCGGTGACCACACCGCCGGCTTCCTCGAGGCAGAGGGCGGCCGCGGCGAGGTCGTAAGGGCTGTTGTTGAGCACCGCACCGCCGCCGACGGCCTCGAAGCGCTCGCGCATCCCGGGAACGTCGGCGACGATCCGCGGACCAGGCTCGACGTAGGCGTCGAGCTGGCCGGTGGCAATCCGGGTGATGTCGTAGGTCGCCGAGCCGAGGTCGAAGGTCCCCCCACCGACCGAGGAGGCATCGAGCAGATCGCCGATCACCTCGGCGATCGCCCGCGCCGGGCGTCCGCGCAGGCCGTAGGCCCAGAACAGCCGGGTCAGATCGCGGTTGGCCGACAGCGACGGCGCCGGGTCGAGTCCACCGCCGCGCTCGGCGTAGAAGCAGGCGCCCGACTTGATCTCGACGATGCAGCCGGCGAGCACGTCGCCCATCTTCGGATCACCGTCGCCGATCGCGGCCAGGGCGACGGACACGCAGGCGGCCTCGAAGCCGGCCATCGCCGGACGGGTGCCGTCGATCGGATCCACGACCAGCACCCACCGTGGCGTCCCGGAGGGCTGCACCAGGCCGCGATCCTCGGAGTAGAAGGCGAGGCCCGGGGCGCGCTCGGCCAGGAATTCCTCCATGAACGACTCCGCCTCCTCGTCGATCGCAAAGGTGACGTCGCCGCCGTATCCGGCCCCGGCGTGGACGCGCCCCGAGTGGTTGCCGAGCTCGGGGGCGATCTCCTCCCGCAGCGCGAGGGCCAGCTCCCGCGCGAGCCGTCGCGGCTCGCCGCTGGTCAACGGCTGATCTCGCTGGGGCGCTCGCCGAGCGTGATTTCGATCTGCTGCGGCTCGCCGTCGCGGACGATGTCGAGCGAGACCACGTCGCCCGGCTCCAGCAGCGAGATCACGCGGGGGAGGTCGGCGTTGGCCTCGATCGGCTCGCCGTCGACGGCGACGATCACGTCACCGCCCGCGTCGATCTCCTGGCCCTGGAAGCGAATCGGGCTGTCGCTGCCGCCCTGTAGCCCGGCCTCGTCGGCCGGTCCTCCGGGCACCACCTCGGAGACGATCGCCCCGGATTCGAGGTCCAGACCGAGACGATCGGCGAGCTGGGGGTAGAGCGGCTGGGTGGTGACGCCGGCGTAGGCATAGGAGACCTCGCCGTCATCGCGCAGGTCGTCGATCGAGCGTTCGGCGAGATCGATCGGGACGGCGAAGCCGACGCCCTCGTTGCCCCCCGAGGTGGTGTTGATCTGCTGGTTGATGCCGACCACGTCGCCGGCCGCGTCGAGCAGCGGGCCGCCGGAGTTGCCGGGGTTGATCGAGGCGTCGGTCTGAATCGCGCCATCGATCTGGAAGTCGGTCAGCGACTGGATCGAGCGG
The DNA here is from genome assembly GCA_963746675.1 of uncultured Solirubrobacterales bacterium. Classification (GTDB taxonomy): domain Bacteria; phylum Actinomycetota; class Thermoleophilia; order Solirubrobacterales; family 70-9; genus WHSW01. Next base: position 28,357 of record CAVVBX010000002.1, on the reverse strand, counting down.
TCCGAGGCCGATACCACGCCCACGGAGAGCGACTGCTCCTGGCCGAACGGGCTGCCGATCGCCGCCACGCCCTCACCGACCTCGACGTCGTTCTCGGAGCCGAGCGGAAGCGGGTTCAGATCGAGCCCCTCGGGGTCCACCCGCAGCAGGGCGACGTCCGCGAACGGGTCGAAGCCGACGATCTCGGCCTCCACCTGGTTGCGGTCGGCGAACTGGATGTAGACCTCGCGCGCCGCGTGCAGCGGGCCCGTCTGCGTTCCCGCGGTATTGGCGTCGGTGACCACGTGGGCGTTGGTGAGGATCTCGCCGTCCTCCGAGATCACGAACCCCGAGCCCTGGCCCTGGCCGCCACCACCCCCGAAGACCTCGGGCGTGCCTCCGCTGCCGAGGACCGATCGCACCGTGACCACGCCCGCGGCCGCGTTCTCGTAGATCGCCTGTGAATCGAAAGCGCCCTGGGGGGCCTCGACGACGACCCGCTTCTGGTCGGCCGGCGGGTGATCGGGCGGCGCGACCGCGCTCTCGGGCGCATCGTCGCCGCCGCAGGCCGCCAGCGCCAGCGAGGCGGCAGCGAGCAGGGTGGTGGCGCGTGTAGCGAATCGGCGCATGGCTCAGACGATCGACTGCGCGGCGGGCAGCCGCAGCTCGAACGCGGTCTCTCCTCGGCGCGAACGCAGCTCGAGCGATCCATCCATGCGCAGTGCGAGCTCACGCGCGATCGGCAACCCGAGACCGGAGCCGCTGACCTCATCGCCGGTGTAGAAGCGCTCAAAGACGCGACCGCGTGCACGCGCGTCGATCCCGGGCCCATCGTCGGTGACGACGAGGCTGGCGGATCCATTGACGATCTGTGCCCCTACCTTGATCTCGGTTCCCTTCGGCGTGTGCGTGAGCGCGTTGTCGATCAGGATACGCAGGATCTGAGCGACCCTGTCCGTGTCGGCACTCGCCGCCGCGCTCGCCGGACCGCGCAGCCCGATCGTCGAGCCCCGACTCTCGGCCGCCGGGCCGAACTCCCGTGCCACCCGCTGCGCGACATCGGCGAGCTCGACCCGCTCGCGGCGGATCTCGATCGCGTCGGCATCGAGTCTCGAGAGGTCGAGCAGGTCCACGGTCAGCTTCGTCAGCCGGTCGACCTGTTCGCGCATCGTGCGCACGAACTCGGCCCGCGCCACGGGATCCGGGTCATCCTCCTCGAGCAGCTCGACGAAGCCGGCGAGCGAGAAGATCGGCGTCCGCAGCTCGTGGGACGCGTTGGCGATGAACTCCTTGCGGGCGCTGTCGAGCGTCGCCAGGCGCTTCTGCATCTCATTGAAGGTGATCGCGAGCTGGCCCACCTCGTCGCTGGAGTCGACCGGGATCGGGCTCGAGAAGTCTCCGTCGGCCACCTTCTCGGCCGCCTGCTCGAGGCGGCGCAGGCGGCGCGAGTGAGCGCCGGCGACGAGCCATCCAGCCCCCAGCGCCGCGATCAGCGCGATCGTGCCCGCGATCAGCATCTGACGCCGGATCAGGGCGACGTTGTCGTCGACGTCCTCGAGGCTGGTCGAGAACACCGCGACCCAGGGGGTGGCGCCGTCCGCCGACAGCGCGACCGCGGTCTCTCCGCGGCGCTCACCGCCGGTCGTCTCGACCGCGGTCGCAACCCCGCCCGCACTCGCGACGGTCGACGCCGGCGGGTACCCCGGCAGCACCGCCGTCCGCTCGAGCTCGGAGTCGGCGGCGACGAAGGCGGGCTCGGGGCCCTGCGCCCCCTCGCGGATCCCGAGCACGGTGACGCGCGAGCCGGTGCGCTGGTCGATCCCGCGCACCAGGGCGCGCAGGCGCGGCGGTGAGACGCCCTCGTTCATCGCCACGCCGAGCCGGGAACTCTGCTCGGTGGCGACCTGCTCGAGCCGGCGCAGCTTCTCCGCGGTCAGGCTCGAGCGCAGCTGCGGAACCACGTAGAGATAGACGAAGCCGATCGCCGCAGCGGTGATCACGAAGAACAGGAGCGCGAGCCGGTTCCGGACGCTGTTCACCGGCCGCTACTCCGGATCGCGGAAGCGGTAGCCGACGCCGCGCACCGTGAGCAGGTAATCCGGGCGGCGCGGATCGGCCTCGACCTTCTCGCGCAGATGGCGGATGTGGACGTCGATCGTGCGGGGATCGCGATATGCCGAATCACCCCAGACCTGCTCGAGCAGCACCTCCCGGGTCATCACCCGCCCGGGGGCGGCAGCAAGCGTCGAGAGGATCTCGAACTCGACGTAGGTCAGCGGCGTCGCAGCGCCGCCCACGCTCACCACGCGGCGCTGGAAGTCGATCTCGAGCTCGCCCGCGACGATCGGCGCCTCGCCGCCGATCCTCCGCCGCAGCATCTCGGAGCGGCGCAGCGCTGCCTTCACCCGGCTACGGAACTCGCGCACCGAGAACGGCTTCGTGATGTAGTCGTCGGCGCCCATCTCGAGACCGAGCACCTTGTCGATCTCATCATCCTTGGCGCTGAGCATGATGATCGGCACCTGGCTGCGGATGCGAAGCCGGCGGCAGACCTCGATCCCGTCGAGCTTCGGCAGCATGATGTCGAGCACGACGAGGTCGAACCGCTGCTCAGCGAAACGGTCGAGCGCCTCGCGCCCGTCGAGCGCGCAGACGACCTCGTAGCCGTCCTTGCGCAGCGGGTAGGTGAGCAGCGTCTGTACCGACTGCTCGTCGTCGACAAGCAGGATGCGAGCCGATCCCTCAACCGTGTTCGACGCCATGCAAGGGAAGCGTAATCGCGGCCGCACCGTCCCCCGGCAGGCAAGATGCAGACCCGTGATCGATTTCCGCCTCTATCGACTCGCGTTCGCTCCGGCGCTGCTCGCGATCGTCGTGCTGATGTTCTCGCTCCAGGGCGCCCCCGGTCCGTTCGAGCCGGCGACCCCGCCCGCCACCTTCGACGGCGACCGGGCGGCGACCCAGGCGCGTCAGGTGGTCACGCTGGCGCCCGAGCGCCCGCCGGGGAGCCCCGGCGACGACGCCGTCGCCGACCTGGTGGTCGACCGCTTCGACGAGGTCGCCGCGGGCTCGGTCACCGAGCAGACCTTCGACGCCGATTACGAGGGCGATCAGGTCTCGCTGCGCAACGTCCTGCTCACTCTCCCCGGCGACCCTTCGAGCACAGTGGTGGTGGTCGCGAACCGCGACTCAGCCCGCGGACCCGGTGCCGCGTCGAGCGCCGCGGCGACCGGAATCCTGATCGAGCTCGCCAACGCCCTCGGCCTCGCCGGACACGAGAGGACCTACGTCCTCGCATCCACGAGTGGCGGCGCGGCCGGCGCGGCCGGGGTCCGCGAGCTCTTCAAGGCCCTGCCGGAACGCGATTCGGTCGACGCGGTGGTGGTGATCTCCCAGCCCGGCGCCGCCGAGCCGCGCGGCCCGTTCGTCGTCGCCAGCTCGACCGGGAAGTCGAGCGGCCCGATTCGGCTCCAGCGCACGGCCGAGCTGGCGGTGGCGACCCAGGCCGAGCGGACGTGGGCGAAGCCGCCGGCGTTCACCCAGCTCGCCAGGCTCGCGATTCCGTCCGGTCTCGGCGACCAGGCGCCGCTGATCGCCGAGGACATCGAAGCGGTGGCGATCTCGTCCGCCGGGGAACGCCCGCTGAGCGAGTCAGACGACGGTCTCGAGCAGCTCTCCGGCCGCAGCGTCGACGCCTTCGGCCGCGCGATCCAATCGACCGTGGACGCGATCGACACCTCAGCCGAGCCCCGCAGCCAGGTTCCCGATCCGCACATCGAGCTCTCCGACAACCTGGTGCCCGGCTGGACGCTCGCCCTGCTGGCGTTGGCGCTGATCGTGCCGGCCGCGGTGGTGGCGGTGGACGCCTGCGTCCGAACCGCTCGCCGTGGGGGCGCGCTCGGGACCGGTGTGGCCTGGGCCGCGGCGCGAAGTCTGCCGTTCGTCGGCGCCCTGCTGGCGCTCTACGGACTCGCGATTGTCGGGGCCGTTCCCCGTCCACCCTTCCCCTTCGACCCAGGCCTCTACGGGCTCGGGACCCGCGCTGCGATCACCGTGCCGCTGATCGTCGGCGCCGGTCTCGCCAGCGCCGCCGTGCTCCGCTGGCGCGGGGTGACCGCGTCGACCGCCCCCGCCACAGCCACCGCGGCTGTCGGACTGGTGGCCGCCGCCGCCTGCGCGGTGCTGTGGGTGGCCAACCCCTACCTGGCGCTGCTGGCTGCGCCCGCCGCCCACGTCTGGCTGCTCGCCGCTCGTTCTCCGGGAGCGATTCGGGCTCTGCTCTCGATCGCCCTCTCCGCCCTCGCCTGCGCGCCCCTGATCGCCGCGCTGGCCGCGGTCTCGGGCGCGCTCGACCTCGGGGCCGACGCCCCGTGGACCTTCGCGATCATGGTCGCCGACGGCCAGATCGGCCTTTCGACGACGCTCCCGGCATGCTTCCTGGCCGGGGCACTGCTGGGCGGGATCGTGCTCTGCGTCCGCCGGGCGCCCCTCCCGGGTGGGGGCTAGGGCTTGTCCTCAGGTTCTTCACGGGGGGAGCACCCCGCTTCTCGGACGAGTGTCGAGATGGACGCAAGTCCTATCTTGCCCGCGGGCGCCGCGGCCGATCTTGATGGTGAAAGGTTGAAGACGTTGAAACGAGAAATCGCACTCAACCAGTACGAAGTCGACGCCGGGGCGGTGGCCGACGCGATCCTGAGCAAGCTGCGGCTGGTCAAGCAGGGCCATCAGGCGCTCGCCTCTAACCGAGCTGATCGAAGCCTGCGGGCAGGCGCGCTTCGCCGCCGGGCCCGCTGAGCAGCACCCCCTGGCCGGGCTCCACCGACCCGACCACCGTCAGCGCCAGGCCGCACTCGCCCACCGCCTCCACCGCGGCCTCGACCCGATCCGGCGGCAGCGTGGCGAGCAGCTCGTAGTCCTCGCCTCCCCCGGCAACCAGGTCGAGGAGATCGGATCCGGCGGCCGCGGCAACCTCCTCGACCCCCGCTTGAACTGGAAGCCGCTCGGCTTCGATCCGCAGCCGGACGCCGCTTGCCGCGGCCACGTGCCCGGCGTCGCCGCCGAGGCCGTCGCTGAGATCGATCATCGCCGTCGCGCCCGCGGCGGCCAGCGCCGCGCCGGCCTCGAGCCGGGGCTCGGGCTCGAGCTGTCTCTGCCGTAGCGCCGCCTCGACCTCCTCCGACAGGCCGTGGGCGAGGGCGCGGCGGTCGAGCAGCGCCAGCCCCGCCGCGGCGCCTCCGAGCTCACCGGTGACGACCAAAGCCTCGCCGGCGCCGGCGCCGGAGCGGCGCACCATCTGCTCGGGACCTGAGCCATGGCCGACGACCGTGACCGCGAGCAGCAGGGCCGGAGCCCTCGTCAGGTCGCCGCCCGCGATCGCGACCCCGTGCGCCGCAGCCAGTCCGCCGAGACCGTCGGCGATCTCGAGCAGCTCGGCCTCGCCGATCCCCTCGCGAAGCCCGAGCTGGACGTAGGCCTCCCCCGCGCGAGCGCCCATCGCCGCCAGGTCGGAGAGGGCGGCCGCGAGCGCCTTGTGGCCGACGCTGCGGGGCTCGAACGGGGGCATGCGGAAATGGACCCCCTCGACCAGCGCGTCGACGCTGATAGCGATCGCGCCCTCCGCGACGATGACCGCGGCATCGTCGCCGCCGCCGAGGACCAGCCCGCGGCGGGCGGTCGAAGCGCCCGCGCGGTCGATCCGCTCGCGGATCGCGGCGATCAGCTCGAACTCGCCAGGGCCTCGGTTCACGGCGCTAATCAAAGCGCTCGAGAGGTTCAGGGGGCGGTGCCGCCACTGGTGGGCCCGGCGCCGCCGCCGCCGGGCGAGCCACCACCGGTGTTGCCCGCGCCCGTGCTGCCACCGCCACCGGCGCCGCCGGCCTCGGGCGGATCGGGGGTCGGCAGCGGGTCCTGGCCGGCGCCCGGTGCGTAGACGTCGGGGTCATAGTTGCCGTTGGCGCCGCCGCCGGTGCCGTTGGTCGTCCCATCGTCCGGCGGGGTCGGCGCGTCGGGGGTCGTCCCGTAGGTCGAATCGGTGCTCCCGGAGTCGTAGCCGGGCGAGACCGCGTTGCCGCTCGAGTAGCCCGACAGGTCAGCCGGGTTCTCCGGGGCCGGGAAGTCGTCGCAGGGAGAGCTCGCGGCGGCCAGCATGTACTGCTGCCAGATCGGGGCCGCGAGGTCGGCGCCGTAGCCGGGCAGGGGCACGCGGGCGTCGGGGTTGCCGACCCAGACCGCGGTCGAGACATGGGGCGTGTAGCCGACGAACCAGGCATCGGACTGAGCCTCGGTCGTTCCCGTCTTGCCGGCCGCCGGACACGGGATGTCGTTGCCGACGGCGGTGCCGTAGTCGAGCGTGCCCTTCATCACGTCGACGACCGTGTAGGCGACCCCGTCGCTGACCACCCTGGTCCCCTCGGTGTCGGCGGGCTCGTCGACCTCGCCGTCGGGGAACTCGACCTTGCGGATCGCGGTCGGGTCGTGGTGGACGCCGCCGTCGGCGAGCGTCGCGTAGGCGTTCGACATCTCCAGGGTCGACACTCCCTGGGTGAGGCCGCCGAGCGCCTCCGCGGGGTACCCGCCGAGCTCCGTTGTGATGCCCATCCTGTGCGCCATGGCGGTGAAGTTCTCGGGGCCGACGTCGAGACCGAGCTGCGCGTAGACGGTGTTGATCGAGTTCGCCGTGGCATCACGGAGGCTCATCGTCCCGCTCCCGCCGCCGGTCACCGTCCACGGCGGGGCGCCGTAGCCGATGTCGAGGGAGATCGAGCTGGGGGCGGAGTAGTAGGTCGAGTCGGGGTCCATGCCCTGATCGACGGCGGTCGTGAGCACGAACGGCTTGAACGCCGAGCCCGGCTGTCGCAGCCCCTGGGCGGCGAGGTTGAACTCGCTGTCCTCGTAGGCCTCCGAGGAGGCCATCGCGAGGATCTCGCCGGTCTCAGCGTCGGTCGAGACCAGCGCCGCCGCCGCGCTGTAGACCGGATGATCGGCGATCGCCTGCTGCGCGGTTGCCTGCAGCCTCGGCTCGAGCGTTGTGTAGACCCGCAGCCCGCCCTGGCGCACGGTCGCGACGCCGTAGCGCTCGATCAGCTCCTGGGTGACGTAGTCGAAGAAGTACTGCTGCTGGCGGGTCTCGTAACGGTAGCCGCGCTCGAGGCCGAGCCCGGCGCCGAGCGACTTTTGGTACTTGGACTCTGAGATGTAGCCCTGCTCGTACATCGCCTTGAGCACCTCCCCGCGCCGCTCCTTGGCGCCGTCGGGGTTCAGGAACGGGTTGTAGTCGGTAGGCGCCTGAGGCAGGCCGGCGAGCAGGGCCGCCTCGTTGAGGTTGAGCTCGGAGACGTGCTTGTTGAAGTACACCTGCGAGGCGGCCTCGACACCGACCGCGGTCTTGCCGTCGTTGGTGCCGTAGGAGGCGGTGTTGAGGTACTGCTCGAGGATCTGGTCCTTGGTGTACTCGTCCTCGTACTCCTGCGCCATCTTGGCCTCGACGATCTTGCGCTCGATCGTGTCCTCCGGGTTGTCGATGTAGAGGTTGCGGACCAGCTGCTGGGTGATCGTCGAGGCGCCCTGCTTGACCTTGAAGCCCGCCTCGATGTTCTCCAGCGCGGCTCGCGCGATCGCGCTGTAGTCGACCCCGCCGTGGGTGTAGAAGTTCTCATCCTCGATCGCGATCGACGCGTTGCGCAGCCGCTCCGGCATCTCCTTGATCGCGACCGGCTCGCGGATGATGTCCGTCTGCACGAAGCCGAGGCTGGCGCCGTCGGCGGCGAAGACCTCGGAGTTGGCGCCGCTGTCGATCGGCTTCAGGGTGTCGATCGAGGGGGCCGACCGGGCCACGTCGTAAGCCCAGAGTGCTGCGCTGGCGACGCCGACGCCGACTAGCACAAAGATCACCCCGAACGCGAGCAGTACCTTCTTGCCGACCGAGCCCCGCGCCCGCCTGTGGCGTCTGCGTGCCCGTTCACTCATGAGAGGAAAAAGGGTACCGGGGAGCGCATAAGTCCACGCTAAGTGCGAGTGCCGTGCACGAGAGGGATCAGCCGCCCGGGGGCGGCGCTCGGGTCACTCGGAGGCGAAATCGAGCGCGCCCGCCTCGCGCAGCGCCCGCTGGGCGCGCTCGCGCAACGCCGCCTCCTCGCCCGAGGCGCGGGTGCCGCCGGGGCGCCGCGGGCCGTGAACCTCGATCCGGATCCCCTCCGGAGTCATCTCCGCGACCTCGACCTCCGACGGCTCGAGCCGCGAGAGCGCCTCCCGCGCCCGCGCGAGGTCCGCGTGGGGCGGCACCCAGACCGATGCCATCACCGGGGCGGTCAGGTCGCCGGTCGAGCGGTTGACGACGACGCTGGTGACCACGGTCTCGTTCGGCACGATCACCAGCCGGCCGTCGCCGGTGTTGACGAACGTGTGCGAGAGCGTCAGGTCGTCGACGCGGCCGGTCTCGCCCTCGATCGTGACCGTGTCGCCGATCCGGATCGGCTGCGAGATCGCGAGCAGGATCCCGGCGAGCGGGTTGGCGAGGACCTTCTGGGCGGCGAACCCGAGCACGATCCCGATCACCGCGCTCGAGGCGAGTACCGCGTTGGCGAGCTTGTTGAACTTGTCGAACTCGCTCAGCGCGATTCCCAGCCCGACCACGATGATCGCCGCGAACACCAGGCGCCGGATCATCCGCAGACGGGTCGTCGCCGCCCGCGAGACCGTCGTGTCGCTGACCCGCGAAGCCACCCGCGTGGCCCGGCCGATCACGAACCTGTCGACGACGAAGGCGACCACGAACGTGACCAGCAGCGTGATCGCGGCGGAGATCCAATCGCCGTTCGCCTCCCAGAAGGTCTCTTCCATCGACACGATCCTGCCAATCTTCGCCGCCTGATGGGGACCGAAGCGGTGTTCGTGGACGCGCTGGGCACGATCGTCGAGCTCGATTCGCCCTGGAGGCACCTCGCTTCCGAGCTGCGAATCGAGCCCGACGAGCGGCTGGTGGCGGCCGTCCGCAAGGAGATGGGCTACTACCGCGACCACGCCCACGAGGGCACCGACGAGGCCGCCCTCGCCGACCTGCGCGCCCGCTGCGCCGAGCTGCTCTCGCGCGAGCTGGGACGCCCGGTGTCGGTCGAGCGGATGATGGCCTCGATCCGCTTTCGCGCCTACCCGGAGGCCGAGCCGGTGCTGGCCGCGCTGCGCGACCGCGGCCTGGCGCTGGTCTGCGTCTCGAACTGGGACGTGTCGTTGCCGGAGGTGCTCGAGCGCTGCGGCCTCGGGTCGACCTTCGACGGCGTCGTCACCTCGGCCGGTTCGGGCGCCCGAAAGCCCGACCCGGCGATCTTCACCCCGGCGCTGGAGATCGCCGGCTGCGGCCCCGGCGAGGCACTGCACGTGGGCGACACGCCGGAGGAGGACGTCGCGGCGGCGAGGGCCGCGGGGATTCGCTGCCTGCTGATCGATCGCGGCGGCGACGGCGAGATCGCGTCGCTGGACGAGATCGAGGACCATCTCGCACCTTGAACGGGAACGACGACACCGGTCAGAGCCAGCCGCCGCCGCCCACTGGTCCTCCGCTGGGCGGTCCGGTCAGCCCGCTGCCGGGGCTCGACCCGGAGACGAACCAGCCGCCACCTCCGACCGGGCCGCCGGTGGGCGCACCGCCACAGGCGCCCGGCGCCGCGCCGGCCGACGAGCCCCGCGCCGCCTGGGGCCCGGCTCGCGTCCTCGCCGCGGTGGGAGTCCTGCTCGCGCTCCTGCTGGTCGAGGTGGGTGTGATCGCAGGCGTCTTCGACCCGCAGCTGGACTCGCTCGGGTCGCGCCTGGTCCTCCAGGCCGCGCTGGCCGGCACCCTGGTCGGGGTCGCGTTCGTCGCCGCCAATCCGGGTGCCGGTCTGCTCGCCCAGCCCGCGGCGCTGGGCCTGCGCCGACCGCAGGGCAAGTTCATCGGGCCGACGCTGATCTGCTACTTCGGCTATCTGGCCTGCGCGCTCGTGATCGCGGCCCTGATCGCCCCGGAACAGGAGGACGTCACCCGCGAGCTCGGCGTCGACGAGGGCACGCTCGGCGCGATCGTTGCCGGGATGCTGATCGTCGGCGTCGCCCCGCTCACCGAGGAGATCTTCTTTCGCGGCTTCATGTTCACCGGCATGCGGCGAGCCCTGCCGTTCGCCCTCGCGGCGCTGGTCCCATCGGTGGTCTGGGGGCTGTTCCACTTCACCGGGCCCGACTCCTGGGGGGTGGTGCTCCAGCTCAGCGTCTTCGGTCTCTGGCTCTCCTGGCTCTTTGAGCGCACCGGCTCGCTGTGGCCGCCGATCGCGGTGCACGCGCTCAACAACGCGATCGCGTTCGCGCTCCTGACCGCGTAGGCGCCGCAGCCCGCTCGTCGCCCGAACTGACGGGTGGACCGTCTGCCACAATTCCGCCGATGAAGCTTCGCTCCTCGGTCGCCGTGGGGGGTATCGCAGCCGCGCTCATGCTGCCCGCCGCGGCGACGGCGCAAGATGGCGTGCCCAGCCCCGACGCCGCCACTCCGGTGGAGTCCGCCGGTGCCACCGGCGGCGGCGGCGCGCAGGCGCCGGCGAAGATCAAGCTCAAGCTCAAGGGGCTTTCGGGCGGCAAGGCGAAGGTCGGCGATCGGATCGAGGCAATCGGCACCGTGCGCCCCTTCGTCGGTGGCCAGAAGATCGAGATCAGGCTCGGCAACCGCGGGGACACTGTGCTCAAGAGGACCCCATACGTGCGCCGGGTCAAGGGCAAGAGCTTCGGTCGCTTCCACCTGCGCTCGAAGCCGCTCGTGGAACCGGGCAAGTACCGCGTCCGGGCGCAGAAGCAGGCGACCGACGCTCAGGCCGGCGGCAGCGCCAAGTCGAAGGGCTTCAGGCTCAAATTCGTCGATCTGGACCCGGGCGACAGCGGCCCGGCGGTCGAGCTCTTCAACGAGCTGCTGCGCAAGCAGGCCTACTTCAACACCGACAAGGCCCACTACGGCTCGCACACCGAGCGCGCGGTGCTGGCCTTCCGCAAGGTCAACGGGATGGCGCGCAACTACCAGGCGACGCCTGAGATCTTCGCCAAGCTCGCCGCCGGCAAGGGCGGCTTCCAGATCAAGTACCCGAACGCCGGCAAGCACGCGGAGGTCGACATCTCCAAGCAGGTGCTGGCGCTCGCCGACGGCGGCGAGGCCAAGTACGTCTTCCACGTCTCGACCGGCGCCGCCGCGACCCCGTCCGACCAGGGCGGCTACACCTTCTACCGCAAGGACCCCGGCTTCAACTCGCTCGGGATGTACTACTCGATCTACTACAACCGCGGCGAGGCGACGCACGGCTACCACTCCGTCCCGCCGTATCCGGCGAGTCACGGCTGCATCCGCAACCCGATCCCCGACTCCCAGTTCATCTACAACTGGATCAGCCTCGGGGACAAGATGTTCGTCTACGGCTGAGCCCGGCGGCTTGGCCGACCTCGACTCCGCCAGGCAGACCCTCGTCGCCGAGCTGCGCGAGCACGCGCTCGTCCTCGGCGAGGTGACGCTGTCGAGCGGCGCCGCCGCCCGGTACTACGTCGACGCCCGGCGGGCGCTGTTGCGGCCGGCCGGATTTCGCGCCGCGGGCGAGCTGATCGCCGCTGCGGCGACGCGGCTCGGAGCAGAGGCGGTAGGTGGCCCGGTGATGGCGGCGATCCCACTCGCCTGCGCCGCGATCGCCGTCCCCGGCGGCGACGGCCTGGTCGGCTTCTTCGTCCGCAAGGAGCGCAAGCAGCACGGCCTGCAGCGCTGGGTCGAGGGGCCGGTCGGCCCCGGCACCAGGTGCCTCGTGGTCGAGGACACCGTGACCACCGGCGGCTCGACCGTGAGCGCGATCGAGCGGATCGAGTCGGAGGGCCTCGAGATCGTCGGTGGGCTCTGCATCGTCGACCGCCTCGCGGGCGGCGCCGACGCGATCTCCAAGGCGATCGGAGCGCCGTTCGAGGCGCTGACGACGATCGACGACGTCTACCCGGACCGGCCGGACCGCTAGCGCCGGGGCGGCGCTTTCCAGTCGCGTTGCGACGGAAGAGCGCCAGACGCATAGAGTCGGCTCGTGAGCACGGTCCGCGAAGCCTCGTTCGAGCTCTTCCGCGCCCACGGGATGACGACGATGTTCGGCAACCCGGGCTCGACCGAGCTGCCGATGCTCAAGGACTTCCCCGACGACTTCACCTACGTCCTCGGACTCCAGGAGGCGGTGGTCGTCGGGATGGCCGACGGCTTCGCCCAGGCGAGCGGCGGCCCGGCGCTCGTCAACCTCCACACCGCCCCGGGAGTCGGCAACGCGATGGGCGCGATCTTCAACGCCCAGGCCAACCACTCGCCGCTGGTGATCACCGCGGGACAGCAGGTGCGCTCGCTGATGACGCTGCAGGCGAACCTGACCAATCGCGACGCCGCCCGGATGCCGCACCCGCTGGTCAAGTGGAGCTACGAGTCGGCGCGCGCGGAGGACGTCCCGCACGCGCTCGCGCGCGCCACCAATCTCGCGACCCTCCCTCCCAAGGGGCCGACCTTCGTCTCGATCCCGATGGACGACTGGGACGCCGAAGCGGACGCCGACGGCGCGCAGGCTGCGATCGCGCGCCGAATCACCGGCCGGGCCGGCGCGGACCCGGCGGCGGTGGTGGAGCTGGCGCGGCGGCTCGAGGCGGCGGCCAGCCCGGTCATGATCGCCGGGCCCGATATCGACGCCGCGGGCGGCTGGGACGCGGCCGTCGCGCTCGCCGGGCGCCAGCATCTTCCCGTGTTCGCGGTGCCGGCGCCGGGCGGTGGCCGTCTCGGCTTCCCGGAGGGCCATCCGAACTTCCGCGGCGTCCTTCCCCCGGCGATCGGGCCCGTCTCCGAGACGCTCACCGGCCGCGACCTGATCCTCGTCGTCGGCTCCTCGGTCTTCCCCTACTACCCGAACCTGCCCGGACCGCTGCTGCCGGAGGGCGCCGAGCTCGTGCAGATCACCTCCGATCCCGACGAAGCCGCCAGGGCGCCGATGGGAGACGCGATCGTCGCCGACGTCGGGCTCACCCTCGAGCGACTGCTCGACGAGGTCGGCGAGTCCGACCGCGACCCGGGCGACCCCCTTCCCGACCCGGTCCCCGGCCCGGAGCAGGACCCGATCACCGGCACCGCGGCGATGCACGCGCTCGCCGCTGCCTTCCCCGACGACGGGATCATCGTGCTCGAGGCGCCCTCGGCGACCCTGGCTCTGCGCAACCAACTCCGGATCTCGAAGCCCGGGAGCTACTTCTTCGGCGCCGGCGGCGGGCTCGGATTCGGGCTCTCGGCCGCCGTGGGCGTCCAGCTCGCTCAGCCGAGCCGACCGGTCGTCTGCGTGGTCGGCGAAGGCTCGGTGCAGTACGCGGTGACCGCCTTCTGGAGCGCCGTCGCCTACGACGCCCCGGTCACCTTTCTCGTCCTACGCAACAGCGAGTACGCGATCCTGAAGTGGTTCTCGGCGATCGAGAGCGTCGAGGGCGCCCCCGGGCTCGACCTGCCGGGGCTCGACACGGCGGCGATCGCGACCGGCTACGGCGTCAGCTCCCGGCGCGTCGCGACCGCCGACGATCTGCGTGAGACGCTCGGCTCCGCCATCGCCTCCGGCCGGCCCGAGTTGGTCGAGGTCGGCGTGGCGCCGGGGATGTGGCTGTTCTAGCCCCGGCAGGGTCGGCGGCGAGCGCCGACGCGGCACCCGCCTGGGTCGCGGCCGGCACGCCGGAGCCGCTTCGCGGCCGGCTGACGGACCTGCTCGGAGCCGATCGCGTGCTCACCCGGGCGACTGACATCGTCCGCTACGCCTCCGATGCCAGCCCCTACCGGCTGTTCCCCAAGGCGGTCGTGATGGCACGCGACGCCGGCGACGTCGCCAAGGTGCTCGCCCATGGGCGCCAGACAGCGACCCCGGTGGTGTTTCGCGCCGGCGGCACCAGCCTCAACGGCCAGGGACAGACCGACGGGATACTGGTCGACGTGCGCCGCCACTGGCGCGGGGTGACGGTCGAGGCCGGCGGGGCGCGGGCGCGGGTCAAACCCGGCACCGTGCTCGGTCACGTCAACCGGGTCCTCGCGCCGTACGGCTTCAAGCTCGGGCCCGATCCGGCCTCGACCGACATCGCCTGTGCCGGCGGGGTGATCGCCAACAACTCGGGCGGGATGCGCTGTGGGGTCACCCACGACAGCTACCGGACGGTGAGCGCGATGACCTTCGTCCTCCCCTCGGGCGCGGCGATCGACTCCGAGGCTGCCGACGCCGAGCGGCGATTCGCCGCGGCGGAGCCGGAGCTGGCCCGCGGGCTGCTCGAGATCCGCGACGAGATCGTCGCCGACGAGGAGCTCGCGGATCGGATCCGGCACAAGTTCGAGATCAAGAACACGACCGGCTACCGCCTCTGCGCGTTCCTCGACGCTGAGACGCCGGTCGAGATCTTCCGCCGCCTGCTGGTCGGTTCCGAGGGCACACTCGGATTCGTCGCCGAGGCGGTGTTCGAGACCAGGCCACAGCCGCCGCGGACGACCTGCGCCTGGCTTCACTTCCCCAGCATCGACGCCGCGATCGAGCCGGTGCGCGAGCTGGTCGACGCGGGGGCGCGGGCGGTCGAGCTGATGGTGGCGCCGGCGCTGATCGTCGCCAGCCACAACATCCGCGGCACCCCGGAGAGCTGGCGCGAGCTCGACCCGTTCTCGGCCGCGCTGCTCGTCGAGTTCGGTGGCGACGACGACGCCGAGCTCGACACCGGCGAGGCGCGCGCGGCGGAGGTGCTCGCGGCACACGAGTTGATCCGCGAGCCCGAGTTTCACCGCGATCACGAGACGGTCGAGATGTACTGGACGGTGCGCGAGGGCATGCACGGACTGATCGGCAAGATGCGCGCCCCGGGCACCGCGCTGATCGTCGAGGACGTCTGCGTGCCGCCCGAGCGACTCGCCGAGAGCGCCAAGGACCTGCAGGCGCTGCTCGGCGAGCACGGCTTCCTCACCGGCGTCGCCGGCCACGCCTCGGCGGGCAACCTGCACTTCATGCTGACGCCGGACTTCTCCAAGCCCGAGGACCTGAAGCGCTACGACGCCTTCATGGAGGGCCTGATCGCGCTGATCGTCGACAAGTACGACGGCTCGCTGAAGGCCGAGCACGGCACCGGGGTCAACATGGCGCCGTTCGTCGAGCGCGAGTGGGGCGCGAAGGCGACCGAGTTCATGCGCCGGGTCAAGCGCCTCGCCGACCCCGACGGCGTGCTCGGGCCCGGCGTCGTGCTCAACGACGACCCGGGGGTGCACCTGCGCAACCTGAAAACGACCCCGGAGATCGAGGAGGTGGCGACTACCTGCGTCGAGTGCGGCTTCTGCGAGCCCGTCTGCCCGAGCCGCGACCTGACCACGACCCCGCGCCAGCGGATCGCCCTGCGGCGGGAGATCGCGCGCCAAGCCCAGGGGTCGCCGGTCCTCGATGCGCTGCTGGCGGAGTTCGAGTACGACGCGCTCGACACCTGCGCCGCCGACGGCACCTGCGTGCTCGCCTGCCCGGTCGGCATCGACACGGGCAAGCTGGTCAAGGAGCTGCGCGCGGCGCGCCACGGCGCCAGGGCGCAGCGGGTCGCGCTGCGGCTCGCCGCGCGGTGGGCGTCGGTTGAGGGCGCGGCGCGAGCGGGCCTGCGAGCCGGCGCCATGGGCGCCCCCGGCCGGATCGCGATGCGCGTGGCCAGCCGGGCGGCGCGGCGAGCGGTCTCGAGCGAGCTGGTTCCCGCGTGGCCGGCGAACATGCCGCCGCCGGCGCGCGCCGAGTTGCCGCCGCCGGCGCGAGCGGGCGCCGCGGCCGTGTACCTGCCGGCGTGCGTGAACCGGATCTTCGGCCGCGCCCACGCGGGCGCGCCGGGCGCCGGGGCGAGCCTGCCCGAGGCGCTTGTCGCGGTCTCGGCCCGCGCCGGGCTGGCGCTGTTCATCCCCGAGGACGTCGCCGGGCACTGCTGCGGCACGCCGTGGACCTCGAAGGGCTACGCCGCCGGCGCCCGCCGGATGGTCAACCACACCGTCGACGCCCTGTGGCGCTGGAGCGACGGGGGCTCGCTGCCGGTGGTCTGTGACGCGAGCTCGTGCACGCTCGGCCTCGTCGAGGAGGCGGTCCCGCTGCTGAGCGAGGTGAACACCGAGCGCCACACGCACCTGGAGATCCTCGACTCGATCGCCTGGGCTCGCGAGCGGCTGCTGCCCCGGCTGGAAGTCAAGCGCAGGCTCGACTCGGCCACCCTGCACCCCCCCTGCGCCACCCGCCACCTCGAGCTCGACGCCGAGCTGGCCGCGATCGCACGCGAGCTCGCCGACGAGGTCGTCGTTCCGATCAGCACCACCTGTTGCGGCTTCGCCGGCGACCGCGGCCTGCTGCATCCCGAGCTGCCGCTCGCGGCGACCCGCGACGAGGCGACGGAGATCGCCGGACGCGACTTCGACGCCTACCTATGCTCGAATCGCACATGCGAGATCGGCCTCGAGCAGGGCACCGGCCGCACCTATGAATCGTTCGTGTTCACGCTCGAGGAGCTGACTCGCTAAGCGACTTCTGATCTGCGCTTAGGGCTGCCTTCAGAACGCGGCGGTTTGCTGGGGGAGGACAACAGCGACCGAGAGGAGCATCCGATGAGCGTCAGCGACGATCGTGATCTGCCGGCCGAGGAGCTGCCCGCCGCGACGCGGCGACCGGCGCTGGTCAAGCGCCGCTGGACGGTCTTCGGCAAGGCGGGCAGCGGCGTCGTCATCCTCGCGACCGCCGGCGCGATCGCCGTTGGCACGCCGGGCAACGGTGTGGACGAGACACTCGCCTCGGTGGGCAGCGACGAGCCGGAGCTCTCGGTCGACCGCAATGCCGCCGGCAACGAGCGCCCCGAGCAGGATTCGAACCTGCGGCCTACTCCTTAGGAGGGAGTCGCTCTATCCAGCTGAGCTATCGGGGCCGATGCGTACTTTACGGCTCTACTGTGCGGTTTCCGGGACTTCCGCTTCGGTGGCGGTGACCCTCTCGGATTAGGCAGCAACGCCATTTCTGCCCGTTTCTGCCCATTCGAGCGCGCAATAGAACTCTCGCAGGTACGCGCCGTCGATCTGCGCTCGGCGCCTTCCGCCCTCCTCGGCGTGCGGCGGTTTGCAGGCGCTACCGCTTTCATGGAAGCAAGGAGTGCTTTGGCGGGCCGCTGGTTCAGTCGATCTGGCTCAGCGGATCTGGACGATCCTGACTTCGAGCCGGTCGAGCTGCGAGCCCGCCGTGCAGTCGACATCGCCCCGAAGCTCGGCGGTGATGTTCAGCGGCGTGCCGGGGTTGATCAGCCCGTACGGGCCGGCGGCGTCGCGGCCGAAGGCCTCGACCGGCGTCGTCGAGTTCTCGCCGCTCTCGGGATCGACGAAGATGCGGGTCGGCTCGCCGTTGACGAACACGCTCACCGCGGGGTTACAGGACAGGGCCGCGCTCGTGGCCGCAATCGTGAACCGTGCCTCCGCCGCGATGGCGGAGACGTCGCCTGCGCTCGGCGTGAACGACGTCGTCCCGCTGAGCGGCAGCGGCGAGGTCGCGATCGTGTTGACGCCGCCCTGGGGGCCGGCCGTCGCCGAGCCGGTCACGTCGGCGTCGAGCTTCGGGATCACCCCGGCGGCGATGTCCTCGGCGTTGATCGTGCCGTCCTTGACCTTCGGGCTGGTCACCGCCTTCTTGCCCAGGTCCGCCGTCTTCACGGCGCCCTTCGCGATGTTCTTGCTCTTCACCGAGTTCTTGCCCAGCTCAAGCGCGGCGTAGACGGTGCCACCGCCGATCGCGAGAAACAGCGCCACCGTCGCGACGACGTTCGCGTAGGTCAACCTCGAACGCAGATTCATCGACCGCCTCCCTTTCGCGGGTTCTCGACCCGCGAGCCAGCCTACTCCGTCGGGCGACGGTGCAGAACCGCCCACCCTCCGTCGACGGCGGGTCGAGGACGCCGGCGACCAGCGCGTGGCGTGTCGCTCGGCTGGCCGACCGGGGGATGGATCGCGCTACACAAGGCGTCGCGGAGGCTCGCGTAGAGCCGCCGAAGCGAGTGCGGCGTAACGGTCTCGCTAATCGGCTCGATCCCGAGTTCGCGGAGCCGTAGGACTGGACCTCGCGCCGATTCACTCCGAGCCGTGTCATCGGGAGAAGACGGCGGCGGAGGCCGCGAGCGCGTGACCGCTCAGCTACCCCAAGAGCCCGGCGGCTTCGAGGGCCCTGTCAGGCTCGAGGTACGCCTGGATATATGCGATCCGCCGCTCGCTCACTCGGCAGACGAAGCCCCAGCGGTAGTCGTGGTGGAGGCCGCTCGCCCGGGCCTCTCCGGTAAATCGAAAGATCATCACCACGGAGTCGCCGCCAGCGTCGAGAACTTCCTCCACCTCGACCTTTGCATTCTTGCCCAGCACGTCCATGACCTCCCCGAAGCGTTCCACGAGCGCCGATGGCCCGACGGCGGACCGCGCCTCCGGCCATCTCCTGTCGTCGTGGTACTCGACCTCCGGGTCGAGAAGGTTCTGGTCGGCAACGCCTTCCCAGCCCGCCTCGTTCCACGCCTCCGCCATCCTCCGCACGACTTCCACGTTCTCCTGCGACATCGCCTACTCCTCAAGCCCGGCGGCTTTGAGGGCTTCGCTGGGGTCGGCGGTGCTCCACACCACAGTCGCAATGCCGTGCTCGAAGGTGACGATGACACCAACGGGTATCTCGGCCCCGATGCCACTCGCTCGCCCGCGCGCGGAAGGTGCCAAGCGCGAAAACCCGGTCGCCGAGGTCGCGGACATCCGAGAACTCCCAGTAGAGCTCGTCGAAGGACTCATTGAACTCCCTGAAGAAGTCGCGAACACCTGCGTGCCCCGAGTTCACCATGCCCGAGCCTCCCAGCAGTTCCTCGAGGAACGCATGCCACTCGACCGCCGGGTGCAGCTCCTTTAGTACGGCTTCGATGTCGCCGCGGTTGGTCGCTCCAACTGCCCGCTTGAAAGCCTCCACGTTCTCCTGCGACATCGCCCGCCCAGTATCGCGCGCCGCGATAGGTTCAGACGATCGCGAGGTCCAGAAAGCTCCGCCGCCGCTACCGACCCCGGCGCCGTGATAGCGCCCGGCCCAGATCTCCTCGCCTTCCCGCGTACGACTCAGCTGAGCTGTCGGGGCCTACTCGGAGATTACGGCTCTCCTCGTGGTCGATCTGTTCGCGGGTCGCGGCGGGTTGGCCCTCAGAGCGCGCCAAGGAAACGCGGGGTCTGATGTTCTCATGCGCGGTTACGTCTCTTCTTTGGCGCGCGGCCCGACGACTCGTTCAGGCTCACGGCCGCGCGGATCAACGCCGTGAACGCGTCCTCGTCGATCGCTTCGCCCTCACGGATGTCGATTGCGCGCCTGGTGTTGCCATCGAGGCTCGAGTTGAAAAGGCCTGAAGGGTCCTTCAGTGATGCGCCCTTGGCGAAGGTCAGCTTGACGACGGTCTTGTACGTCTCGCCGGTGCAGATCAGTCCGTCGTGTGACCAGACCGGGACCCCTCTCCACTTCCACTCCTCGACCACTTCGGGGTCGGCTTGAATATCGGTTCGGAGGTCCCTCCCCACCCTGGAGCGGGATACTGGGCGGGCGATGTCGCAGGAGAACGTCGAGGTCGTGCGTCGCAGCTTTGACGCCTTCGATGAGGGCGATGTGAGCGGGATGCTCGAATTGATGGCCGATGACCTGGTCACTCACCGCCCCGACCCGGATGGGGCGACCTACCATGGCAAAGAGGGCTTCTTCCAGGCGACAGCGGACTGGATCGAGGGATTCCAGGAGTGGACCGCAACCGCCGAGCGGTTCATCGACGCGGGAGACCACGTCCTGGTCCGCGTGCACCAGACGGCGCGCGGGGAGGGGAGCGGCGTCCCGGTTGAGAGTGACTTCTGGTTCGTGTTCAGGCTGCGTGGCGGGAAGATCGCGCTGTTGAGCTTTCACGTCAGAGAACCCGAAGCCCTCGAAGCCGCCGGACTTCAGGAGTAGGGGATGTCGCAGGAGAACGTCGAGGCCATTCGGGCTGTCTACGGGCGATTCAGCAAAGGTGACTTTCGAGCCAGCCTCGACTTAGTTGATCCACTTGTCTTGTTCGTCCACCCTCCGGGATTTCCCGAGTCCGGGACCTACCTCGGGGTCGCGAGGCTTGTTGAGTACACGCGAGGCCTTCTGGAGCCTTGGACCCGTCTCACCATCGAAGCGGAGGACATCGCCGACGCGGGGGACAGTGTCGTCGCGACCGTGCGCCAGCGCGGAGTTGGGAGCGAAAGCGGCGCTGCCACCGAGCTCCGCTACTTCCAGGTCTGGTCCTTCCGGAGCCGCAAGGTAATCAGGCTCGAGAACTTCCGGGAGCGGGCGGATGCCTTCGAAGCCGCGGGGCTTCAGGAGTAGGCGATGTCGCAGGAGAACGTCGAGCTCGTCCGAGGCACCTTCGCGGTGATGACCATTCCCGGAGATCCTGAACCGATGATTGCCGCAAGCGATCCGGGCTTCGAGATGCACCTCGTGGGGGTCGGCGGAGGACCCGCGTATTACGCGGGGGCGAGTGGCATCCGTGAGTTCTTCCGCGACGTGGCCGAGAGCTGGGAATCCTTCCGGTTTGAGGCCACGGACCTCCGCGACCTGGGCGACCGCGTCCTGGTCCTCGGTGATGTGCGTGGTCGCGGGCGCGGGAGCGGGGTCGAGGTCGATGACCGATGGGCATGGATCGTCGAGTTGAGAGAAGGCAGGGCTGCCAGCCTGCGCGGGTTCCTTGACCAACGCGAGGCCCTCGAAGCCGCCGGGCTGTCGGAGTAGCTCAGTCCCCCTCGCCTCGGAGGGCTTCGTCAGCCATAGGACGACTCGATCGCGTCGACCGCACCTCCCCCATCGACGCTCGCCGGTTTTTCATTGGGCAGCGAGTACATTCGCTGCCTTGCCGCTCAGCCCGGCTTCAGGTGCCTGGGCGGAGCCGGCGCGTGCGCAGGGGCGGCGGCGGCGAACCGACGATCGGCTCGCCGCACGCTCACTTCTTGACCAGCTTGACCTTCGTTTCCTTGGTCTTGGAGTCGCCGCCGGTCGGCGTGAAGGTGACCTCGGGCTTGACCTTGGTCTTGCCCTTCTTGTTCAGCTTCTTCTTCTTCTTGCCCGTGGCCTTGATCTTGAGCTTCACGTCGCCGGCGGCGGACGCCTCCTTGGAGATCGGCTTGAGGCTCGTGCCGGCGAGGTCCAGCGTGCCGGGGCCCGGCACCTCGACGGTCAGCTTCGCTGTGCCCTTCTTCTTGTTCTTCTCCACCTTGCCGAGCGTGAAGTCGTCGTTGCCGGAACCTCCGTAGGTGAAGGTGATCTTCGGCGTGCCCGACGTATCCGCGCTCACCGAGGTGTTCGTCGCCGCAGCAGCGAACCCGCTCGAGCCGCCGCCGGCACCGCCGCCGCTGCTGCCGCCGCCGCTGCCGGTGCTGCCGCCGCCGCCGCCGAACAGGCCGCCGCCGCCGCCGCCGCCGGAACCCGCGGGGACCAACACCGCGTTCGACCCACCGACGCCGCCGCTGCCCAAGACGCGCCGCGCTCCCGTTGCCGCCGCCGCCGCCGCCCGCGGTCGCGGTCGCCGCCAGCCCCGCCGCGCCGGGGGCTCCTCCGCGTGGTCCCGGCGCTGCCGTTCGCGCCCGCCGCCCCACCGGTGCCGCCGCCGGTTCCGGCGGCGCCGAAGAAGTTGCCACCGCCGCCGCCGCCGCCGCCGGCGACGATCAGTCGCGATTCCAGCGTCCCGGGCTCGCCCGGGATGACGGTGCGGACGTCGGAAGCGCCGCCGCCGCCGCCGCCGGAGTGATCCTCGGCGTCGCCGCTGTCGCGCGCCGCCGTTGAAGCCGCCGGCAACGCTCGCCCGCAGAGAGCGCCGGCCTTCCCGTCGGCGCCGTTGCCTCCGACTCTGACGAAGAGGATCTGGCCCGGGGTCACCGCGATGTCGGCCGTCGCCTTGGCGCCGAGGCCGCCGGCCCCACCGGGCGTATTGCCACCACCGCCGTTGCCGCCGCGGCCGCCGATCGCGGCCACGTTGACGCTCGTCACCCCGGCGGGGACCGTGAAGGTCTGCGTGCTGCCGGTGAATGTGAACGTCGTCGTGGCGGCGCTCGCCATGCCGGCGTTCCCGGCGACGAAGGCGAAGCACAGCCCGGCCGAGAGCAACGCGAGCCTGGCCGACCGCCTCCCAGAGCCACGCCCAGGATGCGAGCCGCGCGCGTCGCCAATCGACTCCGTGTCGTGCGGCGCTGTACCAATCATGGCGTCCCTCCTGGGTTGAACGGCGTGGCTCGCGTGGCGCACAGAGCAGCCAGGCGTCGGCTCGAGGTTATAGGCGCCCGCTCCCGCAAGTCAAGCTCATCGCGTACCTCAACCGCCCCTGACCGGCTCGATTCCCTCGCCGTCTCCGATCGACGCGATCGTGCGGGCGCGGGACTCGCTCAGGGCCTGCGCGTTGGCCGGGTCGGCCTTAGGATCGGCGGGCAGGACAGCGTAGTCGCCGGGACGCACCCAGATCGGCACGTACCTGACTCGCCTGACCTCCACGTCGTCGCCCTCGGCCCTGAAGTCCAGCAGCGCGATCAGGCCGTCCTGGGTAGCGGTCGGCAGGCCCGAGGCGGCACCCTGGTTGGAAACCAGGTTGCCCTCGCTGAAGACGACGAACTTGTCGTTCATTCGCCAGATCGGCTGCACCACGTGCGGGCCCTGGCCGACGACAGCGGTGACCAGCGGCGATGCGGTGAGTCGCTTCGCCACCTCGATCTGGGAGGCGTTGGGCTCGCTCGAGTTCTCGTCGCCCCAGTGCAGGTTGACGATCACCGCCTCGGCCCCGTGCTTCCGCGCCAGCCGGGCGTCGCCGAGGATAGCCTCGGCGCCGGCGGCGGGATCGGCGGCCGCGTACTCGTTGATCGCCCAGCCGGTCGGGGCCGGAATCCCGTTGGTCGCGTCCGTGTAGGCGACGTATCCGAGCCGCACCCCGTCCACATCGATGATCGTCGGGCGGCCGGAGGCCCTGGCCGAAGCAAATGACCCCGTGTGCTCGACTCCCCGGTCGTCGAGCGCCGCCGTCGTGCCCGCAATCCCCTCGAGGCCCTGGTCGAGCGAGTGGTTCGAGGCCGTCGAGCAGGCGTCCCAACCGCTGCTGCGAATCGAGGCCGCCAACCCGGTAGGCGTGTTGAAGATCGGGTAAGTCGCCGGCGGGCCCGGGCCCATCGGGGTCTCGAGGTGGCAGAGCGCCAGGTCGGCGCCGCGCACGTAGGGCGCGACCTCGTCGAAGAAGGGCGCGAAGTCGTACTGCTCGCCGCCGCCGTTGGCGAGCGCCCGGTCGAGCAGCGGCTGGTGCATCAGCAGGTCGCCACTCGCCGAGACGGTGAACCGTGTCGGCTCGGACTTGGCGCGGTCGGGGCGCTGGACCTCGGTGCTCGGCGCCTCGCGATCGGCGTTGCCGGACTCGTGGCCGGAATCCTCGACGACCACGAACCAGACCGCGATCGCGGATCCGATCACGCAGACGATCGCGAACGCCCCCGCGAGCCAACGGCTCATCGGCGGCGCCCGGCGCGGCTACTCGTCGGCCTCGGGTTCGTCGTCGGCCTCCGCGTAGAGGCTCTCGGAGGCGAGCTCGCGCATCGACTTGCCCCAGAGCTTGACCTCGAGGTAGAGGTCGTCGCCGAAGCCCACCACCGCGTCGGTGGCGACGAGGGTGAAGCGGCCGTCGGTGACCGGCGCCTGATCGAGGGTGTCGCCGTCGAGCTCCGCGGTCGCCGCGATCGCCCCGCGGACCAGCGGCAAGCCCCAGACCAGCGTCACATCTCCGCCGCGATCGGCGTCCGTGCGCCAGGCTCCGATCACGTCGTCATTGAGGTCGATCTGCCAGTCTGGGTTGTCCTCGGCGGTGACGTCGGTGAAGTCCGCCTTCGCCCGCATGTCTCCAGGCTCTTCGCCGGCCTCACCGAGCGCGAACGAGACCCAGCCGAAGTACTCGGCGAGCACCTCGTCGCCCTCCTCGTCGGTCGTCGACTCCGCGGCCCTGCCGCTCGCCGGCACGTACACCCGCCCGCCCCAGCTGCGGTCGGGAAACCACTTCACGGTCATCGGATCGAGCGCCGCGCCCGCCTCGGAGGCGAGCGGCTCGCACTCGGCGGCGAAGGCCTCACGCAGGCGCTCCTCCCAGCGCCCGTACGGGCGGCCCTCCTGTGAGGCATCGGCGATCGAGCGGGGGAAGGGGCGGCGGATGGGCGGCATCGGGTGGGGCAGCGTACCGCCCGCCGGCCACCGCCTCGCTAGCGCCCGCCGAGCAGGTTGCCGAGCGCGCCCGCAGCGCCTCCGGCGCCGGCGCCCCCGCCGGCCGTCGCGACGACGCCCTCGGACGGCTGGATCAGCAGCCAGCCCTTGCCCGAGAACGAGAGTTGGAAGGTCTCGCCCGAGCCCCTGCCGATGAACGTCTTCAGGTTGGTGTCGGTCTTGACCGTGCTCGAAACGCCCTCCGACCAGGTGATCGCCGCCTGGGGGTCGGCGAACGTGTCCTCGCCGTCGATCTCGATCAGCAGCGGCGGCCCGTCCGAGACCAGCGCGACGTTGCCGGTTCCCGAGAGCTCCATGTTGTAGAGGCCCCCCGCGAGCGCCCCCGAGGCGCCCTCGACGCGCTTGATGTCCCAGTCGATCCCCGTCTCGAAGGCGAGCACGTGGGGGCCGTTGGCGGTGATCTTCTCGTTCTCGAGCCGCAGCAGCTGGACGTCCTGCGCCAGATCGGCCAGAAACACCTCGCCGGTGCCCGAGACCTTCATCAGGTCAGTGCCCTCGTTGGTCATCGCCTTCTTCACCATCCGCGACAGTCCGCCCGAGCCGGCGTGCTCGAAGCGGACGTCGCCCTGGTAGGCGACCATCGAGCCGAGCTTGGTCTGGATCTCCTCGCCCGCCAGCTCGACCTTGAGCAGCTTCGAGTTCTGCAAGCGGAAGGGCTCGCCGCCCTCGGTCTCCTTGAACTGGGCCAGGGTGCTCTCGACTGACATCTGCACTCCTTCCTTCGTGATCCCCGCGTCAGGCTATCGAGAAGCCCCGTCCGCGCCGGCGGCTCTCGGCAGCGCCCAGAGCCACTCCTGAATTCCCTGCCGATACTCGGCGACGATCAGCTCGCGGTCGATCTGGCGCAACCCACGGACCCACCAGAGCTCCGGGAAGCGACTCGCCCAGCGCGGCTCGGCGCGAACGATCGTCGTCTCGTGCGTGGGCGCGAGGCGCTGCCGGAGATGCGGGCCGATCTCGCCGTCCGAGCAGGCGTGAAGCTCGACCAGGATCGATGCTTGGGCGAGCCATGGCACCCGCTCGGGATCGACCAGCTCCGCCTCGCACTCCTCGCAATCCATCAGCACGCAGACCGAGCGGCCCTCGAGCCGCGGAGCCAGGGCGGCGAGCTCGGTGGTCGTGCACACCCCGCGCGCATCGAGCCGCGGTTCGACCTCGTTCAGCAACGCGATCCGATGCGCCGCCGCCCGCATCACCGGGTCAATCTCGTAGGCGATCACCGACATCCGCCACACCGCGCGACCGAGCCCGACCGCGTAGTAGCCCTGAGCGGAGCCGACGTTGACGAGCACCTCAGGCCTCGAGGCGATTATCTCCTCGATGATCGAGTCGAGCTCGCACTCGAAGCTCCCCGCCTGGTAAGGGCCCGAGAAGAGCTGGCGTGGGACGAAGCTGAGCGGATAGAGCATCCCGGCGAACGGTCCGCGCACCACGCCGCAACGCGTCTGCCGCGCGATCTGCACGCCGGCGTAGGCCGTGGGCGAGGTGAGCCACGAGATCAGCTCCCGCAGCTCGACCCAGAGCCCGCGCCATACGCCTCCGGTCGGCCGCCGGCTCATTGGGAGTCCCTCCCCGCCAGCGCGCCGCGGAGGCCGGCGGCCGCCTGCTCAGGGGCATAGACGTTGATGTCGACCCCGGTTCCGAGCTCGAACCCGGCCCGGGTCGCGAGCCGCGGGAGGATGTCCACGTGCCAACCGAACTCCTCGGTCCCGTGTGGGGCCGTGCGCACCCAGAGGTTGAGCTGCGGGACGGCTCCGAGCGCCGCACCGAGCGCGTGCAGGGCGGTGGCGATCATCGCCGCGCCGCGATCGTCGTCCTCGAACCGGGGGGCCGGCGTGCGCGGGACCACCCGCAGCTCGAAGGGGGAGCGCGACGCCCATGGACAGATCAGCACCGCCTCCTCGTCGACGGCGACCAGGCGGATCTGGCGGCGGACCTCCTCCGTGGCGACGTCGGCGAGCAAGTGGCCTCCGGCGGTGCGGTCGTGGTAGGCGCTGGCGCGTTCGCGCTCACGGGCGATCTCCGCCGGGACGAAGGCGAGCGCATAGAGCTGGGCGTGGGTGTGCTCGAGCGAGGCCCCGGCCAGCGGGCCCTCGTTGACGATCAGGTGCACGTAGGCGGCATCGCGGTGGGCGCGCATCCGCTCGCGCCAGGCCTCGACGGCGACGGCGAGCTGCCGCTCGGAGAGCTGCGCGAGCGATGTCGCGTGCTCCGAAGGGCTGATGATCACCTCATGGGCGCCGACCGCCGCCTGGGAGCGGAACAGGTCGGGTTGGCCTCGGGTCGCCGCGCCGAGCGGGTCGATCGAGCTGGCCATCCCGGTCTCGGGAACGGCGGCGGCGATCGGCGACGGGTCAGCCTCATTCGCGGCGCCCAGCACCGGATAGAGGTTGGGCACCGAGCGCGCCGTCCAACCGGGCGTGTCCGGGGCCCCGCCATCCCGGTTCGCCCACACCTCGGGTGGCGTCCTGTCCTCGCGGCCCTCGCAGAGGGGGCAGCTCTCGGCGGCGTCCGGGCGCGAGTCGGCGGGCGCGGCCGTGAACGCGTCCGGGCGCTCGGCGCGGCCGGGCGCGAGGATCGCTCGCCGGCCGGTGAGCTCGTCTATGCGGATCTCGGGTTCCGTCAGGACGCAGGCGACACCGGGGGCGGGGGCGGGGCGGGAATTCGGGGCTGGCGCGAACGCCTTCAGCAGGTCCATCGGCAGCGGGAAGACGATCGTCGAGCTCTGGTTGCTGCCCATCTCGAGCAGCGTCTGCAGGTAGCGAAGCTGGAGCGTCGCGGGATGGCGGCCGATGATGTCGGCGGCCTGCGAGAGCTTCTCGGCGGCCTGGAACTCGCCGTCGGCGGCGATCACCTTCGCGCGGCGCTCGCGCTCGGCCTCGGCCTGGCGGGCGATCGCGCGCTGCATCTCGACCGGCAGCTCGACATCCTTGACCTCGACCGTGGAGACCTTGATGCCCCAGGGCTCGGTCTGCTCGTCGATGATCTGCTGGAGGTCGATGTTGAGCCGCTCGCGCTCGGCGAGCAGCGCATCGAGCTCGGCCTTGCCCAGCACCGATCGCAGCGTCGTCTGCGCGATCTGCGAGGTCGCGAGGAGGTAGTTCTCGACCTCGGTGATCGCCTTGTTCGGGTCGACGACGCGGAAGTAGGCGACCGCGTTGACCCGCACCGTGACGTTGTCCTTCGTGATCACCTCCTGCGGCGGGACGTTGAGCGTCACCGTCCGCAGGTCGATTCGCACCATCTGGTCGATGATCGGGATCAGGAGGATCAGGCCCGGCCCCTTCTGGGCGATCAGGCGGCCGAGGCGGAAGATCACACCACGCTCGTACTCACGCAGGATCTTGATCGCCGAGGCGAGGATGAGGAGGATGAAGACGGCGACGACGCCGGCGACGATCAGTCCGACCATCTCTAAACCTGAGCCTCCTGTTCGTCCGCTTGGCGCTCCTCGGCCGGGAGGACGCGAAGCGTCAACCCGTCGACCGACTCGACCGTCACTCTAGCGCCGCGCACCCGCAGTCGCTCGGCGTCGCCCGCCCCGGCGCCCGCGGCGAGCGTCGCGCGCCAGAGCGCGCCCTTGACGAACACCTGGCCGGCCGGGTCGAGCGCCACGCGCACGTCGCCGCCGGCGCCGATCAGCTCCTCCCACCCGGTGATCACCGGGTTGCGCCTCGCCTGCACGGCCTTGGTCGCGGCGAAGGCGAGGAAGGCCCCGAACAACAGCGCGACGGTGATCACCACCGGCACGGATACCTCGAGCTGCTCGCTGCCGGTATCGAAGAGCAGCAGGCCCGAGAGCGCGAGCGCGATCACCCCCACCGCGCCGAGGATGCCGTGGGTGGGCAGCTGAGCTTCGGCGATGATGAACGCGATCCCGACCACCAGCAGCGCGATTCCGGCAGCGGTGACCGGGAGCTGTGCGCTGCCGTAGGCGCCGAGCAGCAGGCAGACGACGCCGAGCGTGCCGGGCAGGATCAGGCCGGGGCTGAAGATCTCGATCGCGATCCCGACCAGGCCCACGAGCAGCAACAGGTAGGCGACGTTCGGGT
>CAVVBX010000001.1:0-83479 GCA_963746675.1 uncultured Solirubrobacterales bacterium | reverse complement strand
GCCGGGGAGTCGCCGCTGGCCCCGAAGGTGGCGCGGACCGTGATCGGAGAGCGCGACCGGCCGACTCCCGCGGAGACGCTGACTGAGCGCGAACGCCAGGTGCTGGCGCTGGTCGGCTCGGGCCTCGCCAACAAGCAGATCGCTCGCCGGCTGGAGATCTCCGAGAAGACGGTCAAGGCACACCTGACCAGCGTCTACCGCCAGATCGGCGTCGCGAGCCGCACCGAGGCGGCGCTCTGGGCAAGAGACCACGGGCTCGGCGAACCCGAGGGGTAGCGACCCGGCGCGGTAGCGGCCCCCGCGAGCCCGCGGAGGCCGCCTGCGTGGTTGATCGTCGACGCTAGCCGTCGATGCCGTTGTCGTCGCCGGGCTCGTTGCCCTGGCCACCGTTGTCGTCGCCGGGCTCGTTGCCCTGGCCACCGTTGTCGTCGCCGGGCTCGTTGCCCTGGCCACCGTTGTCGTCGCCGGGCTGGCCGTGGCCGCCGTGGTGATGGCGATGCTCGCCATGGTGATGCTGGCCGTGATGGCCGCCGTGATGGTGCGGTCCATCCTCAGGATGGTCGCGATTGGCGAGCGCCGCCGGGGCGGCGCCGATCGCCGTTGCCAGCGCCAGCGCCGCGCCGAGCCGTGTGATCCTGCGAATCCGTTGCTTCATTGGGACTCCTCTCGTTGAATATCCGAGGACCACGGTCGCGCAGCTCCGGTCTGGGTTTCAAGGGGACATTGGTCCTAGGACTCACAGGGCGATCGGGAGTCCGGGTTGATCCACGCGGAGGGGGACGCGACAGCGCCGGTTAGCTTCGAAGCTGCGCGCGCATCTCGCCGCCGCGCCGGACCAGGGCCGCGACCAACTCCAGCGGAACCGATACGAGGGCGACCAACGGCGCGCCGAGCACCGTGACCACCGAGTCGACCGCGAAGGCGAGTCGGCTGCGCGCATTCGACGGCCGCAGCCGTCGCGCCCGCACCTCGCGGGCGAAGTTGGGATGGAACGTGAGCCCGTTGAGCAGGGTCTGCCACATCCACGCCTGCGGCCGGCCCCAGAACGGTGATCGCACTGGTTCGAGCGCCTGACCGTTGCGCTCGGCGAGCAGCTCGAGGCTGCGCGGGGTGAGCAGCAGACGGCCCGGTGAGAGCTCGATCGCGGCCCAGCCCTCGACCCCGATCGCGGCCTGAAGGCTGCCCCGGTTCGGGATCGAAACCGCGCCGCGCCCGCCTGCCGCGACAGCGCGGACCGCCTCCCACTCGGCCGTCAGATCGACATCGCTGTCGCGCTCGAGGGCGACGCCGCAGCTCTCGCACCGGTCGATCACCCGTTCTCCCTCGGCTGACTCCCCGAGGGGCATGCCGATGCTCGCGTCGGCGTTCGCCGGGGGCAGGGCGATCCAGCCGAAGAGGGGTCGGTCGCACAGCGGGCACGGGTTCGTCTCGGTCACGGGACCGCCGGATGCTAGATCAGTGATCCCACGAGATCACGCACGCGGATTACGCCCGGACACCGCGGGATCACTGATCGAGTGACCGGGATATCGTTGTCCGGGTGCAGTTGCGCGAGATCATGACCTCGGGCGTGGTGACCGCCGGCACGGACGCCGACGTGCTGAGCGTCGCGCAGCTGATGCGCGACCACTCGGTCGGCTCGGTCGTGATCTGCGACTCGGAAGGGGAGCCGGCGGCGATGATCACCGATCGCGACCTCGCGATCCGGGCGCTGGCCGAGCAGCGCCCCGCGGCCGGCCCGATCGGCGAGCACGCCTCGCGGCCGCTGGTCACGGGCGAGCCGGAGATGGATCTCGAGGAGGCGGCCGCGCTGATGGTCCAGCACCGTGTTCGCCGCCTGCCGGTGGTCGATGGTTCCCACCTGGTCGGCATCGTCACCCTCGACGACATCGCCGTGCGCACCGGAAACCTCGAGGTCGCCCAACGGATGACCCAAGAGGTGATCGAGAGCGCCCTGCCCAGCTTCTTCTTCCACGAGCGCGACTAGCGACAGCGGCCTCGCCCAGATGAACCCCCGCCAGATCCTCGAGCGCGAGCGCGGCCTTGCGACCTATGCCGGGCTCGCGAGTATCGCGGTCCCGGCTCTGTTCATCGCCTCGACCGCGATCATCACCTCGATCTCCGTCCCCGAGGGCCTGTCGACCGACGAGATCCGCGACTTCGACTCGAACTCGGCCGCGATCTTTGCCGCGTCGGCGCTGCGAGCGCTCGGCCTCGCGGCGATGTCGGTGCCGCTTTACTTCCTCTTCCGCGCGGCCCAGGCCCGAAGCGAGCGCGTGCGCGGTGCGATGGTCGGGTTCACGATCCTGGCTCCCGTTTGCCTGGGCGCCCAGAGCCTTCTCTTCTACTTCGGCCAGAGCCAGCTCTCGTCCGACTTCGTCGCGGCGGCGGCGCCCGGCGGCGATGTCTACACGCTGCTCGACGACCTCGCCCAGGACAGCACCCTGCTGCTCTCCGCGGGGGTCGCCGGTCAGCTCGCCGGGCTGGCCCTGATCGTGGCGATGATCTACGTCCCTCTGCAGGCGATGCGGGTCGGCCTGCTGACCCGCTTCTTCGCCACGCTGGGGATGGCTCTCGGCGTCGCCGCGGTGCTGCTGCCGGCGCTCACCCCGCTGCCGTTGACGCTGTGGTTCTCGTGGCTCGGCTTCCTGATCCTTGACCGCGTGCCGCGCGGACGCCCACCCGCCTGGGATGCCGGGATCGCGATCCCATGGCCAACCGCGGGCAAGCCGGGCAGCGAGCCCGAGTCGCAAGAGGTCATGGAAGGGGATGCGACCGAGGTCTTCACCGGCAACGGCGAGCCCAAGGACCAGACCTCGCGCCGCGAGCGGGCGAAGAAGCGCAAGCGCAAGCGCCGGCGATGAGCGCGGCGCCCACCGGCGCAGCGCAGGCGGAGGAACGCAGGCTCGAGGTTCCGACCCGGCTCATCCTCGAGGCCCGCGCGCGCAACCCGGCATTGGCCGCGCTCGACCTCGAGCGGGAGCTCGAGCGGCTCGAGCACGAATGGATCCCCTACCGCGGGCTACAGATCCACCTCGAGCGCCACGACGTCGACCCGATGGCGGCGACGTTCGTCATCGTCCACGGCCTCGGCGACCACTCGCGCCGCCACCTGGGTCTGGCCACGGCGCTGGCCGAGCGTGGCTTCAACTCGCTGCTGATCGACCGCCAGGGCCACGGGCTCTCCGAGGGCAGGCGGGGTGATGCGCCGCTCGAATCCGACCTAGGCCTGCTCGAGCAGGCGATCGGCCTGGTGCGCTCGCGCAACGACGGGCCGGTGATCCTGCTCGGGGATTCCCTCGGCGGGATCCTGAGCTGGTATCTGCTCACGCGCGAGCCGGACGTCGATGCGGCGATATGTCACTGCATCGCCCATCCCGAGGTTCACCCGGACCCTCTGTTCGCGGGTAAGGCGCCGTTGATGCGCGCCGTCGGGCGCGTGCTGCCCTACCTGTCGATCCCGGTGCGCCGGATCGCCGATTACGACCAGGTGGCGCTCGATCCGGAGACCAAGCGCCAGTTCGCCGACGAGGCCGACCCCCTGTTCAACTTCACGATCACGGCACGGTCCGCCGCGAGCTACCTCGGCTTTCGCCCCGAGATCTCCTGGGAGCGGGTGCTGACGCCGGCGCTGGTGGTGATCGGCGGCGCCGACGGGATGGTGACCCCGGAGTACACGGCTCGCTCGCTCGAGCGCTCCCGGCCGCCGCACGCCGACCTGCTCGAGATTCCCGGCGCCGGGCACCAGCTGTTCCTCGACGATCTCGGTGAGGCGATCGAGCCAATCGTCGGCTGGGCCGAGGCGACGCTCGCCGGGGAAGGTAGGGAGATGCAGGTCCGGCCCGCACCGTGAGCCCGGCCGGCCACGTCGTCCTCTACGACGGCGAGTGCCGCTTCTGTCGCTGGTCGCTCGCCTGGGTGCTGCGCTGGGACCGTCGCTCCCGACTCGTGCCGGTGAGGCTTCAGGACGCGCGCGCGGCGGACCTGCTCGCAGCGATGTCCGAGCCCGAGCGAATGGCCTCGTGGCACCTGGTCGCCGAGGACGGTCGCGTGCGCTCGGCCGGCGCAGCCGTTCCCGGCCTGCTCGGCCTGCTTCCCGGCGGGCGGGTGCCGGCGGCGGCCGCAGGGCGGTTCCCGGGTGCGGTCGAGCGCGGGTACGCTCTCGTCGCCCGCAACCGGGGCCGGCTGGGTCGGTTGCTGACGGCGGGCGCCATCGCCAGGGCCGATGCCGTCGTCACCCGGCGCTCAGCCGCGGCGCCGGGCGTCAGCCCAGCGAGCTGACGCCGGGAGGCACGTCGGTCGCCCGGGTGGCGGCGGCGCGCTTGCGGTGGGTGCGGATCTCGCTCAGGATCCGCTCCAGGCGCGGCTCGCGCGGAGGAGTCGACGTGGGTCATCGCCGCGGCGATCGCGGGGTGGACGGCGGCGATCCGCTCGTACATCGCCTGGGCGACGGCGCGGTAGGTGGGATGTCCCTCGCGGCCGGAGCGCAGCTCGATCAGGTGCATCGCCTCGCGGGCGTTGAGGTCGAGCACGTAGCGGATCCGGTAGCCGAGGCAGAGCGCGTACGGGCGCCGCCTCGACCAGGCCCTCGGCCCTCGAG
This sequence comes from uncultured Solirubrobacterales bacterium, assembly GCA_963746675.1. GTDB lineage: Bacteria > Actinomycetota > Thermoleophilia > Solirubrobacterales > 70-9 > WHSW01. Next base: position 78,879 of record CAVVBX010000001.1, on the reverse strand, counting down.
CCGCTCGAACTCGCGCCGCGAGATCTCCAGCGCCCGCTCGTACTCGTCGGCCGACCCCGGCCTCGCGCACCTCCTCCGGGACCCCGGCGCCGAGATCGGGGCCGAGCCGCTGCCACTGGCAGGTCAGCATCCGGTGGCGCTGCAGGTCGCGGAAGCCGCCGTAGTCGGAGACGATCTCGAACCGGTAGCGGACCGCTTCCCAGCCGCGGCCCGGGCGGTGGCGGCGGTTGCGCCGCTCGCCGGCCAGCTCGGCGATCAGCTCGGCGCGCTCGAGCGGGTCGAGGGCGCCGATCCGGCGCCTGATCTCCGCCTCCGCGAGCGCCTGCGGACTCGAACAGCGAGGCCGCCAGCAGGTCGTCCTCGCCGCCGTCGACGTGAACCAGCTCGACCGAGGGCGCCGTCGCCGCCGCGCCGGTCGAGCCCGAGCCTGGCGACCGCGCGCTCGGTCGCCTCGCGGCGCTCGCGCAGGTACTCGATCCACTCGCCGCCGCGGTCGGGTCGCTCGACCCGGGCGACGAAGCTCGGGATCACCTTGCCGAAGCTCCGCCAGGATCAGCTCGCCGAACTCGCGCGCCTCGGGAAGCGGCGAGGCCATCGAGGCGCAGCAGCAGCTGCTCGTAGGCCTGGCCCGGAGGCGAAGATGCCCACGTGGCTCAGGGTCGCGGCGGGGAGCACGCCCGCGCAGCAGGTCGAGCGCCTTGGCGCGGATCGAGCGCCGCCACGCCGCCTCGGGCTCCTCGCCGCGCGGCCAGCGCTCGGCGGCCCAGGACGGTGACCGACTCCAGGCTCGCGGAGTAGATCGCGAACAGCTCGTCCATCGCCGCGCCGTAGGCTGCGCCGAGCTCGCTCGTCGCGGTAGTAGCGGTAGCCGCCCGCCGCCGTCGGCATCGGCTGGTCGTAGGGGATGTAGCGGGTGGACTGCTCCAGGTAGGCGGCCAGGCGGCCGCGCTGCAGGACCTTGGTGAGCGATGTTCGAGACCCACTCGCAGGCCAGGTGGGCGCCTCCCACCTGGGCGATCGAGTCGTCGCCGTAGCCCATGAACACGCGCTCGTACAGCCCCGCGGCCCGCTCCCCCTCGACCCCGTCGAAGGGCGCTCGCCGCTGGGCACGTCGCTCGGCGAACTCCTCGAGGAACAGCCGCCGCAGGGTCCCCGGGTAGCGCGAGTAGCGGGCGAACAGCGCCCCCTTGACCGTCTCCGGGAGGTTGACGAGGCAGAAGACCGGCCGGTCGAGGTTGGTGAAGTGAGGGCGCGAGCATGCGCCTCCTCGGCGGCGGTGAAGGACTCGACCGGGTAGCGCACGGCTGCCCATACTCAGCGACGGCGGAGCGGCGCCCACGTGACCCGCCCCTCAGCGGGCAGCCACTAAGCTCGCGCTCCGGTGAGGTTCGGCCTCTTCTACGAGCACCAGCTCCCCCGCTCGACGGCCGAGCTCGACGAGGAGCAGCTGCTGGCGACGCGCTGGAGCAGGTCGAGCTCGCCGACCGGCTCGGGATCGACTACGTCTGGGAGGTCGAGCACCACTTCCTCGAGGAGTACTCGCACTCGAGCGCCCCCGAGGTCTTCCTCGCCGCGGTCAGCCAGCGGACCGAGCGGCATCCGGCTCGGCCACGGGATCGTCCAGGTGCCGCCGGCGGTCAACCACCCCGCGCGGGTCGCCGAGCGGGTCGCGACCCTCGACCTGATCTCCGGGGGCCGGGTCGAGTTCGGGACCGGCGAGGGCAGCTCGCAGATCGAGCTCGGCGGCTTCGGGGTGGAGCGCGAGCTGCAAGCGCGCCCAGTGGGAGGAGGCGCTGGACGCGATCACGCGGATGTTCGTCGAGGAGCCGTTCGCCGGCTATGAGGGCCGCTGGATCTCGATGCCGCCCCGCAACGTGGTCCCGAAGCCCAAGCAGCGGCCGCACCCGCCGCTGTGGATGGCGTGCAGCCGGCGCGAGACGATCCTGACCGCCGCCGAGCGGGGCCTCGGGGCGCTCTCGTTCTCGTTCGTCGAGCCCGAGGACGCCAAGGAGTGGGTGGACTCCTACTACGAGACCGCTCGCCTCGAGCGATGCGTGCCGGCCGGCTTCAGCGTCAACCCCAACGTCGCCGTGGTGCTGCCGCTGATGTGTCATCGCGACGAGGCAGACCGCGATCGAGCGCGGGATCGACGGGGCCCACTTCTTCGGCTTCTCGCTCGCCTACTACTACGCCTTCGGCGAGCACCGCCCGGGCCGCTCGAACATCTGGCAGGAGTTCACCGAGCGCCGCGCCGAGGTCGGCTTCGCGCGCGAGATCGTCACCCCGGACGACGCGCCGCTCGGGGTCCGGCTGCTGCAGCAGGGGCTCGGCAGCCTGCGCGGGGCGATCGGCACCCCGGAGCAGATCGCCGACCTGATCGAGCGCTACCAGGCCGCCGGGGTCGACCAGGTGATCTTCGTCTGCGCAGGCGGGCGCGAACCGACACGAGCACATCTGCGAGAGCCTCGAGCTGTTCGCCGCCGAGGTGATGCCCCGCTTCGCCGAGCGGGCCGGAGGAGCGCGAGCGCGACAAGCGCGAGCGCCTGGCCGGGGGCGGTCGAGCGGGCGCTGGCGCGCCGCGCCCCGCCGCGCGACGTCCGACCCCGGCTACGTGGTGAGCCCCGACGGCGAGCCGGACGCCGGCGAAGCGCGCCTCGCGATCGCGCGGCGACGGCCAGCCGCGATGCGGCGGCCGGCGGCCGCGAGCTGGTCGGCGCGCGCCGGGGAGGCCGGCCTCGCGGCCTGGTCCGCGACCGCAGCGACGCGCAGCTTCACCGCCTCTTCGACCGCGGCCCGGGCCTGCGCGGTGATCTTCAAGGGCATGGAGCGGCGCCTTCCTGCCCGAGAGGGCGAGGGGCTTTCAGGGCGAGATCGCCTACGAGCTGCGAGGCCGCGACGGGCCGCGAACCTGGACGGTCCGGATCGCCGATGGCCGCGCCGAGGCGCCGCCGGGGCCGGGCGGCGGCCCCGGCCGTGACCCTGCGCGCCAGCGTCCCCGACTTCGTGCGCATGGTCGCGCGCGAGGCCTTCCCGCCGAAGCTGCTGCTCGAGGGGCGGGTCGAGTCGAGGGCGACTTCGTCCTCGCCGGCCGCCTCGGCGAGATGTTCGGCGCCGCGCCGCCCAGGTGACGGTCAGCGACGCGATCTCGACCCCGTGTCTCAGCGGGCGACAACGCCCCAGCAGGCGGCCGGGACAACCAGCTCGCCGCCGTCCGAGTACCCCGCCAGGCTCGCCTCGATCGCGGCCCGTGTGTCCTGTCGCTCTTCGTCCGGCAGCTCCTTGATCACGCGCGCGAGCGGTCCAGCGAGCCGCGTCAGCGTGTCCCAGAGGTCGTCGGCCGAGTAGCGCCACTCGAACGTCAGCTCCTCCAGTCGGGGCTCGCCGAAGCCGGCACCGGTGACGAGCTCCGCGACGCGTTCAGCCGCGCCCATGGCGAAGATCCCAGGTGCCCCGGGCTCGGGCGCGGGCATGTGCCCGCGCTGGACGAGGGTCATCCCCGGCAGCGCGGCCCACGGATTGCGCTCCGGCGTCTGCCAGACCGCAAACGAGAGCGTGCCGCCGTCGCGCAGGACTCGCCGGGTCTCGCGCAGGGCCGCCTCGGGGTCGGCCATCAGCATGTAGCCCCAGCGGCACAGTACGCCGTCGACGCTGTCGTCGGCGAGGTCCATGCGCTCGGCGTCGAGGACGCGATACTCGACGTTGGAGAGGCCGCTCCCGTCGCCGTTTCGACGCGCGGCCTCGACCATCTCAGGGGCGAAGTCGGTGCAGAGCACCTTCCCGCCATCGCCGACCCGCTGAGCAGCGATGAACCCGAGGTCGCCGGTGCCCGCCGCCAGGTCGAGAATGGTCTCGCCGGGCTGCGGATCGACCTGTTGGGCCAACCACTCGTTGATGGCGCCGGTGAGATCGAGGATCCATTCGCGGCGCTGCTCCCAGCCCGGGGCCATCTCGGCCCAGGTCCGCAGGCTCGTCTCCCGGTACGCGTCAAGGTCCATCGCGTTCAACCTCCTCGGGCCCGACTCGACGCGACACTAGCGCACGAGCGCCGGACCGTAGCGCGGGGGCGGGGGCGCCGGGTCAGCCCTCCAGGCCCGCTGCCGCCCGGGCGTCCTCCCAGTCCGCGAAGGCGTCGATCCGCGCCACCTCCGGGCCGCGGAAGCTGACCAGGTGCGCGTACTTGAGCGTCACCTCGGTGGTCGAGCCGCGCTCGATCCCGGTGAAGGTCAGCAGGGCGAGCGCCCGGTCGTCGCCGGCGGGGAGCATCTCCTCGACGTCGATCCGCAGCAGCGCCCACGGCGCCTCGATGAACGTGGTCCAGAACTCCACCATGCCCTCGCGGCCACGGTAGACGGGCTCGGTGCCGGGAAAGAGCTGCGCGGTGTGGAACTCGAAATCGGGCGTGGCCTGCTCGAGGATCCAGACCAGGTCGCGGCGGTTCCAGGCGTCGATGGCCTCGCGGTAGCGGTCGACGTTGTCCTCGGCCATGGGCCGAGTATTGCGAACCCGCAGCCGGGCCTTCTCCCACGGCGCGGCGCTCGCTAACGCGGCGCCGGTGGCGCTGACGGTCCCGCCGGCCACCTCGGTGATCGCCGCCACCGCCGCCTCGATCTGGGTCGCGGTGAGCGCTGCCGAGACCTGGATGCGGACTCGCGCGGTGCCCTCGGGGACCACCGGGTAGCCGAAGCCGGTGACGTAGACGCCGTTCTCGAGCAGGCGCTCGCTGATCGCGATCGCCGTCGCGGTCTCGCCGACGATGATTGGGATGATCGCGCTCTCGCCCTCGAGCGGCTCGAGCCCGGCCGCGGCGAGGCCCTCGCGCATGAGCGCGGCGTTGGCGCGCAGCCGGCCGACCAGCTCGGGGCGCTCGCGCAGCTCGGTCGAGCGCGCGCCGGGCGCTGCAGGCGACGGTCGGCGGGAGCCCGTTGGAGAAGAGCTGCGGGCGCGAGCGTTGCTCGAGCACGCCGCAGAGCGCCAACGAGCCGGCGACGAACCCGCCCGCGCCGCCGCCGAGTGCCTTGCCGAGCGTGCCGGTGAGGATCAGATTGGGCTCGCCGAGCAGGCCGAAGCGCTCGACCGTGCCGCGGCCGCTGGCGCCGACGGCGCCGAGCCCATGCGAGTCGTCGACAACGAGCACGGCGTCGGCGGCGGCGGCGATCTCGAGCAGCTCGTCGAGCGGTGCCAGGTCGCCCTCCATGCTGAACACCCCGTCGGTGACGATCAGCTTGCGCGCGAGCGCGGGGGCGGAGGCCAGGGCGCGACGCAGGTCATCGGGGTTGGCGTGCTCGTAGACGGCCTTGTGCGCGGGGCGTGCGAGCCGGACGCCGTCGATGATCGAGGCGTGGTTGAGGCGGTCGGAGAAGACCCCGGTGCGCTCGTCACAGAGCGCGTCGAGCAGGGCGGCGTTGGCGGTCCAGCAGGAGACGAAGGTGAGCGCGGACTCGGTCCGCAGGAAGGCGGCGAGATCGCGCTCGAGCTCGATCTGGGGCTCGAACTTCCCGCAGATGAAGCGCACCGAGGCGGTGCCGGCGCCGTAGCGCTCGAGCCCGGCGACGCCGGCGGCGACGACCTCGGGATGGTTGGCGAGGCCGAGGTAGTCGTTGGAGCAGAGGCAGAGGACCTCGCCGCGGCCCTCGATCTCGATCAGCGGACCCTGAGGGGAGCGCAGCACAGGGATCGCGCTTCAGCGTCCCTGACTCGCCCATCGCGGCGAGCTCGGCGGCGAGCTCGGTCTCGAGGCTCATCGCGGCGCCGCGGAGAGCGCCGCCTCGATCGCCTCGGCGACGATCGCGTAGGTGCGATCGAGGGCGGCCGCCGGCATCACCAGGGAGGGCTGGATGTTGAGCGACGTGGTCGAGGAGTCGGCGAGCACCCCGCGCCGCAGCATCTCGGCCGCGACCGCGTTCTGGAGCTCGGAGTCGAGCTCGGCCGTCTCGCGGTCGCGAACGAACTCGATCGCCTGGAAGCAGCCGACCGAGCGGACGTCGCCGATCCGGTCAAAGCGCTCCCGGAGCTCGCCGAGGCGCTCGGCGGCGAGCGCCTCCAGCTCGCGGACATTCTCGAGCACGGGCTCGGCGGCGTAGAAGTCGAGCGTCGCGAGGGCAGCGGCGCAGGACCCGGGCAGCCAGGCCCAGGTGCTGCCGGTGGGCACGTCATCGAAGCCGGCGAGAGCGCGCTCGGAGCCGAGCAGGGCGCCGATCGGCATGACGCCGCCGCCGAGCGCCTTGCCGAGGCACATCAGGTCGGGTTCGACGCCCCAGCGCTCGACCGCGAACAGGTGCCCCGAGCGGCCCATGCCGGTCTTGACCTCGTCGGCGCAGAGCAGCCAGTCGTGCTCGCGGCAGAGCGCGGTGAGCGCCGTCCAGAACGAGTCGGGTGGCGCCACGCAACCGCCCGAGCCCAGCACCGGCTCGATCACGACGCCGGCCACGTCGCGCGGGTCGAGGACGTGGAAGAGGACGTGGTCGCGGATGTAGTCGACGGTTGCGTCGCCGCTGCCGCCCGGGGCGCGCATCGCGCAACGGCGTCCGGTAGGGGTGCGGATAGGGCACGTGCGCGAAGCCCGGGACCAAGCCGCGCAGACCGCTCGAGATCTCGGCGGCCTCGGCGCCGAGCGCGGCGGTCGTCGTCGACTCGCCGTGGTAGGAGCCGTGAAAGGCCAGGATCACCGGTCGCCCGGTGACGCGGCGCATGACCTTGACCGCGATCTCGACCGCCTCGGTGCCGTTGAGGGCGATGTCGTAGCGGCTCAGACTGTCCGGGGCGACGGCGAGCAGGCGCTCGCCGAGCTCGGCTGTGAGCTCCGAGGCGAGCGCGTGACTGTCCTCGTTGCCGAAGGTCCTGATCGCGTCGAGCGCGGGCTCGAGCAGCTCCGGGCGGCCGGCGCCCAGCGGTACCGAGGCCGAGGCCGAGGCGCAGTCGAGATAGACGTTGCCGTCGAGGTCGGCGACCGTCCAGGCGCGCTTCTCGGCGAGGGCCATGGGGGTGAGGTGGTTGGCGAGCCCCGGGTAGGCGGTGGCCGCGATCCGCTCGAGGATCTCGCGGCTGCGCGGGCCCGGCGGCTCGACCACGATCGCGGGCGCCTGGATCTCGTCCCAGGAACGGGGGTACAAAGGGGTCACCGGCGCAAGCCTCGCAGGCGCGCGGCGCCGCGCGCGCGCCTCGCGCAGGACCTCGCGAGCGCAGTTGCGCCCGTTGGCGCCGGTGACGCCGCCCCCGGGATGGGTGCCGGCGCCGCAGAGCCACAGCCCCTCGACCGGCGTGCGATAGTCGGCCCAGCCCCGCACCGGGCGCAGGTTGAAGAGCTGGTCGAAGGCCATGTCGCCGTGCAAGGCGTGTCCGCCCCAGATCCCGAGCAGCGCCTCGAGGTCGGGCGGCGCCAGCACCTGGCGCTCGATGATCGACCCCGGCAGGTTCGGGAAGTAGGCGCCGAGCTTCTCGATCGCCCGGTCGGCGACCTGGTCACGAAGCTCATCCCAGGACCCCTCGGCGAGCGTGTAGGGCTGGGAGTTGACGTCGATCGTGACCACGTGCTTGCCCTGCGGGGCGAGCGACGGGTCGTGGACGGTCGGGAAGCAGAGCTCGATGTGCGGGTCGGTCGCTGGGCGGCCGGCCCGCGCCTCCGCCTGGTCCGCGTCCATCGACGCCGCCCACGGGTTGAGCTCGACGATGCCGTGGTGGTACGGCTGCACGCCCGCGGCGTCGATCGCGGCGGCGCGCGGGAGCTCCTCGACGGCGAGGTTGATCTTGACGCTGGTGCCCTCGCAGCGGTAGGCGCGCACAGCGGCGGTGAAGCGCTCGGGGAGCAGCTCGGCGCCGACCAGGTCGAGGAAGGTCGTCTTCGGGTCGGCGTTGGAGAGCACCCGGCCCGCGCGGATCTCCTCGCCCCCGGCGAGCGATACGCCGACGGCGCGGCCGTCCTCGACCATGACGCGATCCACCGAGGCCCCGGTGCGCACGACCGCACCCGCCTCGCGAGCGGAGTCGGCCATCGCCTCCGTGACCCTGCCGATGCCGCCGCGAACGAAGCCCCATTGGCGGATCCCGCCCCCGGCCTGTTCGGAGGCGTGATCATGGAGCAGCACGTACGCGGTCCCGGGGGTCGAGGGCCCGGCGACGGAATCGTTGATCGCGTGCCAGCCGAACGCGGCCAGCGCCTGCTCGGAGCGGAAGTGCTCGGACAGGTACTGGGTCGCCGAGGTCCCGAACAGAAACAGCGCGTCGGTGATCAGCTTCCTGCCGCGCGCCGCCCGCGCCCCCAGGCCGGCGAGGGCGGGCAGGTCGCGCGCCCGGATCGAGCCCGGCTCGGGCGCGGTGGTGTCGATAAGTGGCGTGATCAGGCCGGCGAGCTCGGCGAGCTCGGCCTCGAAGTCAGGCAGCGCTCGCGCGTCGGCAGCCGAGAAGCGCCGCAGCTCCTCCTGGGTGCGGGTGAGGTCGTCCTCGAGCTGCAGAGCGCCGCCGTCGGCGAACAGGTTCAGCGACGGACCGGCCGCGTCGACCGTGATCCCCCGCTCGCTCAGCCGCAGGTCGCGCCAGACGGGCTCGCGCAGCATGCTGAGCACATAGGCGCCGGTCGAGGCCCGGTAGCCGGGCGCGAACTCCTCGGTGACGCAGCAGCCACCGACGATCTCGCGACGCTCGAGGACGACCGTCCGAAGCCCCGCTGCGGCCAGGTAGTGGGCGGCGACGAGGCCGTTGTGCCCGCCGCCGACGATCGCCACGTCGAAGTCCGAATCCCTGCCGCTCATGACTCGAGCTGCTTGATCTTCGCCAGCCTGTAGGCGACGACCGCGAATATCCCCGAGGCGGCGAGCATCAGCAGGCTCATCGCCGCGCCGCCGTTGAGGTCGCCGCTCTCGAGCACGAGGTCGTTGACGGCCTGGCCGAGCATGTAGCCACTGGTGCCCCCGACCAGGGTCGGACTGGCGAAGTCGGTGAACAGCGGGATGTAGACGAGCAGCAGAGCGACGAATATCCCCGGCGCGATCAGCGGCAACAGCACCCGCCGGGCGGTGGTCCACCAGCTGGCCCCGAGGTCGCGTGCGGCCTCGAACAGGTTGCTGTCGACGGCCTTCATCGCGGCGTAGATCGGGATCACCGTGTAGGTCAGGTAGCTGGTGGAGAGCACGACGATGACCGCGAACTTGCTGAACAGCAACGCGTCGATCGGCTGGTCGATCAGGCCGATCCTGATCAGCCCCTCGTTGATCAGCCCCTCGCGCCCGAGCAGCATTCGCCAGGCGTAGATGCGGACCATCGGGTTGAGCTCGTCGGCAAGCACGAGAAAGAGCAGCAGCGGGACCTCCCACCGGCCCGCCTTGTAGGCGAGCACGTAGGCGATCGGCACCGCGATCGCGAGCTGGATCAGCATCGCCACGGTCGCGATCTCGAACGTGGTCAGCGCGACCTCGCGATAGAGGTCGTCGCCGAGCACATCGGTGAAGTTGCTGATCGTGAAGCCGGAGCTCCCGCTCAGGACGCCGTACTGGAGGCTGATCACGAGCATCGTGATCATCGGCCCGAGGAAGAGCAGCAGAAGCAGCGCGGTGGGTGCGCTCATGAACGCCAGCGGACGCAACAGCGACCGTCCCCTGCTGCGGGTGTGGCGCACCGGTACCGAGGCGGCTTCCATCAGCGAGTCCCTCCGGTCATCAGTTCGGTCAGCGCCCTGTCGCCGCCGCGGTCGCGGGTGAGCCGCTTCATCAGCCGCCAGCCCGCGAACACCAGGAGCACCTGGGCGAGGGCGATCACGGTGGAGACCGCGTTGACCATCGGCAGGTTCTCGGACTGACGCAGGATCGAGAAGACCCAGACCGGGAACGTCTGCTCGAAGCCGCCGGTGAAGAATGAGACCTCGAAGTTGTTGAACGACCAGGCGAAGGCGAAGATCGCGGCGGCGGCCAACGAGGGGGCGATCTGGGGCAGGACGACGTGGCGGATCATCTGCGCCTGCGAGGCGCCGAGGTCGATCGCGGCCTCCTCAACCGAACGCGAGAAGCGCACCAGCCCGGCGGAGATGATCGCGACGACGAGCGGGAACGTGACCACGAGCTGCATCAGGGCCACGGTGGTCAGTGACAGGGCGATCCCGCTCTGGCTGAAGAAGATCAGCCCGGCGACCCCGATGATCAGCCACGGCACGACCAGGACCGAGCCGTGGAGTCCGGCGACCGCGCCGCGCCCGGGAAAGCGCAGGCGGGTCAGGCCCCAGGCGGCGAGCGTTCCGAGCACCAGCGAGGCGACGGTGACCAGGGAGGCGACGACGAGTGAGTTGACGATCGCGTCGCGCGCCTGCTGGGTCGACCAAGCTTCCTCGTACCAGTGAGTGGTGAAGCCCTCCCACGGCAGCGAGATGATCGAAGAGTCGTTGAACGAGAACAGCGCCAGCATCAGCACCGGGCCGAACAGGATCACCATCGCGATGCCGATCACCACCACGCTGGCGACACCCGGGAGGCGACGTCTGAGGCGGGCGCCGAGGCTGCGTCTGTGGGCCGCCGGGGGCCCGGCCAGGACGGCGGTCCGCGGTGCGGTCACGATCGCGTCGCTCACCCGGCGGCGACCTCCTGCCAGGCGCGGTCGTAGAGCTCGACCGCGCTGGGCTCGGTCTCCGGGATCGCGTCGCGCAGCGTCGCCGGGTCGGCCGCCGCCCGGTCCGCCCTGGGCATCAGCGCCAACGCCGCCGGGTTCATCGCGACGAACCCCTGCTCGCCGGAGATCGCCTGCGCCTGCGGCGAGGCGTAGTAGTTGATCAGCTTGTAGGCCGCGGGGATGTTCTGGGCGTGCGAGGTGATCGCGAGGCCGCAGACCCACGAGAGCACGCCCTCTGTGGGCGCGATCCACTCGGCCGGGACCCCGTCGCGGATCATCGTCTCGGCGGTGCCGCGCCCCCCATCTGCGATCACCGCCTCGCCGGACTTGAACAGGTTCGCCATCGAGGCATCGGACTCGGGGAAGTCGCGGAACTGGTCGCGGTTGTCGAGCAGGTACTGCTTGACCTCGTCGATCTCCGACGGCGAGAGGTTCATCGGATCGTCCATGCCGAGCGCCAGCGCGGTCACCCCGATCGCGGTCAGCGGGCTCGACTCGATCGCCGCGCTGCCGGCGTAGTCGGGGTCGAAGAGCGCTGTGTAGGAGTCGGCCCCGTCGACCAGGTCCGTGTTGACGATCAGCCCGTGAGGTCCGGCCGAGGTCGGGACGAAGAGAACCTGGCCCGCCTCGTCTCGGACCTCTTTGGAGTCCGCGAGGGCGAGCTCGTCGAAATCGCTGATCGCTCTGGGGTCGAGCGGCCGGATCAGCCCGCGGGCGACGATCGGCTCCATCTCGTCGGCGCAGACCTCGACCACGTCGGCTTGGAATCCTCCCGCGAGCTTTGCCGCAGCGGCCTTGTTCGAGTTGAAGTTGGCGGTCTGAAGATCGAGGTCGGGGTTCTCCTGCTCGAACGGCCCCAGCATCTCGTCGGTGACGGTGTCCCCGTAGGCAAAGAAGCGGAGCGTGCCCGTCGCCGGGGCCTTCGGATCCTTGGGCGCCGGGGCCACCGAGGTCTCGCCCGCGTCCTGGCCGCAACCGGCCGCGGCCGTGGCGGCGATCGCCAAGCCGGCGATCAGCACCCGAGCCCGCCCGCTCACGAGCCCTCCTCACCCGCGTCGTCGAGCAGGAGGCTGTGGCGGGCGTGCCAGCTCAACACCACGGCCTCACCCTGCCCCGGCGGCGGGCGCTCGTCGTCGTTGAGCTCGTGAACGATCAGGCGTTCGCCGGTGACGATCTCGACCACCGTCTGCGAGAGCGATCCGAGGTAGACCTGCTCGACGACGCGCCCGGGAACCCGCGAGCAGTCGCCGTCGAGCTCGACGCCGATCCGGATCTTCTCCGGGCGCACCGTGATCCGGCTCCCGGCGACGGTGCCGCTGTCGTCGGCGACGATTCGCATTCCGTCGCCCAGATCGAGCACGGCGACTCCGTCGAGGCGCTCGGCGCCGTCGAGGCTGATCAGGTTGGAGGTACCGATGAAGTCGGCGACGAAGGCGGTCGCGGGGCGCTCGTAGAGGGCTCGCGGGGCGTCAACCTGCTGGACGCACGCCGCCGTCCATGACCGCGATCCGGTCGGACATCGTCAGCGCTTCCTCCTGGTCGTGAGTGACGTAGACGAAGGTCGTCCCGGTGGTCTGCTGGATGCGCTTCAGCTCCAGTTGCATCTCTCGGCGGAGCTTCAGGTCCAAGGCGCCGAGTGGCTCGTCGAGCAGCAGCGCCGCGGGCCGGTTGACGAGCGCACGCCCGAGCGCGACCCGCTGGCGCTGGCCGCCCGAGAGCTCGGCCGGGCGGCGGTCCTCGTAGCCGTCGAGGCGGACCACGGTCAGCATCTCGGCGACCCGCGAGCGGATCTCGGCCGCGTCGACCCTCTTCAGCTTGAGGCCGAAGGCGACGTTCTCGGCGACCGTCATGTGCGGGAACAGGGCGTAGTCCTGGAAGACCATGTTGACGTTGCGGCGCTTGGGCGAGGTGAAGGTGACGTCGTCGCCGTCGAGCAGCACGCGGCCTGCGTCGGGCTCCTCGAAGCCGGCGATCACACGCAGCGTCGTCGTCTTGCCGCAGCCGCTCGGGCCGAGCATCGAGAAGAACTCGCCGGTGGCGATCTCGAGGCTGACGTCGTTGACGGCCGTGACCTCGCCGAACTCCTTGACCAGCCGGTCGACGACGATCATCGGGCTCGCGCCACCGCTCATCGCTCGCCCGCCACCACGATCACGAACAGGTCGTTGACGTTGGTCCGGGTCGGCCCGGTGACGAGGGCGTCCTCGAGCGCCGACAGCGCCACCTGCGAGCGATGCTCGAGCAGGGCTGCGCGCAGATCGACGCCGACGGCGCCGGCGCGCTCGACGGTCATCCCGTCGACGATCGCCCCGGCGTGCTCGGTCCCGCCATCGGAGCCGTCGGTATCGAGGAAGACCGCCGCAACCGGGGAACCGTCGAGCTCGATCGCGGCCGCGATCGCTGCCTCCTGGTTGGGGCCGCCCTCGCCGAAGCTGCCAGCCTTCGCGAGCGTCACGGTGCTCTCCCCTCCGCAGCCGAGCATCACCGTCCCGGGGGTGAAGGGGGCGCCGTCGGCGGCGCTGTGACGGGCGAGATTGGCGAGCAGCTTGCCAACGTGGCGCGCCTCGCCCTCGAGCGTCGTCGAGACCACGACCGGGTTCAGGTCGAGCGCGCTTGCCTCGAGCGTCATCGCGTCGCAGGCCGTCGACCCGGTGACCAGCAGCACGGTCTGAATGTCGGCATCGGCGAGTGGAGGAGACTCGGCGGCGGCGCCCTGCAGGTGGTGGCGAATCGACCGCGGCACCTTGTCCCAGAGCCCGTGGCCGTAGAGGATCGCGATCGCGTCAGCCGCGCGCGAGGTGTCGCCAACGCTCGGGTCGGTGATCGCATCGATGTGATCGCCGGCGACGTCGGAGACGGTGAGGTTGATCAGCGCCGCCGGTTGCGCTGCCTGCGCCAACCGGCCGCCCTTGAACGCGGAGACGTGCTTGCGGACGGTGTTGACCTCGACGATGCCGATCCCCGCGGAGAGCAGGAGCTCGTGGAGATCGCGCTTCTCGGCGGCCGTCACGCCTTCCGGCGGGAGGCTGGCGAGCGCCGAGCTGCCGCCGGTGAAGCAGGCGATGACGATGTCGCGCTCGCCCGCCCCGACGGCGACCTCGAGCAGCCGGCGGGCGGCGACACCGCTGTCTCGGCTGGGCAGCGGGTGATCGGCGCCGAGCACCTCGATCCGCCCCAGCTCGCGCTCCTCGCCCGCGCGGACGGCGATCGCGCCACCGTCGAGCCGCGCTCCGAGCGCTCGCTCGAGCGCTTCGGCGATGCCCAGCGAGGCCTTGCCGGCGCCGACGACGAGCACGCGGCCCGCCGGGTCGAGCGTGTGGCGCCTCCCGTCGACGACCAGCTCGTCCCCCTCGAGCGCGACCGCCTGCGCCGTGGCGCGGGCCACATCGCAGGCGGCGAGACCGGCGGTCGCCACCTGCAGGGCCGCCCGCCTCGCGGCGCGCTCGCCCTTTGCCGAGAGCGACTCGACCGACTCGATCCTGGGTCCGGCCGACGAGACCGGTGCGGCCGCGGGTGGTGGATCGGCGGGCGGCACGGTCGCCCGCTACGCGGCGAGTGCCGGGGCGGCCAGCGCCTCACCCGGATACACCGCTGTCGATCCAAGCTCCTCGGCGATCCTGATCAGGCGGTTGTACTTCGCCGTGCGCTCGCCGCGCACCGGGGCCCCGGTCTTGATCTGACCGGCGCCGAGCGCGACCGCGAGGTCGGCGATGATCGGATCCTCGGTCTCGCCGGAGCGCTCCGAGACGACCACCTTGTAGGCGCTGCGGTGGGCCAGCTCGGCGGCGTCGAGGGCCTCGGAGAGGGTGCCGATCTGGTTCACCTTCCACAGCAGCGCGTTGGCCGAGCCCTGGGCGATGCCGGTTCGCAGGCGCTCGGGATTGGTGACGAAGAGGTCGTCGCCGACGATCTGGATCCCGCTTTCGGCGGTCAAGCGCGCGAACCCGGCGAAGTCCTCCTCATCGAGCGGGTCCTCGATCGTGATCACGTCGAACTCCCGAATCAGGTCCAGGTAGAGCGCGATCATCGCATCGGTGTCGCGCCTTTCGCCGGCGAGCGCGTAGCGTCCCGGTCTCGCGGTCGTAGTAGTGGCTGGCGGCGCAATCGAGTCCATAGCGGAAGCGGCCCTCGTGGCCGGCGTCGGCGACCGCCTCGTGGAGGAGCCCGAGCGCTTCCTGCGGGCTCGAGATCGCCGGCGCATAGCCCCCCTCGTCGCCGGTGTTCAGGGCGCTCTTGCCGTAACGGTCGAGCAGGATCTCGGCGAGCGCGAGGTTGACCTCGGTGGAGATCTGCAGCGCCTCGAGGATCGAGTCCGCACCCACCGGGATCACGATGAACTCCTGGAAGTCGAGATCGTTGGAGGCGTGCTTGCCGCCGTTGATCAGGTTCACCAGCGGGACCGGGAGCACGTGCGCGTTCGCGTTCAGGGCTCGGTAGAGCGGCAGGCCGGCCGACTGCGCGCGGGCGCGCGCGGCGGCGAGCGACACGCCGAGGACCGCGTTGGCGCCGAGGCGGGACTTGTCGGGCGTCCCGTCGAGCTCGATCAGCGAGACGTCGAGGGCCCGCTGCTCCGGGAGCGGGCCGCCGACCAGGAGCTGGCGGAGCTCGCCCTCGACGTTGGCGACGGCCCGGCTGACGCCGAAACCGCCAAAGCGGTCACCGCCGTCGCGCAGCTCGAACGCCTCGTTGGCGCCGGTCGAGCGGCCCGAGGGCACGTCGGCCGTCCCGACCACCCCGTCGCCGAGCTCGAGGTCGACCTGCACCGTCGGCAGACCGCGGCAGTCCAGCACCTCTCGGGCCGAGAGGGCGGTGACCAGGGGCCTCGGCGAGGCGCTCGCGTCGTTCACAGAACCACCTCCTCGGCGTTGTCGCTCTCGCCGGCTGCGAGAGCGCTACTGAGGTTCTTGACCGCCTCCGTGAGGTGGCGGCGAAAGAGCTCGTCGGCCCGCTGCGGATCGCCGGCGACGACCGCCGCGAGTAGCTCGGTGTGCTCCGCCGCGACCTCCGATGGCCGCTCGTAATGGGGCCGTAGCTGGACCATGCAGAGCTGGATCTCGGCCTGCACCCCGGTGTAGGCGCGCGATATCCGCTCGCTATCGGCGGCGTCGATCACCGCCCGGTGAAATCGCATGTCGTGCTCGACCACGTCGCGCCAGGGCGCCCCGTCGGGGACCGCGGAGAGGTCGTCGACGGCTTGCCGGGCGTCGTCGGGGACCCGGCCGGCGGCGATCAACAGGCGGACCGCCTCGGTCTCGAGCGCGGCCCGGAGGCGGAAGGTGTCGAGGATGTCGGCGGCGGTCAGCACCGTCACCTGGACGCCGCGGTGCGGCTCGCGACGCAGCATCCCCTCGGCGATCAGGATCTGGGTCGCGGCTCGGAAGCTGTGGCGGGCGATTCCGAGCCGCTCGGCGAACTCGGCCTCGCGCAGGCGCGCCCCGGGCTCGAGCTCTCCATCGAGGATCAGCTCACGCAGTACGTTCGCGGCGGCGTCGACTGTGGAGACGGTATTCAGGCGAACCGGGGCGGCCGTGTCACCAGAGAGGGCTTCCATCTGTCACATTATTCCACAATTAGACAAGGACTGGCGTCCAGCCCGACCCCACCCTTCGTAGAATTGTGTAACAATCCGCCTCAGATTGAGTGGCGGCAAGCCAGCGGCGGCAAGCGGAAAGGGACGCGAATGAGCAGCACACTCACCCGTAGGCAGGCGATCCAGCGAGGGGTCGCGGCGGCCGCGGGCGTAACCGTCGCCGACACCCTGCTCGCCTACACCGGCGCCAACGAGGCGCTCGCCTCGATGAAGGCGGTGTTCGCCGACAAGCCCGGGTACGGGCCGCTGCAGTTCGAGCCCGGCAAGGCGTTCGCCCTGCCGAAGGGATTCCATTACGTGCGCTTCGGCCGCGCCGGCTCGAGGATGTCGGACGGCCTGCCGACGCCGACCTGTCACGACGGCACCGGCTACTTCAAGGGTCGCGGGAACACGGTCTGGATCGTCCGCAACCAGGAGGGCTTTCATCCCGGCCGCGCCCACGGGCCGGTCAACGCCTACGACCGAGTCGCCCAGGGCGGCGTCACCGTTTCGCACTTCAACACCGGCTCGGGGAAGCTGACCGGCAGCGCCCTCGTCCTCAACGGCACCGACAACAACTGCAACGGCGGCGCCACCCCGTGGGGCAGCTGGCTCTCCGGCGAGGAGAACACGGTCGGCCCCGCGCAGGGGTTCGAGCGCAAGCACGGATACGTCTTCGAGGTGCCGGCGCGGGCGACCGAGACCGTCGAGCCGGTGCCGATCAAGGCGATGGGCCGCTTCGTCCACGAGGCTTGCCCGGTCGACCCCGAAGACGGGCGTCGTCTACATGACCGAGGACAACGGCGATCCCGGTGACGGCTTCTATCGCTACCTGCCCGACCACAAGGGGAAGCTGCACCGCGGCGGCAAGCTGCAGATGCTGGCGATCAAGGGCGAGCCCCGGTACAACACCACGCACGACGAGAACGCCGGCCGCAAGCTCGAGTGCAGCTGGGTCGACATCGCCGATCCCGACCCCAACGGTGCCGACGATTTCCCGCAGGCCGTCTACATGCAGGGCCGCCACAAGGGTGGCGCCAAGTTCATGGGCCTCGAGGGTGGCTGCTTCGCCAAGGGAAGCTGCTACTTCGTCGCCTCCGACGGGGGCAAGGCCGAGCAAGGTCAGGTTTGGCGCTATACGCCCGACAACCGCAACTTCAAGCGCGGCACGCTGGAGCTGGTCTACTCCTCACCCCGCAACAAGGTCCTCAACGGGCCCGACGGGATCGCGGTCAGCCGGCGCGGCGGCATCGTCCTCTGCGAGGACGGCGACGGCGAGGACGTGAACGGCGCCGACAACTGGGTCCGCGGTCTGACGCCGGACGGCGAGCTCTTCGACTTCGCCAAGGTCACCGAGAAGCTCGCCCTCCACGACCACATCGCCGCCGACCTGTTCCCGTTCAACAAGCGCCGCTTCGACCGCCCGCCGCGCAGGGGCCAGGGGATCGGCGCCAGCGAAACCGCGGGGCCCGGGTTCAGCCCGGACGGCAAGTGGCTGTTCATGCATCTGCAGTACCCGGGCGAGACCTTCGCGATCACCGGGCCGTGGAACAAGGGTTGGCTCTAGTCGGGCCCGCCCGGTTTTCGGCGAGACTGCCCGCGTGACGACGATCGACAGGTCGCGCATCGTGGAGCTGTTCGCGCGTGAGCGCGAGCGCTTTTCCGGCGCACACCCGCGCTCGCGGGAGCTTCACGAGCGCGCCGCCGGGTCGTTGCTGTCAGGCGTGCCGATGAATTGGATGACGCGCTGGCCGGGGACCTTTCCCGTCTTCTTCGACGCCGCCTCGGGCGCCGAGATCACCGACGTGGACGGCAACGTCTACGCCGACCTCTGCCTCGGCGATACCGGGGCGATGACCGGGCACTCACCACCGGCGACCGTCGCGGCGGTCACCGAGCGGGTCGCGAAGGGGATCACGGCGATGCTGCCGACCGAGGACGCGATCGCGGTCGGCGAGGAGATGCAGCGGCGCTTCGGGATGCGCGACTGGCAGTTCACCCTCTCGGCGACCGACGCGAACCGGTTCGTGGTCCGGATCGCGCGCCAGATCACAGGCCGGCCGAAGGTCCTGGTCCACAACCACTGCTACCACGGCAGCGTCGACGAGACCGTGGTCACCCTCGTCGACGGCGAGGTCGCGCCGCGCGAGGGCAACGTCGGCCCGCCGGTCGACCCGGCCGAGACGACGCGCGTGGTCGAGATCAACGATCTCGAGGCGCTCGAGCGCGAGCTCGCCAACGAGGACGTCGCCTGCGTGCTGATCGAGCCGGCGCTGACCAACATCGGCATCGTCCTCGCCGAGGAGGGCTACCACGAGCGCCTGCGCGAGCTCACCCGCGAGACGGGGACGCTGCTGGTGATCGACGAGACTCACACCCTCTGCTGCGGCCCCGGCGGCTACACCGCCGCGCAGGGCCTCGAGCCCGACTTCCTCACGATCGGCAAGCCGATCGGCGGCGGGGTGCCGGTCGGTGCGTACGGGTTCACCGAGGCGGTCGCCGAGCGGATCCTCGAGGGGACGATCTGGGAGGTCGCCGACGTAGGCGGCGTCGGCGGCACCCTGGCCGGCAACGCGCTCTCGCTCGCCGCGGTCCGCGCGACCCTCGGCGAGGTGCTCACCGAGGAGGCGTTCGAGCGCATGATCGCGCTCGGCCGGCGCTTCGAGTCGGCCGTCGCCGAGACGATCGCCGAGCACGAGCTGCCCTGGTCGGTGACGCGGCTCGGCTGCCGCGCTGAGTACATGTTCCAGGCCACGCCGCCTCGGACCGGTGCCGAGGCGGCGGCGGCGCTCGACCCCGAGCTCGACGCCCTGCTGCACCTCTACATGCTCAACCGCGGTGTCCTGCTGACCCCGTTTCACATGATGGCGCTGATGTCGCCGGCGACGACCGAGGCGCACGTCGATCGCCATACCGAGGCGTTTCGCGAGGCCACGGCCGAGCTGGTCGCCGGCTAGCGCCAGAGCAGCGAGCTGATCGCCTGCCCGGCGTTCTCGGCCCAGTTGACGAGCGGGTCGGGGATGAAGCCGAAGAACACGGTCGCCGCAGCGGCCAGCAGGGTGAGCCCGATGATCGCCTTGCAGCGTGCTCCGGTGGCGGCGGCGTCGGCCGCCTGCGAGCCGCCCGCCATCGCCGGCGCTGCGCCCCCGGAGCGAGCCGCCGCCGGCTGCATCCAGACGGCGGCGATCACCCGCAGGTAGTAGGCGAGGGAGATCATCGTCCCGATTACGATCATCACCCCGAGCCAGGTGTAGTCGCCCTCCACGGCGGCTTCGATCAGGAACAGCTTGCCGATGAAGCCGACCGTGCCGGGGAGCCCGGCGAGGGCGAGCATCGAGATCGTCAACGCGCCGGCGATCGCCGGCCGCTCGCGGCCCAGCCCCTCGACCGAGCGGATGTCGTCGCCGAACGGGGTCTCGCGCTCGCGGATCGTGATCACCGCGAACGCGGGCAGGTTCATCAGCGCATAGGCGGCGAGGTAGAAGACGAGCGCGCTGACCCCGGTCTCGTTGGCGGCGACGACGGCGACCAGCATGTACCCGGCCTGGGCGACGCTCGAGTAGCCGAGCAGCCGCTTGAGCGAGCTCTGGCCGAGCGCCCCGACGTTGCCGACGATGATCGAGACGGCCGCCAGCGCCGCCAGCGCCGGCTGCCAATCGGCGGAGGCGGGGCCGAGCGCGACGTCGAAGAAGCGCACCAGCACGCAGAACACCGCCGCCTTGGTCGCCACCGCCATGAACGCGGTGACCGGCGTCGGCGCGCCCTCGTAGACATCGGGCGTCCACTGGTGGAATGGGGCGATCGAGAGCTTGAAGGCGAGCCCGGTGGCCGAGAGCGCGATCCCGATCAGCAGCAGCGGGTCGTCGAGCATCGATCCCCCGACCGCGGCGCGAATGCCGTCGAAGTCGGTCGAGCCGGAGGAGCCGTAGACGAACGCCAGCCCGTAGAGCAGCGTCGCCGAGCCGAGCGAGCCGATGATCAGGTACTTGAGCCCGGACTCGAGCGACTTCTCCCGCCGGATCGCCGACCCGCAGAGGACGTAGAGCGGAATCGAGAGCAGCTCCAGGGCGACGAAGAAGGCGATCAGGTTCTGCGCCTGGGCGATCAGCGTCATCCCGAGCACCGAGCAGATCAACAGCGCCTGGAACTCGCCGTGCCCGCTCGGCCCCAGGGCGCTTGTCCACGGATTCCTCGCGCCACGACAGTGGGATGCAGAAGGCGGCCGCGACGATCGCGATCAGGGTCGCGGCGATCGCGAGGTCGTCGAGGCGCAGAGCGCCCGCGACCAGGTCCTTGGGCTCGCCCCACTGCCAGATGCACAGCCCCGCGGCCGCGCCGAGCGTGCCGAGGCCGAGGATCGAAACCACGATCCGCTGGGTTCGGCGTGCTGTTTCCGAACAGGCCGGCGACCAGAACCACGATGACCCCGGCGGTCAGCGCGATCACCGGCGAGAGCCCGGCGTAGTCGATCTCGGGGGCGTGGAAGCTCATCGCTCAGCCACCATCTCGGGGAGATCTCCCTGGGCAGGCCGCTCACCGCTCCGAGTTGCTCATCGACCGAGGTCTCGCCGCGATCGAGGATCAGCCCGGGCCACAGCGCCAGGGCGACGATGCAGGCGACCAGCGGGGCGAGCACGAAGGCGTCAGCGGCCGAGATCTCGCGCGACTCGGCGCCCTCCGGGAGGCGGTTGTGCATCGTTCGCTGGTAGAGGCGCATCGCGTAGAAGGCCGCCAGCGCGACCCCGATGATGGCGACGAAGGCGAAGACGATCTTCGCCTGGAAGACCCCGTTGAGGATGTAGAACTCGCCGATGAAGTTCGCCGACCCGGGCATCGCCAGGGTCGCCATCGTGACCACAGGAAGAGCGCCGCGAGCACCGGGGCACGAACGCCTGGCCGCCCATCTCAGTCAGGTCCTCGGTGCGCGTGCGCGCGTAGAGGATCGCGACGATGACGAAGATCGCCGCCGACGACGAGGCCGTGGTTGACCATCTGCAGGACCGCGCCGTCGGCGCCGTCGGCGCGCAGCGAGAAGACCCCCAGGGTGATGAAGCCGAGCTGGGCCACCGACGAGTAACCGGCGACGAGGCGGACGTTGGTCTGCGTGAACGCCATCATCGAGCCGTAGAGGATCGCGGCGACCGCGATCACATCACGATCACCTCCTGGAAGTGTCACCGTCGCATCCGGGATAGAGCGGCAGCACGATGCGCAGGAATCCGTAGGCGCCGACCTTGGAGAGCACGCCCGAGAGCAGCAGCACCACCGGCAGCGGCGCGGCGCGGTAGGCGTCCGGCATCCAGCCGTGGACGGGAACGCCGGCATCTTGACCAGGAAGGCCGCGGCGAAGAAGCAGAAGATCCAGTCCTGGCTCGCCGGTCGAGAGCAGGTTCGCGCGCAGGTCGGCGAGCGAGAAGCTGAGCTCGCCGGCCTGGTCGGAGACGAGGATCGCGGTCGCGATCGCCGCGACCAGCATCAGCAGCGAGCCGACGAGCGTGTAGACGATCATCTTCGTCGTCGCGGCGATCCGATTCTCGGCCGCCGAAGGCGCCGATCAGGAACCAGAACGGCACCAGCATCAGGTCGAAGAAGAGGACGAACAGCAGCAGGTCCTGGGCCAGGAACGCGCCCAGCGCGGCCGTCTCGCCGAGCCCGAGCATGAAGAAGTAGAGCCGCGCGCGGTCGTCCTCGGGATAGCCCTGCAGGGCTGCGAACAGCGTCGCCGCCATCCACAGCACCGCCGTCAGCAGGACGCAGGAAGAGGCTGATCCCGTCGACGCCGAGCTCGTAGCGGACCCCGAGGTCGGGGATCCAGGGCTCGTCGACGACGTGCTGGAGGCCCGGCGCGGCAGAGTCGAAGTCGGCGACCAGGCCGATCGCGAGGGCGAGCGCGACCAGCGTGCCGGCCATGGCGATCCAGCGGGCGCCCGCGCGCGGCACGACGAGGCATCAGACGCCGGCGGCGAGCGGTGTCCACAGCAGCAGGCTGAGCATCACGCTGGCGCCTCCGGCGGTGCAGGGCCCGGTCGGCCACTAGCTCGACACCACCAGGAAGTAGACGCCGAGCGCGGCGAAGCCACCGAGCAAGAGCAGCGCGTAGGCGCGGACGAACCCCGACTGCGCATCGCGGACGACCGACCCCGACGCCGCGGACGAACGCCGACGGTCACGGCTGACGATGCCCTGGACACGACCCGCTCGAAGACCGAGTTGGCAGAAGCGGCCGATCGCGATCGCCGGCCGGTAGACGAGCGCGTCCTGGAGCTCGTCGAAGTACCACTTGTGGAGGAGGAAGTCGTGGACGGCCCGGAAGCCGCTCGACCAGCCGTGCGGTGACGCCGGGTTGGCGACGTAGAGCCAGTAGGCGATCGCGATCCCCGCGCTGCTGATCAGCCCGCCGACCAGCAGCCCGAGCCAGTGGTCGGCGATCGAGGGGACTAGCGCGTACAGCGACGAGTCCTCGAAGATCGGTTCGAGGAAGTGCTCGACCACGGCGTCGAGGCCGGGCACCTGGATCCGCCGCCGAAGAGGGCCAGGAAGCCGAGCACGCCCATCGCGACCCGCATCGGCCAGGTCGCGCTCGGCGATGTGGTGCTCGGCGCCCGGGAAGCCGACGTCGGTGTCCTCGCCCTCGCCGGTCTGCGGGTTCCGGATCGGCGTGAGCAGATGGCCGCCCTCGAGCTCGCGCGCCTCCTCGCACGGCTCGCCGACGACGACCCGGAAGCCGATCCGGAACGCAGTAGATCGCGGTCAGCAGCGCGCCGACGTAACCGCCGATGGCGAAGATCCAGTAGATGCCCGCCCCGGTTCGGCGGCGTAGGCGAGGATCTCGTCCTTGGAGAAGAAGCCGGAGGTTCCCGGGAACGCCGGCCAGCGCCAGCGCGCCGATGATCAGCAGCGCCGAGGTGAACGGCAGCGCTCGCCGGAAGCCGCTCATCCGGTCGATGTTCTGGATGCTCGCCATCGCCGCGATCACCGAGCCGGCCGCCATGAACAGCAGCGCCTTGAAGAAGGCGTGCGCCATCAGCATGGAAGATGCCGCCCGCGTAGGCGCCGATCGAGACGCCGACGATCATGTAGCCGATCTGGCTCATCGTCGAGTAGGCGATGATCCGCTTCAGGTCGGTGACCGCGAGCGCGATCGTCGCCGCGACCAGCAGCGTCGCCAGGCCGACGAAGGCGCCGATGTCGGCCGCGGTCGGCGCGAGCTCGAAGAACGGGAACATGCGCGGCGATCAGGTAGACGCCCGCGGTCACCATGGTCGCTGCGTGGATCAGCGCCGAGACCGGGGTCGGGCCCTCCATCGCGTCCGGGAGCCAGGTGTGCAGCGGCAGCTGTGCCGACTTGGCGAACGCGCCGACCAGCAGCAGGCAGGCAGATCGCGATCACGACGCCCTCGTTGGTGGTGAAGGTGCTCGCGCGCGGCGTCGAAGGACTCAGGAAGTCGAAGGTCCCGAGCTCACGGAAGACGAAGAACGCGGCGAGCACCAGCGCGATGTCGCCGATGACGTTGATCACGAACGCCTTCATCCCGGCGCCGGTGGCGGTCGCGCGGCGATACCAGAAGCTGATCAGCGCGTAGGAGGCGAAGCCGACGAACGCCCAGCCGACGATCAGGAGGACGAAGTTGCCGGCCAGGACCAGCAGCAGCATCGAGAAGACGAAGAAGTTGAGGTAGGAGAAGAAGCGCGGGTAGCCGGCGATCGCCCTCCAGGTAGGCGAGCGAGTAGAGGTGGATCATGGTCGAGACCCCGGTCACGACCAGGCACATGAACACCGACAGCGGGTCGACCAGGATTCCGAGGTCGATCTCGAGTCCGGCGGCCGAGGCGTAGTCCCAGAGCGTGTCGGTGAGCTGTTGCGCGTCGGCCGGCTCGTCGAGCAGCATCACCAGCGCACCGATCGAGCTCAGAAAGGCGAGCCCGATCGCGGCGGTGCCGATCCAGCCCGCCGCCTTGCCCGGGAGCAGGCGCCAGCCGAAGGCGATGATCATGCTGCCGGCGAGCGGGAAGCCGAGCACCAGCCACGCGTAGGTCGTGGCGCTCATCCGCGCAGCTCCCGGGTCTGGTCGACGTTGAGCGCGACCCGGCGGCGGAACATCGCCACGACCAGGCCGAGGCCGACGACGACCTCACAGGCCGCGACCACCATCACCACGAGGGCGAAGACCTGTCCCTCCTCGTTGCCCGATGCGCGCGAGAAGGCGATCAGCGCCAGCGTGCCGGCGTTCAGCATCAACTCGAGGCAGAGCAGGATCACAAGCGGGTTGCGCCGCACCAGCACCCCGCCGGCGCCGACCGCGAACAGCAGCGCCGAGAGCACCAGATACCAGGAAAGATCCACTAGGCGGCCACCTCCTCGGCTTCGCCTCCGGGGGTGCCGCCGTCCTCCGAGGGCCTGCCGGCGTGGGTGCGGAGGTCCTCAGAGGGATTGCCGTCGCGGGCCCGGCCGGCGAGCACGATCGCGCCGACGGCGGCGATCAGGAGCAGCATCGAGGCGGCCTCGAAGGCGACCAGGAAACGCTCCAACAGCAGCGTGCCGATCGATCCGGGCGAGCCGAAGTCGCCCGGGATCGTCGGGCCCTCGGAGTCGATCGCTTTCAGCCCGGTGCCGATGACCGCGATCGAGACCTCGACGAAGAGCACCGCGACCAGCGCCGGCGCGAGGAAGCGCTGACCGGGGATCGGCTCGTAGACAGGCTCCTCGACCCCGCCGACGTAGGCGGCGACGAACAGGTAGAGGACCATGACCGCGCCGGCGTAGACGACGATCTGTGCTGCGGCCAGGAACTCGGCGTAGAGGAGCAGGAAGAGGCCGGCGAGCGAGATCAGGTGGACGATCAGCGCCAGCACGCTGTAGAAGGGATTGCGCAGCGCGATCACGGCGATCGCCCCGCCGAGGGCGCCGATCGCTCCGGCGAAGAAGCAGACCTCGACCACTACTCGCCCTCGCGACGCAGCGGCGTGCGCTCGACCGGCTCGGCGAGCAGCATCTCCTTGGTGAAGATCAGATCTCCGCGGTTGTAGTCGGCCATCTCGTACTCGTGGCCCATCGTGATCGCGTCGAACGGGCACGCGACCTCGCAGTAGCCGCAGAAGATGCAGCGGGCGAGGTTGATCTCATACACGGCCGCGTAGCGCTCGCCGGCCGAGACCCGGTCGTCGGGATCGTTCTCGGCGGCGACCACGCGGATGCAGTCCGCCGGGCAGGCCGCGGCGCAGAGCGAGCAGCCGACGCATTTCTCGAGATGGGAGTCCTCGAACCGGTGCAGCTTGTGGCGACCGCGGAAGCGCGGGTAGACCGGCGTCTTCTCCTCCGGGTACTGGATCGTCACCGGGCCCTCGACCAAGCGCGCCATCGTCGTCTTCAGGCCCCGGAGCGTCTCGCCGAAGGCGCGGTAGGCGCCCTTGGCGCCGCCCGGCTCGGGACCGCGCTGGACGGAGACCACATCGGCGGCATCCTCGAGGTACGGGAACTCGCTCATCGGATCTCCCTCACGCGACTACCACCAACACCGCCGTCGCCAGCACGTTCAGGGTCGCCAGCGGCAAGAGCACCTTCCACCCGAGGCTCATCAGCTGGTCGTAGCGCAGCCGCGGCAGCGTCGCCCGCACCCAGATGAAGACCATGATCAGGGCGAGGATCTTGGCCAGCGTCCAGATCGGGTCGAGCCAGCTCGGGCCGGGCCCCATCCAGCCGCCGAGGAAGAAGGAGACGGCGATCCCCGAGACGACGAAAATCTCCAGGTACTCGGCGAGCAGGAAGGAGGCGAAGCGGGTGCCCCCGTACTCGGTCTGGAAGCCCTGGACGAGCTCCGCGTCTGCCTCGGGGAGGTCGAACGGCGCCCGGTTGGTCTCGGCGAACCCGGCGACCATGAAGACGAGGAAGCCGACGAACTGCGGTATCACGTACCAGACCTCGCCCTGCGCCTCGACGATCGAGACCAGCGACAGCGAGCCGGCCATCATGATCGCGCCGAGCAGCGCCAGGCCCATCGCGATCTCGTAGGAGATCAGCTGAGCCGCGGAGCGCATCGCGCCGAGGAAGCTGTACTTGGAGCCCGACGACCAGCCGGATAGCAGCAGGCCGTAGAACGAGATCGAGCCGAAGGCGAAGAAGTAGAGGACCCCGATCGGGACGTCGATGCCGTAGAGGCCGACCCCGTTCTCGACGTCGCCGAAGGGCAGGATCGCGATCGTTGTGATCCCCGAGAAGATCACCAGGGCCGGCCCGAGCGCGTACAGGAACGGCACTGCCGCGTCGGGGCGGAAGAACTGCTTGCCGGCGAGCTTGAGGATGTCGGCGAGCGGCTGCATCATCCCCTTCGGGCCGACGCGGTTGGGGCCGTAGCGGTGCTGGAAGCGGCCGATCAGCTTGCGCTCGACCACGGTCAGCACGGGCACGATCATGAACACGACGAGGAAGATCAGCAGCGACTTGACGATCATGATCCAGGTCGCCTCCGCGAAGCCCACCTCGGCGATTCGAATCACTGCCCGGCCACCTCCTCCGAAGCAATGCCCGGGATTCGCCCAACCTCGACCGTGGCGGCGCCGTTGAGCAGGTTCGCGTTGTTGGTCGCGGTGCCCTCGATCAGGAAGGCGGCTCCCGGGCGCATCCGCTCGCGCAGCGCCACCCGGGCGCTGAGCGTCGATCCGTTCGACCTCACCTCGACCTCGTCGCCGTCCTCCAATCCCAATCGCTCACCGTCCGCCGGGGCGAGCTCGACGGTCTGCTCCGGCGCCAGAAACCGCAACGCTGGGTTGCGCTCGGTGACTTCGTCCGCCCAGAGCGCCCGATAGCTGCCCAATCGGAGCCCGGAGGCGGGGCTGGGGGGTGGTTCCGTAGACGCTCGCCGTCCCGCGGCCACATCGTCTCGGGCATTCTGAGCGGCAGCTCCGCGGGATGGGTCTGCGGAGCCACCCCCCGGTCCCGCCCCACCCGCCTGCGGACGAGTTTGCCAGCGGACACCCCGACCGCCGATCTCGTCCTGGGTGACGCCCGCGTAGAAGGGCACCTCGGAGGCGATTGCCGCCAGCGCCTCGGGGGCGGAGTCGATCCCGGTCTCATCCCCCAGGCGGGCGGCCAGCTCGACCAGCGCCTGCCAGATCGGCCTCACTTCGCCGGGCCGGGGGACCGCCGGGCGCAGCCGTTGCAGGCGACCGTCGGGATGCGTGACGGTGCCCTCCTTCTCGGCGAAGGCCTCGGAGGGCAGGACAACGTCGGCCAGCTTCGACGACTCGTTCTCGAACATCGAGACCGCGATCACCCGCGCCTGGGTAAGCGCCTTGCGCCATTCGGACCCGCCGGGCAGCTCGCGGATCGGGTCGGCGTCGACGAGAACCACGGCGTCGAGGTCGCCCTCGAGCAGCCCCTGCCTGATCTGCTCGAGGTCGCCGCCGCCCGTTTCTCCGAATCCGGGACCGGAGCCCGCCAGGCAGCCGACCTCGCGCAGCCCGCGGCCGTTGGCGCCGTCGGGGATGCCGATCAGGCCCGCCCCGTCCGCGCCGCACTCGAGCGAGTCGGCGATCGATTGCAGTGCCCCGAGTGCGGCGGGCCCATCCGGTCCGCGACCGAGGCGCTCGCCCCAGACGATCACGGTCTTTCCGGGGCGCAGCTCGCCTGCGATCCGCTCGGCGTCGGCGCCGACCTCGCCCTCGGCCGAGGCGTCGGCGCCGACCTCGGCCGCCAGCGCGGCCAGGAAGGCCGCCGCCTCGCCGGGCGCGTAGCGCGCCGTCTCCTCGGCGCCGCCGTCGAGCGCCGTCGGGCGCTCCGAGGCGACGACCACGCGCGCGCGGCCGTGGCGGATCGCCTTGCGCAGGCGCAGGTCGAGGACCGGCATCGCGTTCAGCGGGTCGGTGCCGAGCACGAGGATCGACTCGGCGCCGTCGAGGTCGGCGACAGCGGCGCCCAGCTCGGGGGCGGCGAGCGCTCGGGCACCGTCGGCGTCGAGCTCGTCGGTGCAGGTGACGTTCGGGGCTCCGAGCGCCCGGCGCAGGATTCGCTGGACGAGGTAGCCCTCCTCGTTCGAGGCCTGCCCGCCGACGATCGCCGCGGTGCGCTCGCCCGCCGCGCCCAGCCGCTCGGCGGTCGCGTCGAGCGCCCGCTCCCAGTCCGCGCGCGAGCCGCCGACCCGCGGCTCGGTGATCCGTTCGTCCGCGGCGATCATCTGGAAGCCGAAGCGGCCCTTGTCGCAGAGCCAGCCGTCGTCGACGTCGTGGTTGTCGCGGGCGAGCACCCGCTCCACCCGTTCGTCGCGGACGGTGAAGCTGACGTTGCACTGGCTCGGGCAGAGGGTGCAGATAGACCCCGAGTCCTCGATGTCCCAGGGCCGGGCGCGGAAGCGGTAAGCCTCCGAGGTCAGCGCGCCCACCGGGCAGAGCTCGATGATGTTGCCGTGGAAAGGGGCGATGTAGGGGCGGTCGTCGAAGGTGCCGACGTAGGTGTTCGAGCCTCGGTCGAGGAGCTGAAGCTGTTCGTCCTCGGCGACCTCCTGGCTGAAGCGCACGCAGCGGTAGCAGAGGATGCAGCGCTCGCGGTCGATCCTCACCAGGGGCGAGAGCGGCACCGGCTTGCGGAAGTGGCGCTTGGGGTCGGTGCTGCGGCTGCGCCCCGGTCCCCAACCCATGGCGATGTCCTGGAGCGGGCACTCGCCACCCTTGTCGCAGACGGGGCAGTCGAGCGGATGGTTGACGAGCAGGAACTCGACCACCGCGCTCTGTGACTCCTTGACCCGGTCGGTCTGGGTGTAGACGACCATGCCGTCGCGGACCGGGGTCGAGCATGCCGTCTGCAGCTTCGGGATCCCCTCGACCTCGACCAGGCACATGCGGCAGGCGCCGACCGGGTCGCCGAGCTTGGGCTCGTAACAGAACACCGGGATCTCAATGTCGCCGCCCTTGGCCGCGTCGACGAGCATCTCTCCCTCTCCCGCTTCGACCTCGACCCCGTCGACGACGACCGTGATCCTGGGCCGCTCGGCCATCAGACGGCGACCGCCGTCCCTACGGCCGACCCGGCCGCCCCCGGACGCGAAGCGGAGGAGGCGGGCGGAACGTTGTTGATGCAGTCGTCGAACTCGCCGCGGAACTTGGCCACCATCGAGGCGACGGGCATCGCCATCGAGTCGCCGAGCACGCAGAGGCAGTGGCCGATGATGTTCTGCTGCACCGAGGCGATGATGTCGAGGTCCATCGGCGTCGCCTCGCCGCGGACCACTCGCTCGAGCATCTTCTCCGTCCAGTTGGTGCCCTCCCGGCAGGGGGTGCACTTGCCACACGACTCGTGGTGGTAGAAGCGGGCGGTTCGCAGCGCCAGTTCGGGGATCGAGACGCTGTCGTCGGCGACGATGATCGCCCCCGAGCCGAGCATCGAGCCCGCCTCGGCCATCGCCTCGAAGGTGTAGGGCAGGTCGAGCTCGGCCTCGGTCAGCACCGGCGCCGATGAGCCCCCGGGAAACCAGGCCTTCACCCGCCGCCCCTCGGCCGGGCCTCCGGCGAGGTCGTAGATGATCTCCCTCGAGGGGATGCCGAGCTCGATCTCGTAGTTGCCCGGGCGCTGGACGCAGCCCGACACCGAGACCACCTTCGTCCCGGTGGACTGCTCGGAGCCGAAGCGCTTGAACCAGTCGGCGCCGTTGTCGACGATGTGGGGGACGTTCGACAGCGTCTCGACGTTGTTGATCAGCGTCGGCCCGCCGTAGAGGCCCTCGATCGCCGGGAACGGCGGCTTCAGCCGCGGGTTGCCGCGCTTGCCCTCGAGCGAGTCGAGCAGCGCCGTCTCCTCGCCGCAGATGTAGGCGCCGGCGCCACGATGCACGACCAGCTCGACCCGGGTGCCGGTGCCGAGCACGTTCGATCCCAGATAGCCGGCCTCGTAGGCCTCGGCGGCGGCGCGGTCGAGGATGTCGGCGACCTCCCAGTACTCGCCGCGGATGAAGATGAAGGCGTAGGTGGCGCCGACGGCGAGCGCGGCGATCGCGCAGCCCTCGATCAGCTGATGGGGGTTCTTCTGCATCAGCTCGCGATCCTTGAACGTCCCGGGCTCGGACTCGTCGGCGTTGCAGCACAGGTACTTCTCCATCTCGCCGCGCGGCAGGAAGGAGCCCTTCTTGCCCATCGAGAAGCCCGCGCCGCCGCGGCCGCGGAGGCCCGATTCCTCGAGCTGGGCGAGCAGGTCCCCGGTCTCCAGCTCGCCGAAGGCGCGCTCGAGCGCGCGATAGCCGCCATGCTCGCGATAGCCGTCGATCGTCGCCAAACCCGGCGCGTCGACGTTGCGGAACAGCACCCTCGTCTCAGGCAACGTCGCTGCCCCCCAGCCGCGGGTCCGGCTCGGGCTCCGGCCCTCCGGCGGCGGCGCGGTCGGCGAGCGCCTTGCCCGGCAGCACCTCCGCGCCCGCGCGCAGCGCCTCGATCGCCGCCGGTGCGTCGGCGGGCGTCGAGCGGTCCGTAGTAGCGCTCGTCGATCGAGGCCATCGGCGCGATGTCGCAGGCGCCCAGGCACTCGAACCCGCGCACGTGGATCTCCCCGCCATCCGCCTCGGCCGCCTCCGAGAACGCCGCCAGCAGCTCGTCGCCGCCGTTCATCCAACAGGAGATGTTGCGGCAGACGAGCACCCTGTGGCTGCCGACCGGCTCGGTGTAGAAGAGGTCGTAGAAGGTGGCGACCGACTGCAGGTAGGCGGGCGTCACGCCCATCACCGCCGCGGCCTGGCGCATGCCCTGCGGAGTGCACCAGCCGTAGTGGCGCTGCACCGCCCAGAGCGCCGGGATCGAGGCCGAGCGAAGCTGCGGGTAGCGCGACATCGCGGTCTCGATCTGCTCGCGCAGATCCGCGGGCACATCGACCTCGTGCAGCTCCGGCACGCCCTCGGCGTCGGAGGGGCGCATCGAGGCGATCAGCTCGCGTCGCGCGCTCGGCGCTGAGCTCGTCGGTGGGCCGCATCAGGTGCTCCGGGGCCTGGGGATCGCCCTGGCTTGGCATGTTCAGCGCCCCCGCACGCGCGGAGGACGTGGCGAGAGTTGTCTCACCTGTCGATCCCCCCGAGGATCGGGTCGAGCATCGCCAGGTTCTGGATCATGTCGGCGACGTAGCCGCCGATGCACATGTCGCTCGAGGCTCTGCAGGTTGACGAACGACGGATCGCGGAAGTGCACCCGGGCGGGCTTCGCCGAGCCGTCGGCGAGCACGTAGCAGCCGAGCTCGCCGCGCGGCGACTCGATCGGGTGGTAGACCTCGCCCGGCGGCACCCGGAAGCCCTCGGTGACGAGCTTGAAGTGGTGGATCAGCGCCTCCATCGAGGTCGAGAGCTCGTCGCGCGGTGGCAGCACGATCTTGCGGTCGTCGGCGATCCACGGGCCCTCGGGGAGGCCGTCGAGGCACTGCTCGATGATCCGCACCGACTCGCGAATCTCCTGCATCCGCACCCGGTAGCGGTCGTATCCGTCGCCGACCGTGCCCACCGGGACCTTGAACTCGACCTCACCGTAGGCGAGGTAGGGATCGGCCTTGCGAAGATCCCAGGGCTCGCCGGCGGCGCGCAGCAGCGGGCCGGTGACGCCGAGCTCGAGCAGCCGCTCGCGGGCAACGATTCCGACCCCCTTCGTCCGCCGCAGGAAGATCTCGTTGCGGTCGAGCAGCGCCTCGTACTGGCTCGACCCGGGTCGGCATCTGCTCGCAGAAGGCGCGCACCTTCTGCTCGAAGCCCATCGGGATGTCCTCGAAGACGCCACCGACCTGGAAGTAGCGGGTGTGCATCCGCTGCCCGGCCGACATCTCGAACAGGTCGAGGATCGTGTCGCGGTCGCGGAAGCAGTACCAGAACATCGAGATCGCGCCGAGGTCGAGCGCCGAGGTGCCGAGCCAGACCAGGTGGGAGTGGATCCGGTTGAGCTCGAGGTGAATCGTGCGCAGGTACGTGGCCCGGGGCGGGATCTCGAGCTCGAGCAGCCGCTCGACCGCGCCGCAGAAGGCCTCCATGTTGAAGAAGTAGGAGAGGTAGTCCATCCGCTCGACGAACGGGATCACCTTCCAGTAGCTCTTCTGCTCGCACGACTTCTCGATCCCGGTGTGCACGTAGCCGACCATCGGGCTTGAGGTCGATCACGACCTCGCCCTGGAGGCTGACCAGGAGCCGCAGCACCCCGTGGGTGGCGGGGTGGTGGGGCCCCATGTTCACCGTCAGCAGCTCGTGCTCGGGCTCGAGCAGGTCGCCGGCCTCGGTGCGCTCGATCGGTGAGGTGCCGACCACCTCGGCGGTCGTCGCCGCGATCACGTCGCCGCCGGTCGCGGGGGCGCCGGGGGTGTTCAGTGCCGTCGCTCAGTTCGACCACCCCGGCACCTCGCGCTCATTGTGGGTGAAGATCACCGGCTCGCCGCCGACCGGGAAATCGCGGCGCTGAGGCCAGCCGACGTAGACCTCCGGCAGCAGCACCCGCCGCAGGTCCGGGTGGCCGCGGAAGACGATCCCGAAGAAGTCGTAGACCTCGCGCTCCTGGAAATTCGCGGTCGGAAACAGATCGACACACGAATCGATCGAGGCAACTACGTTCCGCCCGTCCCTCGGCTTCGCCCCGGGGGCGGCCGGGTCAGCCGAGGAGCGAGCGGAACGTCGGCGATCGCGGCTCGAACGCGAATGCGTTCGACCCGCTCGCGGTTGAGCAGCTCGTAGTGGACGCCGAAGCGCGGCTGCGCCGGCAGGTAGTCGACCCCGTGGACGCTGGCGAGGAAGGTGTACTCCTGCCCGGGCGTGTCCCGAAGCCAGGCGAGCACCGCGAGCACCTGGCCGGGGTCGACGATCAGGCAGGCCTGTCCGTGCTCGTGGTAGGTGCCGAGGACGCTGCCGGGGTGCGCGTCTCGAAGCTCGCCGGCGATCAGCTCGAGGCCGGGAGCGTCAGGCATGATCCGAGATTCCCTCCCTCGCCCGGGTGTAGGCGGCCTCGGCGTCCTCCGAGGGTTGGCCGGCGATCGCGTCGTCTCGCGCCCACTCCTCGGTGCCGATCGCGTTGTAGCGCCGCCGCCACCCCTGGTCGGGGTTGTCCATGATCGCCCGCTGGAGCTTGTTGAAGCCGTAGAGCAGCGCCTCGGGTCGCGGCGGGCAGCCGGGCACGTGGATGTCGATCGGCATGAACTTGTCGGCGCCCTGGACCACCGCGTAGTTGGCGAACATGCCGCCCGACGACGAGCAGGCGCCCATCGAGATCGCCCAGCGCGGCTCGAGCATCTGGTCGTAGACGCGGCGAACGACCGGCGCCATCTTGATCGAGACCCGGCCCGAGAGGATGATGAAGTCCGCCTGGCGCGGCGAGGCCCGAAACGCCTCCGCGCCGAAGCGGGCGATGTCGTAGCGGGCCGAGACCATCGACATCATCTCGATCGCGCAGCAGGCGAGCCCGAAGGTCATCGGGAACATCGAGTTCGAGGCGCCCCACCGCAGCAGCTTGTCGAGGCTGGTGGTGAGCACCGACTGCGCGACGTGCTGCTCGAGGTCCTCGTCGCTGAGGTCGCCGCGAAGGAGGTCGCGGGCGCGAAGCTGCCGAACGCGCAGGTGCTCGGGTGAGCCCGGCTCGTCGAGCGGGGACAGCGCCCGCAGCTTCTCTCGCTTTATCTCCAATCGAGCGCTCCGCGGCGCCAGACGTAGATCAGCGCGACGAGCAGCAGGGCGACGAAGATCAGCACCTCGACGAGCACGAACACCGAGTCCGCGGCGTTGATGATCACCCCCACCGGGTAGAGGAAGACGACCTCGATGTCGAAGAGGATGAACAGCATCGCGATCATGTAGAAGCTGACCCCGAAGCGGAACGTCTTCGAGACCTCGCTCGGTAGCCCGCACTCGTACGGGTCGGCCTTCGCCGCCCGGCTGTGGACGCGCTTGCGGCCGACGAGGTGGTTGAGCAGCGCGAACGTGGTGCCCACGATCACGCCGAGGCCGACGAAGACGAGGACAGGCAGGTAGCTGCGGAGCACGCAGTCGGAGTTCTATCCGACTTTGTGCCCAGTTGCTACATAGTGCTTTTCCGCTCTAGACGGCTCGCGATCTTCGCCTGAGCCACGATCCACTTACGATCCGCCACCGGCGTCGAGCCACGGCAGGCGCCCCCCAATGGAGACAGTCCACCTGATCCTCGGCGTCACCGTGCTCGTCACCAACGGGATCGCGGGCCTCTGGGGTGGCATCGCCTGGCTGCGACGGCGACCGAGCGTGGCCTTCTGGTACCTCCTCCGCGTCGCCCAGGCGGCGGTGGTGCTCCAGGTGCTCGCGGGCACCGTCCTGCTGCTGCTCGGCAACCAGGCGCCCGAGGCCCTGCACTACGTATACGGCGTCCTGCCGCTGCTGGTGACCCTGTTGGCGGAGGCCGCCCGCGCCGGAGCCGCGGAGCGAGAGCTCGCCGGGCTCGACTTCGAATCGCTGCCGAAGGATCGCCAGCGGCTGATCGCCCTCGGAATCGTCCACCGCGAGACCGGGATCATGTCGGTCTCGGCGCTGGTCGTGCTCTTCCTCGCCCTCCGCGCGGCCGAAACCAGCGGCGGGTTGTTCTAGGACCCGATCACCCGCCATCAAGCGGCGAACCGCGAGTTGACCACCGTATGCGGCGCAAACTCGGTTCTGGGCGAACATGCGCCGAGGCCCCTCGCCCTTTATCCCACAGAGCCCGCATCAGGGTCAAGCGGCCGGTACTCGCCGCGATGGAAGACGAGCGGGTCGCCACCCTCCCCGCCGAGGTCGAAGACCTCACCGACGGCGATCTCGTGATCGCCGCCGTCGTGCAGGGCGCGCAGGCGGCAGGCGACCCAGGCGACGGCGCCGTCGACGACCGGGACGCCGTCGCGCATGGTGTGGGCGACCTCGTGCCACTTCTCGCCGTGCGACGCCTTGGTCGCGAACGCCCAGTGCCAGCTCCGCCTGGCTCGCGGCGAGCACGCTGATCCCGAAGTTCTGGCTCCCGCGGACGACCGCGAGGGTGCGGGAGCCGCGGTCGAGGCAGGCGATGATCAGCGGTGGCTCGAGCGACAGCGAGGCGACCGCGTTCGCGGTCGCGCCGGCGGGGCCGGCGGGGCCGCTCGCGGAGACGATCGTGACGCCGGTCGGCAGCGCCGCCATCGCGGCGCGGAACTCGTCAGGGGTCGGCGGTGTGGGAGTCGGCGCATCCAAGGGCGCCGAAAGTATGATGCCGCCGGTCTTGCGCACGCTTTGGCTCACGACAGCGGCAATCGCGGCAGCGCTGGCGCTGGGCGCCTGCGGCACCGCGGGGATCCAGCTCTCCGAAGGTGACTCCGGCTACGACGGCGCCGTGCTGTTCGCCGAGCGCTGCTCGGGCTGCCACACGCTCAAGGCGGCGGGCGCCCAGGGGTCGGCCAACAGGGAGCTGCGCAACCAGGGGCCGAACCTCGACCAGCGCGTCGAGAGTATCGACGACGTCCTCTACGCGATCCGCAACGGCGGCTTCTCGGGCGCGATCATGCCCCAGAACATCGTCGTCGGCGACGAGGCCGGCGCGATCGCGGCGTTCGTCGCCCAGTACGCGGGCACCGAGGTCGACCGGCCGCCGAAGCCGGGCGACACGAGCGAGACCCAGTCCGAGGCCGAGCAGGCCGCGGCGGCCGGCGAGTAGTCCCCGGCGGGCACGCACCGTGCTCGACCTCCGCGCGATCCGCGACGATCCGGGAGCCGCTCGCACGGCGCTCGCGCGCCGCGGCGCCGCCGAGGCGCTCGACGAGCTGATCGCGCTCGACGCCCGGCGCCGCGAACTGCTGCCCGAGGTCGAGGGCCGGCGCGCACAGCAGAACGCGGCCTCCGACGAGATCGCTGCCCAAAAGCGCGCCGGCGAGGACGTCGTCCGAGCTGATCGGGCGGATGCAGACGGTCTCGGCCGAGCTGAAGCGGATGCAGGCGGAGCTGGCCGACGCCGAGGAGCGCCTCGGCGCGCTCTCCTCGACCCTCCCGAACCTTCCCGCATCCCGATGCGCCCGACGGAGGCGAGGGCGACGCGGTCACCCTGCGCGAGGTCGGCGAGCGGCCGAGCTTCGACTTCGAGCCCCGCGACCACCTCGACCTCGGTACCGAGCACGGCTGGATCGAGATCGAGAAGGCCGCCGCCGCCTCGGGCGCCCGCTTCGCCTACCTGCTCGGCGACCTGGTGATGGTCGAGCTGGCGCTGGTGAGGTTCGCGATCGAGACCGTACGTTCCGAGGGCTTCGAGCCGGTGGTGCCGCCGGTGCTCGTCCGCGAGGCTGCTCTGCACGGCAGCGGCTTCTTCCCCGGCGAGCGGGAGATGATCTACGAGGTCGAGCGCGACGAGCTCTTCCTCGTCGGCACCTCGGAGGTCTCGCTCGCCGCGCTGCACGCGGACGAGATCCTCGAGGCGGGTGAGGTGCCGCGCCGCTACGCCGGGATCTCGACCTGCTTCCGGCGCGAGGCCGGGGCCGCGGGCAAGGACACCCGAGGGATCTTCCGCGTGCACCAGTTCGACAAGGTCGAGATGTTCTCGTTCGTCGAGCCCGGAGCGTCGAGCGCCGAGCACGAGCGCATCCTGGCAATCCAGGAGCGGATCCTCGGCGCGCTCGAGGTCCCTTACCGGGTGGTCGACATCGCGGTCGGCGACCTCGGCGCCCCGGCGGCGCGTAAGTTCGACTGCGAGGCCTGGATCCCGAGCGAGCGGCGTTACCGCGAGCTCACCTCGTGCTCGAACACGACCGACTTCCAGGCCCGCCGGCTGGGCGCCCGCTACCGCCCGGCGCCCGCTGACGGACCGGAGTTCCTGCACACCCTCAATGGCACCGCGGTTGCGGTCGGCCGCACGCTGATCGCCCTGATCGAGAACGGCCAGCAGGCCGACGGGTCCGTGGTCCTGCCCGGGGCGCTGGTCGAGGCCGGCGCCCCGCGTCGATTCCCGCCAGCGCCTAATCCTCGCCCTCGGCGCTCTCGTCGAACGCCAGCGAGCACGAGTTGATGCAGTAGCGAAGGCCGGTCGGGTCGGGCCCGTCCTCGAACACGTGGCCGAGATGTCCTCCGCAGCGCCTGCAGTGGACCTCGGTGCGGCGCATGAACATGCTGCGGTCGTCCTCGGTCTCGACCGCGTCACCGTCCATCGGCTCGAAGAAGCTCGGCCAGCCGGTACCCGAGTCGAACTTGGTCTCGGAGTGAAACAGCTCCTCGCCGCAGGCGCGACAGCGGTACACACCCTCTCCCTTGCTGTCCCAATAGGCGCCGGTGAAGGCGCCCTCGGTGCCGTGCTCGCGCAGCACGTGATACTCGTCCGGAGAGAGCTCCTCCCGCCACTGCGCTTCCGTCTTCTCGACCTTCTCCATGACCGTCTCCTAGCTTAGGGCCTGATGGACTCCGCTTTCTACGTCTCCGATCGGGGCGAGTTCGTTTCATCCGAGCTCACCCCGGGGCCATAGGATCGCGACTCTCAGCACGGCGCCTCGGTGGCCCGGGCGGCGTTAGGCTCTGGCGGGATGCGGGACCCGATCAGCATCGTCCTTGCCGACGACCACGCCGTGGTGCGCACTGCGCTTTCGCTTCTTCTCGACGCAGAGGAGGACCTCGACGTCGTCGCCGAGGCCGGTGACGTCGAGTCGACGGTGCGTCAGGTGCGTGACCAGAGGCCCGACGTCCTGATCCTCGATCTCAACATGCCCGGTGGCAAGACGCTGGGGGCGGTGCCGCAGATGCTCGACGCCTCGCCGCAGACAGGGGTGGTCGTGCTGACGATGGAGACCGATCCCGGCATACGCACGGCAGGCGATGCAGGCCGGGGTGCTCGGATACCTGCTCAAGGAGGCGGTCGACGAGGAGCTGGTGAGCGCGGTCCGTCTCGCCGCGGCCGGCAAGACCTACCTGCAGCCGGAGCTCGGCGCTCGCCTGGCGAGTGATGACGGGGTCGAACCGGACGGGCTCTCCACCCGCGAGCTCGAGATCCTGCGGCTGATCGCCTTCGGGCACACGAACACCGAGATCGCCGAACAGCTCTTCCTCAGCGTGCGCACGGTCGAGTCCCACCGGGCACACGTGCAGCAGAAGCTGAAGCTGACGAAGCGCTCGGAGCTGGTCCGCTACGCGCTCGACCGCGGCCTGCTCGACTCCGAGTCCTGAGCCGCGAGTGTCTCGGCGCGCTCGACCAGCTCGGCGATTCGGCGGTCGCGGGCCATGCCCGCGTCGAGCAGCGGGTTGATCAGGCCCCTCAGTGCCGAGAAGACCGCGTACCACCGCGGCACGATCACCCGCGGCGAGCGGCGCTCGATCCCGGCGACGAGCCGCTCCGCGACCAGCGTCGGCGTGATCCTCTTCATCACGAACCGCGGCATCGTGCTCTCCATTCCCGCGGCGACCGGGTCAGCGAACGCGTCGCGGACCATCTTGGTGTCGGCGAAGCCCGGGTAGACCACGGTCGCACCGGCGCCGTGGGGAGCCAGCTCGATCCGCAAGGCCCGCCCGAGTTGCTCGACCGCCGCCTTGCTGACCGCGTAGGGGCTGTTCATCACGCCGTTGACGAATGCGTAGATCGAGGCGACCACGACCACCTGGCCGCGGCGCTCGATGATCTGCGGCAGCGCCGCACGCACCGTGCGGTAGACGCCGAGCAGATCGACCTCGACCACGCGCTCGAACACGTCCGGCTCCATCGAGCCGAGCGGTCGCGGCGGCGGCGCGATGCCGGCGTTGGCGACCACGACGTCGAGTCCGCCGAAGCGCTCGACCGTGCTCTCGACGGCCGCCTCGAGCGCCTCCCGATCGGTGGCGTCGGCGGCGATCGCCAGAGTCCGGACGCCGAGCGCTGCGGCGGCCGCCGCGACCTCATCCGAATCGACGTCGGTCAGGGTCACGGCCGCGCCCCGGGCGACCAGCAGGCGGGCGGTCTCGAAGCCGATCCCCTTCGCCGCACCGGTCACGAGCGCCGTCCGGCCGGCGAGTCCGAAGGAGGTCATCGCCCCGTTTGTATCGGTTCGGGCTGTCCCGTGGTGTCGTCGCGCCGGGCGTGGCGCTCGAGCAGGGCGTTGAGCTCGACCCCGTAGAGCATCGCCATGTTCGAGCCCCAGAGCCAGATCAGGAACCCGAGCACGGCCCCGAGGCTGCCGTAGAGCTCGCTGTAGTCCGCGAACAGACTGACGTAGGCCGCGTAGCCGATCGACCCCACCACCCAGGCCGCGGTGGCGACCACGCCCCCGGGTGTCACCAGCTGGAAGCCACGATCGCGGACGTCGGGCGAGGCCCAGTACAAGACGCCGAAGATCGCCAACACGAAGGCCACCACCAGCGGCCACTTGAGCAGGTCCCAGGTCTGGCCGACGACCGCCTCGAGCCCGACCAGGGAGGCGACCTGCTTCGCCAGCGGACCGGTGATCACGACCACGATCGCGGTACCCGAGATCGCGATCATGGTGGCGAAGGTGAGCGCCATCTGCAGCGGGCGCAGCTTCCAGAACGGGTAGCGCACCGTGCGCTCGTGGACGACCCCGGCCGCGCGCAGGAACCCGCCGACGTAGCTCGAGGCGCTCCACAGAGCGCCGGCGATCCCGACCAGCAGCGCGACTCCGGCGCCGAGCTTGTCCGTGCTCACCCCCTCGACGGCGTTGAGGACGAGGTCGCGGACGGGGCCCGGCGACTGGCCGTTGAGGTTGTCGCTGAGGCCCTCCAGCGCCGAGTCGCCGACCAGGCCGAGGGCCCCGATCACGATCACGAGCGCGGGGATCAGCGAGATCCCGGCGTAGAACGTGAGCGCCGCTCCCCAGTCGATCAAGCGGTGGTCGAGGAACCGTGACAGCGCGTCGATCAGCGTCCGGACGGTGACGTCGCGCAGGCGCAGGCGCCTCCAGTCCTCGCGGCGTCTTGGCCGGCGGAGGTTGCCGTCGGGATCGCGTAGCCGGGGCGCGGAAGGCATCTACGACCGGGAGAATGGCGCACCATGCAGCACCGAGCCGCCGAGCGCGCCGCCCGAGCGGTCTACTTCACGATCGTCGCCCTGGCCGTCATCGTGGCGCTCGAGGAGGCTGGCGAGGACGTCCCTCCGGGCGAGATCATCGCCTCGACCGTCGGCGCCACGATCCTCACCGCGCTCGCCGAGCTCTACGCGCGCTACATCGGCGAGGCGATCCGGAGCCAGCGACTTCCCTCCCGCGCCGAGCTTCGCGCCTCGGCCGCCGATTCGGCGGTCGGCACGCTGGCCGCCCTGGTCACGGTGATCCCGTTCGTGTTCGCCGCCGCGGGCGCTATCGGCGACCAGACGGCCTACGACATGGCTTCCTGGCTCGGGCTCGGCGTGTTGGGCGGCTACACCCTGTTCGCCAACCGCGCCGCCGGGCTCACCGGCTGGCGGGGATTACTGGTGGCGGGTGGGGTGGTCGCCCTGGGCCTGGCGCTGATCGGGCTCAAGTCGCTGGTGCACTGAGCCGTCAGGCGGCCTGGCGAAACCCGGTCAGGCTGCCGTCGCTGGCCAGGCGGCGCAGCGCCCGGGCCTCGATCTCACGCGCGCGGGCCTGCGTGACGCCGGCCTCGCGGGCCGCGTCGCGCAGCGACTTGGCCTCGCGACCGCCGGTGCCGAAGCGAGCCTGGATGATCACCCGCTCCTCCTCGGTCAGGCGGGCGAGCGCCGTCTCCACGGCATCCTCCTGCTCGCGCTCGAGCACCTCGTCCTCGAGATCGGTCGTGCTCTCGGCGTACAGCTCGCCGAGCGTCGTGTCGCCGTCGTCGCCGACCGGCGTGTCGAGGCTGGTCGTGACCCGGGTCAGGTCGCGCACCGCCATCACCTCGTCGAGCGGCAGCTTGGCCTTGTGGGCGACCTCCTCGTCGCTCGGCTCGCGGTTGAGCTCGGTGGTGAGCTCGGTGGTGATCCGGTTCACCGTGCGCTCGCGCTGGGCGATGTGCGCGGGGATCCGAACCGGCCGGCCGGTGTTGTCGAGCCCGCGCTGGATCGACTGCTTGATCCAGAGCACGGCGTAGGTGGAGAACTTGTAGCCGCGGCGCCAATCGAACTTCTCCGCGGCGCGGATCAGCCCGAGCATCGCCTCCTGGACCAGGTCGCCGATCGGCAGCCCGTGGCCCTGGTAGCGGCGGGCGAACTTGATCACCAGGCGCAGGTTGGAGTTGATCAGGCGCTCCTTGGCGGCCAGGTCGCCGCGCTCGATCCGCTGCGCGAGCTCGACCTCCTCGGCCGCGGTGAGCAGCGGGTAGCGCATCGCCTGGTTGACGAAGAGCTGGAAGCTGTCGGTGGTCGGCTCCGCGGTCGCGTGCGCCTCGCTGCGGCGCTCCTGCGCCCGCGAGGTGGCCGACGTCTGATTTTCGTGGTCGCCGCGGTGGCGGCGGACCTGATCGCGCTGTGACGCAGCGCCCCTCTGGCGAGGCATTGGTCCTCCTTCGGTGCTGGTACGAAACCCTAACCCTGCTTCAAAAAGTATAGCGAGAAAGGGTCGCGGGCGCAAGTGGGCCCGCGGGGTCCTATTTGGAGTCGGCGATGACCTTGAACTTCTGACTCGCAGGGCTGGAATCGGCCACCCCGCCGACCACCGCGCGGACCTGGAAAGTGTACTTGCCGGGCTTGAGCTTGTACTTCTTCGGCGAGGTGCAGGCCTTGAACTTGGCGGCGCGGTTGGAGCTCTTGCCGCCCTTCTTCTTCGGCTTCTTCAGCTTGCAATCGAACGTCGCCGTCGAGTCGGACGAGCTGAACTTGAACTTCACCTTCGCCTTGCTCTTGTTCGTCTTCAGCTTCCTCTTCGGGCCCTTGTCGATCGTCGTCTCGGCGCCACCACCACCGCCACCGTTGGCCGCCGGCTCGACCCCGGTCACGCGGGCGACCTTCTCCTGGGTGTCGAGGGTCACCCAGAGGGTGTTGTTGGGGCCGGTCGCGACCTTTCGCGGGCCGACGTTGCCCGAGTCCGAGAACCCGGTCAGCTTCGTGGTCGTGCCATCCGGCGCCAGCCGCAGCAGGTCATCGGTCGAGGACCTGGCGACCCAGTAGGCCCCGTCCTGGCCGAAGACGACCCCGAACGGATCGGAGGTCTCGAGTGGGATCTGCTGCGGGGTGCCGCCCGGGCTGATCAAGCCCACCTCATGGGGGGTGTCGAGGGGATTCGCGTAGGCGACCTGCGCGTTGAGCCCGGCGGCGACGTCCTGAGGCCCGCCGTCGACCTGGTAGGGCGTGACCACGGGCGTGCCGGCGGCGGTGGCGCTGATCACGCGGCCGCTGCCGTCGGCGATCCAGAGCAGCCCGTCGCTGCCGGTGTCCATGCCCTTGGCGCTCATCCCGGCGATCGGGGTCGGGTCGGCGCTACCGGTCGGATCCGCGGTGGTGAAGCTGACCAGCTGGTCGCCACCGGCGACCCACATGTTGCCGTCCGGGCCGGTGGTGATCCCGAACCCGTTGGAGAACGTGCCGAGCCCGAACGCCACGGCGCCGGCGGGATTGGCGGGCGGGATCTTGACTACCCCGATCGCGCTCGCGGCCCAGATGTTGTTGTCGGGGCCCACCGTGATTCCCTGGACGCTGTTGGTGGTCGGGAACGGTCCTTCCGCGGTACCGTTGGGCTTGATCCGAACGACCGAGCTCTGCTCGGTCGTCACCCACATGTTGCCGTCGGGTCCCTCGACGATCTCGTTGTTCGACCCGATCGTCACACCGGCGGGCAGCGCGAACTCCCCGTCCACCGTCGGCACCGCGAGCGCCGGCGCGGCGAGCAGCAGAAGGGCCCCGATCACCCCCGTCCCTGCGCTGATCGCCCGAGCCTTCATCGAGGCGTCAGTCTACCCCGATGGCGGCGTGCCATCCTCGAACGATGGCCGCCTACGCTCGCCTGCTCCGGATCCCGCACGTCGCCGTGCTGTTCGCGGCCACCGTGGTCGGTCGGCTGCCGTTCGCGATCAACGGCCTCGCCGTGATCCTCTTCCTGCGCGAGGTGAGCGGCTCTTTCGCCACCGCCGGCCTGGTCGCGGGTGCGCTCGCGCTCGGGGCCGCGGTCGGGGCGCCGGCGGCGGCGCGGCTCGTCGATCGCAGGGGGGTGCGGATGATGATCCCGCTTGCCTGCGTGCACGCCGCTGCCTTGCTGACGATCTGGGCGCTTGGCAGCGCCGGCGCTCCGACGCCGGTTCTCGTCGCCACAGCGCTTTGCGCCGGTGCCGCCTTCCCGCCCTCGGGCGCGGTGCTGCGCTCGCGCTTGCCCGAGCTGCTCGCGGGTCAGGGGCTCGTGCGGACCGCGTACGCGCTCGACTCGGTGATGATCGAGGTCTCGTTCGTGGCCGGCCCCTTGCTGACCGCGGTGATCGTCGCGCTGACCGGGCCCGGGCCGGCGCTGGGCGTGTCCGCTGCCCTCGTGATCGCGGGGACGATCATCTTCCTCGCCCGTCTCCCCGGTGAGTCCGCGAGTCAGGTTGCGGAACCGGCGCGCCAAGGGATCCTCGGGCCACTCGGCGATCCCGCGATCCGGATCATCGCCCTGACGACGCTCCCGGTCGGCTTCTGCATCGGCACGATCGAGGTCGCCCTGCCCGCGTTCAGCGACGGGCGCGGGACGCCGGCTCTCGCGGGCGTCCTGCTCGCGCTCTGGTCGCTGGCGAGCGGTGCCGGAGGGCTCTGGTTCGGCGCCCGCGAGACGGCGCGCGGCCCGGCGGATACATATCTGCTGATCGCGGTCCTGTTCCCGCTCGCATGTCTGCCCCTCGCGGCCGCCTCCTCGCCGCTCGCGATGGCGGCCCTGGCGATGCTCGCCGGCCTGCCGATCGCTCCGCTGATCGCCAGCCGCAACCACCTCGTCGGGGCGCTGGCGCCGCGCGGGGCCAGCGCCGAGTCGTTCACCTGGCTGCTCACCGCCCTGGTCTCCGGGCTCGCTCTCGGCGCCGCCGCGGCCGGCGCCCTGGCCGAGTCCGAGGGCTGGCAGGGGGCGGTGCTCGTAGGCTGCGGCGTCGCCGCCCTCGGAGGGGCGCTCGCCTATGCGCGGCGCGCCACTCTGCGGCCGCGGCCGGCGACGGCGTAGCCGGCCTGGCGACCGGGTCGCCGTAGGATCACGCCATGCCGTCCAACGGACCGATCGTGCGGGTCGGCTCGACCGGCAACCGGCCCGAGCTGATCGAGACGATCCCGATCACGAGCCGGCCCGGCCGCCGGAAGAAGGTCGCGCTCTGCTTCGGGCCGGGGACCAGGACCGACTCCCCGCTGCCCGATCTCCTGCCCGGAGACCGGCTGCTCGTCTTCGGCGAGCTCGAGGTGACCACCGACGCCGAGGACGCC
This sequence comes from uncultured Solirubrobacterales bacterium, assembly GCA_963746675.1. Classification (GTDB taxonomy): domain Bacteria; phylum Actinomycetota; class Thermoleophilia; order Solirubrobacterales; family 70-9; genus WHSW01. The sequence continues at coordinate 34,505 of CAVVBX010000001.1, read as the reverse complement.
GGGCACCCTGGACGGATCGGCAACCCGTATTCCTACGCGCCGCTGGTCGAGGCGACCCTGCTGCTGGCGGCCGACGAGGACGCGGTCGAGGCGGGGTCGAGGGCGCTGCGGCTCGCGACGCGCTGGCGCGAGTCGGTCAGCCACCGCCAGCATCATGCCGTCGTCGTCTTCGAGGACGGCGAGATCACGGTCCCGAGGAGGGGTCTGCCCTGGCGCGGCCCCGCCCACGTGAACCTCGTCCTCGACGCCAGCCACCCAGACGCGAGGCAGGGCGATCTGCTCCTGGTCGGCCAGAACGAGAAGACCCCGACCGTGGTCCAGGACATGGCCGGGATCAGGGTGGTCAGGCTGAGGCCCGGCGACCAACCGGTGCTCACGGCGGCGCGCGAGGCCACCTGTCTGGTCGCGGGCATTCCGGTCGCCAAGCGCGAGACGCTGGTCTTCTCCCATCGCCTCGACGATCTGCGCAAGGGCGAGCAACTGGTGATCAAGGCGAGGCTGACGACGGACGCGGCCCAGCTCGGCTACGCGGCGCGAATCTCCAGCCGGCTGTTTCTCGCCGACGGCGCCAACCAGCTCGAGCCGGGAGGCGGGCGCGCCTCGAGGGCGACGACCTGGAAGGGCCAGGTCTCGAAGCCGACCGGGTTCAACTGCATGCCCCAGCAGGGAGCCCGCACGACGCTGAAGTTCGGCGTCGCCAGGGTGCTTCGAGACGTCGGCGGACCGCTGTTCCTCAACATGGTCGCCGTCAGCGCGGCGCCGTTCGGCGGCGCGGGCTCCAACGACGAGTTGCCGGTGGTGGCCACCGACAGCTCGATCGAGGTGACCAGGTACCCGCCCGAGCTCGATGGCTGATCAGGCAGGGCGAATCGCTCAGCCGCCGGGAGGATCCTCGGCGTAGGTGCGCGTCAAGCCGTCGATCAGCTCTGCCTTCTCCGTGTCGGAGAGCCGGGCGCCCGGATGCAGGAGCTTGTACTGGAGCGGCGGCATCCCGCCCCCGTCGATCGCCTCGGTCAGCTCACCGATGTCGGGCTGCGGCCGATCCCATTCGGAGAAGTTGAGCACTCCGCGGCCCTCGTCCACGTCCCTCTGGATCAGCCACGACATCGGGGCGATGTTGCTCTCGATCGGCCAGCTCGTGACGTTGCTGTGGCAGTCGGCGCAGGCATCATCGACCAGCTGCTCGGTGCGCTGGGTGTCGTAGCGCACCTGCCTGGTTACCGGAGGGTCCGCGTGGTCGCGCCCGTAGGGCACGAGCTGGATCACCAGCAGCAGGCCGACCACGATCAGCAGGCCGGCCCTCCACCAGGAGCGCGAGGCCCAGGCGCGAAGCCTGGTCACGCGGTGGTCCTGGGTGCGGTTGAACGGCAAGTGCCCACCATGGCGTCATTCTGGGCTCGGCGGCGCCGGCCGGCATCCGTACACACCCCTGAGCTCGTGTACGAGGTCCCCCGGGATCGCGCTAGTCGTCGCCGCCCTCGCCCCCCTCGGCCTGAGAGCCGTCCGCCGGCGAGGGCGCCGGCGGTGTCGTCGTCGTCGGGGCGGGGACGGTGGTGGCCGGGGTGGGGGTGGGGACGGGGACGGTGGTCGTCGTCGCCGGTTCATCACCGGCGCCATGGCCATGGCCATGGCCCCCGCCGCGTCCATCCGCAGGTCCGCCGGGCGCTTGCAAACGGCCGCTGGGGCCCGGGGCCAGCTCCTCGCCGGCCCGCAGGGGCTCGGATGCGAGCCCGATTCGCTCCGAGGTGAGCCGGCTGGCGGCGATCGCGACGGCGATCGCGACGGCGAGCCCCGCCACCGCGAGGAGCACCCAGCGCAGGGTCGGAGGCAGGGCCATCGTCAGCCCACACCCACGGTGTCGGCGCCTGCTCCGCGGCCGTCGATGCCCTTCGCCTCGACCAGCGTCAGCGCCGCGCGAGCGCCACCCCCGGACCGGTTCGCGATCGAGACCGTGCCTCCCCACTGTGACGCCAGCTCGCTGGCGATCGCCAGGCCGAGCCCGGTTCCCTCGGGGCCCTGTCTACCCGCACGCCCGCGGAAGAAACGCTCGAACACGACCTTCTCCTCGCCTTCCGCCAGCCCCGGCCCTCGATCGAGAACCTCGATCGACCCGGGTCCGTCGACGATCGCGATCTCCTCCCCCCGAGGGGAGTAGAGGATCGCGTTCTCGATCAGCGAGTCGAGGGCTCGATCGAGGTCCCCGGATGCGCAGAGGACGATCGATGGCCCGTCGCTCGAACGGCGGACGATCTCGACCTGCTTCGCCTCCCCGGCCCTGCGCCAGCGCCCGGCCGCCCGGTCCGCCGCATCCGCGAGGCCGATCTCCTCGCCGGGCAGGTCGTGCTCGCCCGCGCGGCTGAGGATCAGCAGCTCATCGACGATCGCGGCCAGGCGATCGATCTCGTGGATCGCGGCGTCGAGCAGGGCCGGCTGCTGCTCGGCGGAGTCGCTTCCTGCCTGCAGCTCCTCGAGGTGAAGGCGGACGCCGGTGAGCGGTGTCCGCAGCTGGTGGGACGCGTCGGCGACGAAGTCTCGGTGGCCCTGCAGCAGACGCTCGAGCCGAGCCGTCATCTCGTTGAAGCTTCGCGCCAGCGAGCGCTGCTCGGTGGTTCCCTCGATCGCGGCCCTGGTTTCGAGATCGCCGGCAGCGACGCGATCGGCCGCCCCGGCGAGGCGCCGGATCGGCCTGGCGATCTGCCCCGCGATCAGCGCCCCGGCCGTCACCCCGAGCAGCAGGACCACGAGGCCGAGCAGGGCGATGCCGACGAGCGAGCGCCGGACCGCGTGGTTGACGGCCTCGACGCTCTGTGTCACCCGTACGGCGCCGATCGGCCGTCCGGCGAAGATCACCGGAACCGCGGTCGCGAGGATGTCGGCGTCGAGAGTGTCGCTGTGGCGGACCTCCTGGTAGGACCTCCCGGCGAGCGCGGCGGCGATCTCGGGGCGATTCGAGTACCGAGCTCCGAGCTCGGCCGGCCCGGCGCTGTCGGCCACGATCCGGCCCGCCCCATCGACCACGATCACCCGGCCGCGAACCGAGGCGGCGGACTGGCGCGCCAGCTTGTTCAGCGTCCGCCGACTTCCGGTCTCGAGGAGCTCGCTCGCGCTGGCGGCGACCACGTCGGCCTGGCTCTGCGCCTGGCTGCGGACCTCGGCGTCCACGCGGTCACGGAGGCTGATCGCAAGCGGCACGCCGAGCGCGATCACCGCGAGCAGCAGCACGTACGCGACGGCGAGCAGCAGAGTCCGGCGCAGGCTTACGGGGCCACGACCTTCGGGGAGGCGAAACGGAAGCCGACGCCGCGGACCGTCTCGATGTACTTCGGCTTCGCCGGATCGTCGCCCAGCTTGCGCCGTAGGGCACCGATGTGGACGTCGAGCGTCTTGGTCGAGCCGAACCAGTTGACGTCCCACACCCGTGACATCAGGTCCTCGCGGCTGACGACCTGGCCCGAGTTTCGCGCCAGCTCGACCAGCAGGTCGAACTCCTTGCGCGTCAGTGAGAGCTCGCGGCCGGCGAATCGAGCCACGCGGGCGCCGGGATCCACCTCCAACTCGTCGATCTCGATCGCCGCTTGCTGTTCGGGGGGGGCCAGGCGGGATCGCCTCAGGACGGCGCGGATCCTCGAGATCACCTCCGCCGAGCTGAACGGCTTGACCACGTAGTCGTCCGCGCCCAACTCGAGCCCGATGATCCGGTCGGTCTCGGTCCCCCGTGCGGTGAGCATCAGGATCGGCACCTGCGATCCACGCCGCAGGGCGCGACAGACATCGCGCCCGTCGCCGTCGGGCAGCGTCAGATCGAGGACCACGAGATCCGGCTCGATGCGCTCCGCGAGCTCGAGCCCGGCGGCGGCGGTGCGGGCGACCACGGCCTCGAAGCCCTCGCGCTCGAGCGCCCGCGAGAACGGGCCCGAGATCGCTTCCTCGTCCTCGACGACCAGTACTCGCCCGTTTCGACCACGCACAGTCACGTGGTCACTGTAACGGCGCAAACGCGGGCATTTGGCGGATCAAAAGAAGCTTTGACAACTCTTTACCCGCACCTGGCCGGCGCGTTCCCGTGCCCTCTCGACAATCGGCGGCGATCAGTTCCCCGAACCGAGAGGCAGAATCGTGAACAACGTCAGAATGAAGATCGCCACTGGGGCCGCCATCCTCGGCCTCGGCGGCCTTGCCGGCTTCGCGCTCGGCTCAAACGACGGCCCGAGTGCCGGTCAGGCAACCACGACCGCGGCGCCGATCCACCCCAAGGTTCGCACCGAGGTCATCCGCCGCACTAAGCACGTCCGGCCGAAGCCGAAGCAGGCGTCGGCGGGCGCCGCCCCGGCGGCCGCCCCCGCCCCGGCGCCCGTGTCTTCGGCACCGGCTCCGGCTCCGGCTCCGGCTCCCGTCTCGAGCACGCCCAGCACCCAACCCGTGTCTGCTTCGGTGCCGACTTCGGCGCCCGCACCCCCGACCACCCGTTCCAGTGGCGGCGGCGGTGGCGCGACCGGTGGCGGTTATGGCGACGAGGGCGAGCAGGAGTCCGGGGACGACGGCGGTGAGCAGGGCGATGACTGAGCGTCGGCGCCCAAGCTTCCTGCCGACGGTCGTGGTGGCGCTGGTCTGCTTCGCCGTCGTCTTCGAGTTCCTCAGCTTCCAGCTCGCCTCGGGGAACGACCCGGCGCTCGGCTCGCAGCCGCTGATCGCGCAGCGGGCCAAGCGCCCGGTGGTGATCGACCGGCGGATCATCAAGCGCCGCATCGTCCATCTCCCGGCGCGCGAGCCCGCTGTCACCGGCGAGCTGGCGTCCTCGGGGACCGCACCGGCGGTGAGCTCGTCGGCGCCGGCTCCCGCTCCCGTTGCGTCGGCCCCTGCGCCCGTGGCCGCACCGGCGCCCGCGCCGGCCCCTGCGCCCGCCGTGACGGCGAGCTCATGACCCGCGCCGACGTCAGCTTCCCGGCGATGGGCTCGACGATCCGTCTGATCGTCGAGCCCGCCCCGGGCCTGCCCGATCCGCAGGATGCCGCCGAGGACGTTCGCAGCTTCCTCGAGCGGTTCGAGCAGACGCTGTCGCGGTTTCGCCCCGACAGCGAGCTCTGCGCTCTGAACGCCGATCGGCGCGATGCGGTGCCGGCTTCGCCGCTGCTGCGCGACGCGGTTCGCGCGGGCGTGTGGGCGGCGGAGCGGAGCGGCGGTTTGGTCGATCCGACGCTCCTCGACGAGCTCGAGCGCGCCGGGTATCGCGAATCTCTCCGCGACGCCGTCCCGGCGAGGTTGGTCGAGGCGCTGTTGTTCGCCCCGGCCCGCCGGCCGGCGGAGCCGCACCCCACAGCCGCCTGGCGCTCGCTGGAGGTCGACGAGACCTTTGGCGTGATCCGCCGGCCGCCGGGCCTGCGCTTCGACACCGGCGGAACCGGCAAGGGGCTCGCCGCCGATCTGATCGCCGAGCGACTCGGCGGCTATTCGCGAGTCCTCGTCGACTGCGGTGGGGACATGCGCGTCGCCGGCCACGCAACCGCCGAGGCCCCGTTCGAGGTCCTGATCGAGCACCCGCTGACGGGCGAGTGTGCGCGGGCGATCACGGTCTCCGATGGCGCCGTCGCCACCTCCGGCCTCGACGTGAGGATCTGGAGGGGTCCCGACGGTCGCTTCGCACACCATCTGCTCGACCCCTCCACCGGGCTGCCCGCCTGGACCGGGCTGATCGGGGTCACGGCCCTTGGCCGATCGGCGCTGGAGGCCGAGACGGTGTCGAAGGCCGCGCTGCTCTCGGGACCCGACGGAGCCCGGGAGCTGCTCGGCGAGCTGGGTGGGCTGATCGTTCATGACGACTCTGAGGTTGAGGTCGTCGGCCCGGCGCGGGTTCGCCCGCGGCTGACGATCAACGTGCCGGCTTCCGCGCTGGTGTCGAGGGAGGCCGCGTGACACCGCCGAGCTTCGCCGACCACGCCTGGTGGATCGCCAGCCGGGCCTCCGGTCTGATCGCCCTCGCCCTGATCACGGTCTCGGTCGGTCTCGGCCTCGTGATGGCGGGCCGGATCATGAGCAAGCCGGGCCGCGCTCGCGTCCTTGTCGCGATCCATGAGCAGACCGCGGTGATCGGGCTGGTGGCGATCGCCGTCCATGGGATCACCCTGCTTGGCGATCGATGGCTCCATCCGGGCCTCGCCGGGATCACTCTCCCGGGCGCGATCGACTACCGGCCGGCATGGACCGGGATCGGCATCGTCGCGGGCTATCTGGCCGCGGCCCTCGGCCTCAGCTTCTACGCTCGCAAGCAGATCGGACCGCGGCTGTGGCGCCAGGCGCACAAGCTGACGGTGCTCGTCTACGCGCTCGCCGTCGCGCACACGCTCGGCGCCGGGACCGACGCTTCCACCGTCTGGCTGCGCTGGTGGCTCCTGTTCACCGCGCCCGTGATCGCGGTCCTGTTCGCGATCCGGGTCGGCTCCGGACGGCGGACCGCAGCGCGTACCCCGTCGCGACCTCCGAGGGCGGCGCTCCCGCGCCGCGCGGACAGCGAGCTCGAGCCCAACCGGAGCCCCGCATGAGCGGCGGCTGATCGAGGACGGACACGCAAATCCCGATGAGAAGGAGGAACCCTGATGACCCACGTACCGACGATTGATGAGCTCGCCTGCAGTGGACACGGTGATTGCGCCGCCATCGCCCCCGGTGTGTTCGCGGTCGAGGAGACGGCGCTGGTGATCGGCGATGGGCCGGACGAGCTGATCTTGGAAGCGGCGGGCGCCTGCCCCGCGCTCGCGATCACGGTCACCGACGCCGAGACCGGGGAGGTCGTGTTCCCCTGACCCCGCAGGCGGTCGCGAAGCGCTCAGCGGAGCCGGCCGCGCACGTCCTTGAGCTGCAGCAGCTCGCCCTGGAACGTGGTCACGTAGAGGTTGCGGCGGCCGAAGCCCGGCGGGTGGCTCTTGCCCGGGGCGCTACCGAAGGCGACGGCGCTCGGGCCGATCGGCGCCATGTGGGCGAGCGCGCATGCGTTGCGGTCCGGGCCGACTCGCCACACCGCTCCGCCGATGTTGGCGGCAACGTAGAGGCGGCCGTGCTCGTCGCGGGTGAGGCCGTCGAGGCCGGCGGACTTGTCGCTCGGTGGCGCCTGGAAGTACGGGTTCACCGTCGGCGGGTCGGTGAGGTCGATCTGCGCGATCGCCGCGTCGACGAAGGTCTGGGCCGCGTACAGATGGCGCCCGCTCGAGTCGACCACCAGCCCATTGGACGAGGGCAAAGGCGCCCAGGCGAGCGTGACCTGGCCCTCGAGCACGCGGTCGACCCCGATGCCGAAGTCATTGGATGCATAGACCGCGCCATCCGGGCCACGGGTGACGCCGTTCGCCATCGTCAGGCCGTCGGCGTACGGGGAGGTCTCGCCGGTCCTCGGGTCGACCCGGATCAGCCCCGCCTGAGGGTTCTCGGTGCCACGCGACGCGGTGGCCGCGGAGTCCCCGTAGCCGACCAGCAGCGAGCCGTCGGGCATGAACGCGAGCCCGCCCGGAGCGCGGATCCCCTCCACCACCACCCTGGGCTCGGCGCCGCGGCGGTTAATCCGCAGAAGCTGCCCGTGCTCGGCATCGGTGAAGAACAGGTGGCCGTGATCATCGGCGATCACCGACTCGAGCTTGCCGAGGCCGGAGGCGATCACCCGCTGTGTCGGGGCGCGCCCGCAGTCGGGCACCGCTTCGGCGGCCGCCGGAGCCGCGAGCGCCACCAGCGCAGCGAGCGCGAATGCGAGCCGGGTCAGGACCCCTCCATGGCCCGCGACTCTATCGAGAGCTCAGCCGCGGTCGGTAGGATCGCGCCCAGAGTGAGCCGGCCCCTCGGCTCGACGGACACCGGGGTAGGGAGCAGATGGCGCTAAGGCGCGAACGCAGCGGGGGCGGGCGGCCGTTGATGGCAACGGTCGCAGTCGCGCTCGCGTTGCTAGGTGCGTCCGCGCTCTTGCCGGCGACCGCGGACGCTGCCCTCTACTGGACGAACAGCTACCAGGCGATTGCCCGTGCCAACCTCGACGGCACCGGCGTCGACCTCAACTTCATCCGGCAGCCCGATGGCAATGTGTTCGGAGTCGCTGTCGACCCCGAGCACATCTACTGGACGAGCGAGTGGGAGAGCCACTACTCGATCAGCCGTGCGAACCTCGACGGTAGCCACGTCGACGGGACTTCATCGTCCTCAACTTCGATCTACCGGTGGGAGAGGGCATCGCCGTCGACTCCGGCCATATCTACTGGACGATCCCGGCCACGCCGACGAACCCGGGCTCGATCGCCCGCGCCAACCTCGACGGCACGAACGTCGACCCGAGCTTCATTCCTGGCCCGGAGAGCCTGGCCGGCATCGCGGTCGATGCCGGCCATGTCTACTGGACGAACTTCTTTCCGGGCGCGGTCGGCCGCGCCGACCTCGGCGGCACGAACGTCGACGAGGGCCTGATCACCGGCGACACCGGCAAGGAGGGCGTCGCGGTCGATGCCGACCACATCTACTGGGGGAATTTCGCCACCGACACGATCGGCCGCGCCGACCTCGACGGCACCAACGTCGACGAGAACTTCATTCCCGCTCCCTACGTCGGGAGTGTCGCGGTCGACTCCGGCCACGTCTACTGGACGAAGAATGTGGCCGCGGGCGTGATCGGCCGCGCCGACCTCGACGGCACCAACGTCGACGAGAACTTCATCACCGGCGTCAGCGCGGACGCTTTGGCGGTCGACGGCCTGACGATCAAGGACACGACTGTCGCCGCGGCGGCGAAGGCGAGGCGAGTGCAGAGACAAACCGGACACAAGATCCAGGTCAAGCTCAAGATCAAGGCCAAGGAGGCGCTCAGCGCCCAGGTCACGGGCAAGATCTTGCTCAACCCCTCCTACCGACTGAAGCCGAAGACCGTCCAGCTGGCTGCCGGCCAGACCAAGGCCCTGAAGCTGCGCCCGAAGCGAAAGCGGGCCGAGCATGAGATCGTCAAGGCCCTCGAGCGGGGCCGGGCGACCGCCAAGCTCAGGCTGGAGCTCAGCGACGAGGCCGGCAACGTCGACTCCGAGAAGCTGAACGTGAAGCTGTCGGGCTAGGGCTTACGCTCGCGGGACAAGCCGCGTTCCGGCTCAGCCGCAGCCGGTGTTGTTGCCGCAGCTCGAGCAGGTGTAACAGGAGCCGGTGCGCTGCATCATCCCGCCGCACTGCTCGCAGGCGGGGCCGAGGTCGCCGCCCGCCATTCGCGCCGGGACCACCGGCGGGCTGTCGGTGAGCGCGGCCGCGGCAGGCTGGACCGTGGGCTCGGCGAGCGCCTGCGGGTCGGCCGAGCCGTTGCCGTTCCCGTTGCCGCTGCCGTCGTTCGCCGGCGCGGCGGTGTCGTCGGTGAAGATCGCCAGCTGGGCCTCCTTGCGGGCCCGCACCTCGGGGGTGAGGATGCCGAGGTCCTCGAGCTCGTCGAGGTCGTCGATGAAGCGGCTGCCGAGCCAGCGCATGATGTAGTCGGGCATCGACTTCGCGAACGGGATCTCCGGGTTGCCGGTGATCCCCTCGGGGTCGAAGCGCATGTAGCTGAACTTCTTCACGAACGTCTCCAGCGGCACCCCGTACTGGAGCCCGATCGAGATCGCGGTCGCGAACGCGTTCAGCATCCCGCGCAGGGTCGAGCCCTCCTTGCCGATGTCGGTGAGGAAGATCTCGCCGATCGAGCCGTCCTCGTACTTGCCGGCGGTGATGTAGCCCTCGTGGCCGGCGATCGAGAACTTGTGGGTGATCGACTCGCGCTCGCGCGGCATCCGGCGGCGCACCGGCGCCGCCGTCTCGGCGTCCTCGGCGTCGCGCTCCGCCTCGTCCTGGGCGTCGGTGCGCAGCGCCTGCGCGGTCTTCGAGCCGTCGCGGTAGATCGCCAGCGCCTTGAGCCCGTGCTTGTGGCCCTGGGTGTAGGCGTCGGCGATGTCGTCGACGGTCGCCGTCTGCGGCAGGTTGACCGTCTTCGAGATCGCCCCGGAGAGGAACGGCTGCGCCGCGGCCATCATCTCGATGTGGCCCATGTGCGAGATCGCCCGCTCGCCGACGGCGACGTCGAACACCGGCAGGTGCTCGTCCGCCAGCTCGGGTGCGCCGACGATCGTGCTGTTCTCGTTGATGTAGGCCTCGATCTGCTCGATCTGCTGCGGCGAGTAGCCGAGCGTCTCGAGCGCCATCGGCACGGTGCGGTTGACGATCGTCATCTGCCCGCCGCCGACCAGCTCCTTGAACTTGACCAGCGAGAAGTCGGGCTCGATCCCGGTCGTGTCGCAGTCCATCAGGAAGCTGATCGTCCCGGTCGGGGCGAGCACCGTGGCCTGGGCGTTGCGGTACCCGTGCTCGTCGCCGAGCTCGACCGCCTCGTCCCAGCTTCGCTGCGCCGCCTCGACGCAGCTCGCCCTTGACGCCGTCGGTCGTCGATCTCATAGGAGGCGTCGCGGTGCATCCGCATGACCGCGTTGTGGGCCTCGCGGTTCTTGCGCGTACTCGTCGTAGGGGCCGACCGCCGCGGCGATCTCGGCCGACTTGCGATAGCCCCGCCCGGTCATCAGCGCGGTGATCGCGGCGGCGATGTTGCGCCCCTCGTCGGAGTCGTAGGGGACGCCGTCGGACATCAGCAGGGCGCCGAGGTTCGCGTAGCCGAGCCCGAGCTGGCGGAAGGCGCGCGCGTTGTCGCCGATCTGCTCGGTCGGGTAGCTCGAGGGTCCGACGACGATCTCCTGGGCCGAGGAAGACGATGTCGACCGCGTGCGCGAACTCCTCGGTGTCGAAGGAGCCGTCGTCGCGGCGGAACTTCATCAGGTTGAGCGAGGCCAGATTGCAGGCCGAGTCGTCGACGTGCATGTACTCCGAGCACGGATTCGAGGCGTTGATCCGCCCCGACTCCGGGCAGGTGTGCCAGCGGTTGATCGTGGTGTCGTACTGGACGCCCGGATCGGCGCAGCGCCAGGCGGCGTCGGCGATCTGAGCGCATGCAGCTCGCGCGCCGGCAGCGTCTTCGTCGTCTCGCCGGTCGTTGCGGGCGATCAGGCTCCCAGTCGGCGTCGGCCTCGACCGCCGCCATGAACTCGTCCGTGACCCGGACCGAGTTGTTCGCGTTCTGGTACTGGATCGAGGTGAAGCCCGTCGCCGTCGATCGACATGTCGAAGCCGGCGTCGCGCAGCGCCGCCGCCTTCTCCTCCTCGTTGGCCTTGCACCAGATGAAGTCCTCGATGTCGGGATGGTCGACGTCGAGGACGACCATCTTCGCCGCCCGCCGCGTCTTGCCGCCGGACTTGATCGTCCCCGCCCAGGCGTCGGCGCCGCGCATGAAGCTGACCGGGCCCGGAGGCGAGCCCGCCCTTGGAGAGGTGCTCGACCGAGCCGCGGATGTTGGACAGGTTGATCCCCGAGCCCGAGCCGCCGCGGAAGATCATCCCCTCCTTGGTGTTCCAGTCGAGGATCGACTCCATCGTGTCCTCGACGCGGAGGATGAAGCAGGCCGAGCACTGCGGGTGCTCCTCGAAGCCGACGTTGAACCAGACCGGGCTGTTGAAGGCGGCCTTCTGGTGCAGGAGGATGTGGGTCAGCTCGGCCTCGAAAGCGTCGGCGTCCTCGCCGGAGGCGAAGTAGCCGCCGTCACGCCCCCAGTCGGCGATCGTCCCGGCGACGCGCGAGATCATCTGCGTAACCGAGCGCTCGCGCTCGGGCGGAGCCGAGCCGGCCGCGGAAGTACTTCTGGGCGACGATGTTGGTCGCGTTCTGCGACCAGAGTGCTCGGGAACTCGACGCCGCGCTGCTCGAACGCCGGGTCGTCCGGGTCGCCGATCACCGCGTCGCGCAGCTCCCACTCGACCTCGTCGAAAGGATGGACGCCGGGGGTCGTGTGACGACGTTCGCAGGTCAGTCCCCCTGGCCTCAGATCGTCGTGCTTGCAGCGACTTTTCGCCATCCTCTTCTCCCTCTTGACCTGACTCTTCGAGATCTCTCAGCCCGCTTCAGCGGCGGAACCATGCACTCTCGCGAGCTGCCGCGGACGGAACCGGCTCCCGACGACTCCGCAAAATCCGGGTTCGGTGCCGGCATCGTCCCGAGAGAACTGCAGATACGCGACCCGGTCGAGCTCGCTCGAGGCCCTCGAGGCAGAGCTCGCCGACCGCTCGGCGGGCAGCTCGCCGCCGGCCGGCGCGATCGCGAGCTCGACCCGGTCGACGAGCGCCTCGACGTCGGTGGGGTCGACCGGCCGCTTGTGGGTCGGCTCGCAGGAGCGCCGCCCGCAGCTTGGCGCGGTCGAACCGCTGGCGCTCGCCGTCGCGCTTGCGGACGTAGATCGGCTCCGTGCGCCGCGCTCCTAGGTGGTGAACCGCGTGGCCGCAGCCGAGCACTCTCGTCGGCGGCGGATCGCCGCGCCCGTCGTCGGCGCGACGACTCTCGACCACGCGGGTGGCGCAATGGCAACGGGGGCAGTCCATGACAGAGACATTCTACTATCACTGGCGTTCTCCTTCTCAAGGAGCACTAGATATAGCGTCGTAGTCGCTGCGGATGCGGCGCCCCGGCGACGGTCGTAGTCTGGGTGTCCGAGTCCGCGACGAGGAGGTTTTCAGGATGACGCAGCAGTCGGGCCCCGGTGCCGGGATCGGCCTCGTGACCGCCCACCTCGACGAGCTCGGGATCCCCTACGAGGTGATCGAGCATCCGCCCGGCTACAGCGCCGCCGCCGAGGCCCGCGCGGCCGGCATGACGCCGGCCAACGCCGCCAAGGCCGTGCTGCTGCGCGACCCGGAGGGCTTCCGGCTCGCGGTCGTGCCCGCATCGCAACGGCTCGACCTGCACAAGCTGCGCGCGCTGCTCGAGGCCGGCAAGGAGCTGCGGCTGGCGAGCGAGGAGGAGATGGCGACCGAGTTCCCCGGCTTCGAACTGGGCGCGATCCCGCCGCTGGGCGAGATGCTGCCCGCCGCCGAGATCGTCGACCGGCGCCTGCTCGACCACGAGCGCGTGCTCTGCAACGGGGGCGACCACGAGCACTCGCTGCTGCTCGACCCGCGCGACCTGATCCGGGCGAGCTCGGCGGTCGAGGCGGACATCTGCGCGGAGTAGCGCTCAGGTCTCGAGCAGGACCCGTGCCCGCCAGCCGTGCTCGGCGCCGCGCTGCTCGAGCCGGCGATCGCGGACCGCCTTGACGGCGGTCTGGGGTTCGAGCCGCTGGCCGAAGACGAGTGCGACCGCCCGGCCTTCGTCGACGAACATATCCACCACCCGCTCGGGAACGAACCCGTCCACCTCGGCGAGACGGATCAGCTCCTCGAGCCAGCGCGCGAGCAGGTCCGCCCGGTCGTCGGCGGTTACGTCGATCCGATGTTCGAGCGGCTCGCCGCCGCGCTCCTCGGTGAGCAGGTCCCCGAGCGCGACCAGCGACTCGACGAACACTCCCTCGAGGGTCTCGTCCTCGACCGTCAGCTCGAGTTGCCCGGATTTCTGCTCGGCCCAGCTGTACACACGCGGGATTGTAGGTCGGCTACCCTCGCAGGAGTGAACGGAGGGTGGTCGAGATGAGTCCGCGCCAGCGCTTCAACGAACGCCGAGAGTCGGCGTTCGAGGCCATGGGTGAGCGGCGAGATGCGGCGATCGAGCGGGTCGCCGATGCCCGCGATGCCGCCGCCGAGCGGATGGCGGACGCCCGCGAGACCGCGACCGAGAGGGTCGCCGACGCGAAGGCCGTCGCGGCCGAGCAGATGGCGAAGGTGAAGCCGCGCCTGCGCGGGGTCTCCCACGAGTACGCGTTCTTCGCCTCGCTGGTCCTCGGCGGCGCCCTGATCGTGCTCGCCAAGGGATTCGAGGCGACCCTGGCCGTGGCAATCTACGCCGTCAGCCTCTCGGCGCTGTTCGGAGTCAGCGCCCTCTATCACCGGGTCGACTGGAAGCGTCCCGAGGCGCGCCGCTGGATGCGCCGCCTCGACCACACGATGATCTTCTTCCTGATCGCCGGCACCGTGACTCCCTTCGCCCTGCTCGTGCTCGAACCGCCGCTGTCGGCCGCGATGCTGATCGCCGTCTGGGCGGGCGCGGTGGCCGGGACGATCGTCGAGCTCGTCTGGATCGACGTCGCCGAAGTGGGTCTCGGCGGCGGTCTACGTGGGAGTCGGGATGATCGGCGCGATCGGCTTCCCGGCGATCCTCGTAGAGGCGGGATCGTCGCCGGCCTGCTGATCGCTGCCGGCGGGTCGCTATATGTCACCGGCGCGATCATCTACGCGGTCGGCCGCCCCGACCCGAGTCCCGCGGTGTTCGGCTACCACGAGATCTTCCACGTGCTCGTGATCGCTGCGGCCGCGGCGCACTTCGCGGCGATCGCGCTGTTCGCGCTCCCGGCCTGAGCCCGCGGCCTTGACTCAGGCGCTCGGCGCGCGGCCTCGGCGTGCGCCGCTTCGCCGCCTCGATCAGCTCGAGCACCTCGCGCTCGCGGCCGTCGCGGACCAGCTCGACCGGGTCGGGATCGCCGTTGACGATCCCCTCGAAGAACTGCCTTGCGGTCCTGGTAGGTCGGCAGGGTCGCCTTGGCCCAGCCGCGGGCGTCGTTGAGGATCACCGCGAGCCGCGCGTAGGGCTCGCCGAACTGCTCGGAGATCTCGCGCTTCATCCGCTTGGCGAGCGCCGGCGAGGCGCCGGCGGTCGAGATCGCGATCGCCAGCGGGCCGGTGCGGACGATCGCCGGGAGGATGAAGTTGCAGAGCGGCGGCACGTCGACGACGTTGACCAGCATCGCCCGGCGCTCGGCCTGCCTCGTAGACGGCGATGTTGACGTCGGTGTCGTCGGTGGCGGCGATCGCGATGAACGTGCCCTCGAGGTCCGCCTCGGCGAACTCGCGCGCTCCCAGCGGATCGAGCCCTCGCGCGCGTAGGCCTCGAGCTCGGCGACCGCCTCGGGCGCGATCAGGGTCACGTCGCCGTCGCAGGCGAGCAGCCCCTCGACCTTCTCGAGCCCGACCTCGCCGCCGCCGACGACCAGGCAGCGGCGGCCTTCGAGGCGCAGGCAGGCGATGTAGAGAGGGGTCTCGAGCATCCCGCGCACGCACGACTGGTCGCAGATTCCCCTGCGCAGCTGGCAGACGCATTCCTTGCCGGCGATAAGCCTGGGCGGGCATCGCCCGAAGCGTAGAGCAGGGGCCGCCGGGCTGTCGGCGCGGCCCGACGCCTCGGCGCCGATACAGCCTGCTCCCCGCCGCCGGCCGCTCTCCGGGACCCCCTGCTACTCTCGACGACCCCGATGCGGCTGATCGTCACCGAGAAGAACAACTCGGCGAAGAAGATCGCCGAGATCCTCAGCGGCGGCGAGGCGAAGGCCGACGCCACCTACAAGGTGCCGTTC
This sequence comes from uncultured Solirubrobacterales bacterium, assembly GCA_963746675.1. Taxonomy (GTDB): domain Bacteria; phylum Actinomycetota; class Thermoleophilia; order Solirubrobacterales; family 70-9; genus WHSW01. The sequence goes on along the minus strand of CAVVBX010000001.1, from coordinate 19,158 downwards.
TACACCTGGTCCGACGCCGAGGGCGAGCAGATGACCGTCGGCCTCAAGGGCCACGTGATGAACCCCGCCTTCCCGGAGGGCTACTCGAACTGGCAGGAGACCGACCTGCACGACGCTGATCGACGCCGAGCTGATCAAGGAGCCGACCGACAAGAACGTCGTCAAGGCCGTCCGCAAGCTGGCCAAGGACGCCGACGCGATCGTGATCGCCACCGACTACGACCGCGAGGGCGAGCTGATCGGCCTCGAGGCGCTGGAGCAGATCCTCGAGGTCAACCCCGGGGTCGACGGCGCCGAGCTCGAGGCGCGCCCGCCGATCGCGCGCGCCCGCTACTCGGCGCTCACCAAGGACGAGATCGAGCGCGCCTTCTCCGAGCTCGACGAGCTCTCCTACGACCTCGCCTACGCGGGCGCCGACCCGCCAGGACATCGACCTGATCTGGGGCGCGACGCTGACCCGCGCCGTCTCGCTCGCCACCCGCCGCTTCGGCTCCAACTTCCTCTCGGTCGGCCGCGTGCAGAGCCCGACCCTGGCGCTGATCGTCGAGCGCGAGCTCGAGCGCCGCGCCCACGTGCCGAAGCCCTACTGGGAGGTGTTCGCCAAGTTCGCCGCACCCCGACGGCGCCTTCGAGGCCCACCACGCGACCGACAAGTTCTGGGAGCGGGCCGAGGCCGAGGCGGCGCTCGCCGGCACCGACGAGCCCCGGCGTCGTCACCGAGGTCGCGTCGAAGCGCGAACACGCGCAAGCCGCCGACCCCCTACAACACGACCGCCTTCACCACCGACGCCTCGAGCCGGCTCGGCATCACCCCGTCGCGGCGCGATGCGGATCGCCGAGGACCTCTACATGGACGGGTTCATCTCCTACCCGCGCACCGACAACACCGTCTACCCGGCGTCGCTGAACACGCGCGAGCTGGTCACGCTCGCTGGTCCGGATCCCGGAGCTTCTCGGCCGCGGCCGGCCTGCTCGACGGCGAGCTGACGCCGACCCGCGGCAAGAAGGAGACGACCGACCACCCGCCGATCTACCCGACCCAGGCCGTCTACCCGAACGCGCTCGACGGGCCCAAGCGCCGCGTCTACGAGCTGGTCGTGCGCCGCTTCCTGGCGACCTTCTGCGCCGCCGATGATCACCGAGTCGACCCGCGCCGACATCGAGGCCGGCTCGGAGACCTACTTCGTCCGCGGCTCGGTGGTCGTCGACCCCGGCTACGCCGCGATCTACACCTACGCCCGCTCCGCCGACGAGGAGATCCCGAAGCTCGAGCAGGGCCAGGAGCTCGACCTCGACGGCGACCCGTGGATGGTCGACAAGGAGACCCAGCCGCCGTCGCGGATCAGCCAGGGCAAGCTGGTCGAGATGATGGAGGAGCGCGGCCTCGGCACCAAGGCGACCCGCGCCGACATCATCCAGAAGCTCTACGACCGCGGCTACGTGTTCTCGAACCCGCCCGAGCCCTCGGAGACCGGGATCGCCATGTACAAGGCCTTCCACGAGTACGTGCCGCGGATGGCGACGCCCGGAGATGACGGCCGAGCTCGAGCAGGACATGGACCAGATCGCCGCCGGCGAAGACCTCCAAGGACGAGGTCGCTGCGGATCAGCCGCGAGATGCTGCACGCGCACCACGACCGACCTCAGCGACAAGCGCGAGGACCTCGCCAAGGAGATCTGGGCCGGGATGGACGAGGACAAGTTCCTCGGCCCGTGCAAGGTCTGCGAGGAGGCGGGGCGCAAGCACGAGGACGGCTCGCCGAACCGCCTGCGGATCATCGAGCTGAAGGGCGGCAAGCGCATGTACGGCTGCGAGGGCTGGAACCGCGACGACCCCGAGTCGCCCGACTCCTGCACGGTCAGCGGCCCGCTGCCCGGCCGCGGCTACGAGCTCTGGCGGCTCGAGGAGCGCTGCTCGATCTGCGGCGAGACGCCGCGGCTGACGGTCGAAGGGCTTCCGCGGCCGGCCCTGGAAGCTCTGCCTCAACGACGACTGCCCGTCGATGGTCGAGATGCGCGAGAAGCGCGCCGAGCGCCAGGCGGCGCAAGGAGGCGCGGGAGGCCGCCAAGGCGAACGGCGCCGACGGCCGACGAGGCGACCGGGTCCGCCGACGGGCAGGAGGCGGCGCAAGCGGCGGCCGACGGCCGAGCACCGCGCAAGCAAGCCCTCGCCGAACACGGCGCGCACCAAGCGCGCCCGCTCGTCGCAGCCGAGCGCTGAGCTCGGGTCACGCCGGCAGTGTTCGTCACCCTCGAGGGCATCGACCGCTCCGGGCAAGACGACCCAGGCCGCGACTGCTCGCCGAGGCGCTCGGCGCCGGAGACGCTGCTGCTGCGCGAGCCGGGCGGCACCGAGGCCGGCGAGCGGATGCGCGACGCTGCTCAAGGACGCCTCGATCGAGCTCGACCCGCGAGCCGAGCTGCTGCTCTTCTGCGCCGCCCGGGCCGAGCTCTGCGCGCGCGTGATCGCGCCCGGCGCTCGAGGCCGGGCCGCGACGTCGTCTGCGACCGGTTCATCGACTCGACCGTCGCCTACCAGGGCGTCGCCCGCGGCCTCGGGCCCGAGACTGGTCGAGGATGCTGAACGCGCTCGCGATCGGCGGCTGCGTGCCCGACCTGACCGTGCTGCTGCGGATCGACCCCGAGCTCGCCGGCGAGCGCGGCCAGCAGCGCCTGGCCGCGGGCGAGAGCGACGGGATCGACCGCTTCGAGGGCGAGGGGCTCGAGCTCCAGAGCGGGTCGCGGCCGCCTACGACGAACTCGCCGCCGCCACCCGGAGCGGATCGTGGTCCGTCGACGCGACCGGCGATCGCGGCCGAGGTCCACGCGCGCGTGCTCGAGGCTGGTCGAGGTGCGGCGGTCGAGCGAGCAGGCCGTGGCCGAGGTGCCGGCGTCGATCGCGACCGCGACCGCGGACCAGCCCGCTGCGCGGGTGGCGCTCGCGGCGGCGCTGCGGCCGACCCCTTCGCACGCCTACCTGTTCGCCGGCCCGACCGGGTCCGGCAAGGGCGCCGCGGCGCGGGCGCTTCGCGCGCCGAGCTGCTCGCGCGCGGGCGCGCCGGACCCCGACGAGGCCCGGCGCCGGGCGCTGGCCGATCCTCGCCGCACCCGGACCTCGTCTGGCTGCGCGCCGCCCGGCAACCAGCACCTGGTCGACGACGTGCGCGAGCAGGTGATCGCCGCGGTCGCCTACCGGCCGTTCGAGGGCGAGCGCCGCGTGTTCGTGATCGAGGCCGCCGAGGCGATGGCGGAGGAGAGCCAGAACGCGCTCCTGAAGACGCTCGAGGAGCCGCCGCCGTTCGCCCACCTGATCCTGATCACATCGGAGCCGGCGGCGCTGCTCGAGACCGTGCGCTCGCGCTGCAGGCCGGTCCCGTTCGCGCCGCTTGCGCCGGATGCCGTCGAGGCTGCCGCCGTCGACCCGGGCGCCGATCCGGACGAGCGCCGGGCGGTCGCCAGGCTCGCCGGCGGCGACGTCGGCCGAGCGGCCTTCCTGCTCGCCGACGAGGGCCGCGCTCTTCGCGCCGCCGCCGAGGGCCTGCGCGAGCGCCGTGCGGTCGGGCGAGCTGGCCGAAGCGCCCTGGGCGGCGCTGATCGACGCGCCGCCGAGGCGGCGGGCGAGCGCGAGCGAGGCCGCAGGCGCGCGAGCGCGCCGCGGCGGCCGAGGAGACGGCGCGAGCGCGACGGCCCGGCGGCGCGAAGGCGCGCCCGCGAGGCCGAGGAAGCGGCGCGCCGGGCGCTCGCGGCGGGCGCGCACCGAGGCGCTCGACCTCGGCCTCGGCCTGATCGCGGCCTGGTTGCGCGACCTGGCCGCGGTCGCCGAGGGCGCCGCCGAGCTGGTCCTCAACGCCGACCGCGGCCCGAGAGCTCGAAGCGACGCGCGGGGGCGTCGATCCGCGGCGCGCCCGCCGCGGCGGCCGAGCTCGTCGATGGACACGCGGCGGCGCCTGCAGGTCAACGTCAACGAGGACGCTGGCGCTGGAGGCGCTCGTCTTCCGGCTCGAGTTCCTGCTTCGCGGTACCTGACCCGGCGGCGAAAGCGGGACGCTGGTCGCGACTGCGATCGGTCCGCCATGCAGCCGGCCAGCGCTCGGTACCGGCGACGACCGTTCGGCGTCCGCCTCTATCTGGCGTTCGCGTTCGCCGCCGTCGCCGTGATCACCGCCGGCGCTCGCCTACCTGCTGGTCAGCGAGCTCGAGCGAGCGAGCGCCGCCGACGAGCTGCACGCCGAGATCGCGGTCGGGCGCACGGTCCGCCTCGCCGACGAGATCGGCAATCGCCCCGCGGACGAGGCCGCTGCGACGACGCTCGCCGCGGATCCCCGAGCCCAGGGCTACTCCGGCCTGGGTCTTCAACCCGCCGACGGAGGCTGCTGAGCACGCCCGAGACCTCGCGCGGGCGTCGCATCTGGCGACGGTGCGCGGCGAGCGCCGAGGCGGTTCAGGCGGCGCTGATCGGCGAGCTCGTACGTCGATCGAGCTGCCCGATGGCGCGACGATCGTCGCCGTGCCGATCTTCCGCGAGGGCGTGATCGACGGGGCCATGCCTCGGCCGGTCGGAGCGCCCGACGGAGGTGCAGGCAGCGATCGACGCGCTCGCGCGGCGACCGCCTGACGGCGCTCGGCGTCGCCGTTTTCGTCGCGATCCTGATCGGCGTTCCTGATCGCGAGCGTGATCACCTCGCGGGTCAAGCGGCTCGCCGACAGCGCCGCGCGGATCAGCCGAGGGCGACCTCGACGAGCCGCTCGAGGGCCCGGCGGCCGCGACGAGATCACCGACCTCGGGCGGGCGCTGGAGTCGATGCGGACGCGCTGCGCGGAGACCTTCGACGCCCTGTCCTCGGAGCGCGACCGGCTGTCGGCGATCTTCGACGCGCTCGACGAGGCGGTGATGGTCGTCGAGCCCGACGGCGAGGTCCGCTTCTCCAACCCGGCCGCCGGCGGACCTGATCGGCGACGACGGGCGCGCGATCGACGCCGCTGCGTCCCGTGGCTGCGGCGGGCCGTCGCAGCGCGGCGGTCGCCGAGACGACGCGCCTGCGAGTCGGCGAGCGCGTCTACGCGTCGGCGCCCGCCAGCTGCCGGCCGAGGACGCCGTGCTCGCCGTGGTCCGCGACCGCACCGAGGAGCTGCGGCGCGAGCTCGCCGAGCGCGAGTTCGTCTCCAACGCCGCCCACGAGCTGCGCAACCCGATCGCCGGCATCTCGGGCGCGATCGAGGTCCTGCGCGCCGGCGCCAAGGACGACCCCGAGGCGCGCGAGCACTTCCTCGCCCGGCTCTCCGAGGACGCCGAGCGGGTCAGCCGGCTGACCGAGTCGCTGCTCACGCTGGCGCGGATGGAGGCGATCGGCGAGGGCGAGCACCGAGGCGCTCGACGTCGCGATCGTGATCGAGGAGGCGACCGAGGCGGTCGACGCCGCCCGAGGGCATCGAGGTCGAGATCGAGGTCGCGCCCGACCTCGTCGCCGAGGGCGACCGGGTGCTGCTGCGCCAGGTGCTGATCGGCCTGCTCACCAACGCGTTCAAGAACACCCCGCCCCCGGCGTCGTTACGCTTCGCGCGCGCCGCGGCGATCGAGGACGAGGTCGTGATCGAGGTCGACGACACCGGGACCGGGATCGCCGCCGACGAGGTGGACCGGATCTTCGAGCGCTTCTACCGCGGCTCGGGCTCGCTCGAGCAGGAGGGCTTCGGCCTCGGCCTCTCGATCGCCAGGCGGATGGTCGACGTGATGGGCGGCGAGATCGGCGTCGACTCGGTCGAGGGGCGAGGGGAGCACCTTCTGGGTCCGCCTGCGCGCCGGCGACAGCCGGCGCGACGACCCCGGTAGGCGTGACGGCCGATGATGTGACCGCGATCCTGGTCGCCGACGACGAGCCCTCGGTCCGCGACGCGGTGGGCTACGCGCTCGAGCAGGAGGGCTTCGAGGTGACGATCGCCGTCGACGGCGACGACGCCGACGAGAAGCTCGGCGCGGCGACGGCCCGGCTTCGACCTGCTGATCCTCGACATCATGATGCCGGGCCGCAGCGGCCTCGACATCTGCCGCGACGTGCGCGGCCGCAGCCCGGTGCCGATCATCCTGCTGACCGCCAAGGACGCCGAGGTCGACAAGGTCGTCGGGCTCGAGGTCGGCGCCGACGACTACGTGACCAAGCCGTTCTCGGTCCGCGAGCTGATCGGCCGCGTGCGCGCCCAGCTGCGCCGCCGCGAGCTCGACCGCACCTCGATCGGTCGACGCGAGGCGAAGACGATCGACGCCGGCGCCGTGCGCATCGACCTCGCCCGCCACCTGGTCACGTCCGCGGCGAGCCGGTCAACCTGACCCGCTCGGAGTTCCAGGTCCTGCGCCTGCTCGCCGAGCGCCCGGGCCAGGTCTTCAGCCGCCTCGAGATCATGGAGGAGCTCTGGCAGTCGGAGTTCTCCGGCGACGTTCGCGCCTGCGACGTCCACATCTCCAACCTGCGCCAGAAGATCGAGCGCGATCCCCAGGACCCCGAGCTCGTGCTCACCGTGCGCGGCGTCGGCTACAAGCTCGCCGAGGGCTGAGCCCACCCGGTTTGACACCGGGTCCGCCGCGGCGTAGGTTCGCCGCGTGGATGTAGCAGTCCTCGCCGGCCGTCTGGTGCTCGCGGCGGTTTTCGCCACCGCCGCGGTCACGAAGCTGCTCGACCTCTCCGGTACGCGGGCCGCGCTCTCGGACTTTCGGGTCCCAAGCCGCCTCATCGGGGTCACGGCGGTCGCCCTGCCGGTCTTCGAGATGGCGATCGCGCTGGCGCTGGTGCCGACCGCGTCCGCGGCCTGGGCCGCCGCCGCCGCGACGGCGCTGCTCGCGATCTTCTCGGTTGCCGTCGCCGGCGTCCTGGTGCGCGGCACCGAGGCCGACTGCCACTGCTTCGGCCAGCTCCGCTCGCGGCCGGTCGGGCCGCCGACCCTGGTCCGGAACCTCGCCCTGATGGCGCTCGCGCTCTTCGTCGCGGTCGCCGGTTGGGGCGACGCCGGCACGAGCGTGACGGCCTGGATCGGGGATCTGGGCGGGACCGAGGTAGCGCTGATCGTCGTCGCCGCGGTACTGGGGCTTGCCGTCGCCGCCAACTTCGCCTTCTCCTGGCAGCTGCTGAAGCAGAACGGTCGGCTGGTCGCCGAGGTGGAGGCGCTGCGCGAGCGGCTCGACGTTGGCGGCTCTCGCTCCAAGGTCGGTCAGCCGGCGCCCGACTTCGATCTTCCAACGCTCGGCGGCGACCGGCTCACGCTGGCCGAGCTGCTCGCCGAGCGCCGCGGGCTGACGATCGTCTTCAGCGACCCCGAGTGTGGCGCCTGCGACCCGCTGCTGCCGGCGATCGGGCGGCTTCAGCGCAATCAGGGCGGCCGCTCGCCGCTTGTCATGGTCAGCCGCGGCAACGCCGCCGACAACCTGGTCAAGGCGACCGAGCACGGCCTCACGACCGTCCTGCTCGAGGACGAGTTCTGGCTCGCGCGCTCGCTGGGCGTCAACGGCATGCCCGGGGCGGTGATGCTCGACACGGATGGCCGGCTCGCGGACGCTCCAGCGCTCGGCACCGAGGGCGTCTCCGAGCTGCTCTCGCAGCTCGGGGCCGACGACGACCTGATCCCAGTCGTCGAGGTGGCCTCCTGATGGCCGACGCCGGCTCGCAACAGATCCTTGACCTGCTCGACGCGGAGTCGGTGCGACTGAAGAAATCGGGCAAGCGCCTGACGAAGGCGATGGGGCATGTGCCGGATCGGAACGGAGGGGTGCCGGCGCCGATCGCCTTCGCCGCTCTCGACGACATCCGTCGCTTCTACGCGAGCCTCAGCGGCGAGGTCGCCGGCGTCGAGACGGCCAGCACCGCAAAGGCCGACGTGCTCGCTGCGCTCGCCCTGCTCGATCAGGGCTATGCCGCGCTCGAGGACTCGCTGCACGAGGGGATCGACAAGAAGGGCGTCAAGCTGGCCCGCAAGTCTCGCAAGCGGATCCGGCGCGCCGCCAAGGATCTGGAGGCGGCTCGCGAGGGGCTGACGTGACCCACTGGTTCGACCGCTTTTCGGTCCGCGCCGCCGACGGCGAGCGGCCGTTCACCCGCCGGACCGCGGTCAAGGCGGCCGCAGCGAGCGCGGTCGCCGCCACCCCGCTGGCTTCGCCGGTGGTGGCGCGCGCCGCCTCGGAGCTTCGGACCCAGATGCGCGAGTCGCCGTGCCAGTGCCAAAAGGCGGCCGACAAGGACTTCCACGACCATCAGAGGAGGCTGCTGCGCCAGTTCGCGGGCCCGAACGGCAAGCGGCTGTTGATTCCCGAACAACTTCATGTTTCTCAGCGCGGGACTCGCCGGGACCTGGGCCGGTTTGGGCGTCGCCAAGCTCATCTGCGGACAGTGCCCGTCGAACCCGTCGGGCAGCCTCCAGGGCGGCGGGGGCGGAACGCCCTGCAGGGCAGGCGGCGGCGTCTGTCCGGGCCCGGGCCCCACCTGCCCGCCCGGCACCTCTCCGTGCGCCGATGGCCTCTGCTGCTTCGGCACCGATATCTGCTGCTCGTGCAACGGGCAGGCTCAGTGCTGCATCGTCGAGGTCGGCTGCGGCTGCTGCTGAGGCGCGGATCTCCGGTCGGCGAGCCGCGGGCGGCATCTAGAATCCGCCCCGCGCCGGCGTAGCTCAGTTGGTAGAGCAAGGCCAGTTTGGCGACGCCGAGACCCTGTTCCGAGCGAAGAACGCGTCGCTCGATGGTCTGCTGGCCGCAGGAATCGTCGATTCGAGACCGGGCTGGCTCCGTCTTCTCAGGCGCGACGAGCTCGACCCGGAGTGGGATCCCGCGAGTGACCGCCGGGTGACGATCTGGGAGGCGACACAACACCTCGTGCGGGTCTTGTCGTCGGGCGGCGAGCGAGCTGCGGCCGAGCTCCTCGAACGTCTGGGCGAGCGCGGCTCGTCCGCCAGGGATCTCGCGTACCGCCTCTACGAGATCAGCGAGCGCCGCGGGCTCACCCACGAGGCGATCGACTACAACGCACTCATCGTCGCGTGGCCGGCGATCTCCCACGGCGGCGAGCACGCCCAACAGGAACTGGAGGTCTAGCACCGTGGCGGTCGACCAACACTCAGCGAGTACAGCTTGCGATGCAACTGCTCGGGCAAGGGCTTGGGCCGTTCGTCGATCAGCAGCTCAGCAGTCGCGTCGGCGCGCGCTGGCCGGACGGCGTCTACGAGAAGCGTGCGCCAAAGAACGCGCGCACGGACTCGCACTTCCTGCTCACGGCAATGATCCGGTACTGGCGCGAGGGCCTCGACGAGACGCTGGGACACAGCGGACGCGCTTGGGTCGGGGAACTGCTGGAGATCCGGAACGCTGGGCGCACAACGAGCAGTTCACGACTGAGCAGACGCTTCGTGCCCTCGATACGACGCAGCTCCTTCTCGATGCGGTCAACGCCTCGGACGAGTGCGAGCCAGGTCGACAAGATGCGTCAAGAGCTCCTGCGCACCCGCTATGCCGAAGAAGCGCGGGCCGTGCGGAGGCGGGCGGCAACGAGCGCAACCGAGGGCCAGCCGACGGCGGGCCTGAAGCCGTGGCGCGAGGTCGTCACTCCGCACCCGGACGTCGCCTCGGGCCGCTACCAGCAGGCCGAGTTCGCTGCCGACCTGCACCAGGTCTGGCGAGGCGAAGCGGCGTCGGAGTACGGCAAGCCGGACGAGTTCTTCCGCCGCACGTACCTCACGGACGGTCTCGCGCGCTCTTGCTCAACGCGACCAGGCGCCTTCGAGGTGAGGGTGGCGACCCGGTCGTCGAGCTGCAGACGAACTTCGGCGGTGGCAAGACACACTCGCTGATTGCCCTCTACCACCTCGCTGGCGGATATCCGCCGGCCGAGCTCGCGGGGGTCGAGTCGATGCTCGCCGAGGAGGGCCTCGGTGCCCACCTCGCTCGAACATCGCCGTGCTCGTCGGACAGAAGATCGGTCCCGGGCATGATCTCACCCGAAAGACGGGGCGTCGAGGTCCGGACGCTGTGGGGCGAGCTCGCGTGGCAGCTCGGCGGTCGGAGGCCTACGAGCTGGTCGCGGACGCCGATCGAACCGCCACCAACCCTGGGCAGCTGCTGACGACCTCCTTCGCGCGCATACTCGCCATGCCTGGTCCTCATCGACGAGTGGGTCGCGTATGCCCGCCAGCTCTACGGCGTCGACGGCCTGCCGGCAGGCTCATTCGACACGCAGTTCACGTTCGCGCAGGCTCTGACTGAGGCCGCGAAGGACGTGCCGAATGCGATGCTCGTCGTCTCCATCCCCGCGTCGGACATCGAGATCGGCGGCGAAGGCGGGCGCGAGGCTCGGACGCGCTTCGAGAACGTCGTCGGGCGGATGGAGAGCGCGTGGAAGCCGGCGACCGCGGACGAGAGCTTCGAGATCGTTCGTCGGCGGCTCTTCGAAAGCGTTCCGTCCGATCTGCAGCGTGAGCGCGACGCGGTCGTGCAAGGCCTTCGGTGAGCTCTACCGAGCCAACCACGGCGAGTTTCCGTCCGACGTGCGGCGAGGCCGACTACGAACGGCGGCTCACGGCGTCGTATCCGATCCACCCCGAGCTCTTCGACCGCCTCTACGGCGACTGGTCGACGCTCGAGCGCTTCCAGCGCACCCGCGGCGTGCTGCGCCTCATGGCGTGCGTCATCCACGAGCTCTGGGAGCGCGACGATCGCAGCCTGCTGATCACGCCGGGCACCATCCCGATCGACGCGGGCACGGTCGTCGCGAGCTGACGCGCTACCTCGAGGAGGGGTGGACGCCGGTCATCGAGACGGACGTCGACGGGGAGAACTCGCTTCCGCCTGCGTCTCGATCGCGAGAACCCGGGACCTTCGGGCGCTACTCCGCTATCCGGCGCGTTGCGCGCACCGTCTACATGGGGTCGGCGCCGATCACCGAGGCCGCCAACCGCGGCATCGACGATCGCCGAATCAAGCTTGGTTGCGTCCAGCCCGGCGAGGCGCATGCGACCTTCGGTGACGCACTGCGGCGACTCGCCGGTCACGCGACCTACCTCAACACCGACGGAAATCGCTACTGGTACTCCCTCCAGCCGTCCGTCACCCGCCTCGCCGCCGACCGGGCCCGATGCTGAAGGACGACGTCGTCGACGAGGAGATTCGACGACGTCTCCGTGACGAGCAGCAAGACCGTGGCGAGTTCGCCCGCGTCCATCCCGTGCCCTCCTCCGCCGCGGACGTGCCCGATGAAGCTGAAGCTCGACTCGTCGTCCTCGGGCCTGAGCACACGCACGTCCGCGCGCGACGAGGACAGCGCCGCGCGGTCCTTTCGACGTCGGGTTCTCGAGGCGAGGGCGGGCGGGCCGAGGCTCAATCGAAACATGCTCGTCTTCCTCGCGCCGGACACCGTCGCGGCTCGGCGAGCTGCACGACGGTGTTCGGCAGCTCCTCGCGTGGCGGTCGATATCCGACGAGCGTGAAGTCGCTGGATCTCACTTCCGCGCAGCGGGCGCAGGTCGACTCGCGACTCAAGGAGTGGGAGGACACGGCTCGGCCAGCGGATCGGCGAGACCTGGATCTGGTTGCTGCGTCCTGCCGGCTCGACCTCGTCACCCGGAGGTGACGTGGGAGGAGACGCGTGTGGCCGGCTCGGACCCGCTCGCGGTCGCGGTGTTCGAGAGAAGCTTCAGACCGAGGAAGGGCCTCATCACCGCGTACTCCGGGGTTCGGCTCCGGCGCGATCTCGACGCAGTGCCGCTGTGGCGTGGTGATCACGTGGCCGACGCAGCAGCTGTGGTCCGATCACGCGCAGTACCTCTACCTGCCGCGACTGCGCGATCGCTCCGTGCTGATCCAGGCGATCGAGAACGGGTCGCCCAGATCACGTGGGAGCAGGACACGTTCGCATACGCGGACGATTACGACGACGAGTCGAAGCGATACCGCGGACTCGTGGCCGGCTCGCCAAGACGGTATTGGTCGACAGCTCGAGTGTCGTCGTCAAGTCAGAAGTCGCCAATACGCAGCTCGAACGCGAGCCTGGCCCAGGACCTGGTCCCGGACCTGACCTGGCCCCCGGCCCTGGGCCGGGCCCTGGTCCTGGCCCAGTGCCCCCGCCCGAGAAACGCGTCACGCGGTTCTACGGCGTCAAGGCGCTGGATCCGCAGCGCGTTTCGAGTGAGGCCGACGACATCGCGACCGAGATCGTCACGCACCTCGTTCAGCTGATGACGGCGTCCGTTGAGGTCAAACTCGAAATCACGGCGGACGTTCCAGACGGCGTACCAGACGACGTTCAGCGCACCGTGACGGAGAACGCGCGAACGCTGAAGTTCGAGCAGCACGGCTTCGAAGAGAGCTAATCCTGCTTGGCGGACCGGAAGAACATCTTCCTGATCGGCCGTCGGCCAGGGGACGAGGATCAGCTGACGGAGATGCTGGCCTTTCTCTGGCAGGAACAGCCCGAGTTGGTCGAGACATGGCTGGGCTCTCTCGGGCTGAAATGGGAGCCGGGCCTATGGGAGATCGAAACGCAGTTCGTGTTGCCGAGCGGAAAGCGACCCGACATCGCGATCACGACGCCGGCCGGCAAGACGCTCGTCGAGTCCAAGCTGGGCGTCCGGCTTCGGCGGAACACAGATCTCGGACTACCTCGACTACCTCGGTGAGGTGGAGGGGCAGCGTGCATTGATCTTGCTCACGCAGCGGCCAGAGTCCGTGCCGGCCGACCTCAACGCACGGGCGACGCGGGCGGAAGCACTGCTCATCTCGACACGGTGGCACGACATGGCGAGTGGAATCGCAGACCCAGGCGACGAGACGCTGGCCGGCGACTTCCTACAGTTGTTGATTCGGGAGGGACTTGTGAAACCGGAACCATTCGCTGGAACCGACTGGTTGTCCTGGAACCAGGGCTACAGGGTGTTGCTTCGAGTTGACGCCTTGCTCGACGAGCTCGATCCGCACATCCGGAAGCTCGACCGTCGCTCAAGCGACGCGGACTCACCGGGTCTTACGAAGCAGTGGATCTACAAGGTCTGGCGCGGGGACTCATTTGACGTTGGCGTCGGTCTCGGTGCCGCCGGCGGCGAGACGCCTCATGCGCCGAACATCTTTGCGTTCGTCGGCAATCAGGCTGCGACGCGCGAACAGGCGATCGTCAGCCGTCGGAGCGCGCTCGGAGAAGCCCAACGATTGGAGGCTTGACCCCGAGACCGGCGTATGGTGCGGACTCCACTACGACTGGCCATGCATCGCTCGCGATGCCGCTGACGTTCTGATTGGAGAGTCGTTCGAGGACCAGGTGCTTGAGGCTGCCGCCTTCGCCAGGCGAGCTGCCCAGTACTTCCAATCGCGCGGCTACCTGCCCGCTACCCCGGGGCTGTGACTCCTGCGATCCCGATCGACTGCGGGTCGCACGGGAAGCTCGAGATCTTCGGGTCGGGCGGAGAGTGCATTACCAGCGTTGACAAGTGGCTTCGGTACGCGCCTCGCAAGAAGCGCGAGCTTCACTGGGTTGATGCGCGGAGCGCGAAAGAGTTGGCGAAGGCGTGGTTCCGAGACAACGAGCCCGCCATTCCTGGTGAACTTGCCGCGCTTCTCGGGACACACAACAGCACACCTGGGTTCCGAGCGCTCCGTGGAACTCCTGAGCTCGTCACCAAGATCGACACCTGCGGAGGCGAGCATCGCAACCATGATCTCGTTCTCGAAGGTTGCGTTGGCGGCACAAGAACGGTGGTCTGCGTCGAAGCGAAAGCCGACGAGTCCTTCGGCAACGACATGGTCGGGAGGTACTACCTCAGGCAGAGTCGCAATCCCAGGTCACGCCTTCCCGAACGAGTTCGTGAGCTCGTCGCTGCGATCTTCGATGCCTCCGAGCTTGAGCCCCTTGACGACGAAGTGGAGAATGACCATCCGGGTGCCTACGGTGTCGAGCCCTCAGCGCGCGTCGGGGGTCTCCGATATCAGCTACTGCCGGCTGTCGGTGGAACGCTCATCGAGGCAGGGCGGCGCGAAGCCACGCAGGCTGTTCTCATCGTTCACGAGTTCTTGCACGACGCAGACCCTGCGCGCGGGTTGCTTGGCACTCGGCAGCGAAAGGTCGAACAGAATCGACAGGCGCTTGACGACCTCGTGGACGCTTTGCCGGGCTCGGGCGGGAGACCGTCGGCCGGCGACTTCCTGGTCGATCCGTTCAGTGTTGCAGGTGGTCGATTCGTTCCAGCGGCGTTCCACTGCTTGTCGGCAAGCTGACGACCGTTCTGGTCTGACCTTCAACCGTTTGTGCCGGAGAGTCCGTCGAGGAGATGGCTCGTCCACGTGCGGAGCTCCTGTATCCGGAGCTCCCAGGTCGGAGACCTCCACTCGCGGAAGTCAGAGAGCATCTCCTCGATCGAGAGGACCGCGGAGAAGCCGTACATATCTGTGGTTGCTCTTGAGCCCTCGGGCGATGTGGCGCCCACACGAGGATCGCGCCGTCAACCTCGATCGGTACGCACGTCACTCGTGCCTCGAGGAGTAGCGGGTCCTTGGCCACCGAAGGAAGGAGGACGTCACGCTTCGTGGTGCGCAGGTTGATCCGGCTCGATAGACGAAGCGTAGCGGTACCCCTCAGACGGTTCGCAGTTCAGCTCGCCGACATAGCGATCGGGCTCGGCAGCGCACGCAGCTGGTGGACACTGCCTGGCTCGTCGTCTCCGCGACGATGTCCAAAGATCCCGACGTGAACGTCCCGTTCGTTGTCACGCGCGGTCGCGTGTCAGCCGGGGATCACGTCGATCCCGAGCGCGAGGACCGCCCGAGAGGTCGACTCGGGATGGTCGTCACCCACCTCCGTCGAGCCGGCGACGGGCTCACCTATTGCCGCCGCTTGGGGGAGTTGTCACGCCCGAGTGCTTGACCGACCGTATCTCGAGCTTCACGTCCAGAGAGATCCGCTGCCATTCGCGCGATTCCGCCCTGAGGAGCTCGTTCGCCTGCGTGAAGTCGACCCGTCTCCGACCCAGCAGGTCGCCGAACCGCTGCCAGTGGTGCATGACGATTCCGATGAGCTGCGAGGATGCGCACGGTCGAGAGGTCGTTGTACGGTCGCCGGGCCCGTACGCTCGATGTCTGCGAATTGTGCTGCGGACCGCCTCGCCAATCGCCGCGCTGAAGCACCGCGTTCGAGGGAGTGGTAACTGACGAGCTCGAGTGCCTGGTTGGTGAATCGCGACCACCAACCGTTCACGCGCCATGAGATCGTCCCGGCTCGTCGCCGCGCGGAAGCTCCGCGCCTGAGTACAGCACCGTCCCGAGCAGCAGGAGTACAGAACCGCCCTCCGCGCCGCCCACGCCACAGGTTCGCCGGTCGTCTGAGCACACGGCGATCGTGGGCTCGTCGGTGCGATCCACGTGAGTGGGACCGGCTCCCGACGAAGAGAGCTCACGGTCCGCAGGCACCCTCCGCCGGGCACGAGCGAAGCGAGTCGCCGTCGCGTACCCAGCCGTGATCGTCGGGTTCGCAGCCTCATTGCATCGTGGATCAGGCCAAGGATTCACGGCGGTAGCGTTGCACCCTCTGTCGGGGCGAGCGCAGTCCGGCGGCGCAACCGCTAAGCCAGTGTCTCTCTCCGCAGTGATACGAATTGCGGCGTGTCGACGCGGCAAGAACGTCGGCCCGCGCGCAGCTCGTCTCGCACGAAGCCGTCAAGCCTTACTCTCCGCATGGAGCCGGCTTCTCGCAAGCTCGCACATTGAACGAGGGATCGCGTCCCTTCGGTCGAAGACGCCTGAGTCAGATCAGCCAGCCGACTTCCCGACAGCCTGCGACTTGGGCGACGCGAGCGCCCAGGTCAGGCCCTGGAGGATGCACTCGATGCTGTTCTATCGCTGGGACCTCATCCGCGCGGCGCGCCATCTTAGGGAGTAAGCCCGGCGATGATCCGCTGATACTCCGAGTGATGCGACTCGACGCAGACGGCACGCTGCTCCTCTCGCCCTCCGATCTCTCGGGGCACCTCGCCTGCCCGCACCTGACGAACCTGAACCTGAAGGTGCAGCGCGGCGAGCTCGAGCGGCCGCGCGTCGACGACACGCACGGCGACCTCATCCGCCGCAAGGGCGACGAGCACGAGGCGGCGTACCTCGCGCGGCTCGTCGCCGAGGGGCGCTCGATCGTCCGCATCCCGACCTACGACGACGAGGGCTTCGACGCCGACGAGGCGCGGCGGCTGACCGAGGAGGCGATTCGCGCCGGCGAGGCGGAGGTCATCTACCAGCCGTACCTCTCCGACGGCACCTGGCGCGGGTTCGCGGACTTCCTCGAGCGCCAGCCGGACGGCACGTACGAGGCCGTCGACACGAAGCTCGCGCGCTCGGCCAAGCCCGCGCACGTGCTCCAGCTCTGCTTCTACTCCGAGCAGCTCGGGCGGATCCAGGGGAAGCTGCCGGAGCACTTCCACGTCGAGCTCGGCACGGGCGAGCGCGAGACGTTTCGCACTGCCGAGTACATGGCCTACTTCCGGCGCACGCGCGAGCGGTTTCTCGGCGCGCTCGAGACCGAGCCCGAGA
This sequence comes from uncultured Solirubrobacterales bacterium, assembly GCA_963746675.1. GTDB lineage: Bacteria > Actinomycetota > Thermoleophilia > Solirubrobacterales > 70-9 > WHSW01. Next base: position 2,630 of record CAVVBX010000001.1, on the reverse strand, counting down.
CGTACCCGTGGCCGTGCGACCACTGCGGGCTCTGCGACTTCCGCAACCTGTGCAAGCAGCAGCTCCGAGACGACGACAACCTCGTCCTCGTCGCCGGGCTGCGACGGAGTCAGGCCGAAGACCTCGCCGAGCACGGGATTCCGACGCTGGCCGCGCTCGGCCGCCAGGCAGCCGGGCTCGTGGTCGACGGCATGCGGGCGGAGACGCTCGAGGGGATCCGCCACCAGGCCGAGCTCCAGCTCCACTTCCGCGAGACCGGCGAGCACCGCGTCGACCACCTGCCCGACGAGGAGGGGCGCGGCTTCCGGCTTCTTCCCGAGCCCGACTTCGGCGACGTCTGGCTCGACCTCGAGGGGCATCCGTTCTACGAGCCGGCGCGCGGGCTCGAGTACCTGTTCGGCTGGTGCTACCGCGACGAGGACGGCACCGTGCGCTACGAGGCCGCGTGGGCGCGCGACCGCGACGGCGAGCGCGAGATCTTCGAGCGCTTCGTCGACTGGATGGTCGAGCGCCGGCGCCGCTATCCCGGCGCGCACGTCTACCACTACGCCGCCTACGAGCGCACGGCGCTGCGCCGCCTCATGGGCGAGCACGGCACGCGCGAGCAGGAGGTGGACGACTTCCTGCGCCACGACGTGCTCGTCGACCTCTACCGCGTCGTCAAGCAGGCGCTCCGCGCGTCGGTGGAGAGCTACTCGATCAAGGCGATCGAGGCGCTGTACGGGTTCGTGCGCACGGCCGAGGTCATGGGCGGCGACGAGTCGACCGTCCTCTTCGAGAAGTGGCTCGAGAGCGGCGACGACTCGCTCCTGCGCGACATCGAGGCCTACAACGAGGAGGACTGCCGCTCGACGGTCGCGCTCCACGAGTGGCTGCTGCAGCGGCGGCCGCCGAACCTCCCGTGGCGCCCGACCGTCCTGCCCGAGCCGCCCGAGGAGGAGATGCCGCACGAGCGGGCAGTTCTGCGCGACGCGCTGCTCGCGCGCTCGGCGGAGGAGGGCGACGCGCCCTGGCTCCTCGCGCAGCTCCTCGACTACCACCGCCGCGAGGCGAAGCCGCAGTGGTGGGAGTGGTTCCTCCACCTCTCGCTCGACGAGGACGAGCTGATCGAGGACACGGACACGATCGGCGGGCTCGAGCTCGTCGGCGAGCCGGAGCCGGACAAGGGCTCGTTCGTCTACACGTTCTCGTTCCCCGAGCAGGAGCACAAGATCTCGGGCGACTCGGTCGATCCGGCGACCGAGAAGACGTACACGGTCACGGTCGACGACGAGCACGGCCTCCTCACGCTTCGACGGTCGAAGGAGCGTGCCGACGAGCCGCTGCCGCGCGCGCTCATTCCCGGTCAGCCGATCCACGACAAGGAGCAGCGCGAGGCGCTTGTCGCGGCTCGCTCGCGCGTACCTCGACGGCGACGCGGCGCCTGCCGTGCGCGCCGTGCTCGAGCGCGAGCTCGCCGCGAGCGCGGCTCGACCTGCACGCCGGTCGACGCCGTCTCCACGATCGAGGACAGCTACCTCTTCGTGCAGGGCCCACCCGGCTCCGGCAAGACGTGGCAGGGGGCGAAGATGGCGGTCGCGCTGATGCGCGACGGGCAAGCGCGTCGGCGTCACGTCGCTCAGCCACAAGGCGATCCACAAGCTCCTCGAGGAGATCGAGCGCGAGGCGCGCGAGCAGGGCTTCGTCTTCAAGGGCCGGAAGAAGTCGACGGGCGGCAACGCGGAGTCGCGCTTCGAGGGGCGGTTCATCGACAGCGCCGACGGCTGGCATGACCTGCTCGAGGACGACCTCCAGCTCGTCGCCGGCACGGCGTGGCTCTTCGCGCGCGCGGACTTCGAGGGCTTCGTCGACACGCTCTTCGTCGACGAGGCGGGTCAGGTGTCGCTCGCCGACGCGATGGCGGTCGGCTCGGTCGCGCGCAACCTCGTCTTCCTCGGCGACCCGAACCAGCTGCCGCAGGTCTCGCAGGGCGCGCAGCCGGACGAGGCGAAGGTGTCGGTCCTGCAGCACCTGCTCGGCGACCACGAGACCGTGCCGCCCGAGCGCGGGATCTTCCTCGAGCACACCTGGCGCCTGCGCCCGGAGATCTGCGCGTTCACGTCCGAGGCGTACTACGAGGGGCGCCTGCTGCCCGCCGAGGTGAGCGCTCGGCGCACACTCGCGGCCGGGGACGGGCTCGTCCTCGATCAGCCCGAGCACGAGGGGCGCAGCCAGTCCTCGTGGGAGGAGGCGGACGCGGTCGCGGCCACGATTCGCGCGCTTCTCGGGACGACGTTCACCGACGACGACGTCGTACGCGTGCTCGGGCCGGACGACTTCCTCGTCGTCGCGCCGTACAACGCGCAGGTGCGACGGCTGAGTCAGCGCGTGCCCGACGGTGTTCGCGTCGGAACCGTGGACAAGTTCCAGGGGCAGGAGGCGCCGGTCGTGCTCATCTCGATGGCGAGCTCGACCGCCGAGGACGCGCCGCGCGGGATCGGCTTCGCGTTCAACCGCCACCGCGTCAACGTCGCGACGTCGCGGGCGCAGTGCCGCGTCGTGCTCGTGTGCGCGCCGCGCCTGCTCGACGCCGACTGCAAGACGGTCGCGGACATGCAGCTCGTGAACGCGGTCTGCCGCTTCGCCGAGCT